>NZ_JBICVP010000003.1:530186-834287 GCF_043199075.1 Streptomyces sp. NPDC048639
CGAACGTCACCGGAACCGAGGACGCCCCGTCACCCACGCCGAGGACGGCGGAACGTCACCGCGGCCGGGGACGGAACATCACCCGGGCCGAGGACGGCCGAACGTCACCGGAACCGAGGACGCCCCGTCACCCACGCCGAGGACGGCGGAACGTCACCGCGGCCGGGGACGGAACATCACCCGGGCCGAGGACGCCCCGTCACCCACGCCGGGGACGGCCGAACGTCACCCGAGCCGAGGAAGGCGGAACGTCACCCGCCCCGAGGACGCCGAACGTCACCCACTCCGCAAGCCACCCGGCACCCGGCCGGCGGGTCAGAACAGCGTGCCCTCCTGCGGGGCTTCGAGCTCCTCCAGCAATTCGGGACCGTTGTTGCGGACGTTGCTGACGTCCGTGGAGACCGGGTAGGCGCGCATCATCCCCGGCGGAGGCGGCGCGAGCAGCGACCGCAGCTCGTCGGCGTCGGTCCGCGACGGGTCGAGCCAGGCGCCCCACCGGTCCCGGGGCAGCACCAGCGGCATCCGCGGATGGATGTCGGCCAGCGCCTTCGGCCCCTCGGCGCCGGACTCCTCGGCGCCGGACTCCTCCGCCCCGGCCAGCGGCGTCGTCTCCGCCTCGGTGGTGACCACGGTGCAGGTCACCCACCACGACCGGGGATGCGCCGCGGGCAGGGTCCCGTCACGCCAGAACTCGTAGAGGCCGGCCATCGCCATGACCGAACCGTCGGCCGGTGTCACGAAGTACGGCTGCTTGCGGGGCCTCTTGCGCTTGCCCTGCTCTTCCAGCGCGCGCTCGGACGTGGCGGTGACCCACTCGTAGTAGCCGTCGGCGGGCAGCAGGCAGCGCCGCGAGGAGAACGCCTTCTTGAACGAGGACTTCTCGTGGACCGACTCCGCCCTGGCGTTGATCATCTTCACCCCGACCTCGGGCGTCTTCGCCCAGGACGGCACCAGGCCCCAGCGCAGCATCCTGAGCTGGCGCACCGGGTCCGGGTTGTCCGACTCCTTGTCCCGGCGTTCCAGGACGGCGTAGACGTCCTTCGTCGGGGCGACGTTCCAGTCCGGGGCGAGGGCCTCCTTGGGCTCCCACTTCGCCACGTCGAACAGCCCGACGAGATCCTCGGGTCTCCGGCTCGCTGAGTATCGACCGCACATAAGTGCCACACTGCCACGACGCGCGTGCGACACGACACGCCCGATGCCGTATCCGCACACCCCGCATGCCGATGCCGCATGCCGACTCCGCACGCAGCACGCAGCACACAGCACACAGCACACAGCACACAGCACACCCGTACCGCCACGAGGGAGCCGCCCGTCCATGGACAGCACGAACATCGGCGATCTGTGGGACCGCGTCATAGGCACGCAGCCGGACCCCTCGGTCTGGCTGGTGGCCGTGACCGCGGCCGTCGCCCTCGCGGCCGTGGTGCCGCAGACCGCCTGGCGGCTGAGCCGTAACGCCGTGACGATCGCCCACGAGGGCGGGCACGGCCTCGTCGCCCTGCTCAGCGGACGCCGCCTGGACGGGATCCGGCTGCACTCCGACACCTCGGGCCTGACGGTCTCGCGCGGCAAGCCCACCGGCATCGGCATGGTCCTGACGGCCGCCGCCGGCTACATCGCGCCCTCGCTGCTGGGCCTGGGAGGCGCCTGGCTCCTGGTCGCCGGGCACATCACGCTGCTGCTGTGGGGCGCGATCGTGCTGCTGGTCGCGATGCTGGTGATGATCAGGAACGCATACGGCGTGCTGACACTCCTCGTCACCGGCGCCGCGTTCTTCCTCGTCTCCTGGCTCACCGAGGCCTCGGTCCAGGCCGCCTTCGCCTACGGCGTGGTGTGGTTCCTGCTCCTCGGTGGCGTACGGCCGGTCTTCGAACTGCAGACGAAGCGGCGCCGGGGCGGAGCCCCAGACTCCGACGCGGACCAGCTCGCCCGGCTCACGAACGTGCCGGCCGCCCTGTGGCTGTTCCTCTTCCACGCGGTCACGATCAGCTCGCTCATCGGCGGCGGCCGATGGCTGCTGGGCCTGTGACGTCCCTACCACCGTTGTATTTCGCGGGGGTTTCTCCGATTTTGATCAAGATCTGCGCTCCGTGCGAACCACTAAAGTGAAGGCCATGACCGGTAATCCCGTGCACACCGCCCACTGGCCCGCCCCGTTCGCGTCCGGCCCCGTCGACGCGACCGTCACCGTGCCCGGATCGAAGTCGGTCACCAATCGCGGCCTCGTCCTTGCCGCGCTCTCCTCGGAACCGGGCTGGCTGCGCCGCCCGTTGCGCTCCCGCGACACCCTGCTCATGGCGGAGGGCCTGCGCGCGCTGGGCGTCGGCATCGAGGAGACCGTCTCCAGCACCACATCGGGCCCGGGCAGCGCCCCCGGCAGCGGCGAGGCCTGGCGGGTCATCCCCTCCGGACTGCAGGGCCCGGCCACGGTCGACGTCGGCAACGCCGGTACGGTCATGCGGTTTCTGCCGCCGCTCGCAACCCTCGCCGACGGCCCCGTCCGCTTCGACGGCGACCCCCGCAGCTACGAACGGCCGCTGCACGGCGTGATCGACGCGCTGCGCGCACTGGGCGCCCGGATCGACGACGACAACCGCGGCGCCCTGCCGTTGACCGTGTTCGGCGGAGGCGCGCTGGACGGCGGGCCGGTCGAGATCGACGCTTCCTCGTCCTCGCAGTTCGTCAGCGCCCTGCTGCTGTCCGCGGCGCGCTTCAACCAGGGCGTGGAGGTGCGGCACATCGGCGACTCCCTGCCGTCCCTGCCCCACATCCGTATGACCGTGGACATGCTGCGGACCGTCGGGGCCCAGGTGGACACCCCGGAGGCCGGCGGCGAGCCGAACGTCTGGCGGGTCAAGCCCAGCGCGCTGCTCGGCCGGGACCTGGTGGTCGAGCCGGATCTGTCCAACGCCCAGCCGTTCCTGGCAGCGGCCCTGGTCACCGGCGGGCGGGTCACCATCCCGGACTGGCCCGAGCGCACCACTCAGCCCGGTGACGCACTGCGCCACATCTTCACCGAAATGGGCGGTTCCTGTGAACTCACCGACGCCGGGCTCACGTTCACCGGCAGCGGCCGCGTCCTCGGCATCGACGTGGACCTCGGCGAGGTCGGCGAGCTGACCCCCGGGATCGCGGCGGTCGCGGCCCTGGCCGAGTCCGAGTCGGTGCTGCGCGGCGTCGCGCACCTGCGGCTGCACGAGACCGACCGCCTCGCCGCGCTGACCAAGGAGATCAACGCGCTGGGCGGCAACGTCACCGAGACCTCCGACGGGCTGCGCATCCGCCCGCGCCCGCTGCACGGCGGGGTCTTCCACACCTACGACGACCACCGGCTGGCCACGGCCGCCGCGGTCATCGGCCTGGCGGTCGACGGCGTCGAGGTGGAGAACGTCGGCACCACCGCCAAGACCCTGCCCGGCTTCACCGACCTGTGGACCGCGATGCTCGGCGAACCGGCGGGGCGGGTCCCCGCACGGAGAGCCTGAGCGGTCCGGTCATGCGCCGCTACGGCAAGCACACCGACGAGGAAGACATCAGGGTCCGCCCGGGCCGCAAGGGCAGCAGGCCGCGTACGAGCATCCGGCCGAAGCACGAGGACGCGAGCGACGGCTTCGTCCTGACCGTGGACCGCGGTCGGCTGACGTGTCTCGTCGAGGACCGCATCATCACCGCGATGAAGGCCCGCGAACTGGGCCGCAAGGCCGTGGTGGTCGGCGACCACGTCGGCATCGTCGGCGACCTGTCCGGCGACAAGGACACCCTCGCCCGGATCGTCCGGGTCGAGAAGCGGGCCTCGGTGCTGCGGCGCACGGCGGACGACGACGACCCGTACGAGCGGGTGGTCGTCGCCAACGCCGACCAGCTCGCCATCGTCACCGCCCTGGCCGACCCGCCGCCGCGCCCCCGCCTCATCGACCGCTGCCTGGTCGCCGCCTACGACGCCGGCCTCGAACCGCTGCTCGTGCTCACCAAGTCCGACCTCGCCTCCGCCGAAACGCTGCTGGAGACGTACGAGCCGCTCGGCGTGCCGTTTGTGGTGACCAACCGCGAGGAGCTGAGGGACGGCGCCGCGGCGGACCGAGTGCGCGAGCGCCTGAACGGCCGGATCACCGCCTTCGTCGGCCACTCCGGGGTGGGCAAGACGACGCTGGTCAACGCCCTGGTGCCGGAGCGGCAGCGGGCGACCGGCGTGGTGAACGCGGTGACCGGACGCGGCCGGCACACCACCACCTCGGCCCTGGCGCTGCCCTTGCCCGGCAGCGAGGGCTCCGACGGGGGCTGGGTGATCGACACCCCGGGCGTACGGTCCTTCGGCCTGCACCATGTCGATCCCTCGCGGGTCATCAACGCCTTCCCCGACCTCGTGCCGGGCACCGCGGAGTGCCCGCGCGCGTGCAGCCACGACGAGAAGGACTGCGCCCTGGACGCTTGGGTGGCGGAGGGGCACGCGGATCCGGCCCGGCTGTTCTCGCTGCGTCGGCTGCTCGCGACGCGCGAGCGGCGCGAGGGAGACTGAGAGCCGGACGTTTGCTCTGCAATCAGGACGGCAAGGGCATAATCACGCCAGGACAGGCGAAGCGGTCACCAACGGGGAGGCTCGAACATGGCGTGGCTGCTGGTGATCGTCGCGGGCCTCCTGGAGGTCGGCTTCGCCGTCGGACTCAAGCTCTCCCACGGCTTCACCCGGCTCTGGCCGACGATCGCCTTCTGCGCCTTCGCTCTCGGCAGCTTCGGACTACTGACCCTCGCCCTGAAGCGGCTGGACGTCGGTCCGGCGTACGCGGTCTGGACCGGCATCGGCGCGGCCGGCACCGCCGTCTACGGCATGATCTTCCTCGGCGACGTCGTCTCCACCCTGAAGATCGTCTCGATCACGCTGGTGATCGTGGGCGTGGTGGGCCTGCAGTTGTCCGGCGGCGTCCGCTGACGCTCGGTCATCGGCCGGGCCCCGCCGCCGAGCTGACGCTTCATCGGGCGAAGCGGCGTCCCCGGGGACCGGCAGCAGACCGCGGGCGGCGGCGTCAGGCGGGCTGGCGCTCACCGCGGCCAGGCACCGGCGCGGATGGCCGGGCCGCCGCCCTCGGCGGCAGGAGACCCGGTACACAGCGGCGTACGAGCTGCGCAGGATCGTCCGCCCCGGCCGGCACCACCACGTACGACAGCGCCAGCCGCACGGCCACCTCGCAGGCGCAGGCCAGCCGTTGCGCCTCCTCCCCGGGCCGGTCGCGCTCCAGCACCGCCTGGGCACGATCACGGACCTGGCGCAGCAACTCACCGGCCGAGGGCGGGACGGCATCGGCCCGCCGCTGCGCCGGCACGTACGAGGACGTGGCCCCCGTCGCGCGGACCGGCGAGGGCAGTCGCTCGCTGTAGAAGCCGGTCAGAACGGCGCGCAGCAGGGGGCTTCTTCGCGCGCTGCGGACGGTCCACTCGGCGACGGCCGCCAGCCGCGCGACCGGGTCGGCGTCGCCTTCGGAATCCATCACCCTCGGCGCGGCCCGGCCCGTGCCGGTGCCGGTGCCGGTGCCGGTGCCGGTGCCGGCGACCAACATGCCCTCGATACCGGCGAGATAGACATCGGCCTCATGCCGTATCAGGGCCCGGGCCAGGCCGTCCTTGCTGCCGAACTCGTTGTAGAGCGTCTGTCTGGACACTCCTGCCGCCGCTGCGACGTCCACCATCCGCACAGCGGACCACGGCCGGCCCGCGAGTGCCGCGAACGCAGCGTTCAGCAGGGATTCACGCGCAGTAGGCACCGTTGCCTCCCCGGCCATGCGGCTCACATGGCCTGCCGTGCGCACGAGGATTGACGGGTCGCTAGGGAGTGTCAATAGCTCTGACGGAGCACGATCACACCCATACGGACACGCTCGTGTGGTAGGTCCCAACCTCCCTGGATACTGTTCGCCCATGCCCGACTATCACGATGATCTGCGCCTGGCCCACGTGCTCGCCGACGCCGCGGACGCCGCCACCATGGACCGGTTCAAGGCCCTCGACCTCAAGGTCGAGACCAAACCGGACCTGACGCCGGTCAGTGAGGCCGACAAGGCCGCCGAGGAGTTGATCCGCTCCTCACTCTCGCGCGCACGGCCGCGCGACGCCGTACTGGGCGAGGAGTACGGCAGCGAGGGCGCCGGCCCCCGCCGCTGGATCATCGACCCCATCGACGGCACCAAGAACTACGTCCGCGGGGTCCCCGTCTGGGCCACGCTGATCTCGCTGATGGTGCCCGGCGGCAGCGGCTTCCAGCCCGTCGTGGGCGTGGTGTCGGCGCCGGCGCTGGGGCGTCGCTGGTGGGCGGCGCAGGGCGGGGGCGCGTACACCGGGCGCAGCCTGACCTCCGCCACCCGACTGCGGGTCTCGAAGGTCAGCAAGATCGAGGACTCGTCGCTGGGGTACTCCTCGCTCAGCGGCTGGGAGGAGCAGGGCCGGCTCGACGGCTTCCTCGACCTGACGCGCGCCTGCTGGCGGACGCGCGGGTACGGCGACTTCTGGCCGTACATGATGGTGGCCGAGGGCTCGGTGGACATGTGCGCCGAGCCTGAGCTGTCGCTGTGGGACATGGCGGCGAACGCGATCATCATCCAGGAGGCGGGTGGCGAGTTCACCGATCTGGACGGCGTCCGCGGACCGGGGGGCGCGAATGCCGCGGCGTCCAACGGCCTGCTCCACAACGAGCTGCTCGGATACCTCAATCAGCGCTACTGATCCGTACGTGCTCCATCCGCCCCCTTGTTGCCTCAGCGTGAGCATGTGAACATGAGAGTCCCCAAGCTTGTGAACTTGTGAATCCTTTCACGTGGCAATGCGGGCACGGGGAAACTGTCGCGCCGGGAAGCGGCGTGCGGATTCACAGGTCCAGCGGACACGAAAGAGGTGGCTCCATCCATGCTCGTCCGTGACGCCATGAGCACGGTGGTCCTCACAATCGGGCCCACCCACACGCTCCGCCAGGCCGCCCGGCTGATGGCCGGCCGCCGGGTCGGGGCGGCCGTGGTCCTCGACACCGACACCAGCGGGCTCGGCATCATCACCGAGCGCGACATCCTCAATTCCGTAGGCGCAGGACAGGACCCCGACCAGGAGACGGCACACGCACACACCACGACGGACGTCGTCTTCGCAGCACCCGAGTGGACCCTGGAGGAGGCCGCGGCAGCCATGTGCCATGGCGGGTTCCGGCATCTGATCGTCCTCGACGACCATGAACCCGTCGGGGTCGTCTCCGTCCGCGACATCATCCGCTGCTGGGCCCCGGCCGGATCCCAGCCCTCCGTACTGGCGGGCTGAGCAGGCCCGGCACAAGCCCAGCGGGCCGGCCCGAGCAGAGCGCTCCGGCCGGTCCGAGGAACCAGCGACCGAGGCAGCCGCCCAACGAGATGAGGAGCCGGACTCCCCCACGGGGTCCGGCTCCTCGTACGACAGGCGACGGTCAGCCGCGCAGGGCCTGGATCGCGGCGTCCAGCCGCTTGCCGTAGTCCTCGTCCGCCTTGCGGAAGTTGGCGATCGCGCGGTCGGCGATGTCGTCGCGCGAGACCTGGGCGATGAAGCCGGCGAGGTTGTCCACCAGACGCTGCTTCTCGTCCTCGGACATCAGGCGGTAGAGATTGCCCGCCTGGACGAAGTCGTTGTCCTCGGCGTGCGACGGGGCGACATGGTCGCCGGTCCGTCCGTTGACCGCGGTGGACTGCCACAGCGGTCGGCCGGTCTCGGCCGGGCCCCCGAAGCTGTTCGGCTCGTAGTTCTTCGCACCGGCGTGACGGCCGTCGTACATCACACCGTCACGGCCGTGGGTGCGCGCCTCGGTCGCGTGCGGACGGTTGACGGGGAGGTGGTCGCCGTTGATGCCGACGCGGTAGCGGTGGGCGTCGCCGTAGGAGAAGAGACGACCCTGCAGCATCTTGTCCGGGGACGGTCCGATGCCGGGCACGAAGTGCGCCGGAGAGAAGATCGACTGCTCGACCTCGGCGAAGATGTTCTGCGGGTTGCGGTTCAGCTCCAGCTTGCCGATCTCGATCGGCGGGTAGTCCTCGTGCGGCCAGACCTTGGTCAGGTCGAACGGGTTGAAGCGGTAGTCGGCCGCCTCCGCCGCGGGCATGATCTGCACCTGCACGGTCCAGCTCGGGAACTCGCCGCGCTCGATGGACTCCCGCAGATCGCGCTGGTGGCTGTCCGGGTCGAGGCCGGAGGTCTCGGCCGCCTCCGATGTCGTCAGGTTCTTGATGCCCTGGTCGGTCTTGAAGTGGTACTTGACCCAGAAGACCTCGCCGGCCTCGTTGTTCCACTGGTAGGTGTGCGAGCCGTAGCCGTTCATATGGCGGTACGAGGCGGGGATGCCGCGGTCGCCGAACAGCCACGTCACCTGGTGGGTCGACTCGGGCGACAGACCCCAGAAGTCCCAGACGTTGTCCGCCTCCTGCGAGCCGGTGTACGGGTCGCGCTTCTGGGTGTGGATGAAGTCGGGGAACTTGATGGCGTCCTTGATGAAGAACACCGGGGTGTTGTTGCCGACGAGGTCGTAGTTGCCCTCCTCGGTGTAGAACTTCAGCGCGAAACCGCGGGGGTCGCGCACCGCGTCCGCCGAGCCGAGGTTGCCCGCGACCGTGGAGAAGCGGAGGAAGACCTCGGTCTGCTTGCCGATCTCGGAGAGGAACGTCGCGCGCGTGTACTTCGTCACATCCGCGGTCGGGGTGAAGGTGCCGTACGCCCCGGCGCCGCGTGCGTGGACGATGCGCTCCGGGATGCGCTCGCGGTTGAAGTGGGCGAGCTTCTCCAGCAGGTGCTGGTCCTGAACCAGGACCGGGCCGCCGATTCCCGCGGTCTCGCTGTTCTGGTTGTCCGCGACCGGAGCCCCGGACTCCGTGGTCAGCGGGCCATTCGCCTCAGCCTGCATCGTCACGTGCGCCTCCTGCGAAATCGTCCTGTCCCTTGGCGAAGTGCCGGAATCGATCCTACATTGGACTTAGTCCAAGTCAAGAAGATGCCGAAGACCGTACCCGTTCAGGGCATGGCTCCCGCACTGTTAGGCTGAATGTCATGAGTGACCTGCTGGAACGACTTCGTGCACGCGGCTGGCGGCTCACCGCTCAGCGGCGAGTCGTGGCCGAGGTTCTCGATGGGGACCACGTCCACCTGACCGCCGACGAGGTCCACGCACGCGCCGCCTCGCGCCTGCCCGAGATCTCGCGCGCGACGGTCTACAACACGCTGGGCGAGCTCGTCACGCTCGGCGAGGTGATCGAAGTCAGCACGGACCGCCGCGCCATGCGGTACGACCCCAACGCGCACCACCCGCACCAGCACCTGGTGTGCGCGAAGTGCGGCACGGTCCGCGACGTCCACCCCGGCGGCAATCCGCTCGCCGACCTGCCCGACAACGAGCGCTTCGGCTTCGCCGTCTCGGACGTCGAGGTCACCTACCGCGGCGTCTGCCCGAACTGCCGCGCCGCCTGAGCCCGGCGCCGTCGGCCAGGCCACCGCACCGCACTCCACCGCCTCCATCTGCGCGCCCGGCCCCGGTCACACCACCCGGATCGGCGCTCTGTACTCCGTGACCGCGCGCCTCACACAGGCCCCGCCTGAGGTCCTCTGTATGCCGAAGGCCCGGATCACATGCCGAAGGCCCGGATCCCCTGAGGGATCCGGGCCTTCGTTCTCGTAGCGGGGACAGGATTTGAACCTGCGACCTCTGGGTTATGAGCCCAGCGAGCTACCGAGCTGCTCCACCCCGCGGCGGTAGACATGACTCTAGCCGCACGCCATGGACCAGCGCAAATCCTCTCGGAGGCTGCCTCCGCCTGAGCCCCCGTCGCTCACACGTCCCGGCGCGGCACTCCGCCCACCCCCACGGTCGGCGGTGGGCGGAGGCGTTCCACGCGGGCCTCGGAAGCGGCGCTACGCGGTCAGTTCCTGCTGAAGGGCGTCCCGCAGGCGGGCCGCACGCTCGGCGACCTCCGGCGGACCCTTCTCGACCGCACGCGAGCACCAGTGCTGCGCCTCCGCCAGCTCACCACGGCGCGCGGCGAGCAACGCGAGCCGCAGCGCAGCCCGGCCGTGCCCGGCCGACGCCGCCCGGGTCCACCAGAGCGCCGCCTCCGGCTCGCTGCCCTCGCGCGCAAGGAGCAGGCCCAGGTTGAACGCGCCGTTGCGGCTGCCCGCCTCGGCGGCGATGCGGTACCACCGCGCGGCCTCGGCGTTGTCACCGCGGAACGCCGCGATCATCCCGCAGCGCACCTGCGCCCGCCGGTGTCCCTGCTCGGCCGCACGCTCGTACCACTCCTCGCACTCGGTCGTCCCGCCGTCCCCCTCCTCGGGGCGCTGCCGCCGCTCGAGCAGCGCGCCCAGCCGGAAGGCCGCCTCGGCACTGCCACCGCCGGCCGCACACCGCAGATGGCGCTCGGCGTCCTGCTCGTTGCCGTCCCTCAGCAGGGCGATGGCCACCTGGAGCGCGGCGTCGGTGTGACCTGCCGCCGCGGCACGCTCGTACCACTGCAGCGCGGTGCGGTCGTCGTCCCGACTGGCGTGCAGAATCCCGAGGTTGAACGCCGCGTCGACGCTGCCCGCCTCGGCGGCCTTGGAGAACCACGGCTCGGCGCCCGCCGCGTCGCTGCGCTGCAGCAGCAGAACGGCCAGCGCGTTGGCGGCCTCCCGATGTCCGGCGTAGGCGGCACGGCGGTACCACTGCTCGGCCTGCGGCGTGCGGGCCTGCTCGGCGCAGAGCAGCCCCAGGTTGTACGCACCGTTGACGTCGCCCGCGTCGAGCGCGGCGCGGTACCAGCGCTCCGCCGTCTGCGGCTCACCGCGGTCGGCGTGCAGCGCTCCCAGGGCGTTGGCCGCGTTGCCGTCGCCCTTCTGGGCGGCGCGGCGCCACCAGATGGCGGCACTGTCGGTGTCGCCCGCATCGCGCAGCAGGAAGCCGAGCGAGCAGGCCGCGCGCGCCTCGCCGTCCTTGGCGGCCGTGAGGTACCAGCGGCCCGCCTCCTTCGCCTCGCCGCGCTCCTCCAGCAGCGTCCCCAGGTAGAGCGCGGCGCGCCGATGTCCACGCGCCGCCGCCTGCCGGTACCACTGCTCCGCCTCGGCCGTGGCGTCCCGGTCCGCCTCACCATCGGGCAGCGCACCGCCCTCCGCTGCGGCGCCACGGCGGACGCCATCGGCGCGTACGCCGCCGGCGCCCGGGGCCTCCCGGTCGCCGAGCTCCGCGCCCATGAGGTCGCGGTCAGCGGCGTCGTGGGCCCGCCGGTCCAGGACGCGCGCGAGACGGTACGCGGCCTCGCGGTGGCCCTGGTCCGCCGCGGCGCGGAACCAGCGTTCGGATCCGACGTCGCTGCGGTGCTCCAGCAGATCGGCCAGCGCGTACGCACCGAGCGCATGACCGGATTCGGCCGACTGCCGCAGCCAGTACTCGGCTGACGGCTCGTCACCACACTCGCGGTAGTGGCGCCCGAGCGCATGGGCGGCGGCCGCGGAACCGGCGACAGCGGCGATCCGCCACCAGCCGGCCGCCTCGTCCGCGTAGCCCCGCTGGTGCAGCAGCACACCCAGGTTGTTGGCCCCGGCGCGGTCGCCCGCGCTGGTCGCGGCGCGCAGCAGCGGCTCGGCACCGTCGAGGTCCCCCCGGCGCAGCAGGAGCGCGCCCAGGACGCTCATCGACTCGGCACTGCCCGCCTCGGCCGCCCGACGGTGGCGTGCCTCGTCCTCGGATGCCTGGGCGGCCGGCATACCGGCGGTCGGGTCGATGGCGAGGTCGGCGTTGGTGTCCTCACAGGTCGCGGCGGAATCGGGCACGGCGGGGACCCGCTCGTCGACGGGCGGGTCCGCAAACCGACCTGATTCCAACAGAATTGCCTTGTCCCCCATAAGGGCCATCGTCGCACCACCTGCAACCTGCGTACACCTGGTATACCGCAGCCAGTGAAGTCACTTCGGCGTTTTGTCGACTTCCCGACACGGCCGCAAACCAAACTCCGTTACACAGGTTCCCCCACACAAGCGAAGGACCCGGAGTCTGTTGACTCCGGGTCCTTCTGTCGTAGCGGGGACAGGATTTGAACCTGCGACCTCTGGGTTATGAGCCCAGCGAGCTACCGAGCTGCTCCACCCCGCGCCGTTGTGTTTTTACTCTAGCACGGCGCGGGGTGGCGCCTTCTCCATCGTCCTACTGGGCGGGCTTCTTCTCCGCGGGCTTCCCGTCACTCTTCTGGTCGGCCTTGGCCTCCGCGTCGGCCGCCCGCTTCAGCGCATCCTGCAGGTCCTCCTGCGCCTTGCCGTACGCGGTCCAGTTCTGCTCCTGGAGCGCCTTCTGGCCGGCTTCGAACGCCTTCTGCGCGTCGTCGAGCGCCTCACGCACCGTCGGGTCCTGGGACGGTGGTTGCTCCGTCCCCGGTGGTTCCGTGGTGCCCGGCTCGCTCGGCCCCTGCTCCCCGAAGACTTCGTCGAGCGCTTCGCCGAGGGTGTTCCGGAAGGCCGTCTGGTCGTTGTAGGAGACCAGAACCTTTCTCAGGAGCGGGTAGTTGGTGCCGGCACCCCGGACGTAGACCGGCTCGACATAGAGCAGTCCTCCGTCCATCGGGACGGTCAGCAGGTTGCCGTACTCGACCTCCGAGTCGCCTCTCTTGAGGATGTTGATCTCGTTGGCGATGTCGGTGTCGGAGTTGAACTTGGACTGCACCTGCTGCGGTCCCGACACCGTGGTGTTGGACGGCAGTTTGAGGATTCTGATTCTGCCGTAGTCGCGACTGTTCGCGTCCGCGTCGACCGCCATGAAGGCGCCGAGGTTCTCGCGTCCCTTGGGCGTGAAGGTCGTGGACAGCGAGAACGTCTGCGCCCGCTGGTCCGGCATCTTCATGCTGAGGTAGTACGGCGGTACCGCGATCCCCGACTTGGTCGTCGGGTCGTTGGGGACCTGCCACACCTCACTGCCGCTGTAGAACTGCACGGAGTTGGTGACGTGGTAGCGCGTCAGCAGCTCGCGCTGCACCTTGAACAGGTCCTGCGGGTACCGCAGATGCTGCATCAGGTCGGGGTCGATCGAGCTCTTGGGCTGCACCGTGCCCGGGAACGCCTTCTTCCAGGTCTTGAGGACCGGGTCCTTGGTGTCCCACTCGTACAGCTTCACCTTGCCGTCGAAGGCGTCGACCGTCGCCTTCACCGAGTTGCGGATGTAGTTGACCTGGTTCTGCTGCGCGACGACGGCCCGCTGGCCGTCGGTCAGCGAGTCGGCCGTCGTGTCCCCCAGCGTCGTACGCGAGGAGTACGGGTAGCCGTTGGAGGTCGTGTAGGCGTCGACGATCCACTGGACGCGGCCGTCGACCACCGCCGGGTAGGCGTCGCCGTCGATGGTCAGCCATGGCGCGACCGACTCGACCCGCTCCTTGGGCGTGCGGTTGTAGAGGATCCGCGAACCCTCGCCGATCGCCCCGGAGTAGAGGATCTGCGGCTCGTTGAAGGCCACGGCGTACGCCGCGCGGTTCATCGGGTTCGAGAGGTTCACACCGCTCTTGCCGGTGTAGCTGTACAGCTTCTCGCCGCCCGCGTCGGAGTAGTCGAGCTCCTTCTGCGGGCCGCCGACGATCGAGTACTGCGAGGTCTTCTCGCCGTAGTAGATGCGCTGTTGGTACTTGCCCAGATCGCCCTTGGCGGGAAGGTCGGACTCGGTGAAGTCCGGGGCGCCGCCCGACTTGGTCTCCGTGCCCTTCGCCGTCACCGCGCCGAAGCCGTGGGTGTACTTGAAGTGGTCGTTGATCCAGTTGCGCTCGGGGATGCCGCTGATGTCCAGCTCGCGCATACCGATGACGGTGTCCTGCTCCTTGCCGTCCTTGGGATAGCGGTCCACGTCCAGCGTGCCGGGGAAGCCGTAGTAGCCACGCACCTGCTGGAGCTGCTGGAAGGTGGGCGAGACCACGTTCGGGTCCAGCAGCCGCATGCTCGCCGTGGTGTCGGCGTCGGTGCGCAGCTTCGCGGCGTCATTGGTGTTGCTGACCCCGGAGTAGTCCGAGACCTTCGCCCCGTTGATGCCGTACGCCTGGCGCGTGGCATCGATGTTCTTCTGGATGTACTCGGCTTCCTTGGCCTGCTCGTTGGGCTGGACCTGGAACTTCTGCACGATGGCCGGGTACAGGCCGCCGATCAGGATCGCGGACAGCACCATCAGGCCGAAGCCGATGACCGGAAGCTGCCAGGTACGCCGCCAGAGCGTGGCGAAGAAGAGCACCGCACAGATCACCGCGATGCAGAAGAGGATCGTCTTCGCCGGCAGATAGGCGTTGGCGTCGACGTACTTCAGACCCGTCCAGTTGTCGGTCGACTTCAGGTCGCTGGACTTCACGGCCAGGCCGTAGCGGTCGAGCCAGTAGGCCACGGCCTTGAGCGAGACGAAGACGCCGAGCAGCACCGAGAGATGGCCCGTGGCGGCGGCGGTGGCACGCGCGCCGGGGCTGGTGATCCGCAGGCCCCCGTACAGGTAGTGCACCAGGGCGGCGGCGATCAGGCCCAGCACCGTCGCCGCGAAGCCGAAGCCGAGCAGGAAGCGGTACCAGGGAAGGTCGAACGCGTAGAAGGACACGTCCTTGTGGAACTGCGGGTCCTTCGACCCGAACGAGACCCCGTTGACCCAGAGCAGCCAGGTGCGCCATTGGCCGGAGGCGGAGGCGCCCGCGATCAGCCCGACGAGGGCGGTGACCCCGAGCAGCACCCACTTCTTGTACGGCGCGATGCTCATCCGGTAACGGTCGAGGCTCTGCTGCTCCACGGACATCGCGCTCAGCGGCGGGCGCAGCTTGTGCGCCAGCCAGATGTTGAGCCCGACGGCCACGGCCATGAGCAGGCCGAACACAAAGAAGAGACCGATCTTGGTCCACAGGGTGGTGGAGAAGACCGAGGAGAATCCGACCGAGCGGTACCAGAGCCAGTCCGTCCAGAACCCGGCGAACATGACAAAGAGCATCGCCAGTACGGCGAGTACGCCCAAGGTCATGAGCAGGGTTCGTACGCGGCGGGACGGCCGGCCGACTCTGATCCGTGGACCCGTCGGGCCTCCCCCACGGTCCGGCATCTGGAAAGCCAAGGTGCGCACCTCGAAGTTTCGCTGTCGTATGAGCAGGCCCCGCGATAGTAGGGCCCACCCATGCAACTTACTCAAGCTTTACCCAGTTCCCGGTTCCGGTTACGAACAGGGCAAGATACCGACCATGTCCAATGCCTCCTCCGGAACACCGATGGCCGCAAGCCCGCTGACCCGCGCCGTCCTCGAGATCGACGAGTACGCCTCGGGGCTCGGCTGGGACCAGCCCGCCCGCCTCTTCGCCCTCGTCGACACCGATCAGCTGCGCGCCCAGGAGCCCGGCCTCGCCGACCAGCTCGGCATCGACAACGACGCGGAAGCCACGCTGACGCCGGTCGAACAGGACGAGTTGCCCTCCGGCACCCCGCTCGACGAGTTCCTCGCCACCATCGCCTGGCCCGATGCCGTGGTCGGCTGCGCCCTGACCGTGGAGCGGCTGCTCCTGCCGCCCTCGGCGGAGGAGTCCGTACCCGAGGACGTGGACGAACAGCGGCTGTCTGCCTGGGTGGCCGAGCACCCCGAGCGCCGGGAGGTCAGGATGACGGTGGCCGTGCTGCGGGACGGTGCGCGCGAAACGGCACTGCGTCTGCGGGAGAAGGACTCCTCGACCGAGGTGCTCACCGGCTCCGACCTGGTGCCGGGACTGGCCGCGGCACTGGCGGCGACCTTCGCCGAGTAGACACCGGCCCGGCTGTCCGGAGGCGGCGCCTCCGAGGCCCGCGCCTTGAGGCGCACGGGCGACGGGGGCCGTAGCCGGAGGCCAAGGTCGGGGCGTACCCGACGAGGTGGGTTGCGTGACTGCGGCCGAGGCCCGGGCCCCGGGGCCTGGCCGACCGGGTCAGCCCGTCGTGCAGCGCTCCAGGGCGCCCGTGTCACCGGCGCGGATCTGCTTGAGCGCCTTCACGGCATCGTCGATCGTCCCGACCTTGACGAGCGTCAGGCCCGAGGGCACGTCCCGCGCCGCCGCGGCGCAGTTGTCCTCGGGCGTCAGGAAGTACTCCGCCCCCTTGGCGCGGGCACCGACGGTCTTCATCTGGATCCCGCCGATCGGCCCGACCTTGCCGGCGTCGTCTATCGTGCCCGTCCCCGCCACGAAGTCGCCGCCCGTCAAGTCGCCGGGCGTCAACTTGTCGACGATGCCGAGCGCGAACATCAGGCCGGCGCTCGGCCCTCCGACATCGGCGAGCTTGATGTCGATCTGGAACGGGAACGTGTGGTCGGTCCCCGCCTGGATGCCGACGATGGCCCGGTCGTCGTCCGGCGCCTTCCGTGTGGTGATGGTGAGGGTCTCGCGGGTCGACGGCTCCGGCTTGCGGGCCTTCTCCGCCGCCGCGGCCGCCTTCGCCGGAATGATCGTGAAACGGACCTTCTGCCCCGGCTTGCGCTGCGTGACCAGCTTCGCCACATCGCCCGGCTTGGTCACCCGCTTCCCGTCCACAGCCTTGATCACATCGCCCGCGTGCAGTGTGCCCTCGGCCGGGCTGTCCTTCACCACCGTCGCCACGACGACGCGGGCAGCGACCGGAACGTCCAGCACATTCATGGCCGCGACCTTGGCGCTCTCCTGGGACTGGCTGAACTCCTCGGCGTTCTCCTGGGTGGCCTGCTCGGCGGTCTGGCCATCCGGGTAGAGCGTGCTGTGCGGGACGACCGCGTCGTCGTGCGAGAGCCAGCCGGCAACCGCCTCCACGAGGTTCATCCGGTAGTCCGCGCCGGTCACCCTGACCGTCGTCATGTTGAGGTGCCCGGTCGCCGGATATGTCTTGCGCCCCGAGATCTGCAGCACCGGCTCGCCACCGTGATCGCCCAGCGTGTTGACGGTCGGGCCGGGAGACATCTCCGAATACGGCACGGGGATGAGGACTCCCGCGCACAGCAGCGCGATGAGCATCAAGGTGGAGGCGAGCATCGTCGCGGTGCGGCGTGGCATGTGAACGACAGTACGGGACCGGTCCGACAGTGCACTCCGGGGGCCGGTACGTCCTGGGCGGCCCTGACCCACGGGGTGCGGGCGCCGACGCTCAGGCGGCAGCGTCGGAGTCGGACGCCGACGCGGAGGCCGCGGCGGCGGCGGGAGCGGGAACCTCGTCCAGACGGTCCGAACCGTCGGGACCGTCCGAATCGGAACCGGACCGGGAACGCTCCATCGCCTCACGGAACCGCTCATAACCGGCCAGTTCGGCGACATCGCCGACCTTGCGATTGCGCGATGCCCAGCGCGCCCACAGCGCGGCGACAACGGCCGCGACGACCGGAATCAGCAACCAAGCGAGCGCCGCCATACCGGCCTCCCGACCCCATGCACAAACGAGAACCGACAACCGCAACTGACTGATCAGCAGATTAACCATCCGCCCGATCAACGCTCACGGTGGGGGGTGAGTTACGCAACCGGAGACGAACCGTCAGTGCGCCATACGGGTCCGCTTGCCCTCGAACGACGTTGCCATGCCCGTGCGATGGGGCTGAGCTGCGACCCGCCGGGCACGGGGAGGCGGTACGGCGGCGTTACCAACCCGGGACGAGGACGCTACGCGCCGACCCATTCCTCCGTACCGTCGCTGAATTGCTGGTGCTTCCAGATCGGGACTTCGGACTTGAGGTCGTCGATCAGGCGCCGGCAGGCCGCGAACGCCTCCGCGCGGTGCGGGCACGCGACCGCGACGACGACCGCGAGGTCTCCGACGGAGAGGTCGCCCACTCTGTGCACTGCGGCCATGGCGCGGACGGGAAAGTCCGCCGCGACCTTCTCCGCCACGCGCCGCAGCTCCGCCTCCGCCGTGGGATGGGCGGAGTAGCCGAGCGCATCGACGCCTGAGCCTCCGTCGTGGTCGCGCACGGTGCCGACGAACAGGGCGATGCCGCCCGCGGAGTCCTCGCCCACGGTCGCGAACACCTCGTCGACGGACAGCGGGGTGTCCCGGATCCCGAGGAGACGGATCGGGTCGGAGGCGGGGGCCTCTCCGCGGTGGGCGTACGTGCGTGCCATGGCGTCCATCGTGCCGTACCCGTTGCGATTAAGGAATCCCGGTCATCCCGCATTGCGGAAGAGATATTCCGTCTGCCGGTTGGCTGTGGGCGCACGCGTCAGCGGCGACGGGCCTTGCGCGCACGCCTCACCAGGGCAGCCGTACCGACCAGGGCCACGGTGGCGCCGGCCGCACCGAGCGTCGTCGCGTCCTTGCGGCCCAGCCGACGGCCCGCGACCGTATGCCTGCCGGCGACCTCCTCCACCAGCTCCGCGAGAACCTCTTCGTTCGTCCACTGCGGCCGCCATCCGGCGTCGTGGAGCCGGCTGCCGCTGACGACCCAGGGGTGCATGGTGTACTCGAGGTCGCCCGCCGGGGACGGGGTGAGGCCGAGCCGGTGGAGCCGTGACGCGGCCCCGAGGGCGACGGCGGACGGCAGCTCCATGCGCCGGATCCCCGTCAGCTCCTCGACCTCCTCCTGTTCGAGCCAGCCGTCGCAGCCGACCGCCAGCTCGCCGTCGACCTTCTCCAGCGCCGCGTACTCCAGGGCGCTCGCCAGGTCCTCGACGTGGCAGAACTGCCAGGTGGGGCGGGACCCGGCGACGACCAGAAGGCGGGGCGACTCGAAGTAGCGGGTGAAGGCCGTGTCCGTGCCGCCCACGAGGACGGCGGGCCTGACCACCGTGACATTGAGGCCGGGGTGCGCCCGGGGCGCGCGGCGGCTCAGCCGTTCGATCTCCAGCAGGTCGCCGACGCCCGTGGCCTCGGCGGTCGCCCGCAGTTCGGCGTCCTCGGCGAGCGGCACGTCGTTCTCGGGCAGGGCGCCGTAGACCATGGCCGAGGTGCACAGGACGACGCGGTGGACGCCGGCGGCGGCGGCCGCGGTGAGCACGGTCTGCGTACCGCGCACGTTGTACGCCGTGCGGGCCGCCGGGTCGGTGCCCAGGTCGAGGTCGAGCGCGAGGTGCACGACCACGTCGCAGCCGCGCAGCTTGTCCGCGATCGCCGGATCCCGTACGTCGAGCAGGTGCCACTGCGCCTCGGTCACGTCGCCGCGGCGCTCGTC
Source organism: Streptomyces sp. NPDC048639 (assembly GCF_043199075.1). Lineage (NCBI taxonomy): Bacteria > Bacillati > Actinomycetota > Actinomycetes > Kitasatosporales > Streptomycetaceae > Streptomyces > Streptomyces sp. NPDC048639. The sequence continues at coordinate 549,289 of NZ_JBICVP010000003.1, forward strand.
GATGGCGACGACCTGCTTGATGTCCTCGGACGCTGCCAGCCGCTGCGTGAGCACGGCACCGACGCCTGAGGCGGCACCTGTGACCGCGACGACGGGCCGGCGCGCGGATCCGGCGGCGCCGTTTCGCGCTGCGCGAACTTCTCGGTCTGGGGAACTCACCGGGCGACTCCAGCGGTTGTCTTCAGTACGTACGGGCAGTTACGCGTACGAACCAGGTGGGTCCATCCTGCCGCAGGCTTCCGGGTAGCCAAGCACCGAGCCCAGAGGTGGACAGGGTGTCTACGCTGGGTGTGTTGTCGGGCAGTCGCCGCCGGCCGGGCCGGCGGCCCTACGAGCCGAGGAAACCCGTGAGTGACACCCCATTCGGATTCGGCCTCCCGCCGGAGGAGCCGGAGGACGGCGACGACGGCAAGAAGAAGGGCGGCCAGGGCGGCGATCAGGGCCCCGCGAATCCGCTCGGGTTCGGGGGCGGCGGCGCGGAGAATCCATTCGCCGCGATGTTCGGTTCGCTGAATCCGAACGATCTCGGTGCGGCATTCCAGCGCCTCGGGCAGATGCTCTCCTACGAGGGCGGCCCGGTGAACTGGGACATGGCCAAGGACATCGCGCGGCAGACCGTCGCGCAGGGCACATCCGACGGCACCAAGGACGCGACGGTCTCGCCGGGCGAGCGAGCGGCCGTCGAAGAGGCGGTACGGCTGGCGGACCTGTGGCTGGACGGCGCGACCTCCCTGCCCTCGGGCTCCGGCGCGGCCGTGGCGTGGAGCCGCGCCGAGTGGGTCGAGGCGACCCTCCCGGTGTGGAAGGACCTCGTGGACCCGGTCGCCGAGCGCGTCGGCGCGGCCATGGGCGATGTGCTGCCCGAGGAGATGCAGGCCATGGCGGGCCCGCTGCTCGGGATGATGCGCTCCATGGGCGGCGCCATGTTCGGCACGCAGATCGGGCAGGCCGTGGGCGTACTGGCGGGCGAGGTGGTCGGCTCGACCGACATCGGCCTCCCCCTGGGCCCCGCGGGCAAGGCGGCGCTGCTGCCGGTGAACATCGAGGCGTTCGGCAAGGATCTCGGCATTCCGCCCGAGGAGGTCCGGCTCTACCTCGCTCTGCGCGAAGCGGCCCACCAGCGACTGTTCGCTCACGTTCCGTGGCTGCGTTCGCATCTCTTCGGAGCGGTCGAGGGCTACGCGCGTGGCATCAAGGTCGACACCGCCAAGCTGGAGGACGTGGTCGGCCAGCTCGACCCCAGCCACCCCGAGCAGCTTCAGGAAGCGCTGCAGCAGGGCATGTTCCAGCCGGAGGACACTCCGGAGCAGAAGACGGCGCTGGCTCGGCTGGAGACGGCTCTGGCGCTTGTGGAGGGCTGGGTCGACGCGGTGGTGCACGGCGCCGCGGCACCGCATCTGCCGTCGGCCGACCGGCTGCGCGAGACGCTGCGGAGACGGCGGGCGACCGGCGGTCCCGCGGAGCAGACCTTCGCCACGCTGATCGGGCTCGAGCTGCGTCCGCGCCGGCTGCGCGACGCATCGAGGCTGTGGGCCTCGCTGACCGACGCGCGCGGACTGGACGGCCGGGACGCTCTGTGGGAGCACCCGGACATGCTGCCGACCGCCGAGGACCTCGACGACCCCGACGGCTTCGTGCACCGCGAGCAGCTCGACTTCGCCGAGCTGGACAAGATGCTGGGCGAGGCCGCGAGCGGCAGGGACGAGAGCCGGCCGCGGCTGGAGAAGGACGACGACCGGGCCACCGGCGAGGATCAAGCCTCGGGCGGGGACAAGGGCTCCGGAGACGACAAGAACTCAGGGGACGACAAGGGCTCCGGCGATCAGGGCTCCGGAGAGGGCGACAGCAAGAAGTGAGCCTCCACGGGGACACGGCGCGGGTCCTGAAGGAATGGCCCGCGCCGGACGAGGACCAGGAACGGCTGCGGCTCGCCTACGGCGACCATCTGGCCGCACATCCGGACGGCACGTGGAAGTCCTGCGGCGACGGGCACATCACGGCGAGCGCTCTCGTCGTGGACCCGCCGGGCGGGCGGGTGCTGCTCACCCTGCACCGCAAGTTGCGGATGTGGCTGCAGATGGGCGGGCACTGCGAGCCCGAGGACACCACCCTGGCCGAAGCGGCATTGCGCGAGGCCACCGAGGAGTCCGGGATCGACGGTCTGACACTGCTGCCCGGCGGTCCGGTGCGTCTGGACCGCCATCACACGCCCTGCGCCTGGCACTTGGACGTGCAGTACGCGGCCCTCGCCCCCGGCGGCGCGGTGGCGGCGATCAGCGACGAGTCCCTGGACCTGCGCTGGTTCGCGTACGACGAGGTGGCCGCGGTGGCGGACGAGTCCGTCGTACGGCTGGTGGACCGCACCCGCGCGCTGCTCGATTCCCGAGGCTGAGGCGCTCGAGACCCGGGGCGCGCGGGGCGGCCGACCTGCCGGTCCGTCTTCCCGCGTTGTTCCGTCGATCTAGCGGTTGGACCAGATGTTGCCCTGGTTCTGGCCGTGGGCGCCGTGCTGGCCCATCCCGTACTGCGCGGCCATGCCCTGTCCGATCGCCGCGTTCTGCGGCGGAAGCAGTTCGCTGGGCTGGACGAGGGCGTAGCCCTGGCCGAGGAAGCTGAGCTCCCAGCCCTCGCCCGTGTTGCCGCGCCGCCGGAAGACGCTGGAGGACGATGTCTGCGCCTGCATCTGGACGCGCAGCGACGTCGACCAGGCGATGACGGCGTCGGCGTCGGCGTTGACGTACTTGTCGGGGGTGACCTGCAGCATCAACGGCTGGCCCGAGGTCATCAGCGCGACCTTGCCCTGGCCGGAGATCTGGAGGTTGTAGGCCCCGGACCCGGAGATGCCGAACTGGCTGTCCACCGCGATCGCCTCCCAGTGCAGACCGGAGTCGAGCGCGAGCACGTACGCACTGTCGACGGTCAGCCCGTCCCGGTCCACGTCCACGACATGGACGTGCTGGGCGAGGTTGGCGAGGAAGACCGTGCCCTGACCCGAGCAGCGCATCAGGTCGAGGCCCTCACCGGTGTGGGCGCGGGCGCGGCGCTGGCCCGGGGTCTGGTACTCGCCGTCGAACTCCATCATCCCCTGGTAGGCGACCATCGTGCCCTTGCGGGCGAGGATGTCGTCATGGCCGGCGAGGGTGACCCGCAGCATCTGCGGGTTCTGGAGTGTGTACCGGTCCTGGGACTGGTTCTCGGTGTAGCCGAAAAGCGGGCTCTGCATGGTGTGTTCGCTCCCCCTCAGCCCCGGGCCCGGAGCCGGTCAGTGCTGTCCTCGCTGGGCTGTACGACGACGAACCCCTGGCCGGAGAAGCCGATCTGGTACGCCTCGCCGCTGCCCCGCCCGATCATGGAGGAGGCCTTGAAGCTGCGCTTCCCCTTCATCTTCAGGCCGGTGGACCAGGCGACGAGCGCGTCCGGGTCCACATAGGTCTCGTCCTCGCCGCGCCCGCAGTCGACCACGATCGGGGTGCCCCGGGAGGTCAGAGCGACCCAACCCGTGCCGGAGATCCCGACGTTGAAGAGTCCCTGCCCGGCGAACTTGGCCATGCCCTTGACCCTCTGGACACCCCACTGGAGATGGGCGTCGAAGGCGAGCAGATTGGTGCCGTTGACCGAAAGGGAGTCACCGGCGAGGTTGATGCAGACGACGTCCGCGCCGTAGTCCGCGAGATAGAGCAGGCCGTCGCCGCTGCACTTCATCAGCGGGGCGCCCTCTCCCGTCATCCACTGGGACGCCATCTGGCGGACGGCGGGCGGATTCGGCTCGTACTGCACGAACCCCTCGTACGCGACCATGGAGCCGGTGCGTGCGAGGACGTCCTGGCCGCTCTGCATGGCGACCTTGAGCATGCTGCGCCCGTGGTTCTCCATCCGGGCGGCCGGCGGGGCGGGGGCGAAGCCCGCGATCAGTGTCTGGTCCATGACGGGCTCCTTCAGACCTCGTAGGGCTGGACGACGATGAAGTTGCCGGGTGCGCCGCGGAACTGGAGGTTCACGGTCTCGCCGCTGTGGCCCGGGTAGGCATTGCGGCGCAGCCGCACCTGACTGGCGATGATCACCTGCGAGGCGGCCGACCAGGCCACGATGGCGTTGCTGTCGGCGAACGTGGTCGGGGTGACCGGCAGGACGACCGGTACGCCATGGGTCTTCACGACGACGGTCCCGGTGCCCTGGAACTGCATCGTGAAGAGCGCTCCGCCGGGAATGCCGTGGCCCTCGATCCGCCGCACCTCGTGCTGCAGCGACTCGTCGAAGGCGAGCACGCTCTCCGCGGAGACGCAGATCGCGTCACCCTGGAGCTCGATGGGGTGGACGTGCGAGCCGTTCTCGGCGAGAAAGACCTGGCCGCGGCCGGTGCAGCGCATGAGCTGCATCTCCTGACCGGTGGCGTTGCCGACGATCCGCCCGGCGAACCCGGCGCCCTTGTAGCCGAACTCGACCTTGCCCTGGTAGAGCACCATGCTGCCCTGGCGGGCGAGCACGGGCTGGCCGTCGGCACCGAGGTCGATGCGGACGAGCTGCTGGTTCTGGAGCGTCCACCGCTGTCCTGTGGGTGCCTCGCGGAACTTCTCCAGCGCCGCACCGAGCCCCGGCGAGGCAGCCGCGGCTGCGGGCGCACCGTGAGGGGCGGCCTGCGCCGGGAACTGCCCGGACTGCGGCTGACCGTACGGGGGCGGCGCCGCCTGGCCGGACTGGCCGTAGGGCGGCTGCGGCGCGGGAGGCGGTCCGGGGGCGGGCGGGGCCTGGCCGGGCACCGGGGCTCCGTACGCGCCGGGGGCTCCCGGTGCTCCCGGCGCACCCGGTGCTCCTGGTGGCTGACCGTACGGCGCCTGCTGACCGGGGTACTGGCCGGGCACGCCCGGCTGCCCGGGCGGCGGCGGGACCTGACCTCCGTGCGGCGGGTTGTGCTGGCCGGGGAGACCGGGCGCCATGGGCGCGGCGATGGTGGGTGCGGCGTGCACCTGCGGGTCGGGGGCACCCGGAGCGGGCGCGGGCGGCGTAGCCCCCGGAGGCGGGGCGGCGGGCTGCGGCACGGGGGGAGCCGGTGGCGGCGTGGCGGGGGCGGTCGGCTGGCCCGCCGGAGGGGCGAACCCGGGTGCGGGTGCGGACGCCTGAGGCGCCGCGAACCCGGGTGCGGCCTGCGGCGCTTGCTGCTGCGGCGGCGCCTCCTCTTCGAGCACCTCACCGCCGAAGTTCTTCAGCAGGGCGTCGAGCCCACCGTCGAACCCCTGGCCCACGGCGGCGAACCGCCAGACGTCCTTGAGGTAGAAGTCGCCGAGCATCACCGCGCGTTCCGTCGTGAACTCCGCGCCGGTGAACGAGTAGCGGGCCACCTCCTCGCCACCCGCCACGATGCGGACGTAGCCGGGCGCGACCTGGGACATCTGACCGGCGCCGTCGATCGCCGCGGTGAAGGAGAGCCGGTGGATGTTCGCCGGGATGCTGTCGAGCGTGACGCGGAAGGACTCCGTGTCCCCCGCCTGCGCGCCCAGCAGTTGGATCGACTCCTCGGGCGACTTCGGCTGGTTGAAGAACACGAAGTAGCGCTCGTCCGACAGCCGTTCCTCGGCGTCGAGACCGAAACAACTGATGTCGAAGGACAGCCCGGGCCCTGAGATCTGCACGCCCACGTACAGATCCGTCCCCGCTGTCAGGTCACTGACCTTGGCCTTGTGGCCACGTTGAAATTCCCTGGACATGCGAAAGACCGTCCCCCCATCCCGAGCAATGTGTGCGTGGCGTCAGGCTAACCGCTGGGGGCGACAGCGAGCGACGCCGGATCTGGGTTGGTACACACGTGATACGGGCCGGAGGCGCATCGGCATTCCGGCCGGCGCGCGGACGGGCCCGTACAGGCGCGGCCCCGCGCGGACTACTCGGCCCGGGCAGCGGGCAGATGCGGCAGCCGGTCAGCCGCGACGACGCCTTCGAGATATCCGCGCGCGCGCTCCGTCCGCGGATACGTCTCCAGCAGTTCCCAGAAGCGGGGGCCGTGCCCGGGCACCAGCAGGTGGGCCAACTCGTGGAGGAGTACGTAGTCGATGACGTACTCGGGCATGCCCTGGAGGCGGTGCGAAAGCCGGATGCTGCCTTCGGCGGGGGTGCAGGAGCCCCAGCGGGTGTTCTGGTTGGTGACCCAGCGGACGGTCCCGGGCCGGGCCCGGCCGTGGAGGTACTGGTCGGAGAGCTGCTCGGCACGCTTGGCGAGTTCGGCGTCGCCCAGCATCCGCTTGCTCTCCTGCGCGGCGAGCTTGTCCAGCATGACCGTCACCCAGCGCTGCTCCTCGGCCTCGGACATCCGGGCGGGGATCAGGACGATGGTGCGGTCGCCCTCGCGGTACGCGGAGACCGTTCTGCGCCGCCGGGCACTTCTCCTCACCTCGACCGCGCTCGGCCCCGAGCCGCGGGAGGGCTGACTGGCTGTGCTGCGCTGCGTAGCACGCTGCAGTGGGTCGGCGGACACGCCCCGACGTTACCCGCTGGGGGTGGGGGAAGTCCCGCCCCTCGGGGGGTGTGCGCAATTTGAATGACTAATCCCCACCGCCTGTGGACAACTTTCGGCGGCCGATCGGCGGCGCAGGCATGCTGGTCGCCGACCGGATCGAGCGACGACGCGCTCGGATCCGGTCGACGGGAAAACGACAGGGAATCGGTGGGGACCGACGACGACCGAGTGGGGTTCGGCGGGCTCGACCGGGAACGACGAGTCATCACGGGGGACGAAAAGTGATGCATCCGATGCTCAAGCCCGCACTGCGGCGCAGCTGGCGTGACAGGCAGACCGTGCAGTTCGGGATCGCGGGGGCGCATGCCGTGGTCCTGGGTCCGGTGGACACCACCACCGGCCTCTTTCTCTCCCTCCTCGACGGCACACGCGGCATGCCGCTGCTGAGACGTGAGGGCGAGGCGATGGGCCTGGACCCCGCGCGGGTGGACGAGCTGATGGACCGGCTGGGCGCGGCCGGGCTGCTGGACGACGCGACGGCGTCGGGCAGCTCTCCGGGGGCCGCAGGGCCGGACCTGGCCGAGGTGACCGACCGGCTGCGAGCGGATCTGGCATCGCTGACCGTGGTGCACCCCGAGGCGGGCGCCGCTGTGCGGTGCGTGTCCGCTCGGTCGGCCGTGCGGGTTCAGGTGCGCGGCGCGGGACGGGTCGGTGCGGCGGTGGCCGCGACCTTGTCGGCCTCGGGCGTCGGCCAGGTGGACGTACAGGACGGCGGTTGTGTCGAGCCCTGGGATGTCACGCCGTCCGGGCTGCCACCTGAATCGGTGGGCGAGCGGCGGAGCGTGGCTGCGCGAAGAGTGGTGCGGGCCGCCGCGCCGGGTCGGCGTCCCTGGCGTTCGGTAGCGGACGGTTCGGGTGGAGCTGCCAGGTCCGGCCTGTCCACATCGGGGACGTACCGACCATCCGGGGCAGTGACGGAGCTGGTGGTGCTGGCACCCCGCGACGGCCTCGCGGCGTACGCGCCCGACCCGGTCGTGACCGAGGAGCTGATCGCATCGGGCACTCCTCATCTGTACGCCGGGGTGATCGAGGGCACGGGTGTCGTGGGGCCTCTGGTACTGCCGGGCAGTTCAGCGTGTGCCGGGTGTCTGGCACGGGAGCGGACCGACCGCGAGTCCGCCTGGCCCCGGATGCTGGCGCAGTGGCGCTCGGGGCGCAGTGCCTACGGGGCGGTCGCGTGCGACACCGCGCTGGCGACAGTGGTGGCAGGACTCGCCGCCTCACATGCGCTGAACTTTCTCGACGGTCGGCTTCCCCTCAGCACAGGGGCGCGACTGGAGTTGGCACTGCCCGACCTGGCATGGGAGTCGCGCACGGTCACGGCGCACCCGGGCTGCGCGTGCGGCGCCTCGCGGGCCGGTGACGTCACCGACGGGGAATCCTCCTCCATCGAGGAGGAGCCGCACGGGACAATGGCCGGGCAACCGCCGTCTGCGGCGTGGCTCGGGGGGTAGCCCTCCCCGGAGATGCAGTGGAGTTGGAGGGGCGAATGTCGGATCTTCCCCGCAAAGCGGTGACGCGTACAGCCAAGCTGGCCGCGCTGCCGCTGGGAATCGCCGGCCGGGCCACCTGGGGGCTCGGCAAGCGGATCGGCGGCCGGTCCGCCGAGATCGTGGGCCGGGAGCTTCAACAGCGCACCGCCGAGCAGCTGTTCAAGGTGCTCGGCGAGCTGAAGGGCGGTGCGATGAAGTTCGGCCAGGCGCTCTCGGTCTTCGAGTCCGCTCTGCCGGAGGAGGTGGCCGGTCCCTACCGTGCGGCGCTGACCAAGCTGCAGGAGGCGGCGCCCCCGATGCCGGTGCGAACGGTGCACGCGGTCCTGGAGGAGCAGCTCGGCGAGGACTGGCGGAAGTTGTTCGAGGAGTTCGAGGACAAGCCGTCGGCGGCCGCCTCGATCGGACAGGTGCACCGCGCCGTGTGGCACGACGGGCGGGAGGTCGCGGTCAAGGTCCAGTACCCGGGCGCGGGCGAGGCGCTGTTGTCCGACCTCACGCAGCTCGGCCGGTTCGCCCGGATGCTCGGGCCGCTGATTCCGGGGATGGACATCAAGCCGCTCATCGCCGAGCTGCGCGACCGCATCTCCGAGGAGCTGGACTACGGCCTCGAGGCACAGGCACAGCGGGCGCACGCGGAGGAATTCGCGGACGACCCGGATGTCGTCGTACCGGATGTGGTGCACGAGGGCGACCAGGTGCTGATCACGGAGTGGATCGACGGCGTACCGCTGTCGGAGGTCATCGCCGACGGCAGCCGCGAGGAGCGGGACCGGGCGGGGCAGTTGCTGGCCCGTTTCCTCTTCTCGGGCACGGCTCGTACGGGTCTCCTGCATGCGGATCCCCACCCGGGGAACTTCCGGCTGCTCGTCGGCCACGCGGAAGACGGACCGCCGGAGAAGTGGCGCCTGGGGGTACTGGACTTCGGGACGGTCGACCGGCTTCCCGACGGGCTGCCCCCGACGATCGGCACGGCCCTGCGCATGACGCTCAACGGGGACGCCGAGGAGGTGTACCGGATGCTGTGCGAAGAGGGCTTCGTCAAGCCGACGATCGAACTCGATCCGGATGCCGTCCTCGACTATCTGCTGCCGATCATCGAGCCTGCCGGGGCGGAGGAGTTCACCTTCACACGGAGCTGGATGCGCACGCAGGCGGCCCGGATCGCCGATCCCCGCTCCCCCGCCCACCAATTGGGCCGGCAGCTGAATCTGCCGCCGTCCTACCTTCTGATCCACCGGGTGACGCTGAGCACCATCGGCGTGCTGTGCCAGTTGGGAGCCACGGTCCGGCTGCGCGACGAACTGGCTGCCTGGCTCCCGGGGTTCGTGTCCGAGGACACGGAGGACGAGGCGCTGGAGGAGGACGGCACGGCGACGGGCGCCTGACCTGCCGCCGGGTGGCCCGCGTTCACCACCAGGAGGAGTCGAGCCGTCCCTCGATGGCGCGGATGTTGTCGCGGGCGCAGTCTTCGCAGAAGTAGACCCGGCTGCCGTTCTCCACGGAGCAGGTCCAGGTAACGGGCGGGGGCGTTTCTGGCGCGACGTCACCACAGCGGGCGCACACCACAGCCCCGTCCCCGGCACCCTGTTGCGCGGGGTGATGAGTCTGTTGTTCCACCTGACGACGATACCCCCGCGACCCTGTTCGACCGGGCACAACGCACCGCGGGACCGGTTCGGCGAACCGGTCCCGCGGTGTTCAGAAGACCTGCTGAGCGCGTTGTGCTCGGACGGTCACTGCATGACGGCCATGGCGATGGCGCGCCGGGCGCGGAGCGAGGCACGCTCGGCGCGACGCTGCATGCGCCGGGCGGTGGCCAGGCGCCAGGCCCTGCGTTCGGACTCGGCCTCGTGGAGTCGGTCCTCCATATGGGCACGGGCCAGGGCTTCTGGGATGAGTTGCATTTCTCGGGTCCTGTTCTGGCGGGAGGAGTTCGCACCGGAGTTGGGGCGATCCGGGGTTCCGGCGGTGGACGGCTCGTAGGCGGACGGCTTCATCGTGGGGACCTGCTTCATGGGGTCGTGCGTGCGAGGGCGGTTGATCGTTCCCGGGGTGGTCATGCCGCAACCGGGTTCTTGCGCGGGCGGCCACGCGGCCGCTTGCGCGGCACTACGACACCCTGGACGAACAGCTCGCCGCCCCAGACGCCCCACGGCTCGCGCCGGTCTTTGGCGCCCGCGAGGCAGGCCTCGCGCAGAGGGCAGGTCTGGCAGAGCGACTTGGCGTACTCGACGTCGGCCGGCGACTCGGCGAAGAAGACCTCCGGGTCGTACGAGCGACAGGGGACGAGCTCGCCCAGGCGCTCGATCTCGTCATCGAGCACGGTGAGCGGGGTGAGGGGGGTGGACTGAGTCAAGGTGACCTCCGTGGAGCCGGGCGGGGGGATCGCAGGGTCGTGCGGGACGGACGGGGCGTGCGCTGGACTGTGCACCTTCGGTTTTCCTCGTCTGTTCGGGCCCGGCCTGGTGGGCCGGGGTGTTCGGTCGGTACCGGGTGGCTTTCCGAATCCGCCGGCGGAAGGACGCTTACGTCTCCCGGCAACGAAAAGGGCCGCGGATCCCGGTTCGGGTTCCGCGGCCCTGGAAGGTGCCGACCTGATCTTGCGATCAGGCTGGATCTCTCCAGGGTTCGAGCCCGCGGAAGGCCCGCATCGTGAGGTGCTCGGCCGCAGAGTCGGCGCCGGCGGCGAAGCCACCGGTCCACGTCTGCTGAAGGTCGGCACCATTGGCCGCAGGGGCATAGGCCGAGACCTGTGCCGCCGCTACTGCCGCCGGTGCCTGGATCGGTCGCACGTCGACCGCGACGATGCCGCGCTCGACGAGACGTGCTTCGGCAGCGCCGGACAGACCGGTGCCACGCAGCACGGAGACGCCGGACAGGCAGAAGGCGGCCTTGTGACCGGCCAGTTTGGTGATGCTGATCATGTGGGCTCGCCTCCTCTCGGCGTCTCGGGGGACTGGTGTAAACCAGTCCGGTGGGCTTCCAGTACAACACGGATCAGCGGCTCGGAGAAGTCCGTTGACCCGTGCTCGGAAGGCTATGGGGATTCTTGCGGCATGCGCAAACTATTTTCTCGACGAGTTTGTATCAGTCGTCAGCGGGCAGATCCGGAGCCTGCTCCGCCGCTTCCTCGGGGCCGTCCTCGGCGGTCTCCCGGGCGAGTTCCTCGCCCGCGCACAGCGCCAGCACATCGGCTCCGAACCGGTCGAGCTTGCGCCGGCCGACGCCGGCGATGGACGCCAGTGCCGACTCGCTGTCCGGCACCGCCTCGGCGATGGCCATCAACGTCTTGTCGGTGAAGACGCAGTAGGCCGGCTGGCCGAGTGTCCGGGCCTCCTCCATGCGCCACTCGCGCAGCCGCTCGTAGAGCACCTCGTCGAGATCCGAGGGACAGCTCTCGCAGCGCATCAGCTTCATCTCGCCCGCGTCGGTCAGCGTGCGCCCGCACACCCGGCACCGGACGGGGCCGCGGCGCTTCCTCGCAGCGCTGCCGCGCTCGATGCCGCCGGCCCCGCCGGGCGTGCGGCCGGCCGCCGCCGGGGAGCCGGGCCGGAGCCCGCTCAGGAACCGGCTGGGCTTGCGCGACGCACGGCCGCCGGGCGCGCGGGAGAGCGCCCACGAGAGGGCGAGACGGACCCGCGCACGGGTCACGCCGACATAGAGCAGTCGGCGCTCCTCCTCGATCTGCTCGTCGGTCCTGGCATAGGTGATCGGCAGCGTGCCCTCGGTCAGGCCGACCAGGAACACCGCGTCCCACTCCAGGCCCTTCGCCGAGTGCAGCGAGGCGAGCGTGACGCCCTCGACGGTGGGCGCGTGCTGCGCGTTGGCCCGCTCGTCGAGCTCCGCGACGAGGTCGGCGAGGGTCGGGGCAGGTGCGCCCGCCTCGGTGCGTGCCGTGGCGAACTGCTCGGCGAGCCGGACGAGGGCGGCCAGGGACTCCCACCGGTCCCGAACGGCACCGGAGCCCGTGGGCGGCTCGGAGGTCCAGCCCCGCGCGGTGAGCACGGCCCGCACCTGGGATGCCAGACCGACGGCGTCGTCCAGCAGGGCGTCGTTCCCGCCGGCGCGGGCGGCGCCACGCAGAGCGACACCCGCCTCGCGCACTTCGGGGCGCTCGAAGAACCGCTCCGCGCCCCGCATCTGGTAGGGCACGCCGTGGTCGGCGAGAGCCTGTTCGTAGACCTCCGACTGGGCGTTGACGCGGTAGAGGACGGCGATCTCGCTGGCCGGGATCCCGGCGTCGAGCAGGCCGCGGATGCTGCGCGCCGTGCCCTCGGCCTCGGCCGGTTCGTCGGTGTACTCGGAGTACTCGGGCTCGGGTCCGGCGTCGCGCTGCGAGACCAGCTCCAGGCGGTGTTCGGCGGCGCGGCCGCGCGCCTGCCCCAGCAGGCCGTTGGCCAGATGCACGACCTGCGGGGTGGAGCGATAGTCGCGAATGAGCTTCACGACCGTCGCATGCGGGTGCCGGGTGCGGAAGTTCAGCAGATGGTCGGGGGTCGCTCCGGTGAAGGAGTAGATCGTCTGGCTGGCGTCGCCCACCACGCAGAGGCTGTCCCGGCCGCCCAGCCACAGCTCCAGCAGCCGCTGTTGCAGCGGGCTCACGTCCTGGTACTCGTCGACGACGAAGTGCTGGTACTGCCCGCGCACCTGGTCCGCGATGTCGGGCCGGTCCTGCAGCACCCCGACGGTCAGCAGCAGGACGTCCTCGAAGTCGATGGAGCCCCGCTCGCGCTTGAGCTGCTCGTACGCGCCGTAGATCCCGGCGATCTCGGCCGGGTCGCGGGGCACCTCGCGGCCGGCCTTCGCGGCCGCCGCCGGATAGTCCTCCGGAACGGTCTGGGTGACCTTCGCCCACTCGATCTCGCCCGTGACGTCCCGCAGCTCGTTCCGGTCCAGGCGGATACGGGTGCGGACAGCGGCCTCCGAGACCAACTGGATCTTGCGCTCGGCGAGCCGTGGCAGCTCGCCGCCGACCACGCGCGGCCAGAAGTACTGGAGCTGGCGCAGGGCGGCGGAGTGGAAGGTGCGCGCCTGGACGCCGGCCGCGCCGAGCTGGCGGAGCCGCCCGCGCATCTCCCCCGCTGCGCGGTTGGTGAATGTGACGGCCAGCACACTGGCGGGCTGGAGCATCCCGGCGCGCACGCCGTAGGCGATCCGGTGCGTGATCGCCCGGGTCTTGCCCGTGCCCGCACCGGCCAGTACGCACACCGGACCGTGCAGCGCCGTGGCGACTGCGCGCTGCTCCGGGTCGAGCCCGTCGAGCACTGCGTCCGCCGAATCCGGAACTGCCGGGAAGAGTGTGGTGTCCGTTACTGGTGTCACCCCGCCATGCTGCCAGGTCTCCCGTGACGCACGGGATGCTTGTCCACACCTGTGGGGTCGCGGTCGTACTTATGGAGAACGCTCGGGGGAATGCGCGCCGAAGGGTGCGCGTTCCCTCATCGGCACCGGACCACCACACCCCGGAATCATGCCGCCACACCCCGGATCGAAGGAGTACGAGGACGATGCAGGAGCCGTTGCAGGGCACGGTGACGATGTTCAGCACCACATGGTGCGGCTACTGCCGCCGGCTGAAGGGCCAGATGGACCGCGAGGGCATCGCGTACACCGAGATCAACATCGAGCAGGACCCGGACTCGGCCGCCTTCGTCGAGAAGGTCAACAACGGCAACCAGCTCGTGCCGACCGTCCTGTTCTCCGACGGCTCCGCGCTGCCCAACCCCTCCCTGGCGCAGGTCAAGGAGCGGATCGGCGTCTGACGCCGCGGCCGGCCCGACACCCCCCGCCGGCCGGCGAGCGCACCGCACCCCTGCCCGCGAGAGCGGCCCGCCTCAGCGCGGGACGCCCGCGGGCAGCGGCTTTCCGTACCAGAGCTCGATGAGCCGGGCGGCGATCGAGATGCCCGACGGCGGGAGGACCTCGCCCGACTCGAACGCGGCCCGCAACTCGTCCCGCGAGAACCAGCGGGCCTCGTGGATCTCCTCGCCGTCGACGTGGATCTCCGAGGCGGTGGCCCGCGCCATGAAGCCGAGCATCAGGCTGGAGGGGAAGGGCCAGGGCTGGCTGCCGACGTACTCGACCTCGCCGACCGGAACCCCCGCCTCCTCGTACACCTCGCGGACGACCGCCTGCTCGATCGACTCACCGGGCTCGACGAAGCCCGCGAGGGTCGAGAAGCGGCCTTCGGGCCAGTGCACCTGGCGGCCGAGCAGAGCCCGGTCCTCCCCGTCCGTCACCAGCATGATCACAGCGGGGTCGGTGCGCGGGTAATGCTCGGCGCCGCATGCGGGGCACCGGCGGATGTGGCCCGCGGCCGCGACGACTGTGCGCTCGCCGCAGCGCGAGCAGAACCGGTGGAGCCGCTGCCAGTTCTCCAGGGCCACGGCGTGCACCATCAGGGCGGCGTCGCGCTCGGACAGCAGAGAGCCCGCCTCGCGCAGCCCGGCCGGCCTGGCCGACTGGTCCATCCGCCCCGGCAGGGCGTCCTTCTGCAGCGCGAAGTAGCACACACCGTCCTCGTCCGTGCCGAGGAAATAGCGGTGGGTCTCGGTCGGCGGCGCCTCGAAGGCGGGCGTCATGACCAGCTCGGTGCGGCCGTCGGTGGTGTCGTCGATCAGCGCCTGGCCACCGGAGACCACGAAGACCCGGGTCGTGGGGTGGCTCCACGCGGCCGCGAGCCAGGCCTCGTCGAGGCGGTGGTGGGCGGCGCGGTCGATGCCGCTCGGCGCGGTCAGGGCGATCCGCGGGACGGCCCTGTGGTCGGTCCAGGTGGTCACGGCTGCTTCCAACTCCCACTGAGGGACGGGTGTTCCGGCGCGGCCTGCGTCGCGGTGCGCGCCGTCGGGGCGGCGAGGCTGCTGGGCTTCAGGTGATCGGGCCATGCTCCGCCAGATCGCCCCACAGGTAGGCGGCGGTTTCGACACCCTTCAGCAGGAGGTCGATCTCGACCTTCTCGTTCGGCGCGTGCCAGCCGTCGGACGGCACAGAGATGCCGAGGAAGAGAACCGGTGCGTCGAGGACGTCCGCCAGGTCCGCCGCGGGTCCGGAACCGCCCTCCCTGGTGAACCGGATCTTCTGGCCGAACGCCCGGCCCATGGCCCGTACGACGGACTGGAGCGCCGGGTGGTCGAGCGGGGTCAGGCACGGGCGGGTCGCGCCCCAGAACGTGATCTCGTGGCGGATGCCGGCCGGGAGCCGCTCCGCGACCCAGTCGCGCACGGCCTGCTGCACCTTCTCCGTCTCCATGCCCGCGACCAGCCGGAACGACAGCTTGAGCTGGGCGGTGGAGGGCACGATCGTCTTGCCGCCGGGGCCTTGGTAGCCACCGCCGATGCCGTTGACCTCGGCCGTCGGGCGGGCCCAGATCCGCTCCAGGGTGGTGTAGCCCTCCTCGCCGAGCGTCGCGTGCGCATGGGCGGTGCGCAGCCAGGTCTCCTCGTCGAAAGGCAGCTCGGCGAAGAGCTCCCGCTCGCGGTCGGTGAGGTCGACGACGCCGTCGTAGAAGCCGGGGATCGCGACGCGGCGGTCCTCGTCGTGCAGGGCGGCGGCGAGGCGGGCGGCCTCGGTCGCCGGGTTGGGCACGGCGCCGCCGAAGGAGCCGGAGTGGATGTCCTGATCGGGTCCGTAGAGGTCGATCTGGCAGTCGGCCAGACCGCGCATACCGGTGCAGACGGTCGGGGTGTCCTCGGACCACATGCCCGTGTCGGAGACGATCACGGCGTCACAGGTGAGGCGCTCGGCTCGCTCGGTGATGAGGGCGGCGAAGTGCGGTGAGCCGGACTCCTCCTCGCCTTCGATGAGCAGCTTGATGTTGACGGCGGGGGCTGTACGGCCGGTGGCGGCGAGGTGAGCCCGCACGCCGAGCGTGTGGAAGAAGACCTGTCCCTTGTCGTCGGCCGCACCGCGCGCGTGGAGCCGGCCGTCCCGGACGACGGCCTCGAACGGTTCCGTGGCCCAGCCGTCCTCGCGCTCCGCCGGCTGCACGTCGTGGTGCCCGTAGACGAGCACGGTGGGGGCGTCCGGGTCTCCGGACGGCCACTCGGCGAAAACGGCGGGCGCGGGGGGTGCGGCGGCCGGTGCGGCGGGGGCAGCTGCGGTGCCGCCGCCGGTCTCCCAGATCTCGGTGACCGGGAAGCCGGTCTCGGCGAGCTTGGCCGCCAGCCACTCGGCACTGCGCCGGACATCGCCCGAGTGGGCCGGGTCGGCCGACACGGAGGGGATGCGCAGCCATTCCGCGAGGTCGTCGAGGAAGGCGGCACGATGGTCGTCGATGTAGGCGCGGACGGCGCTGTCCGGGGTGGTGCTCATGCGGAGGAGCCTACCGGCCGGGCACGAGGCGGCTCCCGGCCTGTGGACAACGGCCGGGACCGTTGTCCACAGGCCCGCTCGCGCCAGGCGCGTACACATGCGGCAAGCGTGCGGCAGGCGTGCGGCCGCGGGCCGGGCGCCCGCCCACGCGTCGGCACCGACGCGTGGATGTGGTGGCCGCCGGGCGCCCGGCAACCCCTCGACGGGTTCACGAAGGGCCCCGGCCGTGCGGCAGCGAGCACGGCAGCCGGGTACCGCGCGACGGGGCTGCGATGACCGCGCCGCGGGGCGGGGCGGTGGCCGGCTGCCGGGATGCCGATCGGTCCGCTCAGGAGCAGCTCGGTCGGCCGGGAAGCCCATCGGTCCGCTCAAGGAGGGCGAAGCCCATCGGTCCGCTCAAGGAGGGCTCGGTCGGGCGGAATGCCGCTCGGTCCGGCCGGGAAGCAGATCCGCCCTGCGGGGAAGCGACTCCGTCCGGGCGGGATCCATGCAGGTACGTGGCGAACACCGGCGCGCGCTCGCCGGTTGCGGCCGGAGGAGTTCACCGGAGGATTCCGGTCCTCCCCGCCCCTTGGGGCCGGTGTGCAAGGAGCCGCCGCCGGCCCACACCACGGTCACGCCGCGCCGATGACGCACCGGCAGATCATGGAGGCACCCAGGCGGATGCTGCTCACCGCTCACCGCTGCGAGAAGGGGGCGGCGTCGCCCCGTCACGTCTGCCGGACGCCTCCCGCGGCTGCTCTGGCCGTACCCCGCATGCCTGACGGCCGGGTGGGGTCAGGCGCCGCCCAGGAGGATGCGTTCGAGGGCGTCGCGGTCCGGGAGGTCGGGCGGGTGCACGATCTCGCCGGTACGGACGTGGAGGAACGCCGCCGTCACGGCCGAGAGCGGCAGATCGTGCTGTTCGGCCCAGGCGAGGCGGTAGATCGCGAGCTGGAGCGGGTCGGCCGAACGGCCGCGTCCCGTCTTCCAGTCGAGGATCTCGTACGCCTCGCCGCCGTCCGGAACGCTCGGCGGCCGGTCCCGCACATCCTGCCCATTCCGCCCTTCCACGCGGTACACAGCATCGATGCGGCCGCGGATCACCCTTCCCGCGAGCGCGAGTTGGAAAGGCGCCTCCACGCGGTACGGGATCCGCTCGGCGTACGGAGTGCGCTCGAAGGCCTCCTTGAGGGCGGCCAGGTCGCGCTCGTCCGCGATGTCCGCCGCTCCCGCGAACTCCGTTCCTCCGTCCCCGAAGAGGTCGTCCGCGCCCCCTGGCAGCTCATCCGGGCCGAGCAAGGGCAGGGGCAGTTCCTCGAAGCGCGACTCGACCCACGCGTGGAAGCGCGTGCCACGGCGCGCGGCGGGCTGCGGGGGACGCGGCATGGGCCGGGCCAGCTCCTGCGCGAAACCGTCCGGGTCGACCGCGAGGCGGAGCATCTGCGACGCGGTCAGCGACTGCGGTAGGGGCACGTCCCGTACGGTCGCCCGGGTCCGGCGCAGTTCACCGGCGAGCGCTTCGAGATCCCGGTCCCATGAGGCCACGGCCCGAACCTCCTCCGGCGTCAACACGGAGGCGCCGCCTTCGGGTTCGGGCGGGGCTCCCGCCGGCCCCGGCACAAGGACCGTCGCGGACGGAGCAACCGCAGCAGTCGGAGCGGACGGAGCGATCGGAGCGGACGGAGCGGACGGACGCGTCCGGGACCAGGTGTCCCAGCCATCGGGACCGTCTCCGCTCTGGTCGGTCCCGTCGGTCCCCTCGCTCTCGCCCCCGCTCTCCTCCCCATGCCGTTCACCGGCCCGGGGGCCGTCCTCCGGATCCACGTCCCTCAGGTCCGGATCCACGTCCCTCAGGTCCGGATCCACGTCCCTCAGGTCCGGATCCGGGCCCCACAGGACCCGGTCCTCCGGTTCGTCCTCCGGATCCCCCTCGGCGTCCATCTCCGGCGGAGGGGGCCAGTCCGGGTCGTACGCCGGTGGGGTCCGCGCCGGTGGGGCGCTCCCCTCGCCGTCACCCCGCGTCCCCGCACCCCGGCCTCCCCCGCCCGAGGCAGCACCCGCAGCAGCGCCCCCCGATGCAGCACCCTCCTCAGCAGCAGCTCCCGGAACAGCCCCGTCCGCCGCCCCCAACAGCTCGTCCAGGTGCGCCAGAACCCTCTCCGCGGCGCGGCGGCGCAGGGCGAGGGCCGTGGGGTCCAGGGGCAGGGGCCAGGCCTGGTCGGCGGCGATCGACGCCTTCAGGGACGGGTTCTCCTCCCCCTCCCCCGGTTCGTCCGCCCAGACCTCGATCTCCCCGTGTCCCTGCTCGCAGTGTTCGCGCAGCGCATCGAGGAACGCCGACGGGCCGCGCGGCTTCTTCTGGGCGGGCCCCCACCAGTGTCCCGAGCCCAGAAGGAGCGAGCGCGGGCGGGTGAACGTCACATAGCCCAGGCGGAGTTCCTCGGTCGCCTGGTGTTCCTTCATGGCCGCCTTGTAGGCCGCCATGCCTTTGCCGTCCCACTCCCCCACGTCCGGGAGGGTGGCCGCGTCGCCGCGCAGCGCGTGCGGCAGCACCTTCGCGTTGGAGGTCCAGGACTCGCGCGCCTGCTCGCTCGGAAAGTGGCGGCCGACGAGCCCGGGGACGGCGACCACGTCCCACTCCAGCCCCTTCGACTTGTGCGCGGTCAGCACCTTCACCGTGTTCTCGCCCCCGGGCAGGGCGTTGTCCAGGCCCTTCTCGTACTGAACGGCCGTACGCAGGAAGCCGAGGAACGCGAGCACGGTCGCCTCGCCGTCCAGTGCGGCGAAACCCGCCGCCACGTCCAGGAAGTTGCCCAGTGTCTCGCGGCGGCGGGCGGCCAGGGCCTGCGGGGACGCGGACAGCTCGACCTCGAGACCGGTGGTGGCAAGGACACGGTGCAGTACGTCCATGAGCGGGTCCGCGAGCGAGCGCCGCAGATCGCGCAGCTCGGCCGCGAGGCGCGCGAACCGGACTCTGGCCTCCGCGGAGAACGGCAGCCCGTCGTCCGGCCCTTCGGCCACCAGGAAGGTGTCGAGCGCGTCCGTGAGCGAGACGACCTCGGCCGGGTCGGTGCCCTCGACGGCTTCCGCGAGCCGCCGGTCGGGGTCCCCCTCGTCGGCGCCGGACGCGGTGTGCCGTACGAGCGTGCGGGCGCGGCGGCCCAGGAGTGCCAGGTCCCGCGGGCCGATGCGCCAGCGCGGACCGATGAGCAGCCGGACCAGCGCCGCGTTGGCGGTCGGGTCCTGGAGCACCTCGCACACGGCGACCAGGTCCGCGACCTCCGGCAGGTGCAGCAGCCCGGAGAGGCCGACCACCTCGACCGGTACGTCCCGCTCCACCAACGCGCCCTGGATCTCGGCGAAGTCCCCCGCCGTACGGCACAGCACGGCGATCTCCCCGGGCGGCGTGCCCGTACGGACCAGATGGGCGATCGAGTCGCCGAGCCACGTCAGCTCCTCGGCGTGGGTGGGCAGGAGAGCGCAGCGGACCATGCCGTCGCGCTCGGCGCCCTCGGCGGGGCGGAGGGCCTCCACACCTTCGTGGAACGAACGCAGCGGTGCGGCCAGCCGGTTGGCCAGGCCGAGGAGGCGCCCGCCGCTCCTGCGGTTCTCGCTGAGAGCGAAGCGGCGCGCCGGAGCGCCGTCGGCGTGGGGGAAGTGGGCGGGGAAGTCGTCGAGGTTGGCGACGGAGGCGCCGCGCCAGCCGTAGATGGCCTGGCAGGGGTCGCCCACCGCAGTGACGGGGTGGCCGGCGCCGTCGCCGAAGAGGGCGGCGAGCAGCAGCCGCTGGGCGACGGAGGTGTCCTGGTACTCGTCGAGGAGGACGACCGCGAATTCCTCGCGCAGGATGCGGCCGACCTCGGGGTGGGTACGCGCGAGCGTCGCGGCCAGCGCGATCTGGTCACCGAAGTCGAGCAGGTCGCGGCGCTTCTTGTCGTCGCGGTAGGCGCCGACCAGCTCCAGCAGTTCGAGCCGGGCCCGAGCGGCCTCCGGGGCCTTGCGCAGCTCGGCGTTGGACAGCCGCACGTCCTCCAGGCGCTCCAGCAGCCCGGTGTCGTAGGCCCTCAAGCGGTCGGCGGGGACGAGGTGTTCGGCCAGTTCGCCATCGAGCGCCAGCAGGTCCTCGACGAGCGCCGGCAGGGACTTGGTGAGCGCCGGGTACGGGCCGGGGGCGCTCGCAAGGACACGCGCGGCGAGCTGGAAGCGGGTGGCGTCGGCGAGCAGCCGGGCGCTGGGTTCGAGCCCTATGCGCAGGCCGTGCTCCTTCAGCAGCTGTCCCGCGAAGGCGTGGTAGGTGGAGATCCGCGGCTCGCCGAGCGGGTCCTCGGGGCCGCCGTACGCGTCCGACGCCGCGTACCGGTCGGGCACCACGCGCGAGTCCGGTGCCGTAGTCGAGTCCGCTGCACCGTGAGAGTCCGGTGCACCGTGAGAGTCCGCTGCGCCGGGGCCCATGACCGAGGCAGGGAAGGCGCCTTCACCGTCCGCCGGGGTCACCCCGGCCTCGATCAGGGCCTTGCGGACACGCTCGGACAACTCGCCCGCGGCCTTGTTGGTGAAGGTGAGTCCGAGCACCCGGTTCGGCGCGACCTGCCCGGTGCCGACGAGCCATACGACCCGCGCCGCCATCACCGTCGTCTTCCCCGAGCCCGCTCCCGCGACGATCACCTGCGGTGCGGGCGGTGCGGTGATGCACGCCATCTGCTCGCGGGTGAAGGGGATGCCGAGGAGTTCCTTGAGCTGCTCGGGTTCGGTGATTCGGGATGCCACGCACGCGAGGCTAGTCGTCGCCACTGACAACGGTGGCGCCCGGCCCACGCACCACCCGCACCGGCTGGCCCTGATCGCCCTGAACGCCCACTCCAGAAGGGTCCGTCACGGCGTACCGGTACCGGACCCGCCGTCACTCCACGATGTGACGCCCTTCCGCCTTCGCCGTACAGGAGTTGCGGAACGCGCAGTGACGGCAGTGCTGGCCGGGGCTCGGCGCGAACCGCTCGTCCAGGACGCGTCCCGCCGCGGTGGCCAGCAGCTCCCCGACCCATTCGCCGTCCTCAGGCGGTGCGGTCGTCCCGGCCACGGGCTCCTGGGACTGGACCACGGGCACTTGGTCCCCGCCGTCCTTCCGCGACGCCCCCAGGCGCAGATGGACCAGCTCCGCGCCCCCCGGCTCGACGGTGTGCCCGCCGAATGCGCCGTCCACCGCCCCCGCCCGTACGGCGAGTTGGTACACCGCGAGCTGCGGGTGGCGTGCGACCTCCGGTCCGGTCGGCCTGGTCCTGCCGGTCTTGAAGTCGACGACATAGGCACGGCCCTGGCCGTCCTCCTCGACCCGGTCCATGCTGCCGCGAATGCGTACCTCGTACGCGCCGGCTTCCAGGGTGACGTCGAACTCGTGCTCCGTGGCGACCGGCGACCGGCCCGCGCGGTCCATGACGTGCCAGCGGATGAAGCGTTCGAGGGCGGCCCGCGCATTGCCCTTCTCCTGCTGCGACTTCCAGGGAGCGTCGAACGCGAGGCCGTCCCAGACGGAGTCCAGCCGCTCCATGAGGACGGCGAGGTCCGCGGGCGTACGTCCGGAGGCGACCTCGTCGGCCAGCACGTGCACGACGTTGCCGAATCCCTGAGCGGCGGTCGCCGGCACGTCCGCCTTCACCTCGCGCCCGAGGAACCACTGGAGCGAGCAGGTGTTGGCCAGTTGGTCCAAGGCGCTGCCGGAGAGCGTGACGGGACGGGCCGGGTCGCGCAGCGGGACGTCACTGTGCGTCGGCTCGTACAGGCCCCACCAACGGTGCGGGTGCGCGGCCGGTACGAGCGGCTGGTCGCTCTCGTCGCGCAGCGCCGCCAGCCGGGCCAGCCGGCGAGCCGCCGCGTCACGGAGAACGGGAGAGGCTGCGGAGTCGACGGTGGTGGCGCGCAGTTCGGCGACGAGCGCGGCGACGGAGAGCGGGCGGCGGGGGCGGTGCGCCACCCCGGCGGGTTCCGCACCGAGTTCGGTGAGGAAGCGGGAGGGCTGGTCGCCGTCCTCCGCGGCCGCCTTGACGGCGGTGACGACGAGCCGGTCCCGCGCGCGCGTGGCGGCGACGTAGAACAGCCGCCGCTCCTCGGCGAGCAGCGCACCGGGCGTAAGGGGCTCGGCGATGCCGTCCCGGCCGATGCGGTCCGCTTCGAGCAGCGATCCGCGGCGCCGCAGATCGGGCCACAGGCCTTCCTGGACGCCCGCGACGACGACGAGCCGCCACTCCAGGCCCTTGCAGCGGTGCGCGGTCATCAGGCGTACGGCGTCGGGGCGTACGGCCCGGCGCGTGAGGGTGTCGGCGGCGATGTCGTGGGCCTCCAGCTCCTCCAGGAAGTTGAGGGCTCCGCGGCCGCCGGTGCGCTCCTCGGCGCGGGCCGCGGTCTCGAAGAGGGCGCAGACGGCGTCGAGATCGCGGTCGGCGTTGCGGCCCGCGGCGCCGCCGCGCCGGGCGGCGCGTTCGAGCCGCTGCGGCCAGGACGTGCCGTCCCAGAGGCCCCACAGCGCCTCCTCGGCGGTGGCGCCCCGGGCGAGCGCTTCCCGCGTCTCGCGCAGCAGGCGCCCGAGGCGCTGCGCTGCGCGCGCGTACGCCGGGTCGTGCGCCGTCAGCCGCTCGGGTTCGGCGAGCGCCTCGGCGATGAGCACGTCGGACGGCCGGGGCACGACCCGTCCGGCGGCCCGCTCCTCGTCCCTCAACGCCCGCCCCAGGCGCCGTAGATCGGTGCTGTCCATCGCGCCGAGAGGCGAGGTGAGCAGCTCGACGGCGGTCTCGGTGCCGAGAGCCGACCCGGACGCGCCGTCCGTGGCGACGGCGCCGTTCGCGTCTCTCGTGCTGTCCGCGCCGTTCGCGTCACGCGTCGCGTCATCGCCGTCCGCACCGTTCCCGCCGTTCGCGTCGGCACCGGACTCCGCACCCTCCGTCCTGTCGGTCCTGTCCGCCCCGTCCGTCCTGTCCGCCCGGTCCGACCCGTCCGGCGCCTCGCCGTCGTCGGCAAGCTCAGGGCTTCGGACACCGTCCGGGTCCCCCGCACCGTCCGCGGCATGCCCCACCGGGCCCAGGCCCGTCGGGCCCGCTGCCGCCGTGGCCGCCACCCGCAGGGCCGTCAACAGCGGTACGGCCGCCGGTTCGTGGCGCAGCGGCAGGTCGTCCCCGTCGATGTCCAGGGGGACGCCGGCGGCGGTCAGGGAGCGCCGCACGCCCGGGATCGTACGGCCCCCCGCGCGGACGAGGACGGCCATCTCCCCCCAGGGCACACCGTCCTCCAGGTGCGCGCGGCGCAGGATGTCGGCGATGTTGTCCAGTTCGGCGCCCGCCGTCGGATACGTGTAGACCTCGACGCGTCCCCCGTCCCGTACGGCCGTCAAGTCCCGGTGGGCGCGCACGGCTTCGGCCGGGAGGCGGGTGAGCGGCATCCGGCGCGTGACGAGGCGGGTGGCTTCGACGAGCGCGGCGCCGGAGCGGCGGGAGGTGCGGAGCACTTCGACGTCCGCGGGGGTGCCGTCGGCCTTCGGGAAGGCGTGGGGGAAGTCGAGGATGCCGTTCACGTCGGCGCCGCGGAACGCGTAGATGGACTGGTCCGGGTCTCCGAAGGCGACGAGCGTACGGCCGCGGCCGGCCAGCGCGTGCAGCAGGCGGACCTGTGCGACGTCGGTGTCCTGGTACTCGTCGACGAACACCGCGTCGTAACGGGCGGTCAGTTCGGCGGCGACCTCCGTGCGGCCGGCCAGCAGCACCGCACGGTGCACCAACTCCGCGTAGTCCAGGACCCCTCGGCCGTCCAGCACGTCCAGGTACTCGGCGAGGAAGGAGGCCGCCGCTTCCCAGTCCGGCCGCCCGGTCCTGCGCGCGAACGCGCCGAGCGCGCCCGGTCCGAGCCCCAGTTCGCGGCTGCGCGCCAGCACGGCGCGGACCTCGTCGGCGAAGCCGCGCGTGGTCAGGCAGGCGCGCAGCTCGTCCGGCCAACGGACCGCGCCGCGCCCGCGACCGGCCAGTTCGGCCTGCCCGGCGAGCAGTTCACGGACCACCAGGTCCTGCTCCGGGCCCGAGAGGAGCCGGAACGGGTCGACGAACAGCTCGACGTCCTGGTGGGCGCGGACCAGCGCGTAGCAGTACGAGTGGAAGGTGGTGGCCTGCGGGCTGTGGGTGCCGCCCAGCCGGGCCGCCATGCGATCGCGCAGTTCGACCGCGGCCTTGCGGCTGAAGGTGAGGACGAGGATCCGCTCCGGGTCGGTGCCCTTGGCCACACGTTCCGCCACGGCCTCGACGAGTGTGGTCGTCTTGCCCGTACCGGGACCGGCGAGGACGAGCAGCGGGCCGCCGGGATGGTCAACCACGGCGCGCTGTCGTGCGTCCAGAGCAGGAGGGCCGGCTGTCTCCGGGGGCGTGCGCACCAGTCGGTACGCGCCGGTGGCCGGTTCTCGGGCCTGCCGGTGCGTCGAAGAGGGCGGTGTGGAGGAGCTCACGTGGTTCGCCGGTCCTGGTGGGTGTGCTGTGCTGCGTGCTGTGCGTGTTTCTGGTGGTGGTTCGGTGGTTTCCGGGGCGTCCGTTGACGATGTGCTGTACGTGGATTACGTGGTTCTCGTGATCTTTGAGAGGTGCGAGGCTTCCGTGGTGCGGGTTGATGACGCTACGCCCTCGGGGCCGCGGGCCGCAGGGCGTCCCCGTGGTCGTCGCCGCCACCGCCCCGGCCCCGTCCCGCACCCCTCCGGGAGTCACCGGCGGGTCCGTACCGGCAACGGCCACCGCCGCGCCGGCGCCAGGACGAATACCGGAAAGGAGCTGTGGATCACGTCTTCTGCCGTCGCATGGCGGAAGCTGTCAGATATGAGCTCCTTCGTCCGGGTCCCCCGAGGCACCGTCGCGCGGGGCGCCATCGCCCGAGGCGCCGTCCCAGCGCGCCCGGGCCATGTCGATCTTCGGCATATGGCCCGCGGCGGCGCGCGAGGCCGTGCGCAGCGGCGTGCCCTCGGCGCGGTAGTGGGCGAGGGCCTCCTGTTCGTGGCCGGGCAGGAGCGCGCCGCCGGATCGGACGACACGCCACCACGGCACCGCACCGCCGTACAGGGACATCACCCGGCCCACCTGACGGGGGCCGCCGTCGCCCAGCCATTCGGCGACGTCCCCGTACGTCATCACCCGGCCTGGCGGGATGCGCTCGGCGACGTCCAGCACCCGCTCCGCGTACTCGGGCAGGGGCTCGGCAGGCGTACTCTCGGGGCTCATCCCGCCCATGGTGCCGTACGGGACCGACAGGGCGGTTTCCGGCCGCAGCGGGCCACCGAAGGGCGCACAGGACACCAAATGGGAGTGCCGCTTCCGCTTCGCCCGCTCTCGAAATGCACCCTGATGCCCCCCTCGGGGGCTCGGCCATGCCACCATCTTCCGGGCGGTGACTGGTGATACGCGATCAACGAGAGTCGGCAGACCAGCAGAGTGCGGGAAGCCCCGAAGGGGCCGGCACCTCTGGCGAGCCGTCACGCCCGGACACCGGCGAGGGGCCTGATTCGGCCACGACAGGGCCGCGGGCGGACGGAACCGCGGGCGCCCCGAGCGGCGACCGGAGCGACGACCGCGCCGACAGCGGCACAGGCGGTCCGACCGGAGACGAGCCGGGTGACCAGCCGTGTGACAAGCCGCGCGCCAAGCCGGCCACCGGCAGGACCGGGGGCCTGTCGGGCGTCAAGGCGTCCTGGCGCTCCGCCGCCGGAGACGCGGACGACGAGGGCGAGATCCACGTCGACCAGGTCTCCGGGGACGAGCCGTTGCTGCCCGCCCGCGTCCACCGCCCCGCCGACCTCGTACGGGTGCTCCTCGGCATTCTCGGGATCGTCGTCGTCCTCGCCATCGCGGCCTTCGCGCACGGCACGACCGAGGGCCTCAAACAGGACATCGGCAAGGGCACGGGCCAAGCGCCCGACCTGCTGACGAGCTTCGCCGGCTTCGCCTCCAGCGTGGCCGTCCTCATCGTCCCCGTCGCCTTCGCCATCGAGCGGCTGATCAAGCGCGACGGTCTGCGCATCGCGGACGGCGTCCTGGCCGCCGTCCTGGCGCACGGCGTCTCGCTCGCCACCGACCTGTGGGTGGCCCGGTCGGCCCCGGAGTCGATCCAGGACGCACTGACCAAACAGGCCCCGAGCGGCGACATCACCGACCCCGTGCACGGCTATCTGGCGCCCGTCATCGCCTATATGACGGCGGTCGGGATGGCACGGCGACCACGATGGCGCGTGGTGCTGTGGGTCGTGCTGGCGCTCCAGGTGTTCGCCGTCCTCGTCGGCGGATTCGCGACGCCGTTCTCGATCCTCGTCACCGTCCTCATCGGCTGGACCGTCGCCTACGGCACGCTCTACACCGTCGGCTCCCCCAACGTCCGGCCCACCGGCCAGAACCTCCTCGCCGGGCTGCGCCGCGTCGGATTCCGCCCCGTCAGCGCCCTGCGCGCCGAGGAGACACCGGACGCCGACAACCAGGAGCGCGGGCGCCGCTACCTCGTCACCCTGGAGGAGGGAGCCCCGCTCGACGTCACGGTCGTCGACCGCGAGCAGCAGGCGCAGGGCTTCTTCTACCGCGTGTGGCGCCGCTTCGCGATCCGCGGCATCACGCAGCGCCGCAGCCTCCAGTCGCTGCGCCAGGCCCTGGAGCAGGAGGCCCTGCTCGCCTACGCCGCCATCGCCGCCGGAGCGAACGCCCCCAAACTGATCGCCACGTCCGAACTGGGCCCCGACGCCGTCATGCTCGTCTACGAGCACACCGGCGGCCGCAGCCTCGACTCGCTCCCGGACGAGGAGATCACCGACGAACTGCTGCGCAGCACCTGGCTGCAGGTCCAGGCACTGCAGTCGCGTCGTATCGCCCACCGCAGACTGGTCGGGGACGCCATCCTGGTCGACCGCAACGGCTCGGTCGCCCTCACCGATCTGCGCGGCGGCGAGATCGCGGCCGGCGATCTGGTGCTGCGGATGGACATCGCCCAGCTGCTCACCACCCTGGGCCTACGGGTCGGCGCCGAGCGTTCGGTGGCCGCGGCCGTCGCGGTCCTCGGCCCCGACGCGATCGCCGACAGCCTGCCGCTGCTCCAGCCCATCGCACTGAGCCGCTCCACGCGCGCCACGCTGCGGCAGCTCGCCAAGGAGCGGGCGCAGCGCGAACGCGAGGCGGTCCTCGAGGCGTCCCGCGTCTCGCGCGAGGCGCGCGGAGAGGCGGCGGAGGAGAGCGGCACGGGCGGCCCCAAGGCGGGGCGCAAGGCCACACGGGCGGAACGCAAGTCCGTACGGGCGGAGCGGCTCGCCGAGAAACGGGCCATCGACGAGGCACTGGAGGAGGCACGCGAGGAGGACCTGCTGGCCCAGATCCGGGGCCAGATCCTGCTCATCCGGCCGCAGGCGCCGGTGGAGCCCGCCCGCCTCGAAAGGATCCGGCCGCGGACGCTCGTCAGCTTCATCGCCGGAGCCTTCGCCGCGTACTTCCTGCTCTCGACGCTCACGCACGTCAGCTTCAAGGACGTGATCGCCGAGGCGAACTGGTACTGGGTCGCGGCCGCGTTCGCCTTCTCCTCCGTGACGTACTTCGCCGCCGCCCTGAACCTTCTCGGCTTCGTCCCCGAGAAGGTGTCCTTCGTCCGTACGGTCCTGGCACAGGTCGCCGGGTCGTTCGTGAAGCTCGTCGCCCCGGCGGCGGTCGGCGGTGTCGCGCTCAACACCCGCTTCCTCCAGCGTGCGGGCGTACGGCCGGGACTCGCGGTCGCGAGCGTCGGCGCGTCCCAGCTCGTGGGCCTCGGCATCCACATCGTCCTGCTGCTGACCTTCGGCTACATCACGGGGACGGAGCGCACGCCCTCGCTCACCCCGTCCCGTACGGTCATCGCGGGACTGCTGACGGCCGCCGTGGCGGTACTGATCGTGACGGCGGTGCCGGCGCTGCGGAAGTTCCTGGCGACGCGCGTACGGTCACTGTTCGCGGGCGTGGTGCCGCGGATGCTGGACATCATGCAGCGTCCGCAGAAGGTGTTCACGGGCGTCGGCGGAACGCTGCTGCTGACGGGCGCGTTCGTGATGTGCCTGGACGCCTCGATCCGCGCGTTCGGCGGCGAGCTGAGCTACGCGAGCATCGCGGTCGTCTTCCTCGCGGGCAATGCGCTCGGGTCCGCCGCTCCGACGCCCGGCGGTGTGGGCGCGGTGGAAGCGACTCTGACGTTCGGCCTCATCGCGGCGGGCCTGCCGAAGGAGATCGCGACACCGGCGGTGCTGCTGTTCCGGCTGATGACGTTCTGGCTGCCGGTCCTGCCGGGGTGGCTGTCGTTCACGCACCTGACACGCAAGGAAGCGATCTAGCCTGCGGCTCGCGTGCGGGTCGGGTGGCCGGTCCCGCCCCCATCGGGCAGCCCGCCCGTCGCGGAGCGCGTGGTACGGGTGCGTCTGCACGTGCGGAAGCCCTGTGTGCCCGGCTGGGGGCTGCCGTGCCCAGGGCAGTGGTTCATGGGCCGTAGGCGCCCCGATGCCCGGGGCCAGGGGGGCGCGGTCCTGCGGACACCGCCCGCCCACGCCGTCGAGCGACTTCACCGCGGCGACGGTACGTACTTCACGCCGCGGTTCGGGCGAAGGCAGCGCTGTCCGAGCACCGCCGGGCCGAGCCGCCGTCGGCCGTCCGACTCGTGGCCCCGCCGGGCCGGGCCGGCTCGTGGCCCCGCCGGACTGCCGAGGGCTCCGGCGGGGCGGTTCCCGAAACCGCTACCGCCCTCGCCGCTCCTGCATGAGGATCTGCGGCGTACCCACGATGCGAGGAGAACCCCGTATGTCCCACGCCGATCACCTGGAGCACCTCCTCGCGCCCGCCGGTGTCGCGCCGGGTCGTGGATACAGCCATGTCGTCCAGGGCACCGGACACTTCGTCGCCGTCTCCGGGCAAGTGGCGCTCGACGAGCACGGAGCGGTCGTCGGGCCGGGCGATCCGGACGCGCAGGCGCGTCAGGTCTTCGAGAATCTCCGCCGATGCCTGGCCGCCGCGGGAGCCGGCTTCTCCGACGTGGTCAAACTGACCTTCTTCATCACTGATGTCGGGTTCCTCCCGGCCATCCGTGCCGCCCGTGACGAGGTGATCGACACCGCTCGCCCGCCTGCCAGTTCGGCCGTTCAGGTGGCAGCCCTCATCAGGCCGGAGTTTCTGCTGGAAATCGAGGCCTTCGCCGTACTCCCCGAGGAGCATCGGCCGAGCTGAGGAACCGACTCGCTGTTCTACTGTTTCTGAAGGAGCCATCCACCGGACGGGGAGCAGGGTGCCCAGACGCAAGCGATCCATAGCGCGGGCCGGAGCCGTGGCCGCCGTGGGCCTGCTCGTCGCGACGGCGGCCACCGCCTGCGGCGACGGGGACGGCGACACGTCCGGCGGCCCGCTGACGGAGCAGAAGCTGAGCTGGAAGAGCTGCCCCGCACCCTCCACCCTCCAGGGCGCCGGTACGGGCAAGCCCGCGCCGATGCCCGACGGCACCGCGTGGGAGTGCAGCACCATGCAGGTGCCGCTCGACTGGAGCAAGCCGGACGGCGAGCGTATGGATCTCGCCCTCATCCGCGCCAAGGCCAAGGACCAGGACAAGCGCCTCGGCTCGCTCGTCTACAACTTCGGCGGCCCCGGCGGCTCCGGCGTCTCGACCCTGCCCCTCGCCGCGCAGGAGGACTACGAGAAGCTGCACAGCCGCTACGACCTGGTCAGCTTCGACCCCCGCGGCGTCGGCGAGAGCGAGGGCGTGCGCTGCCTCGACGACAGGGCCATGGACGCCGCCTACGCCGTCGACGGCACCCCCGACGACGCCGCGGAGGAGAAGCAGTCCCTGGAGGTCACCAGCAAGTCCGCGGAGGGCTGCGAGAAGACCGCCGGCAAGGTGATCCCGCACGTGGACACCGAGAGCGCCGCCCGCGACATGGACCTGATGCGCCAGGTCCTCGGCGACCGCAAGCTCAACTACTTCGGCATCTCGTACGGCACCGAGCTCGGCGCCGTCTACGCCCACCTCTTCCCGCGCAACGTGGGCCGTGCCGTCTTCGACGCCGTCGTCGATCCGACCCACGACCCCGAGCAGAGCTCCCTCGGCCAGGCCAAGGGCTTCCAGCTCGCTCTGGACAACTTCCTCAAGGACTGCGCCGCGGACGGCGCCTCCTGCCCGGCCGGCCCCGACCCGAAGCAGGGCAGCCAGAAGATCGGCGACCTGCTGAAGCAGCTCGACACCAAGCCGCTGCCGACCAAGGACGGTCGCGACCTCACCCAGACCCACGCCCTCAACGGCATTGCGCAGGCGCTCTACTCCCAGGACTTCTGGGGCTACCTGAAGCAGGGCCTCTCCGAGGCGCAGCAACTCGGCACCGGGAACCTGCTGATGGCTCTGTCCGATTCGATGACGGGCCGGGACCAGCAGGGCCAGTACAGCAACATCCAGTCCGCCAACACCGCGATCGCCTGCGCCGATTCCCAGCAGCGCTACACGACCGCCGACATCAAGGCGAAGCTGCCCGAGTTCCGCAAGGCTTCGCCCGTCTTCGGCGACTTCCTGGCGTGGGGCCTGCAACAGTGCACCGACTGGCCGGTGGACGGCGGTACGGAGAGCCTGGACGTCTCCGCGAAGGGCTCGGCCCCGATCGTGGTGGTCGGCAACACGGGCGACCCGGCCACGCCGTACGAGGGGGCACGGCGGATGGCCCAGGGGCTCGGCAAGGGCGTCGGCATCGAGGTCACCAACAAGGGCGAGGGCCACGGCGCGTACGGCAACGGCACCTGCGTGACCGATGCCGTAGACCGCTATCTGCTCGACGGCACGGTGCCGAAGTCCGGCACGGTCTGCACGCGGTAGCGCCCGCGCGCCGCCGGCCGACGGTCCGTCCGTCTCCGGCCAACAGGGGCCGCGGCGGGGAGTGTTAGGGTCCTGAGCCCAGAGACGACCCGGTCTGCCGTTGGAGCGGAAGAGAGGTGAGGTTGATGACCGTCGTGGAGACCACTGCCGTGCGCAGTGCCCGGACCATCCTCACGTCCCGGGCCCCGGTCTGACCCCGAGCCGCCTGCCGTACGAGCGCCCTTGCGCGCTCACCGAACCACCACCATGACCGCGCTCGCCGAGCCATGACGCTCGCGGAGCCACCATGACTCACCGAGCCATGGACCATGACGGTTCGCCGACGGCCGCTCCCCCGTCCTGTCCCGGGCCCCTTCTCCAAGGGTTACCACGATGTCCGAACCTTCGAACGATCCGCTGACCGACGCCTTCTTCGCCCTGCACCGCGGGCTGCCGAGGCAGGGACCGGGATCCGATGCCACCACCCGCCGGCTGCTGGAGCTGGCCGCTCCTCTGCCTGCGCGCCCGCGGGCGCTGGACGCGGGCTGCGGCCCCGGCCGCGCCGCCCTGATCCTGGCCGCCGATGCCCGGGCCCGGGTCACCGCGGTCGATCTGCACCAGCCGTTCCTCGACGAACTGGACGCGACCGCCGCCCGGAAGGGGCTGGCCGCGCACATCACCACCCTCAACCGTTCCATGGACGATCTGCCGCACCCCGACCACAGCTTCGATGTGATCTGGGCGGAGGGCTCGGTCTACACCATCGGGTTCGACACCGCGCTGCGGACGTGGCGCCGCCTGCTCGCCCCCGGTGGCGTCCTCGTCCTGACCGAAGTCGAGTGGGCCACGGCCACACCGTCGCCCCGGGCCCGGGCGTTCTGGGATCCGGCCTATCCGCTGCGGCTCCCGGAGGAGAACACCGCGGCGGCGGAGGCGGCCGGCTACCGGGTGGGTGCCATGTCGCCGCTTCCCGACCGTGACTGGTGGGAGGAGTACTACGGGCCGCTCGGCGAGCGGGCCGACGCGGCCGATCCGACGGCACCCGGCGTGGAACGGGCCGTTGCGGCCGTCCGCGAGGAGATCGCGCTGCGGCGCGAGCACGGGGGCGAGTACCGCTACACCGGGTACGTCCTCCACCCCGTGAACGGCTGATCCACCGAGAACGGCTGAACGACCGAGGGGCCTGCCCAGCGGGCAGGCCCCTCGCACATCCCGTTGCACGTCCCCTCGCGTGGGGCGTGAGGACGCGGACGTCAGCACGCAGTACGCGGATGTGTCGGTCGGACGTCGGTACGCGGTTGTCAGTACGCGGGCGTCAGTACACCGGCTTCGACGGCTCGATCTGGTGCACCCAGCCGATCACGCCACCGCCCACATGGACGGCGTCGGCGAAGCCCGCGTTCTTCAGCACCGCGAGGACTTCCGCGGAGCGGACACCCGTCTTGCAATGCAGGACGATCTTCCGGTCCTGGGGCAGGCCCTGCAGTGCGGTGCCCATGAGGAACTCGTTCTTCGGGATCAGCCGAGCGCCCGGGATGGAGACGATCTCGTACTCGTTGGGCTCGCGGACATCGATGATGTCGATGCTCTCGCCGGCGTCGATCCACTCCTTGAGCTGGGTCGGCGTGATGGTCGAGCCCGCGGCCGCCTCCTGCGCCTCGTCCGACACGACGCCGCAGAAGGCCTCGTAGTCGATCAGCTCGGTGACGGTCGGGTTCTTGCCGCAGACGGCGCACTCGGGGTCCTTGCGGACCTTGACCTGCCGGTACGTCATCTCCAGGGCGTCGTAGATCATCAGGCGGCCGAGCAGCGGGTCACCGATGCCGGCGAGCAGCTTGATCGCCTCGTTGACCTGGATCGAGCCGATCGACGCGCACAGCACGCCGAGCACGCCGCCCTCGGCGCAGGACGGGACCATGCCGGGCGGCGGGGGCTCGGGGTAGAGGCAGCGGTAGCAGGGTCCGTGCTCGGACCAGAAGACGGAGGCCTGGCCGTCGAAGCGGTAGATGGACCCCCACACGTACGGCTTGTTCAGCAGCACGCACGCGTCGTTGACCAGGTAGCGGGTGGCGAAGTTGTCGGTGCCGTCGACGATCAGGTCGTAGTCGGCGAAGATCTCCATCACGTTGGAGGAGTCGAGCCGCTCCTGGTGGAGGATCACGTCGACGTACGGGTTGATGCCCTTGACGGTGTCACGCGCGGACTCGGCCTTGGAGCGGCCGATGTCCGCCTGGCTGTGGATGATCTGACGCTGCAGGTTCGACTCGTCGACCTCGTCGAACTCCACGACTCCCAACGTGCCGACGCCGGCCGCGGCCAGGTACATCAGGGCGGGCGAGCCGAGGCCGCCGGCTCCGACGCACAGCACCTTGGCGTTCTTGAGCCGCTTCTGCCCCTCCATCCCGACATCGGGGATGATCAGGTGGCGTGAGTACCTGCGGACCTCGTCGACGGTGAGCTCGGCAGCCGGCTCGACCAGGGGTGGCAGCGACACGGGGACTCCGTTGGTCGGTTATGAGTACGGTTCGTCTCCTCGTAACAGTGCCATGGGCCTTCTCATTCCGAGACACCCGGTCCGATCCGCGAGACGATTTCGTCCCAGTAGCCGGGAAGCGCCTCCCAGGGGTCCGCGCCGCGTCCCCGGTCCGTACGGTCCGTGAAGTAGATGGTCCCCGCGCCCTGCCAGCGGGCGATGCGCATCGCCTCCTCCAGGTGCGTGCGCGGTACGCCGTGGACCAGATGGCAGAAGCGCTGCGGCGCGTAGTCGGCCGTCCACTCCGCCACCTGTGACCAGCGATAATCCGTCCACGGCCCGGAGAACGTCACCAGCTGGTCGCCCCACTCCGCATAACCCGGGTACGGGTGCGTGCTGTGCCCGTAGACGACGAACGCCTCCTCGAGCAGCGCACGGAGCGTGGTCGTCGTCCGCCGGACGTCCGCCAGCTCGGAACGCTCGGACGGGCAGCGGCCGAGGAAGAAGCCGTCGACCTTGTACCAGTCGAGGAAGCGGTGGGCGTCGGAGACCAGTTCGCCGAAGGGGCGCGTGCCCAGGCGCATGTCGAGATGGCCGAGCACCCGCGCGCCCGCGTTGGTCAGGCGCCCCGCGGCCTCCAGGCAGTGCGGGTCCGGGCGGACACCGGGGCCCCGCGCCACATTGAGCACGGCCCAGTGCAGCGGTGTCTCGGGGCGGGTCAGCTCCGCCCACTCGGCGGGAGCGATCAGCGGGTGGGCGTAGCCGGGCACTCCGAAGCCGAGACGGCTCACATCCGCGGGCGCTTTGCGCCGCGGCCCGGCCGAGATCAGATGCGACATGCTGCCTCCATCCAGATGTCGGCGAGGGAC
Organism: Streptomyces sp. NPDC048639; assembly: GCF_043199075.1. Lineage (NCBI taxonomy): Bacteria > Bacillati > Actinomycetota > Actinomycetes > Kitasatosporales > Streptomycetaceae > Streptomyces > Streptomyces sp. NPDC048639. The sequence continues at coordinate 583,753 of NZ_JBICVP010000003.1, forward strand.
TCCTCGAGTTGGATGCGGGGGCGCCAGCCGAGCCGGTCACGTGCGGTGCGCACGTCCGCCTGCTGCCAGACGCCGCACCCGTCCGGGTAGGGGTAGGCGGCCGGGGCGCCGAGGTGCTCGGCCGCTCCCCCGAGGCCGCCCCGGGCGGCGCTCGCGTCCAGCTCGTGGATGGTGCCGCCGAAGCCCGCGGCCTTCGCCAGGACGACCGCGACGTCCCGCATCCGTACGGCGCGGCCGGTGCCGATGTTGACCACGCCCTGTGCGGCGGACAGGGAGGCCGCGTGCACCGCGCGCGCCACGTCCCGTACGTCCACGAAGTCCCGCTGCACGCCGAGCCCGCTCAGCTTCAGCTCGCTGTCGCCGGACTGCATCGTCCGCCGCAGCGCCTCGGCGAGACGGCCCAGCGGGGAGCCCGCCGGAGTGCCCGGGCCGGCCGGGGAGAAGACGCGCAGCACGACGGCGTCGAGGTCGGAGCCGAGGACCATCTCGGTGGCGGCGAGCTTGCTCACGCCGTACGGGCCGCCGGGGCGCGGCACCGCGTCCTCCGTCGTCGAGGAACCGGGCTGGGACGGCCCGTACTCGGAGGCGCAGCCGAGCTGGACCAGGCGCGCGCCGCAACTGCTGCGCCGCAGCGACTCGCAGACGGTCGCCATGGCCACGGTGTTGTGCCGGGTGAGGTCGCGGGCACCGCCGCGGGTCGCGCCCGCGCAGTTGATGACGACGCCGGGATGCACGGCGTCCAGGAAGCGGGTCAGCGCGCCGGGGCTCCCGGCGGCGAGATCGAACCGCACGTCGGCGTCGTCACCGCGGCCGAGCGCGGTGAGCTGGACGGCGGGGTCGGCGAGCAGCCGCTCGGCCACGTGCCGTCCGAGAAACCCGTTGGCCCCCAGCAGCAGGACCCTCATCGCGCGCCCTCCCGACTCTCGTACGGGCCCAGGGGCGCGTGGTTCTCGAACGGGTACGGGGCGGCGCCGGCGCGGGCGTGGAGCGGGCCCGCGGTGCGGGGGCGGGCGGGAGGCCGGGCCGGCGATGCCGGATTCAGTGGTGTCATCTCGGGTTCTCCTAGAAGGACGTGCCGGATCCGCGGTGGAACCGGGGTGAGGGTCCATCGGGGTCGGGCGGGGTCGTTCGGGCGGTCAGGCGGTCATCGCGGGTCCGCGGGGAGCCGGGTGTGTGCCTCGGCGCGGGAGAGGGTGACGGTGGCGTGCACCAGGAGGAGGAGCGCGGCGGCGGCGCAGGCCGCGAGCGGTACGGTCCCGGGTCCGTACCGGGCGACCACCGCCTCGACCGGGCGGCCGAGCACACCGCACCCGGGCAGCCGCGCCGCCGCGGCCGCGCCGAGTGCCAGAGCCTCGACCGCACAGGCCGCGGCTAGTCCGCGGGCCGCGGCCGACGGCCGGCCGTGAACGGCGAGCAGACGGGCCACGAAGATCAGGGCGCCGAGGGCCGCGGGCGCGGCGGCGGCCGACAAGGCCTCCCGGATCAGGACGGCGTACGAGGCGTCGTGGTGCACCGCGCCGTACCAGCCGCCCGCGGCCAGGGCCGCCGCGCGGGCCGCCATCAGCAGCGTCACGAGCGCGGCCAGGAAGAGGCCGGTGGCCACCGGGAGTGACGGGCGGATGCCCGCCGAGAAGTCCTCCAGACCGCGACTGGCCGCGAGCCTGCTGCGGGCGCGTACGGCGAACCACCGGGCGCACCAAGCCGCGGGGGCGACCGCGAAAGCGAGGGCGACGACGGCCGGGGCCGCGAAGGCGGCGGCGTCGGGTGCGGCGGCGAGCGGCCACAACGGGCCGTGCGCACCGGCCCATTGGGCGAGCAGCGCGTCGCCGACCAGGAGGTGACCGAGCAGCCAGCACGTCCACAGCGGTGCGGTACCGGCGGCCGCGCCGCGCAGGCTCAGCGGCCCGCGCCGTACACACAGCCGCAGCGCCACCGCGACAGCGACGGCACCCGCGGCGGCGATCCCCAGCCGTACGGGCTGACCGGCCGTCACAAAGGCTTCGGCGCCGAGCGTGGCCGCGGCGCACGCGGCTCCCGCTCCCGGCAGCAGATACAGCAGGCGCCGCGACCGGGGCGCGGGCGGGGCCTCGGGGGCGGTGGCCCGCGGCCGGTGCGCGGGGTACTCCGCCCGGGGAACACGCGCGTAGAGCTCCTCCGCGAGGGAGAACACATCGCGGTGCCGGAAGCGGGCGGCGGTCCGGTCCGTGACGCCGTGCGCCTCCAGTCCTGCGGCGATCTCGAGCGGGTCGATGGCCCGCTCGCACAGCGCGCGATGCCGGTGCATCAGCGCCTTCACCGGGTCGGCCGGGCCGCGCCGGGACGCCGGCCGTGCGGACCTCCGCGTCTGTGCGGACACCTGCGGAACCGCGGGTCCGGACTCAACGGGACGCCGGTGGGCGGGGGTCGGGGTGTGCTCGGGCTCAACCGGGCACCGGGGTACGGCGAAGGGGTCGCTCGCGCCGTGCCGGGCAGACGCGGCGGGCGTGACGGGCATGACGGGCATAACGGGCGAAGCCGGACGCGCCGCGCCGGGCAGAGCCGCTGCGCCGGTGATCCGGTCCGCGTCGCGCTCGGCGCCGAGCCCCGGGTCCTGCGGGGGAATCACGCCCAGGCGGTGGGGAGTGACGACCGGGTCGAACCAGGTGCGGTCCGCCTCGGAGGCCGGTCCGGGCACGCCGCCCTCGGAGCGCCGCTCGGCGATCCGCTGCCGCGCGGCGGCGAGGGAGCTCGCGCCCGATGCCCCGGCGTCCTCGTGTTCCATGTCCGGGCCTGCGGGGCGGGCGCCGTCCGTTGCGTCGTCGTACGCGCTTCCGTCCCCGTAGGCGGCGCCGTCCCCGTACGCGCTTCCGTCCTGGTACGCGGCCCCGTCTCCGTACGCGCTGGTGCCGGTGCCTCCTTCGGCCGCCGGGGGCGTCGGATCCTCCTCCTGCGCGGACGGAAGAGCGCCGCTCCGGTCCGGCCACCACGAGCCGTCCGTCGTATGGGGACTGGTCATGCCCGGGCCTCCCTGAGCGGGGCGTGACGGGTGAACGGCATGCCGACACCCACGGGTTCGGCACCGGCCCCGGCAACGGCACCCACCGGATCGGAACCGGTTACGGCCGGCCCGGCGCCCGCTCGGCCCGTCTCGGCGCCCTGCGCCGGACCCGCACCGGCGGGTGCACCGCCGGCATCCGCGCTCGCCGGTTCGGCGCCGTGTCGGGCCGCCGTCCTGCCGTCGTCGCGCAACGGCCCGTCCGCCGCCCACGCCGGGGTGTGGGACAGGACCATCTGGCCCGGACCGGCGTCCCGCCCAGGACCCGGCCGGGCGCCGCCGGAGCGGGCCCAGCGGCCGGGGACATGGGCCTCGGCGGGGCGGGCGAAGGGCTGCGGTTCGCCTCCCGTGTCGGCCGGCTCCCGCTGGACCGGGCAGCGCGACATCAGCTCCAGGTAGATGCCACGAAATGCCGCGATGTTCTGCTCGACGGTGAAGATCTCGAGCGCCCGGGCCCGCGCGGCAGCCCCCAGCCGGGCCCGGCGGTCCGGGTCGCGGAGCAGCGTCACGCAGGCGTCCGCCAGCGCCCGGGGGTTGCGCGGGGGCACCACCAGGCCCGTACCGCCGATGACCTCGCAGACGGCGCCGGCGTCGGTCGAGACCGTGGCCCGGCCGCAGAGCATGGCCTCGACCAGACCGACCGGGAAGCCCTCCACCACGCTGGACTGCACGACCACCGTGGCGGCGGCGTACGCGTCGGCGAGTTCGGGGACTTCCGGGTCGCCGATTCCCTCGAACGAGACCGGGTTGTCGCCGACGCTCACCGCGCTCTCGGCCTCGTCGGGGAACAACTGGGCGGCCAGGACGCGGCAGTGGGCGTCGTACCCGGCCGCCTCGGGCCCGTGCCCGGGCGCCCCGACGATCCGCAGCCGGGCCGCCGGCTCCGACTCCCGTACCAGCCGGAAGGCATGGAGCAGGGCCACCAGGTCCTTCGCCGGTTCGATCCGGCCGACCCAGACCAGCGTGCGGTCGTCCGCCATCCGGTCCGGCGCGGCACCCGCTTCGCCGGTCCGGTCGGCATCGCCCACGGCGGCGAAGGGCCGTGCGTCCATTCCGGGATAAACCGTCCGCAGCTTGGCACGGTCGGCGCCGCAGCGCTCCTGCCAGCGGTACGCGTGGGTGTTGCCGGGTGTGATGAGCGACGCCTGGGCGTACACCTCGGTCGCCAACTGCCGCTGGAAGGAGGCGAGCAGGGCGCGCACAGGGGCGGTCAGGGGTGCGGCGGCGGAGGCGAGGTAGTGCTCGCGGAGCCGTACGCCATACTCGGTCACGAGCAGGGGGATCCCGTAGAAGCGCTTGGCGATCAGGCCGGGCAGGGCCGCTGTGCCTCCGGACGTCGCGTGGCAGAGGTCGACGCCGCCCAGGCCCGCGTCGCCCTCGCCGTACCAGTCGAGGGACAACGGCCGCAGTGCGCGCTCAAGTCCCTCGAGCACGGCGAGTACGTCGGAGAGCTGCGCCCCGTGCGCGCCGCGGAGGGCGCCGGGGGCACGGCAAGCCGTCTCAAGGGCGCGCACGGCCGCCTCGGAGCGGAGGGCGGAGCGCAACCCGCCCTGTTCCTGGGCGAGTTCGGCGAGTCCGTAGAGACCACTGGCGAAACGGTCCGCCTGGGTGCCCCCGGCCGGCGGAGCCTCCGCCGCGGACGCGGGTGAGGCCTCCGGTGCGGCCCCGCAGACCGCCGCGACGAGATCCGTGAAGTGCGCGGCGAACCGGCGCCGCTCGCGCCGGCCGTAACCGCGCGCCCGCGTGCGCCCCTTGAGGCCGTCCCGCTGCGGGTCCTCGGCCGTCCCCCACAACGGCGCCGTGCGCACCCGGGTCACGTGCGGCGGCAGTTCGAGCAGGCCGTGCGCTTCCTGACGCTCGCTGCGGCTCAGCGCATGGACGGCGAACTCGTGCTGCGCGAGACCGCGCACGAGACGGTCGCACCACACCCTTGCCTCACCGGTCGCATACGGATACCCACCCTCCGTAAGCAGTCCTACGCGCACGTGTGCACCCCCGTACTCGATCACTTGGCCGCCGAGTGGCAGCGAAGAGACCGTATGCGGGCCTGCGGGCAGTGCGATGGACGGTTGTCCATCGCACCACCGGAAGGGGTGAACGGTCGTGACTTTCGCTGTAGATCGACGTTGCGACGCGCTAAAGACAGCGGCACCGCGCCCCGTATCCCCACGCAACGGGCAGGTCAGACCCCGCTGCGCCCGGGCCGTCCGGCACGGCGGCCGGCCGCGACTCCCGGGGTACGGACCCCTACGACTGCGGGCGCGAGCAGACCCCCCAGGTGGCGGAGGGCTCGTACGCCCCGTGCGCCACGCGCCGTTCCGCACATCGGCTCATCCCGCATCGGACATCGCCTATCGGACCTCACACGGGACAGGCTCTCCCCGTGCGGGCGGGAGGGGATCAACCCTTGGGGTACGGCCAGGCGTTGGGCTTGCAGATGCGACCGTCGGTCGCCAGGTACTTGGTCTGCTGCATCATGACCGGCGCCAGTGCTCCCGACTTGGGGCACCCCTCGTGCCCGAGCCCGAGGCGGTGCCCCACCTCGTGGTTGATGAGCATTTCGCGGTACGTCAGCATCTTGTCGTCGCCGTAGGTCTCCGCGCCCTGGGCCCACCGGTAGGCGTTGATCATGACGCGCTCCGTGGAGGCGGAGTCGCAGGAGACGTTGTCGACGGTGGTGTCGAGACCGGACTTCGCGCACCAGGTCGCGGTGGTGCCCGGACTGGCAAGGGTGATCACCCAGTCAGGTTCGCCGGATGAGACCCGCTCGAAGGTGCGGGTGCCACCGCGGCCCCAACTGCGGCGATCGTTGAGGGTCTTCTGCACGGCCTGCGCGAACAGCTTCCCGTCGAGAGGGAGTTTCTTCTCGACATCCACGCGGTACCGCACGACCTCGCCCCTGCCGGGTGCCTTGTCGCGGCCGCCGACCGTCGCGAAGTCGCCCGACCCGGAGAGCCGTTCGTCGAGCGGGTACAGAGCGACCATCTTCTGGTCGTAGGTGACGGGAGCGGCGGGGGGCTTGGTCGGCGCGGGCCGGTTGTCGGAGCGGGAGGTGTCACGGGTGTCCTCGCGCGGCGCCTTGCTCGCGCCCGGCGACGCGGCGCGGCCCCGGTCGCCACCGACGAACTCCCCCGCGGCGACGACGGCGAGCACCGTGATCACGGCCGCGGCGGCGATGCCGGTGAACGTGCGGCCCTTCCCGCCCTTGGGGCGTCGAGTGCCGGGCTCGGCGTGGGACGCCGCGCCGTCGCCCGCCCCCTCCGTCTCGCGGAGGTCCACGGGCGCGGTTGCGGCGATCCTCTCCCTCGCGCCGCGTTCGCGCCCACCGCGCCCACCGCGCCCGCCGGGCCCGCCGGGCCCGCCGCCGTGGACGTCGTCATCGAATGCGTCGATGTACTCCTGCCGCGGCCTCGGCACGAACACGCCTCCTGGCGGGGTTTGGGTGGCAGCGGCGGTGGCTGACGCGGTGACGGATCCGGACGCGGATCCGTATCCGGGGGATGCCGAAGCGGCGGCGCCGGGTCCGCGGCGCCCCTGACGGTACGCGGGAACTCCGTTCGGCGGCGTGCCCGGGCCGTATGCCGGAACCCCGTGCGGCGGGGTTCCGGGACCGTATGCGGGAGCCGGCGGGCCGGACCGGCGCGGACCGGGTTCCGGCGCCGGGAAGGGCCTGCCCTGGACGGGCACCCCGTGCGATGGCGTGCCCTGCCGGGCGCCGGGCCCACCCGGTGAACCGTCCCCGCGCGGCGGCGGTCCGCCGAAGCGCATGCCGTGCGGCGGCGTTCCGTTGTGGATGACCGGTGTGCCGTGGGGCGGAGTCGGCGCTGCCGGCGCGGCGCCCCGGGCGCCGCCCTGTTCGCGCTGTTCGGGACGGCCGCCGCGGACATCGCGCGGCTGCTGCGCGCCGGGGCCCCGGATGATCCGTGGGGCTGCCTCCCCGTCAGCGGATTCCCGCCCTGGCGCCGGATCCGTTGCAGCGGCCGCATCGTTGCGGCCGCGACGGCTATGACGTCCCACGCGTCGACTCAGCTCCTGCCCGCTTCGCGGCCGTGGCCGCTGTCGTCGTCCCCGCGGCCTTCTCGTCATCCATCAACTCGCGGAAGGCCCGCGCCACCACATCGGGATACTCCATCATCGATACGTGCCCGGCCTCCGGCAGCGTCAGGAGCCGCGAGTCGCGAAAAGCCCGCGACGCGCGGGCAGCCATGCGGAAGGAGACCAGCTTGTCCCGTCCGCCGTACACGAGCAAGGTCGGCGCGAGCACACGCTCGGCCTGCCGCCACAGGGAATGCTGGCCGCCAAGCGTGTACGCGTCAACGACGCCGCGCGAGGAGCGCGCTATCACGTCCCAGAAGTACGGCAGTGCGAGCCGCCGTTCGTACTCGGCGACGGCGGCGGTGAAGCCGTCCGGATCGACGCGGCCCGGGTCGCCGTAGCAGAGGGCCAGCACCTCCAGGGCTCGCCGCTCGGCGGTCCACTCCCGGGTCAGGCGCGCGAAGAGATTGGTCACTCCGGGCACGGCGAGCAGCGCGGTGGGCAGCGCGGAGATCTGCGGGCGCAGTTCGGGCAGCGCGGGCGAGACGAGCGTGAGCGTTCGGACCAGGTCGGGGCGGACCGCGGCGACGCGGGTGGTGACGGCCCCGCCCAGCGAGTTGCCGAAGAGGTGGACGGGCCCGCGGCCGGCGGCGTCGAGGTGGCGGATGACGGCCCGCGCGTGTCCCGAGATGGAGTAGTCGCCGTCGTCCGGCGGCGCCGAGTGCCCGAAGCCGGGCAGGTCGAGGGCCTCGCCGTCCACCGTCTCCTCGAGGGACTTCATGAGGGCGGACCAGTTGAGCGACGAGCCTCCGAGTCCGTGCACGTACAGCGCCGGAGGAAGACACTCGCGGGCCGGCGGTCTGGTCCGTACGGTCAGATTGAGCCCCGGCAGCACGACCGGGCGCAGTTCCTCTCCGGCAGCACGGGCACCTCGCTGCTGGATTGCGGCGTGCGGGGCGCGGGTACCCGGCAGCTCGGTCGAAGACATGCGGCAATGTTACGAGACGATCACGCTGTGGCTTGTGTGGCGGCCGTCACACATTGTCATGGTGCAGCACACCCCGCCTCATAGGCTCGTGTAGAGGGCGCCCGCCCTGGAAAGGGGAGACTGCATGTCTGTCGACCCAACTGATCCCGAGACCTTCGAGGACGACCTCGAGCAGCCGGAGGAAATCGACGTCGAGGCCCCCGAGGCCGACGCCGTCGAGCAGCACGCCGAACTGGTGGAGGGGCGCGATGCCCCGCTCGACGACCTCACTCTGGAATCCGCCGATCCCGCCGACGCCGCAGAACAGGCGCGGGTCGTCGAGCAGAATGAGGACGACTACCGGTGATCTGCCCTTTTTGTCATCCCCCTAGCGCACCGGGCAATCTGTCCGGACCGTGAAATTCTGTGCCCGCACCGAGCACACCCGGGTTACCCGAAAGTACGATGGCGGACGCGGTGGACATGGCGTCGCCGCACACGGAACGACCATGGGAGGCGGCGTGACAGCCATCGAGCAGACCGAGGCGCGCCCGCGAGGCACGCGCCTGCCGCGCCGTGCCCGACGCAACCAGCTCCTGGGCGCGGCCCAGGAGGTCTTCGTCGCGCAGGGCTACCACTCGGCGGCAATGGACGACATCGCCGAGCGGGCGGGGGTGAGCAAGCCGGTGCTGTACCAGCACTTCCCCGGCAAGCTCGACCTCTACCTGGCACTGCTGGACCAGCATTGCGAAGCGCTGCTGCAGGCGGTGCGCACGGCACTCGCCTCGACCTCGGACAACAAGCTGCGCGTGGCGGCCACGATGGACGCCTACTTCGCGTACGTCGAGGACGAGGGCGGCGCGTTCCGGCTGGTCTTCGAGTCCGACCTGACGAACGAGCCCGCGGTGCGCGACCGCGTGGACAAGGTCAGCCTGGACTGCGCGAAGGCCGTCAGCGAGGTCATCGCGGAGGACACCGACCTCCCGGCCGACCAGTCGATGCTCCTCGCCGTGGCGCTGTGCGGCATGGCGCAGATCACCGCGCGCTACTGGCTGGGGTCCGGGCAGAAGCTGCCCCGGGACGCCGCGGCCAAGCTCGTCTCGTCACTGTCCTGGCGCGGTATCGCGGGCTTCCCGCTGCACGGCGCGAGCCGCTCGTAGGCGCGGCGGCCCACCCGGCGCGTGCCCGCGCGGCGCGCCCAAGGCGTTGTTCGCTCCTGGCGTGCACGAACGGCGGTCGGGAGGTCCCCGCACCGGGCTAATGTGTGCTGCGTACAGCGCGGCTGTCCGCGCACCCTACTGACCGTCGGAGGACGAAGCCGTGGAGGTCAAGATCGGCGTGCAGCACGCGCCCCGCGAGATCACCTTGGAGAGCGAGCAGTCTGCCGAGGAGGTCGAGCGAGCGGTGGCCGAGGCGCTCGCCGGCAAGGCGCAGCTCCTGAGTCTGGTGGACGACCATGGCCGCAAGGTCCTGGTTCCCGCAGACCGGCTGGCCTACGTGGAGATCGGTGAGCCGACCGCCCGCAAGGTCGGCTTCGGCGCCGCGTAACCGCGCCGCGCGTCACCCGCGCTGAGCAGCACGAACCCGTCACGGCGGTCGGGTGGTCGGATACGACCACTTGGCCGCCGTACGCGTGTCTCCCGCAGGATCCTGGCGGAGGATTACGTTCCGGAGGGCCGGGGTACGACGGCCGTGGACCGGTTTGCACCTGCCTGTTCGGCTGTCATGCGGGAGGGACGACACGATGATCCTGGAAGCGCTCGGCTCGCTACTGATCGGCCTCGCGGTCGCCTACGCAGGCACGCGCTGGCTGCCCGAGCGGCTCCCGGCCCGGCCCCTCGTACTCGCCACCGGCGCGGTCGCCGCGCTCTTCGGCGGCCTGATCACTTACACCGTCGTGGGTGATGAATTCCCGCTCGCGACGCTGTTCGGGGCCCTGGTCGTGGGCGTGGCGCTGCTGTCGCTGCTGATCCGCCCGGCAGGAGGCTGGGTCCGCCGCTCGGCCGCGGCCTGACGGTCCTCTCCGGAACCGCCGGGCCGCCGCCTTTCCGGCCCGCCCGGCCCCGCGACAGGAGCACGGCCGTCGCGGGAGTTCGGGAGGGACGTACGGGGTTCAGGCCGCGAGGCCCAGCGCGGCCATCCGCTTGGTGTGGGCTTCGGTGATCCGCGAGAACATCTTGCCGACCTCGGCCAGGTCGAAGCCGTCGGCGACCCCGCCCACGAGCATCGTCGACAGCGCGTCGCGGTCCGCCACGACCCGCTGCGCCTGGCTGAGCGCCTCGCCCATCAGTCGCCGCGCCCAGAGCGCCAGCCGTCCGCCGACCCGCGGCTCGGCCTCGATGGCGGCGCGCACCTTCTCGACCGCGAAGGTGGCATGGCCGGTGTCGTCCAGGACGCGGAGCACCAGGTCACGGGTGTCGGTGTCCAGACGCGCCGCCACCTCGCGATAGAAGTCACTCGCGATCGAGTCCCCCACGTAGGCCTTGACCAGGCCTTCGAGCCAGTCGGAGGGCGCGGTCTGGCGGTGGAACTCGTCCAGCGCGGCCGCGAACGGCTCCATGGCCTCGGTCGGGGAGGCCTCGATCGCCGCGAGACGGTCCCGCAACTGCTCGAAGTGGTGGAATTCGGCGGAGGCCATTTTCGCCAGCTCCGCCTTGTCCTCCAGGCTCGGCGCCAGCTTGGCGTCCTCGGCGAGCCGCTCGAAGGCCGCCAGCTCGCCGTACGCGAGGGCGCCGAGCAGGTCGACGACGGCCGCCCGGTACTGCGGGTCGGCGGATGCCTGCGCCCAATCCTGGGCGGCGATTCCCGTGTGATTCCCGGCGCTCCCGGTGTCGATTTCGGCGGGGGCGGTGGTCTCGTCAGGCGTCTCCATGAAGCGCACAATAGCCCGCTCGTGGCCGTGCGGAAGTCCCTGGTCAGGCATGTGCGACGGTGGGCGCTACCCGAATGACCCAACACATGTGCGCGAATCCGGGGTATGGTGGTAAAGAGCCTGCCGGTCATACGGTGGGTGCTCTGATGAATGCGGATGCCCGGTCGGTGGCCCGATCGGCTCCGACCGACAGCCCTCCCCGCGGGACGTGCAGCCGCACGAACCGCTGAGCGAGGGGCCCGCTCGCGGTGCGAGTGGATGTGCGAGAGCCAGTGGTCCTGCGCCGATGACGGCCAACCCACGGCCGACTGAATTCCGGGTGCGGTACGACCCCCCCCTCGCCTTCTGCCGCCGCGTTTCACAGAAGAGGCAAAATCCTGACTACGTTCCGAGACCTCGGGATCCTTTCCGAGACAGCCGAAGCCCTTGAGGCAGTCGGCATCACGTCCCCCTTTCCCATCCAGGAGATGACGCTCCCCGTCGCGCTTTCCGGCAGCGACGTCATCGGCCAGGCCAAGACCGGCACCGGCAAGACGCTCGGTTTCGGCCTTCCGCTGCTCGATCGCGTCGTCGTACCCGCGGACGTCGAGGCGGGCCGGGCCGAGCCCGGCGCCATCACCGAGAGCCCGCAGGCGCTCGTGGTCGTCCCGACCCGCGAGCTGTGCCAGCAGGTCACCAACGACCTTCAGACCGCCGGCAAGGTCCGTAACGTCCGTGTGCTGTCGATCTACGGCGGCCGCGCCTACGAGCCCCAGGTCGAGGCCCTGAAGAAGGGCGTCGACGTGGTCGTCGGCACCCCCGGCCGGCTGCTGGACCTGGCGGGCCAGAAGAAGCTGCGCCTCTCCGAGGTCAAGGTGCTCGTCCTCGACGAGGCCGACGAGATGCTCGACCTGGGCTTCCTGCCCGACGTCGAGAAGATCGTCCAGCAGCTTCCCGCCAAGCGTCAGACGATGCTGTTCTCCGCGACGATGCCCGGCCAGGTCATCTCGCTCGCGCGGCGCTACATGTCGCAGCCCACGCACATCCGGGCCACCGCTCCGGACGACGAGGGCGCGACCGTCGCGAACATCACACAGCACATCTTCCGCGCGCACTCGCTCGACAAGCCCGAGCTGGTGGCCCGCATCCTCCAGGCCGATGGCCGCGGCCTATCGATGATCTTCTGCCGTACCAAGCGCACGGCGGCCGACATCGCCGAGCAGCTCGCGCGGCGCGGCTTCGCGTCCGGCGCCGTTCACGGCGACCTCGGCCAGGGCGCGCGCGAGCAGGCACTGCGCGCGTTCCGCAACGGCAAGGTGGACGTCCTGGTGTGCACCGATGTCGCCGCGCGCGGCATCGACGTCGAAGGCGTCACGCACGTCATCAACTACCAGTCGCCCGAGGACGAGAAGATGTACCTGCACCGCATCGGCCGTACGGGCCGCGCGGGCCGGTCGGGTACGGCCATCACGCTGGTCGACTGGGACGACATCCCGCGCTGGAAGCTGGTCAACAAGGCGCTGGACCTGCCGTTCGACGAGCCGGAGGAGACCTACTCCACCTCCGCCCACCTCTACGAGGTACTGGGCATCCCCGAGGGCACGACCGGCGTTCTGCCCCGGGCCGAGCGGACCCGAGCGGGTCTGGCGGCCGAGGAGATCGAGGACCTGGGCGAGACCGGCGGCCGCGGCCGCCGGGGCGTACGGCCTGCCGAGGTCGTCGAAGAGGAGAGGCCGAAGCGCACACGCACACCGCGTACGCGACGCCGGACCCGCAACGGGGTTCCCATCGCCGATGACGCGGCGGGCACCGTCTCCGATGCGGCGAAGGCCGCCACGCCGGACGCCGGTGACCCGGAGTCCGGGTCCGCCGACGCGCCGGGCGACGCCGCCAAGCGTCCGCGGCGCCGCCGCCGTACGCGCGGCGGTGCGGCCGGTGCCGAGGGCGCGGCTCCGGCCGCTGAGCAGGCTCCGGAGGTCGCGGCGACCGCAGCGGAAGGCGCGGAGGGCGAGGCGGCATCCAAGCCCCGCCGTCGCCGCCGCACCCGCGCCCGTACTGCCACTCCGGAGAGCTGACCGGCACCGGCCAGTTGTACCGACGGCCCGCACCCCCGCGACGGGGTGCGGGCCGTCGGCCGTCATGGGGCACGGCAGGCGCCCGGTGGCTGTGACGGCCGGCGGCCGACGCTCGCGGGTCGTGCGAGGTCCGGGGAGGGGGCGTGGGGGATGCGAGGGACGGAGCCCACGGCGGCGCCGCGGCGCGCGACGGTGGACGTCCCGGTGACGCCCCGCCGTCACATGGGCCGGATAGCCTCATCCGCATGAGCAGGCCGCCCTCTCTCTTCCTCCCCTCGTGCGCCCGCGCACACCGGCTCCGCACCTCCCGCGGCGACTTCGCCGTGCACGAGGCCGTGCCCCCCGCCGGGACGCCTCCGCGCGGCCATGCGCTGCTCGTGCCCGGCTTCACCGGCAGCAAGGAGGACTTCATCGCGCTGCTGGAGCCGCTCGCGCTGCGCGGCTTCCGCGTCGTCGCCGTGGACGGCCGCGGCCAGCACGAGTCCGAGGGGCCGCGCGACGAGAGCGCGTACGCGCAGGAGGAGCTGGCGCAGGACGTCCTCGCGCAGACGGCGGCCGCGTTCGGCGGCGCAGAGCGGGTGCATCTGCTCGGGCACTCGCTCGGCGGTCTGATCACCCGGGCCGCGCTGATCAAGGACCCGTCCCCGTACGCCTCGTTCACGATCATGAGCTCGGGTCCCGGGGCCATCGCGCAGACCCAGCAGCAGCGGACCCGCATGCTCATCGACGTGCTCGCCGATCCCAAGACCGACATGGAGTGGATCTGGCGCGCGATGCGCTCGCTGGACCCGCCGGAGGCCGCCAAGGAATCGACGCCGCGGGAGATCGCCGCATTCCTCCGCCGCCGCTGGCTGAACACCGTTCCCGAGCAGCTCATCGCGACCGGGCGGCAACTCGTCGGCGAACCGGACCGAGTCGCCGAACTCGCCGCCGTCCCGCTGCCGAAGCATGTGCTGTCAGGTGCCGTCGACTACGCGTGGCCCATCGCGCTCATGGACGACATGGCCGTACGCCTCGGGGCCCGCCGCACCGTGATCGAGAGCGCCGAGCACTCCCCCGGCGCCGAGCGGCCCGAGCCCACGGCCCGTGCGCTCGCCGACTTCTGGGAGCGGTCCGGCCCCGAAGGGGCAGCCGGGGACCCCGCGTCCTAGAGCTGCGCCTGCAGGTGGTCCCAGAAGCCGTCCCGCAGCGCCCGCCGCAGGTCCGCGTGGCCGCGCAGTGAGCGCTGGAGCAGCCCCTCGGCCTCGATGAGCAGTTCCTGATCGGTGGAGCCGGGCAGATACGGATGGCCGGGGAGGAGTTCGGCCAGCGTGTCCCGGCCGCGCTCGACCAGCCACTGCGCGGCGATCCGCGCCCCCACGAACCGCATGTCCTCACGGCCCGGCCTGGGCCCTGCCGCGCTCCCGGCCGGCGGCTCGTCGTACAGCACGGTCCGCCGCGTCACGTACGGCTTGCAGAAGTCGAGCTCGAACGTCCGCTGGCTGTCGACCTCCCAGAGCAGCGGGTCGGCCTGGTTGCGGCCGGTCAGCGCCTCGATGCCCCACAGGTGCACGCGGGCGCCGTAGCCCTGCGCCGCCTCGACCGCCGACACCAGGTCCTCGTCGCCGCCGATGAGGACGGCGTCGCTGATGGCGCGGTTGCGGGCGAGGGTCTCCAGGTCCGTACGGATCAGGGAGTCGACGCCCTTCTGCTGGTTGTTGGCGTTGAGGTTGCCGAGTCGGACCTTGACGTCGGGGAGCTCGGCGATGCGCTGCTGCTCGGTGGTGTGGAGGCGGCGGCGGGCGCCGTCGTACCAGTACACGCGCAGCAGCCGGCTGTCGGGGAAGATCGTCCGCGCCTTGTCGATGAACGCCTCGATGAGCCCTTCGGCGTCGAGCTCGAACGCCCGCCGGTCCTCCTCCCCGGCGACCAGCCGGCCCATCGCCGCGTAGATGTAGCCGGCGTCCACGAAGATCGCGTGGATGGAGGGAGTGGTCGACACCTTGGCGAGCACGCGCTGAAGCAGCTCGTTGGTCTGCTCGATTCCTGCAGCAACCGCGGAGAGGTCGGCGTGGGGCCCCAGGGGCTCTGCGTTCGTCATACGAGCCTCATTGTTCGGGCGGCCCGCCGATGGCACAACCTGTCGCCTCACCGCGGGGTAGTTAGACGGCTGAAAATTTTCGTTAGCGTAGGGAATGATTGCATGGTGCACCTCGTTTGACACCTGTAGAACCTGCGATACGGACGTGCGCAATCCATCATTAACAGTCTGATAACGACCATGACTTGGCGGGGCACCACCCTGGATGGCCTGCCCAGCACGTTCTCCTGCAGGAGGAAACGGACGAAGGGAGAAGCCATGCGCTTCGAGATCATGCGCCTCGACGACATAGACGGTGCCGCCGTCGACAGCACTGTCGTGGACGCCGCCTCCGTCGACCGGATCGTGCAGCAGGCCGCAGCGTCCGGCCAGCGCATCTACATCCGCCCGGCCGAAACCGCGGTCCTGTAACCCTCGAGCGATCAGCGCCACCGCTCCATCGCACGACGAACCACGACAGCGCACGACAGCGCACGACGACAGCGCCCCCGTACGACGGTGTACGGGGGCGCTTGCGGTCGTCGGCCTCGACGAGACCGTCCGCACGGGCCCGGAGGCACAGGTGCCCGGGCCCGTCAGGACAGCGAGGGATCAGGAGCCGTTGATCACCTGCGTGACGCCGTTGATGATCTGCTGCACCGCCAGGGCCGACAGCATCATTCCGGCCAGCCGCGTCACCAGCACCACCCCGCCGTCCTTGATCACGCGGATGATCAGCAGCGAGTAGCGCATCGTCACCCACAGGACGACGTGCATCGCCACGATGGCCAGCCAGACCGACACCTGCGCCGCGGCGCCGTCCGCGCGCTGCACCGCGAGGATGACCGACACGATCGCGCCGGGTCCGGCCAGCAGCGGCATGCCGAGCGGCACCAGCGCGGCATTCACGTCCTTGGTCTGGGTGGGCTCCTCCGACTTCCCCGTCAGCAGGTCGAGCGCGATGAGCAGAAGCAGCAGCCCGCCCGCGATCATCAGCGCCGGCACCGACACATGCAGATAGTCGAGGATCTGCTGGCCGCAGAGGCCGAAGACCGCGATGACACCGAAGGCGACGGCCGCCGCCTGCAGGGCCATCCTGCGCTGGATCTTGACCGGGCGGCCGGAGGTCAGGGCGAGGAAGATCGGGGTGATCCCCGGCGGGTCCATGATGACGAAGAGCGTGACGAAGAGGGATCCGAAGACAGCGAAGTCGAACACAGTGATGTGGCCTTGCGGGAACAGGGGTCCGCGGCGCGAGCGCACCGCGGGCGGACAGGTTAAGGGCAGGGGAAAAGCGGAGGGAAGAAGCGGTTCAGACCCGGCCGCCCGTACCGGGTACGGGGAAGGCCCCGGTCGCACGGCGCACGATCTCGGCGTAGACCTCGGGGTCGGTCGTGTACTCCCCGAGGCGGCAGGTCTTGCGCTCGCCGTGGTAGTCGCTGGAGCCGGTGGCGAGCAGGCCGAGGTCGGCGGCGAGGCCGTGCAGCCGCTCGCGCGTCGCCGCGTCGTGGTCCATGTGGTCGGCCTCGATGCCGTCGAGGCCGGCGGCGGTCAGCTCCGCGATGGCGTGCTCGGGAACGCACGCGCCGCGTTTGACGGCCAGCGGGTGGGCGAAGACGGTGACCCCGCCCGCTGCCTTCACCAGGCGGATCGCATCGAACGGGTCGAGCTCGTGCTTCTCGGCGTACGCGCGGCCGCCATCGGCCAGCCAGTCGGGCGTGAAGGCGTCGGAGACGCTGTCGACGACGCCCAGTTCGACCAGCGCGGTGGCCACGTGCGGGCGCCCCACGGCGCCGTCCCCCGCGATCTCGGCCACCCGCTCCCAGGTGACGGGCACCCCCAGCTCGCGCAGCTTGCCGACCATGGCCTGCGCGCGGGGCACCCGGTCGTCCCGTACGAGTTCGCGCTCACGCGCCAGCTCGGGCTCCTCGGGATCGAAGAGGTACGCCAGCAAGTGCAGCGACACCCCGTCCAGGCGGCACGACAGCTCCGCACCGGTGACCAGGGTCAGTCCCTCGGGCAGCGCGGCCGCCGCCTCCGCATGCCCGCCGACGGTGTCGTGGTCGGTGAGCGCGACGACGTCCAGCCCGGCCCCGGCGGCGTGCCGTACGAGCTGGGCGGGGGTGTCCGTGCCGTCCGAGGCAGTGGAGTGGGTGTGCAGGTCGATGCGCACGGCACGGCTCCAAGCTGCGAGGTCGGACGGGGGGACGCTTCAGGATAACCGCGCGGGCACCCCTCCCCGTCCGGCCGGTCCTCCTGTCCCTGTCCCTGCCCCTGCCGCGCGGTGCCGGGGTGGTCGCCGCCCGCGGCGCCCGGACGGGACGCCGGCGCGCGGTGGCGCAGGGCAACGCGCGACGGTCAGGGCGGGTGGCCAGGGGCAGCGCAGTGGTCAGGACAGGATGCGGGGGGTGAGCGCGCCGCAGGGCACCAGCTCCACCTCCGCGCCGGCGTCCCGCAGATCGGTGAGCACCAGCTCGTCGTACATCAGCAGGCCGGACTGCTCCGGCCAGAGGATCGCCCAGAGCCAGAGTCCCCGAGCCTCCCCCGCGAAGACCGCGCGGTTCGGGGGCGCGCTCTCGACGTGCCAGAGCGGTGTGGGGCGGCCGGCGGCGTGGACCTTCACATGGGGCGACCGGTCCACGGCGATGTAGGGTCCCGGGTCCGGCCCGGGGACTCCGGCGTAGCGCGCCCCGAGTCCGACGCCCAACTCCTCGGCCACCAGCAGCAGTTCACCCATGCCGCCCACCGGGCCGGGGCCTGAGCAGGCGACCGCGGTCGCGCGTCCGCCGGTGCGGTCGTCGCCCGCCGTCGCCACGCCGGTGAACAGCCAGCCGAGCGGCAGCGGCCAGGGCATCCAGACCGGGACCTGGGCCCGCTTCACGACGACGCCGAGCGCTTCGACGCTCGGCGGGATGACCGGCTGCAGCGGGTGCACCGTGCCGTGCACATCACACTGCCATGAGTCGGAGAAGAGGCCGGGCGCACGGACCCGGCCACCGCACTTCGGGCAACTGGGTTCGCCCCTCATAGGGCCCCACGGTCCTACCCCTCCGTGCTCGCGTCAAGGACGACCAGCGGTTGCGTCTCCGCGTCCAGGACGATCACCCGTCCGGAGCCGCGGCCGGGAACGGCCCGCCGGCGCATCCCCGCACCCCGCACCCCCGCGCCCCAGCACCCGGCCCGATCGAGCGCTGCGGGGCCTCAGTCCAGCGGCACCCCCGCGCGCAGCGGGTCGCGCAGGTCGGTGCCGTACGTGAGCCAGCGCTTCTCCAGGGCGCCCGCACCGTGGACCCGTTTCCAGGCCGCCTCGTTGGGCGTCATCGGCAGCAGCGGCAGGAAGCGGACCGGGTCCAGCGGCGGCGGCATCTCCAGGTCCTCGACCAGACCGCCGGATTCGGCCACCAGCACCGAGGTGAACTGCGCCTCCGGCCACAGCGGCTCGCCCAGGTCGAGCGAGGCACCGGGCGCCACGACGACCCCCTCAACCTGGGGCGCGGCGGCGAGAACCGCGAGGGACCGGAGCACCCTGTCGGTCTCCGCGCTCCCCGCGCGTACGGACAGCAGCAGCTCGGCGCGCGGCCCGCGGACGGGGTCCGCGAGGGCGGCCGTGGGGTCGGTCATCGGCTGGGCGGACATGCCGAGCGTGGCGTAGCGCACCACCGCGCCGTCGCCGGAGACATCCGAGAAGCGGAGGATCTCGATGCGATCGGTGCCGAGGAAGGTGACGGCGGCCCGCCCGTCCGGCTCGCCGAGTGCGGTGAGCAGCCGGGCCTCGACCAGCCCAAGAACATCTGACATGGCGTGAGCATAGAACGCGTATACAGCAGGCAAAGGAGCGACTGGGCGCCCTGGTGGGCTGATACTGTTGACCGCTGGTTCAGGGCAGCACTCAGCGCACCGCTGACAGCCCTGCCGACCAGTCCGTCTCGCGGCGCTTCGCCGCGATCGGTGCTTCCCCCACGGGGGACCGGCCGGAGGAGGTGGGACTGCGGTGGATCCGAGTCGACCGTGCAGTACCAGCAGCCCTTCCGTGCCCTGCACCGTCACCGCACCCGCGGCCTGACCTACCCCGCACCCCCACCGCGAAACCACTGACTTTTTCGCAGGGGCCCACCGGGATTCGCGGACGCCGGAAGAGCGATTTTCGTCTCACACGAACAGCGTCACGCCGTCACCGCGGCACAGCGGTGTCGCCCGCTTTGCCGACGTACGATGCTGTACGTCCGCATTCCGGGCGGCAGTGCCCGTCCGCCGCCGACGGCCGGCCCGTGAAGGAGCCCGCCATGTCGATGATCCGCGAACTGCGCGCAGCCGTCCGCCCCGCCCTGCGCCGGGGCCACACCGGCTACGGACCAGGGGGCGGCGACCCCACCGGACTCCTCTCCTCTGTGGTGGACTGCGCGGTCTACCGCGACGGTGCCCGCGTCAAGGACCAGCTCACCCCGCACGAAGCGCTGGAGCGCGCCCGCTCGGACGGCGGCTTCGTCTGGATCGGTCTGCACGAGCCGACCGAGCAGGAATTCTCCGGTATCGCCTCGGAGTTCGGCCTCCACCCGCTCGCCGTCGAGGACGCCGTGCACGCCCACCAGCGGCCCAAGCTGGAGCGCTACGACGATTCGCTGTTCACCGTCTTCAAGACCATCCACTACGTGGAGCACACCGAGCTGACCGCGACCAGCGAGGTCGTCGAGACCGGCGAGGTGATGTGCTTCACCGGCCGGAACTTCATCATCACCGTCCGGCACGGCGGGCAGGGCTCGCTGCGCGCGCTGCGCCACCGGCTCGAGGACGACCCCGAGCTCCTCGCCAAGGGTCCCTCCGCCGTGCTGCACGCCATCGCCGACCAGGTCGTCGACGGCTACATCGCAGTCGCCGACGCCGTCCAGGACGACATCGACGAGGTGGAGATCGCGGTCTTCAGCTCGACGCCGAACGGCGGTTCGGCGCGTGGCGCCGACGCGGGCCGCATCTACCAGCTCAAGCGGGAGGTCCTGGAGTTCAAGCGGGCCGTCTCCCCGCTGCTGCGGCCCATGCAGCTGCTGAGCGAGCGGCCCATGCGGCTGGTCGACCCGGACATCCAGAAGTACTTCCGCGATGTCGCCGACCACCTCGCACGGGTCAACGAGCAGGTGGTGGCCTTCGACGACCTGCTCAACTCCATTCTCCAGGCCAACCTCGCGCAGGCGACGGTCGCGCAGAACGAGGACATGCGCAAGATCACCGCCTGGGCGGCGATCATCGCGGTCCCCACCATGATCTGCGGGGTCTACGGCATGAACTTCGAGTACATGCCGGAACTCAAGTGGAAGTACGGCTACCCGCTGGTGATGGGCGTGATCTTCGCCATCTGCTTCTCGATCCACCGCGGCTTCAAGCGCAACGGCTGGCTGTAGGCGGCGAGTTCGTCCGGTACGCCCGACCCCGGTACGCCCGGCCCCGCACGGCGCCTCCGTACGGGACTCGCGCAACCGCGCTGCCGTAGCACCGAGCGCCGCCGCAGCGACGCCGTAGCGACGCCGGGCCGTCCCGCCGTCGCGGTTCCTCAGGGGTCCGCGCGTGGGACCGGTGCCGGGGCGCCGCGGCGGTCTCCCACGATCACCAGCACCAGACCGGCGAGGATCACGGCGAGCGCGGGGTAGGCGGCGGCCGGAGGCGTCTGGCCGAGCCACACCGCCGCGATCAGGGCCGCGCCCGGGGTCTCCAGCAGGACCGCCGTCGAGGTGATGGAGGGGCCGAGGCCGCGGACGACCCGGTTGAGCAGCGAGTGGCCGAGGAACTGCGCGGCGACGGTCAGCACGGCGAGCTTCAACCAGGTCTCACCGCTGTACCCGGTGACGGCGGAGCCGGACACCAGGCAGGTGGCGAGCAGCAGCGCGGCGGTCGTGGAGTAGCAGACGTAGGTGTACGCGGTGGTGCTGACACTGCGCCGCACCTCGGACCCGATCAGGACGTATCCGGCCGCCGCGATGCCGCCGCCCAGCGCGAGCGCGTCGCCCGCGAGCGCCCGCGGCGACAGCGACAGATCGACGCCGGTCAGGAGCACGACGCCGAGGAACGCGACGGCGGTGCCCGCCCAGACGAGACCGGGCGGCCGGTGCCCGCGTATCCGCAGCAGGATCGTGGTCCAGATCGGCGTCGTCGTCACCAGCGCGGTCGAGGAGGCCACCGAGGTGAGGTGGAGGCTGGGCAGCCAGAGCCCGAAGTGCACCGCGAGCAGAACCCCCGAGGCGGCGGACAGCCACAGCGCCCTGCCGCCCATCCCGCGCAGCTCGGCCCGGTGCCGCAGCAGTGCGACCGGTGACAGCGCGCCGACCGCCATCGCGTTCCGCCAGAACGCGATGGCCAGGGCCGGCGCCGCGGTCGCGGCGATGAGCGGTGCGGAGAAGGAGATCCCGGACACCGCTACGGCGAGGAGCAGCAGATCGAGCCGTGCCGGCGAGGTGAGGGCGCCGGGCGTGGACAGGCTCGGGGCCCGGGCCTGTTCACGCTGCTGGGCTGGGCTGCGGCGCACGGGCTCCTCGCGGAAGGTCAGGGACGGAACCCCCTCAGCGTAAGGGGCATGCCGGGGCCATGGAACTGACCGTCCGCCGGATGGGACGGGCCGCGAGGCATACGGTCCGCAGGCTGGATGTGCACGGTCCGCAGGCCGAAGGCGTACGGCAGAACCGGGACGTACGGTCCGCAGGTGGCAGACCGGGCGCCGCGAGCGGGACGACCGGGCTCCGCGGGCTGCGGATGGTGCGGCATAAGCTGAGCGCCATGACGCAGACGACCCTCATGGACCGTGCCCTCATCGAGGAGGCCACCAAGAAGTCCGGCCTCATCTGGGTCCAGGGCGACGGCGCTGAGGCGCCGTCGCGCGCCCTGTGGCACGTATGGCACGAGGGCGCCGTCTGCCTCGTGGGCGACGGCCCCGGCGAGCAGCCGTTCACCGGTCTCGCTCTCGCCGACGGCGGGTCCGCCACCGTGACCGTGCGCAGCAAGGACAAGGGCGGCCGGATGGTGGCCTGGCACGCGCGCGTCGCCGAACTCGCGCCCGGCGGTGAGCCGTGGGAAGCGGCGGTGGCCGAGCTCAAGGGGAAGCGGCTCAACACCCCCGACGCCGAGCAGGTGACCGAGCGCTGGGCCCGTGAGTGCCGCGTGCTGCGGCTGGAGCCCGACGGCTCGACCGCCGGGCTGCCCGACGGCTCGCTGGCCGCCGCACCGGCGCAGACCCCGGCGACCACGCGCAGGCCGATCCCCGCAGCCCTGCCCCGGCTGCTGCGCCCCGGGCGGAAGAAGCGCGGCTGAGACCCGGGCGGAGGACGGCCGGTGGTCCGGCGAACCTGGCAGGGGAAATGGCCGGAGAACCGCCGAACAGCCGCCGCCCGACGGTCAGTTGCCCGTCGTGATCTGCCTGCCGTAGTCGACGATGTGGTCCTTGTTCGGCGCCTTGAGGGTGAAGTCCTTGTTCCAGTCGACGAGTTCGAGGACACCCGCCCCTCCGGCCCGCTGCAACCGCAGCGGATACGGCGTGCCCTCCAGGGACACATCGAGCGCGCCGCCCTTCGCGTCCCCGTCCCCGACGGTGATGCGGACCGTACGGATCCCGGCGACCGTGCCGCGGTCACCGGCCTCCAGGCCTCCGCGCAGATCGAGCAGCCCGTCCATCAGCAGCTCCATGTCGGTGAAGCCGCTCAGCTGCTGGTACGCGGGGTCGCCCGAGGGGACCTTGACGTACTTGTCGCCGAGCTTGCTGGCCGCCTCCTCGTCCGACTTGGACGGCTGTCCACCGCCCTCCTGGCTGGCCCAGAAGTTCGCGTCCGCCTTCAGATAGAGATCGTCGCCGACCCGCAGCATCTCGAAGGTCTTGCCCTTCGTGGAGACCTGGCCGATGCCGCCGCCCCTCTCGCCCCGCTTCAGCCGCACGTCGAGCTTGTACGTGCGCCCCTGCGAGACGACGGTGCCGGAAAGCCGTACCGAACTCGCCTTGCCGACCGCGGTGAGGGCCTTGCGCTCGATCTTCTGCGGGGAGAGCTTCCCGACGCCGTTCGTCCCGGCGTCGGGGTCTTCCTCGGCACACCCCACGAGCCCCACGGCGAGCGCCGTGCACACCGCTCCCACGAGCGCGGCGGTCCGTGGGCGGGGCAATGCAGTCACGTCGGTCATGCCTCCTGATCGGCGGGGCCTCGGCAGCAGACGCAGCGTACCGGGGTGGTCCGGGCCTCATGGGGGCGCCCGCCCCTCGCTGAGTTCCGGGTGCGTGACACTCGCCATATTCGGGGCGGTGATCCCTCTCAGCGCTTTCCGGAGGCCGCCTCCCGAGCCGTACCATCGGGGCATGGCTACCGACACACCCACAGGCTCCGCGCCCAGCGAGGACGCGGTGCGCGCCGCGCTCGCCACGGTGAACGACCCGGAGATCCACCGCCCCATCACCGACCTGGGGATGGTCAAATCGGTGGAGATCGCGGCGGACGGGGCGGTGGCGGTCGGCATCTATCTGACGGTGTCCGGCTGTCCTCTGCGCGAGACCATCACGCGCGAGGTCACCGACGCGGTCTCGAACGTGGAGGGCGTCACCGGGGTCAGCGTCGATCTGGACGTGATGAGCGACGAGCAGCGCCGGGAGCTGGCGTCCTCGCTGCGCGGCGGGCAGGCCGAGCGCGAGGTGCCCTTCGCCAAGCCGGGCTCACTGACCCGGGTCTACGCGGTGGCCTCCGGCAAGGGCGGCGTCGGCAAGTCCTCGGTGACGGTCAACCTCGCTGCGGCCATGGCGCGGGACGGTCTGAAGGTCGGCGTCGTCGACGCGGACATCTACGGCCACTCGGTGCCCCGCATGCTGGGCGTGGAGGGCCGTCCCACCCAGGTCGAGAACATGATCATGCCGCCGTCCGCGAACGGCGTCAGCGTCATCTCCATCGGCATGTTCACCCCGGGCAACTCACCCGTGGTCTGGCGCGGTCCGATGCTGCACCGTGCCCTCCAGCAGTTCCTGGCCGACGTGTGGTGGGGCGACCTGGACGTCCTGCTGCTCGATCTGCCGCCGGGCACGGGCGACATCGCGATCTCGGTGGCCCAGCTCGTGCCGAACGCGGAGATCCTCGTGGTCACGACGCCTCAGCAGGCAGCGGCCGAAGTCGCCGAGCGCGCGGGGTCGATCGCGGTCCAGACCCACCAGAAGATCGTCGGCGTGGTCGAGAACATGTCGGGCATGCCCTGCCCGCACTGCGACGAGATCGTGGACGTCTTCGGCACGGGCGGCGGTCAGCGCGTGGCCGAGGGGCTGACGCGGACGACGGGCGCCGAGGTGCCGGTGCTGGGCTCCATCCCGATCGACGTACGGCTGCGGGAGGGCGGCGACGAGGGCAAGCCGATCGTCATCACCGACCCGGACTCCCCGGCCGGCAGCGCGCTGCGGTCGATCGCGGACAAGCTGGGCGGGCGGCAGCGCGGGCTGGCGGGCCTGTCTCTGGGCATCACGCCGCGCAACAAGTTCTGACCGGACGGAACGGACGAGGGGCCCGGTCCTGGGCAAGGACCGGGCCTTCCGTAGGCGTGCGGAGAGTCGCAACGGCGCGCGCCTACGCGTACGGCGGCGGGGTCGCGCGCTGCCGAGCGCTCCGCCGGACGGCCTCGCTCAGTGGTCGTACTCGGAGACGTCCTTGATCACCGAGAAGCCCAGACCGTACGCGCTCATTCCCCGCCCGTACGCCCCGATGTGCACCCCGCCGGAGCCGACGGACCCCGCGGGGTCCGTCGAACCCGCGAGCACCCAGCCGAACTCGGACTCGCGGTAGTGGAAACGCGTCGGAATGCCGTCCACCGGCAGCGACAGGGTCGTCCACTCGGAGCCGTCGATGTCTTCGGCGAGCTCCCAGGCGGCCGCGGTCTGCTGCACCAGCCACTCGTCCCGCAGATGGCGTTCGATCTGCGCGGGCCAGGTGCAGGCGATCAGCCCGGACCCCGCGAGCCCGGCCGCGGAGGAGACGGAGGTGGCGTCCATGACACCCGTGCCGTCCGCACTGTCGCGCACCGGGCGCCCGGCGACCGTGACGACCACGGCGAAACGCTGTTTGTCCTGCTCACCGTCGGCGCGCAGGGTGGGCTCCTCACCGTGTCCGGTGCAGCCGTGTTCGACCGTGCCGTCCGCGGCCGTGCCCACCTGCATCAGCCAGCGCGGTCCCGAGAACGCCTCGTCCAGCCCGTACCAAGGGAAATCCGCGAGCAGATAGCCGTCCAGGCTTCGGCGAACGCCCGCCAGATCCTCCTGGGGCGTTCTTCCGGCCTCCACATCGTCGGACGTGCTGGGCGCACTGAGCGCGCCCTGCGCCCCTACCCGACCCGTCGTGTCCATGTGCGTGGTGCCTCCTCGTTGCCCCTCCGTCTGAGGGCGGACCGCACAGGCGGTGTCACCCCGGACACTGGGAGGATAGCCACACTGGTCGGTTCAGTCGGACATACGGCGGGATCAGGTGGCGTCGGCGTCGAAGGGCGGACGTTCGCCGGGATCGAGGTCCTGACGCTTGCGGAGCAGGTCGGAACCGCCCGTCGACGACCCGCCCGACGATGACCCGCCTGCCGCAGAACGATCGCTCTCCCGGCCGTGCACCGAGTCCGCCACCTCCGACACCTCCTTGCGGAAGTCGAAGCCGTTGCGGATCTCCTTGATGCCGAGGTCGTCGTTGTCCGCGAGCTGCTTGCGGACGAACGTCTTGGGGTTCAGGTCCTCGAACTCGAAGTCCTTGAACTCGGGGCCGAGCTCGGTACGGATGTCCGCCTTGGCGTTCTCGGAGAAGTCACGGATCTTGCGGATGAAGCGCGAGACGTCCTGGATGACCTTGGGCAGCTTGTCCGGGCCAAAGACGAGCACGGCAAGGATCACGAGCGCGACCAGCTCGAGTGTGCCTATGTCATTGAACACCGTGCAGCTCCTTGAGAAGTCCGCCGCCCGCAGGTCGGTGAAGGTCCGGGCGCCGTCCACGGTACCCGCCGCCGTACGCCTGCCGGTACACCAGTGTGTGGTGCGGCCACCGGTACCACCGCATCAGCCGCCGCTCGCCGAGCCGAGGGTCAGTTCGAGGGAGCGCTCCTTGCCGTCCCGCTCCAGCGTGAGCTTCAGCCGGTCGCCGGGGCGGTGGCTGCGGATCTTCACGATCAGCTCCTCGCCGCTGTGCACGCGCGCGCCGTCCACCGCGGTGATGACGTCCCCGGGTTCGATCCCGGCCTCGTCGCCGGGGCCGCCGGGCTTGACCGGGGCACCGCCGCTGCGCTCGGCCCGGACGCGGGCGCCGTCGCCCGTGTACTCCAGGTCCAGCGTCACACCGATGACCGGGTGGGTGGCCCGGCCGGTGTTGATCAACTCCTCGGCGACCCGCTTGCCCTGGTTGATCGGGATGGCGAAGCCGAGGCCGATACTGCCGCCCTGGGCTCCGTCCAGGGCGCCCGAGCCGCTGTCCGCGGCCCGGATGGCGCTGTTGATACCGATGACGCGGCCTTTGGCGTCGACCAGCGGGCCACCGGAGTTGCCGGGGTTGATCGGGGCATCGGTCTGCAGCGCGTCGACGTAACTGATGTCGCTGCCGTCCCCCTTGTCGCCGCCCGCGGTGATCGGGCGCTCCTTGGCGCTTATGATGCCGGTGGTGACCGTGCCCGCCAGGTCGTACGGGGCGCCGATGGCGACGACCGGGTCACCGACACGTACGGCGTCGGAGTCCCCGAGCGGCAGCGGCTTGAGTCCCGAGACGCCGCGGACCCTGACCACGGCGAGGTCGTAGCCGGAGTCGCGGCCGACGATCTCGCCGCGGACCACCTCACCGCCCTTGAAGGTCACCGATATGTCGCCGCTGCGGGCGGCTGACTCCACGACATGGTTGTTGGTGAGGATGTGGCCCCGCCCATCGAGCACGAACCCGGTACCCGTCCCCTGCCGGCCCGCCCCCTCGACATGCAGGGTGACGACGCCGGGCAACGCGGCCCCGGCGATCCCGGCGACGCTCTGCGGATCGCGGTCGCGGTCGCCGGGTTCGGCGGCGGCCTGCGGCAGTTCGACCTCGGTGATGCCGCCGTTGCGCTCGATGTACGCGCCGATGCCGCCGCCGATGCCGCCGGCGACGAGCGCGAGCAGGGTCGCGCCGATGAGGAGGCCGCCACGGCGCGACGTCCGGCGCGGGGGCTCCAGCAGGGCGGGCGGGACGGCCGGCACGAGGCCGCCCGCCCGGACGGGCGAGGCGGCCCACGGGTCGTAACTCTGCCACTGGCCGGGGCTGTTGGCCGTGCTGGGCGGGAGCTGCTCGCCGGGCGCGGGCATCGGGGTGCCGTGCGCGGGGGTCGTCACCGGCCCGGCGGGCGCAGGCGGTCGGGTGCCGTGCGCGGGGGTCGTGTGGTGCGCCTGGTTCGGATGGTTCGGGTGTTGCGGCGGGGGCGCTTGGTGCTGCGGCCCGGTCACGGGGCCCGTGGGGTGCACGGGATCCGGGACGACGGGGGGTGCCTGCGTTCCCGGCGCGGTCGGCGGCAGTTGGCCGGGGACGGCCTGCCCGTCCGCCGGCGGGACCGGCGTCCCGTGGGCGGGTGTGGTGGCGGGGTGCTGCACGGGCGGCGCCGGGGCCCAGGGGCCCGGCTGTCCGTACGGCGGCGTGCCGTAGGGGTCAGGTGCGTGCCGCGGCTGCGGCAGGTCGGGCGGGGATGCCGGCGCCGCGGCATCACTCGCCGTGGGGGCATCTGCCGTGGGGGCATCTACCGTGGGGCGGGCGGGAGTTGTGGAGACGGCCGTCGCCGCATCGTCGGTGGCGTGCACTGCGGGCGCCTGCGCGACAGACCCGTCCGGGACGGCGGCGCCGACCGGCGCCTGTGCCTGTACGTGTGCCTGGGCCTGGGCCTGTACCGCCTCGGAGTCACCGGGCTCGGTCGGGGCTACGGCACCGGAGCCCTGATCCGGCTGGGAACCCGGAGTACGCCGGGGCCGACTCCACCACTTCGGTTTCGGCTCGGTGGCCTTCCCCTCGTCCATGCTCTCCCCACCGTTCACCCGTGCCCGGCGGCGCGGGCCGTCTCGCCAACTGGTCCGCACCAGCGGCCCGGTGGCGATTCAATCAGGTCACGCCGCCCCGGCGCAGGCACCCTGCGCCGGGCACCAGCGCCGATGCGCACCGTGCGGACCCGCCGCTTCCGGTGGCTCAGTGCTCCGGAGTGGAGGACGGCAGCGCCACATGACCCCGCGCCGGGGCCGAGGGCGTACCCGCCGGGGAGACCTCGAGGGCGGTGCTCCGCGCATCGGTGGTCGTAGGGGCGACGAGCGGGGCCAGACCACCGGTCGTCGGCAGCATCGGCGGGAAGTAGTGATGCCGCACGCCGAACAGGGGGTGAACGGTCGTCTGCGCGCCGCCCGCCGTGGCAGGTGCGGACAGCAGAGAAGGACGGCCGCCGGAAGCAGAGGCCGCCAGCAGTGCGTCACCGCCCTGTACGGAGGCGCTGTTGCCCGCTGCCTCGGCCGTACGCACCGGGGTCGCGGTCGCGCCCGGATCGCGTTCGCCCCGTCCCGTGGCAGACTCGACCGCCGCTTCCAGTGGCAGGGCTCCGCCGAGCGCGAGCGCGGCCAGCGAGACCGCACCGGCCGCGGCGAAGGCGAACCGCCTGCCGCGCGAGGCCGACCGCTCGACGTCATGGATACGGAAGGCGCTCCTGGAACGTCCGTGGTCCCCCGCGGGGACATAGGCGAAGCCGCCCGAACGCACGCCGAAGACTCCGCCGGAGCCGAAGGAGCCCTCCGTCCCCGGGCCGCCCGGGGTCCCCGGACCGTCGTCACCGGCGCCGGGCAGTCCCTGCAGACGGGCGAGCAGCCCTTCCGAGGGGGGCGGTGGTGCGGTCTCCGCGAAGACGCTCTTCAGCCGCCGCTGAGCGTCGGCCTCCGCTTTGCACTTCGCGCAGGTCGCCAGATGCGCGAGCACCCGCTCGCGCGCGTCGTGCTCGAGCTCCCCGTCGACCAGCGCGGCGAGGCGGTCGCCCAAGTGCTGCTCGGCGTGGCTCGTGCCGCCGGATCCGGTCACGCCGTCCCGCCCTCCTCGGTGCCCCCCGGGACGACGGTGGCGAGAGAGCGCTGCTGCTCCGCACGGGCCTCGGGGGACCGGTGCTTGAGCGCCTTGCGCAGGTGGGAACGGCCACGGTGGATCCGGCTGCGGACGGTGCCGAGCTTGACGCCCAGAGTCGCGGCGATCTCCTCGTACGACAGCCCCTCGATGTCGCAGAGGACGACGGCGGCGCGGAATTCCGGCGCGAGGGTGTCGAGCGCCTGCTGCACATCGGCGTCGAAGTGGCTGTCGTGGAAGTGCTGCTGAGGCGAGGGCTCACGGCTGGCGAGCCGCTCGGCGGCGTCGTCACCGAGCGCGTCGAAGCGGATGCGCTGGCGACGCCGGACCATGTCCAGGAAGAGATTGGTGGTGATGCGGTGCAGCCAGCCCTCGAACGTGCCGGGCGTGTACGTGGACAGCGAGCGGAAGACCCGGACGAAGACCTCCTGGGTGAGGTCCTCGGCGTCGTGCTGGTTCCCGGTCAGGCGGTACGCCAGGCGGTAGACCCGTGCGCTGTGCGTGCTGACGATCTCCTCCCAGGTGGGAGGCGTCCACGCCTGCGCAGCCGCTTCGTCACCGAAAGACGCTGCAGTGGAGAAAGTCGCGGTCGTCGGTGCGGAGTCGGTGGTGGCGCCGGAACGCTCAGCGGTGTTGGTCACGGATTTCGGCTCGCCGGCCGACCTGCGAAAGCGCCTCAGCACTCCTCGGTCACCCGCCGCAGCCGCACCTCCCCTGTCGGCTCTGGTGGTGTCCAGTAGAGCCCCTACCATATCCACCTCGCCCGTTAGCTCCGGATAAGGATCTTTGACCCTCATTTTCGCCACCGCTCCCCCGACCCTTTTCTTTTCCCCCGCCTCTTGTAACGCCCGGTGCCATCTGCGGGTTCCCGTGCCAGCGGATACAGTCACGGGTGCGTCAACTACGGGGACAGGAGAGGGTCATTACCGGCAACCGGCAGACGAGCTGGGCGTTCGCCGATGCGTTCGTCGCCGAGGACGAGGCACTGCGCTGGGCCCGTGACCGGGCCAGGGAGGCAGGCCTGCGCTCGGTGTCGGCCGGCACCGGCGCTGCGCTGCGCCTGCTCGCCGCCGCCGCGGACGCCAAGGCCGTGGCCGAAATCGGGACCGGCACCGGCGTTTCCGGCATCCATCTTCTGCACGGTATGCGACCCGACGGCGTGCTGACCACCGTCGACACCGAGCCCGAGCGGCAGCAGTTCGCGCGGCAGGCCTTCCGGGCCGCGGGCTTCGCCGGGAACCGTGCGCGCTTCATCCCGGGGAGCGCTCTCGACGTCCTCCCCCGCCTCGCGGACGGCGGGTACGACCTCGTCTTCTGCGACGGCGACCGGATGGAGTGCCTCGACTACCTCGCCGAATCGCTGCGCCTGCTGCGGCAGGGCGGACTGGTGATCTTCGAGGGCGTCTTCGCGGACGGCCGGACCGTGGACTCCGCGGCCCAGCCCGCCGAGATCCAGCGACTGCGCGAACTGCTCCGGGCCGTAAGGGAGAGCACGGCTCTGCTGCCGTCGCTGCTGCCGGTCGGCGACGGCTTGCTCTGCGCGGTCAAGCGCGGCTGACGCGCACCTCGGAACACCGCGGATCCACTTCCCCCTGCACGCCCCAGCGGCACGTACGGCATCTCGTGCGACGACGGGCCGAGCACGACACCTCGCGCTCGGGGCCGAGCATGACACCTCGCGCTCCCCATGGGCACGCACGACACCTCGCGCTCCCCATGGGCACGTACGACGTCCATGCCCCGGCGGGCACGTACGACGCTGCCCCGGCGGACGCCGCACGCGAGCGTTTGCGCGGCGTCCGCCGGGGCAGCGGAAGTGGTGTGGCCCTGTGCCCTAGCCGACGACCTTCTTCAGGGCGTCGCCGAGCGCGTCGGCCTCGTCCGGTGTCAGCTCGACGACGAGCCGACCGCCGCCTTCGAGCGGAACGCGCATGACGATGCCCCGCCCCTCCTTGGTCACCTCGAGCGGGCCGTCACCCGTCCGCGGCTTCATGGCCGCCATGCTCGTTCCCCTTCCTGAAACCAGCTCATCTCAGCCGACGGCCCCATGACAGGCAGCGTCACCGGCATCGAACACATTGCTTCCAGGCCATTATCCCGCATCGCAGGACCCGATGACCAACATCGGTATGCATCCCTTCTGCAACGCGCTTTCACAAAACCACTCAATTCGGCGATCGAGCTGCGATACTTCGCGCCCCCTCGCCCCACGCACGACCCGGTCGGTTTGACGCAGGTCACATGTCCGGCGCCGACGATCTCCGCCATGCTGTGGGTGACCGACCGCTCACGACGTAGGCCGCCCGAGCCGCAGAGGGCGGCACCACCACTACGAAGGGGACCACTCCATGGCCGACACCGTGCTGTACGAGGTGACCGACGGGCTCGCGACGATCACGCTGAACCGTCCGGACGCCATGAACGCACTGAACATCGACACCAAGGTCGCCCTCCGCGACAGCCTGCGGCAGGCCGCGGACGACCCGGCCGTGCGAGCCGTCCTCCTCATCGGGACGGGCCGTGCGTTCTGCGTCGGCCAGGACCTCAAGGAGCACATCGGCCTGCTGGCAACGGCTCATGAGACCGGTACCGGCGACACGATGACCACCGTGCGCGAGCACTACAACCCCATCGTCAAGGCGATCACGGAGATGCCGAAGCCCGTCGTGGCCGGGGTCAACGGGGTGGCGGCCGGCGCAGGAGCGGGCTTCGCGTTCGCCGCGGACTACCGCGTGGTCGCGGACACCGCCGCGTTCAACACCTCCTTCGCCGGGGTCGCCCTGACCGCCGACTCCGGTGTCTCGTGGACCCTGCCGCGGCTGATCGGCGCGGGCCGGGCGGCGGACCTGCTCCTCTTCCCGCGCAACGTACCCGCCCAGGAAGCCCTGGAGCTGGGCATCGTCAACAAGCTGGTGCCGGCGGACGACCTCGTCGCCGAGGCCACCGCCATCGCGCGCCGCCTGGCCGAGGGGCCGACCGCCGCGTACGCCGCGATCAAGGCCTCGCTCGCCCACGGTGCCGCGCACTCGCTGAGCGAGACGCTGGAGAAGGAGGACGAACTCCAGACGCTGGCCGGAGCGTCGGAGGACCACCGGATCGCGGTGGAGGCGTTCGTGAAGAAGGAGAAGCCGGTCTACCTGGGGCGCTGAACTCCCGGCTGCCGAAGGGGCTCCCGCTTCTGCGGGAGCCCTTCGCGTGGGGCTTTGAGAGGCCCGCGCGGAGGGGACCGTGCGTACGGAGGGCGTACGGAGGCCCCTGCGCATCTCAGGCGCGGGCGCCCCGCGCGACGCAGTCCACCAGATGATCGTCGACCAGACCGCAGGCCTGCATCAGTGCGTAGGCCGTGGTCGGTCCGACGAAGCGGAAGCCGCGCTTCTTGAGGTCCTTGGACAGCGCCGTGGACTCGGGCGTGGTCGCGGGGACGTCCGCGAGCGTGCGGGGCGCGGGGCGCTGCGCCGGGTCGGGGGCGTACGACCAGATCAGGGCGTCGAGTTCGCCCGCGCCGAGTTCGGCGGCGATCCGTGCGTTGGCGATCGACGCCTCGATCTTCGCGCGGTTGCGGATGATCGAGGTGTCACCGAGCAGCCGCTCGGCGTCGGCCTCGGTGAAGGCGGCGACGGCGGGGATGGAGAAGCCCTTGAAGGCGGTGCGGAAGCCCTCGCGGCGGCGCAGGATCGTCAGCCAGGACAGACCGGACTGGAACGCCTCCAGGCACAGCCGCTCGAAGAGCTCGTCGTCCCCGTGCAGCGGACGGCCCCATTCGGTGTCGTGGTAGGGCACGTAGTCCTCGGCCGACAGACCCCAGGGGCAGCGCAGTCGGCCGTCGGGACCCGCGACGGCACCGGACGGCGCGCTCATGCGTGGTTCCCCTCGTCGCCGCGGCGCTCGTCGCGCGTCGGGCCGCCGCCGTCGAAGCGGCCGTACTCGTCGTGCCCGTACTCGTCGTGGCCGCCGCGCGCGCCGTAGCCGCCCGCGCTGCCGTACCCGCCGTACTCGTCGCCCCCGTCGTGGTCCTTCAGCAGCGAGTTGCCGCCCATCGCGGACGCCTGGACCCCGGCGAGCGCGGCCTCCAGCTCGGCGATCCGCGCGTCCCGCTCGGCCAGTTCGGCGCCGAGGCGGCCGAGGACGTCGTCGACGCTCGTCATGCGGTAGCCGCGGACGGTCGTCGGCAGGCGCAGCACCTCCAGGTCGGCCCGCGCGACGGGCCGGTCCTTGGGCAGGGTGTCGTCGAGCCGGTCGGGCTCCGCCTCGGGCAGCGCCACCCCGTCGTCACCCCCGACCACGACGAGCGTGACCGTGGCGACCACCGCGACCAGCGCGATGAGCAGGAACCAGAACACGACGATCTCCCCGGAGCAATCCGTATTGAACCTGTAGGGACGATCGTGCCACGCCGACCGGCCCCGCGGTCCTGCCGGGCGACGTGCCGGGGCAGGCGTTAGGGTCTCTCGCGGGCCGGTCCCGAGCGTCGGGCGGCCCGAGGAGGTTGACGCGTGGTGCTGCGGCTGGGGACGCGCGAGTTCGGTGAGCACGAACCGGTGATCATGGCGATCGTCAACCGGACTCCGGACTCCTTCTACGACCAGGGCTCGACCTTTCGCGACGAGCCCGCGCTCGCGCGCGTCGAGCAGGCGGTGTCCGAAGGCGCGGCGATCATCGACATCGGCGGGGTCAAGGCGGGCCCGGGCGACGACGTGTCCGTCGACGAGGAGACGCGCCGTACGGTCGGCTTCGTCGCCGAGGTCCGCAAGCGCCACCCGGACGTGGTGATCAGCATCGACACCTGGCGCCACGAGGTCGGCGAGGCGGCCTGCGATGCGGGCGCGGATCTGCTCAACGACGCCTGGGGCGGCGTGGACCCGAAGCTCGCCGAGGTCGCCGCCCGCCACGGCGCGGGCCTGGTCTGCACACACGCGGGCGGTGTGAAGCCGCGCACGCGTCCGCACCGGATCCGCTACGACGACGTGGTGGCGGACATCCTCCGGGTCACGACCGCACTCGCCGAGCGCGCGGCCGGGCTGGGTGTGCGCAGCGACGGCATCCTCATCGACCCCGGGCACGACTTCGGCAAGAACACCCGGCATTCGCTGGAGGCGACGCGCAGGCTCGGGGAGATGACGGCGACCGGCTGGCCGGTACTGGTGTCGCTGTCGAACAAGGACTTCGTGGGCGAGACCCTCGACCGCCCCGTCAAGGAGCGGCTGACGGGCACGCTCGCGACCACCGCGGTCTCGGCCTGGCTCGGTGCGCGGGTCTACCGGGTGCACGAGGTGGCCGAGACCCGGCAGGTGCTCGACATGGTCGCCTCGATCCAGGGCCACCGGCCCCCGGCGGTCGCCCGCCGGGGTCTCGCCTGAGACCGGCGCCGCCTGCGGGACAGGTCGCCGCCTGCGGGGAGAGGTCGCCGACCGCGGGCAGGTCGCCGGCTCCGCGTCGGGCGACGGCTCCGAGAACGGGCACCAGCTGCGGGACGGGCTCAGCCTCCCGTCGGGCGCCGGCCCCATGACGGGTGCGCCCCGGCAGGCTCCGCCTCGGCTGGCCGGGCTCGCGGCGGAGCCCGGGCCTCAGAGGGCCCCGGACTCCTTGGTCACCAGCGTGACGGCCTCGTCGATGTCGTCGGTGAGGTGGAAGAGCTCCAGGTCCTTCCCCGACGCCTTGCCCTCGGCGATCACGGTCCCGCGCACCCAGTCGACCAGGCCCTTCCAGTACTCCGTGCCGAACAGCACGATCGGGAACCGCGTCACCTTCTGGGTCTGGACGAGCGTCAGCGCCTCGAACAGCTCGTCCAGCGTGCCGAAGCCGCCCGGCAGCACGATGAAGCCCTGCGCGTACTTCACGAACATCGTCTTGCGGACGAAGAAGTAGCGGAAGTTCACGCCGATGTCGACGAAGCGGTTGAACCCCTGCTCGTACGGCAGCTCGATGCCGAGGCCTACGGAGACGCCGCCGGCCTCGCAGGCCCCGCGGTTCGCCGCCTCCATGGCGCCCGGGCCGCCGCCGGTGATCACCCCGAATCCGGCGCCCACCAGGGCCTTGCCCAGGCGCACCCCGGCCGCGTAGTCGGGCGAGTCCTCCGGGGTGCGGGCGGAGCCGAACACGCTGATGGCGGGCCCCAGTTCGGCGAGCGCGCCGAACCCCTCGACGAACTCCGACTGGATCCGCATGACGCGCCAGGGA
Source organism: Streptomyces sp. NPDC048639 (assembly GCF_043199075.1). NCBI lineage: Bacteria > Bacillati > Actinomycetota > Actinomycetes > Kitasatosporales > Streptomycetaceae > Streptomyces > Streptomyces sp. NPDC048639. The sequence goes on from NZ_JBICVP010000003.1 coordinate 619,014, forward strand.
TCCTGGTGCACCCAGTCGGATGGGCCCTGGGTGTCCAGCAGCCGCTGGTCCGTCGTGGTGGGCTGCATCTGGCCGCGGCGGCGCATGACGGGACCGAGGCGCTGCTCGTGCCACGCGGCCTGCTGCTCGCGCTGGTCCTGCTGCTCGTTCCGCGCCTTCTGCTGGAGAGCATCCTGCTCGCGGGCCTCTCGGGCTCCCTCGGCGTTGTTCATGGTGTGCTCCCTCCGCATCGTGCCCTCGCCCCGGGCGAGGTCGTTCAGTGCAGGGTACGCACCCGGAGGTGACGTCCTGCGGAACTCAGCTGGTCAGCCAGGCGCGCAGCTTGTTTTCCGCTTCGAGTACGGCGGCGGTCGCCACATGCTCCTCGCGGGTGTGGGCGAGCTTGGGGTCGCCGGGCCCGTAGTTCACCGCGGGCACGCCGAGCCCGGAGAAGCGGGCCACATCGGTCCAGCCGTACTTCGGCGCCGGTTCCGTGCCGATGGCCTCGACGAACGCCGCGGCGGCCGGGTCGGACAGACCGGGCAGGGCACCGGGGGCCGAGTCGGTGAGGACGACCGTGTAGCCCTCGAAGACCTCCTGGACGTGGGCGAGTGCCTCCTCCTCGCTGCGGTCGGGCGCGAAGCGGAAGTTGACGGTCACGGCGCAGGAGTCGGGGATGACGTTGCCCGCGTGGCCGCCGTCGACCATCACCGCGTTCAGGCCCTCGCGGTAGGTGAGGCCGTCGATGTCCACGTTCCGCGGCTCGTAGGCGGCGAGACGGGCGAGGACGGGTGCTGCCTTGTGGATGGCGTTCTCGCCGAGCCAGCTCCGCGCGGAGTGGGCACGGCGGCCGGTGGTCTCGACGCGGGCCCGCAGGGTGCCCTGGCAGCCGCCCTCGACCTTGGTGTCGGTGGGCTCCAGCAGGACGGCGAAGTCGGCGGTGAGCCAGTCCGGGTGGTTCTCGGCGAGCCGCTTCAGGCCGTTGAGCTCGGCCGCGACCTCCTCGTTGTCGTAGAAGACGAACGTGAGGTCGCGATTGGGCTCGGGGACGGTGGCGGCCACCCTGAGCTGGACCGCGACGCCGGACTTCATGTCGGAGGTGCCGCAGCCCCACAGGACACCGTGCGCGTCGAGCCGCGAGGGGACGTTGTGCGCGATGGGCACGGTGTCGATGTGACCCGCGAGCAGGACGCGCTCCGTGCGCCCGAGGTCCGTACGGGCCACGATCGCGTTCCCGTCCCGGTCGACGGTCAGGTGCGGCAGCATGCGCAGCTCGGACTCGATCGCGTCGGCGAGCGCCTTCTCGTCGCCGCTCTCGGAGCGGAAGTCGACGAGCTGAGCGGTCAGGGCGGCGGCGTCCACGGACAGGTCGAGGGTGGGTTGATCCATGCGCCGACCATAGCCCGTCGATGTCGCTCGTCACGGCGCGGGAAGTTCCCTGCCGGTACCGTGGGCACGTGTCCGAGCCGACCTCAACCGCCCGTCGCTCACGCCTCATCCGTATCGGCGCGGCGTGTGCTGTTCTGCTGGCGTTGGCGGGCTATCTGATCGTGCAGTTCTCCACCGGCGGACCGGGCGCACCGCACTGCGTCGTCAGGGGCCCGGGCGAGGACGGCGGCACCTACCGTATGGAGCCCGAGCAGGCGGACAACGCGGCGACGATCGAGGCCGTGGGCTCCTCGCGCCGCCTCCCCGAGCGGGCGATCACCATCGCCCTCGCCACGGCCATGCAGGAGTCGGGCCTGCGCAACATCGACTACGGCGACCGGGACTCGCTCGGGCTCTTCCAGCAGCGGCCCTCGCAGGGCTGGGGCGACACGCGGCAGATCCGGGACCCCGTCTACGCGGCCGGGAAGTTCTACGACCACCTGGTGAAGGTGGACGGTTACGCATCGCTGCCGCTGACCGAGGCCGCGCAGCGGGTGCAGCGCAGCGGCTACCCGAGGGCGTACGCCAAGCACGAGCCGGACGCCGTCCTGCTCTCCTCGGCGCTGACGGGGCGCGCGGCGGCGGCCTTCACCTGTACGACGGCCTCGGACGCCGAGCGCCCCGGCAACCCGGCGCGGGTGCGGGCCGAGCTCGTCCGGGAGTTCGGCGCCGGTGTGCTGCCCGGCGCGGAGGCGGCGGCTGCGGAGCCGCGGGGCGGGTCGGGCCGCGGGACGAGCCGGGCGGGTGCAGACCCGGTGATCGCCGTACCGGTCGGCGCCGCGGTGAGAGGGGGCGGATCCGAGCGGCGCGGCTGGGAGCTGGCCCACTGGGCGGTGGCCCACTCCTCCGAGCTGCGCATCGCTCAGGTCTCCTATGCAGGCCGGATCTGGACGGCACGTGAATCCGGAAAGGGCTGGCACACGGCGGACGGAAAATCCGACGCGGAGAAATCCCGGAGTGCGGACGCGGTCCTCATCCGTACCGCGCAATAGTGCGAGCGGGCACTCGAAAGCGGTACGGGATCTCGCTTTCTCCGCAGGGCAGGACAGCGCGCCGCGCCCCCTCTCCTTTTCTTCTCAATTCCCTTGCACACCAAGAGAATTGACGATTCATCAGCACCAACTCCCGCTCCTCGTTTGCCCGTTTTTATCCACAGCGGATAATGCGACGCGTTGCCAACTCTTTACTCCCGGGCGCCGCAACCTTCGCGCTCCTCACGCGGTAGTCACTGCGTCCGCACCGCGGGCACCGCACCACCAGACAGAAGCGCAAGCCTCTCTCCGCTGAAGGAGCACCATGTCCCTCCCCCTCACGCGTCGGATCGCCCGTGCCGCGCTGCTGGTCGCAGCGGGCGCCGCTCCCCTCGTCGGCGCTGCCGGCACGGCGAGCGCCGCCGACCTCGCGAGCACGCCCAACGTCGCGGGCGGGCTCACCAAGCTGGACGGCGCCAACGCGAACGCGGTCGTCGACGGCGCCACCGAGAAGCTCGGTACGAAGGCGGGCGACACCGGCGTCAAGACCGTGAAGTCCCAGCTCCCCAAGGCGGGCAAGACCGTGAGCGGGGTCGGCGCGGCCGTCCCGACGGTGAAGAAGGCGGCGGGTGACGCGACCGGCTCCTCCGCCCCGCTCCTCAGCGGCGCCACGAAGTCCGCCAAGGGCACGCTCCCCGGCGGCGCCGCGACCCAGGGCCTGCCGCTCCAGGGCGGACTGCCGCTCGGCGGCTGAGGCTCAAGGCACTGTCGTACGCGCAGTCGTACGCGAAGGGGCCCGGGGAGAGGCGATCTCTCCCCGGGCCCCTTCGTCTGCATCCGTCGTACGTGCCCTCGCGGGCGTCGCCCCGTGAGCGTGGGCGTCACGCCACGAGCGTCGCGGCGCCGTCATGGCGCCACCGTGCCGCCACGGACGGTGAGTTGAGCTTCGGTCGGGCCAGGCGGAGCCGGAGGAGACGGCGTTCGGAGACGGCGGCGCTCGGCTGAGGCGGCGGTCAGGTGAGGCGGCGGACCGCCTCCGCCACCCGCTCATCCGTCGCCGTGAACGCCACCCGCACGAACCGCTCCCCCGCCGCACCGTAGAAGTCGCCCGGCGCGACGAGGATCCCGCGCTTCGACAGATCGCCGACCGTGTCCCAGCACGGCTCGTCCCGCGTCGCCCACAGGTAGAGGCTCGCCTCGCTGTGCTCGATGCGGAAGCCGTTCGCCTCCAGGGCCGCGCGCAGGGCCGTGCGCCGGGCGGCGTACCGGGCGCGCTGCTCGGCGACGTGCGCGTCGTCGCCCAGGGCCGCGATCGTGGCGGCCTGCACCGGGGCGGGGACCATCATCCCGCCGTGCTTGCGGATCTGGAGCAGTTCACCGAGCACCGCCGCGTCACCGACGAGGAACGCGGCGCGGTAGCCCGCCAGGTTGGAGCGCTTCGAGAGCGAGTGCACCGCGACGATGCCCTCGTACGAGCCCCCGCAGACGTCCGGGTGCAGCACGGACACCGGCTCGCTGTCCCAGCCCAGTTCCAGGTAGCACTCGTCGCTGAAGACCAGCACCCCGTGCTCGCGTGCCCAGGCGACCGCCGTCCGCAGCTCGTCCTTGGAGAGGACCCGGCCCGTGGGATTCGAGGGCGAGTTGAGCCACAGCAGCTTCAGGCCCGCCGGGTCGAGCGCGGCCGGGTCGTCGTACACGACGGGTTCGGCGCCGGCCAGCCGCGCGCCCACCTCGTACGTGGGGTAGGCCAGCCGCGGGTACGCGACGCGGTTGCCGGAACCGAGACCGAGCTGCGTCGGCAGCCAGGCGACCAGCTCCTTCGAGCCGACCACCGGCAGCACGTTCGCGTGCGCAAGGCCCTGAGCGCCGAGCCGCCGCTGCGCCCAGCCGGTGATCGCGTCACGGAGCTGCGGGGTGCCCCAGACGGTCGGGTAGCCGGGGCTGTCGGACGCGGCGGCGAGCGCGGACCGGACCGCCTCGGGGACCGGGTCGACCGGGGTGCCCACGGAGAGGTCCACGATGCCGTCCTGATGGGCGGCGGCGGTCGCCTTGTACGGCTCGAGCCGGTCCCACGGGAAGGCGGGGAGGCGGGCGGAGACTGCGGCCACGGTGCTCACTTCTCTCGGACTACGGTGGTGCGGGATGCGGAACGGCCGGGTCCGGCGGGCCGTCGCGGTGTGCCGTACGGTCACGGCTGCCGGGCCGTCGCCGGCCGGCTTCCGCGGCGGGAGTGCCGGACGGGACCGACGTGAACCGACGTGAACGGGCGGGATTGCGCGTGGGCCAACGGCACCAGCGGGACCGGCGGGGGCGGACGGACCGGAGGGGCCTGAGGGACAAACACCTCGGTCCCGTACGGCCGGGAGCCGTACGGGACCGAGGCGGCGCTGCGCCGGCCCTGGGCTCCCAGCAGATGCCGGGGAGCCTTACTGGTTCTGCGGCGGCAGCGCGGCGATGAAGGGGTGATCGCGCTCGATCAGGCCGAGCTTGGACGCACCACCGGGGGAGCCGAGCTCGTCGAAGAACTCGACGTTGGCCTTGTAGTAGTCCTTCCACTCCTCCGGAGTGTCATCCTCGTAGAAGATCGCCTCGACCGGGCAGACCGGTTCGCACGCCCCGCAGTCGACGCACTCGTCCGGGTGGATGTACAAGGACCGGGAGCCCTCGTAGATGCAGTCGACGGGGCACTCCTCGATGCACGCCTTGTCCTTGACGTCGACACAAGGCTGCGCGATGACGTAGGTCACGCTGTCGTTCCTCCTCGGTAGGGCTGGCGGGCCCATCGCGGCTCCGCCATGGGCGCGCGGGAGCGCGGCGTCGTCGATGCCCGCACCTAGTATCTCCGTTCCGGGGCGCGAGACGAACAGGAGGGGCTGACTGAGCTGTGGATTTCACCACTGGCGGACGGTTCGAAGTCCGGATCACCAGCGCTGACGTGGGCAAAAGGGTATCGGTGCGACGCTTGACGGAAGCTGGGGTCCCGGGCGAGAAATTCAGCGACACGGTCGGCGTGCTCACATCCTGGGACGGCGGTGTGCTGTCCGTCACACGCAGGAGCGGGGAGATCGTCCGGATCCCGGAATCCGCTCTCGTCGCGGGCAAGGTCGTCCCCGACGCACCTCGGCGCAGACGGGGGCCCGCCGCGCGCTGGGACGAACTCGACCGGGTCGCGGCCCGCGGCTGGCCGGCGGTCGAGAGCGTTCGGCTCGGGGACTGGGAGCTGCGCTGGGCCGGCGGGTTCACCCGGCGCGCCAACTCCGTCCTGGCGATCGGCGACCCGGGGCTCCCGCTGGACCGGGCGCTGGGCGAGATCACCGCGTGGTACGCCGAACGCGGCCGGCCCGCGTACGTCCAGGTGAGTACGGGTGCGAGCGGGGCGCAGGAGCAACTAGCCGCCGAACTCGCCGCCCGCGGCTGGACCCGTGAGGTCTCGGCGCTCATCCGCACCGCCGCCCTCGCACCCCTCGCCGACGCTGCGGCGGACACCGGCGAGGAGGGCGCGCGCGTGGTGCTCACGCGCGAGATCGACGAGGCGTGGCTCTCCCGCTACCGCCGGTTCGAGGAGACGGCGGACGAGGTGCTGAAGGTGCTCGGCGGAGGCCCCTCCGTGTGGTTCGCCACCGTGCCGGGCGCGGAGGACGGCGCTCCGCCCGCGGCGATCGGGCGGTGCGTGGTCGACGGGCGCTGGGCCGGGTTCGCGGCGATCGAGGTCGCCCCGGAGCAGCGCCGCCGGGGACTCGCCACCGCCGTGATGGCCGCGCTCGCCCGTACGGCACTGGAGGAGGGCGCCTCGGCGGCGTACCTCCAGGTCGAGTCGGACAACGGCGCGGCCGGGACGCTCTACGACGGCATGGGCTTCACCACGCACCACCAGTACCACCACTTCCGCGGACCGAAGGGTGACACCCGTTGAGCGGGTACGAGGCAGATATGCACGACATCACCGGCAGGCGGCAGCGGTTCGCGGAGGCGGCGCGCACCGAGCGCCCCGACCTCGCGCTGCTCTGCCTGCTCGTCGCCGCCGAGGCAGAGCCGGAGACGGGCGAGGCCGCCCTCGACGAGGCGCAGATCGAACTCGACCGTCTGGCCGGGCTGATGCCGTTCCGCCCCGCCGACGGCGCGCGCGGCTGGGCGCGGGCCGTCGCCGATCTCCTCGGTGAGCGTCACGGCTTCCACGGCACCCCCGGCGACTACCGGCGCCTGGAGTCCTCGCTGCTGCCGCACGTACTGCGCCGGCGGCGCGGACTGCCGATCCTGCTGTCCGTGGTGTGGATGGAGGTGGCGCGGCGGGCCGGAGCACCGGTGTACGGGGTGGCACTGCCGGGCCACTTCGTCGTCGGCTTCGGCGATCCGGCCGGCCCGGAAGGACCGGTGCTCGCCGACCCGTTCGACGCGGGCCGCGTCATGAGCGGTACGGACGCGGAGGTGCTCGTCACGAGCGCGACGGGCTCCCCGCTGACCCCCGGCATGCTGGAACCCGCGCCCCCGCTGGAGACCATCCTGCGGATCCTCAACAACATCCGGGCATGGGCCGTCGCCCGCCCGGAACGCTCCGACGTCCAGCTCTGGGCTCTGGAACTGTCGTTGCTGCTGCCGAGCCATCCTGCGCGGCTGCGCTACGAACGGGCGCAACTGCTCGTGGAGCGCGGGGACTTCACGCGCGGCGCGGTGGAGCTGGAGGCGTACGCGGAGGTGATCGCGCCGGTGGATCCTGGGGCGGCGGAGTCGGTGCAGAGCCAGGCGCTCGCCGCGCGGGCGAAGCTCAACTGACGTCTGCGGTCGCGGCATCGCGGCGCGCGAGCCCGTGGTGGACTTGCCCGCGCCGTTGGGGCCGCCGTTGGGGCCGAGGAGGGCGACGGTCTCGCCCGGGTGGAGGGTCAGGGTCAGGTCCCGTCACGGCGCGGGTGTTCCCGTAGGACTTGCCGACGTGGTCGAAGACGACGGCGGGTTGCGGGGGTTGTGGTGCGGTCATGGTGCAGGCCTGGCCGCGGAGGCGCCTTGCCCGGCGGTGTCGCCGGTCGTGCGTCCCGTATGACGGATGTCATGCCGCGGTGCGTGACCGGGCGGAGGGCGCGGACCGGGCGGAGGGCACGGACCGCGCGCATGGCCGAGCCCCCGGCCCTGAGGCGGGCGCGGGGGCTCGGTCGCGGCGAACCGCGTCGTCCTAGCTGGGATTGATCGGGATGACGCCGATACGTTCCTCCGGAGTCTTGCCGCGGAGCGCCTTGGCCAGTGCCGCGGCGACATCCTCCGGAGCGACGGGCTTCTTGCTGCCGTCGCCCTTGGTGATGAGGATGCCCTCGAAGGTGCTGCCGTACAGCTTCTTGAGCGCCTCGCGGTCGTAGACCTCCACCAGCCGGCCGTTGACCGGCTTCACGGAGAGGATCTTCGGCAGCGACTTGTCGGGCCCGAAGGGGATCGACTTGTTGCCGGCCTTGACCGTGACCAGATCGGACATCGCCGGTTTGGCGAACTCCTTCATCTTCCGGTCGATTTCGGCCTGGCTGATGGACGGCTTCTGCATGCTGACGGGCAGGTCCAGCGCCGCGTTCTCCCCGGTCTCGGCCCGCTCGCGGTACGCGTCCTCGACGGCGTCGACGGACTGGTTCACGTCCAGCGCCTTGTGCGTCTTGCCCGGTACGGCGACGGCCTTGCCCGGCACGAACTTGATGGTGCCGTCCTCGCTGCCCGCCGCCTGGCCGGAGAGCGTCTTCAGCGCCGCGGCGAGCTTCTCCTCGTCGATCTCGATGGCAGGCGTGCCCTGGCGGGAGCCCCCGAAGAGCGAGCCGATCACGGAGACCGGGTTGTAGTCGCGCCCGGCGACGTCGCGCACGGTCGTCCGGGTGTCGACGGCCAAGCCCGCGCTGGACGGCTTGAGCGAGCGCTCCTCGCCGTCGATCGTCACGGTCATCGGCGCGTTGATCCGGTCGCCGAGTGCGCCGTCGAGCTTGGCGACGGCGTCCTCCTTCGTCATGCCGCCGATGTCCACGCCGAGGACGGTGGTGCCGTTCGGCACGTCCGCGTGGTCGAGCAGCAGACCCGCGCCGTACGCGACGACGACCAGGCCGGCGAGCCCCGCCCCGACGAGAACGAGCTTGGAGCGGCCCTTCTTCGCGGGCCGGGGAGGCGGTGGACTCGGAACGTCGACCGGCGCGGGCGCCGGATGCTCCGGCCCTTCCGGGGCGGACGGCCCGGGCGGGAACGCCCGCTCGCCGGCCGCCGGACTCCCCGGGAACGGGAACTCGTTGGACGACGGAACCCGCGGGATCCCGCTGACCAGGGTGTCGCCCGAAATGCGCTCCGGTCCGCGCGGACCGTCGGGCCCACCCGGGCCCTCGGGTCCGGGAGGCACCTGGCCGCCGGGGCCCGGACCACCGTGGCCGGGGCCGACCGCACCGATGCCGGGAGCCGGTGGGAGGTGCCCGGTGTCGCCTGGCGCGGGGGGCTGCGGGGTGAACCGGGCGGATTCGTCGCCTCCGCCCTGGCCCGCGGAACGCTGGAACCCGGGCGGCAGGAGCGGCATGTCACCGGTCATCGGCCCGGAGGTCGGACCCCCGGGGCCGGCCGATCCGGGGTGACCGGGCTGACCCGGCCGGCCGCCGGAAGGCGGCGGCCCCGCGGAACCCGAGCCGGGGCCCGCGCCGTACGCGGGAACGGATCCGGTGCCGGTGTCGCCGCTCTGGCCGCCACCGTACGGGCCGGAGCCTCCGGCGCCGTACACGGGGTTGCTGCCGGTATCCCCCGGCCGGGGCCCCTGTCCACGCCCAGGACCGCGGCCCGCGCCGGGACCCGAACCGGCCCCGGGCGCACCGGTTCCGGACGAGCCGGACCCGGCGCCCGGTCCGCCGGAGAAGTACGGAAGGTCGGACCGCTGCCCGCCGCCCGCGGGCGGCGGGGTGGGGTCCGGCGGCGTGGCGGCCGGTGTCTTGCGCGGCGCGAACCAGTCGCTGGTCTTCGCCTCGTCCCTGCCCTCACCACTGCCGCCGGGCCTGGGCGCAGGCGACTCGCCCCGCGGAACGGGGGCGGGGGAAGGCGCGGGGACACCGGCCGGCGGCGTGGGCGACGTGCCCGTGACGGAGGACGTCGGTCCCGGCGCGGGACCGCTGTCCGTGTCTCCGTCTTCGACGGGCTTGCGCACGACGACCGGCGGAATGGGCCGGGAGCCCGGGATGTTGATCCGGATCCGGGTCGTCAGCGTCGTCTCGGTCTTCGGCTCCTCCGGCTTGCGCGCTTCGCTGTCGTTCGCAGCGGCGTCATCGTGCCCGGAGTCCTGCGCGGGGTGCGGCGACGGGTACCGACGGGTGCCGTACGGCGGGGTCCCCGACGGGTACGCGGCTCCGCCGCGCCCCTGGGGCCCGGAGGACGAACTGTCAGTTTCTCGGCTCAAGGCTGGTTCTCCCGGTTAGCTCCGCCACCCATGTCCGTGCTCGGGCGGCTCGGCGGCGCGTCCACCATACTGGGCAGCGCCGACGGCGACCCAGGGACGGCCGTATCGGCCACCCCGAAGGTGGTCCCGGTGCCCGGGGGGTTTGTCACGTCACTTGCCAAGTCGGGCGGCTTGCACGCCCGGTGGCGGCACCCGCGTCATAGTGGCGCAGATCACAGCCACAATCATCCCGCCCAGCAGGAACATGTACGACCCCACGCCCGCACCGAAAACGAAGTCGCCTTCCGGACGCGTGGCCGTCAGCAGGATGACGGCGATCAGCCAGCCGCCGCCGGGTGCCGCGGCACCGGCCCGGGAGCCGAGCGCCTTCGCCCCGCCGTAGCAGACAGCGGCGACACCGAGCAGCGCGAGCAGCAACCCGGCCGGGAACCAGGCCGCTTGGACGAGCGCGCCCGCCCCGCCGACCAGTGCGCCGAGCACGAACAGGACGGCGTACGCCGTCAGACGCCCGGTGGTCAACGGTCCCCCCTCTTCCCGTCCGCGACGGAGGAGACACCGGCGAACAGGTCGCCCTCCGGCGGCTCTCCGCCCGCTTCGCCCCGTACGAGCCGGTAGTGCTCCTCGGCGAAGAGCGGCTGGCCGAGGTCGTTGGAGAGCGCGAAGAACGGGCCGTCGACGGCGATCTGCGTGGCATGCGCCCGCATGGCCGCCGTCTTCGCCGCGGCGTGCGCCCGCCCGTCGATCCGCGCGGAGACCTCCGCGTCGTCGACCACACCCGGTACGTCGTCGGCGGTGGCGACGCCGTCGAAGCTCACGTCGGCCTCGCGCAGCCTGGCAAGTCCCGCTTCGGCGGCGGAGCGTGCGAGGCAGTTCCAGTAGATCTTGTCGATCGTGTGCGGTGCGCCCAGGTCGGGGCGGAAGGCGGGATCGGCGGCCAGGTCGGCCGCGCGCATGGCGACGCGGTGGGCCTGGATATGGTCCGGGTGACCGTAGCCGCCGTTCTCGTCGTAGGTGACCAGCACCTGCGGCCCGACCTCGCGCACCACCGCGACCAGATGCGCCGCGGCCTCGTCCAGGTCCGCCTGCCAGAAGGCGTCGGGACGGTCGTTCTGCGCCAGCCCCATCATCCCGGAGTCGCGGTAGCGGCCCGGGCCGCCGAGGAAGCGGTGGTCGGTGACGCCGAGCTCGGCCATGGCGGCGGCCAGTTCGCCGATGCGGTGCGTGCCGAGGGTGTCGTCACGGTCGGCGGCGAGATGGGCGAGGTCGGCGGGGATCACCTCGCCCTCCTCGCCGAGGGTGCACGTCACGAGGGTGACGTGGGCCCCCTCGGCCGCGTACTTGGCCATGGTGGCGCCGTTGTTGATCGTCTCGTCGTCCGGGTGCGCGTGGACGAGCAGAAGACGGTGGCCGGGAAGATCGGTCATGCCTACAGCGTACGAGCCGGGCGCCGGGGTACGAGCCGGGCGCCCGGGGGCGGTCAGAACTTGATGCCGCCGATCATGCCTGCGACGTTCGTGGTCAGCTCGCTGATCGTCGGGGCGACGGACGAACTCGCCAGGTAGAAGCCCAACAGCATGCAGACCACCGCATGTCCCGCTTTGAGCCCGGCTTTCCGGACCAGCAGGAAGACGATGATCGCCAGCAGCACTACCGCCGAGATCGAGAGTGCCACGGCGGTTCACCTCCAAAGACGGGGCCGAATCAACGAGCGGATGATTTCGCACTGCCGCGGGCTTCTCGCCCACTGTGCGCAACTGATCATAACTTTCCGCTCCTGAGCATGGATCGGTGCACGGGTGCAGAGAAGGGGCGCACGGGTCCGCCGCCGGGGGGCGCCCAGCGCAGGCCGGAAGCTCCCCGCCCAGGACCACCCGGCTCACGGCTCACGGCTCCCGGCATGCGCCGACCGCCGCACCCGCCGGGCGGACGCCCGCTCCCGCCCGGCGACGGGCGCGCGTTCCCGCCCGCCACCGGGCGCCCGTTCCCGCCTCGCGGCGCGGCAGGCCATCGGCGCGGTGTCCCTGAGGCGGGGCCGCACATAGGGTCTGGGGGCATGACGGGACAGATCTCCTTTCCGCGCCAGCACGCCCGCACCCAGCGGTTCACCCTCGGCGCCCCCCGCGCCTTCACCGTGTCGCCGGACGGGGAGCGCATCGCCTTCCTCCGCTCCCGCGGCGGCACCGACCGGGCCAATCTGCTCTGGGTGCGCGATCTCGACTCCGGCGAGGAGCGGGTCGTCGCCGATCCCGCAGCGCTGCTGGGCGGCGCGTCCGAGGAGTTGTCCGCCGAGGAGCGGGCGCGGCGGGAGCGCAGCCGGGAGGGATCCGCCGGGGTCGTCGGCTACGCGGTGGACGAGGCGGCCGAGTTGGCCGCGTTCGCGCTCTCCGGCCGGCTCTTCACGGCGGAGCTGCGCGCCGGTACCGCACGCGAACTCCCTGTCCCCGGACCGGTCGTGGACCCGCGCCCCTCGCCCGACGGGCGCCGCGTCGCGTACGTCGCGGGCGGTGCCCTGCGGGTCGTGGACGCCGACGGCGGTGGGGACCGCGCGCTCGCCGCGCCCGGTGACGGCGAGGACGACATCACGTACGGGCTCGCCGAGTTCATCGCCGCCGAGGAGATGGACCGGGCCCGCGGCTTCTGGTGGTCCCCGGACAGCGAGAGCCTCCTGGTCGCCCGGGTCGACGAGTCGCCGGTGCAGCGCTGGTGGATCTCCGATCCGACGCACCCGAACCGCGCCCCGCAGAAGGTCGCGTACCCGGCGGCCGGGACGCCCAACGCCGATGTCCGGCTCCTGCTCGCCGGGCTCGACGGCTCCCGCACGGAGGTGGAGTGGGACCGCGCCGCGTACCCGTACCTGGCGCGGGTGCACTGGTCGCCGGCCGGACCGCCGCTGCTGCTGGTGCAGGCCAGGAACCAGCGCGATCAGCTCTACCTCACCGTCGACACCGGGACCGGCCGGACGCGGATGCTGCACGCCGACGAGGACCCGGTCTGGCTGGATCTGTTCCCCGGTGTGCCCGCGTGGACTCCGGACGGGAGGCTGGTGCGGATCGCGGACGAGGGCGGGGCGCGCGTCCTCGTCGTGGGCGCCCGGCCGCTCACCGGACCGCAGTTGCACGTACGCGCGGTGCTGCATGTGTCCGCCGACGACGTGCTGGTCTCGGCGTCCGCGGGGCCGGAGGCGGAAGACCCCGCCACCGGTGAGATCCATGTCTTCCGCGTCAGCGAACTGGGCGTCGAGCGGCTCTCCGAGGGCCCCGGTGTGCACTCGGCCGTGCGCTGCGGCTCCGTCCTGGTGCTCTCCTCCGCCTCGCTCGACGCGAGCGGGTCCACCGTCCGCGTGCTGAACGAGGGCAAGGCGACGGCGACCGTCCCGTCGTATGCGGAGACGCCGGTGCTCACGGCCGCGCCCCGGCTGGTCCGGGCCGGCGCGCGCGGCATCCCGTGCGCCGTGCTGCTGCCCACCGGGTACCGCGAGGAGGACGGGCCGCTGCCGGTCCTGATGGACCCGTACGGCGGTCCGCACGGCCAGCGCGTCGTGGCCGCCCACAACGCGTACCTCACCTCGCAATGGTTCGCGGACCAGGGGTTCGCCGTGGTCGTCGCGGACGGCCGCGGCACGCCAGGGCAGTCGCCGGGATGGGAGAAGGCCGTCGCGCGCGACCTCGCGGGCGTGACCCTCGACGACCAGGTGGAGGCTCTCCGGGCACTGGAGGGGGACCATCCCCTCGACCTGACCCGGGTCGGCATCCGCGGATGGTCGTACGGCGGATATCTGGCCGCTCTCGCCGTGCTGCGCCGGCCCGATGTCTTCCACGCGGGGGTGGTCGGTGCGCCCGTCACCGACCAACGGCTGTACGACACCCACTACACGGAGCGGTACCTCGGCCACCCGGACGAGGCCGGCGAGGTCTACGCGGCGAACTCGGTGGTCACGGACGAGGGCCTGTCGGGCGCCGCGGAGACGCACCGCCCCATGATGATCATTCACGGGCTCGCGGACGACAACGTCCTCGCCGCGCACACTTTGCGGCTGTCCTCCGCGCTGCTCGCCGCGGGCCGGCCGCACGAGGTGCTCCCGCTGTCCGGGGTGACCCATATGACGCCGCAGGAGCAGGTGGCCGAAAACCTGCTGCTGCTTCAGGTGGACTTCCTCAAGCGGTCCTTGGGCATGGCCTGAGCCTGCGGCGCCCGAGGTCCGACGCCTGAGCCGGATCACGCTCCCGCTGTCCGCTCCGCGTCCGCCCGCCCTCGCGGTGGTGGGCGGGTGCGGGCCGGACGGCGCCGGCGGGCGTCACCAGCGCGGCGGCTGCACGGCGTACGGCTCGCCCTCCCGGTAGCCGTACGCGTCCCCGCCCGCATCCGGCACCAGGCGCTCGCCGCGCCGCGCCAGCACGGTGAGCACCAGGAAGCCGGCGAGGGTCTCGAAGAGCGCTGTCGCCACGCTCAACTGCTCCTGGAGCGGCAGGTCCCCGAGGTGCGCGAGCATCTCGCTGCGCTGCTGCGCGGAGATGCCGGTGAGCCCGCGCGCGAGCAGGATCACGGCCGCCGTCGACCCCAGCGCCCGCGCCCAGGTCGTGCGCCGGAGCGCGGCGACGGCGCCCGCGAGGCTCAGTGCGACGACGGTCCAGCCGAGCCATCCGTACGGCGGCTGGAGCAGGGCGTAGACGTTCTGCGGACCGTCGCCGACGAGCACCTTCCGGTACGTGGCCCAGCCCCACTCGCCGGCCCGGTGGATCTGCCAAGCGGCCCCGGCCAGCGCCGCGGTGGCGAGGAGCACGCAGGCGGTGAGGGAAGCGCCCCGGCCCGGCCGGGGCGAGGGCGGTTCGTAGTCCGCGGGCCGGCGGCCGGCCACGACCGTCACCAGCAGCACGGCGCCGATCACCACACCGGCGGCCGCGGTCAACGTCGCCCGGGACCGCAGGTCGTCGTCGATCACCCGCATCCAGTCGGACTGGAGCATCCACAGGCTGGGGAGGCGCAGCGCCATCGTGGCGACGGCGGCGGAGGCGAGCGCACCCGGGGCGACGGCGACGGACTGGAGCGCGATGAAGGCGACCACGGCATGGACGCAGACGAGCACGGGATCGATCAGCGATGTGCCCCAGATGCCCCCTTCCGCTCGGGAGGGCATACCGGCCCAAAGCCACCACACATCGACAGGCTCGGCGGCCGCCGTGACGTCCTGGATGACCCACATCAGCTCGATCAACGCGAGCAGGGCACAGGCGAATGCCCCGAATAGGCGTGCTCCGCGCACGAGTGTGCGCCCCTGTCCCATGCCTGCGGTTCTACCCCGCAAGGCGACCTTTCGACAAGCGACCGGCCGGGGAGGGTCCGAGCCCGCCCCGGCCGGTCTACGGCACCCGCACGGCCGTACGGTCTCCACCGTGGTCCGTCCGTATATCGGAGTTGCGTCAATGAAGTTGCTAGTACGTTAACGAAGTTGGTCCGGATTTATCCGGCATATCACTGCACGACGTGCCCCTGTCAAGCACGCGCGGACGTCAATCTGCGAAATCTTCGCTCAAGAAGCGAAGAGTCGGGCGTTCCCAACCGCTTTGCCTCTTGACGCGCGTTGATTAGCTCGTAAGAGTTCCGGACAATCAACAGCGCGACCCGCTGCTCTTCTGTGTCAAACAATTTTCGCCTCCGGGGGCATGAAGCCAATGACGAGCCCAACCCAAGCTGCTGGTCCGACCGCCGACGCAGCGACGGTTCCGACGACGCCTGAGAAGGGCGCGGGCAAGGACCCGTCCCTCACAGGCCGTTCCCCCGGCCAGTTGATGTGGCTGCGCTTCAAGCGCGACCGCACGGGCGTCATATCGGCGTTCGTGGTGCTCTTCTTCTTCGCGATAGCCGCCCTCGCTCCGGTCATCTCGTCGCTGTACGGCAAAGACCCGTACACGCTCTACGGCCAGGAGCAGGCCGGGCTGCTGGACGACTTCGGCGACCCGACGGGGCCCAACGGCGGCATGTCCGGCGACTTCTGGTTCGGCCTGGAGCCCAACCTCGGCCGTGATGTGTTCACCCAGCTCCTGTACGGCATGCGCACCTCCCTCTACATCTCGGTCGTCGTGACGGTCCTGCTGGTGATCACCGGAGTCATCATCGGCCTGGTCGGCGGCTACTACGGCGGCAGGGTCGACTACTGGCTGGGCCGGGTCACCGACTTCCTCCTCGCCTTCCCGAGCCAGCTGTTCTTCATCGCCACCATGCCGGTCATCACCGCGGTGTTCGTGAGCCCGCAGGACGAGACTCCGACATACGTCCGCGCGCTGGCGATCGTCTTCGTCCTGTGGTTCCTGGGCTGGATGGGCATGAGCCGCCTCGTGCGCAGCTCCACCCTGTCCCTGCGCGAGCGGGAGTTCGTCGAGGCCGCGAAGGTCTCCGGCGCCTCGCCCTGGCGGATCATCCGCAAGGAGCTGCTGCCGAACCTGGTCACGCCGATCCTGGTGCAGGCGACCTACCTGCTGCCCTCCACGATCCTCTCGGTCGCGTTCCTGTCGTACGTCGGTGTCGGCTTCGTCGAGCCGACCCCGGACTGGGGCCGGATGTTCTCCATCGCCGGCCGCATCTACGAGACCAATCCGACCTACATGTACTTCCCGGGCATCGCCATGGTGATCTTCGTGGTCGCCTTCAACCTCCTCGGCGACTCCGTCCGGGATGCCTTCGACCCGAAGTCCGGACGGTAGCCGTCCATTTCGAGGGGGGTGGCTGCCGACCCTTCGCCGGACTCCCTTCCGGACACGGCAGCGCAAATGGATCACAACCGACAGGAGCACCCGACGCCATGAACATTGGCTCTACGCGCAGAGCACGCGCCCTTGTGGTCGCGCTCGCCGCCGGCTCGCTGGCGCTGGCCGGATGCAGCAGCGGCAGCAGCAACGAAGGCAAGGACAAGTCCAGCAGCCAGGACGACGCGAAGTCGCAGTCCGAGGCCGTGGGACTCGGTGACGCCGCGGCGTCCAAGGGCCCGGCCAAGGAGGTCGAGGGCGCCAAATCCGGTGGCATGATCACCGTGTGGCAGGCCGACGACTTCTCCCACCTGGACCCGGGTCAGAGCTACGTCAGCGACGCCGGCCTGCTCGGCCGCCTCATCCACCGCGGCCTGACGCAGCTGGAGGAGGACGACAACGGCGGCAAGCAGGTCGTGGGCGACCTGGCGACCGACTCCGGCAAGGCCTCGGACGGCGGCAAGACCTGGACGTACACCCTCAAGGACGGCATCAAGGACGAGAAGGGTAACGCCATCACGTCCAAGGACGTCCGCCACACGGTGGAGCGTCTGTACGCGCCGTTCATCACCGACGGCCCGACCTACCTGCAGCAGTGGCTGTCCGGCGCGGGCACCAGCTACCGCAAGGGGCTGCCCGGCGGTCCGTTCAAGGGCAAGCACCTGCCGGACAAGGTCCTGGAGACCCCGGACGACAAGACGATCGTCTTCCACTTCAGGGAGCCGCAGGCGGACGTCCCGCAGATGCTGGCGATGCGCGGCTACTCCATCGTGCCGGAGAAGGCGGACACGAAGGAGAAGTACGACAACAAGCCGGTCGCGCTCGGCCCGTACAAGATCGGCGAGTTCAAGCCCGGCAAGGGCATGAAGCTGGTCAAGAACGCCAACTGGGACCCGAAGACCGACTCGGTCCGTCACCAGTACGTCGACGGCTTCGACATCCAGTACAACGTCCAGGACGCCGAGCAGACCAAGCGCATCCTGGCCGACCGCAGCGCTGCCAAGAACGCCATCCAGTTCACCGGCGCGGTCGACATCAGCCAGGCCAAGAAGGTCGTCAACGACAAGAAGGCCTTCGCCCGCACCATCCGCGGCTACCAGCCGTACGTGTGGCAGATGAACTTCAACCTGGACCGCATCAAGGACAAGAAGGTCCGCGACGCGATCACCTACGCGCTGCCGAGCACCCAGATCATCCGCCCCGACGGTGGCACCTACGCCGGTGAGCCGGCCGGTGGTCTGCTCGCTCCGACGCTGCCGGGCTACGAGAAGGGCTACGACCCTTACGGCAAGATCGCCAAGCCGAACGGTGACCCGGAGAAGGCGAAGAAGCTGCTGAAGGAAGCCGGCAAGGAGGGCATGAAGCTCGTCTACGGCTACGCCAACACCGAGATCCGCCAGCAGCAGGCCCTCATCATCACCAACGCGCTGGAGAAGGCGGGCTTCGACGTCCAGAAGAAGGACATCGACAACGCCACGTGGTACGAGCAGGTCGGCAAGGTCGACAACAAGCTGGACATCTACATGACCGGCTGGGGCCAGGACTGGTCCTCCCCCAGCACCGTCATCCCGCCGTCCTTCGACGGCACGCAGATCCAGGACGGTTCGTCGAACTACTCGCACACCAACGACAAGCACGTGAACAAGGAGATCAACCGGATCGCCAAGATCACGGACCCGGAGAAGGCGAATGCCGAGTGGGTCAAGCTCCACAAGTACATCGTGGAGGAGATCAACCCGGCGGCCCCGATCTACTTCACGAAGCAGTTCCAGATCTACGGATCCAACGTCGGTGGCGCCCGCTACAACGCGGACACCAGCTACATCGACGTCACGCGGCTGTTCCTCAAGAAGTAACAACCGCGCGTAGCTAGGACCAGGGGGCGCCCGCCCCGGCGGAGCGGGCGCCCCCCTGGCAAGCCCACCTCCCAGCAGCCGCCGTCCCGAGAGCAGCGAAATCGATGCTTCAATTCCTTCTTCGCCGGACGTTCGGCGCCGCAGTGATCCTCATCCTGATCAGCGCGTTCACGTTCTTCATTTTCTTCGCGGTCCCACAGGACCCGGCCCTGCTCGCGTGCGGGAAGAACTGCACCAAGCCCGCGATCGAGATCATCCACAAGAACCTGGGCCTCGACCAGTCGGTACACATCCAGTACTGGGAATTCATGAAGGGGATCTTCGTCGGCCGCGACTTCGCCGTCGGACACTGCAACGCCCCGTGCTTCGGCGTCTCCTTCAACAACAACCAGATGGTCTGGGACACGATCATCGACCGGTTCCCGATGACGCTCTCCCTGACAGTCGGCGGCCTCGCGGTCTTCCTGACCGTCGGACTCGGCGCCGGCATCGTCGCCGCCCGCCGCAAGGGCACCATGATCGACAAGACCGTCAGCTCGGTCTCTCTGGTGCTCAGCTCGATGCAGATCTACTTCCTCGGCCCGATCGTGCTGGGCATCTTCGTCTACAGCAGCGGCTGGCTGGACAACCCCAAGTACATACCGTTCACCGAGAGTCCCGGTGCCTGGTTCATGGGTCTGCTGATTCCGTGGTGCGTGATGGCGGCGATCTTCACGGCGCAGTACACCCGTATGTCGCGCTCCACCCTGATCGAGCAGTTGCAGGAAGAGCACGTCCGCACAGCCCGCGCCAAGGGCATGTCGAAGAACTACGTGTTCTACCGCTACGCCTGGCGCGGCTCGCTCACCCCGATCGTCACCATCCTCGGCATGGACCTCGGCGCGCTCTTCGGCGGCGCCATCGTCACCGAGACGACCTTCAGCCTCGCCGGCATCGGGCGCCTCGCGGTGCAGTCCGTGCAGAACAAGGACCTGCCACTCACGATGGGCGTGATGATCTTCAGCGCCGCGTTCATCCTTCTGTTCAACATCATCGTGGACGCCGCGTACGCCTACATCGACCCGCGCGTGCGCCTGTCCTAGGAGATCGACCCGTGACCACACTCACCAAGACCGAGGGCGAGCCCGCACCGACCGGGTCGGACTCCTTCCTGTCCGTGCGCGACCTTCATGTGCAGTTCTCCACCGAGGACGGCATCGTCAAGGCGGTCGACGGCCTCTCCTTCAACGTCGAGCGCGGCAAGACGCTCGGCATCGTCGGCGAATCGGGCTCCGGCAAGTCCGTCACCAACCTGACGGTGCTGGGCCTGCACAACCCCGCCACCACGACCATCACGGGCGAGATCGTGCTCGATGGCCAGGAGCTGACGGGCGCACCGGAGAAGAAGCTGGAGAAGCTGCGCGGCAACAAGATGGCGATGGTCTTCCAGGACCCGCTGACGGCCCTCTCCCCGTACTACACGGTGGGCCGGCAGATCGCCGAGCCGTACATGAAGCACACCGGCGCCTCCAGGCGCGAGGCGAAGCGGCGTGCGATCGAGATGCTCGACAAGGTCGGCATCCCGCAGCCCAAGATGCGGGTGGACGACTATCCGCACCAGTTCTCCGGCGGTATGCGCCAGCGCGCGATGATCGCGATGTCGCTCGTCTGCAACCCGCAGCTGCTGATCGCGGACGAGCCGACGACGGCGCTGGACGTGACCGTCCAGGCGCAGATCCTCGACCTGCTCAAGGATCTCCAGCAGGAGTTCGGCTCGGCGATCATCTTCATCACCCACGACCTCGGTGTCATCGCCAACATGGCCGACGACATCCTGGTGATGTACGCGGGGCGCGCCGTGGAGCGCGGCTCGGTCACGGAGGTGCTGCGGGCGCCGCGGCACCCCTACACCTGGGGTCTGCTCGGCTCGATGCCCCGTCTGTCCTCCGGGACCGACGAGGAGCTGCTGTCGATCCCCGGCAGCCCGCCGAGCCTCCTGAACCCGCCGAGCGGCTGCCCGTTCCACCCGCGCTGCGCCTTCGTCTCCGAGGTCGGGGGCAACCGGTGCTCCGGCGAGCGTCCGGTGCTGCCTCTGGGCCGCGGGTCGGCCTGCCACCTGACGGGCGAGCAGAAGCAGACCCTCTTCGACGAGCAGATCAAGCCCCGGCTGGGCTAGGGAGATTCACCGTGACCGAGAAACTCACCCTGCCCACCCCCCGCGACGCCGTTCCGGCGTCGGGTGAGCCGCTGATGACGGCGGAAGGCCTGACCAAGCACTTCCCCATCAAGGGCGGCTTCCCGATCAAGCGCACCGTCGGCGCGGTCAAGGCCGTGGACGGTATCGACCTGACCGTGCACGAGGGCGAAAGCTTCGGCCTGGTCGGCGAGTCCGGCTGCGGCAAGTCCACGACCGGCCGGTTGCTGACCCGTCTCATGGAGCCGACGGGCGGGAAGATCACCTACCAGGGCCGGGACATCACGCGGGCGGACCGCAAGGCGCTCGCCCCGATCCGCTCCGAGATCCAGATGATCTTCCAGGACCCGTACTCGTCGCTGAACCCGCGGCAGACGGTCGGCACGATCATCCGCAGCCCCATGGAGGTCAACGGGATCACCCCGCCCGGAGGCCGCGAGAACCGGGTGCGCGAACTGCTGGAGACCGTGGGTCTCAGCCCCGAGCACTACAACCGCTTCCCGCACGAGTTCTCCGGCGGTCAGCGGCAGCGCATCGGCGTCGCCCGTGCGCTCGCCCTGGAGCCGAAGCTGATCATCGCGGACGAGCCGGTCTCCGCGCTGGACGTCTCCATCCAGGCACAGGTCGTGAACCTGCTCCAGAAGCTCCAGCGGGAGCTGGGGATCGCGTTCCTGTTCATCGCCCACGACCTCGCTGTGGTGCGCCACTTCTCGCAGCGCGTCGCGGTGATGTACCTGGGCAAGGTGGTGGAGGTCGGCGACCGCGAGTCCATCTACAACCGCCCGCGCCACCCGTACACGCACGCGCTCCTCTCGGCCGTTCCCGAGGTGGAGCTGGACGAAGCGCCTGCGCGCGAGCGCATCCGCCTCGCCGGTGACGTGCCCTCGCCCATCAACCCGCCGTCCGGCTGCCGCTTCCGTACGCGGTGCTGGAAGGCGCAGGAGAAGTGCGCGACCCAGGAACCGCCGCTCGTCCAGATCGGCGGCAACACGGCAGGGCACCTGACCGCCTGCCACTTCCCCGAGGAGCCGACGATCGCGGCGCGCGGCGAGGACGTCGTCCTCGACCCGGCGCTGGCTGCGCTGGAGAAAGAGGCGTAGAGCCCCGAGCCCGGCGGGCAGAACCCGCGGTGGAGCCCGTGCCCCTGAGGGCGCGGGCTCCA
Organism: Streptomyces sp. NPDC048639; assembly: GCF_043199075.1. Classification (NCBI taxonomy): domain Bacteria; kingdom Bacillati; phylum Actinomycetota; class Actinomycetes; order Kitasatosporales; family Streptomycetaceae; genus Streptomyces; species Streptomyces sp. NPDC048639. Next base: position 640,710 of record NZ_JBICVP010000003.1, read on the forward strand.
CCGCTTTCCCGGCGAGGCTTACGCGTCCGGCAACGGCCCCGCCGCGGCCCCCGTGACCGCCCGCTCCTCCGCGAAGTGGCAGGCGGAGTCGTGCGCCACCGGGCCGTCCGCCGCCCGGAACCCCGGCGGGACGGCGAGCGGCGGAGTCTCCCGCTCGCAGCGCTCGTTCGCCTTCCAGCAGCGCGTACGGAAGCGGCAGCCGGACGGCGGGTCGGCCGGCGAGGGCACGTCGCCCTGCAGCAGGATCCGCTCGCGCCCGCCGCGCCCCTCCGGGTCGGGGACGGGGACGGCGGAGAGCAGGGCCTGGGTGTACGGGTGGGTGGGGTGGTCGTAGATCTCCTCGTCGGTGCCGGTCTCCACGACCCGGCCGAGGTACATCACCGCCACCCGGTCCGCGATGTGCCGGACGACGGACAGATCGTGCGCGATGACGACGTAGGAGAGCCCGAACTCGTCCTGAAGACGCTCCATGAGGTTGACGACCTGGGCCTGGACGGAGACGTCCAGCGCCGAGACCGGCTCGTCCGCGACGATGATCTCCGGGCGCAGGGCCAGGCCCCGGGCGATGCCGATGCGCTGGCGCTGGCCGCCGGAGAACTGGTGCGGATAGCGGTTGATGTACTCCGGGTTGAGCCCGACGACGTCCAGCAGCTCCTGCACGCGGCGCCGCCGGTCCCCCTTGGGCGCCACCTCGGGATGGATGTCGAAGGGCTCGCCGATGATGTCGCCCACCGTCATCCGCGGGTTGAGCGAGGTGTACGGGTCCTGGAAGACCATCTGGATGTTGCGGCGTACGGCCTTCAGCGCGCGCCGGGACATCCGGGTGACGTCCTCCCCGCGGTAGCGGATCTCGCCGGCCGTCGGCCGCTCCAGGTTCACCAGGAGCTTGGCGAGCGTGGACTTGCCGCAGCCGGACTCGCCCACGATGCCCAGTGTCTCGCCGCGGTGGAGGTCGAAGGAGACCCCGTCGACGGCTTTGACCGCGCCGATCCTGCGCCTGACCACGACGCCGTGGGTGAGCGGATAGTGCTTGACCAGGCCGCGCGCCTGGAGGATCGCCTCAGGCATCGAGCGTCTCCTTCCAGAAGTGGCAGGCGCTGGACCGGTGTTGGGCCACCTCGTGCAGCGCGGGGAGGTCCGTGCGGCACATGTCGCGGGCGCGGGGGCAGCGCGGGTTGAAGGGGCAGCCGGGCGGGATGCCGAGCAGGCTCGGCGGCAGGCCCTTGATCGCGTAGAGCTCCCGGCCCTTGCGGTCCAGGCGCGGGATCGAGTCCAGCAGGCCCCGGGTGTAGGGGTGGGCGGGGCGTTTGTAGAGGTCGTGGACCGGGGCGGTCTCCACGATCCGGCCCGCGTACATCACCGCGATCTTGTCGGCCACGTCCGCGACCACCCCCAGGTCGTGGGTGATCAGGATGAGCCCCATCTTGTACTCGTCCTGCAACTCGGCGAGCAGGTCCATGACTTGGGCTTGCACGGTGACGTCCAACGCCGTGGTGGGCTCGTCCGCGATGATCAGGTCCGGCTCCAGGGCCAGCGCCATCGCGATCATGATCCGCTGCCGCATGCCGCCCGAGAACTGGTGCGGATAGTCGCCCGCCCTCTGCCGTGCCGCCGGGATGCGCACCCGGTCCATCAGCTCCACGGCCCGCGCCCGGGCCTCCTTGCGGGAGACCCCTTCGTGGACGCGGAACATCTCCGCGAGCTGATAACCCACGCTCAGCACCGGGTTCAGGGCCGAGAGCGCGTCCTGGAAGATCATGGCCATCCGGGCGCCGCGCAGCCTGCGCCGCTCCTCCCGGTCCATCGTCAGCAGATCCCGCCCCTGGAACAGGATCTGCCCGCCCGTCACCCGGCCCGGCGGGCTGTCGAGAATCCCCATGACCGCCTGGGCCGTCACCGACTTGCCGGAGCCGGACTCCCCCAGCACGGCCAGGGTCTCCCCGGCGTCGACGCTGTACGAGACGCCGTTGACGGCCCGGGCCACCCCGTCCCGCGTACGGAACTCCACCCGCAGATCACGCACGTCCAGCAGCGTCGTCATCGTGGGCTCTCCTCAGCGCAGCTTGGGATCGAGGGCGTCGCGCACCGCGTCGCCGAGCATGATGAACGCGAGCACGGTGATGCTCAGCGCGCCCGCGGGCCACAGCAGCATGTGCGGGGCGTTGCGGATCTGGGGTGCGCCATTGGAGATGTCGATGCCCCAGGAGACGGTCGGCGGGCGCAGCCCCACGCCGAGGTACGAGAGCGTGGCCTCCAGCGCGATGTACGTGCCGAGCGCGATGGTGGCGACGACGATGACCGGCGCGACGGCGTTGGGCGCGACGTGTCGGAGCAGCAGCCGGGTGTGGCCCGCGCCCAGCGCGCGGGCGGCCTGCACATAGTCGTTGTGCTTTGCCGTGATGACCGCGCCGCGCGCGATCCTGCAGACCTGCGGCCAGCCGAGCAGCACGATGAAGCCCACGACCGGCCACACCGTGGAACTGGTCACGACGGACAGCAGGACCAGTCCGCCCAGCACGACCGGGATACCGAAGAAGATGTCGGCCGTACGGGAGAGCACCGCGTCGCTCCAGTTGCCGAAGTACCCGGCGAGCCCGCCGAGAAGCCCGCCGAGCAGGGTGGCGCCGAGGGTGGCGCACATGCCGACGACGAGGGAGGCGCGGGCCCCGTGGACGGTACGGGTGTAGACGTCGCAGCCCTGGGTGTCGTAGCCGAAGGGGTGGCCGGGCGCGGGGCCCGCTTGCGACTTGGACAGGTCGCACTGGAGCGGGTTGCCGCCAGCGATCGCCTGCGGCCACACGGCGATGAACACCAGGAAGAGGATCAGCAGCCCGGAGAGGAGGAAGACGGGGTTGCGGCGCAGATCGCGCCAGGCGTCGGACCACAGGCTGCGCGCGGGGACGGCTGCCGCTGCCGCGGGCCCGGCCGCATCGGGACCGCCCGGGACGTCGGCGGGGCCGGTGGGGCGCTCGAGCGTCTCCTCAGGCATAGCGGATCCTCGGGTCGAGTACGGCGTAGAGGGCGTCGACGAGAAGGTTCGCCAGCAGGAAGACGATCACGAGGATGGTGACGAAGCCGACGACGGTCGGCGCGTTGTTGCGCAGAATGCCCTGGTAGAGCTGGAAGCCGACGCCGTGGATGTTGAAGATCCGCTCGGTGACGATCGCGCCGCCCATCAGCGTCCCGATGTCGGTGCCGATGAAGGTGACCACCGCGATCAGCGAATTGCGCAGCAGATGGCGGGTGATGACACGGCGCCGCGGAAGTCCCTTGGCCACGGCGGTCCGTACGTAGTCGGCCCGGACGTTCTCGGCGATCGAGGTCCGGGTGAGCCGGGTGACGTAGGCCAGTGAGACCAGGGCGAGGACGAGGCCCGGCAGCAGCAGCTCGCCGACCGGCGCCTCGGGGGACACCGACGGTCGGATGAGCCCCCACTGGACGCCGAAGACGAACTGCAGCAGATAGCCGGTCACGAAGGTCGGCACCGAGATGACGACCAGCGTGAGGAAGAGGACACCGGTGTCCACGGTGCGCCCGCGCCGCAGGCCGCCGACGACGCCGAGGACGACGCCGATGGTCAACTCGATGGCGACGGCGACGAGGGTGAGCCGCAGGGTGATGGGCCAGGACTCGGCGATCAGTTCCGTGACCGGCTGGCCGTTGAACGCGGTGCCGAACCGGCCCTGGAAGATCTGGCCCATGTAGTGCACGTACTGCCGCCACAGCGGCTGGTCGAGAAAGAGTTCGTGGCGGATGCGGGCGGCGGTGGCCGGGTCGGGGGCCCGGTCGCCGAACAGCGCGGCGACCGGGTCGCCGAGCGCGTAGACCATGAAGAAGATCAGGAAGGTGCTGCCGATGAACACCGGGATCATCTGCAGCAGCCGCCGGATGACGTAGCGCCCCATGCGCTCAGCCGACCTCGATCTCTTCGTAGACGGGGACGCTGAACGGGTTGAGGATGACGCCGGAGAGCCGGTCGGTGTAGCCGGCGCTGCCGTTCTGGTACCAGAGCGGGATGGCGGGCATCTTCTCGGCGAGGATCTTCTCGGCGTCCTGGAAGGTGGAGACCGCCCGGTTCTGCACGCTGTGCGCGTTGGCGTCGTTGACGAGCCGGTCGAACTTCTCGTCGCTCCACTTGCCGTCGTTGGACGAGGCGTCGGTGTAGTAGAGCGGCTGGAGGAAGTTCTGGATGAGCGGGTAGTCCATCTGCCAGCCGGTGCGGAAGGGCCCGGACATCCTGCCGCTGTGGATCCGGTTGCGGTAGTCGGCGAAGGTTCCCACCGGATTGACCGTGCAGGCCCGGTCGTTGCCGAGGGCGTTGTTGATGCTGTTGCAGACGGCGTCCATCCAGGTGCGGTGCGAGCCGGTGTCGACGTTGGAGGTGAGCGTCATCCTCCCGCGGGGCAGGCCGCCCGCCTCCTTGATCAGCCGCTTCGCCTCGGCCGGGTCGTACTCGCAGGCCTCCCCGCACAGGCCCGCCTTGTACCCGCCCTGTCCGCCGAGGACGGGTGAGGTCCAGTCGCTGGCAGGGGTGCGGGTCTTCTGGAAGATCTGCTCGGTGATCTGCTTGCGGTCGATCGCCTTGGAGAGGCCGATGCGCAGCTTCTCCTTCCCCGCACCCCAGTTCTTGTCGTAGAAGGGGAAGGCCAGGGTCTGGATGATGCCGGCCGGCTGGTTGATGTAGCGGTTGCCCAGGTCGCGGCGGACGTTCTTGAGCTGGGAGGCCGGGATGTCGTCGGCGAGGTCGAGGTTGCCGGCGAGGAGGTCGGTGTACGCCGCGTTGTTGTCGGTGTAGACCCTCAGATCCACTCCGGCGTTCTGCGCCTTGTCCTCACCCGGATAGTCCTCCCACTTCCGCAGCCGCATCGCGGAACCCTTGGCGTAGGACTGGATCGCGTACGGGCCGTTGCCGACGGGCTTGTCGAGCCAGGCGTCGTGGTCGTCGAAGAAGGCGCGGGGCAGCGGCGCGAAGGCCGGGTAGCCGAGGGTCTCGGGCCAGGTGGAGAACTTCTGGGTGAGCTTGACGGTGAAGGTCCGGTCGTCCTTCACGCGCAGCCCCGACAGCGTTCTGGCGCTCGCCTTCCCGGACTCCGGGTGGACCCGGTCGTAGCCGTCGATGTACTCGAAGAAGTACGCGTTCTTCTGCTGGTTGTCGATGAGCGCCCCGTAGTTCCAGGCGTCGACGAACGAACGTGCCGTGACCTTCTCGCCGTTGCTGAAGGTCCAGCCGTCCTTGACGGTGACGGTGAAGTTCTGCGCGTCGGAGGTCTCGATGCGCTCGGCGAGCATGTCCTTCGCCTCGCCCGTCCTCGGGTCGTACCGTTTGAGCCCGCGGAAGACCATGTCGAGGACCTTGCCGCCCTGCACCTCATTGGTGTTGGCCGGCTCCAGCGGGTTCTGCGGGTCGCCCCAGGAGGAGCTCAGGACCGCCGAGCCGCCGCCTGAACCGGCGCCGCCGCACGCGGTCACGGTGAGAGCGAGGGCCACCGCACCGGCGGCCCGTGTGGCATAGGTGGCTCGGCGCATGGTGGTGCCTCCTCGGAAGACCGGTCACTGATCTCCAAATAACACCCCGAGATGCCGCATACCGCCCTTGGCCGTGGCGCCCCGCGCGGGTCGCGACCCAGAACCCCCCGGATGCGGGAGCGGTCGTCCCCCGCACAGGCCACGGGGAGCGCGCGGGACGACCGGCGGGATCGCCCGGACCCGGCCGCCGGGTTACGACGTGATGCTCTGCAGGCGCCGGACGACGAGCACCGCGATGTCGTCCCGCTGCTCCCCCTCCGTGTACCGGAGCACATCCGCGCGCAGCGTCTCGGCCAGCCGGTCCGGCCTCAGCCCCCGCCAGCCGTCCAGGCGCTCACCGAGGGGATAGAACGCGCCGTCCGGATTCCGTGCCTCGGTGATGCCGTCCGTGCACAGCACCAGGCTCGCGTCGTCGGGGAACGCCAGCCACTGGACCGTACGGGGCACCGGGGACAGCGAATCCAGTCCCAGCGGCACCCCGGCCTCGTCGAGCGGGACCGGGCCGCAGCGGTCGCGCATCATCAGATACGGCTCCCCGTGGCCGCAGTTGACCGCCTGGGCCGCCGCACCGGAGTCGACGCTGAGGACGAGCGCGGTGACGAACCGCTCGGGCTCGCCGGTCGCGGTGGCGAACTCGTTGTGCCGGACCACCGCGCTCTCCATGGCGTCGACGACCGCCGACAAGGTGGGCTCGCGCTGCGCCGCCTCCCGGAACGCGCCGAGCACCGCGAACCCGGCCCCGATGGCGGGCAGTCCCTTGCCCTGCACGTCACCGATGAGCAGCCGCGTCCCGTACGGCGAGGAGACCGCCTCGTAGATGTCCCCGCCGACCAGCTTGTCCTCCTCCAGCGGTGCGTAGAGCCCGCACACCAGTACCTGGTCGGTGCGCAGCGGAAGGGGTCGCAGGATCTGGTGCTGGAGCGCGACGGCGGCGGTGCGGACACGGGTCAGCTCGGTCTCCCGGCGTACGCGCTCCGCGGCGGTGGCGACGGCCAGCGCCCCCAGCCCGCCGGTGATGAGAAACGCGGTGACGGTGTTGGTCTCGTCCCCGCGCGGGCCGACGAAGGACCCCGACACCAGGAGCGTCACCCAGACGGCCGCGACGGCGGTCTGCCGCACGGTGCCGACGCCGGCGGCATAGGCGGGCAGGAAGACGAGCACGGTGGCGAGCCGCGAGACATGGCCGAGCGCGTAGCCGACGACGATGATGACGGCGCTCAGCCCGATCATCCACAGGACGAACGTGCGCGGGCTCGGCAGGTACTTCCGCGTCTGCCGCGGAATGATCGCGCTCTGGGCCACCGCCCCAGTCCACCGCAGCGCCCGTACGCCTGCATGCGGAAGGACTCCGGTTGGGCGTGCCTCGGGAACGGGACGCCCGGCGGCAGGCGATGTCCGGGAACGACGGTGGGCCCGCCCGGCAACCGGTGCCGGACGGGCCCACCGAGGTCTCTGACGGGCCGTTCGCCCGAGCCGCGCGTCAGGCGGGCCCGGGCGGGCGGGGGATCAGCCGTGCTTGGCCCGGGAGGCGGCGCGGGCACGCTCCCGCTGGTCCAGGGCGACCTTGCGGATGCGCACGGACTCCGGCGTCACCTCGACGCACTCGTCGTCCCGGCAGAACTCCAGCGACTGCTCCAGCGAGAGCTTGCTGGGCGGGACGATCGACTCGGTCACATCGGCGTTCGAGGACCGCATGTTGGTGAGCTTCTTCTCCTTGGTGATGTTCACGTCCATGTCGTCGGAGCGGGAGTTCTCCCCCACGACCATGCCCTCGTACACCTCGGTGCCCGGCTCGACGAAGAGGGTGCCGCGCTCCTGGAGGTTGGTCATCGCGAAGGCGGTGACCGCGCCGGAGCGGTCGGCGACCAGGGAGCCGGACGCGCGGGTGCGCAGGTCGCCGAACCACGGCTCGTGGCCCTCGTGGATGGAGTGCGCGATGCCGGTGCCGCGGGTCTGGGTCAGGAACTCGGTGCGGAAGCCGATCAGGCCGCGGGAGGGAACGACGAACTCCATCCGCACCCAACCCGAGCCGTGGTTGGACATGTTGTCCATCCGGCCCTTGCGGATGCCCATGAGCTGGGTGACCGCGCCCATGTGCTCCTCGGGCACGTCGATCGTCATGCGCTCGACGGGCTCGTGGACCTTCCCGTCGACCTCCTTGGTGACCACCTGCGGCTTGCCGATGGTCAGCTCGAAGCCTTCCCGGCGCATGGTCTCGACGAGGATGGCCAGCGCCAGCTCGCCGCGGCCCTGCACCTCCCAGGCGTCCGGGCGCTCGGTGTCCAGGACGCGCAGCGAGACGTTGCCGATCAGCTCGCGGTCGAGGCGGTCCTTGACCTGACGGGCGGTGACCTTGCGGTCCTTCACCGCGGCCTTGGCGTCCGCGCCCTTGCCCGTACCGCCGCGGCCGACGAGCGGCGAGGTGTTCGTACCGATGGTCATGGAGATGGCGGGCTCGTCGACCGTGATCAGCGGCAGCGCCACCGGGTTCTCCGGGTCGGCCAGGGTCTCACCGATCATGATGTCGGGGATGCCGGCGACGGCGCAGATGTCGCCGGGGCCCGCCACCTCGGCCGGCTTGCGGGTGAGCGCCTCGGTCATCATCAGCTCGCTGATGCGGACGCTCGCGATGGTGCCGTCGCGCTTGATCCACGCCACCGTCTGGCCCTTGCGCAGCTCGCCCTGCTCGACGCGGAGCAGCGCGATACGGCCGAGGAAGTTGTCCGCGTCCAGGTTGGTGACGTGCGCCTGGAGCGGGGCCGACTCGTCGTACTGCGGCGCCGGGACGGTTTCCAGCAGCGTGGTGAAGAACGGTTCGAGGCTGTCGCTGTCGGCCGGGACGGTGCCGTCCTCCGGCTTGGTCAGCGAGGCGATGCCGTCGCGGGCGCAGGCGTAGACGATCGGGAACTCGATCTGGTCCTCGTCCGCGTCCAGGTCGAGGAAGAGGTCGTACGCCTCGTTGACGACCTCGTCGATCCGGGAGTCCGGGCGGTCCGTCTTGTTGATGCACAGGATGACCGGCAGCCGGGCCTGGAGGGCCTTGCGGAGCACGAACCGGGTCTGCGGCAGCGGGCCCTCGGAGGCGTCCACGAGCAGCACGACCGCGTCGACCATCGACAGGCCGCGCTCGACCTCACCGCCGAAGTCGGCGTGGCCGGGGGTGTCGATGATGTTGATCGTGACCGGCTCACCCCCGGACTTGGGGTGGTACTTGACCGCGGTGTTCTTCGCGAGAATGGTGATGCCCTTCTCGCGCTCCAGGTCGTTCGAGTCCATCATGCGTTCGTCGAGGTGCTCGGCGGCGTGGGCGGCGAAGGCCCCCGCCTGCTTCAGCATGGCGTCGACGAGGGTCGTCTTTCCGTGGTCGACGTGGGCGACGATGGCGACGTTGCGGATGTCGTGGCGCGTGGGCATGGGTCGCTTGCGCTTCTCTCGGATCGTGGGATGCGGCGTCTCATTCCTCGTACGCCCCGCCGGGCGGACCCGCCTCGGCTCATCCCATGGTACGGGCCCGGCCCGCGTCCCCTCCCGGCGGCCATGTACGGCAGCGCTCCCGGCCGGTCCGTGGACCCGCCGGGAGCGCTGGTGCTCCGTCGTTCCCGCGCCCGGCGACGACGCCGGGCGGACGGGTCACTTCTTGAAGCCGATGTCCTCGTAGCGCGGGGTGGCGAAGCCGAAGGCACCCACGTTCACCAGCTTCGAGTCGACCGCCACGAGCTGCGGCCGCTGGTAGAGCGGGATCGATCCGGCCGCGGCCCAGATCCGGGCGTCGGCGCGGCGGACCAGGGCCCTGGACGCCGCCGAGTCCAGCTCGGTGACGGCCTGGTCGAAGAGCTGGTCGATGTGGTCGGTGCCGACCCGGGTGTAGTTCTGCTCGACGATCAGGGAGCCGTCGGGCGCGGGCTGCGGCTTGGCGAAGATCGGGCGGGCGTCGGTGGCCGGGTAGGCGCTGGCGGGCCAGGACCAGAGAGCGAGGTCGTAGTCGCCGGAGGCGATGTGGTCCTTGAAGTAGCTCTCGTCGGCGACCTTGGTGACCTCCGTACGGATACCGATCTTCTCCAGCATCGTGGAGATACGGTTCCCGGCCGTGCGCAGCGGCTCGGTGCCGGGCCCCGTCGGGAGGACGAAGCGCAGGGTCAGGGGCTTGCCGTCCTTCTGCAGGGTGCGGACGTCGGCGGGCTTGGCGTTGCCCGCGCCCTTCTCCCCCGTGTCACCCTTCTCGTCCTTCTCGCTGCCCCTGTGCCCGGCGAGCCCGCCGCGGCTCTCGCGCCAGCCCGCCGAGGTGAGCAGGGCCTGGGCGGCGGCGGTGTCCCGGCTGCCGAGGGCGGCGCTGTTGTCCCGGTACCCCTGCTGCCCGGCCATCATCACGTGGCTGCCGAGCGTCTGCACGGGCAGGCCCAGCGGCTGGAGCACGGCCTTGGCGATGGCCTGGCGGTCGATCGTACGGGCGATCGCGCGCCGCACCCGCTCGTCCGCGAGCGGACCGGTGGAGCCGTTCAGCGCGAGCTGGGTGTAGGCGGGCTCCAGCGACCGGCGGACCGCGTAGCCGCGGAGCGCCGCCGCGCGGGCCTGACCGGCCTGGCGGGCGTTCTCCTGGCGCTTGCCCTCCGCCCTCTTCTCGGTCCTCTCCTCTTCGTCCCCGTCGGCCTTGCCGTCCGTGCGCTCGTGCGCGTCGCGGGCCCGGTCCTCGGCCCCGGCCGCGCCGCGCTCGCTCTTCGGGATCTGCTGGCCGCCGCCCTTGGGCTTGGACGCGCCTTCGATCTGCTCCACGACCGGCCGGTCGACCTCGGCGACGTCCAGCCGCCCCTTGGCGAGCTCGTCGGCCCGCTTGTCACGCGGGACGGCGGCGAAGACGAGCTTGTCGAGCCTGGCCTTGTCGCCCCACCAGTCCGGGTTCCGTACGAGCGTGACCGAGCCCTTCGCCTTGCTCTTCAGCTCGAAGGGGCCGGCGGTGGCCTCCAGCTTCTTGCGGGCGCCGTCGTTGAAGGCGTCCGGGCTGCCCATGACGGCCTTCGGATAGAGGGGGGTGAAGAGCGAGCGCCAGTCGGTGTACGGCTTGGCGAAGGTGACCCGCACCTCCTGCGGGCTCTTGCCCCGCTCGATGCTCTCGATCCGGTCGTAGCCGGCGTTGCGCGCGGTCCAGTAGGCGCGGTCCTTGCCGCTGAGTGCCTTCCACTGGGCCACGAAGTCGGCGGTGCCGAGCTTCCGCCCGTCGCTCCAGGTGGCCTCGCGGTTGAGGCGGTAGGTCACGATCTGCTTCGGCTCACGCTCGGTGACCTCGGCGGCGCTGAGGTAGTTCTCGTTCCGCGCCGGCTTGCCGTGCTCGTCCAGGGTGAACAGCGAGGGCAGCACGGCACCCGCGATGCGGTCGCTCGCGGCGTCGGCGTCCGACTGGAAGGTGTTCAGCGTCGCGGGCACCGCGTCGATGGCCCAACGCAGGGTCCCGCCGTCCTCGACCCTGCCGCGCCCCGTCATGGCGACGTCCTTCGGTACGGCCGTGGCAGTCGGCGTGCTGGGGGAGTCGCTGCACCCGGCCAGGACGGGCAGCGGGACCAGCACACCCGCGGCGAGCAGTGCGATCGTGCGGCGCCGGAGACGTGCGTCCGGCCCTGATCGCGATGCGCGTGATGCACGTGGGGTACGTGATGCCGCCCGGCCGCCGCTGACGCCGTAGATGGACATGACCTGAAAACCTCCGTGCCGCACACTTTTGGGTGCTTATGCCGCTCATCACATCTATTCCTGGACCACTGAAATCGACTGGTTCCACTCGGGCACGGCGACACGGCACGGAAGCCCGGATTCCCACCCGTACGGCGGCAGGCGGCACATGTGTCGCATCGGCTCACAGGGGGCGCACGGCAGCGCCCGTTCCCGACACGAAAGGGCAATGTTTGTAGATCCCTAGCCAAGGCAGGATGTGACGCGCGACACTCACAGGCGCATCAGCGTTGGCAAGCGTTGGCCCGCAAGCGCGGAAGTGGAGGGCAATCCATGTCCGTATCGGACGATCTGAAAGCCGCACAGCGCTCGCTCGACGAGCTGACTCGATCCTTGGGCCGGCTGGAACAGCAAGTCGGTGGCAGCCTCGAAGTCCGCCGCGTGCGCACCGACGCGGCCCACCTGCGCGAGAGCCTCGCCCTGCTGCGTGACAGCGCGGGGCAGGGGCGGACACAGGCGCCGGCCCGCCACCCGGAGATGGTCACCATCCCGGACACCCCGTACAACAGCGCCCTGTGGACCGATGCCGAGGACGAGGGCCTCGGCGCACGCGACCGTCACGCGCCCTAGCGCGTCCCGTGGTGGTGCGACGGGCCCGCGCCGGGTCCGTCGCACCACCGCGTCACCGCCGTCGCACGCGTTCACAGCCGACCCTCACTCCTACTCGGAGTCATTGAATTGGCCACTGGTACCGAACCCCGAACGGGCACCGACGAACCCAGTGACGCGCGTGGCGGAGTGCACTCCGCCACGCGCGCCGCCATCCCCGCGCGCCATCTGCGGACCGACCGCTGGTGGCTGACACCGGCCGTCACCGCCGCCGGGCTGCTCGCGTTCGTCGTCTACTCGTCATGGCGCGCCTTCGCGAACAGCGACTATTACGCGGCGCCGTACGTCTCGCCCTTCTACTCGCCCTGCCTCGCGGAGAACTGCGAGACGATGCGGGGCGGACCGAACTGGGAGATCCTCGGGAGCTGGTGGGGTCTCTCCCCCGCCCTGCTGATCCTGATCTTCCCGCTCGGCTTCCGCCTGACCTGCTACTACTACCGGAAGGCGTACTACCGCGGCTTCTGGGCGTCGCCCCCGGCCTGCGCGGTGGCCGAGCCGCACCGGAAGTACTCGGGCGAGACGCGCTTCCCGCTGATCTTCCAGAACATCCACCGGTACTTCTTCTACGCGGCGCTGCCGGTGGCCGGGATCCTCACGTACGACACCGTGCTGGCGTTCCGGAACTCCGACTACGAGTGGGGCCACATGGGCCTCGGCACGCTGGTCTTCCTGGCCAACATCGTGCTGATCTGGGCGTACACCCTGTCCTGCCACTCGTGCCGGCACATCGTCGGCGGCCGCCTGAAGCACTTCTCGAAGCACCCGGTGCGCTACCGGATGTGGGGCTTGGTCGGACGGCTCAACGAGCGGCACATGCAGCTCGCCTGGGCCTCGCTGATCAGCGTGGCAATCGCCGATTTCTATGTCTATCTGCTCGCCACCGGCGCCTTCGCCGACCCGCAGATCTTCTAGACCGCTTCTGAGAGGGATCCAAAGACGATGACGCAAGTCGACCGGCAGGCGTGGGACGTGGTCGTGGTCGGCGCCGGCGGCGCGGGCCTGCGCGCCGCCATCGAGGCCCGCGAGCAGGGCATGCGCACCGCGGTCATCTGCAAGTCGCTGTTCGGCAAGGCCCATACGGTCATGGCCGAGGGTGGCATCGCGGCGAGCATGGGCAATGTCAACGAAGGCGACAACTGGCAGGTGCACTTCCGCGACACGATGCGCGGCGGCAAGTTCCTGAACCAGTGGCGCATGGCCGAACTGCACGCGCGCGAGGCGCCGGACCGCGTGTGGGAGCTGGAGACGTGGGGCGCGCTCTTCGACCGTACGGCCGACGGGAGGATCTCCCAGCGCAACTTCGGCGGCCACGAGTACCCGCGCCTCGCGCACGTCGGGGACCGTACGGGCCTGGAGTTGATCCGCACCCTGCAGCAGAAGATCGTCTCGCTGCAGCAGGAGGACTTCAAGGAGTTCGGCGACTACGAGGCGCGCCTCAAGGTCTTCCAGGAGTGCACGATCACCCGCGTGCTGAAGAACGACGGCAAGGTCGCCGGAGTCTTCGGCTACGAGCGGGAGTCCGGACGGTTCTTCGTCATCGAGTCTCCCGCGGTCGTGCTCGCCACCGGCGGCATCGGCAAGTCGTTCAAGGTGACCTCGAACTCCTGGGAGTACACCGGCGACGGGCACGCGCTCGCGCTGCTGGCCGGAGCCCCGCTGATCAACATGGAGTTCGTGCAGTTCCACCCCACCGGGATGGTCTGGCCGCCGTCGGTGAAGGGCATCCTCGTCACCGAGTCGGTGCGCGGCGACGGCGGGGTGCTGCGCAACAGCGACGGCAAGCGCTTCATGTTCGACTACATCCCGGACGTCTTCAAGGACAAGTACGCGCAGAGCGAGGACGAGGGCGACCGCTGGTACGAGGACCCGGACAACAACCGGCGTCCTCCCGAGCTGCTCCCCCGCGACGAGGTCGCGCGCGCCATCAACTCCGAGGTGAAGGCGGGCCGCGGATCCCCGCACGGCGGGGTGTTCCTGGACGTGTCGACGCGTATGCCCGCCGAGGTCATCAAGCGCCGACTGCCGTCCATGCACCACCAGTTCAAGGAGCTGGCGGACGTCGACATCACCGCCGAGGCGATGGAGGTCGGCCCGACCTGCCACTACGTCATGGGCGGCGTGGACGTCGACCCGGACACGGCGGCCGCGAACGGCGTACCCGGCCTCTTCGCCGCGGGCGAGGTCGCCGGCGGCATGCACGGCTCGAACCGGCTGGGCGGCAACTCGCTCTCCGACCTGCTGGTGTTCGGCCGCCGTGCCGGGCTCCACGCGGCGGAGTACGCGGCCGCGCTCAGCGGCGGCGAACGGCCCGCCCCGTCCGACCTGGACATCGATACGGCCGAGGCGGAGGCGCTCCGGCCGTTCAGCGCGGAGGGCCCGGACGCCTCGCACCCGGACGGGCGCCCGGCCGAGAACCCGTACACGCTCCACCAGGAGCTCCAGCAGGCGATGAACGACCTCGTCGGGATCATCCGGCGGGAGGGCGAGATGGGCGAGGCACTGCACCGGCTGGGCCGGCTGCGCGCCCGGGCACGCGTCGCCGGTGTGGAAGGCCACCGCCAGTTCAACCCGGGCTGGCATCTGGCCATCGACCTGCGGAACATGCTGCTGGTCAGCGAGTGCGTGGCACGTGCGGCCCTGGAGCGCACCGAGAGCCGGGGCGGCCACACCCGCGACGACCACCCGCAGATGGACCGCGACTGGCGGCGGGTCAACCTGGTCTGCTCGCTCGCCGACCCCACGGGTTCGGTCGCCGCCTCCGACCCGGAGCGTGGCCAGATCCGGCTGGAGCGGCGCGAAATGCCGCCGATCCGCGCCGACCTGCTGGGCCTCTTCGAGAAGGAAGAGCTGGTGAAGTACCTGACGGACGAGGAGCTGACCCAGTGAGCGCGGACACCACCCCCCAGCAGACCGCAACAGGCGCGTACCAGGCGCACTTCAAGGTCTGGCGGGGCGACACGGACGGCGGCGGTCTGGAGGACTTCCGCATCGAGGTGAACGAGGGCGAGGTCGTCCTCGACATCATCCACCGGCTCCAGGCCACCCAGACCCCCGACCTCGCGGTCCGCTGGAACTGCAAGGCGGGCAAGTGCGGTTCGTGCAGCGCCGAGATCAACGGGCGGCCGCGGCTGATGTGCATGACGCGTATGTCGGTCTTCGACCGCGACGAGACGATCACGGTGACGCCGCTGCGGGCCTTCCCGGTCGTACGGGACCTGGTGACGGACGTGAACTTCAACTACCAGAAGGCGCGCGAGGTTCCGTCCTTCGTCCCGCCACCGGGGGTGGCGCCGGGCGAGTACCGGATGCAGCAGGAGGACGTCGGGCGTTCGCAGGAGTTCCGGAAGTGCATCGAGTGCTTCCTGTGCCAGGACACCTGCCATGTGGTGCGCGACCACGAGGAGAACAAGACCGCGTTCGCCGGTCCGCGCTTCCTGATGCGGATCGCGGAGCTGGACATGCATCCGCTGGACGCGGCGGCGGAGTCCGGCCTCGACCGCAAGGCCACGGCGCAGGAGGACCATGGTCTGGGCTACTGCAACATCACGAAGTGCTGCACGGAGGTCTGCCCGGAGGGCATCAAGATCACGGACAACGCCCTGATCCCGCTCAAGGAGCGGGCCGTGGACCGTAAGTACGATCCGCTGGTCTGGCTGGGCAACAAGATCCGCCGCCGGACCTGACGGCACGGCGAGGCCGCGTCGTTCTCCCTGGCGCGTGAGGGGGACGACCGCACAGCAGCGGGAGGATCGGCGGTGTCCGACCGGGCGAAAGCCCGGCAGGGCACCGCCGATCCGCGTCGGGGCGGGGGGGCGGGGCGCGGAGTGCGGGGGCGGGGGGCGGGGTGCGGGGTGCGGCTCGCACCGGCGGCGAACATGGCTCCCGCGCCGTGGCATGGAGCTGTACGGTCCGCTGCTCGGGCGGAGCGCCCTTCAGACCGCGGCTCAGCGGGAACCGGTGGCGCGCTACGGTCCGTCGTCGAAGGGGCGGCGGCCCCAGGCCGAGATCATGGGCGCGGTGGCGAGATCGAGGCGGCCGGCCGCGATGTTGGCGAGGTGCCGCTCGATCTCCTCGTCCGTGGCGAGGCCCGCGGCGGTGAGCTTGTCACGCACCTGGTGGACGGTGGCCGCCTCCAGGACGTCGCACTGCGGCGAGGTGATCGGGAAGTAGGCGTCGGCTTCGACCTCCGCGAGGCCGGCCTCGCGGAGCAGCCGGGGCAGCTTGCGTCCGTAGGCGAGGTCGGCGCCGCGCTGTTGCAGCAGCTGACGGAAACCGCGGCGCAACCGGTTGGCGAGCTCCTGCTCGGGGCCGTACTCGTCGGGGCAGATCAGCGGCTGCAAGGCGGGGTCGGCGTCCTCGATGAGCAGCCGGCCGCCGGGGCGCAGCGCCTGGACCATGGAGCGCAGCGCGGCATCGCGGTCCGCGACGTGGACGAGGAGCAGGCGGGCGTGGATCAGGTCGAAGGGCCCGGCGGGAGGTTCGTCGAGGGCCACGTCGTGGCGGAGCACCTCGACCCCGTCGGCAGCGGCCCTCTCGGTCCAGGAGACGTCGATGTCGGTGGCGAGCACGCGCCCCCGGGGCCCGACGCGCTCGGCGAGCCACGCGGGGACGGTCGGCCCACCTGCGCCGACCTCCCAGCACTGCCACCCCTCGTCGATCCCGACGGCCTCGAAGTGGCGGAAGGTGGAGGCGTCGAAGAGGGCCGACAGCGCGTCGAAGCGTGCGCCCGCCTCGGCCTGCCGGTTGTCCAACAGGTATCCCTCGTCCTGGCCCATGAGCCGATCCTGTCACGGCCGGAGGGTGGTGCGGTTGCGCGTCGGTCGTGCCCGGGACCTAGTACAGGCTCAGCAGGGCTTCGACAGGGTCCGCCGCCGGGGTCTCGCCGTCGGGGAGGGCGAGTTCGAACCAGACCGTCTTGCCGCGCGGGGTGCGGCGGCTGCCCCAGCCCGCGCTGAGCAGGCCGACCAGTTGCAGCCCGCGGCCGCCCTCGTCCGTGTCACGGGCGCGGCGGCGGCGGGGCTGGACCAGGCCGCCGTCCCACACCTCGCACACCAGCGTGGTGTCGAGCAGCAGACGCAGACGGATCTCCCCGCCCGGCTCCCCGAGGGGGATTCCGGCGCCGTACCGCAGGGCGTTGGTGACCAGTTCGCTGACGAGCAGTTCGGCGGTGTCGACGAGTTGCTCGTGGCCCCAGGCGGTGAGCTGTTCCCGCGTCAGTTCGCGGGCGCGGGCGACCGACTTGGGCTCGGTGGGCAGCTTCCAGTCGCCGACCGACTCCGCGGGCAGGCCCTGGACGCGGGCCATGAGAAGCGCGATGTCGTCCTCGCCGTGGCGGGTGTCGAGGCTGGCGAGCACCCGGTCGCAGAGGTCCTCCAGCGGGCTGGAGTCCTCCGTTTCGGCGGACGGCGGCCGGTCCGTGAGAGCCGTACGGAACGCCTGGAGGCCCTCGTCCAGCGGATGGTCGCGGGACTCGACGAGACCGTCGGTGTAGAGCGCGAGGAGCGCGCCGTCCGGGAGCTCGACCTCGATCTCCTCGAAGGGCTCGCCGCCGACGCCCAGCGGCATGCCGGTCGGGACCTCCAGCATCAGCGCGGACTCGCCGGGCTCGACGAGGACGGGCGGCAGGTGGCCTGCGTTGGCGAACGTACAGCGCCGGGTGACCGGGTCGTAGACCGCGTACACGCAGGTGGCGAGGTAGACCTCGGAGAGGTCCGAGGAGCGCGAACCGGCGGTGGTGCTGCGCTTGGTACGGGTGTCACCGTACGCGCCGGCAGGGGAGCCGAGGCCGCGCGCGATCTCGTCGAGCTGCGAGAGCACTTCCGCGGGCTCCAGGTCGAGGAGCGCCAACGTCCGTACGGCGGTGCGGAGTTCGCCCATCGCCACGGCCGCGCGCAGGCCGCGGCCCATCACGTCGCCGACGACCAGGGCGGTGCGGTGGCCGGGGAGCTGGATGACGTCGAACCAGTCGCCGCCGACCTCGGTGGCGGTGTTGCCCGGCAGATAGCGGCAGGCGATGTCGAGCCCCGCGGCCTCGGGGTCGCCCGGCGGCAGCAGGCTGCGCTGGAGTATCAGCGCGCGCTCGTGCTCGCGGCGGTAGAGGCGGGCGTTGTCGATGCAGACCGCGGCACGGGCGGCCAGGTCGACGGCGAGGGCGGTGTCGCGCTCGCCGAACGGCTCGCTGCCCTTCGTACGGGAGAACTGGGCCAGTCCGACGACGGTGTCGTGGGCAACCATCGGGACGGCAAGGGTCGACTGCACCACGGCGGCGCCCAGTTCGGGCGCCTCGTCGCCGTCGCGGCCGGGGACGACCTTGGGGTGCGCGGTGCGCAGGGCGTCGGCCCAGGCGGAGTTGAAGGGGAAGCGGTGGACCGCGCCGACCTCGATGGCGTGCGGCTCGCAATTCTCGCCGCTCGCGCGGGTGGGGAGGGTGACCGGGGCGTCGGCCACGGCGCTGGCGAAGGCGACGCGGCGCAACTCCGCGCTGCCGTCGGCGAGTCCGGGCGGGGTCTCATCTCCGGTGAGCAGCCCCTGGTAGAGGTCGACGGAGGCGAGGTCGCAGAACTGCGGCACGGCGACGTCGAGGAGTTCGCGTGCGGTGGTCTCGAGGTCGAGGGAGTTGCCCATCCTGGCGCCGGCGGCGTTGAGGAGGGCGAGGTTGCGCCGGGCGCTGGCGGCTTCGCGCTCGGCGTTGCGGCGCCGGGTGACGTCGGTGGCGAGACCGGCGACCCCGATCGGGCGGCCGCTGCCGCTGTGCAGGCGGTAGAGATTGACGGACCATCGGCGGCGCTCCGATTCGCCGGGGACGGTTCCCATCAGCTGAAGGTCCGTCACCGAGCTTCCGGTGTCGAGGACTTTGCGCAGTGCCCCGTTGAGGCGGTCCGCCTCGACCGGGGTGAGGTAGTCGTGCGGGGCCGCGCCGCGGTGGGACTCGGCGGTGCCGCCGAACACGGCCGCGAAGCGTTCGTTCGCGCGGAGGATCTTCAGGTCCGTGCCGAACAGCAGGAATCCCATGGGAGATTGGCCGAAAACTGCCTGCGAGGCGGCCAGGTCCGTCTCGATGCCGCGCAGGACCCGGGCGTCCACGACGATGCAGACCGCGCCGCGGCCGCCGCCTTCGGCCTCGGCCGGCATCACGTAGACCTCGGCGAGGCCGTGGGGCCGGGCGCCCGCGCTCGTACGGAAGGGGAGGAGGCCGACCCACTCGCGTCCGTCGAGGATCTCGGCGACCTTGCGCTGGCCGTGGTCGCGCAGCTCGGGCGGGACGAACGCTTCGACGGGGTCCTTGCCGATGGCTTCGGGGGCGGATATCCCCAGGAGCTCGGCGGCGCGCTCGCTCCACTGGTCGATGCGACCGTCGGGGCCGAGGGCGAAGGAGGCGACCCTGATGTAGTCGTATATCGACCCGGGCGGGCTGCTCTGCCACACGGGGGCATCTGCCGACTCATCGGGCGTCCCCGCCCCGGCTGGTATGTCGCTCACGCGCCCGTCCCCTCCAGCTCACCTTGCCCGGACCGGCCTCCGCCGAGTATCCAGCACCTCAGCCATCCGGAACACGGCCTTCACGATCACAGCACTGTCTCATTCGAGGGTCAGCGGACAGCCCCCGGAAGGTCACAGCCATGCATCACGTCGGAGAAGCTGCGGCCCGAATCAGTCCCGTGATCAGCACTACTCCTTTCTTCTAACCGGGTAGACCGAGCTCGAACCACACCGTCTTTCCCGCGCTTTCCCGTCGCGTCCCCCAGCGACGGGACGTACGCGACACGAGCTGCAGACCGCGCCCCCCTTCGTCGTCGGGCCTCGCGTCCCGTTCCCTGGGCAGATCGGGCATCGGGTCGGACACCTCGACGAGCAGTGCGTCGTTGCGGATGCGCCGGATGCGGACACCGATCGGCCCGGTCGCATGGCGCAGCGCATTGGTGACGAGTTCACTGACCAGCAATACGGTCACGTCGCTGACTGCGTTCAGACCCCACTCATTGAGGGTTGAACGGACCAGGGCTCGGGCGGCCCGGACGGCCCCCGCCTCGGCCGGAAAGCTCCACGAGGCCGCAGGCTCGGGCGTGGTGTGCGCAGCAGGAGGTCTCGCTCGGGGAACCCCTGCAGAGTCGCTCACGCCGACCACATCCAGATCACTGGCAGACCCCGGTGTCCGGTTTCGGGGGATTTTGGTACGCCTACAGACGGCATACCCGATATCGAGGTCCGCTATAGACGCATTTGGCGCACTGTGGCATGAAATGACTTATCGGACTAGCCTGCGGCTCGCCCGAGCAGACGCACTGCTTCCGCCACCGCGGGCCGGTCCTGGTCCAGCCAGTCGACCTCGTCCACCCGGTCGGGTGTGAGCCAGCGGAGTTCGTCGTGGTCCTCCAGCGGCCGCGGCTCGCCCGCGACCAGACGGGCGGTCCAGACCCACAGCACATAGCCCGGCTTGAGGGGCCATGCGCCGGGAACCCGTACGAGGGGCTCGACTTCGACGCCCAGCTCCTCGCGAAGCTCGCGGACCAGAGCCGCCTCGGGCGTCTCGCCGGGTTCCAGCTTGCCGCCGGGCAGTTCCCACCGGCCGGCCAGCTCGGGCGGCGCGCTGCGCCGCGCGGCCAGCAGCCGCCCGCCGTCCAGTACGGCGCCGCCGACCACGATCCGCGTCTCGTCTCCGGTCACCCGGGAACCCTACGACGGTGGTACGGCTCGCCGGTGCGGGGCAGCCTCACGGGCGCAGCAATCCCGTCGGCGTACGGCTCAGGTCGGGCCGGAGCCTCGCGTGGGTCCTGAGGCCCGAGGCACCATCAGGGACCGTCCACCCAGGGGCGGGAGGGGGACAAATCTGGTGCGCGGAGGTGCGGTCCGATGCGCAGGGGTGCGGCCGGTGCACGGAGGTGCGGCCGGTGCACGGAGGTGCGGCCGGTGCACGGAGGTGCGGCCGGTGCGCGACTGCGGGTCCCCGCCGCAGCCCGGCGGAGGGGAGGGTTCCGATATGCGACTGCGACGCCCGCGGCGGGGCGGGGCCGACGCTCAGGACGGGGTGCGGCGGCCTATGCGCTCGACCGAGTAGAGCTGCTTGTGGCCCTTTGCCTCCAGGCCGGCGGCCACCCGCTCGGCCTCGGCCCTGGTGGCGTAACGACCGACGCGATAGCGATTGCCGTTCTCGTCCTGGCGTATGACGAGCCATGGCAGCACGGCGCCGCTGTCGCTCATCGCCTCGCCCCTCGCGCCGTCGCGCATTTCCACGCGCGCAGCGTTCTGACCTGTGAGGAAATCGCGATCCGCATATGCCGAGCCTACGCCCGACCTTCACGCAACGGATACGTCTTTTCACAAAGAGGTACCGTTCCGGCCACGCGTTCGGGCTCGGGCCGCTCCGTCCCGGCAGAACCGGCCGCACCCGGGCACCGGCAGGCACCGCAGCGGCGGAGGTCGCGTCGGGATGATCGTGAGCGCGGGACACAGTACCGGGTGCGGCGGACCGCGCCTCAGGGGGTGCCGCCCACCCACCGGTGAGCGACCGGGCGACGCGTAGAGCGGTGGGACTGCCGCTTGAAGTCCCCACTGCCCGGCAGGTCGTACGCGATACCGCGTACGACACGGGCACGGCCACGGGTGCCACGTACCGCGCGGGCCCCGTGATGTACCGCCGCGCAGAAAACGTAGGCTCTGGCGGCCCGACAGCCCGACGGCACGGCGGATTTCGCGCCGCGGTGGTGGTCGCGGTCGAGGTGCGGCGACTCTCGCGGCGCGGTGGCGTTCGCGGTGTGGTGGCTTTCGCGGGCGGTGGCCCCTCACCGTGCGGCGCTGTGGCTTTCTGGGACACGGCGGCGTTCGCAATGCGGCGGATCTTGCGGTCGGTGGCTCTCGTGGAGCGCGGTGGTGGGGCGGTCGCTCGGCTCGGGTGGGGATTGATGTCCTGGTGGCGACCCGGTGGTGGGTGTTTCAGCATCCGGGCGGCCGGGGACGTGGCTGCGCCGGGTACCGGAAGTACGGCCGTCGTCCGGTTCCGCGACAGACCGGGCATGGCACCCCGCCTGGGTCGTTGATTGAGCCCGACCCCGGGAACTCGTTGTCGAAATGCTTGACCGGAGGCAAGCAACTCCACAACGGGCGCCGCAGAAGAGCGCGCGGACCCTGGGCGCCTGCTGGAACCTGCCGTGTCACCGTCCCCTGCCGCGGACACGGACTTCGGCCGTGCCCCCTGCCCGCCCCGATGCTCGCTCCGAGCGCCGCAGGCGCGAGACGAGACCGGTGAGCCGATGGAGCCGTTGTGCATCGTGATGGTGGGGCGGTCTGCCTGTTCGTGGGGTGGGGACGTTGCCCGGATGGCGGCCATGGTGTGGGTGGTTGAGCATCCGGGCGGCCAGGGACCCGGCTGGGCCGGGCACCCGGAGGTGCGGACGTCGTCCGGTCGCACGACAGACCGGGCAAGGCATCCGGCCCAGGTCGGCGATTGAACCGGACCCGGGAACCCGTTGCCGAAATGCTTGACCGGAGGCAAGCAACTCCACAACAAGTGCCGCACACGCGCAGGACCCCCAAGCGCGTCTATGAGAACCCCACCGTCACACCCCCCGCCCGCGGACCTCGGCCGCGCCCCTGCCGCCAGATGGTGGTGGGCGGGCCTGCCTGATTGGGGTGGGGTGTCCGGGTGGCGGCCCGGTGGTGGGTGGTTGAGCATCCGGGCGGCCAGGGACCCGGCTGGGCCGGGCACCCGGAGGTGCGGACGTCGTCCGGTCGCACGACAGACCGGGCAAGGCATCCGGCCCAGGTCGGCGATTGAACCGGACCCGGGAACCCGTCGTCGAAATGCTTGACCGGAGGCAAGCAACTTCACGACGAGTTCCGCAAACGAGTGCAGGACCCCCGAGCGCCTGCCGGAACCCACCGTGTCACCGTCCCCCGCCGCGGACACGGACCTCGGCCCCGACCCGCGCTACCCCGATGCTCCATCTTTGCGCCGCAGGCGCGAGACGAACCGGCAGCCGACGTCCGACGGAACTCCGGCCACCCATGCGGGAACCCGCCGTGCCCCCTGCCACGGACACGAACCTCGGCCCCGACCCCCGCCACCCCGATGCTCCATCCCTGCGCCGCAGGCCGGACGAGACCGGGAGCCGGTGGAGCCGTGGGACAACCGTGGTGGTGGGGCGTCTGCCTGCTTCGATTGGCGGGTTTTCTGTCCGGAAGTCAACACCCTTGCCGCTGGAGCGACTTGGCGGGTCGCCGATCGACAGCGGGCAGCCCACCGGGCACGGACGGCAGCAGGCAGCAGGCAGCAGGCAGCAGGCAGCAGGCAGGAGGCAGGAGGCAGGACGGATGATGGACCGTCACAGGTCCGTCATCCGACACGCGGTCAGCTCTCCTGACGGACGGCCGACTCCCCCTGCGCCACAGAAGCCGGCGCGCGCGAGACGGCCGTCGCCCGCGTCAGCGCACCGGCAGGTGGTACGCGATGCGGTATCGATCCGCCGGAGCGACGACGTCCGCCGTCTCGACCGGCCTCCCGGAGGCGTAGAACGTCCGGGCCACCACCAGCACCGGGTGCCCCGGCACACCGCCCAGCGCAAGCGTTTCCTCAGCCAGCCCGGGCCGGGCGCCGATCTCCTCCAGCACGTTGTCCACGATCACGTCGATCGCGGCCATGCGCTCCACCACCCCGCGTCCGGCCAGCGGCCCCTCCTCGGGCAGCATCACGGGCGTGCGGCCGGTGACCGAGAGCGGCTCCCACGACGTGGAGATCATGGCCGGCTCACCCTCGGCCCGGAAGAGGTAGCGGGTGCGCATCACCCGCTCACCCGGCTCGATGTCCAGCCGGGCTGCGATCGCCCGGCTCGCCCCTTCCTGCTCGCTGCTGGACTCCCAGGTGCCCTTGACCCGTTCATCGGCCTGTTCCTGACGGAACGGGGTGGAGTCGGCGGCGGACTGGTAGCCGGAGCGGGCGATCCGCCGCGGCACGGGCCGCTCCCTCACATACGTCCCCGAGCCTGAGCGCCCCTCGACGAGGCCCTCGGCCATCAGCACCTTGCGCGCCTCCAGGGCGACCGTGTCCGAGACGCCGTAATCCTGACGGATGCGGGCTTGGGACGGGAGCCTCGTGTGCGGCGGCAGGGAGCCGTCGACGATCTTCTGCCGCAGGTCACCGGCGACCCGAAGGTACGCAGGCTGCTCACCGAAAGGCACGTGCCCCTCCCACAGGTTGACAGACTGCAACACCCTGGCAACCGAGGGTTGTCGACCGCAAGTAGGGGCCAATGATTCACTCGAAGTGATGATCTTGATCAGCGCTCGGCATGAAGCCGCAGGAAGCGGGCCAGAACCGGCCGCGCGATCTGGGTGCCCCAATTGCCCCAGTTGTAGTCGAACGCGTGGTCCGCCCAAGGGATCTCGACGTACTCGTGCACCGCACCCGCCCGCGTCAGACGCGTATTCAGCTCACGCGCCTGCTCGACCGGGACGAGCCGGTCGTGGCTGCCGTGCAGCAGCAGGGTCGGCGGCACATCGCGCCGTACGAGCCGGACCGGCGAGCCCAGCCGGAAGCCCGCGGACGCCGTCATCAGCGAACCGCCCATGAAGCGGCGCACCCTGGGGTCCGTGCGGTTCGCGCCGCCCGCGATCATCCCGGCCATGTCGGTCGGCCCGTAGAACGACACCACCGCACGGACCGAGGTGTCGCCCAGGGTGCCGCAAGAGGGACGGGGCCGGTTGTCGTGGGCGGTGTAGGCGGCGGACAGGGCGAGGTTCGCACCGGCGGAGGTGCCCGCGAGAACGATCCGTGAGGGGTCGACGGCGTACCGCTCGGCGTTGCGCCGCACCCAGCCGATGGCGCACTTCACGTCGCCGATCTGCTGGAGCTGGGTGGCCCGGGGCGCGAGCCGGTACTCGATGTCGAAGACGGCGTACCCGCGGTCGTTGAGCCACTCGTTCCAGCGGGGGGTCTGGCTGCGGTGGCCCGACTCCCATCCCCCGCCGTGCACCCAGACGACGGCGGGGCGCGCGGCCCGCTGCCGTCGGCCGTCCGGGAGCCATACGTCCATCTTCATCCGGTGCTTGCCCACGCGCGCGTACACCAGGGTGCGGTCGCGCTCCGGCTCCCGGGAGTAGTTGAGACCGGCGAACTGCCCTGCCAGGGACAGCCCTTCACCGTGGACGCGGGCCGTCGCCAGGGCAGCGGCGTACGGCGCCAGCGCGCTCGCCAGAGCGATGGCCGACATGGACAGCGCGATCCAGCCGGCCCAGCGGGTGATGCGGACGGCCCGGGTCCGCCACAGCGCGCGGACGACCCCGAGGCCGAGCAGGGCGGGAATGCCGAGGACCGCCGTGCACCAGGACGTGGCGAGCACGGAGGCGGCGGCGACGAGCGGTCGCCGGGGCAGCGGTACGAACACCAGCACCAGGAGCAGGACTTCCAGGGCGGCGAGCAGGAGTAGCAGCGCGACGATCAGCCATCGTCCGATCCCTCGCGCCACTGGCATGACCGACCTCCTCGCACAGGCCCACCACGGCCCAGCACTTCCCGGCCGGACCGAAGTCGTCCCGCCGACTGGGCCGTTCGGCGCAGCGGAGCGTCGTCGGAGGGGGACGCCGGGCTCCGGCGCGAGGTCCGCCGGGCGTGCCGGGGCGCCCGACGCGCGGTCCGCCGGGAGCCGGCGGGTGTGGCGCTGGACCGAGCGCACGGCGCCGTGCCGGTCAGGTGTCACGTCCGCGGCTTTTGCGACGCCGTCCGCGCGGAGGGACGCTGGAGGGGAGAGCGCGATCGAGGCCCATCCTGAGCGCGTACGGCATGCGCCCGACCCCGGTCCGCCCGGGAGAGGTGAGGGGCATGCGCATGCTCATGAAGGCCCGGATGAACACCGAGCTGGCGAACCAGGCGATCAAGAACGGCACGCTGGAGAAGACCCTGCTCTCGGCGCTGGAGGGGCTGAAGCCGGAGGCGGCCTACTTCGTCACCGAGGACGGCGACCGCTGCGCCGTGGTGGTGTTCGACATGCAGGAGTCCTCGCAGCTCCCCAGCGTCTGCGAACCGTTCTTCCTCGAACTCGGCGCAAAGATCGACGTCGTACCGGCGATGAACGTGGACGACATGCAGAAGGGCGTCACCGACGTCATGTCCCGGCGCTGACTGCCACGGGACAAGGACCGGAGGGCTTCGCCCCGCTCAACCGCCGAGCCCCGCTCAACCGCCGACGAAGCCGGTTCCGGCGCTGCCGCCGCCGCGGAAGGACTCGTCGGCGGCTCCGGTGTCGCCGACCCGAGCGGTGTCGTCGGCCCGGGCCGTGTCGCCCGCCTGAGCGGTCTCGTCCACCTCGGCCGTGCCGCCGACGTACGCGGTGAGCAACAGCGCGACGTCGTCGGGCCGCTCCGGGGCGATACGGGCCTGCTGGACGACACTCTCCGCCATCTCCTCCAGGGCATCGGCCCCGGTACCGGCGAGGACGGCCCGCATCCGGTCGACGCCCGCGTCGATGTCGTGGCCCGGCTGCTCGACGAGACCGTCGGTGTAGAGGGCGAGGACACCGCCGACCGGCAGCGTGAACCGCGTCACCGGGTACGTGGCCCCCGGATCGACGCCGAGCAGCGTTCCGCCCGGCAGGTCCAGCACCTCGGTCGACCCGTCGGGGTGGCGCAGCACGGGCTGCGGATGACCCGCGCGTACGGCGCTGGCCGTCCCCGTACGCGGATCCAGTTCGATGTAGCAGCAGGTCGCGAAGACGCCGGCTTCGAGCTGGGCGAGCATCCGGTTGGTGCGGCAGACAACGTCCTCGGGGGAACTGTCGCTGGAGGCGAACGCGTTGACGGCGCTGCGGAGCTGCCCCATGACCGCGGCCGCAGCCACGCTGTGGCCTTCGACGTCGCCGATGACGAGCGCGACGCCCCGGCTCGTCTCGATCACGTCGTACCAGTCGCCGCCGATCTCCATGCCCTGGGTGCCCGGGAGGTAGCGGCCGGCCGTGCGGAGTCCCTCGACCGGGGGCAGCCGGTGCGGCAGCAGCGCGTCCTGGAGACCGCGGGCCAGGGTGAACTCGGCGTCGTAGAGCCGGGCGCGTTCCAGCGCCTGCGCCACCAGTCCGCCGAGGGCGGTCAGCGCGGCGCGCTCGTCGGCGGTGAACACGTGCGGGGCGTCGTAGCCGAGGATGAGCGAGCCGACGGGGTGGCTTGAGGCGATCAGCGGCAGGAAGGCCCAGGAGTGCATCCGGTCCAGGGCGATGCCGGGGTAGGCGGCGGACAGGTGGCCGGGCGACTCCAAGAAGATGGGGACGCCGGTGGTGAGGGCCTCGACGCCGGGGAGGTGGGCGTCGAGGGAGACGCCCTCGAAGCGGTCGAGGAAGCCCTCGGGATAGCCGGACTCCCAGGCCAGATACATGCGCCGGTCGCGGACGACGTACAGCGCGAGCTCCTGACCGCCGAACGCGGGCAGGAGCTGCTCCGCGACGGCCACGCACACCTCGCGTACGGACACGGCCTCCGTGAGCACGCTGGCCATCTGGACGACGTGGTAGAGGACGCCGGGTCGGGTGAGCGCGACGGGCGTGTCGCGCGGCACATGGAACCGGGGTTCCGGGACGGCCTCCTCCTCGCCCTCGGCGGCGCGGGGCGGCGGATCGCTGGGGAAGATCCGGCCGGTCAGGCCGTGCACATCGGGATAGAGGACGAATCCCAGCCATTCACCGGCGGGGTGGTGCACGAGGAACGACGAGGGCTCCTGCGACAGCATGGCGGCGCGATAGCGGTCCTCGTACGCCGGGTCCGACAGCCAGGTCAGGACGTGCCACGGGTGGCGGCCGAGCAGCTCCTCGCGGTCGCAGCGGAGCAGTTCCTCGCAGTGGTGGTTGACGTAGGTGACGCGGCCGTCCTGGTCGAGCGAGAAGACACCCTCGGGCAGGCGCTCGGCCGCCTCGGCGGCGGTGCTGCCGGACGCGGCGTCGAAGACGACGCCGACGAGGCGGACGGTGGCGGCGGGCAGGCCGCCGGGCTCGGACGGGGCGAGGCCGGGGGTGGGCGAGGCGACACCGGGGGTGGGGACGCCGGGCGTGAGCGCGGCGAAGTCCTGCTCGTCGGCGGGCGGGGTCGGTGGCGCGGCCGTCCCGGCGGGGGTGCGGGGGGCCGTGGTGCCCGGGCCGGCGGCGGGGTGGGGGACGCCGGGCGGACGGGCGCCGGGGGGCGAGGCGGCGGGGGGCGAGGCGGCGGTGCCGGGGTGACGGGCGGCCGGTGACGTCCTCGGAGGTACGGCCCGTGGCGTGCCCGGCGGCGGGGCGAGGGGGGCCCTACCGGGTGCGGGGCCCTCCACGATGCGCCCCCACAGCTCGACGGGCCGGTAGCGGACCTCGTTCTCCGTGGCGTCCTGCAGATCGCGCACATCGCGGACCCGGAACTTCCGCGCCCGGACCCAGCCCTTCTCGTCGGCATCCGCGGCGCAGGAACGCAGCTCATGCAGATCGTCGGCGATGATCAGGTCCTCGACGTCGGCGACCGTGCCGCCGAAGGTCGCCGGGGTGGTGCCGAGCACCGCACACGCGTCGTCGTCGGCGGCGAAGGCGCCGGTGCCGAGGTCCCAGTCGACGAGCCCGACGCGTATCCCCGTGGTGAGGGCGGCCGGGGGCCGTACGCCGACCGGCTCGTCGTCGTACTCGACCCGGCGGTCGTGGGCGTCCAGCTCCCCCAGGGCGGCACTGATCGAGTCGACGGCTTCGAGGAGCGGCTCATGGTTTTCCGCGAACGCCCCGCTGTCCTGATCGCTACGGCGGCCGCCGGTATCGGTGTCGCCGATGCCCGCCTCGCCGATGCCCGTTTCACCAGTGCCGGCTTCGCCGGTGCCCGTGACGCCAGCGCCATGGTCCGCGAGGGACTTCAGGACGACCAGGACGCCGACGACCTCGCCGTGGGCGCGTACGGGGATGTAGGCGGAGGCGAAGGCGTACGGCAGCCCGGCCGCCATCTGCGGAAAGCGGCGCATGGTCTCGCCCTCGTCCGACAGATGGACGGGCTTCTCGGTGCGGTACGCCTCGGAGGTCGGGAGGGCACCGCTGACCGGCATCCGCCACCAGGACTTGATCAGCGAGCGCGGCACCCCCGCGACCATGGCGAGCACCAGGGAGCGGCGGTCCCGCGAGCGCAGGTAGATCCCGCCCCCGTAGCCGCCGCCGGCCCGGATGGCCTCGGTCAGGACGGGTGCCAGGGCGGCGGCAAGGGCACTCTCGGTCCCTGCCCCGCGATCACGGGAACCGGTGCCGGGGCCCATCGGCCCCGTCCCGGCCCCCGTCGGGGCTTCCTCGCCCACCATGTCGCGTCCTCCCGCTACGGACGCCCGCACGTCGTATCACCAGGATGTGCCAAGCCGCGCCCAAAGGCGCGGTGGGCGGACCGGCGAATTCGGCAGCGGGGTCCTGTTCCTCAGGCAGGCCATGTCGCCTCCCGGCACATGCCTTCCTGCTCGGCGGAGGGATTGCTCGGCCCGACTCCGAGCACCCGGGGGCGATACGAGCAGCGGGCGATCGATAGCGCACCGACCGGCGGCCACCGAGGGACAGGCCATACGGGGACGGAGAGCGGTGGGTCGATGACCGACGGTGTTCAGCCCCGGGGAACATCAAGCCGCCTGGCTGCCGTCCTGTGCCCGCGGGAGGCGGCGGAGCTCGGCCGGGGTCCACGCGGGCACGGGGCGGTCAGCATGGCTGGGGCGGCAGATCCAGCTCGGCACGGACGGTTTTGCCGACCGGTACGCGGTCCAGCACTGCCACCGGTCCGCGAGCGCTTCGACGAGGACGAGTCCGCGGCCGGACTCCGCGAGGTCCTGCAAGGGCGAGACCTCTCCCGGGGGGGGAGGGCGGGCGCCGCTCGGTACGGGTGTCGGAGACCTCGATCCGCAGGGTGTCCGCGCCGATGTCGATCCGCAGCTCGAAATCCCGGCCCGGCACGCGGCCGTGGGTCACGGCATTCGCCGCCAACTCGGCGACGGGAACGGCCGCCGTGTCGGAGACCTCCGTGCCGTGCGGGATGCCCCAGCCGTGCAGCTGGTTCTGCGCGAGGTGCCGGGCGAGCCGGGCACCTCGCGGGGTGGAACTGAAGCGCTGGATGAACGCACGTACGGTGACGGGCCGTTGGTGGGCGGACGGTGCTGTCATACGGCCAATGTGGCGTGCGGAAGAGGCCGTTCACCAGCTGGGACCCGCGTACGCTGCGTCAGCGTACGGGCACGAGGGAGTGGACCGTACCCGTAACCGAACGTGACGCTGGCCAGGTTGAGTGTGTGTCGCGGAGGGCACGTGCGGGAGGGGACCGGAGATGGCCGATGACACGGTCGGTACGGATGGCGGGGCGAGCACCGACGGGCTGCCACCGGGCGGTCCGCCGCCGGGCAGTGGCGAGCCGGATCCGTCGGACAGTCTGCGGATGTTCGGGGCGGTGGTTCAGGCCCTGCGCGAGCACGCGCGGCTGAGCCGGGAGCAGTTCGCCCCGCTGGTGCGCTTCTCCAGGCACACGGTCGCGTCGGTCGAGCAGGGGCGGCGCATGCCGGATCCTTCGTTCGTGGAACGGGCGGAGGAGGCGCTGGGGAACACCGGGGCGTTGCGGAACGCGGTACGGCACATCGCCCGGCGGCCGGGACTGGCGGCCTGGTTCCGCCAGTGGGCTCGGCTGGAGGCGCTGGCGATCACCCTGTACACATACGAATGCCGCCTGATTCCTGGTCTGTTGCAGACGGAGGCGTACGCGCGGACGCTGTTCACGAACCAGTTGCCGCCGCTGGCCGACGACCAGATCGAGGCCCAGTGGGCAGCGCGGTCGGAGCGACAACGGCTGCTGTGGGAGCGGCCGAACACGGCCTACAGCTTCATCCTGGAGGAGCAGTTGTTCCTCCGGCGCACGGGTGGGGTGGAGGTGACGCGGGCTCTCATGGACCATGTGCTGGAGGTCGCCGAACTGCGGAACGTCGAGATCCAGGTCATGCCGCTGGTGCGGGAGAAGCATGCGGGGCTGGACGGCCCCATGCAGCTGCTGGAGACCCCTGAGAACCGTTGGTTCGCCTACAACGAGGGCCAACGTGGCGGGCTGTTCATCTCCGACCCGAAAGAGATCAGCGTGCTCCAGAGGCGGTATGCCAGGATGCGCTCACAGGCTCTCACCCTTGAGGATTCCGTGAGCCTCTTGCAGCGGATGCGAGGAGCGCTATGAGCACCAGCGAACTGGTCTGGTTCAAGTCCAGCCACAGCAGTGGCGGCGACGGCGACTGCGTCGAGGTCGCCCTCCCCTGGCTCAAGTCCAGCCACAGCAGCGGCTCCGGCGATGACTGCGTCGAGGTGGCCGCATGCCCCGGTACGGTCCACGTGCGCGACTCCAAGGACAAGCAGGGCCCGCAGCTCACCTTCTCCCCCGCCGCCTGGTCCAGCTTCGTTTCGTTCGCCCGCGAACTCTGACGCCTCGGCGCGGCGCCCGGCACCGGTCCGGATCCGGTATAGGGCACCTGCTTCGTCCAGGCGGGGAACGTTCCGTCAGCCGGCGAGGGCAGACCTCCTGCGACACGCGTGACTCGCCCATGCTTTATGTTGCGGAGGGGCGGGAGCCGCGCTTGCACACGCCGGGGAGACGGAGCAGCCATCGGTGGAGCACAGCAGCCGTTGGGCCGTAACCGGCAGCGCCGTGCACGGGGCAGGGGCAACCGACTCGTCCCGGCTGCGGGGCTTCGGGAGTGGCGCGGCCCGGCAGCCGATGCGTGACCGCCGGCGACCGGCGGTTCACCGGCGAGGACGGAGGCAACGGAAGGCGCATGGCACGGGATTACGACAGTCAGCTGCTGGAGTCGGTGGCGGTACGCCGGCACAGGATGAGGGACGCGCTGCTGTTCGGCGCGCAGCGGGCGCGGCGCGTGGCGGACGAGCGGCTCGGGAAGGTGTTCGCGGGAATCGCCATCGCGGCCGTGATCTGCGCGGGGTGCGTCGGGTGGTCTTTCGTGCAGCACACCCTGGCGAAGCAAGAAGCCGAGCAGCAGAAACAGCAGCAGCGGTACGAACAACCGGCGAAGAGGCCGGGGCCGTAGGGACTCATCGGTCCGGCCCGACGGTCCGGTCCGACGGTCGGGCCCGACGATCCGGGGGGCGACGAAGCTCAGCCATGTCCGATTACCCGAAGGTTCCGGGCGCCGCGATGATAGGTTCCCGCAAGTGGTGAGCACAGCAACGACTTCCCGGGCGCGGCTGAGCAGAGTGACCCTGGTGGGCGAGCGGCGCCGGGCCGACATCGTTCTGCCGTCCGACACTCCTCTTGGGCAACTGCTCCCGGACATCCTGCATTTGCTGGACGACCGGGCGGCATCACGCCCGATGACCCGGCAGTTGATCACGTTCGACGGTTCCGTCCTGCCGCACGGCAGCACGCTGGCCTCGGCGGAGATCGCCGACGGTGCCGTGCTCCGGCTCGTCAGGACGCACGCCGCGCCGCCCGCCCCCGTGGTGCACGACGTCACGGACCAGGTGGCCGACGATCTCGACCTGCGAGCCTGGCGCTGGCGTCCCGCTGCGCGCCGGGTGAGTGCGGGCGTGGCGACCGTGGCCTTCGCGGTGACCGCCGCGCTGCTCGCACGCCGTGAGTTCGCGCTGGACTCCCTCGCGGGCGCTCTCGGGGTCGTGACGCTCGTCCTCCTGGGGGCAGGTGCGCTCGTCACCCGGATCGGCCAGGGCAACCGGGGCCTGGCGACCGCACTGCTGCTGACGGCCGGCGGGCTCGGCGTGCTCAGCGCGTGGACGGCCGCCGATGCCTACGACTGGCCGGGGGCGGCGCGGATGGGCGGCGTCGCGGGCGCGCTGGTCCTCACGCTGGTTCTGCTCGGCTGCTTCTCGCCGCTCGGCCGCGGAGGGCTCATCGGTGGAGCGGCCACCGCCGCAATCAGCGTCGTGTGGGAGGCCGTTGCCGCCGTCCAGGCCGAACCGGCCCGGCTCGGTGCGGTCATGGCCGTCCTCTCCGTCGTGCTGCTCGGTCTGCTGCCACGGCTCGCCCTGATGGCGTCCGGGCTCACCGCACTCGACGACCACCGCTCGTCGGGCGTCTCCGTCAGCCGTCACCAGGTGGACAACGCGCTCGCGGCCACGCACCGGGGTCTCGCGCTGGCGACGGTGGTCACCGCGGCCTCCGCGGCCGCCGCCGGCTGGCTGCTCACCCTGGCCGGGAAGCCGACCGCATGGACCGTGGTGCTGTCGTCGCTCGTTGCCGTGGTGCTCCTGTCCAGGGCACGGGCCTTCCCGCTGGTCGCCGAGGTCGTGGCGCTCCTCGTCGCCGCGGCGTTCCTCGTCGTACGGCTGGTGATGCTGTGGATGGAGCACGCCGGGGGCGCGAGGCCGCTCACCGTTCTGTGCGCGGCCGCGGTGCTGCCGCTGCTGGTTCTGGCGGTGCAGCCGCCCGAGCATGTGCGCGTGAGGCTGCGGCGCACTGCCGATCTGGTCGAATCCATCGGCATGGTGGGGCTCTTCCCGCTCGCCGTGGGGGTGTTCGGCGTGTACGGACAACTGCTCAACAAGTTCTGAGCCGATGCGCGGGTGCTCCGGAAGGAGCCGTGGGGCGGACGAGAAGGACACACATGCCGAACGGAGACAACAACTGGCAGGGCGATCTGCTGCGCGACCTGAGGGACGGCCCTCAGGGTGCGCAGGGCGCCGGCGGGCAGGCACACGGCACGCCGGTGCCGAACCCCGGCCTCCCCGCGCAGAGCCCGCCGCCCGCCCCTCAGGGGGAAGGCGCGCCCGGGCAGGGGGAAGGCGCGCCCGGGCTGGCCGGTCACCCGTACTCGCCGGAGGAGCCGGAGGTGGTTTCCCCCGGCAGTCACCCGTACCCGAGCGGCTCCCGGAACTCTGCACAGCCGCCCCGGGCCCAGGCCGCGTACTCCACGGGCACCCGGCACACGCCCGATTCCCTTCCCGTGGTCGACCACGAACTGGCCGGCGCGGCACGCAAGCCGCCGCACGGCGAGCCGTTCACCGCGCGTGCCGTGCGCGCCCTGCGCCGGGCCGTTTCCTCGTCGGCCGCGCGCGAGGTCGCCGAGGCCACCAGCACCGCCCAGGCACTCAAGGGACCGGTGACGACGGGCCGGCAGATCGCCGTCACCTCCATCCGGGGCGGCGCCGGCAAGTCGACCGTCGCCGCGCTGCTCGGCACCACCTACGCGCACTACCGCCAGGATCCGGTCCTCTTCGTCGAGGCCGATCCGGCGCTGGGTTCGCTGCCCTTGCGGCTCGGGGCGGAGAGGCTGCGCTGGACCACCAGCGATCTCGCGGACATCGTCCAGCCGCAGATGTCGCTGCTGGACATCACCGGCTACCTCGTCCAACTCCCGGGCAATGCCTGGCTGCTGCCCGGCAGTCAGGGCCGGATCGGCGCCATGCTCGACATCGGGACGTACGAACGCGTCATGGTCGCGCTGCGCCGCTACTTCGGTGTGACGGTCGTCGACTGCGAGACGCTGCCCGCCGAAGTCGCCCGGTCCGCCCTCTCCGCCGCCCACGCCCGCGTCCTGGTCGCGCCCGCCAGCCTGGAAGGCATCACGAGCACGTACGCGGTGCTCCAGTGGATGCGAGGGCTGCCGCCGCACGTGATCGCCGGCACGGTCGTCGTCCTCACCGAACTGGTGCCGCGCTCGGGCGTCGACCTGAGCAAGGCCGCCCGTACCCTCACGACGAGCGGGGCGACCGTCCATGTCCTGCCGTACGACCGGCATTTGGCGGCCGGGGGCACGATCCGTACCGAACTGCTCGCGGAGCCGACCAGCAAGGCCGCCGCCCGTCTCGCCGCGGACGTCTTCCAACTCTCCCAGAAGCGCCGCTGACCCCGGGGGCCCGATGCCGAATCAGGCCGTGAACGACCGACGACGCAGACGCCACGAACAACGCGAACAACGCGGACGACACGGACGACACGGACGACACGAACGATGAGCGGATCGACGATGAGCGGACCACGATGAGTGCCCGAATGATCCACCGCCCGGCCAGGACCACCAGGCCCCCTGCCGTCCCCGAGGCACGCGTCATCGAGGCCCCGCCCAACCTTCCCGAGGGGAAGGGGGGCAACATCGCCATGTCGCTGCTGCCCGTGGCCGGTGTCATGTCGTCGGTCGTGATGATGACGGTCATCCGCAGCAGCCAGTTCGCCGCGCTCGGCGCGATCATCCTCGTGGTCACCATCATCGGCTCCGTCGTGCTCGTCTTCTCGCAGCGCGGCAAGGCCCAACGCACCCGCCGCACCCAGCGCGAGGCCTACCTCGCCTATCTGGAGGATCTGCGCGAGGACCTGGCCGCCGAGGAGCGTGAACGGCGCGAGCGGGCCGACGTCCTCAACCCGCCACCGCAGGCGCTGTACGACATCGTTCGC
The DNA here is from genome assembly GCF_043199075.1 of Streptomyces sp. NPDC048639. NCBI lineage: Bacteria > Bacillati > Actinomycetota > Actinomycetes > Kitasatosporales > Streptomycetaceae > Streptomyces > Streptomyces sp. NPDC048639. The sequence goes on from NZ_JBICVP010000003.1 coordinate 675,906, forward strand.
GATCCGGCCCGGCTGTGGGAGCGCCGCCGGCTGGACGGGGACTTCCTGCGGATACGGGTCGGCACCGGCGAGATGCCCGTACGCGATGTGACGATCGCTCAGCAGGGCTCGACGGTCCTCACTCCCCCCGACCTCTTCATGCTCAACGAGGCGTCTGCGCTGAGGGCCCGCTTCCGCACCGGATCCGAACTCCCGCTCACCGTCCCCCTCGACCGCGTCGGCAACATCAGCGTCATCGGCGCCCGCGAGGACTGCCTGCGCATCGCACGCGCCCTGCTCGTCCAGACCGCGACCCTGCACGCACCCGACGACGTGGGCGTCGCGCTCGCCGTGCCGGGCGACCGGCTCGCCGACTGGGAGTGGGCCAAGTGGCTGCCGCATCTGCTGGACACCGAGCAGTTCGACGGGCCCGTCGCCGCGCGCCGCACCGCGCCTTCGGTACCGCAGCTCGCCCGGCAGCTCGGCCCCGAACTGCGCCGCCGCGCCTCGTACGCGGCCGAGGTGCGCCGCGGTCTGTCCGGCAACGACGCCCTGTCCATGACGTCCCGGCTGCTCGTCGTCGCCGACGGGCACGGCGAGGACGCGATCGACCTGCCGCGTCCCGACGAGGCGGTCGGGCTGCGGGAGATGGGCGTCACCGTCCTCCACCTGCTGGAGCGGCGGGTCCAGGAGCCGGGACACGTCGGCGTCCGGATCACGGTCGAGGGCGACCGGGTGGCCATCGAGGACCTGCGCGAGCGGGAACCCATCGGCGCGCACGGCACCGTGGACGAGGTCGCCGTCCCCTTCGCCGAGGGCCTGGCCCGGATGCTGGCGCCGCTGCGCCTGTCCGCCGAGTCGCTCGCCGACGCCCCGCTGTCCGGGCCCGTCGACTTCGCCGAACTGCTCGGCATCGAGGACGTGGCGCGGCTGGACCTGGCACGTCTGTGGGCACCCCGCGGCGAACGCGCCTTCCTGCGCGTGCCCATCGGCATCAACGACGCCCATGAGCCGGTGCTGCTGGACCTGAAGGAGTCCTCCGAACTCGGCATGGGCCCGCACGGCCTGTGCGTGGGCGCCACGGGCTCCGGCAAGTCCGAACTCCTGCGCACCCTCGTCCTCGCCCTCGTGGCCGGGCACCCCCCGGAGGACCTCGCCCTGGTCCTGGTCGACTACAAGGGCGGGGCCACCTTCGCGCCGTTCGCGAACCTCCCCCATGTCGCCGGTGTCATCACCAACCTGGAGAACCAGGCGGGCCTCGTCGAGCGCGTACACGCCTCCCTCGCCGGCGAGGTCAAGCGGCGCCAGCAAGTCCTGAAGGACGCGGGCAACGTCGCCGACATCGGCCACTACGACGCGCTGCGCACCGAGAAGCGGCCCGACCTGGACCCGCTGCCGCACCTCTTCATCGTCATCGACGAGTTCGGCGAACTCCTCACCGCCAAGCCGGACTTCATCGATCTGTTCCTGTCCATCGGCAGGATCGGGCGCTCCATCGGCGTCCACCTGCTGCTGTCCAGCCAGCGCATCGAGGGCGGCAAACTCAAGGGCCTGGACACCTATCTCTCGTACCGGCTCGGCCTGCGCACCTTCTCCGCCGACGAGTCCCGTACGGTCCTGGACACCACGGACGCCTTCCACCTGCCGCCGCTGCCCGGGTTCGGCTACCTCAAGGTCGACACCAGCCACTACGAGCGCTTCAAGGCGAGCTATGTCTCGGGCACCTACCGGGGTCCCGTACGGCGCGAGGACGAGGACACCGGGCCCCTCGCCCTTGCGTACGAGGCCTACAACACCCTGGCGGAACCGGATGATCCGGGCACGGGCGAGCCGCTGGTACGCCGCCGCGAGACCGGGCCGACCGAGCTGGGCGTCATGGTCGGACAGCTGGAGAGCGCGGCCACCGACCGGGTGCGCCGGATCTGGCTGCCCCCGCTGCCCGACGCCGTGGCCCTGGACAGGATCGCCGGTCCCCTTGGCGTCGGCCCCAGCGGCATGCAGTTCTCCCGCCCGTCGCCCGACCGCCACCCCCCATCGAGCGCTGCGCGCGCCCCTGCCGACGGCCGCGGCCCGCTCCAGGTGCCGCTCGGTCTCCTCGACGACCCGACCAAGCAGTGGCAGGGCCAGTGGTACCTGGACCTCACCGTGGCGGGCGGCCACGTCGCCGTCATCGGCGGCCCGCAGTCCGGCAAGACGACCCTCCTGCGCACGCTCGTGCTGGCGCTCGCGCTGACCCACACTGCGCAGGAGGTCGGCGTCTACGGCCTCGACCTGGTCGGCGGTGGCCTGGCTGCCCTCTCGTCCCTGCCGCATGTCGGCGGTATCGCGGGCCGGGCCGACCGGGAGCGCGCGGCGCGCACCGTCGAAGAGGTGCGGACCATGCTCGCGCTGCGCGAAGAGCTCTTCCGCGAGCACGGCATCGACTCCGTCGAACAGCTGCGGTCCCTGCACGCGGCGGGCCGGTTGCCCGCTTTGGTCTCGGCGGAGATCGTGCTCGTCATCGACGGCTTCGGCGCGCTGCGCGACGACTTCGAGGAGCTGGACGACGCCGTCGTCGACATCCTCAAGCGCGGCGGCGGATACGGCATCCACGTCGTCGCCGGCATGCTCCGGTGGAACGACGTCCGCATCGCCACCCAGTCGAATTTCGGCACCCGCATCGAGCTGCGCCTCAACGACCCCACCGAGTCCAGCATCGACCGCAAACTCGCCGAGACCCTGTCGCCCGACGAGGCCGGCCGCGTCCTCACCGACGCCAGGCTCTTCGCGCAGGTTGCGCTGCCCCGCACGGACGGGCTCGCCGACGACTCGGAGCTGGGCGCGGTCCTGGAGCGCACGGCCCGTACGATCCGCGCCACCTGGAACGGCGAAGTCGCCCAGCCCGTACGGGTGTTGCCGCACGTCCTGGAGCCCGGCCTCCTGCCCGGACCGGTCGCGGAACCCACGCGGGTGCCGGTCGGACTGGACCAGACGGCGCTCGAACCCGTGCTGCTCGACCTGTTCCAGCACGATCAGCACCTCCTGGTCATGGGCGACAGCGAGTGCGGCAAGACGAACCTGCTGAAGGCAGTCGTCGGCGGCCTCATCGAGCGCCACGGCGAGGACGACCTGGTCTTCGCCGTCATGGACCCGCGGCGCGGTCTGCGCGGCGTGGTGCCCGAGGAGTTCCTCGGCGGCTACGCGTACAACGCCAAGCTGTGTGCCGGTCTCTCCGCCGGGATCGCCACGGAGCTGGAGAAGCGGCTGCCCGACGACGGCGCCCGCCCCGAGGACCTGGAACCCGGAAGCTGGGGAAGCGGTCCGCGGATCGTGGTCCTCGTCGACGACTACGACGTGCTCACCACCGCCGGCCAGGCACCGCTCACCCCCTTCCTGCCGTACATCCCGTCCGCGATCGACATCGGGCTCCACTTCGTCCTGACCCGTCGGGTCGCGGGCGCGTCACGCGGCATGTACGAACCGCTGGTGCAAGGACTTCGCGAGTCGGGCGCCACCGCGATAGTGATGGCGGGCGACCGCGGCGAGGGCCAGCTCTTCCCCGGCGTGTACGCCTCCCAACAGCCCCCGGGCCGTGGTGTGCTCGTCCGCAGGGGCCAGTCGAGCCGCCTGATCCAGACCGTGTACGCCTCCGGGTGACGCCGACGACGAAGGACCGGACGACCCATGACCAAGGACGTCATAGCCCTCACCCCCCGCATGCCCGACCCGTGGAACGTGCTCGCGGGCCTGCTCTCCGGAGGTCCCGACAAGCTGGTGGGCGCGACCGGTGAAGGCGCCGTCGTACAACTCTGCGACCAGGAGGGCCGGCCCCTTGTCTCCGTCGAGGCACCCCTGTTGGTCCAGGTCGAGGGCGAGGCCGAGCGGCTGCTCGGGCCCGGCGCACCGCAGGTCCCGTTCTGGTGGACCGAGGCCCGCGCCACCACCGGCGTCGAGGAGGCCGAGCGGCTGGCCGGCACCTTCGCCGCCAGGCTGACCTCCCTCGCCGGCGGCTCCGCCTGGCCGCCGGAGGCCGCGCGCTCCCTCGCCGTGGTGAAGACCGACGGGGTGAGCATCGCGCCCGCGCCCGCCGCGGCTCAGCCCGCCGTCGACGTCCTCACCGACAGGACCGCCGTCGTCATCCAGGACCGCCCGGTGGTCGCCATGACGGCCTGGCTCTCCGATGCGTTCCGGGCCGCCGCCGAGGCAGGTATCGGCCTCCAGGTCGTCAGCCCGGCGGGCAGCAGGCTCTCTCCGGCCGTACGCAGCAGCCTGGGCGGCTGGCCGTCGCGCTGGGTCGTGCAGGACGAGAGGGACGGCTACTACGACGGCCTGTCCGGCGCCGTACTGCGCTGGCAGGAAGGCATGTTCGCGCCGGTGGCGGGGGCCGACGCGACCGAGGACGACCCGCGCACCCCGGTGGCCGCCTCGTATCAGGAGGTCGCGGACACCGGCGAACGCCAACTCGCCCTCTCCTTCCGCACGGTGCACCCCGCCGATGACCGGCTGGTGCTCGGCGGTGCCCTGGAGACGGTGTGGCGCGAACTCACCGGCGGCCCCCCGGCCGGGTGGGGAACCGCGGAGCCGGCCAACCTCCCCTGGTCGCTCCGTGCACTGACCGACGTCGCCCATGAGCGGTCGCCCGAGCCGACCTGGACGGTGGTGGTCGGCAACCCGGCCAGGCCCGGCCTGGCCACGGTCCGCATCAGCCGTACGACGGCGGGCGTGGAGGAGGACGTGACGCTGGCGTTCGGCTACGGAGCGGACGAGGAACCGCCGCTGGACGCCCTCACCCGGGCCGCCGAGGTGCTCGCGACACGCCACCACCTGCAGTCGATGCTCGTACAACTGCGCAAGGCACGCCGCGACCTGGCGGTACCGCCCCGCTTCGAAGGGCCGGGCGTCCCGCTGGCGTTCGTGCTCGGCGCGGAGGAGGTCCGCGAGATGCCCGGCGACCGCGCCCGGCGCACCCCGCTTTCCGAGGCACCGGTCCAGCTCGGCCCGAAGACCCGTCCCGCGCTGTACTACCCGCTGCCGGGCGACCCGTCGGATCTGTCGGGCTGGCAGGACTTCGAGCGCCTGATGCGGCATCTCAAGGGCGCGTGACCAGTCGCTGCCGGACCTGCCCCGGAACCTGTGAACCTTCAACTCCTTTGACTTTGTTATGAGTTGGTCACGGCTCGAGAAGCGGATTGCGACAGCGACGGGAAAACGGAGAGCATGGGGGGCACACCATCGACCGTTCTCGCCGGGGGAGTTGAGATGAAGTTCGACATGGGATCGCAGGTTCTGTCGAACCTGATGTCGCAGTCGCGGGGGTCGAGTGACGATCTCGGCTCACTGATCCGCCAGCTGATCCAGGCGGCGCAGCCGCTCGAGGGGAAGTTCAACGGCTCGGGCAAGGCCGCCTTCGACCAGTTCAAGATGAACAGCGATGAGATCACGGCGGCGCTGAACGGCTCCCTGGGCGCGATCCTGGGAGGCCAGTCCGGGATGGAGACGTCGTTCGGCACGGGCGACCAGGAGTCGGCGGACAACGCACGCTCGAACATGGCCGCCGCCAACTTCGACGCCGCCCGCTTCGGCGGCCGCTGAATACCAGGGGGATGAGGACACATGGCCGGCAACGCTGACCGCCGCTCCTACGACATCGGCGCCTCCTCGGACGCGCAGGGCAACATCCAGGCCGTGATCGCCCGCCTGGAACAGGTGATCACGGATCGCGACCGCCAGGTCAAAGCGGCAATGACCGACTTCCAGGCCGACGGCGTCTCCGACGCGTACCACGACAAGGAGCTGCGCTGGAACCGCGCCTCCCAGGAGGTGCGCAGCATCATCCAGCTCCTGAAGACCACGCTGGAGAAGAACGACGGCACCGCCCAGCACACCCTTTCCCGGGCCAAGTCCGCCGTCGACGGCATCGGCTGACACACCGGCACGCGGACAAGGACCGGCGAGGCGATCGGATCACAGGGGGAACGCATGGGCGGGTGGGATCTTCAACCCCAGGGCATTCAGGGTGTGTTGAAGACGACCGGTGAGGTCGCCGGGCACTTCGAGGGCCAGCTGAAGGCGTACAGCACGCACCTGGAATCGGCCGCGACCCACGCCGGAACCATCAGCGGCGAAGGCGAGGGCGGGGGTGGCGGCGGAGAGAACGGCGGCAAGGGCCTGGTGGCGCTCGCTCTCGCCGAGTTCGCCAAGGCCACCACCGGCGATCTGAAGTTCATCGCCGCACGCGCCGGCAAGTCCCTCGCGGGCGCGGTGGAAGCCACCACCGCCTATCTGGACGGTGACATGGAGATGGCCGCCGAGGCGCAGCGCAAGGCGCTGGCCGAGCCGAAGATCGACATGCCCAAGGGCGGAGGGCAGAAATGATCAGCCCGGGTGCGATCCCCCAGTTCACCGGCAAACTCGAGGAGTTGGAGAGCGACGCGGGCGGCCTGAAGGGCGACGCCGGAAAGATCCGCAAAACCGGCTCGGACATTCACTCCAAGTTCCAGGGGCTCTCGGCGTACTACAAGGCGCCCGAGGCCGAGCAGTTGTTCGCGACCACCAAGCCGGTGGCCGACAAGGCGGACGCCTTCGCCGACGACCTGGAGAAGGTTTCGTCCGCGCTCACGGAATACGCCACCGAAGTCCGGCCGATCAAGGCGAAGCTCGAGCAGCTGAAGAACGACGCCACCAACTTCGTCGAGATGACGAAGGAGGACGACGAGTGGCAGTACGACGGCGACAAGGTCGAGGAGCACAACCAGCTCCGCGACGACATCACCGCCGCGGTCGCTGCGTTCTGGGCCGCAGAGCGAAGCTGCCACAACAAGATCACAGCACTGGTCAACGGCACCCAGATGGTCGCCGGGGACGGATCCGACCGCAAGAACCAGTACGGGTTCGACGCGGAGGACATGAAGAACGCCAAACTGCCGTGGGGCGACCCGGTCGACGAGAAGCACCACTGGTACGAAGTCGGCCACTGGGTCAAGTCCTTCGTCTGGGACGGCGTGATCGTCGACGGCGTCTGGGGCACCCTCAAGGGCCTGGGCACCCTGGTCGGCTTCGGCGGCTGGGAAGCCTTCAAACAGTCCTGGACCGGCCTGGCCAAACTCGCCACCGGCCTCGCGCTGACGGCCATCCCCGGCGTGGGCACCGCGTTCCTGACGCTGCCGGACGACAAACTCCCCTCCTGGATCCGTGACTCGCGCACCGCGATGAAGGAGACCGGCAAAGCCCTGGTCGCCTGGGACCAGTGGGGCAAGAACCCCGGACGGGCCGCGGGCGCGGTCACCTTCAACGTGGTCACCACCGTCGTCACGGGCGGAGCGGGCGCCGGCGTATCCGGCGCGGGCAAGGCCGGCGCGGTCGCCAAGGTGCTGTCCACGGCGGGGAAGGCCGGCCGGTTCATCGACCCGATGACGTACATCACCAAGGGCGCGGGCGCGGGCCTGTCCAAGATCGGCGATGTGATGGCCGGCCTGAAGGGCGTCGGCAACATCGAGGTGCCGACGCTGCCCGAAGGCGCCATCTCGCTGCCCGAGGGTGCGGTCAAACTCCCTGAGGGCACCGTCAAGTTGCCCGAGGGAGCCACCCTTCCCGAGGGTGCGGTCAGGATCCCCGAGGGCGGCGCGATCAAGCTCCCCGAGGGCACACCCATCCCGGCGGGCGCGACCGACCTGGGCAACGGCGCGGTCAAACTCCCGGAGGGCACCCCGATCCCGGAGGGCGCGGTGAAGCTGCCCGAGGGCACGGTCAAGCTGCCGGAGGGCGCGACGGTGGTCCCGGAGGGCGCGGTCAAACTGCCCACGGAGGCGGGCGCCCCGGCCCAGTACCTGGACAACCAGGGCAACATCCTCGACGACCAGGGCAACCTCATCCAGCACGCGGACGGGGCACCGAGGGGCGCCGATGACGCGAACGCCAGGCCGCCGGCGGAGATGCCGCGCGTGGAGACACCGGTACGGGAGCCGGCCTTGGTGGGCGCCCATGTGTCCGACAACGCGGCCCACATGGGCGACAACGTCGGCGACTCCGCAGGCCGTTTCGACGACGCGCTGGGTGGGTTCGCCAATCACACCCCCGGCGGCGGTGTTACCGACCTGCCAACCAAGAACCTGGACAACGCCGTTCCGGGCGGCAGGGCCCACGCGCCGTCCAACGGCCTGGACAATGCCGTGCCCAGCGGCGCCGCGGACACTGGCCTGCGCCCGGGCGGGCCCGGCGGTCCCCTCCTCCCCAGCAACCTGGACGACCTCGCCGGCCGCTTCGGCGATGACGCCTTTGGCGACGCTGGTCGGTTCGGCGACGATGCTGTGGGCGACGCGGGCCGGATCGGCGACGAGGCAGGCACGCCCGCGAACCAGGCGGACGAGGGCAGCGGTACCGCCGAAAACGGGCAGCGGGAACGGACGGCCGCAGAGCAGGAGCGGGTGGTCGAGGAGCAGATCCTCAAGGCCAACGAAGACCCCACCTGGTTCGAGAAGCACTATCGCCCCGACGGTCACCGTTGGAGCATCAAGGCCGTTGACGAGAATCAGAATCCCCTTCCCATACTTGCGAAGGACTCGGACGGGAACTGGATCGCCCGGGACTCCATGCCCTCTAGGCCGGGCGAAACCAGGCTGGCTCCGGCGACTCCCCTGGGACGGGACTCAGTCCCCACCCAGCACCTCAGTCACCTGGATGACGTGGCGATGAACCGCAGGGTGGCCCTGGACCTGGAGAGCGCCGAGCGGGCCTTCAAGAACGACTCATCCCATGAGATGGGGGACACCCTCAAGGACGCGCAGGATGCGTACCACGCGCAGCTCGGCGACACACCCAACAACAGCTCTATATCCGAGCAGCTCGGTGAAGACGCCGCGAAGTTCCACGTCATCCCCGAGAAGTTCCCAGATGCCCAACCGATCCCGCTCCCCAAGACGCCGAACGGCGCCAATATGTTCGACCAGTTGTACAAGCTGGATGACGGGAGCTACCTCGTCGTCGAGGCCAAGGCTCCCTCCGGGAACCTCATCTGGCGCCAGGGAGCCGGCTCTGCCAAGGGCTTCATGGTCCAGCAGGGCACCAAGCATTACGTTCACGCGATCATCGCCGAGATGCAGCTGCGCTCCGGTCTCAAGACGACCGATGCCGTAGGAAACACAATCATGAACGGCGATTTGGCGCGCGACCTGCTTGACGCTCTCGACAGTGGCAAGCTGAAGTACGTCCTGGTCAAGGCCAACGACAACACGGGCACCTACGCTGGGGCTAGCCTGGAACACTTCAAGATCGGCTAGAAGGAGAGAGCCAGTGGTCACGAGCGTCGCCCGCCATGGCTACCCCACGGACGTCGCATCCGACGGATTGGCGTCTCTCGACAAGACCGCGGACTGGGTGCTCAAGCGCATCGAGGGCTCGGAGGTCGCCCGCACCCAGGCGCTGGACACCATGCTCGCCCTTGCCACATCACGCTGCGCGACGGATACCGAGGCGGTGCAGTTCGAAACCTGGGAAGCGTGGATCATGGCCATGCAGACCGGGTCCGCGCTCTTCGCGGCGGCCACCGCAGCCGAAGGAACCAGCGTGACATGCCGGATCAGAGAGCAGGAGAAGATCATTCCTGCCACCGGCGCGCAGCCCCATGTGAACGCGGGCACCTGGATCACCGCCTTCTACCTGGCGATGATCTGCCGCGAGAACGAGCGCCTGAAGCAACTCGCCGACGTGCCCGTCTCACTGCTGCGCGATTCCGGCGCGGTCTTCGACGAATACATCTACTCCTGGGTGGAGACCCTGCAGAGCTTCTGGCTCGGCCGCCAGGACATCGGCGACAAACTCGTCGCCGCCGTCGACGGCACCGCCCCTGAGGCGGCCCGACAGTCCGACGCGGAGTTGATGTCGAAGATCCTTTATCCGCCGATCATCCTGTTCTACCGCTACCTGCGACAGGACCACGAACAGTTCAACATCGCGCTCAGCGACGCGCTGCGCTGGCACAAGGACTACTGGAGCGCGACCGAGGACCGCGCCATGAGCAGCGACGGCCTCGTCGCCCTCGGCCCCCTTGCCATCGCCTGCCTCGCTCGCGATCAGGGCTTCCCCATCGAGATCGAGTCCGAGTACCTGCCCAAGGCGCTCCTGGAGTACGCCTGGGTCGACGAGATCGGCACCTGAACCGCCATCGAGCCGTCGGTGCGGGCGCGCAGGCTGCGCCCGTAACCAGGATGCTCCCGCGTCACCTGTTGAAGCGGCACATCGACGACTCCGCTGTGACCAGGAACTGGCCCATGAAGCCCGCCCGGCCTTCGATCTGGCTACCCAGCCCATCGACCTGGCCTCGTCCGTAGCGACCGTGAACGGACCTCTCGCGATCCGTCTCGCCATGGGCATCCTCAACTCGACCGATCGCCCTCGCGCGCTGACCTACGCGGTCCTGATTGTCCAGCACTCGCAGGCACCGGAGAATCGCCCCCGTGACGTTCTCAAAGGTCTGGATGCCGAGAAGACGATCGAGGCCTCAATAGCGTGGCATGTTCGGGATCGCCTTCTCCGCGAGCTCGATGAGCGCCTCCACCTTCTTCAAGTCGGCCGCAACCTCCTCCGGCGTCACGGTAGGGGCCTCCGACGACCGGTACTCGACTTCGTTGCGCCGGGCTCGCATGCGGTTGAAAGGCCGCAGTACAGACCCGAGCGGCGGATCGAGCTGTGCTCGCAGGGCCTCGTAGATGACGGTGTGGCCGCCGCGGCTGGTGCCGCGTAGTCCCTGGTTCTGCAGTACCGCGGCCAGCGCTCTGCGCGCGGCGTCATAGGCCAGCGTGTACGCGCCCTCCGGGTCCGTCGCCAACAACTGCCCCGCAGAGCCGACATGTGTACGCGCCCGGACGAGTTCCGCTTCCGCGGCCTGCCGGGAGGCGGGTACCCGTTCGAGATGGCCACTGCCGATGAGTGCGTCGACCGTCGACCGCCCTTGATTCCAACGCGTCATTCCGACTCCAGGTCAAGGTTCAACCGCACCAGCGGACGTTCGCGAACGCTGGTGAGGAACGGATCATCCCTGCCGGTCTCCCACGCCTCCACGGAGACCCGATGGACGTTGACCTCACGACGCAGTCGGCGAGACGCCTCCTCGGCAAGGTCGAAGAGCGCGTCGGCATCGGGCTCACCCACCACGAGGACATCGACATCAGCCGGCGGCGGCCCTGCCTCGCCGTTGTACCGGGCAGCCCAAGAGCCGTAGATGTAGGCCTGCTTCACACCTTCGAGGCCCAACAGTGCGTCGGTGAGCACTGACAGGGGGCCGAACGAGACGGACATGAGATCGCTCAAGGGACGGTACAGCGGCGTATCCGTACGCGCCTTGACGAGGCGACTGCGTCCGACTCGCCGATCGGTCAGGATGCCACCGCCGGTCAACCGGTCGACCTCGCGCAAGACAGCTGTGGGCGTCACTCCGACGTCAGTGGCCAGCTCAGTGATGCTGTATTCGCGCTCCGGATGCAAGAGCACGAGTGCGAGGAGCTCTCCTTGCATACGGGATCGGAGAATAGGAAGCAGACTCGGCGATACTTTCATTGGACGCAGGTTATCAAGCGCCCAATGAAAGTAACAATCAGCAGCAGGACCATCACTACGGCCACATAGGCGCCTCCCGCGAGGCGCAGCCGGGGCCGGCGCCACATCTCCCTGGGAACGGCGAAGGGGTCAGGCCCGCAAGAGCCTGACCCCTTCTGCGCGCACGCGTCACGGGCCTACCTGACGCTCGGCATGCACGCAGGGTCACACGTTGAAGCGGAACTCCACCACGTCCCCGTCCTGCATCACGTATTCCTTGCCCTCCATCCGGGCCTTGCCCTTGGCGCGGGCCTCCGGGATGGAGCCAGTCTCGACCAGGTCCTCGTACGAGACGATCTCGGCCTTGATGAAACCCTTCTGGAAGTCGGTGTGGATCACACCGGCCGCCTCCGGGGCCGTGGCGCCCTTCTTGATCGTCCAGGCTCGGGCCTCCTTCGGGCCCGCCGTGAGGTACGTCTGGAGGCCGAGGGTCTCGAAGCCGACGCGCGCCAGGGTGGCGAGGCCCGGCTCCTCCTGGCCCATGGCCTGGAGGAGCTCCAGCGACTCCTCGTCGTCGAGCTCGATCAGCTCGGACTCGATCTTGGCGTTGAGGAAGATCGCCTCGGCCGGGGCGACCAGCGCGCGCTGCTCCGCCTTGAAGGCCTCGTCCGTGAGCTCGTCCTCGTCGACGTTGAAGACGTAGAGGAACGGCTTGGTGGTGAGCAGGAAGAGTTCGCGGAGCAGCTGTCCCTGCTCGGTCTCCTTGGTGATGCCCGCGGAGAAGAGCGTGCGGCCCTCTTCGAGGATCGCCTTCGCCGATTCCACGGCGCCGAGGACGGCGGCCTTGTCCTTCTGGAGGCGGGCGTCCTTCGTCAGCCGCGGCAGGATCTTCTCGACGGTCTGGAGGTCGGCGAGGATCAGCTCGGTGTTGATCGTCTCGATGTCGCTCTTGGGCGAGACCTTGCCGTCGACGTGGACGACGTTCTCGTCCTCGAACGCGCGGATGACCTGGCAGATCGCGTCGGACTCGCGGATGTTCGCCAGGAACTTGTTGCCCAGGCCCTCGCCCTCCGAGGCGCCGCGCACGATGCCCGCGATGTCGACGAAGTCGACGGTGGCCGGAAGCTTGCGCTCGGAGGAGAAGATCTCGGCCAGTTTGTCCAGACGCGGGTCGGGGAGGCCGACGACGCCGACGTGGGGCTCGATGGTGGCGAACGGGTAGTTGGCCGCCAGCACGTCGTTCTTGGTCAGGGCGTTGAACAGGGTCGACTTGCCGACATTCGGCAGACCGACGATTCCGATCGTGAGCGACACGTGGCGACTTCCCGTAGCGAGAATGTGTGAAGGGACCCGGCCCGGCGTGCGGGCACGGTCATCCAGTCTACGGGCGTCGCCGAGGGTCTCTCGTACGCGGTGGGGACAGGCCGCTCCGGGCGGGCGAGCGGCGCCGCGGCCGGGGCGGACGGGCCGCGGTCGAACGCAGGATCAAGGCCCGGCCAACGGCGTGTCCATATGCTGATTCCACCTGCGCCGCGACCTACGTTGTTCCCGTGGATCATCACAGGACCCGTAAGCCCCAGGGCGAACCCCGCCTGCCCGAGCAGGAGTCGGCGACCGTCTACCGCGCCGCGCCCCCGCGGTCCGCGCCTCCCGTACTGGCCGCGCTGCGGCGGCTGCGACGGCTCGAGCGCGTGCCCGGCCCCCGCTTCACGGGGCTGGGGTGCGGCCTGCTCTCCATGTTCATCATGTTCACCACGGGTGCCCTGGACGAGTGGCTCCTCGACGGATCGCCCTTCGTCTACGGCCTGGTCTTCGTCCTCCTCGGCGTGGCCGCCGGCCTCTGGGTGCGCCCCGCCGACCTCATCGGGGCGCCGGTCAGCGCGCCGATCGCCTTCACCGCAGGGCTGCCGCCGATCAGTGGGGGCGAGGGCGGCCTCGGCGGCCATGTGATGGCGGTGTTCACGCAGCTCGCCCTGCATGCGGGGTGGCTGTACGGCGGAACGCTGGCGGCCTGCCTGACCGTCGGCGCGCGCAAGGTGCTGCGCATGGGGGACAGAGCGGCCCAGCAGGCGCAGAGCACCCCCGCGGGCGCCCAGTCCACCGAGCGCGCCCAGCGCGCCTGAGCGGGCGCCGGATCTGCACGGACACCGGGACTGAGTGAGGCACCGAGCTGAGCGGGCGCCGCGCCTGAGCACGGCGCCCGGCCTGCACCTGCATCGGGCCTTCACTGGCACCGGCACCGGCACCGGCACCGAACGAGCACTCGGCCTGGGCAAGGCACCAAGCCCGTACCAGTACCGGTCCCGGTCCGGCTCCCCGCCGTCCCCTACGCCACCCGCGCCGCCGGCGCCGCATCGCCCCGTTCCGCCGCCGCCATCGCTGCGCCCACGATCCCCGCGTTGTTCTGGAGCTGCGCCGGTTCGATCGCGGCCCTGATGCCGTTGATGTGCGGCAGGAACTTCTCCGCCTTGCGGCTCACCCCGCCGCCGAGGATGAACAGCTCCGGCGAGAAGAGCATCTCCACATGCGCCAGGTACTTCTCGACCCTGTGCGCCCAGTGGTGCCAGCCGAGGTCCTCGTCCTCCTTGGCCTTGGTGGACGCGCGCTTCTCCGCTTCGTGCCCGCCCAGTTCCAGATGGCCGAGTTCGGTGTTCGGCACCAGCCGGCCGCCGGTGAAGACCGCGCTGCCGATGCCCGTACCGAGGGTCAGCAGGATCACCGTTCCGTTGCGGCCGCGGCCCGCCCCGAACGCCATCTCGGCGACCCCGGCGGCGTCCGCGTCGTTCAGCACGGTGACGGGGAGCCCGAGCAGGTCGGCGAGCATGCCTTCCGCGTCCCGGTCCACCCAGCCCTTGTCGACATTCGCGGCCGTACGGGTCGTGCCGCCGGTGACCACGCCGGGAAAGGTCACGCCGACCGGGCCCGACCAGCCGAAGTGGTCCACGACCTCCTTGACGCATCCGGCCACGGCTTCCGGGGTCGCCGGATGCGGGGTGAGCACCTTGTGCCGTTCCTCGGTGAGGCGGCCCCGGTCCAGCTCGACCGGGGCGCCCTTGATGCCCGACCCTCCGATGTCCACGCCGAAAACATTCATGTGCTCAACGCTACGGCGAGGAGCGCAGGCGCACGTGCCGGACGCGGAGGAACCCCGGGATGAGGCCGGGGAACCCCCGGGGACCAGACGGAGCGACCCTTGCGCTGAGGTGTGGCCGGGCTCGGCCGAAGCCTAGGAGGACGAGGGCGAGGGCGACGAGCCCGGCGAGGACTGCGCGTCACCGGCCCGGGCCGTCAGCGCCGCCGCCTCGGACCGCAGGTCCCGCCGCAGCTCCTTCGGCAGGGAGAACGCGATGGACTCCTCGGCGGCCGTCACCGTCTCCACGTCCTCGTAGCCGCGCAGGGCGAGCCACTCCAGCACACCCTCGACCAGGATCTCGGGGACGGAGGCGCCGGAGGTGACGCCTACGGTCCTCACGCCCTCCAGCCAGGACGCGTCGATCTCGTCGGCGAAGTCGACCAGGTGCGCGTCCTTGGCGCCCGCACCGAGCGCGACCTCGACCAGGCGGACGGAGTTCGAGGAGTTCTTGGAGCCGACGACGATGACGAGGTCGGCCTCGGCGCCCATCTGCTTGACGGCGACCTGCCGGTTCTGGGTGGCGTAGCAGATGTCGTCGCTGGGCGGGGAGAGGAGGTTGGGGAAGCGGCCCTTGAGGGCGTCGACCGTCTCCATGGTCTCGTCGACCGAGAGCGTGGTCTGGGAGAGCCAGACCACCTTGTCCGGGTCGCGGACCTCGACGTTCTTCACGTCCTCCGGGCCGTCGACGAGCTGGATGTGGTCCGGGGCCTCGCCGCTGGTGCCGATGACCTCCTCGTGGCCCTCGTGGCCGATGAGGAGGATGTCGTAGTCGTCACCGGCGAAGCGGACGGCTTCCTTGTGGACCTTGGTGACGAGCGGGCAGGTGGCGTCGATGCTGGCGAGCTTGCCGCGCTGGGCCTCCTCGTGGACCACCGGCGCGACGCCGTGGGCCGAGAAGATCACGATGTTGCCCTCGGGGACCTCCTCCGTCTCGTCGACGAAGATGGCGCCCTTCTTCTCGAGGGTCTTGACGACGTACTTGTTGTGGACGATCTCGTGGCGCACATAGACGGGTGCGCCGTACTGCTCCAGGGCCTTCTCGACCGCGATCACGGCACGGTCCACGCCCGCGCAATAGCCCCGGGGGGCTGCGAGCAGGACGCGGCGCCGGTCATCGCGGTGCGAGACGTCTCCGCTGGGGGCACTGGCGGGCGACGGGCTGGGCGTAGCAGTCATGCGCACCATCGTAAGGCCGTGCCGCCGAGCAATTCGTTCGGCTCGTGCCCAGACTGGGACCGGGTCGCCACCGGTGGCCGACGAGGAGGAACGATGGCCGGCGGGCAGAGCGGCAGCGGCCCGGACCGGCAGGGGGGCGGGGGGCTGCGGCGGACACTGGGGGTCCGCGACCTCGTCGTCTACGGGCTGCTGTTCATCGCGCCCATGGCGCCGGTCGGCATCTTCGGCACGCTCGACGCCAGGAGCCACGGTGCGGTCGCGCTGGTCTACGTGGTGGCGACGGTCGCGATGGCGTTCACCGCATTCAGCTACGCCCTGATGGTCCGGGTGGTCCCGCGGGCGGGCTCGGTGTTCGCGTACGCCCGGGCGGCCCTCGGCGAGCTGCCGGGCTTCGTGGCCGGGTGGATGGTGCTGCTCGATTACCTCCTGATCCCCGCGGTCGCCTATCTCTTCTCCGGCATCGCGATGGAGGCGTTGGTTCCGGAGGTGGACCAGTGGGTGTGGACGGCGATCGCGGTCGTCCTCACAACGGCGCTGAATCTGTCGGGCGTATGGGTCGCTGCGCGCGCCGGTCTCGCGGTGCTGGCCCTGGAGATCGCGGTGCTGTGCGTCTTCGTCGTCTCGGCGCTGGTGGTGCTTGCCGGGGGCGGGGCGCAGCGCGGCTGGCTGTCGCCGCTGACGGGCGACGGAACGCTGGGCTTCTCCGCGGGCGCGGTGGTGGGGGCGGTGTCGGTGGCGGTGCTGTCGTATCTGGGCTTCGACGCGATCGCCTCCTTCGCGGAGGAGGTACGGGGAGACGGGGCGCGGGGGAAGGGGGCGCCCGGGGTGGCGGCCGGTGGTGCGGAGCGGGTGGGGCGCGCCGTGCTGTTCTGTCTTGCGCTGGCGGGCGCGCTGTTCGTGCTGCAGACCTATCTGGCTGCTCTGCTGACGCCGGTGTCCTCGGCCGAACTGGCCGCGGACCCGGCCCTCCAGGGGCCTGCCTTCTACGCGGCGGTGGACGCCGGCGTCGGCGACTGGCTGCACGATCTGATCGCGGTCGGCAAGGCGATCGGCGCGGCCTTCGCGGCGCTGGCCGGGCAGGCGGCCGCCGGGCGGCTGCTGTTCGCGATGGCCCGTGAACGGCGGCTGCCGGCCGGGCTGTCGGCGGTGGAGGGCCGGACGGGCGTACCGCGGCGGGCGCTTCTGCTCTCCGCGGTGGTGACGCTGGGCGCGGCCGTGTGGGCGGCCCGGGAGGACGACGGGCTCGACCACCTGGTGTCGGTGGTGAACGTGGGCGCCCTGTGCGCCTTCACGCTGCTGCACGCCTCGGTGATCGGCTGGTTCGCCGTACGGCACCGGGGCCCCGGGTTCGGCGTGCTCCGGCACCTGGTCGTCCCGTTGCTGGGCATGACGGTGACGACCGCGGTGATCGTGGAGGCGTCCGGGTTGGCGCTGGCGGCGGGCGCGGCCTGGCTGGCGGCGGGGCTGCTCGGGTACGGGTTCCAGCGGGCGCGCCGCGGTGTCGGCGGGGGCGGCTAGCCTGCCGGTATGGGTCTCAACACCTCGCCGGACGCGCCCATCCCCGTGGGCCAGGTGTCACGGCTGATCGGCGGATGGATCGACCGGCTCGGCTCGGTATGGGTCGAGGGTCAGATCACGCAGCTCTCGCGGAGGCCGGGCGCGGGTGTGGTGTTCCTGACCCTGCGCGACCCCTCGCACGACATCTCGCTCTCGGTGACCTGCTATCGCCTGGTCTTCGACCGGGTCGCGGACATCATCTCCGAGGGCGCGCGGGTCGTCGTGCACGCCAAGCCGGAGTGGTACGCGCCCCGTGGCCAGCTCTCGCTCCGCGCCACCGAGATCAGGCCGGTCGGCGTCGGCGAGCTGCTGGCCCGGCTGGAGCAGCTCAAGAAGGCGCTGGCGGCGGAAGGGCTGTTCGCTCTCGACCGGAAGCGGTCGCTGCCCTTCCTGCCGCAGCTCATCGGGCTGGTCTGCGGGCGGGCCTCGGCGGCGGAGCGGGACGTGCTGGAGAACGCGCGCCACCGCTGGCCCGCGGTCCGCTTCGAGATCCGCAATGTGGCGGTGCAGGGTGTGCACGCCGTCCCCCAGGTCGTCCAGGCGGTGAAGGACCTGGACGCACGGCCGGACGTGGACGTGATCGTCGTGGCGCGCGGCGGCGGCAGCGTGGAGGACCTGCTGCCGTTCTCGGACGAGCAGCTCGTACGCGCGGTTGCCGACTGCCGTACGCCCGTGGTCTCCGCCATCGGGCACGAGCCGGACGCCCCGCTGCTCGATCTGGTCGCCGACCTGCGCGCCTCCACCCCGACCGATGCCGCGAAGAAGGTCGTGCCGGACGTCGGCGAGGAGTTGATCCGCATCCGGCAGCTCCGCGAGCGGGCGCTGCGCACCGTCACCGGGCTGCTCGACCGCGAGGAGCGGGGCCTGGCGGCCGCCCGCCACCGGCCGTGCATGGAGCGGCCGCAGCGCATGGTCGAGGACCGGGAGGAGCAGGTCGAGGCGATGCTGCACCGCGGCCGCAGGACGCTCGGGCACCTGCTGGACCGGGCCGACTCGGAGCTGGCGCACACCCTCGCCCGGGTGGTGTCGCTCTCCCCCGCCGCCACGCTGGAGCGGGGGTACGCGGTACTGCAGCGGCCCGACGGCACGGTGGTGAGGGCCGCGGACGAGGTCACGGCGGATGAGAAGCTGCGGGCGCGGGTGGCCGACGGAGAGTTCACGGTCCGCGTCACGCCGTGACCGGTCCTGTCACAGGCCGCCTCTAGGCTGGACGCATGACCACTACGGACGAGAAGGCCGGCGGCGCGGGTGGGCCGGCCGCGCCGCCCGACTCGACGCTCGGCTACGAGCAGGCGCGGGACGAGCTGATCGAGGTCGTGCGCAAGCTGGAGGCCGGAGGGACGACCCTGGAGGAGTCCCTCGCGCTCTGGGAGCGCGGCGAGGAGCTGGCGAAGGTCTGCCGCCGGTGGCTGGAGGGTGCGCGGGCGCGGCTCGACGCGGCCCTCGCGGAGTCCGGGGAGGGCGACGGGGACGGCGCCGGGGAGACGGGCGGGGACGACGAGGCCGGTCCGGGGAACGGCTGAGCCGGTTCGGCGCCACCGGCCGACCGGCCACCCCTCAGCGCGGCGCTCGTCGCGTGTACGGCGATCATGCCCGTCCGGCGAGTACGTCCCGTACAGCGTCCGCCCCGGTGCCTGCAACCTGCGTCGCCGATGACCCTCGATGGTGAAGACGGCCCTCGATTGTGAAGCCGGTCACAGATCGCGCATTGGTTGAATATTCACCCACCCCCCGTGGTTACACGGCTCAGCAAGGAACACCGCGCCAGCCTGGAGAGATGCCCCCATGACCCTCGCCCTCGACACCACCGCGCAGGACCTCCTCTTCCGTGAGGCCCGGACCGCCAACACGTTCACCGACGAGCCGGTGAGCGATGAGCAGATCCAGGCGGTCTACGACCTGGTGAAGTACGCGCCGACCGCGTTCAACCAGTCCCCGCTGCGCATCGTGCTGGTCCGCTCCCCCGAGGCCCGCGAGCGCCTCGTCCAGCACATGGCGGAAGGCAACCGGCCGAAGACCTCCACCGCGCCGCTCGTCGCGATCCTGGCCGCGGACCATGAGTTCCACGAGGAGCTGCCCCGGCTCTTCCCCAAGTTTCCGCAGGCCAAGGACGCCTTCTTCAGTGAGCGCCCGGCTCGCGAGAAGTCCGGTTCGTTCAACGGCGCGCTGCAGGTCGGCTACTTCATCATCGGCGTCCGCGCCGCCGGCCTGGCCGCGGGCCCGATGAGCGGCTTCGACGCCGAGGGGATCAACAAGGAGTTCTTCCCCGAGGGCGACCACGCGGTGCTGGCCGTGGTGAACATCGGCAAGCCGGGCGACGACGCCTGGCAGCAGCGCAGCCCGCGCCTGGCGTACGACGAGGTCGTCACGACCGTCTGACGGAGCCGTCGCGACCGCCACGACCGTCACGACCGCCACGACTGTCCGGCGCGTCCGGTGCCGGTCCGGTGCCGGGTCAAGCCGAGCCGAGCCGCCGGGCCGGGCCGGGCCCCCACAGGATGTCGGGGCTGGCGCACAGGAAGTCGGGCCATCGCCCGCGGACAAGACCGGAGGGCTCTCGCCTCGCGAGAGCCCTCCGGCTTGTCCGATGCGTCAGCCCGCGCCCTGCGACGTCTGCAGCGCGGCCGCCATCTTCGCGAGCTGCCCGTACGACGCGGTGCCGGTCACGACCGTGGTCACCCCGCGCTCCTCCCGCACCAGCGCGTCGTACTTCTGCCCCTCGTACCGGTCCCAGCTCGTGTCGCCGATCCGTTGCTCCCGGCCCGTCTTCTCGGCGCCGTGGCTGACCTTGGTCACGAACTTCGACGCCCGGCCGTTGCTCTGCTCCACGGCCACGTACTGGTCGTCCGGGTCCAGGAAGCCCAGGTGCCACGCGGCGCCGTCCGGGTTGCCGCCGTCGTACCGGACCGAGGTCGCGCGCCAGGGCTTGGGCAGGCCCTCGGGGGCAGCCACCGGATAGGGCGCGGCGCGGCGGGCCGTGTCCAGCTCGACCCGGTAGCTGATCGGCTTGACCGGGTCCTTCGAGGGGTCGTGCGGGATGAAGAGATAGATCCCCGCGACGACGGCCCCGATGACCGCCATGGAGAGCACCATGTCCCGAACCGTCTGCGTACCGCGCATGCCTGCCACGCGGCCCATGGTCCCTCATCGCCGGAGGCACGATTCCGGCACCCCCCGCGGGGCACTCGGTCCTCACCATCCCGAACCATCCGGAACCACCCCGACCGCACCCGTGACCCGACCCACCGCCGCGCTTCCGGCCGTCCCCCCGAGGCCGCTCATGCGTGGGGCCCTCTGCTCACATTCGCGATGAACGGATAAAGTCACAGGCACCCTCTTCATTCCGGCCGTCGTCGTACAGAAAGGTGCGCTCCGATGACCGATCATTCTCTGCCGTCCCAGCTCGAGGTGAGCCCGGAGGCTCCCGACCGCAACCTCGCCCTGGAGCTCGTCAGGGTCACCGAAGCCGCCGCGATGGCCGCGGGGCGCTGGGTGGGCCGCGGCGACAAGAACGGCGCCGACGGCGCTGCCGTGAACGCCATGCGGACCCTCGTCAGCACCGTGTCGATGAACGGCGTCGTCGTCATCGGCGAGGGCGAGAAGGACGAAGCCCCGATGCTCTACAACGGGGAGCGGATCGGCGACGGCACCGGTGCGGAGTGCGACATCGCCGTGGACCCGATCGACGGGACCACGCTCACCGCCAAGGGCATGCCCAGCGCGATCGCCGTCCTCGCCGCCGCCGACCGCGGCGCGATGTTCGACCCGTCCGCGGTCTTCTACATGGACAAGCTGGTCACGGGCCCCGAGGCCGCCGACTACGTGGACATCACCGCTCCCCCGTCGGTCAACATCCGCCGCGTCGCCAAGGCGAAGCACGGCGCGCCGGAGGATGTGACGGTGGTCATCCTGGACCGGCCGCGCCACGAGTCCCTGATCAAGGAGATCCGCGAGACAGGCGCCCGGATCAAGTTCATCTCGGACGGCGACGTCGCGGGCGCGATCATGGCCGTGCGGGAGAGCGGCGGCATTGACATGCTCATGGGCGTCGGCGGGACGCCGGAGGGCATCATCGCCGCCTGCGCCATCAAGTGCCTCGGCGGCACCATCCAGGGCAAGCTGTGGCCGAAGGACGACGAGGAGAAGGCGCGGGCGCTGGACGCCGGCCACGACCTCGACCGGGTGCTGCACACCGACGACCTGGTCAAGGGCGACAACGTGTTCTTCGTGGCCACCGGCATCACGGACGGCGAGCTGCTGCGCGGTGTGCGGTACCGCGCGGAGACCGCCAGTACGGAGTCGCTGGTGATGCGCTCGAAGTCCGGCACGATCCGGAAGATCGACTCCACGCACCGGCTGTCGAAGCTGCGCGCCTACAGCTCCGTCGACTTCGACCGGGCACGCTGACCGCAGCGGCGACAGGCCGGCGCAGAAGCGCCGGCATACGCCGGGGACGCCCCTGCATCGGCAGGGGCGTCCCCGGCGTATGTGTCACCCGGCCGCTGCGATGTGCGGAACGGCGGCGGAGCGCGCAGCCTTCTGCAGCTCCACCTCCCTGCGCCGGCGACGGGCCAGCACGACCCGGCGCTCGGCCGCGGTCAACCCGCCCCACACGCCGTACGGTTCCGGCTGCAGCAGTGCGTGCTCCCGGCACTCGACCATCACCGGGCACCGGGCGCAGACCCGCTTCGCGGCCTCTTCACGCGACAGCCGGGCGGCTGTCGGTTCCTTGGAGGGGGCGAAGAAGAGCCCGGCCTCGTCGCGGCGGCACACCGCCTCCGAGTGCCAGGGCCCCGCTTGATCCCGAGCGGGGATGCGCTGCGGCGGCACGGCGGCCTGCAGGGGCTGATGCGGCGGTTGCAGCACGGTCTACTCCTGACGACGGCATTCGCGAAAGAGTCACCCTTGCCCGTCTCCCCCACGCACGGCCGTGTCCCAACCCCCATGCCGCACAAGAAGACGATGGGGCAGTCCCTACCCGCTGTACGCGCGCCTATGCACACCGTTGCATTTTGCTAGTGCCCGAGATGTTTGCGCGGCGAACCATCCACCCGTTCGTGGGAGTTACCCCTGAGGCGGGCGTGCAGATCACGCAGGCGTTTGCCCCTCTTGGGGCGCGCCTCGATGCTGCCGAACACCGCCCAACCGGAGACCACGACGACGGGAGCGCCAGGTTCCGCCGACTCCTGGGTGTCGACCTCCACATTGCCGAAGACGCCCGTGCCCGAGCCGCGCAGCGTGACATTCTCCGGGACCCGGATCTCCACGCTCCCGAAGACCGACGTCGCATTGATGACGACCTGCTGCTGCTCGAAGACCGCCTCGGTGAGGTCGATCTCGACGCTGCCGAAGCAGGAGAAGGCGTTCGTACGGCCGCCGACCCGCCAACGCCCCCGGCGCACCGAGGCGCTGAAGACGGCGACCAGGTTGACGGTCGGCACCGGAAGACCGTCCTGCACCGGGTGGGCGGGGCCGGGGGCGTGCGTACGCGGGTCTGCGGTCGGCAAGTCCCGTACCAGCGGCTCGAGTTCGCCCAGCGTCTTGGCGCGGTAGACCCCGTCGATCCGGTCGGAGTGCTCCTCCGCGGTCAGCCGCCCCTCGGCGACGGCCTCGCGGAGGATGTCCGCGAACCGGTCGCGGTCCGCGTCGGACGCGCGGATCTCCCCCTCGGCGACAGGCTTGGCCGCGGGGGCCGTCGCGGGCTTGGTCAACGGCACCGGCTGCTGCTCAGGCTGATTCACCGGCCCAGCGTACCGAAACGCGATAGATCGCGACCAGGGTCCGGCCCCCACGACCTGCCGGACCGTGCGCCGCAGCGCCGACCGCGACGCCCGCGACGCCTGCCGGCCAGTGCCGGCGCCCGGCGCCCGGCGCCCGGTGCCCGCAGCCCTCAGCCCTCAGCCCTCAGCCCTCAGCCCTCAGCCCGCTGAGCCTTACCTCACAGACTCGGCCGCCCCGGCTCGTTCTACGCTTGTCAGCGCTGTCATCGAAGCCAGCCGCCGTCTGCCGAGTGAGGAATGGCAATCATGCCCCCTGCCCCCCGCCCGACCCGCCCAGAGTTCGCCTACACGGATCTGCTGCCCCTGGGCGAGGACACCACGCCGTACCGCCTGGTGACCTCGGAGGGCGTGAGCACCTTCGAGGCCGACGGGCGCACGTTCCTCAAGGTCGAGCCGGAGGCGCTGCGCGCGCTGGCGGCCGAGGCGATGAAGGACATCTCGCACTATCTGCGCCCGGCTCACCTCTCCCAGCTCCGCCGCATCCTGGACGACCCCGAGGCGTCCTCGAACGACAAGTTCGTCGCCCTGGACCTGCTGAAGAACGCGAACATCGCGGCGGCGGGCGTGCTGCCCATGTGCCAGGACACCGGCACCGCGATCGTCATGGGCAAGCGCGGCCAGAACGTGCTGACGCAGGGCGGCGACGAGGAGGCCCTCTCGCGCGGCATCCACGACGCGTACACGGAGCTGAATCTGCGCTACTCGCAGATGGCCCCGCTGAACATGTGGGAGGAGAAGAACACCGGATCCAACCTCCCGGCGCAGATCGAGCTGTACGCGACCGACGGCGGCGCGTACAAATTCCTCTTCATGGCCAAGGGCGGCGGCTCGGCCAACAAGTCCTTCCTCTACCAGGAGACGAAGGCCGTCCTGAACGAGTCCTCCATGATGAAGTTCCTGGAGGAGAAGATCCGTTCGCTCGGCACGGCCGCCTGCCCGCCCTACCACCTGGCGATCGTCGTCGGCGGCACCTCCGCCGAGTACGCGCTGAAGACCGCCAAGTACGCCTCCGCGCACTACCTCGACGAACTGCCCGCCGAGGGCTCCCCGACCGGTCACGGCTTCCGCGACAAGGAGCTGGAGGAGAAGGTCTTCGAGCTGACGCAGAAGATCGGTATCGGCGCGCAGTTCGGCGGCAAGTACTTCTGCCACGACGTACGGGTCGTGCGCCTGCCGCGGCACGGCGCCTCCTGTCCCGTCGCCATCGCCGTCTCCTGCTCCGCCGACCGCCAGGCCGTGGCGAAGATCACCGCGGAGGGCGTCTTCCTGGAGCAGCTCGAGAAGGACCCGGTGAAGTACCTGCCGGAGACGACCGACGAGCAACTCACCGAGGGCGCGGGCCCCGACCTGGATGCCGTCGCCGTCGACCTCGACCGCCCGATGGACGAGGTGCTCGCCGAGCTGACCCGGCACCCGGTCAAGACCCGGCTGTCGCTGACCGGCACGCTCGTCGTCGCCCGTGACATCGCGCACGCGAAGATCAAGGAGCGGCTGGACGCGGGCGAGGGCATGCCCGAGTACCTGAAGAACCACCCCGTCTACTACGCGGGCCCCGCCAAGACCCCCGAGGGCTACGCCTCCGGCTCCTTCGGCCCGACGACGGCCGGGCGCATGGACGCCTACGTCGAGCAGTTCCAGGCGGCCGGCGGCTCGAAGGTCATGCTCGCCAAGGGCAACCGTTCCCAGCAGGTCACCGACGCGTGCAAGGCGCACGGCGGCTTCTACCTCGGCTCGATCGGCGGCCCGGCCGCACGCCTGGCCCAGGACTGCATCAAGAAGGTCGAGGTCCTGGAGTACGAGGAGCTGGGCATGGAGGCGGTCTGGAGGATCGAGGTCGAGGACTTCCCGGCCTTCATCGTCGTGGACGACAAGGGCAACGACTTCTTCCAGGACCCGTCCCCCGCCCAGCCGTTCGTGACGAGCATCCCGGTCCGCGGCCCCGGCCGGTAGGCAGCTCTCGGCTCCTCCGGTGGACACCCGCAGGCCCTGACGGGCGGCACCCGCCGCGGGTCCTCCCGGGTGCGGGAGGGCCTACGCCGTGGTGTGGTGCGCCAGGGGTGCGTGCGGATCCGGCTCGCCGTGGACGGCGGCCGGGTCCGCGTGCACCAGGGCGGCGGTCAGCCGCGGTACGGCGTGCAGCAGGGTGTGTTCGGCCTCGACGGCGACGTGGTGCGCGGCGCGTACGCTCAGCTCGCCGTCCACCACGATCGCGACCTCGGCCCGGAGCCGGTGCCCGATCCAGCGCATCCGCAGCTCGCCCACCGCCACCACGCCCGGCACCCCGAGGAGCGCCGCCGCGGCCGCGTCCACCAGTGCCGGGTCGACGGCGTCCATCAGGCGCCGGAACACCTCGCGGCCCGCGTCCTTCAGAACCAGCAGGATCGCGGCGGTGATGAGCAGGCCAACGACGGGGTCGGCAAGCTGCAGGCCGACGGCCGCACCACCTGCACCGAGCAGGACGGCCAGCGAGGTCAGCCCGTCGGTACGGGCGTGCAGCCCGTCGGCGACGAGGGCCGCGGAGCCGATACGGCGGCCGGTGCGGATGCGGTAGCGGGCCACCCACTCGTTTCCGGCGCAGCCGATGAGGGCCGCGGCGGCGACCGCGGGGATATGGGTGACCGGCCGCGGGTCGAGCAGCCGGTCGACCGCCGCCCAGCCCGCCAGGACCGCGGAACCGGCGATGGTCATCACGATGACGATCCCGGCGAGGTCCTCCGCGCGCCCGTACCCGTAGGTGAAGCGGCGTGTGGCGGCACGGCGGCCGAGCAGGAACGCGATGCCCAGCGGCACGGCGGTGAGCGCGTCGGCGGCGTTGTGGACGGTGTCGCCGAGCAGCGCCACCGAGCCCGAGACGACGACCACGACGGCCTGGAACACGGCGGTCAGGGCCAGAACTCCCAAGGAGATCCACAGCGTTCGCATGCCCTCGGCGGAGGTCTCCATCGCGGAGTCGACCTTGTCGGAGGCGTGGTGGCTGTGCGGGGTGAGGACATGCGCGACCCGGTGCCGCATCCGCGCCCAGGCGCCGGGGGTGGTGCGGTGGTGCGCGGGGTTGTGCGGATGCGCGTCCGGGTGTGCGTGGGCATGCGAGTCCCGGTGCGCGGTGCCCGGATCCCCGTGACCGTGCGGATCCCCGTGACCGTGCGGATCCCCGTGACCGTGCGGGTGTGCCGCCCGCGCGGTGCCGGGGTCCCCGTGCGGGCGCGCGTGCGCATTGCCCGGATCCCCATGCGCGTGCGGATCCCCGTGGGCATGGGGACGGCCGAGCGGCATCTCGTTCCTCGGGTCATGACTCACGCCGTCTATTATGTGCGTATGAACGCACGCATGCACCTACCACATGCGCATGGTGCGCGGATACCGGATGACCGCGAACGCCTGACCGTCGCCGCCGAGGTCCTCGGCCTGCTCGCCGACCGCACCCGCCTGGCGCTCCTCTCCCGCCTCTCCGAGGGCGAAGCGGACGTGTCGACGCTGACCGATGCCTGCGGCGCGGCGCGCCCCTCGGTCAGCCAGCACCTGGCCCGGCTGCGCCTGGCAGGACTGGTGACGACCCGCAAGGAGGGCCGCCGGGTGGTGTACGCGCTGGGTCACGGCCATCTGCGGCGGCTGGTGGAGGAGGCCCTGAGCGTCGCCGACCACCGGATCGGCCGGCTCCCGCCCCACGACTGACGGCGGCCCCCTCTCCCGCGAAACCCAAGGCGGGCGGCGCATGCGCCGCCCGCCTCGTTCCTTGCGTCCATACGGCCTGCCCCTGCCGTACGGCCTAAGCGAAGCGCTGGTTCGCCGAGTTGTCGCACTTCTGGAGGCGGAGGCGGTCCTGCGCCGACGCCAGCGTCAGGCACAGATCGGCCGCCGCAGCCGGGCGGATCGTGTCACCGGCCCGCGTGAACTGCTGGTTGGTGCCGCCGTGGCAGTTCCACAGCACGAGCTCCGCGCCCGCCTCGTAGCGGCTGCCGGACACGTCCAGGCAGCGGTCGTGGGTGAGTTCGGTGCGGAGCGACCCGCGCTCGCTCTCGTACCACCACGCCTGGTTGCGCCCGCCGTGGCAGTCGTGGCCCGTCACCGCGCTGCCGTTGCCGGTCTTCGCCTGGGTCACGTCGACGCATGCGCCCGTGCCCGCGTTCTTCAGGGGCTTGAACCGGTCGTCCCACGCTCCCTCGTACAGCACCGGCTTGTTCGTGCTCGCCGGGTCGGCGCAGCTCGCCTCGCGCCAGTCGGTCGCGTAGAGCTGGGTCAGGCAGGAGGCGAAGGCCTCGTGGCCGCGGGCGTTGGGGTGGAAGGACTGGCGCAGGGAATTGGAGTCCGGCGGCCAGGGGTTGGTCAGGTCGACCCACAGCCCCCGCGCCCAGGCGTCCTCCATGCACACCTCGTGACCGTGGAAGAGGCGGGAGTTGTCGAGGTAGGTCGCACCGGTGCGCTGGGCGACCTGCCGCATTCCGCTCTCGAAGCGGGGTACGGCGTAGTTGCGGCCCCAGACGGCGTCCGAGTCGTAGCCGGTGCAGCCACCGGGGATCTTGCCCCAGAAGCCGGGGTTGTCGCGGAAGTCGGGGCCGATGGGGCTCGGGTAGCCCATGACGACGAGTCTGTAGTCGCCCTCGGCGTACCCGGCACCGCTCATGACGGTCCGCAGATCCCGTACGGTCTGCTCGACCTTGGGGACGAGGCCGTCGACGCGAGCCTGCCAGCCCGGGGCGTACTTGGGTTCGCAGGCTCCCTGGAAGAGGAACCAGCGCACGACGCAGTCGGTCATCACGGACCCGAACTGCAGGTCGTCGTTGGCACCGGCGACGAGCAGGATCATCTTGATCCGGGTGTTCCGGGCCTTGATGGCCAGATTGTCGCTCTGAACCAGCTCGTCCGCGTGCTGCTTGGCACCCCCGATGCGGATGTTGTCCGTGCCGGCGCCCGAGCAGGCGACGTTGTACGTGACGTCGGCCGGGATGGCGGTGCGGTGGACGGCGGCGTCGGGCGAGCGGTGGCACCAGTTGTCGGGGCCGCTGGTGCCGGGGTCGTACGTGCCGACGCCCTCACCGGAGATCTCGCTGTCGCCGAGCGAGATCAGGGAGGACTTGCGCTGGTCGACCGGGCGCTCCGCGGGGTCTCCGTAGAGTTTCGTCGCCTCGGTCGCGCGGATCTTCTCGAGGTCGGGTGGGAGGGGTGTCGATGCTGTGGCGGTGCGGGTGGTGCTCGCGGCCGCGGCGGGTGCCGTGGCCGTGAACCCGCCGAGTGCCGCCGCGAGGGCGGCGGTGACCGCGACGCTGCATCGCACCCAGGGTCTTCCGGGTCGCATGGCGCCTCCCGTGTCTTTTGTTGTTACCCGCGGTATTTACTGGCACGGGGAGCCGCTTGGGAACATCGTGATCCGGACAAACGCTGTGGATGCCAGGAGGTGCGTGACGATGACCGACGCAGACGCGGACGACTATCGCGTCGAGCACGACTCGATGGGCGAGGTGCGGGTCCCCGCCGCCGCGAAGTGGCGCGCGCAGACCCAGCGGGCGGTGGAGAACTTCCCCGTCTCCGGGCAGCGCCTGGAGCGCGCGCACATCGAGGCGCTGGCCCGTATCAAGGCGGCCGCGGCCAAGGTGAACGCCGAACTCGGGGTGCTGGAGCCGGATCTGGCGACCGCGATCCAGGAGGCGGCGGCGGAGGTCGCCGGGGGCGCCTGGGACGACCAGTTCCCGGTGGACGTCTTCCAGACGGGTTCGGGCACGTCCTCCAACATGAACACCAACGAGGTCGTCGCGACGCTGGCGAGCGAGCGCCTCGGCTCCCCCGTCCACCCCAACGACCATGTCAACGCCAGCCAGTCGTCCAACGACGTCTTCCCTTCCTCCGTCCACATCGCCGCGACGGCGGCCGTGACCCATGACCTGATCCCGGCCCTGGAGCACCTCGCCGCGTCCCTGGAGCGCAAGGCGGCGGAGTTCGCCGAGGTCGTGAAGTCCGGCCGTACGCATCTGATGGACGCGACTCCGGTGACGCTGGGTCAGGAGTTCGGCGGCTACGCGGCCCAGATGCGCCACGGCGTGGAGCGCCTGAACGCCTCCCTCCCCCGCCTCGCCGAACTCCCCCTGGGCGGTACGGCGGTGGGCACCGGCATCAACACCCCGCCCGGTTTCTCCGCCGCCGTGATCGCCGAGATCGCCCGGACCACCGGGCTGCCGCTGACCGAGGCGCGCGACCACTTCGAGGCCCAGGGCGCCCGGGACGGGCTGGTGGAGGCCTCGGGCCAGCTCAGGACCATCGCGGTCGGCCTCACCAAGATCGCCAACGATCTGCGCTGGATGGCCTCGGGCCCGCGCACCGGGCTCGCCGAGATCAACCTGCCCGATCTCCAGCCCGGTTCCTCGATCATGCCGGGAAAGGTCAACCCGGTGATCCCGGAGGCGGTGCTCATGGTGGCCGCCCAGGTCATCGGCAACGACGTCACGGTCACCACGGCGGGCGCCTCCGGCAACTTCGAACTGAACGTGATGCTCCCGGTGATGGGCAAGAACCTGCTGGAGTCCATCAGGCTGCTCACCAATGCCACCCGCCTGCTGGCCGACCGCACCGTGGACGGCATCACGGCCAACGCCGACCGGGCCCGGCAGTACGCCGAGTCCTCCCCGTCGGTCGTCACCCCGCTCAATCGGTACATCGGCTATGAGGAGGCGGCGAAGGTCGCCAAGAAGTCGCTTGCCGAGCGGAAGACCATCCGCGAGGTCGTGCTCGAGTCGGGCTATGTGGACCGGGGAGATCTAACGCTCGAACAACTGGACGAGGCGCTTGACGTCCTGCGCATGACACGCCCGTAGGGGACACCCGGGACGCGGGCCCCAGGAGGCCCTGCAGGCCCGTCAGCACCGCGCCGGTGGGGACCCGGAGGCCGTGGCCGGTCCCCGCGCGACGGCGTCCCCCCGATGCCCGGGGTCACGGCGCGAACGCGGGACCGCACCTAAGATCTGCCCATGACAGCGGAGACGACCGGAACGACGGGCGCGGCGGAGACCGGATCCTGGCAGCCGGGGGACCACATCCTCTGGCGCTACCGGAGCAACGGCACCGACCAAGTCCACATCTGCCGTCCCGTCACCGTCGTCGAGGACACCCCCGAGCTGCTGGCGGCGTGGATGGCGCCGGGCACGGTCTGCGTGAAGCCGGTGCTCAGCGACGGCACACCCGTGCACCGCGAACCGCTGGCCACCCGCTACACCAAGCCGCGTTCCACCACGCTCTCGCGGTGGTTCGGCACCGGCGTGCTGAAGCTCGCCCGCCCCGGCGACCCCTGGTCGATCTGGCTGTTCTGGGAGAACGGCTGGCGCTTCAAGAACTGGTACGTGAACCTGGAGGAGCCGCTGCGGCGGTGGGCGCGCGGCGTCGACTCCGAGGATCACTTCCTGGACATCTCCGTGCACCCGGATGGCGGGTGGGACTGGAGGGACGAGGACGAGTTCGCACAGGCCCAGCAGGCCGGCCTGATGAATGCGGGGCAGGCCGAACGCGTACGGGCCGCGGGCCGCGCGGCCGTCGAACTCATCGACGCCTGGGGGTCCCCGTTCCGCGACGGCTGGGAGAACTGGCGGCCGGATCCTGCCTGGTCGGTGCCGGACCTTCCGGCGGACTGGGACAGTGGGGCGACGAGATCGCGGCCATGACGCCGCCTGCGGAAGGAATCTTCCCGAAGGAGACCCTTGATGTGCCCCTGGACACCAACCGTAGGATCGTCCTCCGCGAGACTGCGCGCTGCGGGACTGGGACAACTGCTCAATCTCCGGAAAGGTTTGACCGGACGTCACAGTCACACGTCACACTCACTGGAGTGCTGGAGGGTGGAAAGGTGAAGTCGTGAGCGGAGACGGCTACGACGGGTACGACCGGTTACGGATCGACCGGACCGGGCAGGCAGAGGCATTCGACGCGATCGGAGACCGCTACGACGAGGCGTTCCCGCACAAGGAGGGGCAGCTCATATCCGGCCGCACGCTGGCCGAGCAACTCCCCGCGGGCTCGCGCGTCCTCGATGTCGGATGCGGCACGGGGCTGCCCACCGCGGCGCAGCTGACCGAGGCGGGGCACCGGGTCGTCGGCATCGACCTGTCGCCCGCCATGGTCAAGCTCGCCCGTGACAACGTCCCTGCCGCCGAGTTCCATGTGGCGGACCTGGCGGATCTGTCCGGTCCGACGGACTTGGCAGACCTGGCGGACCCGGCCGTTCCGGCGGACGGCGAGGCCCAAGGACCCCCGGGACCGGGCCTGTTCGACGGCATCGCGGCCTACTTCTCGCTTCTGATGCTCCCCCGTGCGGAGATCCCGTACGCCCTGCGCACACTGCACGGACTGCTGCGGCCCGAAGGGCTGCTCGCCCTGTCGATGGTCGAAGCCGATGTGGACGACTTCGCAATTCCGTTCCTGGGCCGCACGATCCGGGTATCCGGTTACGTGAGGGACGAATTGCGCCAGGTCGTACTCGATGCGGGATTCGAGGTCGCCGGGGAGGACTCGTACTCGTACGCCCCGGCCAGCACGGACGTACCGCCCGAGATCCAGCTCTTCCTCAACTGCCGACGACGCGCCTGACCAAGCGCGCCCGACGCGCAGCCCCGGACGGATGGAACCCTACGCGTGACGGAGTACCCGACCTCGCACAGCGGCCGCCAGGCCGCTGCCCCAGCCGCACCCGCGGCGGGCCAGGCCCCGCGGGCCCACGAGGATGCCCCCAGCACGGCCGCCCCCGACCCTCGCCGCGCCATGCAGCAGGCCGCGAGCGGCACCCCGGCCCCGGAGTCCGGGAGCCGGCGGCGCACCTCACGCCGCTCCGCGGAGCGGGACGGCACCATAGGCAGGCCCCGGCCGCCGGCCGACGGCATCGCCGCGGCCGCCGACGGCCGGGGGCACAGCCCCGCGGCGGAGGACACGCCCGCAGGACGGTCCGAGACGGACTCGGGTGGCTCACCGCACCCGACCGAGCCGGACGGTTCCAGCGCGGACCGCAACGCCGCACGGAGCGCCGCCCGGCGCTCCGGCCGCGCCCAGGGCGGCGGAGCGGCCCGCCAGGAGCGCGGCGCAGGCGCGGCGTCCTCGGTGGCCAACCGCCGCAGCCGCGCGACCGCTTCGGCCTCCGCGGCCGACCCGTCGCAGGGCGCGCCGCACCCCACCGACGCAGACGGCCGCCGGGCCCCGGAGCGCAAGACCACCGCGGCCGCGTCCCGGCGGTCGGCGCGTGCGAAGGCGGCCGAGCCGGGCGGTTCGCTCGGCCATCAGCGGCCCGCGTCCGAGCCGATGACCGGTACCGCGAGCGGAGGCGGGCGGTCCGAAACGGTCGCCCCGGACCCGGTCGAGCCCGTGGCGGACCGGCCGCACGTGGAGACCGGAACCACCTCCCGTGCCGGGGACCGGCTGCGGTTCGTCGGCGCGGCGACGCGCCGGATCGCCCGCGGCATCGACCTGGACGAGATCGTGCTCGGCCTGTGCCGGGCCACCGTCCCCACGTTCGCCGACGTCATCCTCGTCTACCTCCGCGACCCGCTGCCCGTCGGCGACGAGCGGCCGGTCGCCCCGGTCGTGCTCCGGCTGCGCCGCACCGACCGGATCCCCGAGGAGCAGGACACCGACGGCGGCCGGATGCCGTCGCTCAATCTGCAGACCGAGTTCCCGCAGGCCGCCGAGCTCGCGGAGGTGCGGCCCGGCGGGCCGCTCGCCGAAGTCCTGCGCGGTGTACGACCGGTGTTCGGCGACTCGGCCGCGGCCCGCGCGGCGCTGCCCGAACTCCTGGGCCCGCACCACGCGATCCCCGACCACCAGCGGGCCATCCTCGCGCCACTGCGCGGCCGGCGCCGGGTGATCGGCGCCGCCGTCTTCTTCCGGCGCCCGGAGCGGCCGGCGTTCGAGGCCGACGACCTGCTGGTCGCCGCGCAGCTCGCGACGCACACGGCGCTGGGTGTCGACAAGGCGGTGCTGTACGGGCGTGAGGCGTACATCGCGGACGCGCTGCAGCGCACCATGCTTCCCGAGACGCTGCCGCAGCCCACGGGCGTACGTCTGGCCAGCCGCTATCTGCCGGCCGCCGAGACCGCACGGGTGGGCGGCGACTGGTACGACGCGATCCCGCTGCCCGGCAGCCGGGTCGCCCTCGTCGTCGGCGACGTCATGGGGCACTCCATGACCTCCGCCGCGATCATGGGCCAGCTCCGTACGACAGCCCAGACCCTGGCCGGGCTCGACCTGCCGCCGCAGGAGGTGCTGCACCACCTCGACGAGCAGGCGCAGCGGCTCGGCAGCGACCGCATGGCCACCTGCCTCTACGCGGTCTACGACCCGGTGGCGCACCGGATCGTGGTGGCCAACGCCGGTCATCCGCCGCCCGTTCTGCTGCACTTGGGCGGCCGGGCC
Organism: Streptomyces sp. NPDC048639; assembly: GCF_043199075.1. Lineage (NCBI taxonomy): Bacteria > Bacillati > Actinomycetota > Actinomycetes > Kitasatosporales > Streptomycetaceae > Streptomyces > Streptomyces sp. NPDC048639. The sequence continues at coordinate 709,416 of NZ_JBICVP010000003.1, forward strand.
GAGGTGCTGCGCGTACCGCCGGGCGCGCCGATCGGTGTCGGCGGTGTCGACTTCGAGGCCGTCGAACTGGACGCCCCGGCGGGCGCCACGCTGCTGCTCTACACCGACGGACTCGTCGAATCCCGGATGCGCGACGTCTGGACCGGGATAGAGCAGCTCCGCGAGAAGCTGACGGCGACGGCCCGGTTGACCGGGCCGGACCACCCGCCGCCGCTGGAGCCGCTGTGCGACGAGGTCCTCGACATGCTCGGCCCGGGCGACCGGGACGACGACATAGCGCTGCTGGCCGCCCGGTTCGACGGCATCGCGCCGAGCGACGTCGCGTACTGGTTCCTGGACCCGACCGAGCAAGCGCCGGGCAAGGCACGGCGGCTGGCCCGGCGGGCGCTGGACCGCTGGGGTCTCTCGGACCTCAGCGACTCCGTCGAACTGCTCATCAGCGAGGTGGTGACCAACGCCGTGCGGTACGCCGAGCGGCCGATCACCCTGCGCCTGCTCCGTACGGACGTGCTGCGCTGCGAGGTCGGCGACGACGTGCCGCAGCTGCCGCGGCTGCGGCAGGCCCGCCCGTCGGACGAGGGCGGGCGCGGGCTGTACCTGGTCAACAAGCTGGCGCGGCGCTGGGGCGCGACGCGGCTGAGCACCGGCAAGGTGGTGTGGTTCGAGCTGGGCAGTCCGCCCCGGAGCTGAGGGAGGGGCCGGCCGTCATGGTCGGCCTTCCCGCCGGGCCTCCGAACCCGGGCCGTCGCGGCCTTGCGCTCATGACCGCGGCGGCCCGGTCGCATGTCCGGAAGCCACCGGGCCGCCGAACCGGGGGCGGATCGCCCCGTGATCCCTGCGATCCACTGCGCAGGGGCGCGCCGCGTGGACGGCCGGGTGCGCGCGGCGCCCCGCCGCGGCGCCCCCGCGTGAAGGTCGGCCACGCCACGTGGCCCGCTTCGCCGCGTGTACGACATTCAGCTCTGGACACTCGGTCCAGATGGTTGCCGACGTGACGTCGGCAGAGTTGACTGCGAAACGGACACAAGGGCATAAATCCCTACGCACTGCGAGGCGCTCCATGACCGAGTCCACCCGGTACCCGTACACGACCAACAACGCCGGCGTCCCCGTCGGGAGCGATGAGCACTCGCTCACCGTCGGAGACACCGGACCGATCCTGCTGCACGACCACTATCTGATCGAGAAGATGGCCCAGTTCAACCGCGAACGGGTCCCCGAGCGGGTGGTGCACGCCAAGGGCAGTGGCGCGTACGGCGTCTTCACCGTGACCAACGACGTCAGCCAGTTCACCAAGGCGGACCTCTTCCAGCCGGGCAGGACCACCGAGATGCTGGCCCGGTTCTCCACGGTCGCCGGTGAGCAGGGCAGCCCCGACACCTGGCGCGATCCGCGCGGCTTCGCCCTGAAGTTCTACACCGAGGTCGGCAACTACGACCTGGTCGGCAACAACACCCCGGTCTTCTTCGTCCGGGACCCGATGAAGTTCCAGGACTTCATCCGCAGCCAGAAGCGCCGCCCCGACAGCGGGGTGCGCGACCACGACATGCAGTGGGATTTCTGGACGCTGTCACCGGAGTCGGCCCACATGGTCACCTGGCTGATGGGCGACCGCGGTGTCCCGAAGACGTACCGCAACATGAACGGCTACGGCTCGCACACCTACATGTGGACCAACGCCGGTGGCGAGCGCTTCTGGATCAAGTACCACATCAAGACCGACCAGGGCATGGACTTCCTCACCCAGTCCGAGGCCGACGCCCTCGCGGGCGAGGACGGGGACACGCACCGGCGCGACCTCTTCGACTCCATCGCCGCCGGCGACGCCCCGTCCTGGACGATGTACGTCCAGGTCATGCCGTTCGACGACGCGCCGGACTACCGCTTCAACCCGTTCGACCTGACGAAGGTCTGGCCGCACGGCGACTACCCGCTCATCGAGGTCGGCCGGATGACGCTCAACCGGAACCCGGAGGACTTCTTCGTCCACATCGAGCAGTCCGCGTTCGAGCCTTCCAATCTCGTGCCCGGCATCAGCGTCTCGCCGGACAAGATGCTGCTCGGCCGGATCTTCTCCTACGCGGACACCCACCGCTACCGCATCGGCCCCAACTACGCCCAGCTGCCGCCGAACCGGCCGCACGCCCCCGTGCACTCCTACGCCAAGGACGGGCCGATGCGGTACGAGCCCAACCGGGTCGGCGCGGTCTACGCCCCCAACTCGTACGGCGGACCGGCCGCGGACACCACACGCTTCGGGGACCCGGAAGGCTGGCACACGGCGGGCGAGATGGTGCGCGAGTCGTACAGGCTCCACCGCGAGGACGACGACTGGGGCCAGGCGGGCACGATGGTCCGCAGCGTGCTCGACGACGCGGCGCGGGACCGGCTCGTCTCCAACATCTCCGGCCACCTCAAGGACGGCGTGAGCCGCCCGATCCTGGAGCGGGCGATCCAGTACTGGCGCAATGTCGACAAGAACCTTGGCGACCGCGTCAACAAGGCGGTCAACGGCGGCTGATCCGGGACCGGATCAGCAATCCGTGGCCGACAAACGGGAGCGCCCGGGGCTTCAGAGCCCCGGGCGCTCCCGTTCGTGTCACTCCTCCAAGGACTGCGGCGGCGGGTCGTCGCCGTCACCCGGGCCCGGCGGTTCCGACGGGCGGGGGGTCGGCTTCGGCGGGCGCGGGCTCTCCGGCGGCGGGCTGGACGGCGTGCTCGGCGACGGGTCGTCCGGCGAGGGGTCGCTGGGCGACGGCTCGTCCGGGGACTCCGACCCTTGCGAGGCGGACGGCTCCGGGTCCGGGTCCGGATCGGTCGTGCCGGAGGACGTGGAGGGCACGGGGGTGACGGCTGCGCCCTGGTCGGTGTCCAGGTCGAACTTCGCCGGTTCCTCCCCGCTCAGCGCGGTCTTGGTGTACGCGGCCCAGATCTCGGCCGGATACTTGCCGCCGTCGACGCGGCCGCCGCCGCCCGCACCGCTGAGCGACACCTGCCGGCCGTTCTTCGACTCTCCGAACAGGCCCACGGAGGTCACCAGGTCGGGGGTGTAGCCGGTGAACCAGGCGGACTTGTTGTCGTCCGACGTACCGGTCTTGCCCGCGATCTCCAGTCCGGCCGAGGCCGCGGCCGCACCCGTACCGTCCTCGACGACGCCCGTCAGGACGGAGGTGAGAGAGTCCGCGGTCGTACGGTCGACCACCTGTTCCTTGTCGGGCTCCGGCAGTTCGACCTTCTCCTCGCCCCGCTCGGCGGACTTCACCAGCCGCGGGGTGACCTTCTGGCCGTGGTTGTCGAGGGACGCGTAGACGCCCGCCATGTCCAGCGGGCTCGCGCCCATGACACCCAGCGACATGGATGGACGTATGACGAAGCCGCCCGCCTTCTCGTTCATGCCGAGGCCCACCGCGGTGTCCTTGACGTCCTGGAGGCCGACGTCGACGCCCATCTGCGCGAAGACGGAGTTGATGGACTTGTTCATGGCCCGCTGGACAGTGACCTGGCCGTAGCTGACGTTGTCCTCGTTCGGCGGGGCGAACGGGGTCGGGCTGCCCTTGACGGGCCGCTTGTTCGTGCCGTCGTACATGGTGTTGGCGGCGATGGGGACGCCGTCCTGGGTCTTGGCGCTGTTCTCCAGGGCCGACGCCAGGACGAGCGGCTTGAACGTGGACGCCGCCTGGTAGTCGCGGCGGGTGGCGTTGCTGATCTGGTGTTTGACGAAGTCCCGGCCGCCGTAGAGCGCGAGCACCCGGCCGGTCTTCGGGTCGACGGACGCGGCACCGGGCTGGACGTGGCCGTCGGCCTTCCGCTCCTTGGGGTCGAGGTCCGCCAGGAGGCTGCTCTTGACGGCCTTCTCCAGGGCCCGCTGCTTCTTCCGGTCGATGTTGAGGGTGATGTCGTACCCGCCGCCCGCCTCGAGTTCCTGCTCGTCGACGCCGGAGGCGATCAGTTCGGCCTTCGCTGCCTGGACGAGATAGCCGGCCTGACCCTCCAGGCCCGGGGCGGACTTGGGGGCGATCGGCTCGGGGAACTTCAGGCCCTCGCGCCTGCCGCGATCGAGCCAGTCCATCTCGACCATGTTGTCCAGGACGTAGTTCCACCGCTGGAGGACCCGCTTGCGGGCGGTGTCGTCGGACTTGGCGTTGGTCCAGTCGTACTGGTTCGGGGCCTGGAGCAGCGCGGCCAGGTACGCGCCCTGCTCCACGGTCAGATCGTCGGAGTCCACGCCGTAGTACGCGCGGGCCGCGGCCTGGATCCCCCAGGCGCCGCGCCCGTAGTAGCTGGTGTTGATGTACCCGGCGAGGATCTCGTCCTTGCTCTTCTCCCGGTCGACCTTGAGCGCGATGATCAGCTCCTTGGCCTTGCGGCTGACCGTCTGCTCCTGCGTCAGGAAGTAGTTCTTGACGTACTGCTGGGTGATCGTGGAGCCACCCTGTTTGCCCTTGCCGGTGACGGTGTTGAGCAGGCCGCGGGCGGTGCCCTTCATGTCGACGCCGGAGTCGCTGTAGAAGGTCTTGTTCTCGGCGGCGACGAAGGTGCGCTGGACGCTCTTGGGAACCTTGGTCAGCGGTACGAGCTCGCGGTTGACCTGGCCGCGGCGGGCGATGACGGTGCCGTCGCTGTACCGGTAGGTGTTGCTCTGCAGTTGGGCCTGGGCGTTGGCACCGGGGACGTCGACGTAGAGGTACAGCGCGACGAAGGCTCCGATGAAGAGGGAGCACACGGTGAGGAAGGTGCCGAGGAGCTTCCTCCACGTGAAGAAGCGGCGTATGCCGCTCTTGGACTTCGCGCGGCGTGCGCCGCGTTCCCGCGCCCGACGCGCGTCAGCTCGTCCCATTTCCGCCAAAGCTCCAGTTCCGTCGCCTGCACAAAACTCAACGACGCTAACACCGCAACTCGGGTGAAACATCGATCGATCTAGGTTTTTCCGGACGTGACAATCAGCACCCGCCTTCATAGGGACTGACATGTGAACCGCCCGGAGGGTTGCCTTGGCGGCGTAAAGTGATATCACTTTGCTAGAGAACGCGGCACCGGCCGCGCCGCACGCCATGAGACGGGGGACACCATGTCCGACGCACCGCAGATGCCGAAACCACAGGTCCGCGAGGTCGCGGCACACGACATCGGCGGCGGGCTCGCCCTGCTGCTGGGACTCGTGGGGCTGATCGTCGGAGTGGGCACCGTCATCGGCGGCGCCGCCGTCTCCAGCGACGGCTCACCCGCGATCGGGGTGCCGCTGATCGCCCTGGGCGTGGTGATCGGCATCACCGCGCTCTTCGCGATGAGCGGACTGAACATGGTGGCGCCGGGCGAGGCCCGCGTGGTCCAGCTCTTCGGTCGCTACGTCGGCACGATCCGCACCGACGGCCTGCGCTGGGTGAACCCACTGACCTCGCGCGAGAAGATCTCCACCCGGGTCCGCAACCACGAGACCCCGGTCCTCAAGGTCAACGACGCGTACGGCAACCCGATCGAGCTCGCCGCCGTCGTCGTCTGGCGGGTCGAGGACACCGCGCAGGCGGTCTTCGAGGTGGACGACTTCCTGGAGTTCGTCTCCACCCAGACCGAGGCCGCCGTCCGGCACATCGCGATCGAGTACCCCTACGACGCGCACGACGAGGACGCCCTGTCCCTGCGCGGCAACGCCGAGGAGATCACCGAGAAGCTCGCCGCCGAACTGGCCGCCCGCGTCGAGGCCGCCGGCGTACGGATCGTGGAGTCGCGCTTCACCCACCTCGCGTACGCCCCCGAGATCGCCTCGGCGATGCTCCAGCGGCAGCAGGCGGGGGCGGTCGTGGCCGCCCGGCGCCAGATCGTCGACGGCGCGGTCGGGATGGTCGAGGCGGCGCTGACCCGGATGTCCGAGCGCGACCTGGTGGAGCTCGACGAGGAGCGCAAGGCCGCGATGGTCAGCAATCTGATGGTGGTGCTGTGCGGCGACCGGGCCGCCCAGCCGGTCCTCAACACGGGCACGCTCTACCAGTGACGGACATCCAGTGACCGACGACGAACTCCCCCGCGACACCGGGGGCGGCGACGGGCACCGGAAGCGCCGGCCGCAGCAGCGCAAGCAGGTGCTGCTGCGGCTGGACCCGGCCGTGCACGACGCGATCACACGCTGGGCGGAGTCCGAACTGCGCAGCACCAACGCCCAGATCGAGTACCTGCTGCGCCGGGCGCTGGCGGAGACCGGCCGCCTGCCCCGCGCGGCGGGCCCGATGCCGCGGCGCGGCCGTCCGCCGATGGGCACCGGCCCGGCGACGGAGCCGGGCGGGGAGCGGGGCGCCGGGCCTCGGCCCGAGTAGCCCGGGCCCGGCCCGAGTAAGCGGCCCGAGCGACTGCGGACCCGGCCCGAGCAGCTGCCGGCCCGAGTGGCAGGGAGCCCCGAACGCCGCGGACCCGAAGCGGTCCCGGGGGGTGAGCGCAGCGGCCCCGGACGGCCGGGTGTCCCGAACGACGCGGGCCTCGATCGTCCGGCACCCGAGGACCGGACCTGTCGGCCGAACGGATCGCGCCGGGCCGCCCACGGCCACAGCACCGCCGACGACAGCGTTCCTCAACCGCCTGACCTGCGGCAACAGACTATCCCCCCCGTCTATACACTACGCGTATACGCATGGTGTAGAGTCACGCCCATGTCCATTGGCCACACTCTGCTCGGACTCCTGGAGTCCGGCCCCCGCCACGGCTACGACCTGAAGCGCGCCTTCGACGAACGCTTCGGCCACGACCGCCCGCTGCACTACGGGCAGGTCTACTCGACCATGTCGCGCCTGCTGAAGAACGGACTCGTCGAAGTCGACGGCATCGAGCCCGGCGGCGGCCCCGAGCGGAAGCGGTACGCCATCACCGACGCCGGGATCACCGACGTCGAGCAGTGGCTCGCACAACCCGAGAAGCCCGAGCCGTATCTGCAGAGCACCCTCTACACCAAGGTCGTGCTCGCCCTGCTGACCAGCAGGAGCGCCGCGGATCTGCTCGACTCCCAGCGCTCCGAACATCTGCGGCTCATGCGGGAGCTGACCCGCCGCAAGTCCTCCGGCGACATCGCCGACCAGCTCATCTGTGACCACGCCCTGTTCCATCTCGAAGCGGATCTGCGGTGGCTCGAGCTGACCGCCGCCCGACTCGACCAGCTCGCGAAGGAGGTCCGCTCGTGACCCCCACCGGCGCCCTGCTCTCCGCCTCCGCCCTCCACAAGGCGTACGGCCCGACACCCGCCCTCGACGGCGCGGACTTCGGCATCCACCCGGGCGAGGTCGTCGCCGTCATGGGCCCCTCCGGCTCGGGCAAGTCGACCCTCCTGCACTGCCTGGCCGGGATCGTCCGGCCCGACTCGGGTTCGGTCCACTTCCGCGGCCGTGAGCTCTCGGCGCTGTCCGACTCCGAGCGGAGCGCGCTGCGCCGCGGCGAGTTCGGCTTCGTCTTCCAGTTCGGCCAGCTCGTCCCCGAGCTGACCTGTGTGGAGAACGTCGCCCTGCCGCTCCGGCTGAACGGCACCAAGCGCAAGGAGGCCGAGGCCCGTGCGCTGACGTGGCTGGAGCGGCTCGAGGTCGACGATGTGCGCGCCAAGCGCCCCGGCGAGGTCTCCGGCGGTCAGGGCCAGCGGGTCGCGGTCGCCCGGTCACTGGTCACGGAACCGAGCGTGCTGTTCGCGGACGAGCCGACCGGCGCCCTGGACTCCCTCAACGGCGAGCGCGTGATGCAGCTCCTCACGGAGGCGGCGAGGACCACGCGCGCCGCTGTCGTACTCGTCACCCACGAGGCGCGCGTCGCCGCCTACTCCGACCGCGAGGTCGTCGTACGGGACGGCCGGGCGCGGGACATGGCGGCCGTCGGATGACCGGCACCATGACCGAGCGCCCGACGGGCACACCCACCGCGGCGACGGAGGAGACCCCGCGGGCCGGACTCGCCCGCTGGGTCGCCGACCTCGCGATGGGGGCCCGGTTCGCCCTCACCGGAGGGCGCGAGAGCTGGACGCGCACCCTGCTCACCGCGATAGGCGTCGGCCTGGGCGTGGTCCTCCTGCTGGGGGCGACCGCCGCCCCGGCCATGGTCACCTCCCGGGAGGCCCGCACCGACGCACGCGCCACGGCCAGCGGCTGGGGGACGGACATCAAGCGGGGTCCGGACACGCTCCAGGTCCTCGACCACTCCACCACCTTTCACGACAAGGACATCGGGGGGATGTCCGTCCGCCCGGACGGCGACAAGGCGCCCGTGCCGCCGGGCGTCTCGAAGCTCCCCGGTCCGGGCGAGATGGCCGCCTCGCCCGCTCTCCAGGACCTCCTGAACTCGCCCGAGGGCAAGGTGCTGCGGGAGCGGCTGCCCGACCGCGTCACGGCAACGATCGGTGACGAAGGGCTGAGCGGCCCGGGCGAGCTGATCTACTACAAGGGCATGAAGGGGAAGGCGCCGAAGGACGCGACCTATCGCATCGATCACTTCGGAACGCCGAACGAGAGCGAGGAGCTGCCGCCCCAACTCCTGCTGCTCGTCATCATCGCCTGTGTCGTCCTGCTGCTGCCTGTGGCGATCTTCATCGCGACCGCGGTGCGCTTCGGTGGTGAGCGGCGGGACCGGCGCCTGGCCGCCCTCCGGCTGGTCGGGGCGGACAGTCGCATGGTCCGCAGGATCGCCGCCGGTGAGGCGATGGTCGCCTCGGCTGCCGGATTGGCACTGGGCAGCGCGTTGTTCCTGGTGGCCCGGCAGTTCGCCGGCTCGGTGTCGATGTGGGACATGACCGTCTTCCCCTCCGATGTGACGCCCTCCCCGGTTCTTGCGCTGCTGATCGCCGTCGGGGTCCCCCTCTCCGGGGTACTCGTCACGTTGTTCGCGCTCCGCGGCGTGACCATCGAGCCCTTGGGGGTCGTACGGATCAGCACAACGCGGCGCCGGCGGCTGTGGTGGCGGTTGGCCATTCCCGCGCTCGGGCTTGCCCTGCTGCTTCCGATGGTGGGGGGCTTCAAGGGGAGCGGCGACCTGGAGATCTACCAAGTCGCCACGGGTGCCGTGCTGTTGCTCATCGGCGTCACTGCCGTACTCCCCTGGCTCGTCGAGGCCGTCGTCAACCGTTTCAGCGGCGGTCCGCTGCCCTGGCAGCTGGCGACGCGCAGGCTCCAGCTCAGCAGCGGTACGGCGTCCCGTGCGGTCAGCGGCATCACCATCGCCGTCGCCGGTGCGATCGCCATCCAGATGCTCTTCGCCAGCGCGGAACAGAACAACACCAGGCCCACCGGGCGGGACACGAGCTGGGCCCAGATGAACGTGTCCGCTCCCGTCGCGAGCCGGGACGGGGCCGACCGGATCTTCGACAAGGTCCGGGACACGCGTGGTGTGGAGAAGGTCTTCCCCGAAGTCCACGGCTATGTCTCGGAGGTGCGGAAGCCGAAGAACGCCGAGGCCCGGGGCGACGAACTCACCGTCTCGGACTGCTCGGTGCTGCGACGGGTCCTCCGGATCTCCTCCTGCCGGAACGGCGATGTCTTCGTCGTGCCGTCGGACGCCGACTACGGCTTCGCCAAGCCGGGCCGGACGGCGGACCTCACCGGCCAGCCGGATGCCTCCGGGGAGCCGGAGCTGTGGAAGATCCCCGCATCCGCCCGCGTGGTGACGAGCAAGGACAGTCCCCTCGGGTACGCGCCCAGCGGCATCTTCGCGACGCCCTCCGCCCTGGACATCGCGAGGATCACCGACGCCTCCGCGTCAGCTCTGGTGAAACTCGATCCCGATGAACCGGAGGCGAAGGAGTACGTCCGCAACACCGCTGCCGCGATCGGCCCGACGACCCAGGCGATGACGCTCAGCGAATCCGAGGTGACGTCGCAGTTCGCCACCATCCGGCGCGGGCTGTTCATCGGCGCAACCGTGACGCTGGGGCTGATCGGGGCCAGCATGATCGTGTCGATGCTGGAGCAACTCCGTGAACGCAGGCGGCTGTTGTCCGTCCTGGTGGCCTTCGGAACCCGCCGCCCGACCATCGGCTGGTCGGTCTTCTGGCAGACGGCCGTACCGGTCGCCCTCGGCCTCGGCCTGTCGGTCGCCGGCGGGGTGGCGCTGGGGGCGGTGCTGCTGAAGCTGGTCGACGAACCGGTGGCCATCGACTGGTGGAGCCTCTCCACGATGACGGGGTTCGGGGCGGGCGTGATCCTGCTGGTCACCGTGGTCAGCATGCCGCCGCTGTGGCGGATGATGCGCCCGGACGGCCTCCGCACCGAGTAGCCGTCCCGCCGTGAACGACGAACGCGCCCCCGCCGCAATGGCGGGGGCGCGTTTTCGTGCCCGTTGCGCGTACGGGCCGTGTCAGCGCGCGCGTTCCGTGCCCGCTGCACGTACGGGCCGTGTCAGCGCACGAAGTCCCGTGTCACCTGGGACGCGGTGTCGCTCACCAGCAGCCAGGCGTGCTCGATGCAGCCGATGTCGGTGTTGGTGGCGCCGGACAGGATCGTGCTCTCGTCAGGGTTGATGATCTCGTCGCAATGGGACCAGAACGCCCCGTAGTCGACGTCTCCGGGAGTCTCGTCACCGGCGTTCAGCTCGGACAGGAACGCGCTGTCCTCCTTCATCTCCTTGCAGGAGGTGATCGCCCACGAGCAGACCCCGGCGATGGACGTGCCGTGGTTGGGGCCGCCCAGGGAGACCCAGTCGTCGACGTACTGGTCGCCGCCCAGGAACTTGATGTAGTAGCGCGACCCGAGGCCGCCCATCGAGTGGGTGACGATGTCGACCTTGTCCGCGCCGGTGCGGGCGCGCAGGGCGTCGACCTCGTCGCGGATCTCCTCCGCGGTGGTGACGTTGGACTGGAAGACGTCGTACGACATGGCCTGCAGCCGGTCGGCCGGGTAGCCGGCGTCCTCGAAGTCGCTCTTCATGTCGAACCAGTTCCACGCACCGCCCTTGTAGCCGTGCACGAAGAGCACGGGGTCCGGTTCGTCCGCGTGGGCCGAGGGCGCGGCTGCCAGCGGGGTGAGGACCAGGGCGAGTGTCGCGGCGAGGGTGGAGGCGGTGCGTCCGCGGATGCGCATGGGGGCTCCAAGTCTGCTCGGAGTGCAACCGAAGGCTGACGGCGCACACCGGACGTGGGTCCCGGATGGTCGGTCCCGGACCCGTCCCCGTTTGCCGCCGGCCACACCGGTCCGCCGTCCCGAGCGGGCCGGTGTGACACCGATTACTCTCGATCGCTGGCCACGCCCTCACAAGGAGTAGCGATACTCAACTTGGCGCATCCCAGGGCGTGATGACGCCTGCGGGAGTGCGCGCCACGGGCCCGTGAGCGGGCGCGAGAGCCGTACACAAGGGGGCGGGCAAGCGCCGGTGGCACAGGGGAGCGCGCGGGCGCGAGAGTCGTACGGCGGTGAGCCGCCGGGCTGTGGCCTACGCGCCGCAGATCTGCACGGGCAGCGCCCGGAGCGCCTCCCGCAGCGCGGCCGCGAGCATCCCGAACTCGTCCGCACGCGCCGCCCCCGAGCGCATGGCCAGGGCTATACGGCGTGACGGGGCGGGGTCGGCGAAGGACCCCGTGGCCAGGCTGTCGTTGCCGGAGGTCTCGACGCGCAGCGCCGTGCGCGGCAGCAGTGTCACCCCGAGCCCGCCCGCGACGAGCTGGACCAGGGTCGAGAGCCCGGCCGCGCTCGTGGCCACCGGAAGCCCCTGCTCCCGTCCGGCCTCCCGGCAGATGTCGAGGGCCTGGTCGCGCAGGCAGTGCCCCTCGTCCAGGAGCAGCAGGTCGAGTTCGCGCAGCGCCTCGCGCGGAATGTCGTCGCGCCCCGCGAGCCAGTGGTCCTGCGGCGTCGCCAGCACGAAGTCCTCGTCGAAGAGCGGGAGTTCGGTGACACCGGGCGCGCCGAGCGGTACGGCGAGCAGCAGGACGTCCAGCCGCCCGTGCGCGAGCCCGTCGAGCAGGGAGCCGGTCTGCTCCTCGTGCACCTGGAGCTCAAGCTCGGGATAGCGGTCACGGACCGTACGCAGCACGGTCGGCAGCAGATACGGCGCGACGGTCGGGATCACGCCGAGCCGGAGCACGCCGGTGAACGGCGCCCGCGCCGCCTCGGCCTCCTCCAGCAGCCCGCCGACGGCCTCCAGCACGGCACGGGCGCGGACCGCGAGCCGCTCCCCCGCGGGAGAGAGCAGCACTTTGCGCGTCGTACGCTCCAGCAGCTGCACGCCGAGCACATCCTCCAGCGCGGAGACGGCTCCGGAGAGCGCGGGTTGACTCATGCCGATGGCCGATGCGGCGTCCCGGAAGTGGAGATGCTCGGCGACCGCGGCGAAGGCGCGGAGCTGGGCGAGGCTCGGCTGACGCACGCCTCCCGCGTTCCGCCGGGGAGTCCTTCCGTTCACACCACTCACAGCCACTGATAACCACCTCCGATCAACATCAACAAGTCTACCGATTTCCGCGATCAATCAGCCTGTGGAAAGGTATGAGACGTCCAACCCCCAACGGAAGACCCCAAAAGGGACTTCCGAGCAACAAGGAGAGCGCGTGCTCACTGTCGGTGACAAGTTCCCCGAGTACGAACTGACCGCCTGCGTCTCGCTGGAGGCCGGCGAGGAGTTCGAGGAGATCAACCACAAGTCCTACGAGGGCAAGTGGCGCGTCGTCTTCTTCTGGCCCAAGGACTTCACCTTCGTCTGCCCGACCGAGATCGCCGCGTTCGGCAAGCTGAACGAGGAGTTCGCCGACCGCGACGCGCAGATCCTCGGCGTCTCCGGCGACTCCGAGTTCGTCCACCACGCCTGGCGCAAGGACCACGACGACCTGCGCGACCTGCCCTTCCCGATGCTCGCGGACTCCAGGCACGAGCTGATGAGCGACTGCGGCATCCAGGGCGAGGACGGCTTCGCGCAGCGCGCGGTCTTCATCGTGGACCCCAACAACGAGATCCAGTTCACGATGGTGACGGCCGGCTCCGTCGGCCGTAACCCCAAGGAGGTCCTGCGGGTCCTCGACGCGCTGCAGACCGACGAGCTCTGCCCCTGCAACTGGAGCAAGGGCGAGGACACCCTGGACCCGGTCAAGCTGCTGGCCGGTGAGTGATCATGGCACTGGCCGAGCTGAAGTCCGCGATACCGGACTACGCCAAGGACCTGAAGCTGAACCTCGGTTCGGTGATCGGCAACTCCGAGCTGCCGCAGCAGCAGCTCTGGGGCACGGTGCTCGCCTGTGCCATCGCCGCGCGCTCGCCGCGGGTGCTGAAGGAGCTGGAGCCGGAGGCGAAGGCCAACCTGTCGGCCGAGGCCTACACCGCCGCCAAGTCCGCCGCCGCGATCATGGCGATGAACAACGTCTTCTACCGGACCCGGCACCTGCTGTCGGACCCGGAGTACGGCACGCTGCGCGCGGGCCTGCGGATGAACGTCATCGGCAACCCGGGCGTCGAAAAGGCCGACTTCGAGCTGTGGTCGCTCGCCGTGTCGGCCATCAACGGCTGCGGCCAGTGCCTCGACTCGCACGAGCAGGTGCTCCGGAAGGCGGGCGTGGACCGCGAGACGGTCCAGGAGGCCTTCAAGATCGCAGCCGTGATCCAGGCGGTGGCCACCACGCTGGACGCCGAGGCCGCCCTGGCCGAGTAGGGGCGCGACGCCCGGTGCGGTCACGCACGTACGCGCACATCGCGCGTCCGCACCGGGGTGCGTCACCTGCGTCATGAGCAAGGGCCCCGCGGACCTGGTCCGCGGGGCCCTTTCTCATGGCCTGAGGGGGGTGTGCCGCCGGCACCTGCACCGGGAACACCGTGCTTACGAGGCGGCCTCGGGCTGCGCCGTGGTCGAAGAGGCCGCCGCCGGGGCCTGTTCGGTGGGTGTGCCGGTATCCGCACCGGTGGGCGTCCCCGTGGGGTTGACCCGGCCGACCGGCTGCGGGACCACGGCCGTACGCATCGCCTGTTCACGGGCGTACGCCCGCAGATAGCCGAAGACCGTGTTCGTCACCGCGACCAGCGGCACGGCGACCACCGCTCCCCCGATGCCCGCCACCAGGCTGCCCGCGGCAACCGACAGGACGACGGCCAGCGGGTGCACCCGTACCGCGCGGCCCAGGATGAACGGCTGCAGCACATGGCCCTCGATCTGCTGCACCGCCAGCACCACGATCAGGGCCATCAACGCGGTGAACACCCCCTGGGTGACCAGGGCGACGATCACCGCCAGGGCTCCCGAGACCACCGCACCCACCAGCGGGATGAACGCGAAGAGGAAGATGAACACGGCCAGCGGCACGGCCATCGGGACGTCGAGGACGTAGAGCCCGAGCCCGATGAAGATGGCGTCGATCAGTGCCACCAGAACCGTGCCGCGCACATACGCGGTGAGCGTCCGCCATGCACGCGGGCCCGCGCCCGCGACCCCGGGCCTGGCCGCGCTCGGTACGAGCTTGAGCACCCACTCCCAGATCCTGCGCCCGTCGTAGAGCAGGAAGAGCGTGCTGAACATCGCCAGCAGGATCCCGGAGAGCCCCTCGAGGATCACCGTGACGCCTTCGAGCCCGGCCGAGGTGAGCTCCTCGGTGTTGGAACCGATCGCGTCCCGCAGGCTGTTCGCGATGTCGCTGATCTGGTCCTCGGTCACATGGAACGGGCTCTGCAGCAGCCACGCCTGCAACTCGTCGATGCCGTCCTGGACCCGCTTGGCGAGCGTGTCGACGTTCTCCATGACCTGCCAGACCACGAACCAGCCCACCAGGCCCATGATCACGAAGCCGGTGATGAACGTGAGCGCGGTGGCGAGGCCGCGCGGCAGCCCCACCCTGCGGAGCCGGGTCACGGTGGGCTGCAGCAGCGCGGTGATGAGCAGCGCGGCGACGAACGCCAGCACCACGAGCTGCACGGCGCTGATGACGCGCATGAGCACCCAGAGCGTGCCGGCGAGGACGAGCAGCCGCCAGCTCGCCTCGGCCGCCACCCGGAGACCCCAGGGAACGGCGGCGGACGGCTCGGGCTTCGCGGCGACGGCGGGCGCGTACGAGGGCGGGGCCGGTACGTGGTCCGCGGCAGTGCGCGCGCCGTCCGCGTCCTCGCCCGTGCCCGGGGAGCCGCCGCCCGTCGCGCCTGCCGCCGAGTCCCCGTAGTCGTCCTGCTCGGCCGAGGCCGCCGCGGCGGCACGGCGCTCATCCAGGCGCTTCGCGGCACGGCCCAGACGCGAGCCCCAATCACCCAGCATCTGCGGCAATGTGGCCATCTCTTCCTCAACCCCCAGTCCCCGGCGTCGTACCGCACGACGGTACCCCGGAGGGAGGACACGACGGAGCCCCCGGCCCGTCGAAGGGCCGGGGGCTCCGGTCGTACGCGATGCCGCCGGGGGTCAGTACCAGTGGTTGGCCTGCCAGAAGTCCCATGCGCCGCACGGGCTGTCGTAGCGGCTGTTCATGTAGTTCAGGCCCCACTTGATCTGGGTCGCGGGGTTGGTCTTCCAGTCCGCACCCGCCGAGGCCATCTTCGAGCCCGGCAGTGCCTGGACGAGACCGTACGCGCCCGAGGAGGGGTTGCTGGCCGTGTAGTCCCACCCGGACTCGTGGTCCACTATGTTGCTGAAGCACTGGAACTGGTCCGCCGCCATCATCTGGCGGGCCATGCTCCGGACCTCTTCACGGGTGTACGAGGCCTGCTGGGGGAAGTCGGTACGCGATGCGGAGCGGGCCGCCTTCAGCGACTCCGTGCGTTCCTTCGCGGCCTTCGCCTCGGCAGCCTTCTTCTCCGCCTCGGCCTTCTTCTCCGCCGCGTCCTTCGCTGCCTGCTTGCGAGCGGCTTCCTCGGCGGCCTTCTTCGCCGCCGCGTCGGCAGCGGTGGACTGCGCGTCCGCCTGCTCAGTGAGCGACGCGGTCTGGGCCTGCGTCTGGTCCCCCGCGGAAATGTCCGCAAGGAGCGTCGCGTCGGCAGCGGTCGGCTCGGCGGCCTCTGCCGCCCCGCCCTGAGTGCTGCCCGAGGCGACGCCGACGACGGCGCCGACTGTGGTGACCGCAGTGGCGGATGCCACCGCGAATCCCCGGACCGAGATCCGGCTCACACGGTTTCCTTCCAGCATCGCCCGCTTCAGGTGACCTCGCGGACGCAATCGTGCCCCTGGCGCTGGTCTCCCCTTGTTCCGGCCCGGGTCGCGATGACAAGGACCGGCTGGTCACGGGAGGCACTGGCCCGGTGCGAACTCCCGTGGGAGTTCCGCGTGGTGCTCGGGCGGCATACGGCGAACGCCTGTTGAGTTGTGTGGTGCAACACCGCTGGGGGTGCTGGTGTGCCGTATGCGGGGCCTGACAGGACCCACACACTGCCCGAAGCCCGCGTCCCGAGGCAATTCCACGTTGGGTGGGAAAGCTCACACCCGGTTTACCCCTGGGGTTTTACGGAAACCCCGGCACAACACAGCGCCGCGCAGCTAAGCTCTTTGGCTTACTGCGCGGCGCCAAGTGGCCCCAGATCAGGACCTAGTGGGATTCGGCCGCACGAATGCGCCCTCCGTGCCGTCCCGGTCTAAATACGGGTCTCTTCCAGCATTTCGGTCACCAGAGCCGCGATCGGCGAACGCTCCGAGCGGTTGAGCGTGACGTGCGCGAACAGCGGGTGCCCCTTCAGTTTCTCGACGACCGCGACCACGCCGTCGTACCGCCCGACCCTGAGGTTGTCGCGCTGCGCCACGTCATGGGTCAGCACCACCCGCGAGTTGGCACCGATCCTGGACAAAACGGTCAGCAGTACATTGCGTTCCAGCGACTGCGCCTCGTCGACGATCACGAAGGCGTCGTGCAGCGAACGGCCGCGGATGTGCGTGAGCGGCAGTACCTCGAGCATGCCGCGGCCCACGACCTCCTCTATGACGTCGCGCGTCGTCACCGCCGAGAGCGTGTCGAAGACGGCCTGCGCCCAGGGGCTCATCTTCTCGGCCTCGGTGCCGGGCAGGTAGCCCAACTCCTGCCCGCCCACGGCGTACAGCGGCCGGAAGACCATCACCTTCTGGTGATGACGGCGCTCGAGCACGGCCTCCAGGCCGGCGCACAGCGCCAGCGCGGACTTGCCGGTGCCGGCCCGGCCGCCCATCGAGACGATGCCGACGTCCTGGTCCAGCAGCAGATCCAGGGCGATCCGCTGCTCGGCGGACCGGCCGTGGATTCCGAACACCTCGCGGTCGCCGCGGACGAGACGGATGCCGCCGTCGGCCGTGACCCGGCCGAGCGCCTTTCCACGCTCGGACTGCAGCACCAGACCGGTGTGCACGGGAAGCTCGGCCACCTCGGGCACATGCACGACCTCGGATGCGAAGAGCTCGTCCACCTGCTCGGCCGTGACGGTCAGTTCCGACATTCCGGTCCAGCCGGAGTCGGTGATGGCGAGCTCTGCGCGGTACTCCTCGGCGAGCAGACCGACGGACGACGCCTTGATACGCAGCGGCAGATCCTTGGAGACGACAGTGACGTCGTACCCCTCGGCCTGCAGGTTCCTCGCCACGGCGAGGATCCGCGTGTCGTTGTCGCCCAGGCGCCCGCGCTCGTTCAGGAACGAGGCCGGGAGAACGGTGGGGTCGGAGTGGTTCAGCTCGACCCTCAGCGTGCCACCCAGCTCCCCGATCGGGATCGGCGCGTCGAGCCGCCCGAACCGGATGCGGTAGTCGTCGAGCAGGCGCAGTGCCTGCCGGGCGAAGTACCCGAGCTCCGGATGGTGCCGCTTGGCCTCCAGTTCCGTGACCACGACAACGGGAAGCACGACTTCGTGCTCCTCGAAACGGGCCATCGCCATTGGGTCGGCCAGCAGAACGCTGGTGTCGATGACATAGGTGCGCCGGTCGTGCGTGCGGCGCTTTGTGCTGGTCACCACGGGTGGACGAACCCCCTCGCATGAGGTCGGGGCGCGACGGCGTCGCCGGGGAATGGACCGGGCTCGGGCCGCAATGCGCGGGCCGTGCTCCGGCCCTCGGCGTGGTCCGCACGAAACGCGCGGTCGTCCGTGTGCAAAGGGCCTCCCGGGCGGGCGACCCCATGCCACCCGCTGGTGTGCCGGACGCCCGTGGACCGGGCGTCGACTTGCAAGGGATATTCCCTCGAAGTGAGGCCACCATGCCACGGCATATGACGGCCCGTATGTGAACTTTTCGCAACGCCAAGGGCTCCCTGGCGCATGATTCCAGGGCAGAAAACGGGATGTATTCAGACATTCCGATCTGCGCCATTGGAGCTACCCCTCAAGGTCGCGCGCCCCGAACGGGAGGACGGCGCGCGCCCCCTGGCGCCCTCGCCATGGGTGGGTGCACGGGGGCGGGCGGACGCTCGGTGGGGTGCCGGTCGGTGGGGTACCGGTCGGTGGCTCGGGGGCGCCGCGCTCGTGGGGTTCGCGTTACAGCGGTGGGCTCGCGTTGCTGCGGCGGCCGCGTTGCTTCGATGGGGCAAGGCGGAGCGCGGTGTGCGGTCCGCCCCGGCCGGTGAGGTCCGCGCCGAGGCGTCCCGGTGGGCCTGCACTCGGCGCGGCTACGGCAGGCGCGCCGGGGCGGGCGAGCCGGGCCACGGGCCCTGACACCCGAGGGGCAGCGGAACGGGTCCATGGCGCGAGGGCACGGTGCCGGGGCCACGGTGCCGGGGCCACGGCGCCGGGGCCACGGCGCCGGGGTCCATGGCGCCGGGGTCCATGGCGCCGGTGCGCACCCGGGAGCCGGGCCCAGCGCGGCTGCGGTCGGGGCTCGGCCCCACCGGACCCGACGCGGGGAGCCGGGGCGACCCGGCTACGGCATGGCACGCCCCTGCGAGGTCAGGATGCGGGTGGGTGGAAAGCAACCGCTGTGCGGCCACGGAGGTCCGCCCCGGTCGCGGACCGGAGGGGGGAACCGCCCGTGCGGAGGAGCGGACGAGGGGCGCACACCCGTATGACCGGGGCCTCGCCGCGGGGCCGGAGGGGATCGGGGCCGGAGCGGATCGGGCCGGAGGGGATCGGCGCCGGAAAGGATGCAGACGTCGCCGCCGTACAGATCGCCGTGCAGAGGGAGCCCGGCGAGAGCGGCGCGAAGGCGGGGGCCCTGCAGAGGAAAGGCAGCGCCGGCGCGAGGCAGCGGAAGGTCAGAGGGTCGTACAGAGAGGACCGCCCGCGGGGAGCGCCTTCCCGGCGAGGGGTCAGCCTCCGTACCGCCGGTGCCGCGCCGCGTAGTCCCGCAGCGCGCGCAGGAAGTCGACCTTGCGGAACGCGGGCCAGAAGACCTCGCAGAAGTAGTACTCGGAGTGGGCGCTCTGCCAGAGCATGAAGCCGGAGAGGCGCTGCTCGCCACTGGTGCGGATGACCAGGTCCGGGTCGGGCTGGCCCCGTGTGTAGAGGTGTTCGGCGATGAGGTCGATGTCGACGATCTCCGCGAGCTCCTCGAAGGACGTGCCCTTGCGCGCGTGGTCGAGAAGGATCGACCGCACCGCGTGGGCGATCTCCTGGCGGCCTCCGTAGCCGACGGCCACGTTCACGAGTATCCCGTCGATGCCGGCCGTCGCCTGCTCTGCCTCCTTGAGGACCGACCGCGTACGGTCCGGCAGCAGGTCCAGCGTCCCGACGTGGTGGACGCGCCAGCGGCCGTCCGCCGCGAGGTCGCGCACCGCGTCCTCGATGATGCCGAGCAGGGGTACGAGCTCGTCATCCGGCCGGTCGAGATTGTCCGTCGAGAGCAGCCAGAGCGTGACCACCTCGAC
This sequence comes from Streptomyces sp. NPDC048639, assembly GCF_043199075.1. Taxonomy (NCBI): domain Bacteria; kingdom Bacillati; phylum Actinomycetota; class Actinomycetes; order Kitasatosporales; family Streptomycetaceae; genus Streptomyces; species Streptomyces sp. NPDC048639. Next base: position 729,064 of record NZ_JBICVP010000003.1, read on the forward strand.
GTCGGTCTCGGCGCACCAGCCCAGCAGCTCGCGGATCTTCTCCGCGCCCGCCTGGTGACCCTGTTCGGTGGTGCCGCCCGCGGCACGAGCCCAGCGCCTGTTGCCGTCCAGGATCACGCCGATGTGCTTGGGCACCTGGGCGTGGTCGAGGCGGCCTTCCACCCGGCGTGCGTAGAGCCTGTACACCAGGTCGCGCAGGTTCATTGCCTTCTCCAGCCCCTCCGTACTGACGGCCCCCAGGCTTTGCACCTTACTGCCGTCTCCGGTGCCTGGCCCAACCCGGGGACCGGGAGGTATGTCATCGTCGCGTGATAGGGAAGAAGCTGTGACAGACACCTTTCCCTACTGCGCCGCCGACGAGCGCTACGACTCCATGGAGTACCGGCGCTCGGGCCGCAGCGGCCTCAAGCTGCCCGCCGTCTCGCTGGGCCTGTGGCACAACTTCGGCGACGACCGGAGCCTGCAGTCGCAGCGGTCGATCCTGCGTCGCGCCTTCGATCTCGGCGTGACGCACTTCGACCTGGCGAACAACTACGGGCCCCCGCCCGGCTCGGCCGAGCGGAACTTCGGCACGCTCTTCGCCCAGGACTTCCGTCCGTACCGGGACGAGCTCGTCCTCACCACCAAGGCCGGCTACGACATGCACCCCGGCCCGTACGGCGAGTGGGGCTCGCGCAAGTATCTGCTGTCCTCGCTCGACGCCTCGCTGCAGCGGATGGGCGTCGACTACGTGGACATCTTCTACTCGCACCGCTTCGACCCCGAGACGCCGCTCGAGGAGACGATGGGCGCGCTGGCGTCCGCCGTCCAGCAGGGCAAGGCGCTGTACGTCGGCGTCTCCTCCTACACCTCCGAGCAGACGGCGGAGGCGGCGCGGCTGCTGCGCGGGATGGGCGTGCGCCCGCTCATCCACCAGCCCTCGTACTCCATGATCAACCGCTGGACCGAGGACGACGGGCTGCTCGACACCCTGGAGGCCGAGGGCATGGGCTGCATCGCCTTCGCCCCGCTCGCCCAGGGACTGCTGACGGACAAGTACCTGGAGGGGATCCCCGAGGGTTCGCGGGCCTCGCAGGGCAAGTCGCTCGACCCGGGGCTGCTGACCGACGAGATCGTACGGCGGCTGCGCGGCCTCAACGACATCGCGCGGCGCCGCGGGCAGTCGCTGGCCCAGCTGGCGCTCAACTGGGTGCTGCGCGACGACCGGATGACCTCCGCTCTGATCGGTGCCTCGAGCGTGGCTCAGCTCGAGGCCAACGTCGCGGCCCTCGCCGCGCCTCCGCTCACGGCCGATGAGCTGAAGGACATCGACGAGTTGGCGCGGTCGACGGAGGGCGTCAACATCTGGGCCGGCCGGAGCTGATCTCCTGGCGCCGGGGACGCACCGACGCGGGGTGGCTCGCACCGAGCCGCCGCCGCGCCGCTCCGCGGCTCACGCGGGCACGAAAAACGGGCCGGTTCGTGGGGGGGATGACGAACCGGCCCGAGGGGGGGTCCCCACCATAACCGCTGGGCCGCGCCGATCCCGGTAGCCACGGGGGTGACAGCGAGTGGCGCATGCTGACGCCGGGCTCGCCGCTTCCGTTCGTCTGTCCGAACCGTCGGACGCGCGGGCCTCTCAGCCCGCGCCGAGTCCGCCGAGCATCAGAGCGAGCAGGGTCCCGGCCATCATGAAGGGGCCGAAGGGCAGAGCCGTCTTTCGGCTCGCACGCCGGGCCACGAGCAGCCCCATCCCGTAGAGCGCCCCGAAGAGAAATCCGGCGAACGCGCCCGCGAACAGCAGCGGCCAGCCGTACCACCCCAGGGCGACCCCGAGCGTGAGCGCCAGCTTGACGTCCCCGAACCCCATGCCGCTGGGGTGGATCAGAAACAGCACCAGATACGCAGCGCCGAGTCCGAGTCCGCCGAACAGCGCGCCCGTCCAGGAGCCCGCGTGCCCGGGCAGCAGCGCGGCGGCGCCGAGGAGGGCGACCGCTGCCGCGGGCATGGGCAGCGTGAGGACGTCGGGCAGCCGGTGCACGGCGAGGTCGACCAGCGCCAGGACGCAGAGGAAGGGGACGAGCAGCAGCCACACCGCCAGTTCGGGCCGCGCGCCCGTGGTGGCGGCGAGTCCGCCGCACACAAGGGCCACCACCGTGGCAGCCATGGCGCCGGAGGGTCCGTAGCGCCCGCCGGGCCGCACAGGCCACGGGCCGCCGGAAGCGGTACGGGGATCGGCGCCGGGGGGCCGGACCGTGTCCGCTCCGGAGACCGGCGGCGCGACATCCGCCGACAGGGTTGACCCGTCCTGGGCCGCGACGGCGCCCGGCGACGGCGCGGCTCCGGTGGGCAGTGCCGTTCCCGCACACTCCCGGCACCGGGCGGGGCCCAGCCAGCCGCGGGCGGTCCCGGTGAGGGGGTGCCCGGACGGACACCGGGTGCGCCATGGCTCCTCGGGCTCCACGGCCAAGCGGAACACGGCCCGGGGAACAAGCAGTCCGCAGAGGGCGCCGTGGACGACGGCGAGAGCTGTCAGCAGCAGGTGCACCCCCCGACCTTACGGACTGCCGTCGCCGCGGTCACCGTCCAGGTCCTCGACCGACCGGCCCGACCCGGCGGGCGGTGTCCACAGGTCGGTGGTCCCGTGCGGCAAGCTGTGGACAGCGCGCACAACCGGGCTCGTGCAGAGGCGAGTTGGCCCCGGACCGGCATGCCCGGCCTGAGCGGACTCGACCGTCTTGCCCGCGGTCGCCTCTCGTAGAAGGCTCGTCGCGGAGATCCCGGGATGCGTGACCGCACAGGGGAGTTGGGGACAAGGGGAGGCATGGGAAAGCGCATGAACGACGGCGTCGGGCTGCTGCGGATCGCCGAGAGAGCGGCCAAGAGCCCGGCCGGGGCCGATCCCGAGGCAGTGGCAGCCGCAATGGCAGCCGCGGCGGCGGTGGCGGAGTCGGTGCCGGGCACACGCCCCGGTGACGGGATTCCGCTGGAGATCGCCGCCTCCTACCGAACCCGTACCCGCGGGCTGCTGGGGCGGGACGGCCTCGACGGGGCGATCCTCCTCACCCCCGCCGCGAGCGTGCACACGTTCCGGATGCGGTTCGCGATCGACGTCGCGTATCTCGACCGCCGCCTGCGCGTCCTGGCCGTACGGACCATGCCGCCCGGCCGTCTCGGGCTTCCGCGGCTGCGCTCGCGGCATGTGCTGGAGGCGGAAGCGGGGGCGATGGAGCGGTGGGGGCTGCGGGCGGGGCTGCGCGTCGAGGTCGTGGCCCCCTCCCCAGCGCGCTGATCGCGCTTCCGCCCGCAGCGCCCTGGCTGCGCTCCCTGCCCCGCCCCGCCGCGCGGCAGCCGCGCTCCGGCCGCAGCGCCCTAGCCGCGCTTCCGTGGTGACGGGCCGGCGCCCGACGCCGCCGCCCCACTCGCCCGGGCCGCGAGGAAGTCCTCGAACGTGCCGTGTCCGACGGCCCGTTCAGGAGTCAGGTTCGCTCCCCGCCGCACGGCGCGCATCATCCTGCCGGGCAGCCACAGCGGTACGACCCTGCGGCGCCGCCCCACAGACGCGAGAAAGCTGCGGGCCAGGTCGGTGTGCGTACGGACCTCCGGGCCACCCATCTCGGGGACGTGGCCCGCCGGTTCCCCGGCGGCGAGTTCGATGAGGCGGTCGGCCACTTCACGGACCTCGACCGGCTGGATGCGGACACCCGACAGCGACAGGGTGACCGGGAGCCTCCGCTGCGCTTCCGTGATCATGGCGATCAGGTCGTGGAACTGGGTCGTGCGGAGGACCGTCCACGGCAGTCCCGACGCCTCGATCAGCCGCTCCGCCTCCAGCTTGGCCCGGTAGTAGCGGAACGGGATCCGGTCGATACCGACGATCGAGATGTAGACGATGTGCGGCCTGCCGCCGTGCCTGCTCGCGGCCTCCAGCAGCAGTCGGGTGCCCTCGGCGTCGCCCCGCCCGCCGGTGGTCGCGCAGTGCACGATCGTGTCCGCGCCCGCCACGGCGCGATCGATCCCGGCGCCGGTGCGGATGTCGCCGGTGGCCCACTCGTACGGGGCGGTGTCGTCGGCCGGTCGCGGTCGCCGGCTCAGCACCCGTACGGTCCGGCCGTCGTCGAGGAGCCGCCGGACGACGGCCCGCCCGAGCGTTCCGGTACCGCCGGTCACGAGAATCGGTCCGTTCACGGATTCACTCCTCCTGGCGGGTCGTCGCGCGCGACGCCCGTCCGTCCACGGGGCCGGGGGCCGCTCGGCCGGCCCGGCCGCTCCGTACGCATGTCACCCGATGAGGACGAGGCTCACCACCCGGGTGTGACACCCGGGTGGTGAGCGGGCCTCTCAGTGGGTTCAGCAGCCCGTGGTCCAGGTGTGGGAGTCGCCCCGGTCGTTGGCACCGGAGTCGTAGCCGACCTCCTGGCCGGGGGTCAGGCAGATGGTGACGCCGCCGCCCTGCCAGGCGCTGGCGTAGACCTTGACGTGGTCCTTGACGCCCGGGCCCGAGATGCCGTGGTTGGCCCACGAGCTGTCCTGGTCGGCGATGTTGCCCTCCCACCAGCCGTCGTCGCCGGTCCAGCCCACGGCCAGGCCGCCGAAGTTGGCGTCGGTGAAGGCGCAGAAGCTGCCGGAGGAACAAGGGGCGGCGGCCTGGGCCGTACCGGGTACGGCGACCAGGGCGGCGCCGGCGGCGAGGACCATGCCGGCCGCGGTGATGAGGGTCTTGCGCATGATGTCGATCCCTTCGATGAGGTGAGGCGAGATTCCGTGATGCCGGTGATCTCGGTGAGTGAGGCCGAGTGGCCCCGAACGGGGACGCACTCGCCGAACCCGGTGGCCTGCCGGCCGGTCGGCCGGTCCTGGCTCCGGGAGTCTGTGGATGGGGGGGGCGGGCCGCGGCGCGGTGCGGCCGGGAGTGACGAGGCGAACGGCCGGGCGCGGCCCGCGGAGGCAGGGCACTGGCCGGAAAGGAGGCCTCGGAGGTGGAGAGCCGGACCCGGGGCGCCGATCCCGATGGCCCGCGACGCATGCCCCCGGTGGCGCGGGCAGGACGCCTACGCGGCGGGTGGCGCGGCTGGGAGTGGCGCTAGAGGCCGTGCCGTACGGCGATGCGCAGGCCCCGCTCGCGCATCCGCCGGTGGTCGGCGATCTGCCCGGCGTACTCGGCGCGTACGTCGGCCGCTCGGCGCTTCTCCAACGCCGCGCCGGTGCGGGCGAGGTCCGTGCTCCGTACGCACCGCGCCTCGGCCACGGCATAGCGCTGCTGCAGGGCGGTGGCCTCACGGGGTTCGAGGTCGTGGGCGCGGCGCTGCCATGCGCTGCGCAGTTCCCCCGGGTCCTCGGCCTTCTCAACCGGGGCGATACAGCGCGACCAGCGGGCCAGCACGGCGCGGTACGCGGTGTCCCGGGTCACGCGCCGGTGGGTGACGGCCTGGAGGTTGTTGACCGCGACCGATGCGCGGAACCAGCGCGCCTGGTCGCCGTAGAGGGTGCGCTGGGCCGCGGCGAGGCAGCCGTCGCTGTTGGCCCTGACGACATATCCGGTCGCTGTCCGGGTGGAGAGTTCACGGCGTCCGGTGCCGAACAGCGCGTCGGCCAGCCGCCGTTGCTGCTCCGCCGCCCTCTTCCCGGTCATCTGCCCCTGCGGAGCCTGCCGTGCCTGCCGGGTCTGCTGCGCCCGTGGCGCCGAAGGCGCGTCCCCGGCGCCGGCACCGCGCGCCGGGCCTGCGTTCCGTGCCGCGCCGCCGAAGCCGTGCTCGGCGGCCCAGACCGGGTCGTCGATCCCGTACGGGAACTCGCGCCGCGGTGCGGATCCCCGGTCCTCAGCGGCACCGGCCCCGGTCCCGTTCGCCGACCCGGACGGTGTCGGCGGCGGCGTCACCTTCCGCTCCGTCAGGCATCGCCGTACGAGTGCGGATTCGGCGCTCTTCAGCAGATCGTCCTGGGCTCGGGCCGACCGCGGTACGGGCCGCGACTCCCCCGCATCGTTCCGGCCCGCGCCGTCCGCGCAGCCGGCCACCGTGGCCGCCACGCACATCGACAGCGCCACCGTGGAAACGAACCTCGCAGTCCGCACCGTGGCCACCCCCTGCCCCTCCGGTCGCAATGGACCGGATCAGCCGTCTTCCGACTCCCCCGTCGGCTTGACTCCTATTAGAGGGGAGAGGGAGGCAGTTGTGACCCTCGGACATCAGAGGGCGGAGCCGGACCGGGCGCCCGGGGTCAGTCGCCGCGGGGGAAGGAGACCTCGACGCGCCGGTTCTTCTTGCGGCCTTCTTCGGAGTCGTTGTCCGCGATCGGGTACTGCTCACCGTAGCCGCGGATCTCGAAGGCGATTCCGGCGCCCAGGCTCTTCGCGAGCTTCTTGTGGACGGCGTTGGCGCGGCGCTTGGACAGGACGTCGCCGTGGGCCGAGGACCCCAGGTTGTCGGTGAACCCGAAGATGCGCACCTTCTCCGCGTCCTGCGCCTTGATCTCGTCGGCGATGGTCTCGATGCGCCGGTGGGCCTCGTCGCCCAGCTTCGCGCTGTCCTTGCCGAAGAGGACCTCGGCCTGGAGCGCGAATTTGACGTCCGAATTGGTGTCCTCGCGCCGCTCCTTGCCACCGAGGTCCTCGACGACGGACTTGATGTCGAGCACCTTGGCGGGCGCCAGGGACCCGCCGTCGACCATCTTCAGATCGGGGTCGTTCCCGTCGATCTCCACGGGCGCTGCCGGTTTGGTGATACTGCCCGGCGGCACGTTCGGCTCGTCGTCGGCGTACGCGGGGGTGGCCGGCAGGCCGGTGACGACACCCGTGAGGAGTACGGCACCGGCGACGACGGTCGCGGCGGCGCGCGGTAGCCGTCCCGTGCGCGCTGCCCGCGCCGGATGCCCCGGGGACGCGGGAGCGGCAGCGGCAGCGGCAGCGGAGTGGGCACGGGCATCCGTGGCGATGGGCTCAGGGGCCGAACGGTACGCGGAATGCGGGGCGTTGGCAGTCATCGGCCCGCTCACCCCGAAACCTTGATCGGGGTGCTGGGGAAGGTCGGCATCTGGAAGTCCACCTCCGTGGTGGACTCCGGCGGCGCCGGGAACTGCATGAAGACGGCGAGCGACTTGCCCGCCTCGACCTTGGTCAGCCCGGTGGTGCACAGGCAGCGACCCTCGGTGTCGCGCAGCACGTAGTAGCGCTTCTTGCCCTTCTGGTCGACGAGCATCGCGCCTCCCACCGACCGGCCGCTGCTCCGGACGATCTCCTGCTCGTAGCCGCGCCAGGCACTGACGCCGTAGAACGACTCGTTCCCGTCGTTCTTCACCTCGGCGTTGACGGTGACGAAGCCGCCGGAGTCCCGGCGGGCCGAGTGGACGGTGAGCACCAGGTCGTCGGTCCCCTTGATGACGGCCAGCGTCTCGCTCGCGTCCGGCACCTCGTTCGGGGCGGGGTCCTCGCGGTCGGCCTCGCCCTTGCCGCGATCGGCGGAGGACGAGGCGGCCGGGGCGCGTTCGTCGCCGTTGCCCTCTCCACCGTCACCGCAGCCGACGGCCGTGCATGCCAGTACGGCGGCGACGGCCACCGCGGCCGCTTCCCTGCGGGCCGTCCTGAAGTGTCGGGTCCTCATCTGTACTGCTTCCTTCGGTCGTCGCTCTCGGCTCAGTCGGTCAGATGCACGGAGAACAGGTCGGACGCGCTGGGCAGGAGACCGCTGTCGTCACCGGGGTCGACGGTCCAGTCCCTGCCGTCGCAGGTGAATGCGGCCCGGGGTGCGTCCTCACTGCCGTCGGCATCCTCACCACCGTCGCCGCCGTCACCGCCGTCGGGGCCCTCGCCGTCGCTTCCGCCCGGTTCGCTCCCGCCCGCGTCATCACCGGTGTCGCCGGTGTCGCCGGTGTCGCCGGTGTCGCCGCCGTTCCCCTCGCCGGTCGTGAGACGGCAGCGGGGTTCGATGACCGCGGTGGCCTTGGCCGTGCCGTACGTGCTCTCGGTACCGGGGATCACCGACCGGCCCACCGGGTACTGGGTACGGACCCCGACGGTGAACTCGGGCAGCGGCCCGAGGTCCGCGCCGCAGGAGGTGACATCTGCTCTGTTGCGGTCCGCGAAGTCATGGGCGCCGGGACAGTCCGCCGCGGCGAAGGGGCCCTCGCCGTCCAGCCAGCCCTCCCATGGCTCGCCGTTCTCCACGGCGTCGAGCAGCCCTGTTCGCAGCTCGTCCCGGACGTCCTGCGCCCAGGCCAGGGAGGCCGCGTCCGCCGCGGTCTGCGCCCCGTTGCGCGTCGCCGACGCTTGCCCGACTGCAAAGAATGCGAACGCGAGAAAGAGCAGGGCCCCCACCACGGTCACGTAGATGGGGAACGCCTGCCCTCGGTCGCCGCAGTGGCGTGGAGCGCTCAGCCCGCCTTGACCTTGTCGATCTGCTCGATGATCTTGTCGGTGATGTTCCCGCCGATATCGGTGCCCACGATCGCGCCGATGATCACGACGACCACCATGATGATGCCCAGATACTCGAACGCCGTCTGCCCCCGGTCCGAACGGACGGTCATCGCCCTGACGGCGGTGTTCTTCCAGAACATCGGGTTCCTCTCCCGGGTCGGCCGACTCGATACCTGGAACGTACGCCCGGGCGGTCCGCCGCGAATTGGGCCCCGGGGCCCAATTCCGGGCCCAAAGTCCGAGTCGGGCCCACCATAACGTCCGCCGCCGCCTCATGACCGCCCCTCGCTCAACCACGTCAGTATGGCTGCACTGCGGCTGCCCGAACCGAGCTTCGCAAAGATCCGGTTGATGTGGTTCTTCACGGTCTTCTCGCTGATGAAGCAGGCGGCGGCGATCTGCTGATTCGTCATACCCGATGCGATCAGGTCCATGACCTCCCCCTCCCGCCGGCTGAGCCCGAACTCCTCCCGGGCGCAACCCCGTTCACCTCTCGACTGTCCCACAGCGGATTGCGTTTGCGAAGAGGTTGGGTGAATTTGCGCCGGGGGTGCGAGCCGGGCGTGGGCCGGAGGTGTGACGGCGTTGCGCACCCCGGGCGGGACGGGTGCGGCAGCCGGGGCGGCGCGTACATGTGCGACCAGTGCGTCGACGGCGGTGGAGGTCAGGTGGGCACGGCCCGCCGTGATGTCCCGTACGGCCCGGGCGAGTTCGTCGGCGGTGAACTCGCCGTGGACGAGATAGCCGCCCGCCCCCAGACGCATGGCCTCCTGGACGATCTCGTTCTCGCGGCTGTAGGTGAGCATGAGGACGGGCGCGTACCTGACGAGGTGGGGCAGGGCGGTGAGGCCGTCGACGCCGGGCATGCGGACGTCGAGCAGCACCACGTCCGGCCGTGTCTCGCGGGCCGCGAGCAGCGCCTGTTCGCCGTCCGCCGCCTCCCCCACGACGTCGATGTCGTCCCGGCCGCCGAGGAGCGCGGTGAGCCCGGCCCGGACGACCGGGTTGTCGTCCGCGACGACCACGCGCAGCACCGCGCCCCCGGGGGCCGCCGGGCGTTCGCGGTCAGCGGGGCGTTCACTGTCAGCCGGACGTTCGCGGTCCGCCGGTCGACCGGAATACGCAAGGTCCCGGAGATCCGCCGGGCCCCGGAGATCCGGCGGGTCGCGGGGATCCGGCTCCCGCGTCATCGGGCCCGTCCTCGTCGCGACAGCAGTGCCGACACGGGCAGTTCGAGCCGCACTTCGGTGCCCGAGGCCCGGGGCCCGGCTCCGATACGGATGCGGGCCCCTATGGCCGACGCCCGCTCGACCATGCCCACCAGGCCGAAGTGCCCGGCCTTGCGCAGCTGTTGCAGGTTCGTGCCCGCCGGCAGCCCGCGGCCGTCGTCGACGACACTGACCAGTAGCGTGCCGTCGGTGATGCCCGCCTCGACGCTGACGTGGGTGGCCCGGGCGTGGAGGTGCGCGTTGTCCAGCGCCTCGGACACGATGGTCAGGAGCTGACGGGCCACCGCGTGCGGAACGGACGGCACCGGCGCGGTGCCCAGGCGTTCGAAGACCGCGGGCAGGCCGGTGCGGCGCGAGAAGTCGGCGACCCGGGCCGGGAGTTCATCGGTGACCTGGACGCCCGCACCGTCGAGACCCGACTCCCGCCGCAGGTCCGAGAGCAGCTCCCGGGTCTCGGCGGCGGCCCGGCGGGCCGAGCGCGCGACGAGCCCGGCCTGGCGGCGTACGGTCGCGATGTCCGTGCGCGCATCCGGAACGGTACGGCTGTCGCCGAGGGACGCGCCCACCGCGTCGTCCCGGCGCGTCCCACCGTCGCCCCGTCCCCGTTCCGCGCCGCGCGCGTCACCGCCGTCGCCCCGGGGCCGTTCCCCGTCCTCGGCGGTCCGTGCATCGCCGTCGCCCCGTACCGCGCCGCCGGCGCCGCCCGGACCGGCCGCGTGTTCCGGTCCGGCCCCGCTCCCGGGTTCTGTCCCGTGCCTCGCCCCCGGCCCGTGCTCCGCCGCGGCCGCCCGCTGTCCCGCCTCGGCCCGAACGGCCGAGGCCGCCAGGCCGTCCGCCGCGAGCGCCAGTCCGTGCAGGGTCTTGGCGACGGAGTCGTGCATCTCCCGTGCCAGCCGGGCGCGTTCCTCCGCGACGGCCTCCGCCACCGCGAGCCGGGCGCGTGCCTCGGTGAGCGCCTGCGTCGCCGTGCCGAAGCGGAACATCAGGTTGCGCAGGGAGACCCCCACGGCCCCGGCGACCACGCAGAAGCCGGGCAGCAGCAGGAACCCCAGGCCCGTCGCGTCCAGTTCGGGGTCGGCCGCGTAGACGCCCGCGAGGATGAGTATCTGCAGTCCGGCGAAGAACCCGGCACCGGTCCACCCGTAGACGAGTCCGGCCAGCAGGGGTGTGCAGACGGTGACGAAGGCGAGCGTGGACTCGGGTGTCGCGGTGATCAGCAGCAGCGCGCCGAAGAGCATGTCCGCGGCGAGCAGGGACGGATGCCGCAGCAGCATCGGCCCGAACCGCTCCCAGTCGCGGAACAGCACGTACGACACCATGAAGGTGACCACGACCGCAGACCCGACCAGCCATGTCGAAGGTCCGGGCTCGGTCCGGCCCAGCGCGATCGGCGCCGCCAGCGCGATCATCGCCAGCCGGAAGCCGAAGACCTGACGGCACAGTGCCTGAAGGGCGTTGAGCTGGATCTTCAGTGTCGGCTCGTCACGCGCCCCGCCCGCCGCCGGGGCGACGTCCGCCGCCCCGCCCTGGACGAGGCCGCGCCGCCCGAAGCCCCGGAGCCGGGCGTCCCACGGCCGCCGCTCACCGGGCGGGCGGGGACCGCCGCGCAACCGGTTGAGCCCCGGCAGGTTCGGCAGCCCCGGCAGACCGCGCACCCCGGCCGCGGACGGCGGCCCGTACGACCGCCCGTACGACGGCCCGTAGGTCACCACCGCGGCCTGACGCCCCGGCGTCATCGCACCACCCGGCAGCACCGCCGGGCCCGGTAATCCGGACCGGCCCGTCACCCCCGGCCGTCCTCCCGAGCCCCACTGCATGGCCATACGTCCCTCCCCTCGCCCCCGTCAGCCCGCAATCGATCCGAAGTCCACGTCCGCGCCGAACACGAAGCCCACCACCAGCAGCAGCAGAGTGCCCGGGAGCATGAACGTGGTGATGGTCAGCGTCGCTTTAGGGACCGCGCGCGCCGCCCGCCTCCGGGCGTTCTGCGCGTCGGCCCGCCGCATGTCCGCGGCGATCTGGATGAGCGTCTCGACGATCGGCGCGCCGAGGTCCTCGCCCTGCTGGAGCGCGGTGACGAACATGGCCACCTGCTCGGAGTCGTTGCGCCGGCGCAACTCCTCGAACGCCTGGCGCCGGCTCACACCCATGTCCATCTGCCGCAGGGTGATGCGCAGTTCGTCCGCCCACGGGCCCTCGTACTTCTCCGCGACCCGGTCCAGTGCCTGCCGGAACCCGAGGCCGGCGCTGACGACCACGGCGAGGACGTCGAGAAAGTCCGGGAGGGTGCGCTCGATGGCGGCCTTGCGCTGCTGGACGGCCGCCCAGATGCCGACCTCCACCCACAGGAAACCGAACGCCACGAGCAGCGCGGCCAGGACGGCCTGGCCCCGCAGGATCAGGACGAACGCCCCGAAGAAGCCGAGGAATCCGTAGACGGCCCGGCGGGCGGCGTACCGGTTGAGGGTCAGGCCGCCGGGATTGCCCGCGAGGTCGATACGGCGCCGGACCCTCCCCGCACGCTGCGGGCCCATCATCCGCAGCACCGCGGGTGCGTAGCGCATACCGAGGCGGTCGATGAGCGAACCGACGGCGCCGGTGCGGGTCGCCCCGACTTCGAGCGCGAGGGCGAGGTCGCCGGGGAGCTTGGTGTCGCGGCGGTAGAGCGCGATGCCGTGGGCGACGCCGGCGACGCAGAGGCCGGTGAGCAGAGCGAGCAGCAGTCCCATGTCCGTGCCCTCCTCAGACGTCGATCTTCGACAGGCGGCGGACCAGGAAGAAGCCCACCGCGTAGAGGCCGATGGCCACGATCACGGCAGCCTGCCCCAGGAGCGAGCCGGTCATCCGGTCCAGCGCGCCCGGCATCACGCGGTCGAGCAGCAGCAGCGCGCCGACGCCGAGCGCGGGGACGGCGTACGCGGTCACGGTCACCTGGGAGAGCTGGGTGCGGATCTCCCGCCGGGTCTCCTTGCGCTCCTCCAGGGTCCGCGTGAGATTCCGCAGGGACTCCACGACCGTGCCTCCTGCCCGGTTGGAGAGGACCAGCGTGGTGACGAGGACGACGAGTTCGCGCGAGGGCAGGCGTTCGGCCATCTCGTCGAGGGCCTCGTCGATGGAGTGGCCGAGGGCCAGCCGGTCGCTGACCCGGGCGAGTTCGGATCCCGCAGGGTCGTCCAGCTCCTCGGCGGCCATGCCGAGAGCGGTCCGGAGGGCGAGCCCGGCCTGGGTGGCGTTGGCCAGCACCCGGGAGAGCTCCGGGAGCTGGTTGATGAACTTCTCGATCCGCTGGGAACGCTGCCAGTTGAGGAAGGCGACCGCCCCCCAGAGGCCGATCAGGGCGGCCACGGGGCCGAAGAAGGCGGCGAGGAAGGAGCCCGCGATGAGCCACATCCCGGCCGCTCCGGCGATCGTCCAGACCACGAACTCGCCGGGGGTGAGGTCGAGTCCGGTGGCCGCCAGGCGCAGTTCGAGCCGACGGCCCCACCGCGTGCCCCGCAGCCGGCGGTCCACCCCGGCGAACCGCCGCCGCTGCAGCTCGGGGGGCGGGCCGGCCAAGGAGAGCCGGTCGACCAGGGCCTGGCGCTGTGCCCGGCCGGATGCGTACGCCTGCACTCCCGCCACCGCGAGCGCCCCGCACAGCAGCGTCACGCCGAGCGTCAGCATCGGCAGGGAGCCGTCGAAGGTGTCCATGGACTGCTACTTCGCCTCTCTCGTGGCGAGCTGTTCGTCGGAGTCGGCGACACCGAAGGCCTGCGGCACGGGCTCACTCGCCAGACGGAGCCGTTCCGCGATACGGCGGGGCAGCGGGAAGTACGCGTACTGGCCGTGCACGACGCGGTCCGCGTCCCGGGGCCGGGCGTTGAACCGGCAGACGGTGGCGATCCGGTAGGTCTCGCGGCCGCGCGAGGCGAGGATCACGATCTCGCTGATCCTGCGGGAGCCGTCGGCGTTCCGGGTGAGCTGGACGATGCAGTCCACGGCGCTGTTGATCTGGTCCCGCAGCGCCTCGAAGGGGATCTTGACCTCCGACATGGACGCCAGCGTCTGGAGCCGCATCAGGGCGTCCTCGGCGCTGTTGGCGTGCACGGTGGCCAGCGAACCGTCGTGGCCGGTGGACATCGCCTGGAGCATGTCGAGGGTCTCGCCGCCGCGGACCTCGCCGACGATGATGCGGTCGGGGCGCATGCGCAGCGAGTTGCGCACCAGGTCCCGTACGGTGATCCGGCCCTTGCCCTCGACGTTGGGCGGGCGGGTCTCCAGCCGGATGACATGGTTCTGCTGGAGCTGGAGTTCGGCCGCGTCCTCGACGGTGATGATGCGCTCGCCGTCGGGGATCAGCCCGGAGAGGGCGTTGAGGAGGGTGGTCTTGCCGGAGCCGGTCGCGCCGGACACGATCACGTTGAACCTCGCCCGGACCAGGCCCGACAGCAGCATCAGCATGTGCTCGTCGAGCGTACCGAGCCCGATCAGCTCCTGGAGGGTGTACGAGCGGGGGAAGCGGCGGATGGTGAGCGTCGCGCCGGTCAGGGACAGCGGCGGGATGATGACGTTGACACGCTCACCGCTGGGCAGGCGGGCGTCGACCATCGGATTCGCCTCGTCCACACGGCGGTTGACGGTGGAGACGATGCGCTCGATGGTCTGCATGAGCTGGTCGTGGGAGGCGAACCGTACGGGCACCTGCTCGACGCGGCCGCCGCGCTCGACGTAGACCTGATCGGGCCCGTTGACCATGATCTCGGTGACGGAAGCGTCCTCCAGCAGCGGTTCGAGCACACCGAGGCCGAGTGCCTCGTCGACCACGCGCCGGATGAGCTGGGCGCGTTCGGCGGTGGAGAGGACCGGGCCCTCGCGGCTGATGATGTGGCCGAGGACGCGTTCGAGCCGGGCGCGGCGCTCCGCGGTGGCCAGCGCGGACATCTCGGCGAGGTCGATCTCCTCGAGCAGCTTGGCGCGGTAGACGGCGACGAGATGGCCGTCCTCGCGCATCCCGCCGCTCTCCTCGGGGGCCGTGACGCGGGCCCGCAGACTCATCGCACGCTCCCCGCGCGGTGCCCGAACGCACCGTCGGCCGGGGCGGGGCACGCGCGGCCCGCCGGGGCGTGGCCCGTGCCGCCCGCCGGATGGCTGGTCGTGCTCATGGTGTGCTCTCCTCGTCACGCGGCATGACGGCAGACCGCTCGGCCGTGCCGAAGTTCCCGACGCCCGGGACGATCGACGGGATCTCGACCCGTGCGGTGGCCGTGGCCTCCCCGGCGCCGCCTCCCACGGTGATGTCCGCCCGGTCGGCCATCCAGTCGCTCATCGCCGCACGGCCGGCGCTCGCCCCGTCGGTGTCCGACTCCTCGTAGGACTCGGTACGTGCCGCGGCGCGCGCGGCCGTGCCCGCCTGCGAGACGGCGTACGCGGCGACGCCGAGCTGGATGGTGGCCAGGCCCAGAAGCAGCAGGATCGGCACGAAGCCGATCAACTCCAGTGCCACCTGGCCGCGTTCACGAGGGTGCGGTCCTCCGCGCACGGTGGCCCTCCGGAGGAGTCCCGCGCCGCCGGGGACTCGCACCCGCCGCGCCCTGCCCGGCGCGTGCGGTGGCGTGCCGGGGCCGGGTCGTAACGGTCGCGCCGTCGAGCCCGCAGCCATGGGTCACCCCTCCTCCGCCGCTCCGGCCTCGCCCCAGACGGTGACGGGGAAGTCCACCGCCCCCGGGAAGAGCACCGGAACTTTCAGCCCGACCTCGGCCTTCCACAGGCCGGGCTCCGGGAAACAGTTGATCTCCGGGCCGCTCTCCCGCCAGCCCTGCGGCAGTTCCTTCGTCGCCACGTCCGCGCAAGGGCCGGCACCGCCTGCCGCGGTCGCGGCCCGTGCCGCCTCGTCGGCCGCGTTCCCCGCGAGGGTGTAGGTGTAGCCGAGCAGCACGCACTGCCACACGAGGATCAGCACGAGCGCGATGAGCGGCACCATCCCCAGGAATTCGACGGCGACCTGGCCGCTGTCACCGCCCGCGCCCCGCCGCAGCAGACCGGGCGCCCCGCCGCGGAGCTTGCCCCCCCGTCCGCCCCGCGCGCCCCTCTCACCGCGGCCCGCGCGGTGGCCGCGCTGCCCGTCGGCCTCCGCCCCGCCGAGCAGGCCGAGTTCGCCCGCCAGCGCCCCGACCGCCTGCTTGACCGTGGACCGGCCGTCCAGGTCCTGCATGCGGCCCGAGTTCACCACGGGCTGCAGCTCCTTGAAGTTGGCCGGGACCGCGGCCCGCGCCACCCGGGTGCCGGTGATCTTCTCGATCAGCGAAGGCTGGATCTCGCTGTGCCGGGTGTGCCGGTTGACGACGGTGACGGTCTCCTCCGCCTTGCGGATCTGCAGCCGGTCCCACAGCCGTACGAGCCGCTTGGCCGCCCGTACGGCCACCACGTCCGGGGTGGTGACCATCAGGGGGGCGTCCGCCATCTCGATGGCGGCGGCGTTCGCGCTGTTCATCTGCGAGCCGCAGTCGATGACCACGACCTCGTAGCGGCTCCGCAGGGCGCTGACGATCTGGCGCACGACCCGGTCCGGGACGTCCTCGCCCCGCTCCCCCTCGGCCGGCGCCAGCAGCAGCGCGAGCCCGGTGGGATGGGCGAACAGCGCGTCCTGGAGGACGCGCGGCGAGATGTCGCTGATCCCCGCGAGGTCCGCGATGGAGCGCCGGAACTGCACATCCAGGTACGAGGCCACGTCCCCGGACTGCAGGTCGAGATCGACCAGGGCCGCGGTCCGGCCCGACGCCCGTGCGGCGAGGGCGAGTTGGACGGCGGTGATCGTGGTGCCGACGCCGCCCTTGGCGCCGCTGAGGGTGACCACCGTGCCCCCGGGTCCGCTGAACGGGTCGGCGCCCGCGCCGAGATGACGGCGGACGCCCGCGGACCACTGGGCGGCCCCGTGGACGCGGGCCGCCAGTTCCTCGTACGACAGCGGCAGCGCGATGAGACCGCGCGCTCCGGAGTCCATCACCGCCGAGAACAGCCCGGGGCTGGAGTCGGCGGTCACCAGCACGACGCCGACCGCGGGGAAGCGCAGCGCCACTTCCCTGATGAGTTCGAGGGCGGGCACCGGGCCGATGCGCTCGTGGACCAGGACGACCTCGGGCAGTTCGTCGACGGACTCGGCGGCGAGGCGGGCGAGCATGTCCAGCAGGGTGGTGGAGTCGGCGACCGGAGGGCCGGGCTCGGCGTCCGGGAGCTGGTTCAGCAGGGTGGTGATGGAACGGACGGCGTCCGGCTCACCGGCGGCGGTGAGGATTCTGGTCGTCATCCGTTGCCCCCCTTGTCCCCGTCGAGGGTGTAGCTGCGGTCGGCCGGGGGGACCGAGCCGCCGCCGGGAGCGACCAGGGCCAGGCGTACGTGCGAGGCGAACGACTCGGCGTAGGCGACGCGTTGGGCGTCGAGCGTGCCGAGGCCGAAGGTGATCGGCACGGCCTCGGTCGTACCGCGCCGGCGCTCGTCCTGGTCGGGGTCGAGCGGGGTGAGGCGGCCGACGTCGATGACCTTGGCACCGGTGACGATGACCTTCGACTGGGGCCTGGTGCCTCCGGTCTCGCGGTCGAACGTGGCGTAGATGTTGACCGTGGCGCCGGGGCGGATCTTGCCGGCCACCCCTGTCGCGGCGTCGATCATGATGGCGATCTCCTGCTCGCCCTTCTTCAGCGCCGGGCGGTCCACGACCATGTCGCTCTGCAGCAGGGAACCCTTGCGCAGCGGGGTGACGGCGATCTTGCCGTCGATGCCGCGGAGGTCGGTGACCGCGGTCTCGGGGATCCAGCGTTCGGGTATCTCCACCTTCTTGAACTGGCTCTCGCTCAGCTCCTCGTAGGGCTGCACATCGGCCGCGAGTTCGTACGCCGTCGTCTCCGGCCCCACCTTCGACTCCACGTCGCTGATCACCGAGAGCACCCCGGCGAAGGCGCCGAGCGCGCACAGGACGGACAGCAGGATGAGGATGACGCCGCGGCGCTGGCGTGAATTCATGTGACGGACAACCTCGTTCAGGAACGTATCCGGGTCAGGACGGACAGTAAGCGATGAACGTTACGGCGGTGCGCCGGCCCGGGGGCGGGGGCGAGGGCCGGGCGGGCGGTCAACGCGCGGTGAGCGCGAGCCGGGCCGACGGGGCGGGCGGTGGTGCGACGGGCGCGGAGCAGAACGCGCAGCGGTCGCCGATGAGTTGGAGCCCGCACCAGCGGCACTCGTCCCTGCGGACCGAGGCGACGACCTGGTAGAGCACGGAGAGGTCACCGATCGCGGCGGCGAACTCCACGAGCCGGGACGTGCCCCACCATCGCGCCGACTCCGCGGGCAGGCCCACCTCTCGCACGTCCCGCACCCGCCAGGCGGGGGCGAGTCCGGCCCTGACCCAGTCGGACTGGAGCCGGCCGCGGGCGAGCAGCAGCTCCGTCGCGAACTCGGGCCCCCGCAGGGGCTCTTGGGGGGTACCGCCGACTTTGACGAGCTGCCGCGCCGGATTGAGCAGAACGCCGAACTGACTGCCCGGCACCCAGGACGTGGCGTGGGAGGCGAGGCTGACGGGGATGCGGTCGAGCCGTGACACGGAACCGAGCAGCGCACCCGCGTAGACGTAGTGCGCGAGCAGCCGGGTCGCGGAGGCGAGCACACCGGGGCTGAAGTCGCAGACGGAGAGGCGGCGGAGCTGCAGGGCGAGCACGGCGACGGCGAGAGGCGGCAGCTCCAGACCGAGCAGGGCGATGCGGTCGCTCTCCAGGACGGAGCGGATGGTGTGGAGCCGCTGGTGGGTCTCGCTGTGCGCATCGCTCGCGGGATAGAGCACGATCAGATAGCCGTGCTGCTCCAGGAGCCGGTGGGTCTCCGCGAGCGCGGCCTCCAGGGGCTGGGCCTGCGGTGGCGGGATCACGGCGGCGGGCGGAGTCTGCGGGTCGGGGGACGGAAGCACCAGATCCGGGCTGGTGACTGCGATGGCGATGGGCACGTCGGTTCCCCGTTCCCCTCCGGTCGCCGGTCGCCGGGGCCGGCGGCCGCAGATCGACACTCCGCTGCGCTCCTGCACGAGCACTGTATCCACCAGTTGAGATGGAGTGAACAGTTCGCCGGTATCAGCGGAGTTGATCCCGGGAAGACCGGTATCCAGAGGTCTTGACCTTCCCCTTGTCCTGGACCAAGGGCCCCTGTGCTGCGCAGGCCGGTCCTGAAGAGTGTGACGGGCCGGGAAGAGACGCCCCCGAGAACACCGAACACTCGGAAACGCAGAACCACCGTGAAGCGTTTCGCCGCCATCATGGCCGGCGCCGCACTCGCCGTCGCAGCATTGCATTCGCAGTCCCACAGCACACCCCTGGCCCCACACCGCGGCGTCGTTCCCGGAGCTCGACGACTTGCCCTGCGGCTTCCTCGACCCGTACTGCACCAACTCCGGCGCCCCCACGCACGATGATCCCTTGGACGAATACTGACCCGTCAAAGCCCGTGCGTCGCTGTCTGCCGGCCATGACAAAGCCCCGTTGCTGTCCGTTCAAGGACAGCAACGGGGCTTCGGAGCTGACGCGGGCTCAGCGGCGAGAGGTGCCCCACATGAGGCAATGGCCGTTCGGACCTACCTCCAGACGCATGCTCAGAGCGGGTGGTTCACCCGCTGCACGCCATTCCTCGATCCGTTGCGTGATCTTGTCCCACAGACGCGCTCGCCCTCCCTGCCGGACCATCCATCGTCCGTCGTGCTGGAAGACGCAGGCCCACGTCTCGGCTTCCACATCAATGATGATGTGGTCCGTTCTTCCGTCCCGAGGAAGGGTCAGGCGTTGGGCGCGGGGTGCGACGAACTGGGCGACAAAGCGCGCCGTCCAGTCATCGAGGGCGTCCGCGCCCAGCGATGCGGGCTCTGCCTCCGCCTCGTCGAAGTTGGGCAGGATGCCGAGCGGCGGTGGCGTCTGGGGACGGGCCATCATGAAGGAGACATGTCCCCCGAGGACGGGCCCGCGAGCTGTGCCGTCATCGGCGACGGTGAGACGTACAAGCTCGGAGGCGTGCATCCACCCGCCTACCGTGACCAGGATTTCTCCGCCGGGCCGGGTTTGCTCGATCCACGCAGGCGGGACGGTATGTACGCCGCAGGTGGCAATGACGCGGTCGTACGGACCCTTGTCCGCGTGTCCGACGAGACCGTCCCCGACCACACGCAATGGGTGGCACCCGACGCCGGCCAGAGCCATCCCGGCACGAGCGGAGACTTCCGGGTCCACCTCCACCGTGGTCACGTTGTCCTCACCCACAGTATGGGCCAGCAGGGCGGTGGAGTAGCCGGTCCCGGTGCCGATCTCCAGAACACGCGAGCCGTGCGTGACGCGGAGTTCTTCCAGCATCCGCACGACCAGGCTCGGGAGAGTGGAGGAGGAAGAGGGGGCGCCCGTAATACGGCCTTCGACCTGGTCGGGGAAGATCGCTCCTGCAACCTGGGTCACCAGCGTGTCGTCCTCATAGACCCGAGCCAGCCCGGCACTGGAGTCAGCCGGGAAGACGGGCCGGTACCAGCCGCTGCCGTCGTACTCGAACCAGCCGCGCGCGAGGAACGCCTCGCGGGGCACAGAGGTCACGGCCTCTTCCCACGCCCGGGTTCGCAAGGCACCTGACGCGGTGAGGCGTTGCGCGAGTTCAGCCCGCAAGTGCTCGGCGGATGCCGTGTCAGTCACGTCGTGCCTCTCCGTTCTCCAAAAGGTCTGCCATAGCTGCTGTGATGGGCAGATCCGCCGCCGCTTCCAGCCATGCCCACTGGCCATTGGGGTTGCACTCCAGAAACCACCAGGCGCCCTCAGCAGTCACGGCGAAGTCGAAGGCTCCGAATCCGAGCCCGAAGTCAGCGAGGAACCGGAGGAGTCCGCTTCTGATCTCCTCCGGGCACGCCATGGCCTCATAGCTCAGATTGCGATAATGCGCGCGCCAGTCCACCACCCCGGGAGGGGACTTGATCCGGACACAGAAGACGCGATCGCCCACCACGACAGCCCTTACGTCGGCGGTCTTCGGCACCTGGGCCTGAAAGAGGTGGGCGCAGCGGCTCACAGCATGGTCGAGTTCACCTGGTTCCACAGGAGCGGCCCAGATTCCGGCGGGTTCCCCGCCCACGTCGTAGTCAGCGGCGTGCAACGGTTTGTAGAGGGTGGGCTGTTCAGCGGTGAAGGTCTTCGCCTCGGCTGGATCGCTGGTGATCAGGGTGGCGGGGACCATGAAGCCGAATCGGCGGGCGGTGGCCAGCTGGACAGGCTTGTACTCGGCGCGGGCGATGGACTGGGGGTGGCTGAGGTAGAGACAGCCGGGGAGCGAGGCGAGGACTCCGCCGAGGCCGCGCCGGTTCTCTTGTGCGGCGAACTTCGACGACTGGCTGTCGTCGTCCGGGGCGTAGACGTTGGGGCGCCGGTGATAGAGAGCTCGCACACTGCCGAGATCGACCGTGCGTTGCCCGACGGTCAGGACCCCGCTCCATCCGTCCGGGCCCATGCGTGCCGACAAGACTGCCGGGTCGGGGAAGTCCCTGCCAGGATCGAGCCGAAGGACGGGTACCCGGCGCTGGTTCAGCTCCGTGATGACCAGGTCCGCGGTCGCGTCTTCGACTTGGGTTGAGACCAACACCGGGCGTCCGTCCACGGCTTTCCTCCTAATCCTGCTGGGCGTCGTGGCCGGAGTCAGCGTCTACCTTGCCGTCCTTGCCCACCTGCGTAGCCGGGTACGTGTTGACGGAGGTCCCGTGCTTGCCGAGTTCCGCCGGCGTCATCTGGCCGTCCCCTCCGATCCATCGGCCTGTCTGGGTCTGTTGGTCAATTCCCGCGTACTGCCACGGCGAGGGCTCCCCGTTGCGCAGGGGAGCCATACGGCGGATGCCCCAAGGTGCCGACATCGTCCGAGCGCTGATTCCTTGCAAGGTTCCTCCTAAGACATGTGAACAGAGCACTTGCTGACCCGTTCCGGCCGCCGGGTGTTCACCAATGCACGGGGCAGACGGAACGGGGGGTGAGGGTCCGCCCTGGACAGAACGAGGGATCACTGCCCGCCGGGTGGTCGCGGCCCTCGCCCAAGACGGAACGGTCTAGGGCGGTGAGCGGCGGCCACAGAGAGCCCGATCACCAGACCGCAGGAGACGCTGACTCCGATGATGAACAGAACCCCGGCGTACCGGCCGATGACGCGCATCATGTGCCCCACCGAGACCACTCGTTGCGCTCGGCGAGACGAACGCTCAGCTCCTCGCGGGCCGTCAGGGGGCGAACCTGGCTGGGCACGGCGTCCCATTCCTTGCCACCGCTAACGGGCCGCAGCTGCACATACGGCCCCTCGTAGCCCATCACGATGCCGATGCCGTTCGGCTCCCCGGTGTCCTTGACGATGGTGCCCAGCTGAGGAGTCCGGGCCGCCGGGCCTGTCTCCCGTGTATTGCTCATGAGGCCGCCTTGATCTCCTGGTCTTGTTCGTGGGTTGATCACCTCTGTGGCACTACGCAACCGCACGGATACGCAGAGCGGTACCGTTGCAACTGGTCGGGGACTTGAAAGACTTGAAAGTTCGAGTTCGCGGGGAGTGGCCACCATGCCGAATCGCAAGCCGAACGACGCTCTGCTCCGCCTTGTTGATGAAGCGGACTGGACCTATCGCCAGTTCGCGGCGGCTGTGAACCGGGTAGGCGCTGAGACGGGGGTGCAGCTCCGTTACGACGAGTCCGGGGTGAAGCACTGGCTCGACGGAACCATGCCCCGGAAGAAGGCACGGCCGGCCGTCGTCGAAGCGCTGTCACGAAGGATCGGGCGTCCCGTAACCCAGGAACAAGCGGAGTTCGGCCCCTCACCAGCAGTGGCCGAATTGACGGCAGAAACCCCCGGCGAACCCATGAACACTGTTGAGGGACTCGTCGATACGGGAAGGGCGGATATGGACCCATCGCGCCGCAAAGTGCTGACAAGCGCGCTCTACTCTGCCGCGCTTGCCGTCCCCAGCTATGACGATGTCCTGGGACGATTGGAGCACCAAGCCACGGGCCGGACGCTGAAGATCGGTGCGGGCGAAGTCGCCACCGTACGCACCATGACCGATCGCATCGCCGACATCCTCGACGAGTTGGGTGGAGGGCACGCTCGCCCGATGGCCGCCGCCTTCCTCGTCAACACGGTGGCGCCCTACTTGCATGCGGACGCGTCCGTAGCTGTGAAGAAAGACATGCTGGCCGCCGCTTCGGATCTCGTGTACCTCACGGGGTGGATGGCCATGTACGAGAAGGCTCACGGTCTGGGCCAGCGGTACTACCTTCAGGCTCTCGAACTCGCGGGGGCGGCAGAGGACTACGTGACCTACTGCCGCACTCTTCGGGGCATGGCACTCCAAGCGGCCAACCTCAAGCACGCCAACAAGGCACTGGACCTGGCCGACTCCGCTGCCGAAGCAGCCCCGAATGCGGGACCCCGCTTGCAGGCGTTCCTCCGGGGCCAACAAGCACAGGGCGCCGCCCTCGTGGGGGATCGCGCCCTGGCCTTCAGGCGCCTCGCGGAGACGGAGACCGCTCTTTCGAAAGCCGATAACCGGCGCGAAGCCGTGGGCGGGTACGACCAATCGGCATACCTCTTCCACGTGTCCAGTGTGCTCTACGCCCTGCGCGACGTTCCCGGTTCAGTCGAGGCGATGAAGCAATCGAACCGCGCTCGCCCACCCATGGAACGCCAGGGCAGCGCTCACGCAAACGGCTTGCTCGCTCAGCGACAGCTCGAAATGGGCCACCTGGAAGCGGCCTGCTCGACATGGAGCAGGTTCCTCGACGACTACGCGAGCCTGTCCTCGGAGCGGGCAGACGAGCACTTCAGCATCATGCGGCGCCGTATCCGGCCACACCTGGCGAACCATCACGCGCGTGAATTGAATGCACGATCCCACGAAGTGGCGCGGCAGAAGGCCGCTGCCTAGGGGGCGGCTGTCCGCGCCCTTCGTGTCGTGCCTGCCGCGGCTGTGGGACCGGCTCAGCGGCGATGCAAGGACGAGCAGCGCCGCCGCTTTCGCGGCGGCGCTGCCTGCCCAACTGTCACAGGGCCCTTGAAGTGCCCCGCGTCACCAGGGCAGTTCGCGCACCTGCTGCACGCACAGCGCGATGAACAGCAGCCCGGCCGCCGCCAGCATGCCGTTGCTGAGCAGGCCGTTGCGCCACTGCTTCGGTGTGCGGTCGGAGTTGAGCAGCCAGATCAGCGTCAGCGCCAGGAAGGGCATGAAGAACGCGCCGAGGACGCCGTAGGCGATGACGAGCCCGAAGGGCTGGTCGAGCCAGAGGAGACCGATCGGGGGGAACGTCAGCCACAGCATGTACGCCCGGAAGGGCCAGGACTTCTCACGGCGGCCCTCCGCGACCTCCGCCACGGGGTTCTCGGACTCGCCCTTGCGAGCCCGCTGAACACGCTCGTAGAAGTCGGCGAAGAGCAGGCTGACGCCGTGCCAGACGCCGACGAGCGCGGAGAAGGAGGTCGCGCAGAAGCCGACGAGGAACAGCTTGGCGGTGAACACGCCGAAGCGGTCCTCGAGGACGGTGCCGAGCTCGACCAGGCCCTTGTCGCCGGAGGCGAGCGCGATGTGGGACGAGTGCAGCAGCTCGGCGCCGACGATGAGCATCGCGACGACGAAGACGCCGGTGGTGAGGTAGGCGACGCGGTTGTCGAGCCGCATCATCTTCATCCACGAGGTGTCGGTCCAGCCCTTGGCGTTGATCCAGTAGCCGTACGCGGCCATGGTGATCGTGCCGCCGACACCGCCGATCAGGCCGAGGGTGTAGAAGAACGAACCGTCCGGCAGGACGGGCACCATGCCGGCGAGGGCGGCCGGGAGGTCGGGCGCGACGCGGATGGCGACGTAGACGACGATCAGGAACTTGATACCGATCAGAACGGTCATCAACTTCTCGAACCCGGCATAACGGTTGAACCACACCAGCGTGAGGCCGAGGAGTCCGGCGATCACGGCGAATGCCTTGAGGCCTCCGGGGAAGTCCGGGAAGAGGGCGGCGAGCGGGAGGGCGGTGGAGGACATCGCCGTCGCGCCGTAGACGAATCCCCAGATCACGACGTAGATGCCGAAGTAGACCGAGGTCCAGGCGCCGAGGCTGCGCCAGCCGTCGAACAGCGTGCGCCCGGTGGCCAGATGCCAGCGGCCCGCGGCCTCGGCGAGCGAGATCTTCACGAGGCAGCCGACGACGGCGGCCCACATGAGGGTGTACCCGAACTTGCTGCCCGCGATCAGCGTCGCTACGAGGTCACCGGCGCCGACGCCGGTCGCCGCGACGACGATCCCCGGCCCGATGTACCGCCAACTGGCTTTGCGCGGTTCCCCTACGACCTCACCGGTACCGCGCTCACTGGTCTCCGCCATGGGCTGCCTCCGCTCTCGTCCCCGGGGCCGACCTGCGGAATTGAATCTTCCCGGCACCGCGCCGCACAAGGGGCTGGACCGAGTGGGATCAGGGAGGCGCCGGGCCGCGGCGGGTGGGCCGCGGGCCCCAGGATCCCCGGACGCCCGGGAGCCGTACAGGTGAGCCGTACGCGGTACGCGGTACGCGGTACGCGGTACGCCGCGAGCCGTACGCCGTACGCCACGGGCAGCGCGCCGAGGGCGGGCGGTCAGACGTCCTGCGGGTACCACCGCAGCTCCACCGTGTTGCCGTCCGGGTCGCGGACGTACAGCGACTGCGCGTTGCCCCGGGCGCCGAAGCGTTCGCCCGGGCCGTCCAGGACCGTGAACATGCCGGAGTCGACGACCTGTTCCCAGTCCAGCGGCTCGACGACCAGGCAGATGTGGTCCACGTTGGAGCCCTGCGGGGAGTCCTCGGGCCGCTGGACGACGTCGATGATGGTCGACGGGCTCACCCGGACCGAGGGGAACGGCGCCTTGCCCGCGCGCCACTCCTCGACGCGGACCGGCTCCAGGCCGAGCGGGCCGCAGTAGAAGTCCAGCATGCGCTCGATGTCGGCGACACTGAGGACGAGATGGTCGAAGTCGATCACGCGCATGCTTTCCTCCACAGGGTGCCGGGTCGCGCTCGCAGGCCGTCCGCTCGGGGGCCGTGCCTGCTGTACTGGCCGTGCGGTGGCCCACCGAGCGGTCAGGTGACAGTCTCGGCCACCCCGGGCCGCAGGGGCGGCACCATCAGCTCGCGTCGCGCCGTGATCGCACCAACCCGCCGGACAGCTCCCCGCGCCGCCCGGCCGTCCGCCGCGCGGCAGCCTCGTTGCCGCAGCCTCGTTGCCGCACCCTCCCCCGACCCCCGACCGCCCCTCGCGCACACGGGCAATGACGGGCGCACGTCGTCGGTTCCGCCCCCAGCACCTCTTCCGGAGGTCTGCGCCACGGCCGGTGGCGGGGCCTCGGCCTCCGGGTCCGCCGCATCGGTGCCGGCGTCGAAGAAGAGCAGCCCCGCGCCGCTCCGCGCGAGACGGTCGACGAAGGGCAACGCGCCTTCGGCCGCGGCCACCGGCCTCCCGACCGGTCGCGACGCCATGGCCGAGATCCGGCCTGCGGACCGCCGTACGGGCGCCCATGGGCCCGTCGTGCGATTCCGCGCGAAGCCTTGACAAGGCCATTGGTCTGGACCACGTTGTACCGCAACAACGCAGGGGCCCCCGCGTTCACCACGCACCACTCCCCCAACTCCCCCCACCCCGGAGGCAGTCGTGGCACGCGCACGCACACATCGGTCGTCCTGGAACAGATCCCGGCTCGCGGCAGGACTGGCCGCCGCGGCGATCGCGGCGGGCGGGCTCACCGGGCTCGGGACCGGGCTCGGGCTCGGGACCGCCAACGCGGCCGAGGAACCGGCCGCCGTCCCCCAGCACGCGGTCACCGGCTACTGGCAGAACTTCGACAACGGCGCCACCGTGCAGAAGCTGCGGGACGTCCAGGACGAGTACGACATCATCGCGGTCGCCTTCGCCGACGCCACCGGCACCCCGGGCGCGGTCGACTTCACCCTCGACCCGGCGCTCGGCTACGGCTCCGAGGACGAGTTCAAGGCCGACATCGAGGCGAAGCAGGACGCGGGCAAGTCCGTCATCATCTCCGTCGGCGGCGAGAAGGGCGCTGTCTCGGTGAACGACCCCGCCTCCGCCTCCGCCTTCGCGGACTCCGTCACCGGGCTCATGAGCGAGTACGGCTTCGACGGCGTCGACATCGACCTGGAGAACGGCCTCAACTCCACCTACATGACCCAGGCGCTCAAGGCCGTCCACGCCGAGGCGAACGACGTGGTGGTCACGATGGCCCCGCAGACGATCGACATGCAGTCGACGTCGAACGAGTACTTCAAGACGGCCCTGGCCATCAAGGACTTCCTCACCGTCGTCAACATGCAGTACTACAACAGCGGTTCGATGCTCGGCTGCGACAGCAAGGTCTACTCCCAGGGCTCGGTGGACTTCCTCACCGCTCTGGCCTGCATCCAGCTCGAAGGCGGCCTCGACCCGTCCCAGGTCGGCATCGGCGTCCCCGCCTCCACCCGGGGCGCGGGCAGCGGCTACGTCGAACCCTCCGTCGTCAACGCGGCCCTGGACTGCCTCGCCAAGGGCACGGCCTGCGGCAGCTTCAAGCCCGACAAGACCTACCCGGGCATCCGCGGCGCGATGACCTGGTCCACCAACTGGGACGCGAGCAACGGCAGCGCCTGGTCGAAGGCGGTGGGCCCGCACGTCCACGGCCTCCCGTAGAGCCGCCCGCCGAAGACCCGACTCCCGTAGAACCGGCCCCCGCAGAGCCGTACGCCGCCGCCGGCCTCCCGTATGCCGCCACCGGCCTCCCTCAGGCCGTGCGGCCACCGCATCCGCCTGCTGAGGCCACACATACGCGCCCACGCCCGGCCGCCGCCGTCCCGTACGGCGGCGGCCTCCGCGTGCCAGGCCCCGTACGGGACGGTGCCCGCCCTGTAGCGTCGGCGGACGTGAGCGCTCCATCCCCCGACGAGGGCTCCCCGCTGCGGCGACGTCTCGGGCTCTTCGACGCCGTCGTCATCGGTCTCGGCTCGATGGTCGGAGCCGGGATCTTCGCCGCACTCGCGCCCGCCGCCGCGGCCGCCGGGTCGGGGCTGCTGCCCGCGCTCGCCGTGGCCGCGGTCGTCGCCTACTGCAACGCCACCTCCTCAGCACGGCTCGCGGCCCGCTACCCGGCCTCCGGCGGCACCTACCTCTACGGGCGCGAGCGCCTGGGCGAGGCGTGGGGCCATCTGGCGGGCTGGGCCTTCGTGGTGGGCAAGACGGCCTCGTGTGCGGCGATGGCGCTGACCGTGGGCGCGTACGTGTGGCCTCAGCAGGCGCACGCGGTGGCCGTCGCCGCCGTCGTCGCGCTGACGGCCGTGAACTACGCGGGAGTACGGAAGGCCGCGTGGTTCACCCGGGCGATCGTCGCCTTCGTATCGGCAGTCCTCGCCGCGGTCGTCACGGCCTGCCTGGCCGGAGGCACGGCCCGCGCCGTACGGCTCGAACTCGGCGGGGACGCAACGGCGTCCGGGGTGCTCCAGGCCGCGGGTTTGCTGTTCTTCGCCTTCGCGGGCTACGCCCGCATCGCCACGCTCGGCGAGGAGGTCCGCGACCCGGAGCGCACCGTTCCGCGCGCGATCACCGTCGCGCTGGGCATCGCTCTCGCGGTGTACGCGGCGGTGGCCGCGGCCGTCCTCGCCGTGCTCGGCCCGGAGGGGCTGGCGGACGCCGCGGCGCCGCTCACCGACGCGGTCCGCGCCTCGGGCGTCCCCGAACTGGCCCCCGTCGTACGGGCGGGTGCCGCTGTCGCCGCCCTCGGCTCGTTGCTCGCCCTGATCCTCGGCGTCTCACGCACCACGCTCGCGATGGCCCGCGACCGCAACCTGCCGCACACGCTGGCCGCGGTCCACCCGCGCTTCGGGGTTCCGCACCGCGCCGAGCTCGCCGTGGGCGCCGTCGTCGCGGTGGTCGCGGCGACGGCCGACGTGCGCGGGGCGATCGGCTTCTCCTCGTTCGGCGTGCTGGTCTACTACGCGATCGCCAACGCCTCGGCCTCGACACTGTCCCGGGGGGAGGGCCGCCCGCCGCGGGCCGTACCGGTCGTCGGGCTGGCCGGCTGTGCGCTGCTGGCCTGCACCCTGCCGCTCCCGTCGGTCGTCACGGGAGCGGCGGTGCTGGCGGCCGGTGCCGCGATCCATCTGCTGCGGCGGCGCTTCGGGCACCCGCGGGGGTCGGGCTAGCGGGCGATCCGCCGCCCGGGAGCACCCGGCGCGGCGTCCGCCCTGTGGACCCCGCCGTCGTCCACAGGGCGGTCACGGCGCGCCCGTTCGCCGGGACTCCTACTGGGGCTTGGGCAGTTCGCACCCCGGCAGACCGAGGTCGACCTTGTTGCCGGTGCCGATGCACTTGGTGATGCCGTACGTCTGCTGGGCGTAGTTGATCCCCTCCCGCACGGTCACCTTGCCGTTCTCGTCCACCTCGCAGGGGTTGTTCATCGTGCACTCGCCGCCGCTCTCGTTGCCCGTGTTGTTCACGGCGACGACCTTGCCGCTCGCGCTGTCGACGACCGGTGAGCCGGACGTGCCACCGATGGTGTCGCAGGCGGGGGTGTAGCGGACCGAGTCCTTCCAGGTCCAGTCGGCCTCGCGCAGTTCATGGACGAATCCGTCGATCTCGCAGCTGTAGATCCGCTTCCAGTAACCGGAGACGACGTCGATGGCCTTGCCCTGCTCGGGGTGGTCGGCCGACAGCTCCAGAGCCTTGATCCCGTGCTCGGACTCGATGTCCGCGTAGGTGGTGCCCAGTTCGTAGAGCGATATGTCGGTGTCGGTCATCGTCGCGTACGCGATCTTGGTGGCTTTCAGGGAGGCGATCTCGCCGCCTTCGGCGTTCAGCAGGTCGAAGGTGCGGCTGGACGGCTCGTCGACCACGACGTCGCCTGCGCCCGGCATCCCGCTCTCCAGGCAGTGGCCGTTGGAGAGCACGAGAGCCGGGTCCTGGTCCTGGGAGTCCGGCATACGCACCACGGAGCCCGAGCAGTTGGAGAGCGCGACCGTGCCCGCGAAGTCGGCGGCCCTCGCGTTCTTCGGGTCCTTCGCGAGCTTTGCCGCCGAGGTCGACGGGGCCTGCCGGGCGGTCTGCGCGGGTTCCTCGGTCGCCGTGAGGGCTCCTGCGGGAGCCGTACCGGCGGCCAGGAAGAGCGCGGCGAGCGCACCGACGAGAGGCTTGTTCATGTGGGGGGTTCCTCTCCGTACCGAAGTTCTTTCGGCATTGACATGCGCATTGTGGACGGACCGCGCACAGAGGACAAGCATCCGACGAACTATTGACCTATCCATGCCAGTTCCCGAGCATGGGGCGAACAACCGCACCAGCCAGTCGCCTTGAGCACCCCCCACACTGGAATCCCAGGAGACTCCATGCGACTTCGCATACGCGGCAGAAGGACGACAGCCCTCGCCGCGCTTCTCACCCTTGCCCTCGCCGTGCCCATCACGGCCCAGGCGGAAGACCCCACGCCCTCGCAGGTGGCGGCAGCCACCGATGAGCAGCTCAAGCAGTACGAGATCCATGGCCCGGCCACCGTCGCCGAGCGCACCCGGATCGCCGGCACCGGCGTCAGCATCGACGAGACGCACGACCACACCGTCGTCGTCACCGCCGACCCCGCCCAGGCGAAGAAACTCCGCTCCCTGGGCTACGAGCTGAAGGCCCGCCCCGCGCCCCCGGACCGTTCGCAGGGCCGCGCGGCCGAGCCGTTCGACTTCCCCTCCGACGACTCCGGCTACCACAACTACGCCGAGGCCGCGAAAGAGATCGACGACCGGGTCGCCGCGCACCCGGACATCATGAGCAAGAAGGTCATCGGCAAGTCCCACGAGGGCCGCGACATCGTCGCCGTCAAGATCAGCGACAACGTCGGCGACGACGAGGACGAGCCCGAGGTCCTCTTCACCCACCACCAGCACGCGCGCGAGCATCTGACCGTCGAGATGGCGCTGTACCTGCTGCGCGAGTTCGGCGACGACTACAAGAAGGACGAGCGCATCACCAAGGCGGTCGACGGGCGCGAGATCTGGATCGTCCCGGATCTGAACCCGGACGGCGGCGAGTACGACATCGAGTCCGGCGACTACCGCATGTGGCGCAAGAACCGGCAGCCCAACGAGGGCACGTCCGAGGTCGGCACCGACCTGAACCGCAACTGGGACTACAAGTGGGGCTGCTGCGGCGGCTCTTCGGACGACCCGGGCTCCGAGACCTACCGCGGTGAGTCCGCCGGGTCCGCTCCCGAGGTGAAGGTCGTGTCGGACTTCGTGCAGAGCCGCGTCGTCGGCGGCAAGCAGCAGATCAAGGCCGCGATCGACTTCCACACGTACAGCGAGCTGGTGCTCTGGCCCTACGGCTGGACCGAGGACGACACCGCCGAGGGGCTCACGCAGGACGACCGCGACGCGTTCGCGGCCGTCGGCGAGAGCATGGCGAAGAGCAACGGCTACACCCCGGAGCAGTCCAGCGACCTCTACGTCACGGACGGTTCGATCGACGATTACCTGTGGGGCACCGAGAAGGTCTTCGCCTACACCTTCGAGATGTATCCGTCGGGCGGCGGTGACGGCTTCTACCCGCCGGACGAGGTCATCGAGCGGGAGACGGACCGCAACCGGGACGCGGTGCTGCAACTGCTGGAGAACGCCGACTGCATGTACCGCTCCATCGGCAAGGAGGAGCAGTACTGCAAGAGCTGAGCCGGAAGGGCTGAGCCGGAAGTCCCCGGGACCGCGGTCCCGGGGACTTCCCCATCTCCGGTACGGGCGGGGTACGGGGGTGGCGCCGGCCCGGGGTCAGACGACCAGGCTCAGCGCCCCCGTCACCGCGAAACCGGCCACCGAGAGGACCGTCTCCAGGACCGTCCAGGACTTGAGGGTGTCGCGCTCGGAGATGCCGAAGTACTGCGACACGATCCAGAATCCGCCGTCGTTGACGTGCGAGGCGAAGATGGATCCGGCCGAGATGGCCATGATGACCAGGGCCAGGAACGCCTGCGAGTGATGGCCGCCCTCGACGAGTGGCAGCACGATCCCCGCGGTGGTCACGATGGCGACGGTCGCCGAGCCCTGCGCGACCCGGAGTGCAACGGAGATCAGCCAGGCCAGCACGATGACCGGCAGGCCGACGTCGTGGAAGGTGTCGGAGAGCGCCTGGGCCACACCGCTCCCCTTCAGCACGGCGCCGAAGATGCCGCCTGCGCCGACGACCAGCAGGATGCTGCCGACCGGCTTCAGCGAGGACGTGGACACGCTCTCCAGCGACTTGCGCGACCAGCCGCGGCGGATGCCCAGCAGGTAGTACGCCAGCAGCAGGGCGAGGGTGAGCGCCACGAACGGGTTGCCGAAGAACTCGATGACGCTGCGCACCGTACTGGGGTCCAGGGCGATGGAGGAGAACGTCGCCGCGAGGATCAGCGCCAGCGGGGTGCCGATGATCAGCAGCACCGTGCCCAGCGGGACGGGCGCCTCGCCCCCTCCACGTCCGGCCTTCGCCTGCTCGGCCGCGACGGCCGCCTTGGCCTCCTCCGCGGCCTCGACCATGTCCTGCGGTACGGCGACGAAGAGGCGCTTGCCGATCCACGCGGCGTAGGCCCAGGCGGCGAGAACCGAGGGGATGCCGACGAGGACGCCCATGAGGATCACCCAGCCGAGGTCCACCTGGAGCAGCCCGGCGGCGGCCACGGGCCCTGGGTGCGGGGGCAGGAAGGCATGGGTCATGGACAGCCCCGCGAGTAGCGGCATGCAGTAGAGCAGAATCGATTTTCCACTGCGCTTGGCGGCCGCGTAGACGATCGGGGCGAGCACGAACACACCGACGTCGAAGAAGACCGGGATACCGAAGATCAGGCCGGTGAGCCCCATGGCGAGCGGGGCCCGCTTCTCGCCGAAGAGACCGAGCAGGCGGGAGGACAGGACCTCGGCGCCGCCGGAGACTTCGAGGATCGCGCCGAGCATGGTGCCGAGACCGATGATGATCGCGACATGGCCGAGGATGCCGCCCATACCGCTCTCGATGAGCGAGACGACATCGGATTTCTGGACGGTGCCGAAGAGTTCGGTGACGGAGAGCCCGGCGCCGAGGCCGACGGCTATGGACACGGCGAGCAGGGCGACGAAGGGCTGCAGCCGGATCTTGATGATGAGGACCAGCAGCAGGGCGATACCGAGGGCCGCGACGGTCAGCAGACCGGCGGTGCCGGGTATCAGTGCGAGCAGACCACCGGTGTGGGGTGGTGGTGGCGGGGTGGGTGGTGCGGCGGCGAGCGGCATGGGGGAACTCCGGTCTCTGGCAAGGGGATTCCAGGCAGGGCTGATCGCGGCACGGCGCCCCGTAGGGGACTCGCAGGGGGCGGGACGCCGCGCCGTGGGCAGGGGGTTCGACGAACGGTGAGCGGGCGGACAGGGGTCGGGGACGGTTGCCGGGCGCCGAGGGGGATTCGGCCGGGGCCCGGGGTGCGCCTCAGCCGAGGACGGCCAGGGCGTCGATCTCGACGAGCAGCCCGGCCGGCAGACCCACGTACACGGTCGTACGCGCCGACGGAGCCTCCTTCAGTTCGGCGAAGAACTCGTCGTAGACGGCGTTGAATTCGGCGAAGTGGCTGGTGTCGGTGAGGTAGACGCGGACCATCATCACGTCCTCCCAGCTCGCGCCGCCCTCTTCGAGAACGGCCTGCACATTGCGCAGCGTCTGCACGGACTGCTCGCGCAGCCCCGGGCCCACGGCGGCGGGCGCCTGGCCGGGCTGCGCCGGGCCGAACCCGACCTGCCCCGCGACCTGGAGGATGTTGCCCTTCCTGACGCCGTGCGAGAACTTCGCCGGCGGGGTGGTGTGGTGGGCCGGGGTGATGGCGGTCTTCCGAAGCGTGTCGCCCATCAGGCTTGCTTCCTTCCCTGGGTCGTACGAGCGGGTGGGTGAGGGAGTCGGTGGCCGGTCCCGGGCCGGCCGGGTGCGGCTAGGAGGTTCTGCCCGAGTAGTCGTGGCTGATCGCCTCCGCCGTTCGGCGTACCAGCGGGAGGAGGGCGAGGAGTTCATCGGCGCTGACGACCACGTTCGGTGCCGAGACGGAGCAGGCGGCGGCGACGCGCCCGTCCGCCCCGCGGATGGGCGCCCCGACGCAGTTGATGGACTCCTCGTGGCCGCCGAGGTCGGTGGCCCAGCCCTGTTCCCGTACGGCCGCGAGTTCCTTGAGGAAGGCGCCGGCGTGGGGCGTCGAACGGGCCGTGTAGAGGGGGTAGTCGAGCCGCTCGGCGACCGCGCGCCGCTCCGGCTCCGGCAGGTCTGCCAGGAGCAGCTTGGCGACGGCGGCGACGGTTATCGCGACGGGCTTGCCGATCCGCGAGTACATCCGGACCGGGTAGCGGCTCTCGACCTTGTCGATGTAGAGGACCTCGTTCTCCTCGTAGACCGCGAGATGGACGGTGTGGCCGCACTTCTCGTTGAGCTCGACGAGGTGCGGGTGGGCGATCTCGCGGATGTCGAGGTTCTCCATCGCCTCCTGCGCGAGGGCGAAGAGGCGGGCGCCGAGCCGGTAGCGCTGGTCCTGCTGGCGGTAGACGATGCCGTGCTCGTGCAGGGTGCGCAGCAGGCGCAGCGCGGTCGACTTGTGCACGCCGAGCCGCTGTGCGACCTGCTCGAGGTTGGCGGGTCCCTCGGCGAGCAGCGGCAGGATGCTCAGTGCGCGATCGACGGTCTGACTCATGGTGTGCGTACCTCCACCCGTCCGGTGCCCGCCCCGTCCGCCGTCCAGCCGGGGCCGAGACGCAGTGTCTCCCACTGGGCGGGGTCGAGAGCGGCCAGACGGTCGGCATGGCTGCGGGCGGGCGGGACGGCGAGGTCGCCCGGAACGGTGAGCGCGGCGGCCGCCATCAGGTGGCCGTGGCGGAGCCGCGCCGCCGTGGGCAGGCCGCGCAGGGTGCCGGAGAGGAAGCCGGCGGCGAAGGCGTCACCGGCGCCGACCGGGGCCACGACATCGACGTCCAGGGCCGGTTCGCAGGTGATGGTGTCGGTGCCGTCGGCCTGGCGGGTGTACGCGGTGGCACCCGCGGCGCCCTGCTTGACGACGAGGATCCCGGGCTCGGGGAGCGCGTCCCGTACGGCATCGGGGCCGCGCAGATCCCAGGCGGCTCCGGCCTCGTCCTCTCCGACGAAGACGATGTCGCTGCCCCGGGCGAGGTCGAGGAGCACGGCGGGGCCCGGCGCACCGCCCGTGTTCCGTTCCCCCGTCCCGGCCGGCTCGTCGGATTCCGCAGGACCGTCCTTCCACAGCCCCAGGCGGTAGTTGACGTCGAAGGAGACCAGAGGGCGGCCGGGGACGCGTGTGGTGATCATCCGCAGGACGTCGAGGCAGCCCGGTGAGAGAGCGGCGGTGATGCCCGTGATGTGGAGGATCCGGGTACTCCACAGCGAGCGGCTGTCGAGCAGGGCCGGTGTCATGGCGGAGGCCGCGGAACCCGCCCGGTAGTAGAGGACTTCGGCGTGGCCGGGCTCGGCGCCGTCCGCGCCGTCCGCCGTGGTCGCGATGGTCGCGCGCTCGCCCGCCGTACGGAAGTAGACGCCGGTGGGACGGTGCGGATCGCGCTGGACGGACGAGGTGTCGACACCGTGCGCCTCGATCTCCGCCAGCAGGTGGTCGCCGAAGCCGTCGGCGCCGACGCGGCTGACCCAGCGGGTGGCGTGACCGGAACGGGCCAGGCAGCAGGCGACGTTCGACTCCGCTCCGCCGATGCCGCGTTCAAAGGCGGGCACGTCGGCGAGACGGCCGGGGAGGGAGGGCACGAACGTGACCAGGGACTCGCCCAGGCAGACGGCGTCGGCGTTCGGCAGTGCGGTCACGGTCCTGCGCGCTCCTCGCTGTGTCTCGCTGTTGCGGCGGTGCGGCCGTGCCGCGTTACGGCGGTGCGGCCACCGACCCGCGCGGCTCCGGTGGCGTCCGTTACGAGCCCCTTTCGGAGAGCCGGAAGGGCTCCCGCCGGGGGCCTCCGTACACCATTGACCCGGTGGTTGCGTGGATGTTAGACAGCCATCAGCGACATACGCAATGAGGGTTGCAGATGATGCAACGAGGGAACCGGAGGAGCCTCCATGGCCGCCGACACCGCCGCCGGACGACTCGCGGACGAGCCGATCGACCACCGCTTCAAGGCGCTCCCGCCCGACGCGGACGGACTCACCGTCGGCGAACTGGCCGCCCAGCGGCGTGATCTGTTCACCGGCGGCTTCACCACCCCGGTCCTCGCCCTCTCGGCCGAGGCCATGGAGCACAACCTCGCCCTGATGGAGCGCTACGCGACCGAGCACGGCCTCGCGTTCGCCCCGCACGGCAAGACCTCCATGTCCCCCCAGCTCTTCGAGCGCCAGATCGACCGCGGCGCCTGGGGCATCACTGCGGCCGTGCCCCATCAGGCGCGCGTCTACCGGGCGTTCGGCATCCGCCGGATCTTCCTCGCCAACGAACTGGTCGACGCCGCCGCACTCCGCTGGCTCTCCGGCGAGCTGGACGCGGACCCCGACTTCCGCTGCATCACGTACGTGGACTCGGTGCGCGGCGTGGAGCTCATGGACGAGGCGCTGCGCGCCTGCGGCGCCCGCCGCCCGGTGGAGGTGGTGGTCGAACTGGGCGCGGGCGACGGGGCGCGCACGGGAGCGCGTACGGACGCCGACTGCGCTGC
This sequence comes from Streptomyces sp. NPDC048639, assembly GCF_043199075.1. Lineage (NCBI taxonomy): Bacteria > Bacillati > Actinomycetota > Actinomycetes > Kitasatosporales > Streptomycetaceae > Streptomyces > Streptomyces sp. NPDC048639. The sequence goes on from NZ_JBICVP010000003.1 coordinate 765,377, forward strand.
GGTGGCCGACGCCGTCGCGGACGCCCCCTCGCTGCGGCTGGTCGGAGTGGCCGGATACGAGGGCGAGGTGCCCGAACCGGACAGCGAGCGCGTCCGCGCCTGGCTGGACCGGCTCGTCGCCCTGACCGCCGCCTTCGACAAGGCCGGGCGCTTCGCGGACGTCGACGAGATCGTGCTGAGCGCGGGCGGCAGCGCCTGGTTCGACACGGTGGCGGAGGTCTTTGCGGACGTTCCCGCGCTGTCCCGGCCGGTACTGAAGCTGCTGCGCTCCGGCGCGTACGTCTCGCACGACGACGGCCACTACCGCCGCATCACGCCCTTCAACCGCGTACCGCAGGAGGGCGCACTGCACCCCGCCTTCCGGCTCTGGGCACAGGTCGTCTCCTGCCCCGAACCGGGCCAGGCGTTCGTCAACGCCGGGAAGCGCGACGCCGCGTACGACCTCGACCTCCCCGCACCCCAGGTGGTCCGCTCCGCCCGCGACGGCTCCTTCCGCCCGGCCACCGGCATCACCGTCTCCGGCCTGTCCGACCAGCACGCGTGGCTGCGGCTGGAGGAGGGCGTGGAGCTGGAGGTCGGCGACTGGGTGGGCATGGGCCTGTCGCACCCCTGTACGTCCTTCGACAAGTGGCAGTTGATCCCCGTCACCACGGATCAGTCCACCGTCACCGACTTCATCCGCACCTTCTTCTGAACCCTTCTCCCCCGGACCCGTCGGCCGCAAGGGAAGCCACCGGCCGCCGGCGCGCACCGGCAGCACGGCACGAACGGACAGGAAGAGACACCCGCATGGATCTCGTGTTCCGCGACGCACGCGTTATCGACGGGACCGGCGGACCCTCGTACCGCGCCGACGTCGGCATCGACGCGGGCCGCATCGCGTCCATCGCGCGGGAGGGCGAGCCCCGCCCCACCGCGGCCCGCGTCGTCGACGCCGACGGGCTCGCCCTCTCCCCCGGCTTCATCGACATGCACGCCCATAGCGATCTCGCCCTCCTGCGCGACCCCGCGCACGAGGCGAAAGCCGCCCAGGGCGTCACCCTCGAAGTCATCGGCCAGGACGGCCTGTCGTACGCGCCCGTCGACGACCGGACGCTGGCCGAGGTCCGCACCCAGATCACCGGCTGGAACGGTGACGGCTCCGACGTCGACATCTCCTGGCGCAGCGTCGGCGAGTACCTCGACCGCCTGGACCACGGGTTCGACGGCGAGGGCATCGCCGTCAACGCCGCCTACCTCGTCCCGCAGGGCACCGTCCGGATGTTCGCCGTCGGCTGGGACGACCGCCCCGCGACCACCGCCGAGCTGGCCCGGATGCAACTGCTCGTCGCCGAAGGGCTGGAGCAGGGCGCCGTGGGACTGTCCTCCGGCCTCACCTACACACCGGGCATGTACGCCTCGGACGCCGAACTGACCGATCTGTGCCGGGTGGTGGCGCAGTACGACGGCTACTACTGCCCGCACCACCGCTCGTACGGCGCCGGGGCCCTCGAAGCGTACGAGGAGATGGTCGCGCTCACCCGCGACGCCGGCTGCGCCCTGCACCTCGCCCACGCCACCCTCAACTTCGGTGTGAACGAGGGCCGGGCGCCCGAGCTGCTCGCGCTGCTCGACCGCGCGCTCGCCGACGGCGCGGACATCTCGCTCGACACCTATCCCTATCTGCCGGGCTGCACGACCCTCGTGGCGATGCTGCCGAGCTGGGCGAGCGAGGGCGGTCCTGACGCCGTGCTGGCCCGCCTGCGGGACGACGCGACCGCCGAACGGATCCGGCACACCCTGGAGGTCGAGGGCGCCGACGGCTGCCACGGCGTCCCCATCGACTGGGACACCATCGAGATCTCGGGCGTCTCCGACCCGTCCCTGAAGGACCACGTCGGCCTCACGGTCGCCCGCATCGCGGCCGACCGCGGCGAGGAGCCCTTCGTCACGGCCCGCAGTCTGCTGCTCGGCGACCGGCTCGGGTCGACGATCCTCCAGCACGTCGGTCATGAGGAGAACGTCCGGGCGATCATGAAGCACCGCGTCCACACCGGCGGCAGCGACGGCATTCTGCAGGGCGACAAGCCGCACCCGCGGGCGTACGGGACGTTCCCGCACTACCTCGGCCGCTACGTCCGCGAACTCGGTGTGCTGACCCTGGAGGAGTGCGTGGCACATCTCACGTCGCGCCCCGCGGCCCGTCTGCGCCTGCCGGACCGGGGCCTCGTACGCGAGGGACACCGCGCCGACCTCGTCCTCTTCGATCCGGAGACGATCGCGGCCGGCTCCACTTTCGAAGATCCGCGGACCCTTCCCACCGGCATTCCGCATGTGCTCGTCGACGGCCGCTTTGTCATCGAAGACGGGCGGCGCACGGATGTGCTCGCAGGGTGCTCGGTGCGCCGCACGCGCGGGGAGTGATCCGCAAGATCCACCACCCCGTCACGGCATCCGGGACGCCGCCCACGTGGCGGAAAACATCGCGCCGCCCCGGTCGCCCGGCCGTATCGTGTCGGACATGCAGGTGATCCAGTCAACCAAGCTCGCCAATGTCTGCTACGAGATCCGTGGCCCGGTCCTCGAGGAGGCAATGCGGCTGGAAGCGGCAGGTCATCGCATCCTCAAGCTCAACACGGGCAACCCGGCACCGTTCGGCTTCGACTGCCCTCCCGAGATCCTCGAGGACATGGTGCGCAACGTGGGTTCGGCCCACGGCTACGGCGACGCCAAGGGCCTGCTGTCGGCCCGGCGCGCGGTGATGCAGCACTACCAGACGCAGGGGATCGAGCTGGACGTCGAGGACATCTACCTCGGCAACGGCGTCTCCGAACTGATCCAGATGTCGATGCAGGCACTGCTCGACGACGGCGACGAGGTACTCGTCCCGGCACCCGACTATCCGCTGTGGACGGCCGCCGTCTCCCTCGCGGGCGGCACCGCGGTGCACTACCGCTGCGACGAGCAGGCCGACTGGATGCCCGACCTCGCCGACATCGAGCGCAAGGTCACCGACCGCACCAAGGCGCTCGTCGTCATCAACCCGAACAACCCGACGGGCGCGGTCTACGACGACGAACTGCTGCGCGGCCTCACCGAGATCGCCCGCCGCCACAATCTGATCGTCTGCTCCGACGAGATCTACGACAAGATCCTCTACGACGGCGTCACGCACACCCCGACCGCCTCCCTCGCCCCGGACCTGCTGACGCTGACGTTCAACGGGCTGTCCAAGGCGTACCGGGTGGCGGGCTACCGGAGCGGCTGGATGGCGGTCTGCGGCCCGAAGGAGCACGCCGCCAGCTACATCGAGGGCCTGACGATCCTCGCCAACATGCGGCTGTGCGCCAACATGCCCGCCCAGCACGCGGTGGCCACGGCCCTCGGCGGACGTCAGTCGATCAACGACCTGGTCCTGCCGGGCGGGCGACTGCTGGAGCAGCGCGACACGGCGTACGAACTGCTGACGCAGATCCCGGGCGTGACCTGCGTGAAGCCGAAGGGCGCGCTGTACGCCTTCCCACGGCTCGACCCGAAGGTCTACAAGATCAAGGACGACCGGCAGCTCGTCCTGGACCTGCTGCGCGCCGAGAAGATCATGATCGTGCACGGTACGGGCTTCAACTGGCCCGAGCCCGACCACTTCCGCCTCGTCACGCTGCCGCACAAGGAGGACCTGGCGGACGCGGTGAGCCGGATCGGCCGGTTCCTGGACGGCTACGGGCAGCCGTAGCGCGTAGCGGCGGCGCCGGGCGGGCCGTATCCCTCGGCAGCCCGGCCCGGCCCGGCCCCGGAACAGCTCCTCGGACCCGGCCCGGCACGAACGTTGCGTGCCGGGGCGGGTTTTCGCGTCATTCTCCTGTGCCCTCTCACGGCGTCTCGCGCGTTCACGGGGGGCTTTCGCAGCCATGCATGCTCGGGCCGCCCCTTTCACCGGGCCCCGCCACGACTGGGCTGAACTTTAGACTGCGTCCAATGTAGGATGGACTCCTGAACATGGCTGGAGGCCACCATGTACGAGCCGATCCGCACCAAGTCGGTCCACTCCACCGTTGAGCAGGAGTTTCCGCACCGCTCCCGGGAAGAGGAACTGGACATCCAGCTCGCCGGCCATCTGGCCGCGCTCCTGACGGTGACCGATGAGCTGCGGGCCACCACGCCGACCGCGGACCCCGGCCTCGACCGTGCGGCGAAGCGCATTGCCGAGCAGGTCGCGCGGCTGCGGAGAACGCCGAGTCCGGTGCGCGTCCCGGACCCGTCGCCGGCACCCGGTTCCGTGGCGGGCTCCGCCGGTGCGGCCCGTACCGCCACCGTCGACGGCCGTACCGCGGCTCTGCACCGGCGGGCGCACGCGCTCGCCGGCCGCGCGCTGGTCGTCGCCGCGTCCCGCGCCGACACCGCGGCCGCGATCCTCGCCGCCCAGCAGATGGACGTCCACGCCGCGGCGCTGGACGGAGCCGGGGACCTCGAAGCGACATCCGCCGCCCCGGCCTCGCCCGCGCTGAGCGCGGCCCACTGAACGGCCCTGGGCCGCGCACCTGCGAGGTGCGCGGCCCAGGAGCCATCGATGCGGTTGTCGGCCGGTGCTCACCGAAGCGCCGGAGCGCCGCGGTGAGCACGCCCGGCGTCAGCCGAGGCGCTCGACCAGCGAGCGGTACTCGTCCCACAGCTCCTTGGGCGTGTGGTCACCGAAGGTGTTGAGGTGCTCGGGGACCAGAGCGGCCTCCTCGCGCCACACCTCCTTGTCGACGGTCAGCAGGAAGTCGAGGTCGCCGTCGGAGATGTCGAGCCCCTTGGTGTCCAGGGCGTCCTTCGTCGGCAGAACGCCGATCGGCGTCTCGACGCCCTCGGCCTTGCCCTCCAGCCGCTCGACGATCCACTTGAGCACGCGGCCGTTCTCGCCGAAGCCGGGCCACACGAAGCGGCCGCCGGCGTCCTTGCGGAACCAGTTCACGTAGTAGATCTTCGGCAGCTTGGACTGGTCCTCCTGGCCGACCTTGACCCAGTGGCCCATGTAGTCGCCCATGTTGTAGCCGCAGAAGGGCAGCATGGCGAACGGGTCGCGGCGCAGCTCGCCGACCTTGCCCTCGGCCGCCGCGGTCTTCTCGCTCGCGACGTTCGCGCCGAGGAAGACACCGTGCTGCCAGGTGAAGGACTCGGTCACCAGCGGCACGGCCGAGGCGCGGCGTCCGCCGAAGAGGATCGCCGAGATCGGCACGCCCTTGGGGTCCTCCCACTCGGGCGCGATGGTCGGGCACTGGGCGGCGGGGACGGTGAAGCGGGCGTTGGGGTGCGCCGCCGGGGTCCCGCTCGCCGGGGTCCAGTCGTTGCCCTTCCAGTCGGTGAGGTGCTCCGGGGTCTCCTCGGTCATGCCCTCCCACCAGACGTCGCCGTCGTCGGTGAGGGCGACGTTGGTGAAGACCGAGTTGCCCCACAGCGTCTTCATGGCGTTGGCGTTGGTGTGCTCGCCGGTCCCGGGCGCGACGCCGAAGAAACCGGCCTCGGGGTTGATCGCGTAGAGGCGGCCGTCCTCGCCGAAGCGCATCCAGGCGATGTCGTCGCCGATGGTCTCGACGGTCCAGCCGGGGATGGTGGGCTCGAGCATGGCGAGATTGGTCTTGCCGCAGGCGGACGGGAAGGCCGCGGCGACGTACTTGGGCGCACCCTGCGGCGGGGTCAGCTTCAGCACGAGCATGTGCTCGGCGAGCCAGCCCTCGTCGCGGGCCATGACGGAGGCGATGCGCAGGGCGTAGCACTTCTTGCCGAGCAGCGCGTTGCCGCCGTAACCCGAGCCGAACGACCAGATCTCACGGCTCTCGGGGAAGTGCGAGATGTACTTGGTGCTGTTGCACGGCCACGGCACATCGGCCTGACCGGACTCGAGCGGGGCGCCGAGGCTGTGCACGGCCTTCACGAAGAAGCCGTCCTCGCCCAGCTCGTCGAGAACGGCCTGTCCCATGCGGGTCATGGTGCGCATGGCGACGGCGACGTACGCGGAGTCGGTGATCTCCACGCCGATGGCGGACAGCGGCGAACCCAGCGGCCCCATGCAGAACGGCACGACGTACATCGTGCGACCGCGCATCGAGCCCCGGAAGACACCCTTGTCCCCGGCGAAGATCTCCCGCATCTCGCCGGGAGCCTTCCAGTGGTTCGTGGGGCCCGCGTCCTCCTCCTTCTCGGAGCAGATGAAGGTGCGGTCCTCCACGCGCGCCACGTCACTGGGGTCGGACGCGGCGTAGTACGAGTTGGGGCGCTTGATCGGGTCGAGCTTCTTGAACGTGCCCTTGGCGACAAGCACCTCGCACAGGCGCTCGTACTCGGCCTCGGACCCGTCACACCAGACAACCTCGTCGGGCTGGGTCAGGGCGACGATCTCGTCGACCCAGGTCACCAGTTCCTGATGGTTGGTGGGGGGCTTGGGAGCCGCATTGCTGCGCGCCACGATCGCTCCGTTCCACGCCGGGACCGCGCGCCCCAGCGACAGGTATGAGGGTTGTACGGACGCCCCTGAGCTGGGGTCCCACCGCCGGAGAGGCGGAGGGAGTCCGTTCTATGGAAGTAGTTGCCCCGTGGGGGCTGCGACCCGGATGCTTCGTGACCGCTCATCCGGTGCCGACCGTACTCATTTGATCATCCGACCCCGGCGAGATTCTGTCCAGAGGGCACCCTCGTGAGCATCGCCACTTGATACCTGGGCGTAACTTACGGACCCGTAGGTAGCATGTCGCCCATGACTGCCGCCGCGCCCGACGCCGTACCCGACGCCGCGTCCGACGACTCCCCCGCCTCCTCGGAATCCCGCTCCGGCACACACCCTGTCCACCTGCCGATACCGGCCAAACCCCGGCTGCGCGGCTGGCTGCACGCCGGCATGTTCCCGGCCGCCCTGATCGCGGGCGTCTTCCTGACGGCACTCGCGGGCAGCACCCGCGGGCGGATCGCCTGCGCTGTATACACGCTGAGCGCCTGCCTGCTCTTCGGGGTCAGCGCGCTCTACCACCGGGGGAACTGGGGTCCGCGGGCCACGGCGGTCCTGCGGCGCCTGGACCACGCGAACATCTTCTTGATCATCGCCGGAACGTATACACCGTTCACGATCCTGCTCGTCCCGGACGGCCGCGGTCGGGCCCTGCTGTGGGCGATCTGGGCCGCGGCCGTTGCCGGAATAGCGTTCCGGGTCTTCTGGGTGGGGGCGCCGCGCTGGCTCTACACCCCGTGCTACATCGCCATGGGCTGGGCGGCCGTCTTCTTCCTGCCCGACTTCTTGCAGAAGGGCGGCGTCGCGGTGCTCGTCCTGGTGGTCATCGGGGGCCTCCTCTACAGCGCCGGCGGCGTGATCTACGGGATCAAGCGGCCGAACCCCTCACCGCGCTGGTTCGGCTTCCACGAGGTCTTCCACTCCCTCACGCTGGCGGCCTTCATCGTCCACTACGTAGGGATCTCCCTGGTGGCGTACCAGCACGGGTGAGCACTGGTGGGCACGGGTGGGCACGGGTGAGCACGGGTGGGCACTGGTGGGCACTGGTGGCGCTGGCGTAGCGGCACGGGTGAGCCCTGGCGACGTAGCAGCACGGGTGAGCAGCGGCGTGATCAGCACTTGGCCGGGGCGGCAGCGGCGCGGGGCGGCACAGACACGGGCGAGCACCGGATGTGGAGCGGCACAGGCGACTGAGGAGCGCGCGGCTCGGTGCGGTACAGGCGAGGCACGGGCGAGCACCCGGCGCGGGACGGCACAGACACGGGCGGGCACCGGGAGCGGCGCGGCACAGGCGACCGAGGAGCGCGGGGGCGCAGTGGGCGTGGCCTGCCTGGTGACGGTGTGTGACAGGCCGGGGCCAGGGGTGACTGGCGGGTGGCAGACGACGGCATGCGGCCTACGGGCCGGGCGGCCGCCAGGTCCGGCCGGGCGCGGGTACCGGGCGCGGGTACCGGGCGCGGGTACCGGGCGCGGCGCGATGGTGACGATCAAGGCCTCGCGGAAGACGGTGAGAGCGCGGTCACGCTGGGCAGGGTGCCCGGCAATCCTGATCATGCGCGATGGCATGATCAGCCGCATGCATGGTCGTAGCCACCGGCGTTCCGGATCATGCATGGCCGAGGACGGCTCCGATCCCGGACAATGATCCCCATGGCTCCCGCGCGCACCCTTCACGGCACCGCCTCCGGCCCCAAACTCGGGCTGCGTGAGCGGAAGAAGATCAAGACGCGGCAGGCCATCCGCGCCGCCGCCTACCGGCTCTTCGCCGAGCAGGGCTACGACGCCACTCCGGTCGAGCAGATCGCCGAGACCGCCGAAGTCTCCCCCAGCACCGTCTTCCGCTACTTCCCGTCGAAGGAAGACATCGTCCTGACCGACGAGTGCGACCCGGTCATCGAGAAGGAGTTGCGGAGGCGCCCGGCCGATGAGCCTCCGCTCGAGTCCATCCGGCACGTGATGACCGAGACCGTCCGCCTCTTCGCCGCCCGGGGGCAGAACGAGATGCTGCTGCGGGCACGCCTCCTGCGCGATGTGCCGGCGATCCGCGCGAGGATGGCGGAGAGCCATGTGGCGACCGGGCGGATGCTCTGCGAGGTGCTGGCCGAGCGCACCGGCCGTTCTGTGGACGACCTGGAGCTGCGGCTGTTCGCCGCGGTCGTGCTCACCGCCGTCGAGGAAGCGGTGCTCCACTGGATCGACCGCGAGGCGAAGGACGACCTGGTGGACCTTCTGGACCGGACGCTGGGGACGCTTGGACGCGGCCTGCCTCTTTGACCGTCCGGCCACCTGCCGCCTCTTTGCCCACCCGGCTACCGGCCACCGCCACCTGCCACCTGCCACCTGCCACCTGCCCGTCAGGGTCCCGGCACCGAGAACTCCTCGGCCGTCAGCTGATTGAGGCGGAGGCAAGTCGCCGCCCTCCTCACAGAGTTGGGCCGCCGACCCGCACCCTGCGCCCTGTGCTCCATCGCCCGGTCGTGGTCCCGGGTGACCGGCACCGCACCCGCCGCGGCATGACCCTACGAGCGGCGGCCCCGTGGGCTCGGCCTGCTCAGTCGCCAGCCCCCCGTCAGGCACATCCGTCAGCCTCCCGCGGCCGTCAGCCCTCCCGCGCACCGACCTTCCCTGCCAGCACCGTTGGGTCGGGGGTCGGCGCGTCACAGGTGAAGTTCCGGCACACGTAAGCGGCCGGGCGTCCGTCCACCAGCGGGCGGTCACGCAGCAGCGGCACGCCGTCGTCCTCCTCACCCGGCCCGCCGACCGCCACCACGGCCCCGGGCGCCGTACCCAGCAAGGCCGTACGGTGGAGCGCGGCGGTTCCCGGATCGTCCTGCGGGCCGACGACGGCCACCTCGCGCGGCCCGTCCAGGGCGGCTTCGGCGGCGGCCAGCCCCCAGCCGATGAACCGCGGGGCCCGCGGTCCGAGCACCTTGACGACGCCCAACGCCCGCTCGGCGGCAGTGCGATGGCGGCTGTCGCCCGTAAGCGCCGCGTACGACATCAGCGCACCGGCCGCCGCGGACCAGCCGGACGGCACGGCGTTGTCCGTCGGGTCCTGCGGCCGCCGGATGAGCACCTCACCGTCGTCGGGGGTGTCGTACAAGTCGCCCTCCCCGCCCGCGAAGTGGCGCAGGACGGTGTCCAGCAGCAGGCCCGCGAATTCGGTCCACACACCTTCGCCGGTGACCGCGGACAGGGCGAGGAAGCCCTCGGCGGTGTCGGCGTAGTCCTCCAGGACACCGGAGTTGTCTCCCGCAGTGCCGTCGCGCGAGGTACGGGTGAGGCGGCCTGCCGGGTCCATGTGGACACGGACGATCAGATCGGCCGCGTCGAGGGCCGCCTCGGTCAGATCGGGGCGGTCGAAGTAGGCGCCGGTCTCCGCGAGGGCCGCGACGGCCAGGCCGTTCCACGCGGTGACGACCTTGTCGTCCCGCCCCGGCCGCGGCCGGGTGTCGCGGGCGGCCAGAAGGCGCTGCCGGATCGACTCGGCGCGGGCGGCGTCGGCGAGCCCGTCCCCGGGCAGTTGGAGCACCGAAGCGCCCTTCTCGAAGGTGCCCTCCTCGGTGACGCCGAAGTGCCCGGCGGCGAGCACGGCGTCCTCCTCGCCGAGGACCGCGCGGAGTTGCTCCGGCGTCCAGGCGTAGTACGCGCCCTCCACATGCTTGCCCGTGGCGGCATCCTCACCCTCGAACGCGGGGCTGTCCGCGTCGAGCGCGGAGGCGAACCCGCCCTCCGGGGTGCGGAGTTCACGCACCATGAAGTCTGCGGTCTCCAACGCAACGCGCCGGGCGAGATCCGACCCCGTGGAGCGCCACAGATGTGCGTACACCCGACAGAGCAGGGCGTTGTCGTAGAGCATCTTCTCGAAGTGCGGCACCGTCCAGGTGCGGTCGACCGAGTACCGGGCGAAGCCGCCGCCGAGCTGGTCGTAGATGCCGCCGCGAGCCATCCGCTCGCAGGTGTCCTGCGCCATCTGCAGGGCGCCCTCGGAGCCGGTGCGCGCGTGATGGCGCAGCAGGAACTCCAGCACCATGGACGGCGGGAACTTCGGCGCGCCGCCGAATCCGCCGTACGAGGTGTCGTATTCCCGGGTGAGCGCGAGCAGCGCCGCGTGCAGCTCCTCCTCGCCCGGCGGCTGGCCCCCGCCGGAGCTCAGCGCCTCCGAACGGGAGGACAGCTCACGGACAATCCGCCCGGCGACATCGGCGACTTCGCCTCTGCGGTCGGCCCACGCGGCCTGCACGCCCTCCAGGATCTGACGGAACGACGGCATGCCGTGTCGCGGCTGGGGCGGGAAGTAGGTGCCGAAGTAGAAGGGTTCGGCATCGGGGGTGAGGAAGACGGTCATCGGCCAGCCGCCGTGGCCCGTGGCCGCCTGCACCGCTTCCATGTAGACGGCGTCGACGTCGGGCCGCTCCTCGCGGTCCACCTTCACCGGCACGAAGTGCGCGTTGAGATACGCGGCGGAGTCGTCGTCCTCGAACGACTCGTGCGCCATCACATGGCACCAGTGGCAGGACGAATAGCCGACGCTGAGCAGCACGGGCACATCGCGCCGCCGCGCCTCGGCGAACGCCTCCTGCGACCAGGGAAACCAGTCGACGGGGTTGTCGGCGTGCTGGAGGAGATAGGGCGAGGTCTCGTGAGCCAGTCGGTTCGGCATGCCTCCCATCCTGTCTCATCCGATCGGCTTCCCCGAGTTTGTCCACAGGTCGAGTTATCCACAGGGCTGACGGAAAACCTTGAGAGGCGGAAGACTTGGCATACGAGACATCGCTGCTGGAGGGGGAAGCCCATGTCGGGCTCATTGGCGATCCTTCGGGACATCCATCGTGCGGAGGCCGAGCGGCTGCTCGAGCGCGCCATCGAAGAGGAGGTGCGCCGGTCGGGAGGGCGTGCGGACACCGCTCTGCTCACGGGGCGGGCGCGCGAAGCCTTGCCGGAGATGGCCGAGACCGCGGCCGAGGAGTACGGCGCCTACATCCGTGCGCTGGACGAGTCGGAGGCGGACCGGGAGCCGCTGGGGCGCCGTCTCTCGCGCGAGCGACTCGGCACGCCCGCGCTGGTGACGCTCGCCGCCACCGTGACCGCCTTCGGCGCGGACCTGGGGTTGGGGACGTCGGTGGGCACGGCGCTGGGCGCGGCCGGCACCGTCGCGGTCGTCGGGTCGGCGACCGCCCTCATCAAGCTCACCGCGGGGCACTGGCCGTCGGCACACCGCCGCGCCGGGCTGCGGAACCAGCCGGGTGGCGCCGAGCAGTTGAGGCTGGAGTGGCTGACGGCGTTGGAGGTGCGGGGCATCCGGCCCTTCCTCGACCAGCAGCGCATGCTGGCCGCCGCGACGCGCGGCGGCAGCGGCGCGGCGGCCTCCCCTGCCCGCGGGCAGGCCGGCGCGTCGGCATCGGGGCGTGGCCCGAAGCTGCGGGGCAATGACAAGAGCGCGGCGGCGCGACGCCGGAGCGTGCTCCAGCGGTCGTTCGGCCATCTGCCCGAAGGGGACGGCCCCTTCGTGGGGAGGCGAGCGCAGCTTCTGCAGATCGCGCAATGGGTGCAGGCCGCCCGCGCGAGCACGGAGACCAGGCCCACGGTCGTCGTGCTCCACGGCGCCCCCGGATCCGGCCGGACCACCCTGGCCGTGCGGGCCGCGCACCATCTGAAGGACCAGTTCCGCGGTGCGTGCGTGGTGGACCTGCGCGGCGACAGCCCCGGCGAGCCTCCGCTGCCCACGCGGGACGCCCTGCTGCATCTGCTCAACCGTCTCGGGGCCCCCCGCGAGCAACTCCTGTTCCGGGAGCGCTCCTCCCCCGAGCAGCAGGTCAAGCGGCTGAGCGAGCTGTACCACCAGCATGTGACGGGGGTTCCCGTCACCGTCGTCCTCGACGACGCGTCGGACCCGGAGCAGGTGCGGGTGCTGCTGCCCGAGCGTTCCGAGAGCCTGCTGCTGATCACCGCCCGCAGCCCGCTGGAGCTGCCGGAGGACCTTCCCGCACATGTCCATGAGCTGGGCGTCGAACCGCTGGAGGCGGCCGGGGTCGAGGAACTGCTGAGGGCCGTGGCGCACGAGGAGGCCGGGCCGTACGACATGGAGGCGGGCGAGGCGATCCGCGACCTGTGCGGCGGACTGCCACTGGCGATCCGCATCGCCGGCTCCTCCCTGGGCGCCCGAACGCCCGGCGTCCTCGCCGCCGATCTGGCCACCCATGTGGCGGCGAGCCCTGTCGAGCGCGCCCTGTCCCTGCGGTACGCCGATCAGCAGGACGCGGCCCGCAGGCTGCTGCGCCGGCTCTCTTTGGCGGGGCGGGCCAGCCTGGGCGCGGCCGCGGCGGCGGCCCTGCTGGCCACGGACGAGCAGGAGGCGGACCGGCAACTGACCGCCCTGGCCCGGGCCGGTCTGATCGAGCACGTCCGCGGCAGCCGGTACCGGCTGCACGACCTGGTGCGCGGCTTCGCCCTGGCCCGGCTCCTCGACGAGGAGGAGCCCGCCGAGCGCTCGGCGGCGCAGGAGCGGCTGATCCGCAGCTACGCCGAGCTTGCCGACTCGGTCATCCGCCTCGTCGACGGCAAGACATCCACGCGCGCAGATGCCGCGTTCCGGAAGGGTGCCGTGGGCCCGCACGGCTTCACCTCGCTCGACGCGGCACTCCGCTGGCTGGACGACGAGTCGAGCTTCATCACGGCGGAGTTGCGGCACGCGGAGGACGTGGACCAGTCCGCGGTATTGCATCTGCTGGGCGCCCTGTGCGACTACTGCCTGCTGCGCGGCGACCTCTACCGCCTCGGGGAGCTCAGCGAGCTCACCAAGGCCGCGGACCGCGGCCTGCTGATGCGCTCGGTGCAGTGGCGCACCGGTGTGGCGGCACGCCAACTCGGCGAGTTGGACAAGGCCCGTACGACGCTGTCCTCCGTGGTCGACCTCTACCGGGAGGCCGATCACGCGGCGGGTGTGGCCCGCGCCCTGCGCGACCTCGGCATCACCCTGCACCACCAGGGCAATCTGACGGAGGCTGCGGCCAAGCTCCGCGAGGCGCTGGAGATGCAGTCCGGGGACGAACTGCGCGGCGACCGCGCCTGGACGCTGCACGCCCTGGGCGCGGTGGAGCGGGACCGGGCCCGCATAGCGGAGGCACTGCGGCTGCTGCAGGAGGCACTGGAGCTGCACCGTGCCAACGAGAGCCTGCACGGCCAGGCTTGGACGCACTTCCAGCTCGGCCAGGTCTATCTGCGGTTGGGCGAGGTGCCGGAGGCGGAGAAGCAACTCCGCCGCGCCCTCGACCAGTACGGCAGCACCCGCGACAACCGAGGCGAGGCCTGGGCGCTCACGGAGCTCGCCCGGGCGCGGCTGGTCGACGGCGATGTGGGCGCGGCGAAGGACGACCTCGATCAGGCCCTGTCTCGGCACCGGGACAACGAGGACGCCCGGGGTGAGGCATGGACCCGCTACTACCTGGGCCAGGCCCTGGAGGAGCGCGGCGAGCACGGCGCCGCGGTCCGTGAACTGGAGCGGGCCCGCACGATGTTCAGCCGCATGCGGGACGTCTACGGGCTGGCCTGCGCCCGGCACCACTCGGCACGGGTCACCCGCGACCAGCGGGCTGCCCAGACCGGATCACTGCGCAACAGCGGTTTCGCCCGCCAGCTCCTGCAGGATGCGCGACAGGACTTCCACCGGGTGGGCGTCGCACACGGCGAGGCCTGGTCGTGCATCGAACTCGCGGTGATCGACGCGGGCAACGGCCGCGCGGCCCAGGCCCTGGCACTGGCCGAGGAGGCGGGCCGGCTCTTCACGGGCTACGGCGACCTGCGCGGCGAGGACTGGGCGCGGTTCCTGCGCTGCACACTTCTGCCGTTCTCCTCCGCGGGCGGATCGGTCGTCGGCACGGCGGTGGCACAGGAGGAACTGGCCCAGCTTCTGCGGGATACGCACGCACGGCGCGACAGCAAGCTGGAGGACTGCGCCGAGGCGTACGCGCTGATACTCGAGCGCGGCGTCGAGCCGGAAACCGGCTGGCAGGCCTGGAACCTCGGCATGGTGCCCAGCCGCCACTCCCGCGAGGTGATGGGCATCAACCTGCCCTCCCCCGACTGACGGGCGCGAGTCAGCGGTCTGGGACGGTCGGACGCGAAATCCACACCACCCACCGGCCCGCGGCGGTCGCACGGACTGCTACGGGGTGCGCGCCACGGGCATGCGCTTCACGGGCCGGCGCGGGAGCCCACTGCGAGAGCCCTCCGCGGGATGTCCCTTGCGCGATGTCCCTTTGCGGGCAGGCGTGGGAGGCCACCGCGGGATTCCCTCACGGGCGGGCGCCGGGGCCCAACGCGGGGAGTCCCTGTCGGGCAGGCGTGGGAGGCCCACCGCGGGATGTCCGTCACGGGCCGGCGCGGGAGGCGCGTAGCCGACCGGTGCCGGATCGCCCAAGCACGGTCGCCGCCGCTGCCCTGTGCCGGATCGCCCAAGGCCCTTCGGGTGCGCCTAGTCGCCCTTGGGGTCCGCGGGACGGCCGGAGGCGGAACCCGCCGGGCGGCCGGAGGTGGAGTCCGCGGGACGGCCGGAGGTGGAGTCCTCCGGCCGCTCCGCTCCGCGCTCGGCCTTGCCGGTGGAGCCTCCTGCAGGGGAGGCCACGGACGCGGCCGGCGACTCTTCGAAGTCGATCTTCTGGAACTGCTTGTTCATGCTCTTCATCAGCAACCACACAGCCCCGCCGAGCAGCGCGAAGACGATGAAGCCGAGGACGCCGGGCGTCACCTTGTTCTCGTCCAGCTCCTTGGCGAGGGGCACGAGCTGCGTCATGGTTGCGATCGTCATGGGTTCAATTCTGGCGGATGCCTGCGAAGAGGTCGTCCTCGGGTAGCGAGGTATCGACGAGCGACTTCGTCAGCTCGTACTCCTCCGTCGGCCAGACCTCCTGCTGGATCTCCATCGGAACCCGGAACCAGCCGCCGTCGGGGTCGATCTGGGTGGCGTGAGCGATCAGCGCTTTGTCCCGTACCGGGTAGAACTCGGCACAGGGCACGTGTGTGGTCAGATTCCGCTCGGTCCTCTGGATCTGCTTCCACCGGTCCAGCCACTCGCCGTACGGGGACTCCATCCCGCGGGAGATCAGCGCCTCGTGCAGGGCAAGGGTGCGGGGGCGGTTGAACCCCTGGTTGTAATAGAGCTTCAGCGGCTGCCAGGGCTCCCCGGCCTCCGGGTACTTGTCCGCATCGCCCGCGGCATCGAAGGCCACCATCGAGATCTTGTGGGTCATGATGTGGTCGGGGTGGGGGTATCCGCCGTTCTCGTCGTATGTGGTGATCACGTGCGGCCGGAATTCGCGGATCAGCTTCACCAGGGCGCCGGCCGCCTCGTCGACATCCTGCAGCGCGAAGCATCCGTCAGGAAGCGGCGGCAGCGGGTCGCCCTCGGGCAGACCGGAGTCCACGAACCCCAGCCACGCCTGCTTCACGCCCAGGATCTGCCGGGCCTCCTCCATCTCTTTGGCGCGCACCTCGTGGATGTGCGCCTCGATGTAAGGGTCGTCCTGCAGCTTGGGGTTGAGGATGGAGCCGCGCTCCCCTCCCGTGCAGGTCGCGACCAGCACGTCCACCCCCTCGGACACGTACTTGGCCATCGTCGCCGCGCCCTTGCTCGACTCGTCGTCGGGGTGGGCGTGGACTGCCATCAATCGCAGTTGCTCGGTCTCGGTCAAGACTTGATCCTCAGATCCTCAGTCACTGGTCGCGGCCCCCTCCGCCATCCGGAGAAGGCGCCTTCTATAGTGACCGAAACCAAGGGCCGTACATTCCGCGGTCCGTATTGCGGGAGGAACACGATGGCCGCCACGGGCGAGAAGAGCGCTGCCGGACGCTACGGCCGCAGCGTCGACGCCCGCGCGGACCGCAAGCTCAAGATCATCGGCGGGGTGCTCGGAGCGGCGATGCTCGGGGTGACCGGCTGGTTCGGTTTCAGCTATGTCACCGGCCAGAAGGTCAGCGGAGAGCTGATCAAATTCAAGGTCGTCTCGGACTCGGCCGCCGAGGTGCATCTGGAGGTCCGCAAGGACGCCGGGACGCCCGGAGTGTGCACCTTGCTCGCGCAGGCCGAGGACGGCTCGGAGGTCGGCTGGAAGGACCTCCGTTTCGACGAGCACCGGAGCCGGGTGGACAAGGTCGGCACCATCCGCACGACGCAGCGCGCGACGGCCGTGGAACTGATCGGCTGCAAGCCCGCGACCGGCGGGTGAATGGCGTTCACCACGCACCCTGACCTGCACTTATATGCGTTTAGGGGTATTCCTCCTCCCCGTTTCCGCTCGCAATTGTTAGGCTCGTGGTTTCGCCCACCTGTGACGGCGTAATGCTCCGGGGTAGGGCGTTGCTTTGTATTCCCAGTACCGACGAGGAGCACCTGTGACCCAGACCAGCGAGAACGTCACCTGGCTCACCCAGGAGGCGTACGACCAGCTCAAGGCCGAGCTGGATTACCTGTCGGGTCCCGCACGTGTCGAGATCGCCAAGAAGATCGAGGCGGCTCGGGAAGAAGGTGACCTGCGGGAGAACGGCGGGTACCACGCCGCCAAGGAAGAGCAGGGCAAGCAGGAGCTTCGCGTGCGCCAGCTCACTCAGCTTCTGGAGCACGCCAAGGTCGGCGAGGCCCCGGCGGACACCGGTGTGGTGGCCCCGGGCATGGTCGTGACCATCGCCTTCGACGGCGACCCGGACGACACCCTGACCTTCCTCCTCGCCTCCCGTGAGTACGCCAGCGCGGACGTCGAGACCTACTCGCCGCAGTCGCCGCTGGGCACCGGCGTGATGGGCAAGAAGATCGGCGACGCCGCCGAGTACGAGCTGCCGAACGGTGCCAAGGCCGCGGTGAAGATCCTGGAGGCCAAGCCGTACTCCGGCTGAGCAGCGCATACGCGTGAGCCCCCGGCCGGTCTCCCGGCCGGGGGCTCCGTCGTGCAGCACGCACGAGGTGCGGGACTGCGTCGTGCGGCGCGCATCTTGCAGTGCGCGTCTCGCGGGCGTGCAGTGTGCGTCGCCTCGGAGCCGCCACGCACCTGGCACCTGATACCTGGCACGGCGGCCTCGCCGGGCCAGGCGGCGGCCTCGCCGGGCCGCGCGGCCTGGTGGGGCTACGCGGTCGCCGAGCGGTACTTGCGCACCGCCAGGGTGCGGAACGCCGCGATGATCGCGATCGACCAGAGGACCGAGGCGAGCACCGGGTGCTGCATCGGCCAGGCGTCCGGCACCGGATAGTTCGCCGGAAGGTTGCCGAACAGTTCACGGCAGGCCTGCACCGTCGCGCTGAACGGGTTCCACTCGGCGATGTGGCGCAGCACGGTGGGCATGTTGTCCGCCGGCACGAAGGCGTTCGAGATGAACGTCAGCGGGAACAGCCAGATCAGACCGCCCGAGGTGGCGGCTTCCGGTGTCCGGACGGACAGACCGATCAGCGCGCCGATCCACGAGAAGGCGTAGCCGAGCAGGAGCAGCAGTCCGAACCCGGCCAGGGCCTTGATGAATCCGTCGTGGATCCGCCAGCCCACGATGACCGCGACCACGGCCAGGACGACGACGGTCAGTGCGGTCTGCACGAGGTCGGCGAGCGTACGGCCGGTGAGGACCGCGCCGCGCGCCATGGGCAGTGAACGGAAGCGGTCGATCAGCCCCTTGTGCATGTCCTCCGCGATGCCCGCACCGGCGCCTGCCGTGGCGAAGGTGACGGTCTGCGCGAAGATGCCCGCCATCAGGAACTGCCGGTAGGCGTTCGCGTCGAGTCCGGCGCCCGGGACATTGATCGAGCCGCCGAAGACGTAACTGAACAGCACCACGAACATGATCGGCTGGACCAGCCCGAAGATCACGACCTCGGGGATCCGGGCCATCCGGATCAGATTGCGCTGGGCGATGACCAGCGAGTCGCGGACGGACTGCCCTATGGCGCCGAACGTCCTCGGGCTCGCTGCGGGCGTACTGGTGGTCGTCGCGGCGGTCACTTGGCAGCCTCCTCTTGCCCGGACCCCGTCTTGGGCGCCCGGGCCTTCTTCCCTCCGGATGCGGACCCGGACTGTCCGTCCCGCCCGGCTTCGGCGTCCTCCTCGGCCTCCGCGGCATGCCCGGTCAGGGAGATGAAGACGTCGTCCAGAGTCGGCCTGCGCAGGCCGATGTCGTCGATTTCGATGCCGCGGGTGTCGAGCTCGCGGATGACCTCGGCAAGCAGCTTGGCGCCGCCGCTGACCGGGACGGTGACCTTCCGGGTGTGGTTCTCGACGCTGGCCTCGCCCTTGCCGAAGCCGCGCAGCAGCTCGGTGGTGTCGGCCAGACGCCCGGAGTCGTGGACGACAACCTCGACGCGCTCGCCGCCCGTCTGCGCCTTGAGCTGGTCGGAGGTGCCGCGCGCGATGACCTTGCCGTGGTCGATGACGCAGATGTCGTGCGCCAGGCGGTCGGCCTCCTCGAGGTACTGCGTGGTGAGCAGCAGCGTCGTGCCGCCCGCCACCAGCTCCTGGATGACCTCCCACAGGCCCTGCCGGTTCCGCGGGTCGAGACCGGTGGTCGGCTCGTCCATGAACATCACGGGCGGGCTGACGACCAGCGCCGCGGCCAGGTCCAGCCGCCGCCGCATGCCGCCGGAGTACGTCTTGGCGGTCCGGTCGGCCGCGTCGGCGAGGTTGAACCGCTCGAGCAGTTCGTCCGCGCGGGCTTTCGCGGCGCGGCTGCTCATCTGGTAGAGCTGGCCGACCATCCGGAGGTTCTCACGCCCGGTGAGGTACTCGTCGACGGCGGCGAACTGGCCGGAGAGGCCGATGGCCCGCCGGACCTCGTTGGGCTGCTGGACGACGTCGAGGCCGGCGACCACGGCCCTGCCCCGGTCGGGCTGCAGCAGTGTCGTCAGGACCCGTACGGCGGTGGTCTTGCCCGCGCCGTTCGGCCCGAGCAGACCCAGCACGGTGCCCTCGGGTACGTCGAGGTCGACGCCGTCCAGAGCCCTCACATCGCCGAAGGTCTTCACCAGACCTTCGGCGTAAATGGCGCCTGGCATGGAAGCAACTCCTGGATTTATGGGGTGATTTCGGATGTGTACGTGTGGGGAGTTTGCGTCCGGCATGGGCCGGCGGCGAAGCCTGGGTCGAAAGCTGTCGAGAGGACCGTACCGCAGACGCGATATGTCGCGATACTCCTGGAGGTTCAGAAAGTGCGCGGTTCACCACGGGCGGGAGGGAGTTCACGACATGTCGCGAGCGGCCGTCGAGAGATCCTCACCCGTCATGGCGCCGACGAACAGGGCACGAAGCACGAGGCACCAGGCACGCGGCTTGATGCGCTACAGGGCGCCACGTCACAGATGACGCGATGTGGCAGATGACACGACGCCGCCGCGCGGAACGCGAGATGTGGCGGGAACGCCTCGCAGAAACGTCACGCCATCACGGTGTAGCCCGCTTCACGCAGTGCCTTCCTCACCTCGGTGCAGTGCTCCGGACCCTTGCTCTCCAGGTGCAGCTCGACCTCCGCTTCCGCGAGCCCGAGCCGGGGATCGGTCCGTACATGGCTCACGTCGAGGACGTTAGCGTCGACCACTGACAACACCCCGAGGAGCGTCGCGAGCGCCCCAGGCCGGTCCGTCAGCCTCAGCCGCAACGACAGGTAACGCCCAGCCGCCGCCATACCGTGCCGCAGGATCCGCTGCATCAGCAGCGGATCGACGTTTCCGCCGGACAGCACCGCCACCACGGGACCCTCGAACGACTCGGGCCGCGACAGCAGAGCCGCCACCGGGCTCGCCCCGGCCGGTTCGACCACCAGCTTCGCGCGCTCCAGGCACAGCAGCAGTGCGCTGGAGAGCTCGTCCTCGGAGACGGTACGGACCTCGTCCACCAGATCGCCAATGATTTTGAACGGCACGTCCCCGGGTCGTCCGACCTTGATGCCGTCCGCCATCGTCGCCAGCGACTCCAGCGACACCGGCTCCCCGGCCTGCAGCGACGGCGGGTACGCGGCCGCACCCTCCGCCTGCACCCCGACCACCTTCACGTCCGGGCGCAGCGCCTTAACCGCCACCGCTATCCCGGCCGCGAGTCCCCCGCCGCCGATGCCGACGACGATCGTCCGCACCTCCGGGCACTGCTCGAGGATCTCCAGGCCCAGCGTGCCCTGCCCGGCGACCACGTCACGGTGGTCGAAGGGGTGGATGAGGACGGCTCCGGTCTGCTCCGCGTACTCCTGGGCCGCGCGCAGCGTCTCGTCCACGACCTGCCCGTGCATCCGCACCTCGGCGCCGTAGTCCCGGGTCGCGGCGACCTTGGGCAGCGGTGCGCCGACCGGCATGAAGACGGTGGAGCGCACCCCGAGCAGGGACGCGGCGAGCGCGACGCCCTGGGCGTGGTTGCCGGCGCTGGCCGCGACGACGCCCCTGGCGCGCTGCTCGGAGTTCAGGCCGGCGATCCTCACGTACGCGCCGCGCACCTTGAAGGAGCCGGTGCGCTGAAGGTTCTCGCACTTGAGGTGCACCGGGGCACCGACCAGGCCGGAGAGGTAGCGGCTCCCCTCCATGGCGGTGATCCGGGCGACCCCGGAGAGCATCTTGTGCGCCGCGCGCACGTCGTCGACGGTGATGTCGGACAGGGGCGGGGGCGCCGGAGCGGGGGTGTCGCCGTGCGATGGTGCCATGTGGCCAGTCTCGCAGTTCCCGCCCGTCCCGGCGGTCACGGGATTGTCGCGAGCCGGTACGGGTCGGGCCGAGGCCGCGTACCCTGTGCGCATCCACGACCGTCCTCACGAAGTGAGCTCAGGCCATGCCCACCACTCCGGACATGACGACCGCTCCTCCGCCCCCCGGCCGGGTGGCCTCCCTGGAGAGCGGTCTTCTCGACGACCTGCAGCACCAAGTGGCGCTCTTCGCCCGGCGAGCGGAGCAGACCCGTCTCGGCGGCATCGGACAGGTCCGCAACTCGATGGACCGCGCCGCGTATCTGCTGCTCAACCGCCTTGATCGGGAGGGGCCCATGGGCGTCAAGGCCCTCGCCGCCGGGATGGGCATCGACTCCTCCACGGTCACCCGCCAGGTCGCGCCGCTGGTCGACACCGGCCTGGTCAAGCGGACCTCCCACCCCGAGGACGGCCGAGCCGTCGTCCTCCAGCTCTCGGCCCGCGGCAAGGCCCGTCTCGACGAGGTGCGCTCGTCCAGGCGCCAGCTCATGGCGCTGCTGACGGAGGACTGGGCGGAGGAGGAGCGTGAGTCCTTCTGCGACCTGCTGACCCGCTTCAACGACGCGCTGTCGGCACGGATGGCGGCCGCGCCGCTGCAGGAGCCGCAGGCTTCCTGACGGGATCGGGCACCCGCCCGCCCCCACCGGCCCCATCGTGCCCATCCGGCACATGCGTCCGCCGTGTTGTCGTGCTGTCCCGACCCCTTGACCTGGGCCCGTCCCTGCCGTCTATTGAAGACGAGGAGGGCACGGTGCGAGAGCGGCGCGCGGAACAAGATCGCCGCCGGGCCCGGGAGTTCGAGGCATTCGTCGCGGGCGCGGCAGGCAGGCTCCTCCATGCCGCCACCCTGCTGACCGGCGACGCCGACGCCGCGGAGCGTCTGCTCACGGCGGCCCTGGCCAGGACGTACGCCGCGTGGGACGGCCTCCACGGCGAGGATCCGTACGAGCGCACCCGCCAGGAGCTCGCCACCCGCTTCGCCCGTACGCACTGGCGCCACCGCCGCCCTCGCGGCGGCGCGCTCGACCGACTCACCCCGCAGGAGCGCCTCGTCCTGGTGTTGCGGCTCTACGAAGGGGTGGCCGAGGAGCAGGCCGCGGCGCAGCTCGGTCTGCCGACCGAGCGGGTCCGCGCGATCTGCCTGCGGTCGGTGTCCGCGATGCGCAGCCGTCCCACGCCGCCGCCCCGGCCGGAGGTGGCCACCCCATGAGCCTTCCCGACCGCAAGCAGGAGGAGGTCCGCCGGATGCTGGACGGGCCGCATCCGGTGGTGCCGCCGGATCTCGCGGCACGGGCGGCCGACCGCGGACACCGGCTTCTCGCCCGCCGCCGGGTGGTACGGACCGTGGCCTGGATGGTTCTGCTGGCCGCGGTCGTGGCCTTCGCGGTGTGGGCGATCGTGGCCCAGCCCTGGATCGTGTCGCCGTCGGACACCACGCCGCCGCTGGACGGCTGGTAGCGGGGTCGCCGCGCACTCGGGCCGGACGGCGCCGACCGCGGTGGGCGTACGGCAGTTGACGGTCCGTCGCCGAGGAGCATCGGCCCGACGGCGCCGACCCAACGGCATCGGCCCCAGCAACGCCGACCCAACGGCATCGGGCCAGCAACGCCGACTCAACAGCATCGGCCAACGCCGTTGGGCCGACAGGCACTTCGCATCCCTCGTACGGCAGAGAGCCCAGGCGCACTGCCGCACGGGCGGCACCGGTCCTGGGCTCTCGCCGACGCGTGCCCCGCGACCGGCTCACGCACCCGACGCGTGCCCCGCGACCGGCTCACGCACCGACGCGGGCTCGGCGAACAGGGGGCGGCGATCAGCCCAGCGCCTGCGCCAGGTCCGACAGCAGGTCGTCCACCGCCTCGATGCCGACAGACAGCCGCACCAGATCCGCGGGCACCTCGAGGGCCGATCCGGCCGCCGACGCGTGCGTCATCCGTCCCGGGTGCTCGATCAGCGACTCGACGCCGCCCAGCGACTCGCCGAGGGTGAACAGCCGGGCCCGGTTGCAGACCTCCACCGCCGCCTGTTCCCCGCCGGTGACCCGGAAGGACACCATCCCGCCGAAGGACCGCATCTGCTTCGCCGCGATCTCGTGGCCCGGGTGCTCGTGCCTGCCCGGGTAGTAGACCTGCGTCACCTTGGGGTGGGCGACGAGCAGTTCGGCCACGCGCTCGGCGTTCGCACTGTGCCGGTCCATCCGGACGGCCAGGGTCTTGATGCCGCGCAGGGTCAGCCAGGCGTCGAAGGGGCCGGCGATCGCGCCCATCGCGTTCTGGTGGAAGGCGAGTTCGTCGCCGAGCGCGTCGTCGTTCACGACCAGGGCGCCGCCGACGACGTCGGAGTGCCCGCCCATGTACTTCGTCGTGGAGTGCACGACGATGTCCGCGCCGTGCGCCAGCGGCTGCTGGAGGTAGGGGCTGGCGAAGGTGTTGTCGACCACGAGCCGGGCGCCGGCGCCGCGCGCCAGGTCCGCGACCGCCCCGATGTCGGTGATGCCCAGCAGCGGGTTGCTGGGCGTCTCGACCCAGATCACCTTGGTGCGCGGGGTGAGTGCGGCCCGTACGGACGCCAGGTCGGTGGTGTCCGCCACCGACCACTTCACTCCCCATCGCTCGGCGACCTTGGAGAAGAGCCGGAAGGTGCCGCCGTAGGCGTCGTCGGGGATGACCACGTGGTCGCCGGGCACGAGCAGGGTGCGCAGCAGGCAGTCCTCGGCCGCCAGTCCGGAGGCGAAGGCCAGTCCGCGCCGGCCGCCTTCCAGGGCTGCGATGTTCTGCTCGAGAGCGGTACGGGTCGGGTTGGCGGAGCGGCTGTACTCATAGCCGCCGCGGAGCCCGCCGACACCGTCCTGCTTGTAGGTCGACACCTGGTAGATCGGCGGGACGACGGCGCCCGTGAGCGGGTCCGCCTCCTGTCCGGCGTGGATCGCCCGGGTCTCGAAGCCGTGGTACTCGTGCTGCTGCTGGTACTCGTCGGTCATGAGCCGAGCGTAATGCGCCACACTGACTGTGCGCTCATTCCTCGGACGACAGACCTCGGAAGACCTCGGACGAGGGCCCCGCACAAGGCCCTCGTGCACGACCGGACTCAGGACACGGACCTCTTCATGGACATAATGATCATCCTGCTCGGCCTGGTCATGATCGGCGGAGTCCTCGTGGTGCCCGCCCTGCTGCGTCAACGCGGCGGCCGGCAGGCGCTGCGCGGCCACGACAGCGCCGTCGACCCCTACGCGGGGTACGGCTTCGCGCCGCCGGAGCGTCTCGACGTCACGCTGCCGGGCCCCGACCCGGAGCTGGCCGAGGTCCTGGAGGAGATCCGGCGCACCCAGGACTGGCACCCGGCCGCGCAACTGCTGGCCACCACCGCCTCGGCCGAGGACCGGGAGCTGCGCTGGCAGCGCGTCCAGACCCTTGCGGGCGCGGCGGCCGTCGAGCTGGCGCAGGCGCCGGGCGAGGGCGGCAAGTGGCTGCGGACCTGGCGGGTGGACGCGCCCAAGGAGGCGGGCGGCGCGGTCGTGCACGCGGAGTTCCTGGTGCGGCAGGCGCGGCAGTCGCAGGCCGGGCCGGGTTCGGAGGAGTACCGGATCATCCTGGAGGAGGCGCGGACGGTGTGCGGCGAGGCCGCGCTGCTCGCTCCGGGCGACCCGACGCCGTACATCGTCGAGCTGGCCGTGGCGCGCGGGCTCGGCTACCGGGAGGCCGACTTCGAGGAGCTGTGGACCAAGATCACCTCACGCGCCCCGGATCACATGGGAGCGCACCTGGCCGCCCTGCACCACTGGTGCGAGAAGTGGCACGGCTCCAAGGAGAAGGCGGATGCCTTCGCCCAGGGCGCGGCGGCGACCGCGCCCGAGAAGAGCCTGCTCCCGGCGCTGCCGCTGTTCGCGGTCTTCGAGCATCTGCCCGAGGTGAACATGGTCCAGGGCCTCTACCGGAGCGAGGTCGTCACCCGCGCCGTCCAGGGCGCGCTCTTCGCGGCCCGCTCCGTGCCCGCCGACCATGCGGTGCTGCCGCACGTACGCCATCTGCTCGTCTGGTTCCTGGTGCGCGCCGAGCACTACGGCGAGGCGATGGAGCAGCTCGGGCACGTGGACGGGCATGTGGGCGCGGTGCCGTGGTCGTACCAGCCGGACCCGGCGGCGGCGTACGTGGTCTACCGCGCGCAGGCGGTCGCGGGGTGGGAGCAGTCGGGCGGAAGCCCGGCGACGATGCCGCGCTGAGAACACGGCCGATGCCGGAGGGACGCCATCGAGCCCCGGAGCGTGGAATTCCGGGACCCGTACGGACGTTGTCATGGGCGGACGCACCATGCCGAGGAGTCGCCCCATGTTCCTGAACCGCAAGCCGCAACTGCCCACCGCCGAGGAGACTCTGCGCGGCCGTGAGACGCCGGAATTCACCGTTCCGGAGCGCCACACGGTCCTCGGCAACCCGCTGCTGGGCCCCTACCCCCAGGGCCTGGAGGTGGCCGACTTCGGGCTGGGCTGCTTCTGGGGCGCGGAGCGCACGTTCTGGCAGATCCCGGGGGTGTGGACCACCCTGGTCGGCTACCAGGGCGGGCACACGCCGAACCCGGCGTACGAAGAGGTGTGCAGCGGTCTGACCGGGCACACCGAGGCGGTCCGCGTCGTCTTCGACCCCGAGGTCCTCTCGTACGACGCCCTGCTCAAGGCCTTCTGGGAGGCGCACAACCCCACCCAGGGCTTCCGCCAGGGCAACGACGTCGGCACCCAGTACCGCTCGGCGGTCTACACCCACTCCCCCGAGCAGCAGGCGGCGGCGGAGGCCTCCCGCGACGCGTACCAGCCGGTGCTGACGAAGGCCGGGCACGGCGAGATCACCACGGAGATCCTCCCGTCGCAGGACCGCCCGTTCTACCCGGCAGAGCCGTACCACCAGCAGTACTTGGACAAGAACCCGAACGGCTACTGCGGCATCGGCGGCACGGGCGTCTCCTGCCCGGTCGGGGTCGCCAGGGCGGACGGGTGACCGCACCGCCCTCCTGACGCGGGTCCCTCCCGCTGCCCGACCGGACCATGTTCCGCGCACCAACGCCCGCGCATCTGCGCGGAGTTGTGACAACCACCGGACGGCGCGTCATGCTTGGACCATGACGGAGGGGCGGCGTGCGCCGGACAGGCCGCCCCCGTCACGGGACGGCTCGACGCGCCAAGCGCCGGGCTCGGCGCCCACCGGGGACGAGGAGGCCGCGTTGCCGTTCGGACGGAGCCGTGATCTGCGTCTGCCCACACCCGAGGAGGCCCCGCCGGGCCGGACCGCGCCCCCGTACGAGGTGCCCGGGAAACACAGCGTGCTCGGGACGGCGTTGCAGGGCCCCTACCCCGAGGGCTGCGAGGTCGCCGACTTCGCACTGGGCTGCTTCTGGGGCGCCGAGCGCCGGTTCTGGCAGCTCCCGGCGGGCATCTGGACGACCGTGACCGGCTTCCAGGGCGGCCGCACCCCGCACCCGGTGGACGATGAGATCCGCACCGGGCTGACGGGGCACGCGGAGACGGTGCGAGTGGTCTTCGACCCCGCGAAGACCACGTACGAACGGCTGCTCCGGCTCTTCTGGGAGTCCCACGACCCCACCCAGGGCTTCCGCCAGGGCAATGACGTGGGCACCCACGTGAGGTCGATCCTCTTCACCCACTCCCCCGCCCAGCGCGCGGCGGCCGAGCAGTCCAGGACGCGCTACCAGCATGCCCTGTCCGCCTCGGGATACGGCGAGATCACCACGGAGATCCTCCCTGCCGAGGACCACCCGTTCTACCCGGCGCGGGGGTACCACCAGCAGTACCTGGACAAGAACCCGGGCGGATACTGCGGCCTCGGCGGTACGGGCGTCTCCTGCCCGACCGGTGCTACCGGGGCGAGCGACTGAACACGGGCCGGATTCAGCACACTTGCCGCGCCGCTCACGTCCTTGCGCTCCTTTCCCGCCTCGGCGGTACGCACAGCCACGCCAGGCCCGCCGCCATCAGGTACGCGAGTGCCCCGGCGGCCATGCTGGTGCGCACGCCCGCCGTGTAGTCGGTGGCTGTGGCGAGCAGGGTGCCGCCGAGTGCCACGCCGGTGGCGCTGCCGATCTGGCGGGTGGTGTTGAAGAGGGCGGAGGCGGTCCCCGAGTACCCCGCGGGTGCGGCTCCCATCACGGTGGTGGTCGAGCCGGTGAGCGCGAACGAGGTACCGAACCCCGCGGCCATCATCGGGGCCACGAGCAGCACGTAGGCGGGGTCGTCTCCCGCCGCGGCCCAGCCGGCCAGTCCCAGGGCGGCCAGGAGCATGCCGGTGACCACCAGCGGGCGATCGCCGGTTCTGCGGGCCAGGCGCCCGGACAGGACGGAGGCGAACATCGTCATCGCCACCGCGGGGAACAGCGCAAGCCCGGTGCCGAGGGCGCTGTACCCGCGCTGGTGCTGGAAGTACAGGCTGGCGGTGAACACCATGCCGTAGAAGCCGAAGTTGAACAGCAGACCGATGACGGCTCCCCCGCTCATCGCACGCGAGTGCAGCAGGTTCAGGGGAAGGGCGGGGTCCCGGGCCAGCCGCTCGCGTACGGCGAACGCGGCGGCGGCCGTCACCGCGAGGCCCGCCGCCGTCAGGACTGCCGGATCGGTCCAGCCGCTCCGGCCGGCCTCGTTGAGCGCGGCGGTCAGCAGGGCCACGGCCGCCACGACCGCGCACTGCGCGGGCCAGTCCAGGGCGCGGGCGGCGTGCCGCGGCGAGGGCGCCACGTACCGGCGTGTCAGCAGCAGGCAGGCGATGCCGACGGGCAGGTTGATGAGGAACACCCACCGCCAGCCGACCGTCGAGACGAGCAGCCCGCCCAGCAGCGGCCCGGCGGAGGCCGCGATGCCCGCCATCGAACCCCATAGCCCGAAGGCCCACGAGCGCGCGGCCGGAGCCGTGTAGGCCTGCTGGAGCAGCGCCAGGGAACCGGGCACGATCAGCGCCGCACCGATGCCCTCGACCAGTCGGGCGGCCACCAGGGTCGGGACGTTCTGCGCGAGCGCACACACGGCCGAGGACGTGGTGAAGACCGCGACACCGGTACAGAAGATCCGCCGGTTTCCCAGCCGGTCGCCCAGTGCGCCACCGGTCAGCAGCAGTCCGGCGAAGGCCATCGTGTACCCGTTGGTGATCCACTGGATCCCGGTGAGCGAGGCGGACAGCTCACGGCCCACCACCGGTACGGCGACGTTGATGATCGTCACATCGAGGATCACCATGAAGTACCCGGCGCACACGGCCAGAAGCGGTCCCCGGAACCGCTGCCGACCGGACCCCGGGGACGGCGCAGGAGAGGGCGCGGGTTCACCACTCCCGGCCGGATCCGCGAACGGCACGTCCTCAACTCCATCCCGTACGCGGACGCTCGGCACCGAAAATTCACCATACGGAGCATAAGGTGCAGATCGCCGAGTCCCGCGGGATGTCGATGTCGACGGTCCTCAGGTCGTGCGCGCCGACGCCCCGGACGTGGACGGAGGGGGCGGTCGAGTCGTTCTCATGATGAGCCCTGACGTTGCGCGATCGCGGCGGCCGGGAGGGCGGTTCGCCGCCCGGGCCGGGCCGGGGACGCGCCTCGCCATGCCTAACCGCCTCCCGGCCCGTCCGCTTCCGGCGTGCCCGGGTACGGCGGTGCCTCTCCCGACGGCCCCGCCAGTTCGCGTTCGATCCAGCGGCAGATGACGTCCACGACATAGGCCCGCTCCGCGCGGCCGAGGGCTCTTCCCTCGGGGATGTGGTGGCAGCGCAGGAGACAGGTGCGGCAGCACGTTCCCGTCGCGTGCTGGGCGACGAAGACGGGGTGGCCGCGATACGGGGTCTGCTTGCCGTCCTTGTACGGCTCGGCCGGGGCCAGGCGCTTGTTGACGAGGTCGTACGCGTGCCAGCGCAGCGTGGACGGGCCGTTGAGTTCGGCGATGGCACGCTCGCGGCCACGCAGACGGAACTTCGCGCGGAACGGATGCCGCGCGATCGTGTCCAGCCGAACGTCGAGCGCGTCCGGCCTCGGTTCGGGCATCGCACACTCCGGATGAGGACGGTGCGGGAGGGCCCCTACCCGGGACCCGGCGGCCGGGATTCCTTGCCCGGGGAGGACTCCCTCGCGGCCTGCACCGCTATGTCAACCGGTCGAGCATGCCGCGCAGTCGGCCGACGGCGGCTTCGATGTCCACGTACTTGTACTGCCCTGCCTGTACTTCCGCGGACAGCACACCGCAGCGGTGCGCCCGGGCGAAATCGCCGTAGGGGAACTCGTACCGGCCTTTGCCGTCGTCGGGCTGCTCGTCGTCGATGCCCAGGTACCACTTGGCGTACTCACCGGACCCGTGCCGCTCCAGGAACTCGTCCTCCCGGGCCGCGCTGGGCCGGTGCTCGCTCCATGCGTCGCGGTCGTCGAGGACCGCTTCCTCGGCCTGGATCAGCTTCTTGGCGTGGCCGTACGCCCGCTCGTTGAGGGTGACCGCCATGCGTTCTCACCTCCGCCGGCTCCGGTCTTCCGCGTCCGTGCCGATGACGGTCGGCGTGCGTGATGACCGGGTTCGCCCGACCGGACTTCGGCTCCTCATCAGCCGTTTCGGGGGCTGATGGGGTTCTCCGACCCAGCCTACGCTTCGGCCCGGGGCGCTCTCCGGTGCCGCCCGCCGACCGCGGGCGCCGGGGGCCGGGGCCGGGGGCCGGGGGCCGGGGGCCGAGTGGTCATTCCCGGTCCGGTGACGGTGGCAGTGCGGCCTCCGCGTCCAGCGCGCCGGCGGTGGCGTGGTGGAGGCCGTCGCTGTCGATGATCTTCCTGAGCGGGTTGGCGGGCAGGAGCCTGGGCGAGCGCTGGATCACCACCATGGCCGCGTCGTCCCCCAGGGGTCCGCCGACGTGCGCGAGGAGGTCGTCACGGATGTGCTGCAACAGCGCCTCGGGTCCGCTGCCGGACCATTGGGCGACGCGTTCGGCGAGCGGGTAGAAGGACCGGTCGGGCGCCCGCGCCTCGGTCACACCGTCGGTATGGAGCAGGAGGGTGTCGTCGTCCTCGAAGGCGAAGGTGTCGAGGGTGAGACCGGTCCGGGGCAGATCGCACAGGCCGAGCGGGGGCTCGGCGTCACGGGCGTACAGGGCGGTCACGCGGCCCTCGCGCAGCAGCAGGGGCGGCGGATGGCCGCAGTTGACCATCTGCGTCCTCGGGTCCCCGTCGGGGATGTCGAGCATCAGCGCGGTGACGAAGTGCTCGTGCAGGTCACCCGGCGCCTCGAAGTGCGCGCCGTGATCGGCCAGATGCCGGCAGATGCTGTTCTCCAGGGTCCCGGCGAGTTCGAGCAAGGTGGCGCAGCGCGGCGCGGCCTCCCGGAAGGCACCCATGAGCACGGATGCGTCGCTGATGGAGGTCAGGCCCTTGCCGCGGACGTCGCCGATGATCAGGCGCGCCCCGGTCGCCGTCCGGGTGGCCGCATACAGGTCCCCGCCGATGTGCGCCTCGTCCTCGGCGGCCATGTACAGCGAGGCGATCCGCAGCGGGCCCATACGGTGCGGCAGCGGGCGCAGCACCACCCGCTGTGTCGCCTCGGAAACCGAGCGCACCCGGGCCAGTTCCCGGGTACGGCGCTCACGCTGGGCGCAGAAGATCACCAGGAGGAGCGAGATCACCGTCAGGGCGGCGATCTGGACCTGGTGGTTGGCGGTCAACCCGCCGCGCAGCATCGCGATCACGGTCTGGGCGATCACGGCCAGCGCGCCGACCAGCGCGGTCATGCGCGGGCCGGCGAACGAGGGCGTGATCGCGGGGGCGACGACCAGGAGCGGACCGAGATGGATGTGGGCCGGGGCCAGGACGCCCGCGACCGTGATCGCCACGATCAGCGCGAGAGGAATCGCCAGCAGCGCGTGGCCCGGCTGCCATGGTCGCCGCAGATCCGCGATGCGCCTCCGGAGGCCCATACAACCACTGTGCACCCCTGCCGTGGCTCCGTCAGGCGGAAGCGCACGGCACCGCCCGCGACCGGGACGGGGACGGGGACGGGGACCTCAAGGTGCGCGGCCGGACTGCGGTCGGTCTGCGGTCTGTCGGTCGGCGCTCGGCCTGCACTCGGCCGGCCGGGACGAGTGGGGATCACCCCGATACAGGAGGCGGGCGTCCACCGTTTTGACCGGCACATCCCCCATGTCGCTGTTTCGTAATACCAGACAGTACAAAGCACCCCCTTCCGTACTGTGAACGATCTCGCCGCGCGAACCGTGCGCGGCCGTCCCGAGGGGGGACCCCATGAACCGTGTCCGCACCATAGCCGCGGCTGCCGTTGCCGCCGGCCTGGCCACCGCCGTGCTCGTGCCGGCCCAGGCGCAGGCCGCCGGCTCCGTGCATCTGTACAAGGTCCATTACGACAGCCCGGGCTCGGACACCGGCAGCAACTCCAGCCTGAACGGCGAGTACGTGCAGATCCGCAACACCACCAGCCGGGCCGTCAGCCTCAAGGGCTGGACGGTGACGGATGCCTCC
This sequence comes from Streptomyces sp. NPDC048639, assembly GCF_043199075.1. Classification (NCBI taxonomy): domain Bacteria; kingdom Bacillati; phylum Actinomycetota; class Actinomycetes; order Kitasatosporales; family Streptomycetaceae; genus Streptomyces; species Streptomyces sp. NPDC048639. The sequence continues at coordinate 797,022 of NZ_JBICVP010000003.1, forward strand.
AACCACAAGTACACCTTCGGCACGTACTCGCTCGGTGCCGGCAAGACCGTCACCGTCCGCACCGGCAAGGGGACCAACTCCTCGTCGACGCGGTACCAGAACCGCGGCTCGTACGTCTGGAACAACACCAGCGACAAGGCCACCCTGCGCAAGTCGACGGGGACGAGCGTCGACACCTGCTCGTACAACTCCTCGCGCGCCGACTACAAGATGTGCTGACGCGGGAGCCACGACAGGGGGCAGCCCCTCCGCGGACTGCGCGGAGGGGCTGCCCCTTCGGCCTTCGACCGTCCGGACCTCAGGCCGTTCGGCACATTGGCGGGCTCGGCCGTCGGTCCTGCGGACCTTCTGCTCAGCGGCGACCGGCCTTCTTGGGCGGAACCGTCACCGGACGGTCGTCCTTCAGCTCGCCGAAGAGCTTCTTGGCCTGGGACTCGTTCCACTGCACGGCGCTGCCCTTGGACGTCTGCAGCGCCAGGTTGGAGACGGGGACGTTGAGTCGCTTGCCGTTGCCGCTCGATACGCCCTTCATCGCCCGGAACATGGACGTGAGGTTCTCCAGCCCGGTGTCCTTGTCCACGATGAGCGTGTCCAGACCGGCTTCCATGGTCGAGTAGAGCTTGGACGGGCTGAGCATGGTGTCGGACTCCCCGGCCTTGCGGGCGAGGGCGGCCAGGAACTTCTGCTGGTTCTGGGAACGGCCCAGATCGCCCTCGGCCTCCTGGTGGCGCTGCCGGACGAACGCGAGCGCATTCTGCCCGTTGAGGGTCTGGCAGCCCTTCTTCAGATCGGCGCCCGACTTCTTGTCCCTGATGTCCCGGTCGAGGCAGACGTTCACGCCGCCGACCGAGTCGACGATGTTCACGAAGCCCGCGAAGCCGATCTCCGCGTAATGATCGATCTTCAGGCCGGTGTTGAGCTCCACGGTCCGTACGAGGAGTTCGGGTCCGCCGATCGAGAACGCCGCGTTCAGCTTGTTCTTGCCCTTGGGCACGTGCTTGCCCGTCTCGGGGCGGAGATACCCCGGGACGGTGACCCAGGAGTCGCGGGGCAGGCTCATCATCGTCGTGCCCTCCGCACCCACGTGCATGAGGATCATCGAGTCGGTGCGCCGCCCCTCGGCCGTCCCGGTGTGCAGGTTCTTCCGGTCGTCGTTCGACAGGCCGTCGCGGCTGTCGGAGCCCACGATCAGGTAGTTGGTCCCCTTGCCGCCCGAGGGACGGTCCTGGACCTTGCCGAGATCGACCTCGCGGTTGAGCTTGGAGTCGGCCCAGGCGTAACTGGACACGGAGGCGACGGCCGCCACCGTGACCACGCCGATCACCGTCTTCCTCAGCCGGCGGCGCGGACGGCTGCCGTTGTCGGCGTTGCGTACGCGCCGGGGCGGCAGATGGCTTCCGCCGCCGATGCCCTGGCCTTCGAGGTGGGCGAACCGCGGATGGCTCCGGCCGTCGTCCTCGGGGCTCGCGAACCCGTGCGCGGGTGTGGTCGCACCGTCGGGTACGGGTATGGGCAGCCGCGGATCGGTAGCGGGTCCGGCCGTCCCCTGCTCGGGGGTGTCGTGCTCCGACGGCGTGTGCTGGATGATCCGCACCGGCTGTGCGGGGGTGCCGCTTCCGGGAGCGCCGGTCCCTTCATCCGGGGTGCGGGGATCCGCGAAGAGCGCGTCCGGATCCACGTACCCGGCCTGCGGGGCCGGGAAGACGGCGTCCGGATCCACGAAACCGCCCTGCGGGTCCGCGAAACCACCCTGCGGGACGGCGAAGTCCGTCTGGGGGTCGGCGAAGCCCGTCTGGGGGTCGGCGAAGCCCGTCTGCGGGTCGGCGTACACGGCCTGGGAGTTCACGTATGCGGTGTGGGGGTCCGCATACGTGAAGTCCGCGCCCGTGGCCGCGTAGCCGTCGAAGGGGTCCGCGTAGCCCGTCTGTGCGTCGGCGTAGCCGGTACCCGGACCGGCATACGCGGTGTGGGGGTCCGCGTAGCCGCCGTACGGGTCGCCGTAGCCGGTCTGCTGCGGGGCGGCGTGGCCGCCGTACGGGTCAACGGACCCGCCGTAGCCGTCGGTGGCCCCTCCGTAGGGGTCCGCGTAGCCGACGTGGGCCGCCGCATGGCCGGCGTTCGGGTCGGCGTAGGCGCCGTACCCGTCCGCGTAGCCGCCGTGCGGAGCCGCGGAACCGCCGTAGGCGTCACGGGAGTCCGCGTAGGGGTCCGCGAAGCCGCCGTACGGATCGGCGGTGTTGGTCCAGTCTTCGTGCCAGTCGTTCATGTGGGGTGTGGGGTCGGGTGTGGGGGGAGGGCCAGAGTGACCTCCGGACGCCGCGGCGAGCGGGTCCGAGGGTCCGGCCGTGTACCTATTCATCTGCGGTTCCAGCGTTCCGAACAGCGGTGAGGAAAGGGAGTTCCATCACGATGACGTTCCTTCCATGCCGGTGGGGGGTTGTTCGGCAGTAGAGGGCGTCGCTACTTATTGCCCTTCTTTCTACGGTCGGAGGCCGTGGGTCAGTTCAATGACAACGGTTCACCGACCGGTTCTTCCAGCCGGTACTGGTCTGCGGTACCGGAGCGGTGCATGCGATGCCACTTCAGCCGGCTGCCGAGCAGCGCGGTGACCACGGACTGAATGGTCACCAGGTACATCAGCTGCCGGTAGACGATCAGTTGGAGCGGCATCACCCATAGTGTTCTCAATTTCTCGCCGTCCAGACGCAGCGCGTAGCCGGCACCGAACATCTGGACACCCAGGAAACCGAGCCACACCGCGACCCAGAGGGCCGAGTCGAGGAACAGCGCCCCGTACAGGGCGAAGAGGTCCACGATCGGCGCGAACAGCGGCAATATCACCTGGAAGACCACCAGATACGTCAGCCCGCGGCGGCCGAAGCGACCGGGCGGACCCATCTCCAGGACCGCCCTGCGGTGCTTCCAGATGGCCTGAAGTGTGCCGTAGCACCAGCGGTAGCGCTGGCGCCACAACTGGCTGAGTTTCACCGGTACTTCGGTCCAGGCGATGGCGGACTCCTGGTACACCACCCGCCAGCCCGCACGCCACAGAGCCATCGTGAGGTCGGTGTCCTCGGCGAGGGTGTCCTCGCTCACACCGCCGACGCCCATGAGGGCGTCCCGGCGGTAGGCACCGATGGCTCCGGGGACCGTCGGCATGCACTCCAGCACCTCGAACATGCGGCGGTCGAGGTTGAACCCGAAGACGTACTCCAGGTGCTGCCACTTGCCGAGCAGACGCCGCCGGTTGCCCACCTTGGTGTTGCCGCTGACCGCGCCGATGGCCGGGTGGGCGAGCGGCTGGATCAGGTGGTACATGGCGTCCGGCTCGAAGACGGTGTCGGCGTCGACCATCACGACGATGCCGTACTCCGCGTAGACCAGGCCGGTGTTGAGGGCCGCCGCCTTGCCCGCGTTGGGCTGGCGGACCACCATGACGCGCGGATCGTCGATCGCGGCGGCGATCTCCGCCGTCGCGTCCGTCGAGCCGTCGTCGATCACGATGATCTGCAGGTACGGGTGGGTGGAGTCGAGGAGCGAGAGCACGGTCGACTGGATGCCGGCCTCTTCGTTGTACGCCGGGATGAGGACGGTCACCGGCTCGGTGATCTCCCGTAGCCAGGGCGATCCGGGGCGGAAGCGGCCGATGCGCCGGACATGGGCCCGGGCGAAGACCATGAGCAGCACCAGGCGCAGCAGCGCGAGCCCGCCGCCGATCCCGAGCACCCACGTCATGGTGTCGACGAAGAAGTGCCCGATCGTCTGCACCGTGATCAGGCCCTCGCCCTGCCAGCGACTGGCCGCGGACGCACGGGCGTCGGTCCGGCGCTCCCCGAGGCCGTCCGACACGGTGGTGAACCGGACCTTCTGATTACGGAGCAGCTTTTTCGTCTCTTGGTACGCGATGTCCGTATTGCTGAACTGCCGGATCAGGCCCTGCTCCGGCTTCCGGAACGGCCGGTCGGCCGCGACCAGGGTGTAGCCCTCGGCGGCCACCCGCTCCGCCGCCGTCCACTCGCCGCCGCACATCGTGTCGGCCTGCGTCGTGAGCGGAAGGCGCGCCAGGTCGGTCTTCACACCCCCGGCGCCGGCCAGCGCCGACTGCGTGAGCGACATCTCGAGCCGGGTGCGAGCGGCCGACACCTGACCGAGGTCGACCCCGGTGTAGGTGTACGAGCCGATCTCGTGGCCCTCGTCGCGGATCCGCTCCACCAGGTCGGGATGCCGGGCCACTTGAGCGCCGGAGAGGAAGAACGTCGCCCGCGCCTTGTGGTGGCGCAACAGCTCGAGCAGGCGCGGCGTCCAGACCGGGTCGGGCCCGCCGTCGAAGGTGAGCGCAACGGTACGGGGCGGCATGGCCGCCGTGGTCACCTTGCCGCCCTTGATGCGCACGACCGGCTTCCCGCTGTCCGCGGCCTTGGGCACGGGTGTGCTGCAGGCACGCTTCGTCTGGGCCGCACCGACCTCGTAGGTGGTCCAGCCCTCGAAGAGCAAGGCAGCGGCAACCGCGGTGATCGCGACGATCAGCAGCAGCCAGTGCCCGCGCGGGTCACGACTCCGCGCGTGGCGTGCGCTCACGTGGCATTGCCTCCCCCTGGGGCCGACAGGACGTACGCCGGGACCGGCGCGGTTCTGTCATGGCCCGGGGACGGGACGACTGCCGGGGAACCCTCGCCGTGGGGGGCGGACGGCGAGGAGTCACCGCGCGTAGCGTCACTGCGCGCGGGAGTGGCGGTGGGGGTCGTGGCGGAGACGCCGGACGGCTCGTAGCGCGGATGCGGCTGCGACTGGGACTGCTGCTCCAGCACTCCGGAGAGCGCGGCGATGAGCAGCAGCAGGTAGCCGGCGCAGGCACATCCCACCGCCATGGCCACGAACCACAGAAACCGTCTGCGCCGACCGGAAGAATCCACAAATATCTGGACCTGACTGCGCGCTCCCCGGCGCCCGCTTCGTTTCCGTCCCGTCGTAGCCATAGCGGGCGAGTGTAGTCAGCCTCGAACAGGAGTGTGCAACGAAGAGTAAAGCTTGCTCATCGGACACCCGTGTCGGTACTTGACGTCATCGCCCCGTTCATCTGCCAACCCCATGCAATCCCCCCTTCTGAGCTGGAGATTCGAAGGAGCGGAGGCCGTCACGTCATCGACTGTTCCACCGGAGGACACCAGTCCGTGATCTCCGCTACACCTGCCGGACGGCCCTCATCACCGCTGGTTTGTCTAGGCCTTTTGCGGGTTCGAAGCCCGGAATCCGGGTGGAATACGGGCGTTGAATGCGGGAAAGCGGGCGGTGAGGAGCGAGTGCGCGAAAAACGCATCGGCCCCGACTCAGAGGCGTGCCCTGAACCGGGGAAGTGCGCCGGGTTGTGACGCGCGGCACGGGCACGCAGCGAACGCGGCGAGCGCGGAGCCGTTCGGGAGAGGAGCCCGGACCCGTACCTGCGCAAGGTTCCGCTGGTCGCGGTCTCCTCCGTCAGCGCGCCGCGCTCGGCATCCGCATCGCCGTACCGGGTGGGCATGTTGCGGTTGGACGAGGCGTCCGTGTCCGCACAGTGAGCGTCGTTCGGCCGTCGCTCGACGGGGCGTTCGCTCGACAGGGCGTTCCCCCCTGGCGAACAAGGCGGTGGGGCTTGCGCAGTTGCTGTCGAGCCGCCCGCGCTGCGCGACGTTCCACTGGATCAGCTCACCACCCGTCGACCCACCCCCGCCATCGCCGCGGGCCCGTCCGCGACTGCGGCCCGGCACCCAGCGACGCCAAGGGCTCGCCGCCGGGACCACCATCGCCGCGGTCGCGATCTTCTGAACCCGCATGTCCGTCTCCCGGAGACGGAGTGAGAGACCTTGAACCACTCCGGCAACGGCGTGCGCCGGCGTACAGGCATGCACACGCGCGGCATCCCCCCGCGCACCGCGCATCGCGTGGCCACGACACGGATTGCAAACGATCATCGACAACCCATGTCTTTTCGGGGCAGCCCTATCTACGCTCGGACGTACCGGGCAGGCCCGGCCCGGTACGTTCTGGGAGGCCTCTTGTTCAACGTCGCCGAAGAGCTCTTCTCACCCGGTCGTCAGCACACGGAGGAGGAGCGGCAGCGGCACGAGCTGTGCATCGACGACGTCGGTGACAGCGATCCCGCCCGCGGACCGATCGATCTCTCCTCCGGCAAAGTCGTCGTGCGGCAGGCCCGCGACGACGACAGCGGCTGACTTCCCTGGTCAGCGCAGGGGCCCGCCCGGACCTCGACCGGCTCCGGTTGCCGCTGCGCCCTGTCGGGTGTGCGCTGGTGGTGGGAGAGAGCCCCCACCGGGAGGAGCCCGCCATGGCCGCGTCCGCGCACCCCTCGATCACGGCGAGGTCCACCCCCGCCCTGCCCGCCGGGCGCCATCACTCCAAGGCGTTCGTGGGCGTTCCGCTGGTGCTCGGCATCTGCTACGGCCTCTACGCCGCTTTTCTGACCAGCAACAACGGTGCGTCCAATACGCGGATCATGGTGGAGTCGTTCGTCGGCGGCGCGGTGGTCGCCGTACTGTGCTTCGCCGTCGCAGCGGTCCAGAGCCGCCTGCCGCGGGAGCTGCGCGGCGCCGCGTACGGGGTGCTCTTCGGCTGCGCGATGGGCTACCTGCTGTCCCTCAGTGACGAGACCTGGCTGAAGTCCGTCTTCCTCGGCCTGTTCCTCGGCGCCGCGATGGGCGTGATCGTCTTCTACGTTCGCTACACGCGCGAGACCTGACCGGCCGCAGGGTTCGGACGCCGCCGGGCGCGCAGGCGGAAGGGCCACCCATGACGCTGTCGGTGTCATGCGCAAGGATGGCGGGATGACTCAGCCATTCACCGTTCGGATCACCGTCCGTGGCTACGAGACGGACTCGCAGGGCCACCTCAACACCGGCGTGTACATGCAGTACGGGGAGCATGCTCGCTGGTCCCTCGTCCAGGCCTCCGGGATCCGGCAGAGCGAGCTGGTCGAGAAGTCCGTGGGCCCGGTGAACCTGGAGAGCACGATCCGCTTCCACCGGGAGCTGCGCGCCGGTGACGAGGTGGATGTGACCTGCACGTTCGTCTGGGGCGAGGGCAAGACCTTCCGCGTCGAGCAGACCTTCCTCCGGGACGGGGAGCTCGTCGCGGAGCTGACCAGCGTCGGCGGGATGATGGATCTCCGTGCGCGGCGGCTGCTGCCCGATCCCCGCGCCACCTTCCGCGAGTTCGCCTCCGACCCGGCGGTCCTCGGCCTCTGACGCCCGGGCACGACAGCGAAGCCGACGGGCAGCATGGCAGCGGCGGCCCGCCGGAGCGATGCGCTCCGGCGGGCCGCCGTCGTTCACTGTGTCGAGGGCTACCTGCCCCGGTAGGCGTTGTGAAGCGTCTGCGTCAGGGTGTTGCCCTTCCCGTCCTCGACGAGAGCCCGGAGCGAGACGCCCTGGCCGGCCGCCGGGTTCTTCAGCGTCACCTTGCCCTGGCTGACCTTGGCCTTCTTCCAGTGCTCACCGCCGTCGTACGACGCGTACACGGTCAGTGACCGGATGGTGCCGGCGCCGCCCGGTCCTTCGACGGACACCGGGACCCGCGCCGTCGCTCCGGCCTTCGCCGTGCTGTCGGCCGCGAGGGCCGGGCTGAAGCGGACCGCGTAGGCCGGAAGCGCGGTCTCCTCGCCGACCTTCTTCGAGCTGAACGTCCAGCTCGCGGTCAGCTTGGTGGTCACCGAGGCGACCTTGCTGCGGGTGACCGTGGTGGTGAGCCGGTAGTCGGCCTTGGCCGCGGGCACGGTGAACACCTCGCCGGTCACGGGGTCGTCGTTGGTGCCGACCTTCTTGCCGTTCCGGTAGAGGGTCGTGACCGCCTTGTCGTACTTCGAGCCGCCGACGTGGCCCTTGCCGTCCGCGAACACCGGCAGATAGCCGAACAGCTCGTTCCCGTCGCGGAAGATGCCGTAGCCGCCGCGGACCTTCGGCCCGAAGACACCGACGTTGAAGACCTTCTCGTAGCGCTTACCGGCCTTGTACCGCTTGGCGTCGAGCGAGTAGGTGGCGTCGGGCTCCCAGGGGTCCTCGCCCTCCTGCTCGAAGTCGAACGCCCAGTCCACACCTGCCGCGTTGACGTAGGAGGTCTTGGTGCCGGGCAGCCGGAAGGCGCCGGAGTAACCGGAGCCGCTGGTGCTCCCCGGGATGTAGCCGAACGCCCACAGGCGGCCCTTCCTGCCCGGTACCGAGGCGCCCAGCCGCGAGGTGACCGTGGCCAGTTCGGCCTTCTTCACGTGCTTGGTCCAGCCGGTGGCCAGCTTGTTCACCCTGCCGCCGTACGCCAGGTCGTACTGGCTGCTGCCCTTCGTCCAGGAGCCCGTCCACTGCTGGAACAGCTCACCGGCGGCCGGCTCGGGGCCGAGGTGCGCCGTGCGGAAGCCCTCGTACGAGTCGAGCCACCAGCCGTAGTCGTAGACGGCGTCATCGGTCTCGACGTAGAAGTCCGGGGCAGCGGTCTTCGGCTTCGCCGCTCCGTCCGGGACGCGGATGTCGACCGGCTTCGCGGTGCGCGCGTCGACGGTGACGGTGGTCTTCTTGGTCAGGTCGAGCCGGGGCTGGTTGATCCAGTCGATGCCCTTGGTCATGTCGTCCTCGTCCACCAGCACGCTGGCGTTGAGGATGTAACGGCCCTTGGGCACACGGATCTTGACGCTGCCGCTCCCGTCGTGCGGTTCGAAGGACTTCCCGGAGGCCAGGCCGCCGACCCCGTCCAGATTCGTCCCGTACAGGCCGGTCGGCTTTCCGTCGCGCCCCAGCGTCTTCAGCGTCAGGTCGTACGACTCGACCTCGCGGTCCACGGCCGCCGTCGTACGGACGGTCTGCCCGCCGCCGGTCGCGGTGATCACCGCGGTGTACGCCCCATCGAGCGTGCCGCCGGGCCGGGTGTCCGCGGTGAGCGGCACCTCTGCCTCGCCCTGGGGCCGGACGGTGATCCGCTGCGCGCCGAGGGCGAACATCGCGGCCGGGGCGGGCTTTCCATCGGGTCCGGCGCCCTTGACGGCGAGGTCCAGCGTGACGGGCTCGCTGCCCAGGTTGCGGTAGGTGACGGCCTTGGTCACCGGCTTGTCGTCGGTGTGCGGCCACGCCTGCGTGCCGAAGCTCACCGACACCGGGTCCGCCACGACGGACTGCTCGATGGCCCGGGTGACGTCGACCCGGCCCGAACCCTGCTCGAAGGGGGTGTACTTGCCGGGCTTGGTGGATGCGGTGAGCGCCGCCTTGAGCTGCGCGCCGCTCCAGTCGGGGTGCTGCTGGGCCAGGATGGCCGCGGCACCCGCGACATGCGGGGTGGCCATGGACGTACCGGAGATGGCCACGTATCCGTCCGCGACGGGCGTGCCCTCCTCGGCGATGGTGCTGCCGGGGGCGGCGGCCGCGCCGATGTCCACGCCGGGCGCGGTCAGATCGGGCTTGACGGCCCCGTCCCCGACGCGCGGGCCCGTGCTGGAGAAGTCGGCCAGCTTGTCCCTCTTGTCGACGGCTCCGACGGTGAGCGCGGAGTCCGCGCTGCCCGGCGAACCGACGCTGCCCGGACCCGCCTCGCCGTCGTTGCCGGCGGCGATGACGAACAACGTGCCCTTCTCGGCGGAGAGGCGGTCGACCGTCTCCTCCAGCGGGTCGGTGCCCGGCGAATCTGCGCCGCCGAGGCTGAGGTTGACGATGTCGGCGCCCTGCTCGGCCGCCCACTCCAGACCCGCGATGATGCCGGAGTCCTCGCCGGAGCCCTCGTCGTTCAGGACCTTGCCGTCGAGGAGGCGGGCGCCCGGTGCGACGCCCTTGTACTTGCCGGACGACTTGGCGCCCGTACCGGCCGAGATGGACGCGACGTGCGTGCCGTGCCCGTAGCGGTCCTTGCTGTCGGCGGCATCGGAGAAGTTCCTCTCCGCGGTCTCCTGGCCGGCCAGGTCCGGGTGGGTCTGGTCGACTCCCGTGTCCAGCACGGCGATCGTCGTGCCCTTGCCGTCGAAGCCCTTCTTCCAGGCGGCGGGCGCGCCGATCTGCGGCACGCTCTTGTCGAGGCTGGCGCGGTGGACCGCGTCCAGCCACACCCGGTCCAGCCCGGAGGCGGCCGTACGGAACGGGGCGGCGCCGCGCGGCGCCTTGGTCAGCGCCTCCCAGACGGCGGGCGCCGACTGACGACCGGCCTTCAGGGCCTCGGCGTTGAGGCGCGGGAAGCTGCGGCGCACATCCGTGCCTCGCGCGGAACGGAGCCCGGCCTTTGCGGCGGGGCGGGCGCCCCGGTAGCCGACGATCAGGCGAAGACCGTCGCCGTGGGCCTTGCGGTACTCGGGGCGGCTGAGCAGGCTCACGTCGAACAGCCGCTGGTCGACCCGCCCGGTGCGGATCAGCTCCCGGGCGTCCCAGGGGACGACGTAGGTGTGTGTGCGCCCGTCGCCCCCCGCGCCGGAGGTGGCCCGGGTGCGCTGGATCTGGACGGGTATGTGCTCGCGCCCCTGGGCGCGGTCGAGAGCCATGGGCCGGCCGTGGGCGTCGACGGCGACGCGGTCGCCGGTGAGGAGCGTGACCCAGTGCTTGGCCGGGCCGCCCTTCATGGTCGTGGACAAGGACGGCTGAGCGGCCGCTGCCTGCTCCCCGGCCACCGACGGCGAGGTGGTCATTCCCGCCGTGAGCGCTATGGCCGCGGCCATGGCGATCGTGGTGGCACCAGCCCTTTTGAGTTGTTTGTGCACCATTCCCCCTGGTGATGTCTGTCACCGTGCAGGGAGCCCTCGGCTCCTTGGAACACGGAGTATGCAGGGGGTAGCACATCCGTTCAACAGCCCGGTGACGACCCGGAATTGGGACGGGCGGGGACGGTGGGGCGAGCGGACCCGGTTCCGGGCCGCTTTTCCCGTACCGCGCCGGCACCCAAAAGCCGCCGGGCGGCGGTCGGTTCGCACCGACCGCCGCCCGGCGGCGGGAAAGCATGGGGACCCGGTGTCAGGCCCCGGTCGCGCTGCCCGCGACCCACTCGCTCCACGACATGTTCCAGCCGTTGAGGCCGTTGTCGGCGGAGACGGTCTTGTCGGGCGAGTTCGTGACGACCACGACGTCACCGAGCATCGAGTTGTCGTAGAACCACGCACCGGGCTGCTTGGGGTCGCCCGCGCCCTTGGCATCATTCAGGCCGACACAGCCGTGGCTGGTGTTCACATTGCCGAAGATCGAGTCCGCGCCCCAGTAGTTGCCGTGGATGAAGGTGCCGGACGAGGACAGGCGCATCGCGTGCGGCACGTCCTTGATGTCGTACTCGCCCTTGCCGTTCTTCTTCTTGAAGCCGACGGTGGAGCCGTCCATCCGGGTCTCCTTGAACTTCTCGGAGATCACCATCTGACCGTTGTACGTGGGGTTCTCCGGGTTGCCCGCGGAGATCGGCACGGTCTTGATCACCTTGCCGTCGCGGACGACCGTCATCTGACGCGTCTTGGTGTCGACGGTGCTGACCTGGCTGCGGCCGACCTTGAAGGTCACGGTCTTGCTCTGCACGCCCTTGACGCCCGGCGCACCCTCGACGCCGTCGAGCGCGAGCTTCATCGTGACGGTGGAACCGGCCTTCCAGTACTCCTCGGGACGGAAGTCCAGGCGCTGCCCGTTGAACCAGTGGCCGACGACCTTCTGGCCGCTGCTCGAGGTGACCGTGATCCCCTTCTGGACATCGGCCTTGTCGGAGATGGCCTTGTCGAAGTTGATCGACACCGGCATGCCCACACCGACGGTGGAGCCGTCCTCGGGCGTGAAGTTGCCGATGAAGCTGTTCTCCGGCGACACGGTGGTGATCGTGGAGTTCTCGTGCGCCTCGCGGCCCTCGGAGTCCTTGGCCTCCGCTGTGATCTTGTACTTGGTGGAGCGCTCGAGCTGGGCGTCCGGCTTCCAGGCCTTCCCGCCCCCGGCGATGGTGCCCGCGACCTCGGTGCCGGACTCGACGGCCTTCATGGTCACCTTGGTGAGCTTGCCGCCCGCCACCTTGACCTTGACATCGCTGTTGATGCCGGCGTCGTTGGAGCCGTCCTTCGGCGAAATCGCTATTCGGGCGTCCGAAGCGTCCTTGGCGGCCGCCTCGTCGACCTGCTCCTGCGACTTGCCGCGGCCGTCGCCCGCGTTGCCGCCCTTGCCGTCGTCGCCGCCACAAGCCGTGAGCGTGAGCACACCGCCGAGCAGCACGGCCATGAAAGCCAGCCCCTTGCGGTGCTTACCGTCCGTCATCACACGCTTCTCCATTGCTACTGGTTTCCCCTGATCCCCGGCCCGGCCACGGGGCGCACGTGTCCCGGTACATCCGAGAAGAACACGGATTCCCATTCGTCCGGTTCCCTCACCCCTGGAAGTGTGGGATATGCCACGTACGAGGCGGGTGAGTCCCGCCCGTGTCCAGGGGCGCCCGGGTATCCGGTTTCGCCTGGCGCGCGCCGTCCTTGGCGCCGCCTTCCCGACAGGGCGGTCTTCATCCTCGACGATGTCGTCCGATCCGTCGAGGTCCCCACGCGGATCCTTCGTCCGATCCCCTCCTCCTCCCCACGCTTCCCGTGGTTCTCACCTGTCACAGCCGTTTCGTGGCGTCCCACACACACCTTCGTGGCGTCTCACACCCTCCGCGGAGTGCCCTCCCCCTCGCGCCCGGCCCCGGTCTCGTCGTCCACGTCCCCTTCCCGGCCGTCCACGTCCTCCTCGTGGTCGTCATCGAGGCCGAGGTCCCATTCCTCCGAGGCGGGGTCGTACGCGATGCTCTCGCTGCTCCAGGACGCCTGGGCCAGTTCGACCCCAGGGACGCCCTCCACGACCGAGAACGGGTCGATGAGGTACGCCAGCGCCTCCGCCTCGTCCTCCTCGACGGCGGCCCTGGCGTGCGCGCGCTCCTCCTGCGGCATGTACGTGTCGGAGTCGATGTGGTCGAGGGCGGCGCCGGTGAGGTCCTCCGGGCCGGCGACCTCCAGCACCAGCTCCACCCGAAGCCGTACGAACCGGGATGTCTCATCAGTGGTCATGCGCGGAGCGTAAGGGGCCGCAACGGCGAGACTTTCCTGCGACCCGCGGCTGTCACTAACATCAGTCCGACGGCCAAGTCTCCAGTGCCACAAGGGGGTCCGTTCCGTGTACGCACGTCGCCCGCTGCTGACCGCCACTGCCGCGGGTTCTCTGCTCTGCGCCCTGTGGTTCGTCCCGTCGGCGAACGCGACGATGGACCACGGCAAGGCGGAGGCGCAGACGCTGACCGGGACTCAGAACTCCTCGTCCGCGGGCTCGTCGGAGTCCGGTCCGGGCCTCCCGGGGCCGGGCACGGCGAGGGCGCAGGGCTCGGCCGCGGACCTCGACAACCTCGCGGACACGGGCAGCGTGGACACCACGCCGTATCTCGTCGGCGGCACGCTCTTCCTCGGGTTCGGCGCGGGCATGGTGGCGGTCGCCGCGCGCCGTTCCCGTACGACCGCGATCTGACGCGACGTTCCGTACGAGCACACACCGTCCGTACGAGCCGTCCCGGCGTGCCCTTGCCGTCATGCGAGCCGCTCCGGCGCGCCGTTCCCGCCGTATGAGCCGCTCCTCCCGCCGTATGAGCCGCTCCGGCGCCGGTTCACGTCCTACGACTGCGCATTGACCCGCCCGGCCCGGTGCGCCGACCGACGCACCGGGCCCGCGACGTCGACGGCGCCTCCGCGGCCTCCGGCGGGTCAGGCCAGCGGGCCGGTCACCCGCTCCACGACGCGCTCCAGCGCCCCCGAACGTACGAAGGACTCTGCCGCCTCCAGGTCCGGCGCCAAGTAGCGGTCCGGACCCGCCCCTTGGACTCCCGCCTCGCGCGCCGCCGCCAGCACCGCCTGTGCCGCCGGTCCCGGCACGAGCCCGGTGCGCAGCTCGATCCCGCGTGTGGCGGCGACGAGTTCGACGGCGACGACGCGGCCGAGGTTGTCCACGGCGTGCCGCAGCTTGCGCGCCGCGGACCAGCCCATCGAGACGTGGTCCTCCTGCATCGCGGAGGAGGGGATGGAGTCCACCGACGCCGGTACGGCCAGCCGCTTCATCTCGCTGACGAGCGCGGCCTGCGTGTACTGGGCGATCATCAGGCCGGAGTCGACGCCGGGGTCGTCCGCGAGGAAGGGCGGCAGCCCGTGCGAACGGTTCTTGTCGAGCAGCCGGTCGGTGCGGCGCTCGGCGATCGAGGCGAGATCGGCGGCGGCGACGGCGAGGAAGTCCAGGACGTACGCGAGGGGGGCGCCGTGGAAGTTGCCGTTGGACTCGACGCGGCCTCCCCCCGAGCCTCCGGCATGATCCCCAAGGAGGACGACGGGGTTGTCCACGGCGGAGGCGAGTTCGCGGCCGGCGACCAGGCGGGCGTGGTCGAGGGTGTCGCGGCCGGCGCCCGCGACCTGCGGGGCGCAGCGCACGGAGTAGGCGTCCTGGACGCGCGGCGCGTCGTCCTGGTGATGCCCGGTCAGTCCCGAATCGGCAAGGACCTTCAGCATGTTGGCGGCGCTCGCGGCCTGGCCGGGGTGCGGGCGGATCGCGTGGAGCTCGGGAGCGAGGACCTTCTCGGTGCCGAGCAGCGCCTCCAGGGTGAACGCGGCCGTGATGTCGGCGGCGGTGAACAGGCGGGCCAGGTCGGCGCAGGCCATCACCAGCATGCCGAGCATGCCGTCGGTGCCGTTGAGGAGGGCCAGGCCCTCCTTCTCGCGGAGGACGACGGGCTCGATGCCGTGGGCGTCGAGGAGTTCACGCGCGGGACGCACGACGCCGTCGGGACCCTCCGCGTCGCCCTCGCCCATCAGGGTCAGGGCGCAGTGCGAGAGGGGCGCGAGGTCGCCGGAGCAGCCGAGGGAGCCGTACTCGTGGACGAGAGGGGTGATCCCCGCGTTGAGGATCGCGGCCATGGTCTCGGCGACGAGCGGACGGACGCCCGTACGCCCGGAGCACAGGGTCTTCAGCCGCAGGAACATCAGGGCGCGCACGACCTCGCGCTCGACACGCGGGCCCATGCCGGCGGCGTGGGAGCGCACGATGTTGCGCTGCAGCTGGGTGCGCAGCTCGGGGCTGATGTGGCGTACGGCGAGGGCACCGAAGCCCGTCGAGACGCCGTAGACCGGGTCGGGCTTGGCGGCCAGCGATTCGACGACCTCGCGTGCGTGGGCGAGCCCCTCGAGCGCGTCCCCGCCCAGCACGACCCGTGCTTCACCGCGGGCGACGGCGATGACGTCCTCCGCCGTGGTCCCCGACGTCCCCACCACCACATTGTGCATATCCATATTCAGGCACCCTAGAGAGTGAATCGCCGAATGTCACCAGCCGGTCCCCTCGCCGGGGAGGCCGCTCCGCGCCGCACCCCGCCACCGGACGCGGCGCCAGCATGGCGCATACCTGTCCGAGCGGTGTGCACGCGACCGGTGGTGGCAATCCCTGTCGGCTCGACGGCGGCCGGGCGAAGCCCGCCACCGCCGCGGAGAGGCGGGGGCAACACCGCCGCGGAGGGGCCGGGGGCGCAACGCCGTCGCGGACAGGCCGGGGCAACGCTGCGGCGGACAGGCCGGGGGCGCAACGCCGTCGCGGACAGGCCGGGGCAACGCTGCGGCGGACAGGCCGGGGCAACACCGCCGCGGAAAGGCCGGGGCGCACCCGTAAACGGCTCACGGCGAGCGATCTCCAGCCCCGGCCGCTTGTGCTGCGGCAACGCGGCCGTGCGGGACACCGCAACGACCGATTGTCCCGAACACACCCACGCCAACCGGCCCGGCGAGCACGGCTCCGCAACCTGGCGCCGCAGCACGTGCACACCGGCCCCGCGGCCGTAATCCGCCCGGCAGTCGGCCCCGGGGCGCCGAACCCGGACACGTCTCGCGAAGACGCCGGGCCCGGTGCGAGCCGGCCTCGGGGCCGCTCGGGCCTCCGACGGTCCGCGAGCTGCGCTGGTCGCCACGCAACCGCTCCCGGAGCGAGCCCCTTCCGTACCGGGGAGCCGGAGCCGCGTCGGTGCGCGGCAGCGCACTCAGCCGTCATGTGCACGGCGGTGCGCTCGGCCGTCGTGTGCGCGGCAGCGCGCTCGGTGTCAGGCGTCGCGGCGGTTGCGGAAGCGGCGGCGTTCCGGTCCGGCGTCCGGGGGCGATTCCGCGAGGCGGACGACCGGGTCGTCCGCGCCCTCGCGGCCGGCGACGACCGGCTTCTCCGAGCGGGCCGCCTTCGCCCGGTACTGCGCCGCGTCCGCGAGCCGGAACAGGCGGCGTGCCGACCGTACGGGTCCGATCTGCTCGCCCGTGGAGGCGACACCGCAGGCCACGCCCTCGCCCAGGTCCAACTCGGCGGCGCGGCGGCACAGTTCGTCGGCGGCCTGCACGACCTCGTCGGCCGGCGGACCCACGGCGAGCAGGCAGAACTCATCGCCGCCCAGCCGTGCCACCAGCGCGCCCGGCAGCATCGCACCGCACAGCGAGAGCAGCGAGCCGAAGCGTTCCAGCAGTCGGTCGCCGACGGCGTGCCCGAGCGAGTCGTTGACCCGCTTGAGGCCGTTCAGGTCGCAGACGACCAGGCTGACGACCGTGCCGTCGGCGTGGTGGCGGTCCACGGCCTCGTCGAGCCGCATGTCGACGAGCCGGCGGTTCGCCAGGCCCGTGAGCGGATCGGTGAAGGCGAGGCGGCGGGCCTCCTCCAGGCGCTCCGTCTGCGCGATCCCGGCCGCCGTCACGGCCGCGAGGACGGTGGCGAAGTCCGCGTCGTCGCGGTCGAACACCGGCTCCCCGACCCGCCGTGCCACGTACAGCTCGCCCCACGCCCGCCCGTGCAGCACGATCGGCGCCACCACGCAGCAGCCGCGGACGCGTCGGCGCAGAGCCGCGGCCCTGCCCCAGCTTCCGCCGCGGTGCGCGTCCGGGTGGGCGTACGCGCCGGGCTCGGGGCCGTCCGCCGTCTCCACCCAGGCGTTGGGCTCACCGTCGCCGACCCAGCGGTCGTGCAGGATCTCGGCGATCTCCGGGAACTCGTGCACCGGATACGACTCGTCCTCGGGGAACTCCTCCTCCCCTTCGGCGAGTTCGCCGGTGTTGACGAGCACCCGGAGCCGCCCCAGCTCCCGCTCCCAGACGGACAGCGCGGCGAAGGTCCCGCCGAGCGCCGTCATGGCACCGGCCGCCGCGGCGTGCACGGATTCGCGCGGGGTCTGCGCGGCGGCCATGGCCTGAGCCAGGCCCACCACCGCGCGCAGTCGCGCATCGCTTCCGCCGCCGTCGCCCGACACCGGCACCTCGCATTCCGTAGCCGTGTGCCCACCTCGCACCCAGCCTAGGAACATTCCACCCCCTTTGCCCTGTTCGTGGGGGCGACATTCAACTATTCGCCCGGCCGTCCGGCGGCCGTCCGGCGGCCGTCCGCCCGTCTCTCCGCCCGTCGCTCCGCCCGCCCCGTCTATTCGCCCGGCCAGTCCGGCGTCCGCTTCTCGTTGAAGGCCGCGACGCCCTCCGCACGGTCCCCCGAGAAGGCCACGCTGCGCCAGGCGGCGTCCTCCACCTCCAGCCCGGCCCTCAGGTCCAGGCCGTGCCCGAGGCGCATCGCGCGCTTGGCGGCCCGCAACCCGACGGGGGAGTTCCCGGCGATCCGGCCGGCCAGCGCCAGCGCCTCCTCGCGGTCGGCGCCCTCGTCGACGAGCTGGTCCACCAGCCCCAACTCCCGCGCCTCCGCGGCCGCCACCCGCCGCGCGGTGAACACCAGCTCGGCGGCGCGGGCCGCGCCCACCCGCCGCGGCAGGAGCTGCGTACCGCCGCCGCCCGGGATCACGCCCACCGAGACCTCGGGCAGGCC
The DNA here is from genome assembly GCF_043199075.1 of Streptomyces sp. NPDC048639. Classification (NCBI taxonomy): domain Bacteria; kingdom Bacillati; phylum Actinomycetota; class Actinomycetes; order Kitasatosporales; family Streptomycetaceae; genus Streptomyces; species Streptomyces sp. NPDC048639. The sequence continues at coordinate 814,817 of NZ_JBICVP010000003.1, forward strand.
CACGACCGCGGTGCCGTCGGCGACGATGAGATCGCAGGCGAGCGCGATCTCGAAGCCTCCACCGAGGGCGAAGCCGTGCACGGCGGCGATCGTCGGCATGGGCAGTTCGAGCACGGCGGTGTACGCGCCACGGGTCACCGGGCGCTGCCGCAGCAGCTCCGCGTCCGTGAAGGAGTTGCGCTCCTTGAGGTCGGCGCCGACGCAGAACGCGCGGTCGTGGCTGGAGGTCAACACGACGGCCCGCGCCGACCGGTCGGCAGAGAGCGCCGCGCAGGCGTCCGTGAGGGCCCGGGCCATCTCCGTCGAGACGGCGTTCATCGCCTTGGGGCGGTCCAGGACGAGCTCGGCCACGTGCGCGCCGTGCCGCCGTACCGCGACCCATTCCCCGTACCGCTGCTCGCTGCCCATACACCCTCCCGGTTAACGACCGTGAACCTCTGGCGTCAGGCATCATCGCACCGGCGGACGGCGGCCGTCGCCGGGGCCCGTCGCGGGGACCGCTGCCGCGGGAGTGCTCACCGGGGCGCGGCGGCGCGTTCGCACTGCTCACCGGGGCAGGGCGGCATACGAGCAGGGGGCGGAGGCGCGTAGGAGCAGGGAAGGGTCCGTCAGCCGCGACGGGTCAGCAGCCACGGCTCCACGACCCCGAGCCCACGGACGGGCCGCTGCCACATCGGCTGGAGGGCGAAGCGGTACGGATGCCCGCCCTTGCCCTCCTTCTCCGCCTTCGCGGCCTCCGCCTCCGACTCGGGCGCCTCGCCCGTCCGCATCAGTTCCTCGGCGAACGCGCCGTCGACCAGCACCGCGTCCTTGGGCGCTATCGACGTCAGGCGGCTCGCCAGGTTCACGGTCGTCCCGAAGACGTCGCCCATGCGCGTCGTCACGGTCCCGAAGGCCATGCCGACCCGCAGCTCCGGCATGGTCTCGTCGTGGGTCATCGTCTCGATCAGCCGCAGCCCGATCTCGCCCGCGATCCCGGCGTCGTCCGCCGCGAAGAGGACCTCGTCGCCCAGGGTCTTGATCAGCCGCCCGCCGTGGGCGGCGACCAGATCGGCGGCCGTGGTCTCGAACGCCTCGACCAGCTCGCCGAGCTCCTCCTCCTCCAGCCGCCGGGTCAGCCGCGTGAAGCCGACGAGGTCCGCGAAGCCGACGGCCAGCCGACGGTCGACCATCTCCTCGTCGTCCCCGGCCTGCACCACGCGCCCGGTGGCGGCCGCGAGCTGCCGCCGCCACACATAGACGAGGAACTCCTCCAGCTCCGGAAGCAGCAGTTCGACCAGCGGATAGGTGACTTCCGTACGGGTCATGCCGGGCTCGGGCGGCTCGGTGAGCCCCTCCAGGAACGAGTCGATCTGCCACTCCGCGAGCCGGGCCGTGGTCTGCCCCGTCGAGCGCGCGACCTGCACGGCCATCGCCTCGCTCAGCAGTCCGGCCTCGACCAGACCCGCGAGGCGGCGCAGTGCGAGCACATCGGCCTCGGTCAGCGCCTTGGCCTGACCGATGTCCGCGAACCCCATGGCCCGCCAGAAGCGGGAGGCGAGCTCCATGGACACTCCGGCGCTGCGCGCCGCCTGGAAGGGGGTGTAGCGGCGTTCCGAACCGAGGATGAGCTGTTCGATCCGGAGCGCGAGCGGATTCTCCTCGTCCGGGGCCGGGTCGTCGTCGGGAGAGAGGTCGGGAGAGGGGTCGTCCACGGTCACGGCCCGCCCCCAGTCCGATCCACCCATAGCCTCCGGCAAGGGGGACCCCACCCTAGCCTTCGACACGGGGGACCCCAGCTCACAGCCAGTCCGCTCACTTCTCGCCCGCTCCGCCCACTCGGCCCGCTCTGCCTGGTCCGGCCCGACAACGATACGGCAGGTGTGCCGTGGCTCACTCTCCCCTGGCGGCTCGCAGATGGACGATGTCCCCGGCTCCCACCGGCTTCTGCACACCGTCCTCGGTGGCCAGCACGAGCCGGCCGTCGCTGTCGACGGCCACGGCCTCGCCCGTGATCTCCCGGTCGCCGGGCAGCACCGCGCGCACCGTCCTGCCGAGCGTCGCGCAGCCCGCCGCGTACGCCTCCTGCAGACGGCTGGCCCCGGGGTCTCCGCCGGCGCCCCGCCAGTCCTCGTACCACTGCTCCAGCGAGCGCAGGATCGCCCGCAGCAGCGGATCCCGGTCCGCCGCCGGCGCCCCGGCGAGGGTGAGGGAACCCGCCTCCGGTACGGGCAGTTCGTCCGCGTGCAGCGACACATTGAGCCCGATGCCGACGACGACGCCGTCCCCGGCCCGCTCGGTGAGGATCCCGCCCGTCTTGCGCTCCTCCTCCCCCACGTGCACGAGCAGGTCGTTGGGCCACTTCAGCGCCGTGTCCACGCCGGCGGCGCGGGAAAGGGCGGTGGCCGTCGCCACCCCGGCCAGCAGGGGCAGCCAGCCCCACCGTTCGACCGGGACGTCGGGTTCGAGGTAGACGGAGAAGAAGAGGCCCGAGCGGGGCGGCGCGGTCCAGGTCCGTTCGAGCCGTCCGCGCCCCGCCGACTGCTCCTCGGCGACCAGGATCGCGCCTTCGCCGACCTCGCCCTTCACGGCGCGCGCGGTGAGGTCGCTGTTGGTGGACCCGGTGATCTCGACCACGTCGAGGCTGCTCCACAGGGTGCCGGGCCGCACGAGCGCCTTGCGCAGCGCGGTGGCGTTCAGCGGTGGCCGCTCGAGGTCGGACCAGCGGCCGGAGGAGGGATCGGGCTGCGGGGTGCCGGGCGTTCCGGGCGGCATCGGCGTCATGCGGCCAGCGTAGGCCCGGGTGGCGCGAGGGGAGCGGGTCGGGAACCGGTGGGGCGCCAAGATCACCCGGCGCCCGTACGGGAGGGCCCGGGACCCGGCCGGCACCCCCCGTACCACTTTGACCTGGGCCTTGCGAAGGGCGGGAGGTGTGGCCAACGCCGCACTGCCATAGCGCAGCGTCGCCGATACGCTACGAGTCGGTAGCCCATCCAGCAGGTAGCCCACCCAGCACTTCCAGGACGAGCAGGAGCCGCATCCCGATGTCCGAGCCGGAATTCGCCGCAGAGAACAACCGAAGCGCCCAGACGACCGCGGGGAAGATCGCGGATCTGAAGCGGCGGATCGAGGAGGCGACGCATGCCGGGTCGCAGCGCGCGGTAGAGAAGCAGCACGCCAAGGGCAAGCTGACGGCCCGTGAGCGCGTGGACCTCCTGCTCGACGAGGGCTCGTTCGTCGAGCTCGACGAGTTCGCCCGGCACCGCTCCACCAACTTCGGCCTGGACGCCACCCGCCCGTACGGCGACGGCGTCGTCACCGGTTACGGCACGGTCGACGGACGCCCGGTGGCCGTCTTCTCCCAGGACTTCACGGTCTTCGGCGGCGCCCTCGGCGAGGTCTACGGCGAGAAGATCGTCAAGGTGATGGACTTCGCGCTGAAGAACGGCTGCCCGGTGATCGGCATCAACGACTCCGGTGGCGCCCGTATCCAGGAAGGGGTCAGCGCGCTCGGCCTCTACGGCGAGATCTTCCGGCGCAACACCCACGCCTCCGGTGTCATCCCGCAGATCAGCCTGGTCGTCGGCCCGTGTGCGGGCGGGGCCGTCTACTCCCCCGCGATCACCGACTTCACGGTCATGGTCGACAAGACCTCGCACATGTTCATCACAGGACCGGACGTCATCAAGACCGTCACCGGTGAGGACGTGGGCTTCGAGGAGCTCGGCGGCGCCCGCACCCACAACACCACTTCCGGTGTGGCGCACCACATGGCGGGCGACGAGAAGGACGCCATCGAGTACATCAAGTCGCTGCTGTCCTACCTGCCGTCCAACAACCTGAGCGAGCCCCCGGTCTTCCCCGAGGAGGCCAACCTCGAGACGGGCGACGAGGATCTCGAGCTGGACGCGATCATCCCGGACTCGGCGAACCAGCCGTACGACATGCACCGGCTCATCGAACACGTCCTGGACGACCACGAGTTCCTGGAGACGCAGGCGATGTTCGCACCGAACATCGTCACCGGCTTCGGCCGCGTCGAGGGCCACCCCGTGGGCATCGTCGCCAACCAGCCGATGCAGTTCGCCGGCTGTCTGGACATCGCCGCCTCGGAGAAGGCCGCGCGCTTCGTGCGCACCTGCGACGCCTTCAACGTCCCCGTCCTGACCTTCGTGGACGTGCCCGGCTTCCTGCCCGGCACCGAGCAGGAGTTCAACGGCATCATCCGGCGCGGGGCCAAGCTGATCTACGCGTACGCGGAGGCGACCGTCCCGCTCATCACGGTCATCACCCGCAAGGCGTTCGGCGGCGCGTACGACGTCATGGGCTCCAAGCACCTCGGCGCCGACCTCAACCTCGCCTGGCCGACGGCGCAGATCGCGGTCATGGGCGCGCAGGGCGCGGTCAACATCCTGCACCGCCGCACGATCGCCGCCGCCGAGACGCCCGAGCAGGCCGAGGAGGTCCGGGCGCGCCTGATCGCCGAGTACGAGGACGCGCTCCTCAATCCGTACGTCGCCGCCGAGCGCGGCTACGTCGACGCGGTGATCATGCCGTCCGAGACCCGGCGCCACATCGTCCGGGGCCTGCGCACTCTGCGGAACAAGCGCGAGTCGCTGCCGCCGAAGAAGCACGGCAACATCCCGCTCTAAAGCGGGGGCTGCCCGGGTATCAGAGCCGCGAGGACCATCGAGGAGGCCGCGCATGTACAAGGTCGTACGGGGCAACCCCACCCCCGAGGAGCTGGCCGCCGCCCTTGCGGTGGTCCAGGCGCGCGCCGCGGCGGCGGGCGCCGCCCTCGCGGCGCAGGACGATCTCGACGAGTGGGCCGACAAGGAGCGGACCGTGCCGCGGCGCGCGCTGCCGCAGCCGGGCCCGAAGGCATGGCGCAGTTCGAGCTGGCCCAGGTGACCCGGACCGCCTGACGCCGGGCCCGGACGAGCGGATTGGTCCCTCAGGACCGTGCCGCCTGAGTACGCGTACTCAGGCGGCACGCCCGTTTCCGCCGGAGTATCGAAAGCATGCTCTGGTCCGACCCCCCCGACGAGACGCCGCAGGAACTGCGCGACACGGAGGCCATGCTCCGCCGTGCGGGATGGGTGCTGGCGGTCGTCGCCCTGGTCGTGATGATCATCGTGCTCGGCCGCTGACCGCGGGGCGCATCAGGGTCGTTGCGGTCGAGGTCCGGGCCCGCGAACGGGAGCGGCCCTCTCGGGCGTACGGCAAGGAGGCCCCCGATACCCTGGGCCCCATGACCGAGCATTCCGCCTCCGCCCGGCGTCACCTCGTCCTCGCCTCCGCCTCCCCCGCCCGCCTCGGGCTGCTGCGTCAGGCGGGCCTCGCGCCCGATGTCGTCGTCAGCGGGGTGGACGAGGACGCGATCAGCGCGGACTCCCCGGAGGAGTTGGCCCGGCTGCTGGCCGAGGCCAAGGCCGCCGCGGTGGCCGCACGGCCCGAGGCCGCGGGCGCGCTCGTCGTCGGCTGCGACTCGGTGCTGGAACTCGACGGCCAGGCGTACGGGAAGCCGACCGACGCCGAGGACGCGACGGCGCGGTGGAAGTCGATGCGCGGGCGTTCGGGCATCCTGCGCACCGGGCACTGCGTGATCGACACGGCGACGGAACGGCGGACCTCCGCCACCGCCTCGACGACGGTCCGCTTCGGGGAGCCGACGGACGCGGAGATCGCGGAGTACGTCGCGAGCGGCGAACCGCTGCACGTGGCGGGCGCGTTCACCCTCGACGGGCGGTCCGCGCCGTTCATCGACGGCATCGACGGGGACCCGGGCAATGTCATCGGGCTGTCGCTGCCGCTGCTGCGGCGGCTGCTCGCGGACGTGGGCACGGGGATCACGGAACTCTGGGCGTAGGACCGTCCGTTCGCCCCCGCCCGCGGCCCCCGCTTCCCGGTGGGCGGAGGCGTACGGAACTTCTCGGCGGGCCGGCGCACCCATCCGCGTACGGGCCTGCGGACGCGGTGGCGAACGTACGGACGCGGGGGCGGGCCTAGGACTCGGCCGGGGCCGGGGGCGCCGCCGGGGCTTCGCGACGCTCGGCCGGGAAGGCGACCAGCGTCAGCACGATCAGCCCGAAGACGACCATCATGAAGGCGAACGCGGCCCAGCCGACCAGCCCGACGGTGAGCGCACCGAGCACGCCGTGCACCACCGCGCAGGTGATGAGCAGGATGCGGGCGAAGCGCCCGGGGGCGCGGCCGGTGAGCGCGCAGCGGACCAGCACGACCGCGCACGCCGCCAGATAGAGACCGAAGACGCCACCCATGATCCAGGTGGAGAGGCTCATGGCGTCCGGATCGAGCCCGCCCAGCGACATCTTCTGCCGGTCCACGGATATCCCGAGGATCATGTTGACCAGGACGATGCCGGCTGCTTCCAGGAACAACAGCACAGCCGCCACCGCGGCCACGGGTCTCCGAGCCACCCCCCACCCACCCCACTTCACGTCGTTACCGCCAGTTCGGACAGAGACTAGTCACGCTACTAACCGGTAATCCGCTAAAACAAGGGTTCTGCAGGCTCCGGGCGCGCATCACCCGGCAGGACGGATCCGTTCAGCAAAGATTCCGCCCGGCGTTGGTAGGGATCCCACAAAGGAAGCCTCCTCGCGGCTGGTTCGACCGACAGAGATCTTGACCACACCAGATCGCGAGAATTCCTTGAGACTTCCGGGCGTACCGTGGGACGACAAGGAATTTCGGCACTCCCTCCGCACCCGGATGACGCTCTGTGTGGGCAAGGTCACCCCCGAGTGCGGCTCGGCAGGCCGTGTCGGTAGTCCCTAAACTCGCCTTGTTTCAAGGAGGGAGCCATCGTGCGCAAGGTGCTCATCGCCAACCGTGGCGAAATCGCTGTCCGCGTTGCCCGAGCCTGTCGGGACGCCGGGATCGCGAGCGTAGCCGTCTACGCCGACCCGGACCGGGACGCTCTGCACGTCCGCGCGGCCGACGAGGCCTACGCGCTGGGTGGTGACACCCCCGCCACCAGCTACCTGGACATCGCCAAAGTCCTCCAGGCCGCCGCCGATTCGGGTGCCGACGCCGTCCACCCCGGGTACGGATTCCTCTCGGAGAACGCCGAGTTCGCCCAGGCGGTCCTGGACGCGGGCCTGATCTGGATCGGCCCCCCGCCGCAGGCCATCCGCGACCTCGGCGACAAGGTCGCCGCCCGCCACATCGCCCAGCGCGCCGGCGCCCCGCTCGTGGCCGGCACCCCGGACCCGGTCAACGGCGCGGAGGAGGTCGTGGCCTTCGCCGAGCAGCACGGCCTGCCCATCGCCATCAAAGCCGCCTTCGGCGGCGGCGGACGCGGCCTGAAGGTCGCCCGCACCCTCGAAGAGGTCCCCGAGCTCTACGACTCCGCCGTCCGCGAGGCGGTCGCCGCCTTCGGCCGCGGAGAATGCTTCGTCGAGCGCTACCTGGACAAGCCGCGGCACGTGGAAACCCAGTGCCTGGCCGACCAGCACGGCAACGTCGTCGTGGTCTCCACCCGCGACTGCTCACTCCAGCGCCGCCACCAGAAACTCGTCGAGGAAGCCCCCGCCCCGTACCTGAGCCAGGCTCAGAACGACGAGCTGTACGCCGCGTCCAAAGCCATCCTCAAGGAGGCGGGCTACGTCGGCGCGGGCACCGTGGAGTTCCTCGTCGGCACGGACGGCACGATCTCCTTCCTGGAGGTCAACACCCGTCTCCAGGTCGAGCACCCGGTGACCGAGGAGGTCACGGGCATCGACCTCGTCCGCGAGATGTTCCGCATCGCCGACGGCGAGGAACTCGGCTACACCGACCCGCCGGTGCGCGGCCACTCCTTCGAGTTCCGCATCAACGGCGAGGACCCGGGCCGCAACTTCCTGCCCGCTCCCGGAACCGTCGCCCTCTTCAGCGCACCCGCGGGCCCCGGCGTCCGCCTGGACGCGGGCGTGGAGTCCGGCTCGGTCATCGGCCCGGCCTGGGACTCCCTGCTGGCGAAGCTGATCATCACCGGCGCCACCCGGCAGCAGGCCCTGCAGCGCGCCGCCCGGGCCCTGGCCGAGTTCCAGGTGGAGGGCATGGCCACGGCGATCCCCTTCCACCGCGCAGTGGTCGAGGACTCGGCGTTCGCCCCCGAACTGACCGGCTCCTCCGGACCGTTTACGGTCCACACCCGGTGGATCGAGACCGAGTTCGTCAACGAGATCAAGCCCTTCGCCGCCCCCGAGTCGGAGGAGGCGGAGGGAGAGACCCGCGAGACCGTGGTCGTCGAGGTCGGCGGCAAGCGTCTTGAGGTCTCCCTGCCGTCCTCGCTGGGCGTCTCCGCGGCGCCGGCCGCCACGGGCACCAAGAAGCCCAAGCGCAAGGCGTCCAAGAAGGCGGGCTCCGCCGCCTCCGGCGACGCCCTGGCCTCCCCGATGCAGGGCACCATCGTCAAGGTCGCCGTCGAGGACGGCCAGGAGGTCAAGGAGGGCGACCTCGTCGTCGTCCTCGAGGCCATGAAGATGGAGCAGCCGCTGAACGCCCACCGCTCCGGCACGATCAAGGGCCTGACGGCCGAGGTCGGCGCCGGCATCTCCTCGGGCGCGGTCATCTGCGAGATCAAGGACTGACGGCCGGCCGCTGCAACGGCCTTCCCGACCGTGAGTACCGCGGGGCCCCACCGTTTCGACGCTGGGGCCCCGCTGCCGTGTCGTGGGCCGTCCCCTCGTGTGGGTTGCCGAGTGCCCGGCCCATGAGGGCTGCCGAGTGCCCGGCCCGTGCGGGCTGCCGAGTGCCCGGCCCGTGCGGGCTGCCGAGTGCCCGGCCCGGGTGGTGTGTGGTCGCCGTACCCGTTCGGAGCTGCTCGGAGGCGTCCTCCGGATGGCGGTGGCATGCTGGACGCAACGGCTGGCCGGGCAAGGACGGGACGGAGGACGGGCGATGGCGACGGAGACCGGACGCGTGGCCGAGCGGGAGCCCCGGGACCCGGAGCAACCGCCCCTACGCCCCATGCGGGCTGACGCGCGGCGGAACTATGAGCGGCTTCTCACCGAGGCGCGAACGGCCTTCACCGAGCACGGCACGGACGCGTCGCTCGAGGACATCGCCAAGCGCGCCGGCGTCGGCATCGGGACCCTCTACCGCCACTTCCCGAACCGGTACGCCCTCATGTGCGCCGTCTTCCAGGGAGAGGTCGACGGACTGCTGGCGCGTTCGCGGGAGTTGCTGGGGGCCGAGCAGCCGTGCACCGCGCTGGTGGAGTGGCTGCGGGCGATCATCGCGCACGCCAGTACGTATCGCGGCCTGGCGCGGGCGCTGATGAGCGCCTCGCACGACGCGCATTCGGCCCTGTCGCGGTGCAGTGTGCCGATGGGCGAGGCGGGCAGCGCGCTGCTCGTGCGGGCCCAACAGGCCGGCGCGGTGCGGCCGGGCGTCGAGATCGGCGATCTGATGCAGCTCACCAATGCCATCGCCCTGGCCGTCGAGGAGAGCCCGGGTGATCCGGAGCTGGCGGACCGGCTGCTGGCGCTGACGCTCACCGGGCTCAAAGGGGCGGGCGAGACGACCGGTTGAGCCCGGGGCTGTACGAACCGCGGGCCGAGCGGCACGCGCGCGCCCGACGGGCGTCCGCACCTCACGCCCGGCGCTTGCCCCTGCCCCTGCCCGCGGGACGGTTGGGTCTCCCACCGCCACCGCACGACGCGCCCGGCCCGGCCCGGCTGGTCCCCCGACCCGCCGGGCCGGTCCGCGGGTGAGGCGCGGGCAGGCTATCTGCGCCGCGGCGAGAGGTCCGCGACCCTGCCGTTGCTCATCGCGGCCTGCTGATCCGCCAGGCCGCCCGCACTGCGCAGTTGAGGGCCGCCGTGTCCCGGCGGATGGTTCCTCCGCTGCCCCGGCAACGGCAGCTCCTCGGCGTTCTTCGCGCCGGGCGGGCCCATACGACGCGGGCTGCGCGCCACCGGACCGTTCCCCTCGGAGCTGCCCTGGCCCTGAGCCCCCGAGCCCGGGCCCGCGACCGCGATCTGCACGCCCTGGTCTGCGAGGGCCTGCAACTCGGTGGCGGCGCGGTCGTCGTGGAGCGGCGGCTCGTCGGTGACCAGCCGCGTGATCACATCGGTGGGCACCGTCTGGAACATGGTGTCGGCGCCCAGCTTCGTGTGGTCCGCGAGGACGACGACCTCGCCCGCGGCCTGGACGAGTGCCCGGTCGACGCTTGCCGACAGCATGTTGGACGTGGACAGCCCGCGCTCGGCGGTCAGTCCGCTTCCGGACAGGAAGGCCCGGGAGACCCGCAGCCCCTGAAGGGACTGCTCGGCTCCGCTGCCCACCAGGGCGTAGTTGGAACCGCGCAGCGTGCCACCGGTCATGACGACCTCGACCCGGTTGGCGTGGGCGAGGGCCTGGGCGACCAGCAGCGAGTTGGTGACCACCGTCAGGCCCGGAACCCGCGCGAGCCGGCGGGCCAGCTCCTGCGTGGTCGTCCCCGCACCGACGACGATGGCCTCGCCCTCTTCGACGAGTCCGGCCGCGAGGTCGGCGATCGCCGTCTTCTCGGCGGTCGCTAGATGGGATTTCTGCGGGAAGCCGGACTCCCTGGTGAAACCGCCCGGCAGCACCGCACCGCCGTGGCGGCGGTCCAGCAGTCCTTCTGCCTCCAGCGCGCGCACGTCTCGCCGTACGGTCACTTCTGAGGTCTGGACGACGCGGGCGAGCTCACGGAGCGACACGGCTCCGTTCGCTCGCACCATTTCGAGGATCAATTGGCGACGTTCTGCAGCGAACACGAAACTGACAGTAACGCCAACGACCGTCTTGTTTCAGCAGTTTGCGCCGAATGGCAGAAGTTGGCCGCAACAAGGGGCGCGGAATGGTATAGAGCGGGTCAGGCTTCGCGCTGTGTCTTACGGGTGTGCAATTGCCGCGCGGTTTCGGCGATCGAGCCGGACAGCGAGGGGTACACCGTGAAGGTGTTGGCGATCTGCTCCACCGTCAGGTTGTTGTCGACGGCGATCGCCATCGAGTGGATCAGCTCGCTCGCGCGCGGCGAGACGACGACGCCGCCCACGATGATGCCGGTGCCCGGACGGCAGAAGATCTTCACGAAGCCGTCCCGGATGCCCTGCATCTTCGCGCGCGGGTTGCGCAGCAGCGGCAGCTTCACGACGCGGGCGTCGATCAGGCCGCTGTCCACGTCCGCCTGCGAGTAGCCGACCGTGGCGATCTCGGGGTCGGTGAAGACGTTCGCCGAGACGGTCTTGAGGTCCAGCGGTGCGACCGCGCTGCCCAGGAAGTGGTACATCGCGATGCGGCCCTGCATCGCCGCGACGGACGCCAGCGGCAGGATGCCGGTGCAGTCACCGGCCGCGTAAACGCCGGGCGCGCTCGTACGGGAGACCCCGTCGGTCCAGATGTGCCCGGACTCCTTGAGGCGGACGCCGGACTCCTCCAGGCCCATGTCGGCCGAGTTGGGGATCGAGCCGACCGCCATGAGGCAGTGCGACGCGCCGATGACACGGCCGTCGGAGAGCGTGACCTCGACCCGGTCGCCGACGCGCTTGGCGGACTGGGCGCGGGAGCGGGCCATCACATTCATGCCGCGCCGCCGGAAGACGTCCTCCAGTACGGCCGCGGCGTCCGGGTCCTCGCCGGGCAGCACCCGGTCGCGGCTGGAGACCAGGGTGACCTTCGTGCCGAGCGCCTGGTACGCGCCGGCGAACTCGGCACCGGTCACACCCGAGCCGACCACGATCAGCTCTTCGGGAAGCTCCTCGAGGTCGTAGACCTGCTTCCAGTTGAGGATCCGCTCGCCGTCGGGCAGGGCGTCCGGGATCTCGCGCGGGTTCGCGCCGGTCGCGATGAGGACGGCGTCGGCGGTCAGCGTCTCCTGGGATCCGTCGTCGGCCGTCACGGTCACCTGCCGCGACCCGTCGGGCGCCTGGGCCGGCTCCAGCCGACCGCGGCCCCGCATGACGCGTCCGCCGGCGCGGGTCACGGAGGCGGTGATGTCGTGGGACTGGGCGAGCGCGAGACGCTTGACGCGGCGGTTGACCTTGCCGAGGTCGACGCCGACGATGCGCGCGGGCGTGTCCACGTACGGGGTGTCGTCCGCGACGATGATCCCCAGCTCCTCGTGGGAGGAGTCGAAGCTGGTCATCACCTCGGCCGTGGCGATCAGGGTCTTCGACGGGACGCAGTCGGTGAGGACCGACGCACCGCCCAGACCGTCGCGGTCGACGACGGTCACCTCTGCGCCGAGCTGTGCACCCACCAGCGCTGCTTCGTAGCCGCCGGGTCCGCCACCGATGATCACGATCCGAGTCACATGCTCCATTGTCCCGCACGGCTCCCGGAGCCACTCAGTGGGGGCTCGAAAGACGTTCGGACGGCTTGGCGATCACGCTCCGACGGGTGTTCGGGCGCGGGACGCGGGGGCGGGGTCGTGACCGGTCGAGGGGCGGGCGATCGGTTCGCCGTACGGCCGGACGGCACGGGCGCGTTGTGCGCGCCGCGGCCCAGCGCGTCATCCGTACGACCGGGCACCCCGGGAAACCCCGGAGCCACTCCCGTACTCTCGAAACATGTCGCTCTACGCCGCGTACGCCGGCAACCTCGACGCGCGGCTGATGTCCCGCCGCGCACCCCACTCGCCGCTTCGCGGCACGGGCTGGCTCTCCGGCTGGCGACTGACGTTCGGCGGCGAACAGATGGGCTGGGAAGGCGCGCTCGCGACGATCGTCGAGGCACCGGCCTCCCAGGTCTTCGTCGCGCTCTACGACATCGCGCCCATGGACGAGGACTCCATGGACCGCTGGGAGGGCGTCGGACTGTCCATCTACCGGCGCACACGGGTGCGGGTGCACACGCTGGACGGCGACTCGACCGCGTGGACGTACGTGCTCAACGGCTACGAGGGCGGGCTGCCGTCGGCGCGCTACCTCGGCGAGATCGCCGATGCGGCGGAATCGTCGGGCGCACCGCACGACTATGTGATGGGGCTCCGCAAGCGGCCCTGCTGACGCCGCTCCCCCGATGCCGCCGAGGGCGGCCCACGGATCTCGGCATCCGGACCCGCAGCCCGGCATCCGGACCGGACACACACGCCTCCGGGCTGCGTTCGACACTTGCGTCACACCCTGTGCGCACCTTGCGCCGCACCCCCCGCACCCCTTGCGCCCCAGGGCGGAAACCGGTTTCCGCCAGAGTCGGGGTGTCCACTGTCCGGAGTACGTCTACGCGCGTAGGCGTTTAGCGGCTACGCTCGTGCGCGTGAACGCATCTGTTTCTTCGGACATCCCCGGCGCCCCCGACGCCGATGCAGCCGCCGCCCGCCTGCGGGAACTCACCGGTGCCGACACCCATGACGTCGCGCTCGTCATGGGCTCCGGCTGGGTCCCCGCCGCCGAGGCCCTCGGGGCGCCCGAGCACGAGTTCCCGGTCACCGACCTGCCGGGCTTCCCGCCGCCCATCGTCGAGGGCCACGCAGGAAAGGTGCGCTCGTACCGGATCGGCGAGAAGCGCGCCCTGGTCTTCCTCGGCCGCACCCACTATTACGAGGGCCTCGGCGTCGCCGCGGTCGCGCACGGCGTACGGACCGCCGTCGCCGCCGGCTGCAAGACCGTCGTGCTGACCAACGGCTGCGGCGGCCTGCGCCCGGGCATGCGCCCCGGACAGCCCGTCCTCATCAGCGACCACCTCAACCTCACGAGCACGTCCCCCATCGTCGGCGCCAACTTCGTCGACCTCACCGACCTCTACTCCCCGCGCCTGCGCGCGCTCTGCAAGGAGATCGACAGCTCTCTCGAAGAGGGCGTCTACGCGCAGCTCCCCGGCCCGCACTACGAGACCCCGGCCGAGATCAACATGCTCCGGGTCATGGGCGCGGACCTGGTCGGCATGTCCACCGTCCTGGAGGCCATCGCGGCCCGCGAGTCCGGCGCCGAGGTCCTGGGCATCTCACTGGTCACCAACCTCGCGGCCGGCATGACCGGTGAACCGCTCAACCACGAAGAGGTGCTCCAGGCCGGGCGCGACTCCGCGGCTCGCATGGGCAGCCTGCTGGCGCAGGTCCTCGGACGGATCTGAGCCGTACCGAGATTCCTCCCCGGGGGCCGGGTACACATCCGGCACCCGCGAAATCCGACACAGGAGCGCATCACCGTGGCAGTGGCACGCGACACAGCGGAGCTGATGGGCCGGGCCCGCGCCTGGCTGGCCGAGGACCCGGACCCGGAGACCCGCGACGAACTGGTCAGGCTGCTCGAGAGCGTGGACCCCTCCGACGTCGAGGACGACGTGGAGACGAAGGCGCTCGCCGAACTGGCCGACCGGTTCGCCGGCACCCTGCAGTTCGGCACCGCCGGACTCCGCGGCGAACTCGGCGCGGGTCCCATGCGGATGAACCGGGCCGTGGTCATCCGTGCCGCCGCGGGCCTCGCCGCGTACCTCCGCACCAAGGGGGCCGCGACGGGTGGCGACGGGCCCGGCCTGGTCGTGATCGGCTACGACGCCCGCTACAAGAGCGCCGACTTCGCACGGGACACCGCCGCCGTGATGACCGGTGCCGGACTGCGGGCCGCGCTGCTGCCGTACCCGCTGCCCACCCCCGTGCTCGCCTTCGCCGTACGGCACTTGGGCGCGGTCGCCGGCGTGGCCGTCACCGCCAGCCACAACCCGCCGCGCGACAACGGCTACAAGGTCTACCTCGGCGACGGCTCGCAGATCGTGCCGCCCGCGGACGACGGGATCGCCGCGGAGATCGCGGCCGTCGGCAGCCTGCACGACGTACCGCGGCCCGACACGGGCTGGGAGACGCTGGGCGACGAGATCGTGGACGCGTACGTGGCCCGTACGGACGCGGCGATGACCGAGGGCACACCGCGCGATGTCCGCGTGGTCTACACGCCTCTGCACGGCGTCGGCCGCGACACCTTCGTCGCCGCCTTCACCCGCGCGGGCTTTCCCGCCCCCGTCGTCGTGGCCGAGCAGGCCGACCCGGACCCGGCGTTCCCGACCGTCGCCTTCCCCAACCCGGAGGAGCCGGGCGCGATGGACCTCGCGTTCGCCACCGCACGCTCCGAGCGCCCGGACATCGTCATCGCCAACGACCCGGACGCGGACCGCTGCGCCGTCGCCGTGCCGGACGCCTCCGCCGAGGCGGGCTGGCGGATGCTGCGCGGCGACGAGGTGGGGGCTCTGCTCGCCACCCACCTCGTGCACAAGCGGGCACGTGGCACGTTCGCGACGACGATCGTCTCCTCCTCCCTGCTCTCCCGGATCGCGGCCGCGGCCGAGGTCCCGTACGAGGAGACGCTGACCGGGTTCAAGTGGCTGGCCCGGGTCGACGGGCTGCGCTACGCGTACGAGGAGGCGCTCGGCTACTGCGTCGACCCCGTCGGTGTCCGCGACAAGGACGGCATCTCGGCCGCGCTGCTCGTCGCCGAGCTGACCGCCGAACTCAAGCAGGCCGACCGCACGTTGCTCGACCTGCTCGACGACATCGCCGTCGAGTACGGGCTGCACGCCACGGACCAGCTCTCCGTACGGGTCGAGGATCTCGCGCGGATCGGGGCGGCGATGGAGCGGCTGCGTGAGCAGCCCCCGGCCTCCCTCGCCGGACTGACCGTCACCTCGGGCGAGGACCTCTCCAAGGGCACGGACCGGCTGCCGCCGACGGACGGCCTGCGGTACCGGTTGGCCGGGGACGACGACCGGGGCGTGGAGGGCGCGCGGGTGATCGTCCGCCCGAGCGGCACCGAGCCGAAGCTCAAGTGCTACCTGGAGGTCGTGGTTCCGGTGGGCGGTCAGGACGCCCTGGACAGGGCGCGGGCCACGGCCCGTTCGGTCCTGGCCGAGCTGAAGAGGGACGTGGCGACGGCAGCCGGTATCTGACAACGGGGCCCGGCATCCGACGCCGCATCTCCCTATCCGGCATTGCCGACCTGGTTCGCCTGCGCCGCCCTCCGTCCCGCCCGCACCGCGGCGGACGACGGGGGGCGGTGGTCTGTCCGATGGGCACGCCCTGCCCGCGGACAAAGGGATACGCGGGATCGGATACGTGGGAGCGGTTACGCGGGAGCGGCCCTCTTGACTGTTGAGTTGAACTCAACTTAGATCGGCTGAGTGAGCCCATCCGACACACCCCGCAGCGCGGCGGCACGGGAGCGGCTGCTCCGGGCAGCCGCGGAGGAGCTGAGCGAGACCGGCGCCCTGGAGGTCGCGGCCGTGGCGCGGCGGGCAGGGGTGAGCACCGGCCTTCCGTACCGCTATTTCGGCACCCGCAGCGGCCTGCTCATCGCCGTTCTCGACGCCTTCCACCAGCGCCTCGGGGAGGCCTGCGCCCTGCGCGAGTACGCCGCTCCGACCTGGGCCGAGCGGGAGGAACAGCGCATCCGCGACTGGGTGACGTTCCTGTACGACGAGCCGCTGGCACCGCTCGTGCTCGGCGGGCTGGTCGGCGAGGCCGAGGTGGCCGCGTCGCACGCCGCCCGGCTCGACGCCCTGATCGAGCTGGGCGCCCGCAACATCGCTCATGCCCAACGCGCGGGTGAACTCCCCGCAGGCCGTGACCCGGAGTTCCTGGCCGCCGCCGTGCTCGGCGGGACGAACTCCCTGGTCTCGGTCGCGCTCACCCGTACCCCGCGGCCGCCCGCGGGCACCGTGACGGACGCGATCCGGTCCTTCGTCTCCGGCGCCGTCGGCCTCTCCGGCGGCCCGCTCGCGCCCTCCTCGTAACCCGACCCTCCTCGCAGAAGGGCCCCGACATGCCCCTCGCCCCGAACGAGCCGCTCGACGACGACGCCCGCGCCGATGCCGCCGGAGCGGGCGGTGCTGCCGTTGCTGCCGGTAGCGCCGGTGCTGCCTCTGCCGCCGGCGCCGTGGGCACCATCGCCTCGGTCGACGCTCTGGCCACGGATCTGGCACGGCGTCACCGGACCACGGAGGGCGGCGGTTCGGCCGTCGACCCCGCTGTCGTGGACGCCGACCTCGCGGCCGTCGAACGCGACGGGTACGTGGTCCTGGAAGGTCTCCTCGACGCGGCCGCGTGCGAGGACGTCAGGGCCGCGGTGACGCCGCTGCTGGACCGGCGCGGCCGCAACACCTTCGAGGGCCACCGCACCCAGCGCGTCTACAGCGTGCTGAACAAGACCCGCGCCTGCGACCGGCTCGTCGACCACCCCCGCGTCCTGGCCCTGCTGGACCGGCTGTTCCTTCCCAACTACCTGCTCTCCCAGCTCCAGGTGATCGACATCAATCCCGGCGAGGACGCCCAACTCCTGCATCCCGACGATCTGATGTACCCGGTGCCGCGGCCCCGTCCGCCGCTCGGTGCCGCGACGGTGTGGTCCATCGACGCGTTCACCGAGGAGAACGGAGCCACGGTCGTCCTGCCGGGCAGCCACCGCTGGGGCGACGACCGCAGACCCGCGGAGGACGACCCGCGGGTGGCCGCCGTGATGCCGCCGGGCTCCTGCGTGTTCTTCGTCGGGACGCTGTGGCACGGCGGCGGGGCCAACCGTTCGGCCCGCTCCCGTCTCGCGGTCACCGCGCAGTACTGCCAGCCCTGGCTGCGGCCACAGGAATCGTTCACCCTCTCCACGGGCCGGGAGACCGTACGAGCGGTGTCGGAGGACATCCGCCGCATGCTCGGCTACAGCATCCACCCGCCGTTCATGGGGATGGTCGACGGCATGCACCCCGTGCGGCTGCTGGACGCACCCTCCTGAGCCCCCGCCGACGGAGGCGGCCCGGGCACCGGTCAGCCGGTGGCGAGGAGGATCGCCAGCAGGATCGCGCCGGCCACGGCCGGCGCGATGACCTCGTACGCCCAGCGCCCCACCGGCTCGCCCTGCGCGGCTTCGTCCGCGGCGTGCCGCTCGGCGAGTTCGCGCAGTTCGTCCATGGCCTCGTCGACCGGCGCCCTCCGCCCCTCGGACTGCGCCTCTGCGCCGTATGTGTCCTGGGCCGCGGCGCGGTCCGCGTGACGCACCGCCTTCTTGCGCGCCCGCAGGGAGACCGGGATCGCCCAGAGCTGGTACTTCCGTCCGCCCGCGAAGACCTCGCTGGTGAACGACGCCCGTACGTCCTCCACCGAGGCCCAGGGCAGCGAGACGGTGCGGAGCGGGTTGCGCACGCGGAGCATGCGGGTGCCCGCGAAGACCGCCGGCCGCACCGTGTACGCCGACACCAGCGGCACGACGAACAGCAGCCCGGCCAGCGCCAGCCACGGCGTACGGCCCTCACCGTGGACCAGTGCGTCGATGCCGAGCCAGCCGATGAGAGCCAGCATCAGCGCGCCCCCGGCCATCCCGGCGGGCGAGCGATAGATGCGGTCGGCGTACTGCGGCTCCTCCTGCGCGGGCGCGGGCTCGGGGGAGGTGGAGTCGTCGGGGCTCGTCATGGGCCCGATTCTGCCTGATCGTCCGGATGCCGGAGATTGCGGTCCGGTCTCGGATTGCGTACCGCGACCGCCACCAGCCATGCGAACCCGAGCGCGAAGCCCAGCATCGTGACGACGCCGCGCGGCCAGAAGATGTGGCTGTCGGTGAACGACCAGCAGCAGACGAGCAGGACGGCGGTGGCGGGCAGCACGCGTGCCCCGTGGCGGAGGAACAGGGCGAGGGACGCGGCGACGACGGCGACGCCGAGCGCGTACGCACCCGCGGCACCGAGCGCGTCGCCGGTCCGGTAGAGCGGATGGACGACACCTGCGGGATGCGGCCCCGCATGCTCCCGGACCGTCCCGGCCGCGATGCCGGCGACCGCGTCCAGACCGGTGTAGAAGGCGGCGTAGCCGAAGGCCCCGGCCCAGGCGAGGACCGTGGCCAGCCCATCGGCGTCCCTTCCCGGACGCCGCCCCCGCAGCGGCACGACCACGCCGAGCGCCAGCAGCGGGAACACGGGCAGCAGCCAGATGTGCAGAGTGGCCCAGTGCACCGCGCTGTCCCGGGTGAGTGCCTGCGGGTGCACGAGGCCGACAGCGGCGAGCAGCAGGGGCGCGGCCGCGACGAGGACGACCCTGCCGAGGTACGAGGATCCGGTGGTCGTGGGCATGCGGGGGATCGTAGGAGCGGCACGGCGCCGACGGGACCGCCCGTGCCCCGGCGTCAGGGATCCGTAAGACACGGGGCCGTTGGACACGGGGCATCGGGCGCGGAGCGTTGGGTGCGGGGCCGTTGGGTGCGGGGCACGGGGCCTCGGCCCGGACGTCGGGCCCGCCGCACGGCGTTGTGGATTCAGGGCGCGGTGGTGGTCGCGGTGCGGCGGATCTCGGTGCGGCGCTGTGTTTTCGGGGCGCGGTGGGGCGGTCTGCCTGGTTCGGGTGGGGGTTGTTGCCCGGATGGCGGCCCGGTGGTGGGCGGTTGAGCATCGGGGCGAGCCCGGGGCGTGGCTGGGCCGGGCGCCCGCGGGTGCGGCCGTCGTCCGGTTGCGCAACAGACCGCCCACGGTGTCCCGCCCGAGCCATCGATTGCGCCAGTCCCGTAGACCCGTCGTCGAAATGCTTGACCGCAGGCAAGCAATCCCACAA
>NZ_JBICVP010000004.1:0-741912 GCF_043199075.1 Streptomyces sp. NPDC048639
GATCCTTGTTGGCCTTGGCCGTTTCGAGTTCCGTGTTCGTCAGGTCGCGGGTGTTCCTGGTCTCGACGACGATCTGCCCGGAGCGGGTCGGCGGGTGGTTGACCTGGATCCGCTCGTAGCCGGTCGCCAGCCAGTCGCTCCTGGCCTTGACGGGCTTCTTGGTGGCGTGCCACGCCTCCATGCGCCGCCCGCCGATACTCCCGGGCTCCTCCAGATACCTCACCTGGTGGCCGGACAGAGCCATGGCTTCGAGGTTTCCGCTACGGAAGCCGAGGTGCTTGACTCCGCCCTCGCTCTGCCGTCGCAGATACTCGTAGAGCTTCATCTGCCCGATGCGGGTGTCCCCGCCCCAGGTGCGGACTCCGTCCTTGTCGTTCCAGAAGTCCGTCAGATCATGGACGTCCAGCCCGCGACCACCGTCCCGGTGCTTGGCGGCCATCTCCGGATACTTGCTCTTCCGCGCGCGGTTGACCGCGGCATCGCCCGCGATGATGACGAGCGGGCCGGGCTGCCGACCCCCGGTCCGCTCGTGCAGGGCGTCGAGGATCTGTTCCATGCCGGTGTGGCTGGTGTCGTGCTCGACGTGGATCTCGCCGCGTTTGCCGCTGAACCGCGACCACAGCACGATCACCTCACGGCCCTTGTCGACGGTGATGCCCCGGCCGCCCAGCCAGTCGGCGACGGCGTCCTGCTGCGCGGGCGGGAAGCCCTCGTCGTCCAAGCCCCACGCTCGCCGCAGATCCTTGCGCCGGTCTGCGCTGAAGTTCTCGGCGACCCACTTGGTGCCTTCGTTGATCGGGAGGTTCAGCTTGGCCAGCTTGGTCCTCGACAGGGTCCCGCCGGCGGCTTCCACCGCCGCCCCGTTGAGATCAATGAGGACCTTCTCGGCCGCCTGCCTGGCCGCGGGCCCCTTCATGCTGTCGGCCCGCACGTGGTGCACACGGTCCGCTTCGACACCGCTGTCTCGGTAGAACCGGGCGATCTCGGCGCCCTTGTCCCGGGCATCGGCGCCCTCGGGGCCGCTGACCACGGTGACGTGCAGCGTCGGGTCGCCGAGCAGGGCTGCGGCGATGGCGAACTGGTCGCCCGTCGCGTAGCCGGGCTGTGTCAGCGAGCTCGTGTACGTGACGTCGGAGGTCGTGCGGTCCTTGTTGTGCAGGGCCGCCTTCTCCTCCTTGGTCGGCTTCTTCCTCCCGCCCCCGAAGTTCTGTGCGCCCTTGTTCCTCTTGTCGCCGTTGCCTCCGATGGATGCGCTGGGGACGGGGGGTGCGAGGGGCTCGCCGTCGGACCGGCCCATGGCGAGGTCCGCGTCCATGGCCGTGTCGACGCCGGACAGCGTGCTCAGGCCGAATGCCTCCTCCTCGCCGGAGAGTCCTGGCACGGGCGCCGGACTGCTGAGGGACAGCGGGACGAAGTCGCCGCCGCGGCGGCGGAGCCGGATGTGCGGGTCGCCTTCGGCGGGGGGACCGGGGTAGGTGTGGGCGGTGCCGTTCTCCTCGATCAGGGTGACGGTGGTGCCGGTCGCGGCGGCGGCCCACTCGGCCACCGCGCGGTCGGCTTCGGGGCCCCACGGGGCTTCGGCGAGGTGGCGCCGCAGGTGGTCCTCGCGGGCCTTCGGGCTCGGCGCGGGCGTGCCTGCCCGGAGGGTGAGGGGCGGGGGCGTGAAGAGCGAGTCGCGCTCCGCCGGGTCGCCGGGGAGGCCGTTCAGGCGCATCAGCCGGGTGGGCGGTGCCTCGGAACGGACGCGCAGCCGCGCCGCCTCGGCTGTGGGCAGTTCGGGCCGCTCGGCCGCCTGGCGCAGGGCTGTGGAGAGCGCCTCGAAGAAGCCGTTGCCGCGACCGGTGGGGGCGCCCTGGGTGTAGGTGGCGCCGTCGGGTGCGGTGAGTACGCCGTCCCGGTCCAGGTGGTAGCGCGGGCCGGTGGCGTCGGCGGGAGGCATCCAGGGCGGGGTGGCGTGGCTGCGGTGCGCGGGCGGCTTGGCGGACTGCTCCTCGGAAGCGGGGCGTGAGGGGTCCGCGTTCGCAGTGTTGCCGCCCGAAGTGCCGCTGTTGGACACGGAGTTGGCAGGGCCGGGCAGCGGAGTGGCGACCGGGGGAGGGGTGCGGGGCGGGAGAGCGGCGTGGAAGAAGCCCCCGGCGGCGAACAGGACCGGGTCGGTGGCCGGGTCGACCGCTGCCGGGTCGGTGCCGTGCGGGAGGAAGAGCTGCTCGCGGCCCTCGCCGGTGACCACGGTGAGCGGGGTGCCGAGGACCCGGGCGGCGAGGGCGGGCAGCAGGTCGGCGCCACCGTGGTCGCCCGCGCGGCGCTCGGGCGGGGCCGGTTCGCCGTCCGGGGCACCCGTGCCGTCCTGCCTCGGCTCGCTCGCGAACGGGCGGGAGAGGGCCGCGGTGGCCAGCGCCACCCGCTGCGCGGGGGTCGCCCAGAAGGTCTGCGGGAGGCGGCCGAAGGCGTCGAACTCGGCCTGCTGCGTGGCCGTCAACTCCACTCCGGCGGAGTCCAGTTCGTCCTGGGTGAAGGTGTCGGCGGCGTCCAGGGCGAGGGCGTCGAGCAGGTCCTCGTTGCCGTCCGCGCCCAGCGCCCAGGCGAGGCGGTCGCGAGCGGTGCCGATGGCTTCGCCGGTGACGACCGGGTCGCCGGGGTTCGCCGTGAAGCGGTCGGCGAGGTCGGTGCCGAGCAGGTGGGGCAGCCTGTCGCGGCCCTGGGCGGCGGCGAGCAGCGCGTGGAAGAACGAGGCACCGTCGTGCGGCATGTCGTGCACCTTGCGCACCGTGGCGCCGTCCGGCGAGATGAGGGTGCGCGGGGCGGGTCCGGTGCCGTCGATGATCTTGTACGGTTCGGGCGCCTCGGAGCGCCATCCCGGCTCGACGTACTCCTGCGCCCGTTCCGGTGCCGGGACCGAGGCCGAACCCTGGTGGTGTGCGGTGAGGCGGGAGGCGGCCAGGTGCAGCCGGTGGTGGTCCGCGGCCGCGGCGTCGGTGCGCCCCTCCCAGAGACGGACCTCATCGCGGGCGGCCTGCCAGGCCGCGACGGAAGGGGACTGGGACATGGCCTGCGGCAGGACGGTCGCGGTGTCGGGGTGGTCGTCGCCGAGTGCGGCCTGTTCCTCCGCGGTCAGGTCGAGCCACGTCTCGCGGGCCCGCGCCCGGGCGTCGTAGTAGCGCTTCTCGGCTTCGGCGAGGTCGCCCTGAGCCAGGGCCAGGTCGTCCCAGGCGGTGCGGAGGTCGTCGGGGAAGGTGGTGTCGTCGAGGAGGCCGTATTCGCGGGCGATGTCCTCGCGCAGCCAGACCAGGGCGGTGGTCTCGGCCTCGGCGGCACGTGGGCCGCGCCTGGCCTTGCCGAGCGCGTGCAGCGGACGGCTGTCGGTGATCCGGTGGTTCGCCTCGGCCACCGACAGCCAGCTCACCGGCAGCGCGAAGAGCATGCTGCGGCCGGTGACGACCTTGAGGTGGGTGCCGAGGGTGGTGTCCGCGGTGCCCTTCAGCGCGGTGCCGTCGTTCGCGCCGCCGATCGGGAGCGTGGCGCCCGGATTGGTGACGCCCGCGTTGCTGTTGCCCGCCAGCGGCGAAGTGCCCACCGCGCCCTCGACGTTGTCGGTGATGCCGGCCTCCAGCGCGTCGGAGGTGTTCGCACGCCGCATGGCCTCCATGCGCGGTTTGTTCTCCACGGAGAGCAGCCGGGCGCCGGTGCGGTGCATCTTCGCGTAGAGGCGGGAGTCGGCGGTGTGGGACTGGCCGAAGAGGCGGGCGGAGGACTGGGTGGGCAGCGGCGAGCCGTTCGCGCCGAGCGCCTCCCGGAAGCCGGCGGTCAGGCCCCCTTGGGTGGTGGCCTCCTGCTGGGCCTGGGCCGGAGCGGTGCCGAGGCCGGTGAGCGGGGTGAGGCGGGCGGAGCGTACGCGTTCGGAGAGGACCCCGCCGGTGTGCCGGCCGCCGAGGTCACTGTCGCCGAGGCCGTCCGCCCGGGCGGTGGCGAGAGTGAGGGCGTCCTGCACGTTGGCCGCGCCGCGGATGTCCACGGCGAGGATGCCGGAGCCGGTCCGGTCGTCGAAGGGGAGGACGTCGGATTCGGTGCCGCCGGTGCCGTCGGAGGTGGTGCGCCAGGCGGCGATGCCGTCCGGGCGGGCCTG
Organism: Streptomyces sp. NPDC048639; assembly: GCF_043199075.1. Taxonomy (NCBI): domain Bacteria; kingdom Bacillati; phylum Actinomycetota; class Actinomycetes; order Kitasatosporales; family Streptomycetaceae; genus Streptomyces; species Streptomyces sp. NPDC048639. The sequence continues at coordinate 4,124 of NZ_JBICVP010000004.1, forward strand.
GTCGGCGGTGAGCATCCTCACCGCGCGCTCCGGTTCCGGCACGTCCTGCTCGGTGACGGCGCCGTCGGCACCGTCACCGATCGGGGTGAGCAGGCCGGCCGGGAGGATCTCGTGGAGGCTTCCGACCGAGGCGACGGCGCGGGGCGCGAGGCGTTCTCCGGTCGCGTTCGTCATGGAGACGGTCAGCACGTAGTCGGTGACGACCTCGGCGTGCGCCTGGGTGGTGGCGATGTTCGGCATCGAGGTGCTGCCGCTGGTCTCGGTCCTGTTGCTCGACCGCTGCTTGGCCGCGGTGCCCTGGAGCGAGGGGTTGGCGGTGAGGACGCCGCTGTCCGCCCCGCGCTCACCGGCGCTGAGCGTCACATCGGCGCCGCGGTCCTGCGAGGTGCCGTCGACGTCGTCGCGGGCGATGGTGCGGTAGTCCTCCAACTCGTAGCCGGTGCGCAGCCGTTCCACGGTGGTGGTGACCGGGGTCAGCTTGAACCGGACCTGTCCGGGGCTGCCGCCGACCGGCAGGTGGTGCGGGCTGGACCAGGCGCGGTAGCGGACCGGCAGGGTCATCCCGTCGGTGGTCAGCTCGTGCAGGTGGGAGCGGAGGAAGTCCGGGGAGAGCCGCTGGAGGACCTGCTCCCGGTCGTGCGAGGGCACCCCGATCTTCTCCATCCGCCCCATCAGCTGCTGCGCCGCGTGGCTCGCGTCGAGCCGGCCGCTGGGGTGGGTGGGGAAGCGGCGGCCGCGCAGGAAGCCGGGCAGCCGGTAGCCGCCGCCGAGGTTGTGCGGGGTGGTGGTGCCCAGTCCGTCCGGGGCGAGCCCGGCCTCGATGGCGTCCTGCATCGGCAGGTGGAACATCACCGCGTCGCGGACCCGCTGGAGCGCGGCGGCGGCCCGGCGCGGGGCGAGGCGGCGGCCGAAGGGCTCGGAGAGCCGCCCGGCCGTGGAGCTGATCCGGTTCCCGGCGTGGGTGCCGACCGTGCCCATCGCAGCGGTCCAGCGGTCCCGCACGGCGACGGTCTCGGCGGCGTCGGCGACCACCAGATACATCCGCCCGGTGAAGGTGAGGATGGTGTTGCGCCCCCGGGTGAGGGTCTGCGCGACGCTGCGGCCCTTGCCCCGGGCGTACTGGAGGGCGGTCGAGTAGGTGCCGGACACCGCCTGCCGGCCGGGGGCCTGCTGGAGCGGTGTGTCGGAGCCCTGAACGCCGACAGTGGTGCGCGAGACGGTGCTCGCGCTGCCGGCGACGCGGTGCTCGTTGCCGATGGTGGTCTCGAAGTTGCCCGGCTTCGGGTCGCTCTTGACGCGTATGTTGTGCAACTCGCCGCGGACCGCGGCCTTCAGGTAGTGGGTCCGGAACGGCCCGGCGCCGGTCAGCCCGGTGATGCGGGAGCCGAACGGGCCCAGGTACTGGCCGAGTTGACCGGCAACACTGAGGTTCGCCATCGCCCGGCGCAGCGCGGTGCGCACCGGGGCGCCGGGTGCGCCGACATGCCACGAGGTGCCGGAGGCCCGGTCGGCGGTGTCCTGTACGAGCTGCTGGCGCTCCCGGCCGCCCTCGACGCTGAGCACCACGTGCGGGGCGCTCAGCAGCTTCCCGGTGAGCCGCCGGTCGGCAGAGTCCGTCCTCGGCAGCGGGCGGGTGCCGTCGAGGAGTTGGCTCGCCTCGACCGAGGGGAGCCGCTGCGGTGCGGGGGGCGCCGGGGCGGGCCGGCCGGGCGGCGGGTCGGCGGGGACGTGGCGCTCGGAGCCGTGCGCCGCGGGAACCGCCAGCTCCACCCGGCCCACGGTTTCGCTGCCCCGGCTGAACAGCGGCCGCTCCTCGACCTTGCTGACGAAGACGCCCGCGCCGAGCAGGCCGACCGAGACGAGCCGGGTCCAGCCGCGCGGGCGGCGGTGGCCCTCGAAGGAGGCGCCCAGCTCGACCTGGTAGCTGTAGAGGTCGGATCCGTTCTGCCACGTCAGGTGGTCGTGGGCGACCGCGACCGTGTTCCGGGCGGCCTTCTGGTCCGTCTTCGCGTGGCGGGCGCCGAGGGACGCGTTGCCGGTCTGGCGCGGCAGCCCGGCCCCGGGCACCTTGTCGTGGTCGCGCGGCGAAATGCCCAGCTCGACACCCCCCGAGAGGGTGCTGGATGCTTGCTCCCCCTGGCCGGATATCTCGGTGCCGATCACCGCGTTGCGCAGCGAGCGCTCGCTCATGGTCGTCTCGAACTGCCGGTCGGTGAGACGTGCCTTGAGGATCAGGGTGTAGTGGCCGCGGCGCACCTTGCCGTCCTCGGTGAGGGCGACCGGCACCCCGGTGGTGGTCAGGTCGTCCAGGCTCTGCGCCAGGCTGGGCCGGTTCAGCGCCTCGCGTACCTGGCGGTCGTTGTGCAGCGCGGTCCGCATCCGGCCGTCGCCGTACCAGAGCTTGGCGAGACGCGGGTACCGCAGCATCACCGGCGGAACGAACAACGACGGGTACGAGCGGTGCAGGGTGTCCAGGACGGTGTCCGCGAAGGCCCGCACGGGGTCCTGGGGGGCGGCGGGTTGCCGGTTCTGGTCCTGCTGGGCCTGAGGCTGCTGGTTCTGGTCCTGCTGGGCCTGAGGCTGCTGGTTCTCGTTCTGCGGTCGTGCCTGGTCCTGGTCCTGGTCCTGCCCCTGGTTCAGCTGGTTCTGCGGGTGGTTGGGGCGGAAGCCCTCGGCGCGGACCTGGCCGCTCAGGTGGACCGGATCCTCGCGGGTGAGGTACCACGGCACCGGCGGCTCGGCTTGCGGGTCGGGGCCCGCCTGGCCGGGCGTGCGGCCGTCCCAGCCCGCGAGGCGGCGCGCGTCCTGGGTGGATATCCAGTCCAGGCTGACCACTCGGACCGGACGGGCCGCCGCCGGCGGCTCCCCGGGCCCCCGCACCATCAGGGTGCGCTCCACCCGGTACAGCGCGACCGGGTGGTTGCTGACGCGGCCGGTGGTCTTCCGGGTCGCGTCGTTGCCGAGGTAGTGGCCGCGCCCGGTGGTGAGGTCAGCGCGGAAGAGCGGGCCGCCCTGGAGGCGTACGTCGGTTTCCGGGCCGACGAGGGTGTGGTTCGGCCCGGCGGTGACCTGGAGGCCGAAGCGGGTGTCGCGGACGTGGCCGCGCTCGTTCTGGTAAGTGGTCTGGGCGAGGTCGCGCAGCTCCGCCTTGACCGACTCGGTGACCAGGGTGGCCCGCTGCGGCACCGACCGCTCCACGATCAGGTGCCCCAGAGGGTGCTGTCCGCTGCCCCGGGTCAGCTCGGGCCCGGTGACCGGCCCGGAGAGCCTCCCGAACAGGCCGAGCAGCCGTCCCGGCCGGACGTACGAGACCAGGGTGCGGTGCGCCGAACTCCCTGGCCGCGCACCGGAGATGGCGAGCGCCACGTCCTCCGGGGGGTCCGCCAGGTACAGCCCGGTGGTGTCGGTGACCCGCGGCTCGACCCCGTCCGGGAAGGTGAGCGCCTTCGGCGCCCGCTGGGGTCCCTTGAAGGGCACGGTGAGGTCGTCCGGCAGCCGCCAGCTCAGCCCGTCCCTCATGCCGAACTCCGCGGCATGCACCTGTGTGTGCTGCCAACGGGGGCCCGGCGCCGGCGGGTTGGTCCGGTCGGTCGGCCTGTCGCCCGGGCCGGTGGTCTTCGGTGCCTCGGTGACGCGTTCCACCCGCACCCTGTAGTACACGTCGTCCAGGTGCAGATGCGAGCTTTCCGAGGCGCGCCACTCGGACTGGTTGTACGCCTGGGTGCCCTGGGCGTAGTCGGTCCGACGCGTCCAGCCCAGCGAAACGCCGATCTTCAGCAGCCAGTTGAGCGGCGGGCCCATGCTCAGGGCGGCGGCGATCCGGCGCCCGACGCCGACACTGCGCCCGCCGCCCGTACCGGCCTGACCGCGTCGCATGGTGTCCACGCCTACGGTGCCGCCGTTCGCGTCGGCGAAGCGCTCCCAGCGGTGGTACGGGATGGCTTCGACCGTCATCTCGTGGCCGACCCCGGACTTCTCCCGGCCCACGAAGCGGGCGCCGCGCGGGGCGGTGAAGGCGCCGGGCTGACTGTTCAGCAGGCGCAGCAGCTCCCCCTCGTCGAACTGGGCGCGCAAGTGCTTCGGCAGCTTGCCGAGGATTTCCCTGGCCACCTGCTCCGGCGAGCGCAGGGTGGTGACGCCCGGGCCGGTGAAGAGCCCGGTCGGGGTGGCCTGCGGGGTCCCGTCCATCCGGCCGCCCGGGGTGCCGTCTCCCGGGTCGGCGTCCGGGCTGAGCAGGACGGTCGGCAGTCGGCTGCCGTCCTCGAAGGCGACGGAGCGCGGCGCCGGGCCCGGCGGCGGGGCGTCCGGACCGGTCAACAGCCGGGCCGGGCGGTGCCGTTCGAGCTGGGTCTCCAGCGGCACCGGGTCCCCCCGGTCGGGGGTCTCGGTGCCGGGCGCCTCGGTGTCGGGGCCGAAGAGGTCGTTGACCCCGCCCATGCCGCGCAGCCACTCCGTGAACGGGTCCGAGCCGTCCGGGTCCGGGGTGGTGGCCGGGGCTGCTTCGGTGGGGACCGGGACCGGGACCGGGGCGGGGGCCGGGGCGGGGACCAAGGCGTCGTAGTGGTCGATGCCGTTGTACGCGAGGTGCAGGGTGCCGCTGCGGCCGCCCGGGTTGAGGGAGGTGACGAGGACGTTCCCCGGCGACTGCGGGTCGGGAAGGACACGCCGCAGGTCGAGGTCGAGGGTGTGCGCCAGCGCCTGCGGGAGCAGGTCGGCGAAGGGGGACGACCAGAGCCCGGGGAGATCGGCCGCCGCGGCGATCAGCTTCTCCGTGCCGAGACGACGCGCGTCCGCGGGCGCGGGCGCCACGTCGGCGAGGTGCGGGTAGGTGCTGTCCCGGAGGATCTGCCGCCACAGGCCGGGGTCGCCGTCGGTGACGACCGCCTGCGCGATCCGGTTCCACTCCTCGGTGATCCGGCTCTGCTCGTCCGGGTCCCGCACCCCGGCGACGGCGTCCATTCGCAGGTCGTCCACCACGGCGAGCACCGGGTCCGGGGTCGCTTCGGCCGCCGCGGCGGCCAGTTCTGACCCGGTCATCCGGTCGCGCAGCAGGCTGCGCAGTCCGGCGATGTTCCGTGCGGCCCACGCGGGCGGAACGTCCTGGCTGCGCGCGCTGTCGAGCAGCGCCCGGAAGAGGCCGTTCCCGCCGCCTGGGGTGCGCAGCCGCCGGAAGGCCAGGCCGTCCGCGTGCACCGTGTTCGCCGGGCCGGCTGTCGCGTCGCCCTTGCTGAACACGGTCAGGTCCTCGGCGAGGCTCTCCGGGTGGCTCGGCGCGGGTGCCAGGTCGGGCCTGCGGCGGGCGAGTTCGGCGGTGTCTTCGGGGCTCAGGGCCAGCTGGGAGAGCGGCAGCGGATCGCTGGAGAGCGACCAGGTGACCTGCGCGGAGGGCGCGTAGACGAGACCGCGTACGTCCTCCGGCGAGACCGGGGTGGTCGGCGGGAGCGCGGGCGGCGGCGGGGGCAGCAGGGCGTCGAGCGTGGTGTCGGGCCCGGCAGAGGAGCGCAACTCGGCTGCGGCGCGCAGGAATTCGGAGTACTGCTCGGGTGTGGGGTCTGCCGCCGGATCGGTGGTGGTGTCGCCCGTCGCGTCGCGCCGGTCGGTGACCATCCGGCGCAGCAGGTCCGGCGTCATCCGTCCGTCGCCGTAGCGGGCCGCGGTGTCCGGCCCGAGCCAGCGCAGGCCGTCCACGAACGCGAGCCCGGCGAGCAACTCCCGGTTCTCCGGACGCTGTTCGGCGTCCGGGCCGAGAGTGTCGCGCAGGGTGCGGATCTGCTGGAGGGTACGGGCCCGGGCGAAGGCGTCGGCCGGTTCCGGTCCCGCGTGCAGCCCGGCGTCGCGCGCCAGCCCGTCCAGGTCGGCACCGGACGGCTCAGGGGTGAAGAGCCGCCAGCGGCCCGGCCCGTCCGGCCCCTCGGTGAGCACCGCGCGGACGTCGCCGTCCCGGTCCCGGGCCGTGCCCACCTCGGTGGTCGGCGCGTACACCGGCCGCCCGGTCCGGTTCGCCACGTGCTGTGCCACCGGCAGGCCCGCCACCTCCGGCTGCTGCCCGGTCTCGCAGGAGAAGAGGACCAGCGGCCGGTCCTGATCGCCGTCCTCCGCCCAGGACTTGAGCACCACGCCGGCCTGTACGCCGCTCAGCCTCACGGTGGGGCGCGCCGCGTCCTCGGTGCCGAGCGTGACGGTACGGGAGGTGCCGTGCCAAGCGACGTAGTCCGCGCCCCGCTCGGTACCGGAACCGGGGAGCGCGGTCGGCGGGCCGGTGAAGACGGTACGCGGAGCGGGCGGCGCCGTGGCGGTCTCCGGGGCCGGGGGAGCGGAAATGGTGCGCACGCCGCGGAAGGTGTCCTGGCCGAGCAGCGCGCGACGCCCCGCGCCGTGCGCCGTATTGTCCTCGGCCGGGCTCTGCGAGATGGTCAACGTCCTTACGGCGCGCCCTGGTCGAGGCTTCACGGCCGCGTCCGGCACCCAGCGCCGCAGCTGCGCGACGGGCACGGTGTGGCCGTCCAGGGTGGTGACGACCGGCTCGCCCTCGGGCCGCGCGGGACCGTTTCCGTCGTCGGCGGTACTGCCGCTGTCCGCGGGCCGCACGACGATCCTCCCCGGCGGCGGGGGTGCCACGGGGGTTGTCTCAGGGGAGTTGTCCCGCGTGGTGGGCGGGGGCGGAGGCGGGGTGGTGCCGTTCCCGGGCCCGTGCCCGCCGCCGAGGCCGGTGACACGTCCGCCGGCTCCGTTGCCGTTGCCCGACTCCAGGTGCAGGTCGGTGGCCGTCTCGGTCCAGGGGCGGGACAGGGTGGCGAGTTTGGCCGCGGCGGGAGTGGTGGTGGCCGTGGAGTTCGGCCCGACTCCGTTGCCGGGTACGGGAGTTGTCGCCCCGGAGAGCGGCTTCGGGGGCTTGGCCGGGGTGGTGACCGGCTTGCTGTCGGTGGTCGCGGAACTCTCGGTGGCGGGGCGGGGTGCCGGGGTGGGCGTGGCGGGGGCGGGGGCCGGGCCGAGGGCGTCGGCGAGAGGCAGCAGCACGTCCGCGCCCGGGAAGGTGCTGTCCGTGGTGCCGGTCGGCGTCGCGGCGGGCGGCGGGCCGCTGAGCGGGCGGACCCGGACCGGGGCGCCCGGTCCCTCGCGGGTCAACTCGACGGCGGCACGTACCGGGCGCCCCGCCCCGTCCGGCGTGACCGGCGGCCCGAGAACCACGGCCCGGTCCGCCCCGGCCCTGTCCAGCAACTCGGCCGCCTCCGGCGCTCCCTCACCCGGGGGCGGCACCTCCGAGACCACGATCGTCAACGGCGGCTGGGAGGGCGAGGGGTTCCCGGCAGGAGTGGGACCTGCCTTCACGTCGTTGACGCCGCTGATGTCGCGTACGTCGCCGGTGCCGGTGTACGAGCCGGTGGTGCTGACCTTCGGCGGGGCGGGGGTGGTGCCGGCGGCAGGGGTGGGGACGCTGTCGACGGAGTGGGAAGTGCCCGTGGTCTGCGGGGAGTTGACGGTGTCCGGGGAGGTGGTGTTCTCCGGGGAGTCGACGGTCTCCGGAGAGGCGGTGCTCTCCGGAGATGTCGTGTTCTCCGGCGACTGCGAGGTCTGAGGGGCACCGTCCGTCGTGGTCCGCGAACCGTCCGCCGGGGCCGTACGGTCCGAGGCCGCGCTGTCCGGAGCCATGCCGTCCGGGGCCGTACGGTCCGGGGCCGCGCTGTCCGGAGCCATGCCGTCCGGGGTACGGGTGCCCTGGGGCGGCGTGGCGGAGGCTGCCGGGGTGCTTCCGGCGGTGGGGACGCCACCCGGCCGGGCGCCGGAGCCCGTGCTGGGTGCGGCGGATGTGTTGGAGTTGTTGGAGGCGGCGGGACCGCCGACACCCTGCCCCGGCACCGCACCCGTACCGCTGCCCTGCTCGGCCACCTCCTGCGGGGAGTTCCGGACGGTGTGCGCGGGGGAGTCCGCGGCCGCATTCGCGGGGGAGTCCACGACCGTGTTCTCCGGAGACACTTCGGGCGCGGCACCGTCCCCATTGGCGGTGATGTCGGCCTGGGCGTCCGCGCCGTGGTCCACCACCGAGCCGTCGGTGTCCCCGGTGGGACCGGCGACGGGGCTGATCGTGGTCGTGGGGCTGCTGCCGAAGGCATCCGGGGTGGTGGTGATCGGGGTGTCCACCGTGACAGGGGCGCCGAAGGTGTCGAGGGCCCGGCGGACGTTGTCGGCGTCGATCTGGGCGGCGGGGCTGTTCCCCGCGGGCACCACCCGGACCTCGGGCTGCTGCGACAGGTTGCCGTGCAGGCTGTCGCGGACTCCGATCTCGGTGCTGCCGGGCGGCTGGGAGCCGCGCAGGGCGGCAAGGTCGCGCAGCGCCTGCTCGCGGACCTCTGCGGGGCCGTTGTGGACCTGCTGCCACAGTGCGTTCTCGGCGGCCGACACGGGCAACGAGCCCGGGGAGTAGGCCGGCGGGTCCTGGGTCGCATACGGCGGCGGGTTCTCCGCGAAGCCGGGCGGGGGAGACTGGATGCCGGTGAAGTCGCCCTGACCGGTGCTCTGTTGGGTGACGGGCGGGGGCGAGGTGACAGCGGAGCCGTCGCCGCCCGTGGTGTCCGTACGCGAGGGACCGTCGGTGCGGTCGGGTCCGTCGCCGTCACGGGAGCGCGAGGAGCCGGCGGAGTCCCGCGTGCCGGAGCCGGTGTCGCCGCCGGAAACGGTGGGCGGCGGGGTGCGCAGTTTGTCGATGGCGTTGCGGAGTTCGGCGCCGCTGTTCAGCGCGGTGTCCGTGAGCGTCGCCTCGACCTGGCTGCTGATGCCCGCGCCGACGAAGGTGGACCAACTGGTGGACCAGTCGCCTTCGAAGGCGCCCTTGATCAGGATCTCGGCCAGCGACTCGCCGGAGCCGGCGGCGAGGAAGTCGGCCGTCCCCTTGATCCCGTAGTGCCCGGCCAGCGCGCCCGGCCGGTCGGCGTTGTTGTGCAGGAGCTGGTTGTTCCGCCACAGGTTGGGGTTGTTCCGGAAGGAGAGCGGGTTGTCCCGGGTGGTGTTGGGGCCGTTGGGGTCGGGGCCGTTCGGGTTGGGGTTGGGGTTGGGGCCGTCGTTCGGGGTGTTGCCGCGGTTGGGGCCGGGGTTGTTCCTGAGGTCGGGATTCGGGTTGTTCCGCAGGTTGGGGTTGTTCTTGAAGTTGAGATCCGGGCCGTTCTTGAGGAAGTTGTTGTCGTAGCTCCTGACGAGGCCCTTGGCGAAGTCGTTGAAGATGCTGGTGAACAGGCCCGCGGCGGCGCCGAACGCGGCGGACTTGGCGATGTCCTTCCAGTCGAAGCCGTCGGGGCGGCGGCCTTCCGGGGCGAAGTTCATCATCGCCAGCCGCACCGCGAAGGTGGTGAACGCCTCCTGGAACGCCTCGGACAGGGTCGGCGCGATGTGAAGCCGCTGCAGCAGATGGCTCATCGTCGCCAGGATCATGAACCGGCTGCGCATCTTGGCCATCATGATCTGGCTGGCCGATGCGCCACCCGTGAAGAAGGACATGGCCAAGTAGATGGCGATCTCGAGGAGCAGCCGGATGACCTCGGCGATGATCTGCCACTTGGACTCCATGATGTCCATGGAGGTCTTGCGCCGGCCCTCGGCGATCTTGTCGAGCTGCTCGGCGAACTCGCGCAGGTAGTTCTTGCCGCCGTCGCCGATGAACACGCCCATCGCCTTCGCGTACGACTTGGCCAGATCGTCCGGCATGACCTCGGCGATGTCGTGGATCGACTTCTCGATCAGCGAGGACATCCGGACGACCTTCCCGCTCAGCCCGGAAAAGGGCTGGCGGCTGTCGAAGGCGAGGTCCTCGTCGGCGTCCATGATCCTTTCCCCGGTGAGGATGAAGATCATCGCGTTGACCCGTGGCGATGGCTGGATGCTCATCGGGGGCCGTCCTGGAGGCCGCGCGGGCAGGACGGAGCGGCCGCTCCCGAAACGGTGCGGGAGCGGCCGGCGGTGCGGAGGTCAGCGGCGGCCATGCCCGCCCGGGCCGCCGTCGCCGTTCAGTCCGTCGGCGTTGATGCGGCTGTTGCCCTTCTCGATTCCCTCGATGTTGCGGTCGCGGGTGTCCTTCACCATCCGGACCTGGCTGACCGTGGCGTCGGTGATGCCCACCAGCGCGTCGCGGACGGACATCATCGTGTCCTTGGTGGTCTGCCTCTCCTTCTGCTCCTGCGGCTTGGCCTTCTCGGCGAACTCGCCCTCCGTGCCGGGCCACCTGACCGTGGGGATCAGCTCGTCGAGGAACTCCTCGGTCATGCTCTTGGCCAGGGAGCCGATCTCCTCCAGCTGTCCCGCCAGGGCCTCGATGCGCTGCGGGTCCACGTAGTAGCGCTGTCCCACGGTCAGTCCTCCCCGTCCTCGCCGAGCGCGTCCCGCCAGGCAGGTGTCTCCTGGCCGGCGCGTGCCGTGTCCTCGTCGTCCTCGCGCAGCACCTCGGGGCCGAAGATCCGTTCCCAGTCCAGCTCGAAGCCCTTCAGCTCCGGCACGTTGCTGCTGGGCTCGGCGAAGGGTGCCATCGCCTTCATCACATGCCGGTTCATCTTCAGGCGCGCCGCGTTCGCCGCCTCCAGGACGCTGGCGGCCAGCTCCTGGGGGGACATGTCGCGGTACTTGTTCTCCAGGAACTCGATCCCGGTCAGCTCACCCTGCGGGCCCGCGGTCGCCCGGACCGCGCGGTCGGAGGAGAGCACCGCGAACGACGCCTGCCGCAGCTCGCGCTCGGTGCGCGCGACCGCCTCCTGGGCTGCCTCGAGTTCGGCCATCGCCTTCTCCAGGCGCTTCTCCAGCGGTTCCGTCACGAGTGCCCCTCCCTGCTCCGCCGGTCTCTCCGTACGTCCGGTCCGCTTGTCCGGCCCTGGTCGCCGGTTCGTTCCTGCCCGGTGAGGGCCCCGCCACGGAAGCCGCGGACGGGTGGGATGCGTCGCCCCGCGGTGGTCACCGCCCGATGACGGCCGGGGCGCCGCCCTCTTCGGTGCCCCACACGTCCGCGTCCTCCTCCAGGTAGTCGGCGGAACTGGTGGACCTGCGGCCCGGCTCCGCCTCCTCCTCGGCACCGTCGCCGCCGGTGGTCGCCACCCGGGAAGCCGGGGCCAGGAAGGTGTCGCTGTCCTCCTGGCGGTTCCACGGGCTGCGCCGGCGGCGGTTGCGGCGCTCGCTCTCTTCGGCCGCGTCGACCAGGACGGCGCGCACCCGCTCGCCGTTGCCCTTCTCTCCCCCCGCCCCCATGCCGCCCATGCCGCCGCCCATCGGCATGCCGGGGCTGCCGGGAGTGCCGGGCATGCCGGGGGTACCGGCCGCGGAGGCGGGACTGAGCGGGGTGCCCGCGCTGCCTGCGGCACCGTCCGAGAGCGGGGCGGCGGCGGCTGAGTTGAAGCCGTCCGCGGAGAAGGAGCCCGCATCGGAGAGGCCGCCGGAGGTCGCGGTGCTCGCGTTGCCGCCGCCGAGGCCCAGCTCGGAGAGCGGCACATCCCGGGAGGTGGTGCGGTCCCCGCCGCCGGCGCCGAGGTCGTCGAGCAGGTCCGAACCGCCGGATTGCCCGGGCGAGTTGAGGTCCCGCAGATCCACCTTCTCGGTGTTGCCCTGCGTGTCGGTGACGGTGGCCACGCCGGTGTCCGGGTCGATGACCTGGGTGCTGCCGTCCGGGAACGTGGTGGTCAACTGACCGTTGTCCAGGGTGGTGGTCGAGCCGTCGGGGTTGGTCACCTCGGCCCCGTGGGTGAGGTCGGCGGTCGTGGTGGAGCCGTCCGGCTGGGTGGTGGTGAGCATCCCGTTGTCCGGGTCGAAGGTGGCCTTGCTGCCGTCCGGGAACGTGGTGGTGAAGTCGCCGTCGTCGAGCGCGGTGTGCCCGCCGGTCGGGGTCTCCAGGCCGGTCTGGTCGCCGTTGAGGTTCCCGAGGTTGCCCAGGTCGCCGACCGACTCGGTGGGCAGGTCGGCGTTGATGTCGCCCAGGTTGCCGAGGTCTCCGGGGCCGTTCTGGCCGTTGAGATTGCCCAGGTTGCCGAGGTTCTCGGTGGTGGTGGTGCCGTCCGGGTTGGTGGTCGTCGCCTGGCCGGTCGTGGGATCGACGGTCTGGGTGGTGCCGTCGGGGAAGGTGGTCGTCAGCTTGCCGTCGTCGCCGAGGGAGGTGACCGAGCCGTCCGGGTTGGTCACCCTGGCCCCGTCGCCCAGGTTCTGCGTGGTGGTGGTGCCGTCCGGGTGGGTCGTGGTCAGCGTCCCGTTGTCCGGGTCGAACGAGGTGCTGCTGCCATCCGGGAAGCCGGAGGTGAGCTTGCCGTCGTCGAGCTGGGTGGTGCCGCCGGTCGGGGAGTCGAGGGAGCCGCCGGTGCCGTTGTTCAGGTCGCCGAGATTGCCGAGGCTCTGGGTGACCGCGTCATTGGCCGCGGCGTTGTTCTTCGCGCCCGGACCGTTGTTGAGAGCGCCGAGGTTGCCCAGGTTCTGGGTGACCGGGGGCGGGGTGGCAGTGGACTCCTGCCGGCTGTCGCCGCCCGGGCTGTTCATGTCGCCGATGCTGCCCAGGGATTCGGTGACCTGGTCGTTCAGGTCACCGGTGTTGCCGAGGCTCTCGGTGACCGGCCTGTCCTGGTTCAGCAGGTCGTCGAGGTTGCCGAGGCTCTGCTCCGTGACCTTGTTGGGATCGTTGAGGCCGCCGAGGCTCTCCTCCATGGCCTTGGCCTGCTCCTCGGCCTCGCGCTTGGCCTCCTCCTGCTCGCGACGCTGCTCCTCGCGCAACTCGTCCTGGTACTTCTTGTCTTCCTCGCGCTGGTGCTTCTGCTCTTCGCGGAGCTCGTTCTGGTTCTTCCTGTCCTCTTCTCGCTGCTGGTTCTGGTCGTTGCGCAGCTCCTCCTGGTACTTCTTGTCCTCTTCTCGCTGCTTGTTCTGCTCTTCGCGGAGCTCGTTCCGGTCCTTCTTGTCCTCTTCCCGCTGCTTGTTCTGCTCGTTGCGCAGCTCCTCCTGGTACTTGCGGTTCTCGTCGTTCTCTTTGTTGATCTTGTCGTTCTCGTCGTCCAGCTTCTTCTTCTCGTAGTCGTCGCCGGCCGTGGAGGTCGACTTCGGCTCGGGCAGGTTCCCGGAGAAGTCCTTGGCCAGTTCGAGGAAGTGGTTGTTCAGCTCCGCCTGCACCTTCTCGGCGGCTTTGCCCAGGTGCTCGTCGATGCCCTGTGCCCACATCTTGGCTGCCTTGTCGCCGACCTTCGCCCAGTTCGCGACGTCGTTGAGGTCTCCGTACTCCGTGTGCTCCTGGGTGAAGCCCGCCTGGGGCTCGTGGTAGTACTTGTGCGTGATCGAGCGGGGGTTGCCCGATGACCGGACCTTGATCTCTGTCTTGGCGACGTTGTTCGCGTCCACCCACTGGGCGAGGTCGTCCAGGACGTAGCGCAGCACCTGGTGCGGGTCGTAGTACGGGGATTTGGCCCAGTCCAGCCATGCCTGCAGCAGGGTCCTGGCGGCATCCTCCAGGTAGCCGCGGCCCAGCGACAGCGCGCGCGAGTAGACCGTGCTGCCGCTGCCGGTGCCGGTATCGCTGCCGGTGCCGGCCTGGGAGCTGAAGGAATCGACGTAGCTGTCGTAGTTCTCGCGGACCTTCTTCAGCAGGCTGCGAAAAACCTCCGCCGCCTCGCCCTTCCAGCTTGCGTCGTCACGGCCGAAGCGGTCCTCCCAGTCCTTCAGTATCTCCGCGTGGTTCTTGAAGAACCTGGCCGCGTAGTCGAAGGACGCCCCGGTTTCGTCGAAGGATTTCAGGTCCACCTTGGCGGCGTCGGGCACTTCCAGGTTGCTGAACCGGGCGCCGCCCTCGGTGCCGCCGTCCCGCAGTGCCATGAGTGCCGTCCGCGGCCCGTTCATGTACTGGGCGAGCGCGACGCTGCTCAACTTGGCCTTGTTGTAGTCCGTGAACGCGTTGCCCTCACGGACCTGGGCGTCATCGACGTTGTCGGAGCCGGGGCCGGCGAAGATGATCTCGTCGCCGGACTTCACGCGGCCCTCGAAGACGATCCGGGCCTGCTTGATCGACTCCTTGGAGCCCCTGTCGAAGAACCAGATGTCGTAGTCCTCGCCCGCGTTCGTCAGGAAGCCGGAGTCCTTGACGAGCCGGCTGAGTTTGCGGTCCGAGATCTCCATCCGGAAGAGCTTGCCGCCGTGTTCGGAGCGGAGGCTGTCGAAGACGGAGTTGCGGTCCGGCAACGGATAGCCGGTGATGTGAGTGACCAGGGTGGCCCAGATGTCGCTCGACGGGTCGCTCTTTTCCCCGTACTCCCTGACGTTCTTGACGGAGTTGCGATCGTACCGATCGGCCACCGGGCGCCCTTTCTGGTCGTTGTCTGTCATCCGTGACGGTGCACGGCGTCCTTACGCGGGTGTGCAGTCGGGCGTTCCCACGCGGGCGCTCCGGGCGGTCGTGGCCCCGGCCGGCACGCGCGGAACGGGCTCACTTGTCGTCGTCGTCCTTCTTGTCGCCATCATCCTTCTTATCCGAGCTGTCGGAGCTGTCCGAGCTGTCCGAGCTGTCGGAGCTGCCGGCGGTGAGGGCGTCGACCTCGTCGAAGGTCTGAAGCAGTGTCTGCGCGTCGATCGCGTTGAGGTTCTTGTCCTTGGTCTTGTTGGCCTCGTCGATGGTCTCGGTGAGCGCCTCCCTCAACTCCTTGAAGAGCTCCATCTGGTCACCGAGCAGCTTGTCGATCGCCGTGGCCGCGGCGGTGATGTCCTTGATCAGAGTCGGCCCCGAGACCAGCGGGTCCTCGACCATCTTGCCGATGCGCAGGATCTGCTGGCCCTTCTCGAGGTTCTCCGAGGAGATGTGCCCGTCGAGGAGGTGGCCGAGCGGGCGGGCGCTGCCGTCGCCCTCCTCGCGGTGCTTCTTCGCGGCGGTGTACGCCGACTCCACCTCGTGATCCCGGAAGTTCTCCAACTGCTTGAGGTCGAAATGTTTGGTGTCGGCCTTCTCACCGGCCATGGGGCGTCCTCCTGCCGCTTGGTACCGGACGGGTGTACGAGAGCGGGACGGTCCGGCCGGCCGGCGCCGACGCGCGCGGACGGCCGGACCGGTGGGCCCGGGGCCGGGCGCGGGGGGTGTGCGCCCGGCCGGTGCTAGCGGGCCCGGACGTTGCCCCAGTTGTCGGCGCTCTTGCGCTCGTCGCGGGAGTGGTTGTCGTGGATGCTCTGGATCAGCTCGCCGCTGTCGCCGAGCAGCAGGGCCATGTTCTTGGTGGCCTGGTCCCACTCCGCCTGGACCTGGATGTACATCTGCTGGTCCGATCCCTCCCAGGAGCTGATGAGCGGCTTCAGCTCGTCCTCCAGGTTGTTGAGGGTCGTGATGATCTGCTGGGTCTGGTCCTTCAGTTCCTCGATGGCCCTCTGGACCACGGGGTACTGCACGTCGATGACGCCGTCAGCCATGACGTCTCCTCTCGGGTGGCCGGGCGCCAGGGCCCGGGAAGCTCACGGTGGCCGGCCTTGCCGAAACGGGCCGGCGCCGGAAGGGGGCGGGTCAGCGCAGTGCTTCGAAGACGCCCTGGGTGGTCTTGCTGTTGAGGACCTCGGTCAGGTCCTGGTTCTCCTTCGCCAGCCGGTTGGCGGAGGTCACGTTGTCCTGGAGTGCGTCGGTCATCTTGCTGATCTGGACGACGACCTTCTGCGCCTCGGCGTTCCAGCTGCGGAAGAGCTTCAGCAGGGCCTGCCCCTCGTCGCCGCCGACGCCCGAACGCGCGGCGATCTCGGCGACATTGTTCTGGGCTTTCTCGACCTGGCCCCGGGCCGACTCCAGGGATGAGACGCCCCCCAAGCCCTTGGCATGATCCGCTTTCCTTGCAGCACTGTCCGCCATGTCACGCTCCCTTCGTTCGAGTGAGTCTCGTCGCAACGTCGTCCGCTGAGGCTAAGGAGAATCGCGCTTTCCGCGCAACGTGTGCAGTACAAAATTGACCATCGGTCAGCTCTCCAACAACCCTGGGTGTGAGAGGAGTTGTCCAGAGGTTTCACCGGAGGGCGAATATGCCTGCTTCGCCAGGCGAGGAAGCGGGAAGTGAACTGTTTGCCGGGCGATGCGATTCGGGCGGGAAACGGGCGCGTGAAGAAGGCAAACGGTCACCGATGCAGCCCGTTTCCGAAATGTCCACGCTGCCCTGCGGGGATTACGTGAGTCTTACGGCAGAATTTTCTGAAGCTTTTTCTGAGACTCCACTCCGCGCCCCGCCATCCTTCCCGTCGCCTTACGGCGCGACACGGGGCCGGCCGCGGATGTTCCCCCGCGCCCGGCCCCGGTGCGACTCCGCCGACTCGGCGCCGTCGGCGCCGAGTTCGGCCGGTGTTCTCCCTGCCCTCGCCCTACTCCTTTTGCTCGGTGCTTGCGTATTCCTTGTCCCGCTCAGCGTGCTCAGCGTGCGGTGCCGGCTCTGCCGATGGCCTGGGCGGTGCGCCCGGTGTCGGTCTTGTCGGCGTCGCCGTCCGGCCCCCGCTTCTCCGTTCGCTCGGTGGTGCCGCGCTTCTCCGTTCGCTCGGAGGCACCGCACTCCGGAGCCGTGACCTCGGCTTTCGCGGAGCCCGAGGCGGCGGCCGGGTCCAGGTTCGCGCCCGTCGGGAAGGCCGCGAGCAACGGCGCCGGGACCGAGCCGATGTCCCCGGCCTCGTATCCGAGCGCAGCGAGCGCGTTCTTGGAGGAGACCCGGTACTTCACGCCGTTCTCCGCCACCAGATAGGTGGTCCCCGCGTGCGCGGCGCCGCTCGCGTGCAGGGCCCGGACCAGGGCGCCGTGCCCGGGTCGTACCACCGCGGCGTCCGGCGGGGCGCAAGCCGGCTCCAGTGGCTTGGAGGTACCTTCCGGCACCGCGACCGGGGCGAGCCGGGGCAATGGGGCCAGCACCGAGCTGATCCGGGCGCCGCCGTCCCCGCTGTCCACCTTCGCGCAGAGCGCGGTGCCGCGCGGCGCGGCCTGCGGGATCGGCGGCGCGTCGGGAAGCTCCGCGGACCGGGCCGGGCCCGCGTCCTCCGCCCGGTGTTCGCGCAGCGCGTCCGCGCCGACCGTGCGCGCCTCGGGCGACTGCCCCTGGTAGGCGTCCTTCTGGGTGGCCGGGTCGCCCAGCACCAGGGCGGCGCCGAGCCGGGTCAGCGGCACGAGGCCGTCACTGCGCAGCAGGTGGTACTTGCTGCCGCCGCCGGGCACGGTGACCTTGAACAGCTGGCCGATCCGGCTGGTCTCGCCGCCGAGTCGGGGGCCCTCCTCACCACGCCCCGGCACCGCCGGCGGGCTCAGCTCGGGGCCGGGCGCCAGCGCGTCCAGGAAAGCCGCGGAGACCGGCATCGCCCGCTCGGAGCCGTAGCCGAGGGCGTTGCGGGCGTCGGAGGCGCGGTCCAGGGGCAGCCTGCTGCCCCGCCACACCAGGTACTCCGTGTCGTCCGGGCCGCGCACCAGCACTCCGCGGTCTCCCTCGATCCCGCGGGCGTCCACCGGGGCCCCGGCGACCACGGTGGTGGCGCCCGGCTTGTTCACGCCGGTGCTCGCCGTGACACCGGAGGTGCTGGGCAGCGCCCCGCCCCGCCCGGTGACGCACATGTGCCAGGCGCCGTCGTCGAGTTGGCCGGGCTCGGGCACGGAGTCCGGGGCGCCGGGGATGCCGACGGGGGCACCCACCGGGATGTCCCGCAGCGAGGCGGTGCCCACGTCCTCGGTCGCCAGGTCGGAGCCGCCGATCAGCCGCGCCGAGGCGTAGTTGCGTACCGGGTGCAGCACGCCGTCGGCGCCGGTCCACAGGTAGCGCGCGCCGGTGTCGCGGTTGACCACCAGGTGCGCACTGTTGCGCCAGCCGTCGTTCCCGCCAGGGCGCAGCAGCCCGTAGACGGTGGTGCCCGCGCCGATCAGGACGGTGACCAGCACGCCGAAGATCACGCCGCGGGTGGTGCGCCCGAGCGGGCTCTCCGGGGCGTCCGGGTCGGCCGTCAGCAGGCCCGAGCTGAGCCTGCCCATCATGAAAGTGTGGGCATGCACCTGGTCGCGTTTGGACTGCACAGCCTCTCCTCAACTCGTTCTCGATGACCCGGTGTACGGGGTTGCTCAGCCGAACAGGCCGCGCAGCCAGCCGAAGAGGCCCGCCACCCACAGGCTGAGCGGCAGCAGCGCGACCGCGAAGAGGGTGTGCGCCAGCTCCGCCGCGCGGCCCCAGTACGGCAGCACCCGGCGGCCGGGCACCGTCCAGGCGGCGATCACGAGTCCGGCCGCGGCGGCGAGCAGCACCGCGAAGACCACCGTGCGCCCGTCGGCGCCGCTGTCCACCGCCCAGGCGCGGGCGAGCAGCAGCAGCCCCCCGATCCCGGGCACCGCCAGCGTCAGCCGCTGCCCGATGTGCCCCAGGCCCCGGCAGTGCAGGAGCAGCAGCAGGCTCAGCGTGAGGGAGGTCAGCACCTCGGGCAGGTTCGGGCGTTCGGCGAGGACGACGAGGGAGGCCGCGGCGACGGTGCCGGTGGCGGCGAAGAGCGCGGTGACCCAGCGCCCGGCCAACTCGGTGCGCTCGGCGACCTCCCCGCCCGCATAGGGCTCGATGCCCTCCTGGAGCTGGCTTGCGGAGGACGGCAGCGAGGGCATCCGCATCCCGGCCAGCTTGAAGGCGAACGGCGCCACCGCCCCGGCGCTGAGGGCGATCACCGCCACCACCAGCGCCACGGCGGCCGGCACGTCCAGGCCGGTGTATCCCATCAGGGCCCCGGCGACCGCGGTGGCCACCGCGACCACCGCGGTGGCCAGGAGTGCCGGAGCGCCGACCGCGGTGGCGGCGAGCGCGAGGACCGCGCCCCCCGCGCCCGCCGCCCCCGCCGCGAGCAGCCGCGCACCCACGACCCGCGCCGCGTCCGGGCCGGTCACGTCGCCGCCGGGCAGGACCCAGCCGGCCAGCGCCAGGCACGGCGCGACCAGCAGACCGAGGGCGGTCGCGGACAGCCGGTCGCCGACCGCGCGGCTGGCCGAGCCCGCGCCCGCGAGCAGCAGCAGCCCGGTCACACCCGCGCAGGCCGCCCTCGAGGAGGCGGTCACCCCCGGCCAGAACACCAGCATCAGGGCGGCCGCCACGGTCGCCACCGCGGTGCCCACCAGCAGGCCGCGGGCCGCGCCGGCGTGCCAGTTGTGCAGCCTGCGTCCTGCGGTGTCGGCTATCCCGTCCACCAGGTCGTCGAGCCGGGCCTCGGGCAGCGCCTCGGTGTGCGGGCGCAGATAGAGCACGGCGCCGTCGTCGAGCCCGGCGCGGGCCAGAGTGGTCTCCTCGTCGAGCGGGACGTCGCCGAGCCGCTGGAGCACCCAGCCGGCGTGGTCGAGTCCGGCCTCCTCGGCCTCCTCGCCGACATAGCGCAGCAGCGTGGGCAACAGGTCGGCGACCGGCACGTCGGCGGGCACGGCCAGATCGACGGAGACGCTCGGCGCGCGTACGGTCAGGCGGCACAGTTCGGCCACCGCACTGTCGGTCATCAGCTGAACTCTCGACTTCCGTAGGGGCTTTGGCAGGGGACACCCACCGGGAAAGGGGGAACGTGCGAAGAGTACGGAAGGCTCACGCGGCCGGGAACGGGGGGGCAGGGCAGGGAATTTGGGTTCGGGCGCCCGGCAACCGCCTTTCCGGCGTGGACAGGTCGCGTTCCGTGAATGCAGACTACTGCCGACGCCCGCCGGATTGTGCTGCGGACCGGACTTCCGCCCGGTACGGAGTCGAGCCGGTACGGTAGTTGTCCGCCCCCGCGGTTCCCGACCGGAACATTCGCCCGGATTTCACCATCGCCCGGGAACCGCAGGAATCAGTCGGTGCGGCACTTTCCCATGCCGGGTGTACCGGCATTCGGTGCGGGCCGGAAAGCCCAGTGAACCCGGAGGTTCTGTTCCTTGAGTGTGGTGCTGTTTCGCCGGCCGGCCCGCAGGCGCGGACCGGAGATGCCCGAGGGGCAATTGACCCTCCAGGAGCCACCGGTCCTGGCCGAGACGGTGCCGGACACCTCGGCGATATGGACCTATCTGCCGATGGCGCTGATGTCGGTGTCGATGATGCTGATGTTCCTGCGCCCCGGCGGCGGGAACGGCGTCTTCATGTATCTGGCGATGGGCGTCATGGCGCTCTCCGCCGGCGCCATGCTGCTGGGGCAGCTGATGCGCCGCTCCAGCGAGCGCAAACACCGCCTGAAGGGCGAACGCCGCGACTACCTCCGCTACCTGGCGCAGACCCGCAAGCGGGTGCGTGCCACCATCGTGGAGCAGCAGCGGGCGCTCGCCTGGCGCCACCCCGAGCCCGCCTCGCTCCGCGCGCTGGCCCGCACCTCGCGATTGTGGGAACGCCGCCCGGCCGACGAGGACTTCGGCGAGGTCCGGCTCGCGGTCGGCGAACAGCAGCTCGCGCTCGCTCTGAACCCGGTCTCCACCCGCCCGGTCGAGGACCTCGAACCGCTCTGCGCGCACGCCCTGCGTCGCTTCATCCGCGCCTACTCCACCATCCCCGAACAGCCCCTCGGCCTCTACCTGCGCTCCTCGGCCCGGATCCTGCTGCGCCCCGAGGAGACTCCCGGCGAGGAGCCTGCCGAGCCGGGCGTCCCGCCGTACGGGGAGAGCGGCGGAGCCCGGGCGGAGGCCAGCGCCGACGCCGTACGTGCCCTGGTGCGCGCCGCGGTCGGCCAACTGGCCGTATTCCACGCGCCCGAGGAGCTGTGTCTCGCGATCTGCGTCAGTGACGAGCGGCGGCCCGACTGGGAGTGGGTCAAGTGGCTGCCGCACGCGCTGCATCCGCACGAGGAGGACGGCGCCGGCCAGGTCCGCCGGATCACCGCCGATCTCACCGAGCTGGACGACCTGCTCGGCGCCGAGTTCGCCGAGCGCCCCGGCTTCGACCCGGACGCCCGCCCCGGCCGCGACGAGCCCTACACGGTCGTCGTCCTGGACGGCGTCACCGTCCCCGAGGACCACCGCTGGGAGGGGCACGGCTACCGCAACGCCGTGGTCCTCGACATCTCAGGGGCGCTGCGCTGGCGGCCCGGCCGCAACACGTTGCGACTGACCGTCGGGCCGGACCGGGTGAGCCTGGTGCGCACCGACCGCAGCCGCAAGGAGCGTTCCGTCCCGCTCGGCCGCCCGGACCGGCTCGGCCCGCTCGGCGCGGAATCATTGGCCCGGATGCTCACCGCGCGCCGCATCAGCCTGGGCACCGACATCGCGCAGCCGATGGATTCCGATGTCGAGCTGACCACCCTGCTCGGCATTCCCGACCTGCATCGGCACGATCCGCAGACCCTCTTCGACCGGCACACCGGCTCCGCCCGGCTGCGGGTGCCGGTCGCGGTCGGCGTGGACGGCCGCCCGGTGGAACTCGACATCAAGGAGTCCGCGCAAGGAGGCATGGGCCCGCACGGCATGCTCATCGGCGCCACCGGCTCCGGCAAGAGCGAACTCCTGCGCACCCTCGTCCTCGGCCTTGCCTTGACCAACTCCTCGGAGACCCTCAACTTCGTCCTGGTCGACTTCAAGGGCGGCGCCACTTTCCTCGGCCTGGAGGAACTCCCGCACACATCCGCCGTCATCACCAACCTCGCCGACGAAGTCGCCCTGGTGGAACGCATGCAGGACGCCCTGCACGGCGAACTCATGCGCCGCCAGGAGCTGTTGCGCTCCGCCGGCAACTACACCTCCGCCCTGGAGTACGAGCGGGCCCGCGTCGCGGGGGCCGAACTCACCCCGCTGCCCAGCTTGTTCGTAGTGGTCGACGAGTTCAGCGAACTCCTCTCCGCCCACCGGGAGTTCATGGACCTGTTCGTGATGATCGGCCGCCTCGGCCGCTCCCTCGGGGTGCACCTGCTGCTCGCCTCGCAGCGCCTGGACGAGGGCCGCATGCACCAGTTGGAGAGCCACCTCTCGTACCGCATCGGCCTGCGCACCTTCTCCGCCATGGAGAGCCGCGGCGTGCTCGGCGTGCCGGACGCCTACGAGCTGCCGGCCCAGCCCGGCAGCGGCTACCTGAAGTCCGGCGTGGAATCCCTGACCCGGTTCCGCGCCGCCTACTCCTCCGGCACCTACCGACGCCGCACCGGCGCGGTGGTCCAGGCCCGGGTGGCCAGCCAGGTGGTGCCGTGGATCAGCGGCTGGGTGGTGCCGCGCACCCTGGAGGCGCCGCCCGAACCGGAGCCGGAGACCGAGGAGACCGGTGACGAGGAGGCCTTGCTCGACGTGGCCCTCGACCGGCTGCGCGACTCCGGCCCCGCCGCCCACCAGGTGTGGCTGCCGCCGCTGGACGAGCCCTCCCCGCTGGACGCCCTGTTGCCCGGCATCGCCCCCGACCCCGAGCGCGGCCTCACCGCCGCCGGCTGGCCCGGCACCGGCAGGCTGCGGGTCCCGGTCGGCCTGGTGGACAAGCCCTTCGAGCAGCGACGGGACCCGCTGGTCGTGGACCTCTCCGGGGCCGGCGGCCACATCGCCATCGCGGGCGGTTCACAGAGCGGCAAGTCCACCCTCGCCCGCACCCTGATCGGCGCCCTCGCCCTCACCCACACCCCCACCGAGATCCAGTTCTACTGCCTCGACTTCGGCGGCGGCGGCCTCTCGCAGTTCGCCGCGCTTCCGCACGTCGGCGGCGTCGCGGCGCGGCTCAACCCGGAGCGGGTGCACCGTGCCGTCGCCGAGGTGATGACGCTGCTCGCCCGCCGCGAGCAGTTCTTCGTGGACCACACCCTCGACTCCATGCAGTCCTACCGCCGCCGCCGGGCTGCCGGAGAGTTCCCCGACGAGCCCTTCGGCGACGTGTTCATGGTGGTCGACGGATGGTCCACGGTCCGCCAGGACTACGACGACCTGATCCCGAAGTTCAATGAACTCGCCGCCCGCGGCCTCAATTACGGCATCCATCTGCTCATCACCACCACCCGCTGGGTGGAGCTCTCGGCCCAGGTCCGCGACCAGGCCGCCACCCGCCTCGAACTGCGGATGGGCGACCCGATGGACTCCGAGATCGACACCCGCAAGGCCCGCTCGGTGCCGCGCAGCGGCGGCCGCGGCATCACCGCCGACACCAAGATGCACTTCCTCGCCGGCCTGCCCCGACTCGACGGCAGCGGCTCGCTCGACGACCTCGGCGACGGCGTCTCCCACCTGGTCACCGAGGTGTCCCGACACTGGTCCGGCGCACCCGCCCCGCAGGTCCGGATGCTGCCGCACCGGCTCCCGCTGGCCGAACTCCCCGCGCCCGAGCCCACCGAGGGCGGCGGAATGCGGCTCCCGCTCGGCATCGACCAGGACGCCCTGGAACCGGTCTGGCACGATTTCAGCCGCACCCCCCACCTGATCGTGGTCGGCGACACCGAGAGCGGCAAGACCAATCTGCTGCGCCGCGTCACCGAGGGCATCACCGCCCGGTACGCCCCCAACGAGGCGAAGATCATCGTGGTGGACTACCGCCGGACCCTGGTGGACACCGTCCCCGAGGAGTACCGCATCGGGCACGCGATCTCCCTGGACAACCTCAAGGAGACCGTCGACGGCGCGGCCCGCGCGATGAAGACCCGTATCCCCGGTGCCGACATCGCCCCCGGCCGGATGCGCCAGTGCGACTGGTGGACCGGCCCGCGGCTGTTCATCCTGGTCGACGACTACGACATGGTCTCCGGCAACTCCTTCCAGAGCCCCTTCGAGCCCCTCTTCGAGCACCTGAGCCTCGGCTTCGAGATGGGCCTCCATCTGGTCGTCGCCCGTAGCGCAATGGGAGCCGGCCGCGGCCTCAGCGACGCCCTCCTCCGTCGCCTCGACGAGGCCAACAACCCCGCCGTCCTCCTCTCCTGCCCGCCCACTGAGGGTCGCCTCTTCGGCAACGCCAAACCCCGCAACCTCCCGCCCGGCCGAGCCCTCCACATCGCCCGCCGCCGGGAGCGGTTGATGCAGACGGCACTGGTGGAGGAGAGCCCGGGACAGGGGAGCTGAGAGAACGGCGAGGACGAAGAGTACGGAGACGTAGGGGACAGCGGGGGACACCTGGGGTGGCCCCCGCTGTTCCCTGTCTTTCGGATCAGCCGGCTGCCCAGGAGCACCACCCCGTGGGCCCGCAGGCCCCGCAGCCGTACGGCGTGGACCGGAACATCGGGCCATGCCCTTCCGGCCAGCTCGGGCCCGCGACGCCTGGCACGGCTGCCCGGGAGCTTCGCCCGGGAGGTGCCCCCAGCTGCGTTGTCGGGGCATGCGCGTAGGCCAACTACGAGGACGCTCCTCCGCCTTGCGACTACTGCTGGGAGGTGCCCCCACCCCAGTTGGCGCTGGGAGCCCCCACCCCAGCTACCGCTGGGAGGTGTCTCCCCCAGCACCAGACGCCGGGGGCTGATCCGAGCCGATCCCAAGACGCTGTCCAGGCGTCCTCGGCCCTCGGCTCATTCCTTCACCGCGCCGTTCATTCCTTTCCCGCACCGCCCGCTTTCGCCGGACGCCAACCCCGGGCGCGGGCCCGGGGAAGTGCGAACGCGGCCCAGAGGATGGTGAGGACGACGGCGGTGCCGAGGAGGACGAAGAAGGTGGCGCGGTCCGCGGCGCGGTCGGCGGCGGAGGTGTCGCGGAGGGTCACGGGACCGGCGGCGCGGTCGGTGTCGACGCGCGAACCGGAGTCGCCGAGGACGGTGGTGACGGCGGCGTAGGGATCGAGCTGTGGGATGTCGGCGGGGTAGGCGGTGGCCGTCAAGCGGCGGGTGACGGCGGCGGGAGAGGCGTCGGTGCGGGCGGCGCGGACCACCGCGGCGGCTCCGGCGGCGTATGCGGTGGCCACCGAGGCGCCGCCGCCGAGGTAGTGGCCGTCGCCGCGCGGGCCGCCGGAGACAACTCCGGCGCCAGGGGCGGCCAGGTCGATGCCGTCGGCGGGCAGGGAGCCGTCCGGGCGGGCACCGCTGGGGAGCATGTCGGCGACCGAGAGGACGCCGGGTTCGCCGGCGGGCCAGTAGGTACGGGACGGGATCTCGTCGGTGCCGGCCCTGGCCGGCGGATCGGGTGCGGCGGCGGCGACCACCACCGCGCCCGCGCGTCGGGCCTCGGCGACCGCGCGGGTCAGCGCCGGGTCGCGGCGGGGCAGGGCCGCCGTCACCGCGATCACCCCGGCCCGGGCGGCGGTCGCCTCGCGCACTGCCCGCGCGACGAGGTCGGCGCCGGCCTTGCCGCGCTGGTCGGTGCCGCGCAGGGCCAGGACTTTCGCGCCCGGGGCGACCCCGGCGAGGCGCGAGCCGTCCCCGCCGGTCCCGGCGATCAGCCCGGCCAGGAAGGTGCCGTGCCCGACGCAGTCGTCACCGGCTGCGCCCTGGGCGGTGATCCGGCCCCTGAGCCCGGCGGCGCGGGGGGCCACCCCGGTGTCGATCAGGGCGACGGTCACGCCCGCGCCGGTGCTGTGCCGGTGGAGCCGGTCCAGGTCGAGGCGTTGGCGCGACCAGTCCTGCTTCTTCGCCTTCTCGCGCGAGGCGGGGGTGCAGGCCGCCTGCTCGGCCTCCGGATCGAGCGCGGAGGGCATGCCGGGCAGGCCCTGGCCCTTCTTCCCGTCCGCCCGCCCATAGGCCGTGGGCATGCCCGGGAAGGGCGCAGCCTGGACCGGAGCGGCCGCGGGCAGCAGCAGGGCGGCGGCGAGGCCGGTGCCGGACAGCAGGCGGGCGACCCCGCCGGCGCGCGGCCTCACCGGGCCGCCTTCGGGGCCGCGGCCGCGACGTCCTCGGGGAGGAGGACGCGCAGGTCGTCCAGGGTGGGAGCGGCCAGCGAACTGAGCCTCCCCGCCTGGCGGGTGACCATCGACTCGACCACCTGGCGGGCCAGGCGGGCGTTGCCGAACGAGCGGTCCCGGGGCAGCGAGTCGAAGTACTTCCTGAGCAGCGGGCCGGTGCCGGGTCCGCACTCGTAGCCCATGCTGGTGGCCTGGGTGCGCACGATGGTGACCAGTTCCTCGGAGGTGTAGTCGGCGAAGGCGACCCGGCGCGGGAAGCGGGAGGACAGCCCCGGGTTGGAGGCGAGGAAGCGGTCCATCTCGTCGGTGTAACCGGCGACGATGACGACCACTTCGTCGCGGTGGTCCTCCATCAGTTTCAGCAGGGTGTCCACCGCCTCCTGGCCGAAGTCGGCGCCGCCGCCGCGCGGGGTGAGGGTGTAGGCCTCGTCGATGAACAGCACGCCGCCGCGGGCCCGTTCGAAGACTTCCCGGGTCAACTGGGCGGTGTGGCCGATGTAACGACCGACCAGGTCGGCGCGGGCCGCCTCGATCAGCTGTCCTCGCTGAAGGATGCCGAGCTGGGTCAGGATCTCCCCGTAGAGGCGGGCGATCGTGGTCTTGCCGGTGCCGGGCGGGCCGGTGAAGACCAGGTGGTGGCTGAGCGAGGGCACCGGCAGTCCGGCGGCGGCACGGTGGCGGGCGGTGGTGATGAGGTTGACCAGGTCCGTGACGTCGCGCTTCACCTCGGCCAGGCCGATCATGTCGCCGAGGCGGGTCAGCGGGTCGTTCTCCGGGGCGGCGGTCTCGGCGGCCTTGGATGCGGCGGTCGCGGAGACGTCCTCCGGCAGCAGCAGCTGCAGGTCGTGCTCGCCGACCTGCTGCTGGGTGGCGAGGCGGACCGCCTGCCGGTCCACCATCTCCTCGAACACCCCGCGCGCGGCACGGCCGTTGCCGAAGCCGGCGTCCCGCGGCATCGCCTCGAAGTGCGTAGCCAGCGCCGCCGCGGTGCCCTCGCCCAGCTCGTACTGGTGCTGGGCGCACATGTTCTCCATGATGGCCACCAGTTCGGGCACCGAGTAGTTCTCGAACTCGATGGTCCGCGAGAAGCGGGAGGCCAGACCCGGGTTGGAGCCCAGGAAGGAATCCATCTCGCCCGAGTAGCCCGCCGCGACCACCACCACGTCGTCGCGGTGGTCCTCCATCAGTTTCAGCAGGGTGTCCACCGATTCGCGGCCGAAGTCGGCACCGCCGTTGCCGCTGTCCGCGGTGAGCGTGTAGGCCTCGTCGATGAACAGCACGCCGCCGAGCGCCCGTTGGAAGGTCTCGGTGGTCTTGATCGCGGTGCCGCCGACGATCTGCGCGACCAGGTCGGCGCGGGAGACCTCGACCAGGTGCCCGCTGCGCAGCGAGCCGAGTTCGGCCAGGATCGCCCCGTAGAGGCGGGCGACGGTGGTCTTGCCGGTGCCGGGCGGGCCTGCGAAGACCAGGTGGCGGCTCATCGGCGGGGCGGGCATGCCGAGCTGTTCACGGCGCTGGGCGAGCTGGGTCAGGTTGACCAGGGTTCGCACCTGCTGCTTGACGTTCTCCAGGCCGATCAGCTCGTTGAGGGCGCCGAGCGGGCCGTCGGCGCGGTCCGGCGGAGGCGCGTCCGCGGCGCCGGAGCCGGCCGGGTCCGTGTTCTCGGCACTGCCGGTGCCCCAGGCGTCCCGCTTGCCGTTGCCGGTGCTGTTCAGGCCTTCCACGGCGAGCCGTTCGCCGGGCACGGTCTGCACCAGGCCGCCGCCCTCGTTCTCCCGGGCCAGGCAGTTCAGCAGCGAGACCGGCGCGGTGGACTCCACCCGGAAGCCGTCCTGGGCGCCTCCGGTGACCTCACAGCCGCTGAGCGAGGCGAGCGCGTCCTCGCGGAGCAGAAAGCCGTGGCCCTGGGGGGCGTGCACCGCGGTGCGGTTGGCGGTCAACTCGCCGCCCGCGGCGACCACCACGCCCTCCTCGCCGGATATCTCGATACGGAAGTCGCGGACGGTGACGTTGCCGCCGT
This sequence comes from Streptomyces sp. NPDC048639, assembly GCF_043199075.1. Classification (NCBI taxonomy): domain Bacteria; kingdom Bacillati; phylum Actinomycetota; class Actinomycetes; order Kitasatosporales; family Streptomycetaceae; genus Streptomyces; species Streptomyces sp. NPDC048639. The sequence goes on from NZ_JBICVP010000004.1 coordinate 31,814, forward strand.
CCTCCACGACCAGGCCGCTGGTGGCCGTGTCGGAGACCCCGCCGCCGGCCAGGTAGAGGGTGCTGCCGGAGGCCACGCGCACACCCGCGCCCTTCGGCCGTACGATCTCGCAGTCCTCCGCGCGCCCGCGGGCGTCCTGGGTGGCCGCGATGCCGTCGCCGGAGGGCTCGACCAGTCGGGCCCGGCGCAGCAGCGGGTTGGCGCCGCCGCGCACCGCGACCGCGGGCGAGCCGCCGATCACCTCCAGGCGGTCCAACTCCGGTGCCGAGTCCTCCTCCAGGAGCAGCGCGGTCTCGCCGCAGTCGCGGACCGTCAGGCCGATCAGCGCCGGGGAAGCGGCCCCGGCGACCCGCAGCGCCGCGCCCTGTGCGCCGTCCACCCAGCAGTCCTCGAAGGTGCCGCGGGCGCGGTCGGTGACCAGCACGCCATGGCCGCGGGTGCGCGAGACGCGGCAGCGGCGCAGGACCGGGTCGGTACCCGCGGCCAGCGCGATCCCGTTCCCGGAGGCCCCGGTGACCCGGACGTCCTCCAGCGTCGTACGGCCCTCGCTGCTCAGGTGCACGCCGGTGCTGGTGTCGTGCACCACGGTGCGGACCACCGAGGTGGTGCAGTTCTGCTCCAGGGCGATGGAGGGCTTGTCGGTGGACGAGATGTCGCAGTCCTCGACGGTGCCGCGGGCCTCGCCGTTGGCCAGCAGGCCGTTGCCGCGGGCGTCGCGCACCGTACAGCCGCGGATGCGCGCGTCGCCCTGCTCGGACAGGACCAGGCCGCTGGTGCCCAGATGCTCCAGGGTGCAGGACTCCACGGTGGTGGGCGTGGTCGAGGTGACCACGATGCCCGCGCCCTGCGGGTTGCTCACCCGGCAGTCCCGCAGCGCGAGCGAACCGGTGCCCCCGGCGAGCATCGCGGTCCAGGCTGCGCCGACCACCTCGCAGCCGTCGAACGCGGCCTGCCCGCGCCGCACGTCCACGGCGGGCTGCTCGGCGTCGCCGCCGCGCAGGGTCAGCTCGGAGAGCATCACGGCGTCGGCGCGCAGCGCGAGCACGCTGCCCGAGCGCGGCCGGATCTCCACCGTGCCCCGCCCCTCGGCGGCGGTGAGGGTGACCCGGGTCTGGATCACCAGGTTCTCCGCGTACGTCCCGGGCCGGACGCTGATGAGCGCGCCGGTACGGGCGGCCGCGAGTGCCTCACCGATCGTCCGGTAGCGGTCCCGGTCCCCGGGACCGACCGTCAGTACCTGGCGCGACACGCACCAACCTCCTTGCTTCGGCGGCGTCTTCGGCGGCGCCCCACTTCGCCGGGGGGCGCGTGCCGGCGAGCCGACGGTGCCATCATGCCGCGCCCTTCGGGCGGGCGGGGGTGTTCGAGAGCGGTGCTCCCGGTCCGGAGCGTCCGGTCAGACGCTCCACTTCTGGTTGTCGGTGCCCGCGCAGCTCCACAGTTGCAGCCAGGCCCCGTTGCCCCGGTTGTTGTCCTTGATGTCGACGCACTTGCCGACGACGGTGTTGACCAGGTCGTGGCTGGGGTTCAGGACGAACTTCTGGGCGGCGTTGCCGTTGCACCAGGCGATCTGGATGGGGGAGCCGTCGTTGAAGTTCGCGTTGGCCACGTCCAGGCACTTGTCCTTGATGCGGACGGTTCCGTCGGAGGCGAACCGCCACTTCTGCGCCTCGCTGTTGTCGCAGTCCCACACGAACAGCTTCCTGCCGTCGCTGAAGTTGCCGCCCGGTACGTCGATGCAGCGGCCCGAGAGATGACTCCACAGGGAGACGGGGGAACCGAGAGCCGGGCCCGAACCGGCCTTCGCGGGCCGGTTCTTCTCGCCGCCGGACCTCTTGCCGCCGCCTTGCTCCTTCGGCCGGTCCTTCTGGCCGGCGTCCTTCTCCGGCTCGCCCTTGTCCTGCGCCGGGGCGGACACGGGGGCTTCCCGCACCGGCTTACCGGGCTTGCCGGAGCCCTTCTCGCCGTCGCCCGAGGAACCGGTGTCGGGCGGGGTCACCGCGAAGTCGCCGGGTGCCTCAGGAGAACTCCCGTCGAGCACGGTTCCCGCCGCCCCAGGCGCCTTGCGGTCCTTGGCGTCGTCCCCGCCGAGCACCAGGAACGGCACCGCCACGAACAGCGCCCCCGCGACCGCGGCCCCGGCCAGTACGGCCTTGCCCGGCCGCCCCACCGGCCCGGTCCGCTGCTGCGGCCGGTCGATCGCGGTCACGGTCATGGTCCGTACGAGCGCGGGCAGCCGGCTCTTGGCCGCCGCGGCGGCACCGGGGTCGGCCTCGGGTTCGGACGGGGTGCCCGAGGCGGTCCCGGCCTCGGGCTCGGCCACGGTGGTCCTGCCCTGCGCGGTCCTCTTCTCGGCCTCGGAGGCCTTCGTACCGGCCTCGGCCGCGGTCGTCGCCTCTGCGGGCTCGGGCTCGGGCTCGGGCTGGGGTTCGGGCTCGGGCTGGGGTTCGGGCTTGGGTTCGGGCTCGGGCTGGGGTTCGGGCTCGGGTTCGGCGAGTGCGGCGGCCACGGCGGTCGCGGTGGCGTCCGTCCTCTCGTACTTCTCGCCGTCGGAACCGGACTCCGCGCGCGCCGCCGGGGATACCGGGGTTTGCTGGGCCGGGCACGTCACGGGGTCCTCCCTGTGGTGTGGGGCCAGGGTTCAGGAGAGCTGTCGGTCCGGTCCGCGAAGGGGCCCGCGACCGGAGAGCCGGTACGGTCCGCCGGGCCGGAGGGTGCGCCGGGGTCCTCCTCCGCGGCGTCTGCTGCGGGCGTCCCCTCGTGGCCCGCCCCGCGTACGGGGGCGGGAAGGCTGTCGGCCGGGACGATCAGGGGGGCCGCGGCACCGGCGTTGACCATCAGCAGGGTGCCGGGACCGCTCAGTGAACGGGCCAACTCCCGTGCCGGAAGCGTGTCATGGTGAAGCGCCTCGGACAGGAACTCGTGTGCCGGTGAGGTGAACAACAGCGCCACCGGGGCCCCGTCCCGCCCGGCGGCCGTGAGCGGCCCGCCGTCCGGCCCGCGCACCACGGTGACCTCCGCCTCCGCGAGCGCCGCGAGTGCCTCGTCCACCGAGCCGTAGCCGGTGGCGGCCCGTTGCGCCGCCGCGTCCACCGGGTCGGTGGGCTCCGGCCAGCCGAGCACCCGCGCCGAGGGCCGGTACGCCGGGTTGGCGCGGTAGTCGCCCACACCCCCGCTCTCGTCCGACTGCCATTCCCCCAGTACCGCCCACTCCGGCGGTGTCCGCTCCTCGGTCCACTCCGGGTCCACCACTCCGATCCAGTGCCCTGGTGCCCGGCGGGCAGCGGCGCGCACGGCTTCGGGTATCGCGGGGGTGCCGGCGGCTTCGGTGGTGCCGGAGGCGCGTGGTTCGGGGGCGGGTGGTTCGGGGGCGGCGACAGGGCCGGAGACATCGGGCAGCACCAACGGGGCGCCATGCCTGGCCTCTTGCCGTTCTCCGGGCCGCATCTCCACCTGAACTCTTGGGTCCGTACGAACTCTTGGGTGCCGAACGGCATGTGCACACGCCGACACTGCTCAGTCGGGGACGTCAACAGAATGCCACACCAGCCTTGTCCGTTGGGGTTCGTGAAAGGTCCGTATCGGTCGCCTGCGTGCCCGTTTGCTGCCCGGATGCAGAACTTTCCGGGAGTAGTGAGGCGCGGGTGGACAAAGCGACCGGACGGTCGGGGTGGGTGAGCGGTTACCTTTCCCCACCACGGCACAAGTGGGTACGCCGTCCAACCCGTTGAATTCACGCCTTCCGGCCGGAGGTCCGGGCCGGGGCCGTACGCGAAGATCTCGCAGCACGGAAAGGCATCGGATCCGCCTCCGGCCGGCACCGCGCCGGGTCACACGCGACCCGACGAACAGGACCGCGCCGAACCGGCTGACCTCGACGCAGCACTCGCCCAACGCCCGCCCGGCGCACCGGCGTTCGTCCGTGACCGGTGGCTACGCGGGCCTCTGCCCACCACCGACAGCTCTGCCCCTGAGGAGGAGTAACCGCATGTCCGCCGAGCACCACACCCCCGGCGCGAACGTGGCGGCTGCCGCCGCCCCCCGCGTACAGGAGGCCGGGACCCAGCCCGCGTCCTCCGCTCCGCCCGAGGACGCGTCGAGCCCGGTCGCCGCCCCAGAGGACACGCCGAGCCCGGCAACCGCCCCCGAGGCGGAGTCCGGCACCACCCCGACGGGGAAGACCACCACCGCCCCGCCCCCGCCCTCGGCCGCCGCCGGCACGACCGAGGCGCCCGAGGAGGGCGTCGGCGTGGCGGCTGCTGTCGGGACGACGCCGCCGGGCGTCAAGGCCGGTACCGGCGTCGACGGCGGACGCCCCCGCAAGCCGGTCCTGGCGGGGGCCGCGATCGCGGGCGCCGTTCTGATCGCCGTACCGCTGCTGCTGATCGGGGGCGCGAAGGACAAGGAGCGCCCCGACGACGGCAAGGCGCTGACCGGCTCCGACACCGTCCTGAACCCGGACCCCGCCCCCGCCGCCCTCGACGACTACGTGGCCGAGAAGTCCAGCCCGTCCCCGAGCAAGGAGAAGCCGAGGAAGAGCGAGGCCCCCAAGCCCGTCGTGCCGGCGGAGGAGCCCAGGACGAGCAGCCCGCCCAAGAAGAAGCCCAAGCCCAAGGCGGCCCCGAAGCGGAACTGGAGCACCGAGACCGTCTCCGCGCCCAGCGTCCTGGAGGTCAAGCAGGCCTGGACCACCAACCGCATCCGCATGACCATGCAGACCGACGGCAACCTCGTCGTCTACAACGAGAACGGCAACGCCATCTGGGCGTCCATGACCTTCGGCGACAACCATCGGGCGATCTTCCAGACGGATGGCAACCTCGTCATCCACAACGCCGACGACCGCCCCATCTGGGCCTCCAAGAGCCACGGCCACGAGGGCGCCCAGATGGTCCTCCGGGCCGACGGCAAGGTGGCCATCGTGGACAACGGCAAGGTCGTCTGGTCGACCTGAGCCCGGGCGGCGTGGCCCGTCGCCGGACCCTGCCGCTACGTCGAGGGCCGTGATCGCGCGACGGGTCGCCCGGCCCGTCGCGCTGCCCCATGCGTCCTGGTACTCCAGTCCGGTTGCGCGAATTTGCCAGGGCACCCGGCTGGGAACGGCTACGGCCACCGCGTGAACTTCAGAGGTTGTGCGAACTCCCGAGGATCGTGCGGTGGCCGCAGGTGATGCGTAGGCCCTGCCGCCGGAGGGCGAAGTTGGCCCAGCTCATGAAGCGGATCGCGGACCGATCAGGCCGAGGTGTTGTGCTGGTGCGGTGCTCCGGTCGACCCACAACGCCCGTACGGTGGGCGGCCGGATGGTTGTCGAAGGCGCCCAGGTGGTGGTCGGGGACGTCAACCGTCCGGAGAGCGAGGTGGGTTACGAAGCGCTGCGCCGTCGCCACCACCAGCGCTGGTCGCCACCACCAGCGCCGGATGAACGCGGCCGCGGCGCGGGCGGCGACCACGCTCTCGTCCGCTGTGCTGCCGTTCGACCGCCGATGGCTCCCGCACCGGCTCGACCGCCCACCGGCCGGCGCTCGGACCGTCGTACCGCCTTCGGGCGGTACGACGGTCCGGCGGCCCGTGACGTAGGACCCCCGTGCGGGTATGGGCCGTTCGCAGGCGGGCCGTCAATGGACTCTTCTACGGTTCTTCGGGGCTGTTCGGGCCGCGCCGATTCGAAACTAGGCAGTGGACCCGGTAGAACAGGGTGCCCCGCTTCCGCAGGACCTTGATCGTTTCGGTGCTGTGACTGTCCACGCCACCGCAATCAGCCCAGCTCAGCCGAGCCAATTGAAGCGGTGAGGCCAGGCTCGTATCCGAGGTGATCGACCGACAGGTTCCGACCCCAGCGGCAGGGGCGCATCCGATACGACGTTCAGGTGCGGCAGGATCGCGACTCGCAGGCAAGGAATGGCAGTTCGTCGAGCTGCGAAGGGCGCATGCCAAGTGGCGAGCTCTTCCTTGGCCTGCTGCGATGTGGACGTCCTTCCATCTCGTACGATCAGTCGGATCGCGGAGGCGCCGGGGCAGCCACCCGGCTTGTGACGTCGATGGGGGACTGGCATGCCTGACGAACCACAGAAGAAGGTGGACGAGTCCGAGTTCCTGGGGATCACCAAGGATCCGGCGGCGGCGCGTCTCCTGCGAAAATCGCTGGAGGCGGTTGCGGCGGGCGGGGCTGGAGACGCTCTGAAGGAGATGGCGCAAGAGGTTCTCTCCGGCCGTGTGGGTCTGCGCCAGGCGATGGATATCTCGGCGTATTCTGGCCAGCTGGTTGAGCAGGTCCATTCTGTCATGGAAGAGAAATGGGATTCGCTTTCGGAGAAAGAGCGTGAGGAGCTGGCTGCCGAAGGTCAGAGGGTCCTTGAAAAGCAGCGACAGGAAATCGAAGAAGAGCGTCAGCAGATGCAGGGCCAGAAGTCGTCCAAGAGTTCTCACGCCGGCGGTTGGTCGCTCTACTAGGCGATCAATTTCGAACCCCTTTGGCGCAAGATCGAGAATTCCCTGCCAGTGGGGCTGATGGTGGGTGTAATTCGCAAACTTGGAGGACAGATTGAATTTCCGTGTCGAGACTTCTGACCTGGACGGCTTCGCCAAACTTGTCGGCCGGGGTGCTGACGACTCGGGTCGCGCCGCCGACTATACGTCGAATGCAAAGCTTGAAGCAGAAGGTGGAAAGCTGTGGGACATGGTTGCCGGTGACCATGATAAACACCTCCACGAGGCAAAGAAGACCCTTCAGAAGCTTCAGTCAATCCTGGAATCGGGCAGCGCTGAACTGGGGAAATCATCCGAGTACTACAAGGAGACCGACCGGGACCAGGCGGCAAAGTTGGATGCCACCTACCCCGGGTCAAAAAAGACTGGTGGTGGGAAATCCGGCAAGGCGGCAGGCGATTTCACCGACGCGGAGGATGCTGCGTCCGCCTTGAAATCGGTAGGGGGCGGTGACGGGTATATCGACGGCCATGTCGCCGAGTACGACATGAATCCTGTGTCGAAAACAATTGGTACGGCACTGGATGTTGGCAGTCCATCGGCATGGATTGTTGAACTCTCCAAACTGACTATCGGATTCGATCCCTATGACTTTGTGAATGGTGTCATCCTTGGTTCCTGGGGCGAATACAGCGATTGCTCACAGGTCTGGGGTAACCTGGGGAGATTTTGTGATTCCCTCCATCGCAATATAAAGAAGGGGAATCAAGCGCTGAGCGCCACCTGGGATGGAAATTCCGCCGATGCGGCGTGGGTGTATTTCGATGAACTATCCCAGAAGATCACTCAGGTCAAAGAAGCTTTCGAGTCTTTGAAAGAAAACTACGATGCGGCCGCGCTCTATGTGTTTGAGCTCGGCGAAATGCTCAAGTCGATGCTGGCCGGCCTTGCCGACCAGCTGCTCGCTTGGGGCGCTACGTGGGTTGCATCGCGCGCAGTGGCTTTTGTTCCAGTTGGGGGATTGGTTGGTTCGGCTGCCCTGATGGCGCTGGCGGCAGCGCAACTCGTGGTCATTATGGAAACGTGGAACACAATTGCTTCGTCCCTTGATGCGGCATCTAAGGCATTGGGTCTTATCAATACCACGATGAAGGCAGGCGTAGCTGCCTTTTCGTCCGTGAAGGACTTCCCTGTCGTCGGCTCCGGTTACGACAACAAAGCTCTATGAGGTGCAGGTTCGAGGGGGTCGGGAGGTAGCTGGCAGGGGTTCACCCATCGGGATCTGGAGGGCGCTGAGCGAACCGTGCCGGGATCCTTAGGCCTGCGGTCACCACTGCACCTGGTTCGCTGATCTTCGCGGCTGAGTCATCTTCAAGGATCAGTGGCATGCGCGGCTGACAAGCCGTCCCACTTCCGCCGCCGCTCGCTGCCTACCGCATACTCCCCTCCTTGGGGGTCTGAACGAAAGCTCAGCGCTCGGCCTAGAACGTTCTTTGAGTCCTCATCAGTTCGTTGGAAGGGCTCTGTGCGCGTGAGGTGAGGTTCCCGGAGGTGTCAGGGTGTTGGCCCGGCTGCCGCGTGTCATGCGGGGGGACAGGTGGGTGGTCATACAGGTAGGGCTGGAGCCGCCCGCGCCACCGACAACCGCCGCCTGACATTCTCCAATTTTCACACTGGCGGGCACCTCTCCGGGAGGGGACCTGCGAAGGCAGGCAGGCTTACTGGCTCACCTGCCCACTCGACGTCATGGAGCCAGCACCCGAAGCGGGGCTGTTTCATGGGTCTGTCGATGTCATAGGGTCTGTCCATGCCAACAACGAGTTACCCGCGGCCCACCATCGGAGGCCGCGCCGCTGGCGTCGTCGGTCTGCTGGTAGCCCTAGGCGTCTGCGGCGTATCCGTATCCCAGGCCGCCGTCGCAAGCGGATTCCTGGGCACTGCAGGCAAGCTGACCGTCAGCGACTGCCACAGCGGGAGTGGCGGTCGCGGAGGCATGCGCCACTGTTATGGCACCTTCCGTCCGTCCGGGGCCGATGACGGTGATGGCCCCGTGAGCGATCCGCAGGCCCGAGTGAACACCCGGGAAGCCAACCCCGGCGACACGATCCAGGTCCGCAAGGGCAGCGACGGCTACGTCGTCGCCGGCATGGGTTCTGCCTGGGTCAATGTCGCTTTGGCTTTCCTGGGCCTGCTGATCGGTTCAGCAGCGCTACCCGTAACGGCGAGTGGCGTCTTTCCGCGAAGGGGCGCGTCGAATCAGGACTTCTTCGCAGCGGTACGCGGCACCCGGATCGCCTGGTTCGCCAAGCGCCTGGCGCTCGTGTCCACTGCCGGAATTGCCATATCTGCCTACCTGGCCTGGCTGTTCTGACTCCGCGTACGCCACGAACTCGGCTCACGCCCTACCCGAACACGAGACGCGGATCCTGAGACGGTCCTTACCCACTCGCTGTGCTGGATCAGCAGGCTGGCTATGGATGCCGGAGGGCATGGGGTCCGTTGCCTTGGTACAGGCCGCCGCCAGGCTCCGTCAGGAGATCCAAGCGGCGGGGGTGAGGCCCGAAGAGATGACCGCTGGCGAAGCGACGTGGCTGCGCTGAGCAGCACCAGCCCCTCTAGCGGGTGGCGCGCCCGCCCTGGCCGCGGCTGCCCTCACTCAGCTCGTACGCCGTCTCCGGGTCCGCGAAAGCAGGGGCAAGATGTTGGACCCCAACACGTCCGGCCCTGCCCCATGCGCACGGCACCCGGCCACTTGGTCGAACTCGGCGACCCCATCGAGGTGCTGCAAGCCGAGGTGTTGTGCTGGTGGGGTGCCCCGGTCGACCCACAACGCCCGTACGGTGGGCGGCCGGATGGTTGTCGAAGGCGCCCAGGTGGTGGTCGGGGACGTCAACCGTCCGGAGAGCGAGGTGGGTTACGAAGCGCTGCGCCGTCGCCACCACCAGCGCTGGTCGCCACCACCAGCGCCGGATGAACGCGGCCGCGGCGCGGGCGGCGACCACGCTCTCGTCCGCTGTGCTGCCGTTCGACCGCCGATGGCTCCCGTACCGGCTCGACCGCCCACCGGCTCGACCGCCCACCGGCTCGTCAGTACCACCGGGGCGTCCGTACCACCGGCCGGACTGCGTGCCGGACCGGCAGCCAGCGCCGTAGGACTCCCGTGCGCCGGTGGGCCGTTCGCACCGGTCGGCCTCAACCACCTGGCCACGGGGCGCAGATGACTTGGCGATGCGTCACGCCGCCGAGGTCACCAAGGAGAACACCGCGCCCTCCGGGTCCTCCACGGTGGCGAGCCGCCCCATCGGGCTGTCCCGCGGCGGCTGCACGACCTGCCCACCCAGTTCCGTGACCCGCTGCGCCGCCGCGTCGGCGTCGGTCGTCTCGAAGTACGTCATCCAGTGCGGACCGCGGTTGCGCGGCAGCGCGCTGCCCATGCCGTGGATCGTGGCCACCGGCCGTCCGTCCAGATGCAGCGTCTGGCAGTCGTGGTTCTCGGTGGTCACCGCCTCCGCCTCGTGGCCGAAGACCGCCCCGTAGAACTTCGCGACCGCGGTTTCCTGGGTGAGGAGTTCGTTCCAGACCGGTGTGCCCGGCTCACCGGCCAGTTCACCGCCCACGTGATCGCGCCCCTGCCAGACACCGAAGACCGCGCCTGTGGTGTCCGAGGCGATGACCATCCGGCCCGCGCTGCCGGCGTCGAGGGGGCCCACCCCCACCGTCCCGCCGCAGGCGCGGATCTGTTCGGCCGTGACGTCCGCGTCGTCGGAGGCCAGATACGTCGTCCAGGCCACGGGAAGCTGCCGCCCGTGCGGCAGTTCACCGATCCCGGCGACCACGCGGCCGTCGAGGTACGCCTGGACGTACGGGCCGAGTTGGCGTGGGCCCGGGCCGAACGTCCAGCCGAACAGGGCGCCGTAGAACTCCTGGGTCGCGGCCAGGCTGTGAACCATCAGGCTCATCCAGCAGGGCGTGCCCGGTGTGCGCCGGGTCGGTGCACCGGTCATCGTCACTCTCTCCTCGGACCATCGTGGTGGTCGTGCCGGGGAACGGGCGCGCCGACTTCGTGGGTGTACTGCGGGACGCCCGTCCAGATGCTTGCACCACGGAGCGCGCTCCAACCCTCGGCCGCGCCGCAATCTGCCGGTTACCGCCGGAGGATGCCCGATTTGGCATGTGCCCCGCCCCGGATCCGCACTGCGCGGTACAGATACGGCGGACCGTCGCGCCCGCCGTCCCCGGTGACGTCACGGGCGCCACAACAGCCTCACGGGTGTACGGCGCGGCGCGGGGACGACTGCGCGAGGATGGGAATCATGAATGCCATCATCAGCGCATCCGAACTCGCGAGTGTCCTGTCGGGGGAACGCCCGCCGGTCCTGCTCGACGTCCGCTGGCAGCTCGGAGGCCCGCTGGGGCGGTCCGCCTATGAGGCGGGGCACCTGCCCGGGGCCGTCTTCATCGACCTGGAAGCCGACCTCGCGGGTCCCGCGGGCGAGGGCCGCGGCCGCCATCCCCTCCCGGACCTCGAGGTCTTCGGCGCGGCGATGCGCAGAGCGGGTGTTTCGGGCGATCGTCCGGTCGTCGTCTACGACGGCGGGCTGGGGTGGGGCGCGGCGCGGGCGTGGTGGCTGCTGCGATGGGCGGGGCACGAGGACGTACGCGTCCTGGACGGCGGCCTCGCGACCTGGACCGCCCAGGGGCGTCGTGGGCTCTCGGCCGAGGCCCCGGAACCCGCGGAGGGCACGTTCGTGCCGCGGCCCGGCGCTCTCCCCCTGCTCTCCGCCGACGACGCGGCCTCCCTCGCGCGCACCGGTGTGCTGATGGACGCGCGAGCGGGGGAGCGGTACCGCGGGGAGGTGGAGCCTATGGACCCGATCGCCGGGCACATCCCGGGCGCGCTGTCCGCCCCCACGACCGACAACGTCACGGACGACGGCCGCCTCCGGCCGGCGAAGGCGCTGCGCGAACGGTTCTCGGCGCTCGGCGTCAAGCCCGAGGTGCCGGTGGGCGTCTACTGCGGCTCGGGCGTCTCGGCCGCGCACGAGGTCCTGGCGCTGGCCACCGCGGGCATCCCCGCGGCGCTCTACGTCGGTTCCTGGAGCGAGTGGTCCGCCGACCCCGACCGCGCGGTCGCCACAGGGGCGGATCCGGGCTGACCCGCCTCCTCACCCGTACGAGGCGGTGCCCGTCAACTCCCAGGTGGCGCGCCCCACTCAGTGACGCCCGCGGCACCTGGGAGTTGACGCAGCAATGCGGTCAGTCTCGGGCACACGGGAAAGCCCCCGGCCTTCAAGGCCGGGGGCTTCCTCACCGGTCCGCCGGTGGCGGGCCGTCAGTCGGCTGTCGGTCCTGCTGCTAATCCTGCTTCTTGCGGCGGGTGCCGAAGACGATCTCGTCCCAGCTCGGGACAGCTGCCCGGCGGCCCGGGCGGACGCCGTCCGCCTCGGCCTGACGGTCCGTGGTGCCGGTGAGCCGGTCCCGGTGACCGGCGACCGCGCGCGGCATCAGCACGTCCGCGTACGCCGAACCCGCGCCCGCAGCGGCCGGGGGAGCCGCCGGCTCCTCGGCGGGCTCCGGCTCCTCGCCGGGCTCCTCCTCCGGCGCCACCGACGTCTCCGGTACGACCATGTCGCCCCGGAAGCTCGGCACCGCCTCCAGAAGGCTCGTCAGCGAGTCCCTCTCACCGCTTTCGTCCGGCTCGGGCGCCGAAGCCTGAGCCGACCGGTCGGCGGGCCGCTCGCCGGACCGCTCGCGCGGCAGCCGGGCGATCCGGGGTACGAACGGGAAGCTCGGCTCCGGGGTGTCGTCCGTCTCGCCGATCAGGGCCCGCGCCTCGTCGTCGACGGCCTGTACGAGCCGCCGCGGCGGGTCGTACGTCCAGCTCGCCGAGTGCGGCTCGCCCGCGACGCGGTAGACGAGCATGACCTCCCAGGTGCCGTCGTCCCGGCGCCAGGAGTCCCACTGGACCGTGTCCCGGTCGGCGCCGCGCAGCAACAGCCGCTCGGAGACGGCTTCGCCGAGCTGCGGCCCGGTGTTCTCGCCGGGCCGGCGCACGGGTGTCTTCCTGGCCCGCTCGGCCATGAAGGCGCGCTCGGCGAGGACGGGTCCCTCGAAGCGCCGGACGCGGTCGACGGGGATGCCGGCGAGCTGTGCGACCTCCTCAGCGGAGGCACCGGCTCGTATACGCGCCTGGATGTCGCGGGGCCGGAGGTGGCTCTCGACCTCGATCTCGATCTGGCCGAGCCGCGCCCGGTCGTTGCGTACGGCGGCACGCAGCCGCTCGTCGATCGGAAGCGTGTACTCCGTGCTGTCCGCAGCCTTGAGCACCAGCCGTGTGCCGTCGTTGCTGACGGCCACGACACGCAGTTCGGGCATGGGGACCTCCCGGGTGGTGCCTGCCGACGTCACGTGCGTCGCTGCTTCCGCTAGTCGAGTGTGGCCTGCCCGGGTGCAGCCTGCCACATCATTGCCGAGTTGCCTGGCGTGTCGGGCATGCGCCCGGATACGCCGTTATGACACGGTTACTTTTTTGCAACTCTCAGTGACCGTATCGGTTGTCCTGTGCACCGTTGCCCGTGTCCCGCCGCGGCTCCACCGATCCGAGTGCCACCTGCGGCGCCCCGATGGGTCCGGCGGCAGGATGGGAAACCGGAGCCAGGGCTCGCCACAGTACTCCATTCGTGCCATGCCGGTGCAGTCGCCGCGCCGCGGAACTTGCCGTGCGCAAGGGAGTTGGGTGTGGAGCTCGTGGTGAACTGATGAGGGCTTTCACGGAATCCGCTGAATCGGAATAACTGATTCCTTCCTCAGTGATCGCCACCGGGGCGGGCCTCGGCCCGTCAACCGCCCGCCAACCACGGCCCGTTCGCGGATCGGAGCCCCGCGACAGGCCGACAGGAGGCGGACGGGGCGCGGAGCGTTCTCCCGTACGCCCGGCGCTATGCACCCGGTTGGGCGATTCCACCGCCTCGGGTGGCGGCTCGGGCGGGAGTTCGGGCCATAGGTCCGGCCGACATCGCGCTCGGCCCGTGGCGCGAACGCGGTCCGTGAGGGAAAGGCCCGAACTCCGTACGCAGCCAAGTGGCCCGGCCGCGCCCCGGAGTGATCCGGCGTCCGATCGGCTCAGTCGCCGAGGACGCGCCGCAGATACGCGTTGCCGAACACCCGCTCCGGGTCCAGCCGGTCGCGCAGCGCCGTGAACTCACCGAACCGCGGGTAGACATCGGCCAGGTAGGCGGCGTCGCGGGTGTGCAGCTTGCCCCAGTGCGGCCGCCCCCCGTGCGCGGTCATGATCCGCTCGACGGCGGTGAAGTACGCCTGGTGCGGGGTGCCCCGGTACATGTGCACGGCGATGTACGCGGTCTCCCGGCCCGACGCGGTGGACAGCGTGATGTCGTCGGCAGGAGCGGTGCGCACCTCGACGGGGAAGCTGATGCGCAGGCTCGAGCGGTCGACCATCGCCTTGACCTCGCGCAGCGCCTCCATGGCCGCCGTCCGCGGAAGGGCGTACTCCATCTCGATGAAACGGACCCGGCGGGGACTGGTGAACACCTTGTAAGGGATGTCCGTGTAGGTGCGGGCCGACAGGGCACGGCTGGAGATCTTGGCGATGCCGGGGATGGCCGCGGGCACCGCCCGGCCTGCCGAACAGACGGCCTGGAAGACGCCGTTGGAGAGCAGTTCGTCCTCGACCCAGCCGCCGATCCGTCCGAGCGGGGCGGCCGGGCCCGCGCTGCGGTTGTTGCGCTTGGTGTTGCAGTTCTCGGTGTGCGGGAACCAGTAGAACTCGAAGTGCTCGTTCTCCATGACGTGCTGGTCGAACTCCGCGAGGACCCGGTCGAAGGCCATCGGCTCCTCGCGGGCGCTCAGCAGGAAGACGGGCTCCACCGCGAAGGTGATCGCGGTGACGACGCCGAGAGCGCCGAGCCCCAGACGCGCCGCGGCGAAGATCTCCGAGTTCTCCTTGTCGGAGCACTGCAGGACCGAGCCGTCGGCGGTGACCAGCTCAAGGGCCTTGATCTGAGCGGACGTCGAGGCGGAGTCGCGGCCCGTGCCATGGGTACCGGTGCTGGTGGCCCCGGCCACCGTCTGCTCCATGATGTCGCCCATGTTGGCCAGCGACAGGCCCTCGGCCGCGAGGGCCTCGTTGAGCTGCTTCAGAGGGGTGCCGGATCCGATGGTGACGGTTCCCGCGGCACGGTCGATCTCCCGTATCCCGGCGAGGCGTTCGGGGCGTATGAGCACCCCGTCGGTGGCGGCGACAGCCGTGAAGGAGTGGCCGGTGCCGACGGGCTTGACCGTCAGCCCGTCCTCGGCCGCGGCAGCGATGATCCGGCCCAGATCCTCCGCGGAGGACGGTGCCACGGACCGTGCCGGGCGGGTGGTGACGTTCCCCGCCCAGTTACGCCACGCGGTGCTCGGTGCGGTCATCTGCGGATGCCCCTCCCCGCTCGGTTGCCGGCGCGAGCCGGCGGTACCCCAGGAAACCCACCGCCGCCGCGAGCGCCCCGGCCGCGGCCGGTACCGCGTACCCCGCGTCCGCCCCGGAGGTGTCCACCACCCATCCCGCGGTGGCCGAGCCGAGTGCCATGCCGACCGCGACCCCGGTACTCACCCAGGTCAGCGCCTCGGTCAGCTTCGCGCGTGGTACGTGCTGTTCGACGAGGGCCACGGTGGTCACCATGGTCGGCGCGATGGACAGGCCCGCGACGAAGAGCGCCACGGCCAGAAACGACAGGCTCCCGGCCAGTTGGAGGGGGATCATACTCATGGCCATCACGACCACGCCCAGCAGCCACCGCCGATCGGCCCGCCCCTTGAGGTGCAGCAGTCCGAAGACGGCCCCGGCGACGCACGATCCCAGTGCGTAGACCGCGAGCACCAGGCTCGCCGCGGCCTTGTGCCCCTCCTCCTCGGCGAAGGCCACCGTCACCACGTCCACCGAGCCGAAGATGGCGCCGGTCGACACGAACGTGGCCACCAGGACCTGCAAGCCGGGGGAGCGCAGCGCGGAACCCTTGGTGTCGTGGCTGCGCGGATGCGGCACCGGCTCCGTGGCGCGCTGGGCGGTCAGCCACAGCACGCCGATGATGAGGAAGACTCCGGCCAGCAGCGGCCCGGCCGCCGGGAACCAGGCCGTGGACAGCCCGATCGAGAGCACCGGGCCGAGGATGAAGCAGATCTCGTCGACGATCGACTCCCAGGAGTACGCGGTGTGCAGCAGCCGCGGGGAGCCTGCGTGGATCGCCGCCCAGCGCGACCGGATCATCGAGCCGAGACTGGGCACGCATCCGCCGCCGGCGGCGAAGACGAACAGGGTCCAGTCCGGCAGCCTCAGTTCGGCGCACAGCAGCACCCCGCCCACGGCGACGACCGAGACGAGCGTGGCCGGCCGCAGGACGCGCCGCTGGCCGTACCGGTCGACCAGCCGGGACACCTGCGGGCCGATGAGGGCCGCGGACAGAGCGATCGTGGCCGAGAGCGCACCGGCCAGCCCGTAGCGCCCGGTGAGCTGGGAGATCATGGTGATGATGCCGACGCCCATCATGGACAGCGGCATCCGGCCGAGAAGGCCCGCGGCGGAGAACGTCTTCGTGCCAGGGGCGGCGAAGATCGCGCGGTAGGGGCTGGCCAAGTGGACTCCGCTGGAGAAGGACCGGAGGGGCGCCGTAAGGAACGTTCGGAGCCGATACAGCTTACGGCTGAACCGGGGGTCCGGCGCCAGGCGATTTCCGGGCGCACCGGTACGACGCTCGCGTGGCACCCGTACGACGCCGGAGCGCGGTCCCGCACAGGGGCGCCCGCCCCGGAGCCTCCGCGAGGGTGGCAGGATCGAGGACATGCCCGAACAACCGGCCCACGCCCCGTACGACGCCCTGCTGCTCCTCTCCTTCGGCGGCCCCGAGGGGGAGGACGACGTGGTCCCGTTCCTGGAGAACGTCACCCGCGGCCGCGGCATCCCGCGCGAGCGCCTGGCCGAGGTGGGGCAGCACTACTTCCTCTTCGGCGGCGTGAGCCCGATCAACGCCCAGAACCGCGAGCTGCTGCACGCGCTGCGCAAGGACTTCGCCGACCACGGTGTCGATCTGCCCGTCTACTGGGGCAACCGCAACTGGGCGCCCTATCTGACGGACACCCTGCGGGAGATGGTGGCCGACGGGCGGCGGCGCGTCCTGGTCCTCGCCACGAGCGCCTACGCCTCGTACTCGGGCTGCCGGCAGTACCGGGAGAACCTCGCGGACGCCCTGGCCGCCCTGGAGAAGGAGGGGCTGCCGCTGCCGCGCGTGGACAAGCTGCGCCACTACTTCAACCACCCCGGGTTCGTCGGGCCGATGGTGGACGCGACTCTCGCGGCCCTCGAGGAACTGCCCGCGGACGTGCGCGCCGGTGCCCATCTCGCGTTCACCACGCACTCCGTCCCGACGTCCACCGCCGACACCTCGGGCCCCCTCGACGCCCACGGCAAGGGCGGTGCGTACGTCGCCCAGCACCTGGACGTGGCCCGGCAGATCGCGGCGGCGGTCCAGGAGGCCACCGGGACCGAGCACCCCTGGCAGCTCGTCTACCAGTCGCGCAGCGGCGCCCCGCACATCCCCTGGCTGGAACCGGACATCTGCGACCACCTCGAAGCCCTGCAAGGGGCCGGGGTCCAGGCGGCGGTGATGGTGCCGATCGGCTTTGTCTCCGACCACATGGAGGTCAGGTACGACCTCGACACCGAGGCCGCCGCGAAGGCACAGGAGCTGGGGCTTCCGGTCACGCGGGCCGCCACCGTCGGCGCCGATCCGCGCTTCGTCGCCGGCCTCCGCGATCTCGTCCTGGAGCGCGCGGCCCGGGAGCAGGGGCGCGTGGTCGAACGCTGCGCGCTCGGCGGGCTCGGTCCGAGCCACGACCTCTGCCACGTGGGCTGCTGCCCCGCCCGCGTCCCGCGGCCCGCCGCCGCGGGAGGCGACAGCCCGTACCCCCGACCGCAGGAGCAGGGAACACTGTGACCGACCGCCTGAAGAACGAACTCCTGGACCTCGCCCTCGAGGCCGCCCGGCGGGCAGGTGCCCTGCTGAGCGAGAGCCGCCCGGCCGACCTCGGCGTCGCCGCGACCAAGACCAGCGCCATCGACGTGGTCACCGAGATGGACATAGCCTCCGAGAAACTGATCACCGGCTATCTCTCCGAGGCGCGCCCCGACGACGGCTTCCTCGGGGAGGAGGGCGCGAGCATCGTGGGCACCAGCGGGGTGCGCTGGGTCATCGACCCCATCGACGGCACGGTCAACTACCTGTACGGGCTGCCCGCCTGGGCCGTCAGCATCGCCGCGGAGATCGACGGCGAGACAGCCGTGGGCGTCGTGGAGATCCCCAGCCGCGGCGAGACCTTCTCCGCCGTGCTCGGCGGGGGCGCTCGCCTCGGGGACCGGCCCCTGGACAGCCGCCCGTCGCCGCCGCTGGACCAGGCTCTCATCGGCACCGGTTTCGGCTACGTCGTCGAGCGCAAGCTCGGCCAGGCCGAGGTGGTGCGCCGCGTGCTGCCGCAGGTCCGGGACATCCGGCGCGGCGGGTCGGCGGCGATCGACCTGTGCGACGTCGCCTGCGGCCGGCTGGACGGCTACTACGAGCGGGGGCTCAACCCGTGGGACTACGCCGCGGGTGAGCTGATCGCCCGCGAGGCGGGCGCGCGCACCGGCGGCCGGCCGGGCGTGGCCCTGTCGACCGAACTGGCCGTCGCCGCCCCGTCAGGGCTCTTCGAACCGCTCCAGCGGATGCTCGACGAACTGGGCGCCTGGCACGACTGACTCCCCTCGGCCGGCTGTCCCTCGGGGGCCGGAAGAGCCGGCGACGGCCGATGCCCCGGACGGGCGGAGTTCCAGGAAAGGCGGAAGCTCCAGGAAAAGGCGGAAGCGCCCCGGCACCTCTCGGGTGCCGGGGCGCTTCCGCAAGGGTCGGGGCTCGTCAGGAGGTCAGTGCGCCGACTTCCACACCGTGTTCGGCGGCCAGGCGGTGCAGGTCGTCCAGCTCTCCCTGCTCCACGTCGGCGAGGAAGTCGTCGCCCGTCTCGCGAGCGCGCATGAGGTCGGTCTCCGTGGTTCGTATGCGCTGCAGCAGTCCTGCGGTGAACGCGTCCATGTGCGCCCCCTCGTCGTGGGTCGGTGGCACTGGGGATGTGCCTACGGCGGGTGACCACGGGCCCGGATCCTGCGGGGGACAGCAGGACGCGCCGAACTGCGCACGGGCTGTGATCTCGGGTGTGCCCTCGTCCTCCCCCTCCACCACCTCAGAGAAACCTCAAAAAGCGGGGAATCCGAATTTCTCGCTCCGCTCGCACCCCTTACCCCCGGTTTAAGGGGCTTCGAGGCAGGATGGAGACGCTCGGAAGCCGGCATCCGGCCTGACCACAGGCCCGTAGGGAAGGACAACCCCCGTGCGCGTACTCGTCGTCGAGGACGAGCAACTGCTCGCCGATGCGGTGGCCACAGGACTGCGCCGGGAGGCCATGGCCGTCGACGTCGTCTACGACGGCTCCGCCGCCCTGGAGCGCATCGAGGTCAACGACTACGACGTGGTCGTGCTCGACCGCGACCTTCCGCTCGTCCACGGCGACGACGTGTGCCGCCGGGTCGTGGAGCTGGGCCTGCCGACCCGCGTGCTGATGCTCACCGCCTCGGGTGACGTCAGCGACCGCGTGGAGGGGCTGGAGATCGGCGCCGACGACTACCTCCCCAAGCCCTTCGCCTTCACCGAGCTGACCGCGCGCGTCCGCGCCCTGGGGCGCCGTACGACCGTCGCGCTCCCACCCGTGCTCGAACGCGCGGGGATCAAGCTGGACCCGAACCGGCGCGAGGTGTTCCGCGACGGCAAGGAGGTGCAGCTGGCGCCCAAGGAGTTCGCGGTGCTGGAGGTGCTGATGCGCAGCGAGGGAACGGTGGTGTCGGCCGAACAGCTCCTGGAGAAGGCCTGGGACGAGAACACCGACCCCTTCACCAATGTCGTCCGGGTCACGGTCATGACCCTGCGCCGCAAGCTCGGCGAGCCGGCCGTGATCGTCACCATCCCCGGCTCCGGCTACCGGATCTGACGCAATGGCCCAGACACCCGCACCCCCGGCCGCACCCCCGAAGCCCACCTGGGACCCGCGGGAGCCCTCGCGTCCCTTCCCCTGGCTGCGCCCCACCATCCGGATACGGCTCACCCTGCTCTACGGCGGCATGTTCCTGATCGCGGGCATCCTGCTGCTCTCGATCATCTATCTGCTGGCGGCGCAGGCGCTGAACGTCGGCAACGAGCCGCTGTTCAAGCTGCTGCCGGGCAGCAAGGTCGCCCTGACCAGCAACACCTGCCCCGGCCTGAAGGAGGGGATGTCGGCCGACCAGGCCAACGTCGTCCTCGACTCCTGCATGGACCACCAGAAGGAGCTGGCGCTGGACGACCTGCTCCGGCGCTCCCTGCTGGCCCTCCTCGGCCTCAGCGTCGTCGCCTTCGCCTTCGGCTACGCGATGGCGGGCCGGGTCCTCTCGCCGCTCGGCCGGATCACCCGTACGGCCCGCCAGGTGGCGGCCACGGACCTGTCACGCCGGATCGAACTGGACGGCCCCGACGATGAGTTGAAGGAGCTGGCGGACACCTTCGACGAGATGCTCGACCGGCTCGCCCGGGCCTTCGACGCCCAGCGGCGGTTCGTGGCCAACGCCTCGCACGAGCTGCGCACCCCGCTGGCCATCAACCGCACGCTGCTGGAGGTCCAGCTCTCCGACCCCGAGGCATCCCCGGAGCTGGCCCAGCTCGGCAAGACGCTGCTGGCCACCAACGAGCGGAGCGAGCAACTCGTCGAGGGCCTGCTCCTGCTCGCCCGCAGCGACAACGAGATCGTGGACCGCAAGCCGGTGGACCTCGCCGAGGTCGCCTCACGGGCGGTGGAGCAGATCCGGGGGGAGGCCGAGGCGCAGGAGGTGGCGGTGCGCGGCGTGCGCGAACCCGTCGTCGTCCGGGGAAACGGCGTGCTGCTTGAGCGGATCGCGCTGAATCTGGTACAGAATGCCGTCCGCTACAACCACTCCGGAGGCTGGGTCGAGGTCACCACCGAGGCACTGCCGGGACAGGCGCTGCTGGTGGTCTCGAACACGGGACCCGTGGTGCCGGCGTACGAGCTGGACAACATCTTCGAACCGTTCCGCAGGCTCCGGTCGGAGCGGACGGGAAGCGACAAGGGTGTGGGGCTGGGGCTGTCGATCGTCCGGTCGGTCGCGCGTGCCCATGGCGGTGCCATCACGGCCGAGCCGCGGGAGGGCGGCGGGCTGGTGATGCGCGTCACCCTCCCGGTGTGAGTGTTCGAGGGCATTTTCGCTTTGAGTGGAATTTTCCGAGTTATCCTCGGAAATCTCCGTGTCCGACCATGTGTGATCGATCACATGGACGATTTTTCGGCCATCTACACAGTGTGATCACAAGGGGTGGTGAAAGCCGGGAAAATCCGGGTTTCCCAAGGTCCTGATCACGGGAAGTACACGGGGAGGCCCTGTGTAGTGCGACAACAGGACCGTGTACGGTCCCGATCGCCATCCAAGCCGATCACCTCTTCAGGGGTGCGGTTGGGTGTCGATTGAGTAACAGACCTTGATGTGAGGCAAAATCTCCGCCTCGGGTCGGGCACAAGTCCGGCCTCTCACGCGTTACGTGCGCTGGAGACACCGCAGACACCCAGAGGGGGAGAGCGACATGGCAACGGACTACGACACCCCACGCAAGACCGATGACGACCTCAACGAGGACAGCATTGAGGAACTGAAGGCCCGCCGGAACGACAAGTCGACTTCGACCGTCGACGTCGACGAGTTCGAGCAGGCCGAGGGCCTGGAGCTGCCCGGTGCGGACCTCTCCAACGAGGAGTTGTCCGTACGCGTGCTGCCCCGTCAGGCCGACGAGTTCACATGCATGAGCTGCTTCCTCGTCCACCACCGCAGCCAGCTCGCCGCGGAGAAGAACGGCCACCCGATCTGCCGCGACTGCGCGGCCTGAGAACAGGCGGCCGTGACGGGCTCCACGCCGCCCCGTCGGGAAACCTTCGGGCGGTGGCGGTCTCATCCGGATGCACGCGTCGAGCGGGGCCGGGCGGCCTCGCTCGCGAACGCGGCGAGCCGTGGGCTGACCAAGGGCCGACGGGGGGCACGCCTCGGTATCTCGGTGATCGTTGACCGGATCGTCGAGACTGCGCCGCGCATTCCGGTGCGCGACCTCGCCGCACTCCGCCGCCAGTTCCCCGGCCTCGCCCCCGAGGAGCTGGCGGACCGGCTGGTGGCCGGAGCCGTCAAGGGGTCCGCGGCCGTCGGCGCGAGCGTCGGCGCGGCCGCGATGATGCCCGTGCCGCCGGCGCTGCCCGCCGAGCTCGCCGCCGAGATCGTCGGTGTGGCCTCGGTGGAGCTGAAACTCATCGCCGAGCTGCACGAGGTCTACGGCCTCCGCCCGCCCGGGACCCTGACCGAACGCGGCACCGCCTACCTGGGCTCCTGGGCCGACGAGCGAGGTATCGACGTCTCCAGGCCTCTGACCGTCAACGCGGCCCTCGGGGTCCAGATGCGGCGGGAACTCCGCCAGCGTGTCCTCAAGCGCACCGTGCGCAACCTGCCGAACCTCATGCCGTTCATGATCGGCGCGGCGGTCGGCGCCATGATGAACCGGCGCGAGACCGGGAGACTCGCCGGAAAGATCCGGGCCGACCTGCGCAAGCGCCAGGTCCCCTGGGAGGCGCTGCCTCCCGCACCAGGACTGATCGAGGAGTTCGAGGAGCCGGGCGGCCCCAAGGCCCTTCAGGACCCTCCGAAGCCCCCCGGCGAATGATCCCGGGGCACCGTCCGTAGAGGGATCCGCGCCCTCAGGCCCGTACGGCCTGCAGCGCCGCCGCCAGACCCTCCGGGTCCCGGGTCGACAGGTACAGGTACGGCGTCGGGTCGGCCGGGTCGCTGACCTCCACCCGCAGAGCGGTGGGGATGTAGCTGCGCAGCAGCAGAAACGCCCGGGGATCGGCCTTGTACGTGCGCCAGGCGGCCGCCTCCTCCGCGTCCAGCACCTCGGTGGCCCCCAGGGCCTCGACCGGGACGCGAGCGTCCCCTGCGACCAGTGAGCCCGCCACCACGCGGATCCGCACCGAGCCGTACGCGCTGACCACGACCGTCGCCAGCGCCACGCCGCCGACCAGCCCGCCCAGCATCGGCAACGGGCCGAGGGGGACCAGCATCAACGCCACGGAGAGCCCGGCGAGCGCGGCGACGAGCCACCATGACCGGGGCGCTGTCAGGCGTTCTTCGTAGGACTGCATGCGCACAAGCTTGGCACGCCCTCACCGGCTGTCCGCCCGCGCGGGTAGGGTCAGCACTCGTGAGTGCACCATCTGTATCGCTGAAGCCGCCGGCGGGCGCCGCCCCGCCGCAGCGGCACCCCGAGGCGCCCGCGCCCGGTGAGCTCCTCGGGTCTCACTACGACCAGTGCTTCGGCTGCGGCGGGGACCAGCCGCACGGCCTGCACCTGGAAGCGCGTGCGGGCGAGGGCGTCAGCGTCACCGCCGAGTTCACGGTCAGGCCGGCCCACCAGGGAGCGCCCGGCCTGGCCCACGGCGGCGTGCTGGCCACGGCCCTGGACGAGACCCTGGGCTCGCTGAACTGGCTGCTGCGGGTGATCGCGGTGACCGGGCGGCTGGAGACCGACTTCGTACGGCCCGTCCCCGTCGACACCGTGCTGCACCTGGACGCGCGGGTGACCGCACGGCACGGCCGCAAGATCTACTCCTCCGCGGTCGGCCGCATCGGCGGTCCCGACGGGCCCGTCGCCGTGCGCGCCGATGCCCTCTTCATAGAGGTCAAGGTGGACCACTTCATCGAGCACGGCCGTGACCAGGAGATTCAGGCGGCACTCTCCGATCCGGACCAGGTGAAGGTCGCCCGCGCATTCGAGGTGAACCCGTGAGCCGTGCCCCGGTCGACGTGCTGATCCGGCGGGTGGACCCCGAGGTGCCGCTGCCCGCATACGGCCACCCCGGCGACGCCGGCGCCGACCTCGTGACCACCGAGCCGGCCGAGCTGGCCCCCGGGGAGCGGACCGTGCTGCCCACCGGGGTCTCGATCGCCCTCCCCGACGGGTACGCGGCCTTCGTGCATCCCCGCTCCGGACTGGCCGCCCGCTGCGGCGTAGCCCTGGTGAATGCCCCCGGGACGGTCGATGCCGGGTACCGTGGAGAGATCAAGGTGATCGTGGTCAATCTGGACCCGCGGGAGACCGTACGGTTCGAGCGGTTCGACCGGGTTGCCCAACTGGTCGTCCAGCAGGTCGAGAAGGTGCGCTTCCACGAGGTGGCGGAGCTTCCCGGCTCCGCGAGGGCCGACGGGGGCTTCGGGTCCACCGGCGGTCATGCCGCTGCGGGCGGCTCCGCCGGGGGAAATGATTACGCAGCGGTCGTTGCCGACCGGGAAGGACAGTGACGTGTTCGGACGTCGTCGCAAGGAACGCGCAGACACGGAGAGTGTCGCAGGCGCAGCCGACAGGCCGGCCGACGGCGTCGGCCCGGACGAGTTCGAGCCGGACGACGCCGCCCAGGACACCGGCGAGCACCGCCGGGTGAGCCTGCCGCCGGCCCCGCGGCCCGAGGGCCCGTGGGACATCTCCGAGGCTCACAACCCCGGCGAGGGGCGTGTGGACCTGGGGGGCATCCTCGTCCCCGGGGTCGAGGGCATGGAGCTGCGGGTCGAGGTCGCCGGTGACTCCATCGTCGCCGCGACCGTGGTGCTCAAGGACAGCGCGGTACAGCTCCAGGCCTTCGCGGCACCCAAGCGCGAAGGCATCTGGAGCGAGGTCCGCGGCGAGATCGCGGGTGGCATCACCCAGCAGGGCGGTGTCGTCGACGAGGTCGAGGGCCCGCTCGGCTGGGAGCTGCGTGCGCAGGTTCCCGTACAGCTGCCGGACGGCACCAACGGTGTGCAACTGGTGCGCTTCATCGGGATCGACGGGCCGCGCTGGTTCCTGCGCGGTGTGATCTCGGGGCAGGGCGCCGTGCAGCCGCAGGCCGCCGGGGTGCTCGAGCAGATTTTCAAGGACACGGTCGTGGTGCGCGGCGAGGGGCCGATGGCTCCGCGCGACCCGATCGTGCTCAAGCTGCCGGAGGACGCCCAGATGGTGCCCGAGGGCGTGCAGCAGGACCAGGCAGAGGGCTCGCGGTTCGCGGGCGGCGTGGACCGGCTGCAGCGCGGACCGGAGATCTCCGAGGTGCGCTGACGGCGGCTTGATCCAGCCCGAACGGTGGGCCGTACTTCCCGGTGGGGAGTGCGGCCCACACGCGTCGAGCGGTGGACCTACCGTGCCATCGGCGCCGACCCGGACACCGGGATGCGCCGGCCGGCGCATCTGCGTGGGTCCTCGCCTTCTCGGCCGTCGGCGCTGTTCCTCTACGCGTTGGGGCGGCTGCAAGGCGTGCTTCCCGGCTCGCTGGGCTTCGTCTCGATCGGCCCCGACCGGGCGTTCCACACGGCCACCTCGCTCGTCTCCAACACCAACTGGCAGTCGTACTACGGCGAGCAGGCCATGGGCCACGTCGTGCAGACCGGCGGCCGCGCGACGGCAGAACTTCTTCTGACGGCCGTGGGCATGACGGTCGCCGCCGCGCTCGTGCGCGGGTTCGCGTGGTCCCTGACCGGTGAACTCGGCCACTTCTGGGCGGACTTGGTGCGTGGCACCGGTCACGGACCGCACCCAGGGCCGGATCGCCGGATTCCTCGGCGATCCGCGGGTCAACGTCCTGGAGCTCAACACCGCGCTGAGCAGGCTCGCCGAGCACTGACGCCCCACCGCCGCACGCGGTCCGCCCCCGTACCTCCACCGAAGGCACGGGGGCGGACCGCATGCGCAGTCGTGCCGGCTACCAGACGTCCCCGTCGCGCCAGTCGCACACCAGGACGCCCTTCGGGTCGAGCCGGGCACGGACCGCCAGGACGTACAGACCGCCCTCGTCCCCCTCCGTGCGCTCGATGCCCGATGTGGCGAGCACGCAGGCGGGGCCCTGCCAGAGCTGCCAGCCCCGGGCCGTGTAGAAGCCGGACGTCCCGTCGGACGAGGACAGCGCCCCCAGCTCGTACGCCCCGCGCACCACCCGTTCCAGCTCCGTCATCACCGCAGCGCCGAGCCCCTGCCCGCGCCGGTCGGCGCGGACCGCGACCCCCTCCAGATAGCCGGTGCGCAGGGCGCGGCCGCCGTGCAGCAGGCGCCGCTGCACCACGGCTCCGTGCCCGACCAGCTCGTCGTCTTCCCACGCCGTGGCGTGCACCCCGCCCAGGGTGTGATCCCAGTCCGTTTCCGAGAAGTCGCCGTCGAAGGCGGCGTCGAGGAGCGTCCGGATGGCCTTGAGCTCGTTGTCGCCCAACTCCGCGGTGTGCGCGGCCCGTACGTCTGTCATACGACTCATCCTCGCAGCCTCCGCGGCGCCGCACGAGGCTCGCCGGAAAGGCCGTGACAGGGATTCCGCTTCCTTCCGTTTCATGCCGCGCGGATGCCCGAGGGAGGCGCGTCAGGGTTGCGTCAATACGCACCCTCAGCCCGCCCGATGCCCGATTTGTTCGGTCTCCCGCCCGTACAGTCGACAGCACGGCGGACCATCACACCGAGGACACATCGGCACTCCGAGAAGACAATGGAGCCATGGCACGCGGCAAGCTCAGGATCTACCTCGGCGCGGCGCCGGGCGTGGGCAAGACCTACGCCATGCTGTCCGAGGCGCACCGCCGCGTGGAGCGCGGCACCGACTGCGTCGTGGCCTTCGTGGAGTGTCACGGGCGGCCGCGCACCGAGGTGATGCTCCATGGTCTGGAGCAGGTCCGGCGCCGTGAGCTGGAGTACCGCGGCAGCGTCTTCACGGAGATGGACGTGGATGGCGTCCTCGCCCGCCGCCCCGCCGTGGCACTGGTCGACGAGCTGGCCCACACCAACGTCCCCGGCTCCCGCAACGCCAAGCGCTGGCAGGACGTCGAGGAACTGCTCCAGGCCGGGACCGACGTCGTCTCCACCGTCAACATCCAGCACCTGGAGTCGCTGGGCGACGTGGTCGAGACGATAACCGGCGTCCGGCAGCGCGAGACCGTGCCGGACGAGGTCGTGCGCCGCGCCGACCAGATCGAGCTGGTCGACATGTCGCCCCAGGCGCTGCGCCGCCGCATGGCGCACGGCAACATCTACGCCCCCGACAAGGTGGACGCCGCCCTGTCGAACTACTTCCGCCCCGGCAACCTCACCGCCCTGCGCGAACTGGCCCTGCTGTGGACTGCCGACCGGGTCGACGCCTACCTCCAGCAGTACCGCAGCGAGCACGACGTCTCGACGATCTGGCAGGCCCGCGAACGCATCGTCGTCGGCCTCACCGGCGGACCCGAGGGCCGCACGCTCATCCGCCGCGCCGCACGCATGGCCACCAAGGGCGCCGGCGGCGAGGTCCTGGCCGTCTACGTCTCCCGCAGCGACGGGCTCACCTCCGCATCCCCGAAGGAACTGGCCGTCCAGCGCACCCTGGTCGAGGACCTCGGCGGCACCTACCACCACGTCGTCGGCGACGACGTCCCCGAAGCGCTGCTCGACTTCGCCCGCGGCGTCAACGCCACCCAGATCGTGCTGGGCTCCAGCCGCCGCAAGACCTGGCAGTACGTCTTCGGCCCCGGCGTCGGCGCCACCGTGGCCCGCGAGTCCGGCCCCGACCTGGACGTCCACATCGTCACCCACGGCGAGGTCGCCAAGGGCCGCGGTCTGCCCATGGCCCGCGGGGCGCGGCTGGGACGCTCCCGGAACCTGGCGGGCTGGGGCGTCGGCGTGATCGGTCCCGTCCTGCTGTCCCTGCTGCTGACCAGCCTGGAGCCCGGCCCGGGCCTGGCCAACGACGTCCTGCTGTTCCTCTCCCTGACCGTGGGGGCCGCCCTGCTCGGCGGACTGCTGCCCGCCCTCGCCTCGGCGGCCGTCGGCTCCCTGCTGCTGAACTACTACTTCACGCCCCCCACCCACACCTGGACGATCTCCGATCCGGAGAACATCGTCGCCATCGCGATCTTCTTCGCGGTCGCCGTGGCCGTCGCGTCCGTCGTCGACCTCGCGGCCCGCCGCACCCACCAGGCGGCACGGCTGCGCTCCGAGTCCGAGATCCTCTCGTTCCTCGCCGGGAGCGTGATACGCGGCGAGACGAGCGTCGAGGCGCTCCTGGAGCGGGTCCGGGAGACCTTCGGCATGGAGTCCGTCGCCCTGCTGGAGCGGCAGAGCGAGGTGGACCCGTGGACCTGCGCGGCCGCCGTGGGCACCAAGCCGCTGCTGCGCCCCGACGAGGCCGATGTGGACGTACCCGTCGGCGACACCATGGCCCTGGCGCTCAGCGGCCGCGTCCTGCCCGCCGCGGACCGCCGTGTGCTGGCCGCCTTCGCCGCACAGGCCGCGGTCGTCCTGGACCGGCAGCGGCTGGTCGGGGAGGCCGCACGGGCCCGCGAACTCGCCGAGGGCAACCGGATCCGCACCGCGCTGCTCGCCGCCGTCTCCCACGACCTGCGCACCCCGCTCGCCGGGATCAAGGCCGCGGTGACCTCCCTGCGCTCCGCCGACGTGGCCTGGTCCGAGGAGGACGAGGCCGAGTTGCTGGCCGGGATCGAGGAGGGCGCCGACCGGCTGGACCACCTGGTCGGCAATCTCCTGGACATGTCGCGGCTGCAGACCGGCACCGTCACCCCGCTGATCCGCGAGGCCGACCTCGACGAGGTGGTGCCCATGGCGCTCGGCGGCGTCCCCGACGGCAGCGTCGTCCTCGACATCCCCGAGGACCTGCCGATGGTGTACGTGGACCCCGGCCTGCTGGAGCGCAGCGTCGCCAACATCGTCGAGAACGCGGTGAAGTACAGCCCGGACGGCGAGACCGTCCTGGTTTCCGCCAGCGCGCTCGGCGAGCGCGTGGAGGTCCGCGTGGCCGACCGGGGGCCGGGCGTTCCCGACCCCGAGAAGAACCGGATCTTTGAACCGTTCCAGCGGTACGGCGACGTGCCGCGCGGCAGCGGCGTCGGACTGGGGCTCGCGGTGGCCCGCGGCTTCACCGAGGCCATGGGCGGAACGCTGGCGGCCGAAGACACCCCCGGCGGCGGCATGACCATGGTGCTGAGCCTGCGGTCCGGCCCCGGCCGCCGCCCTGTCCACCCCGGTCTTCCCGCGGCGGCCACCTCATGACGGCGGCAGCGCGATGACGACCCACGACGCGACCGGGCGCGGCATCCCGGCCCCGGCACGACCTCGTACGGCAGAAAGGCGACGCCCATGACGCGGGTGCTCGTGGTGGAGGACGAGCCGCAGATCGTCCGCGCCCTGGTGATCAATCTCAAGGCCCGCAAGTACGAGGTGGACGCCGCCCCGGACGGCGCGACCGCCCTCCACCTGGCTGCGGGCCGCCACCCCGACGTCGTGCTCCTCGACCTGGGCCTGCCCGACATGGACGGCGTCGAGGTGATCAAGGGGCTGCGCGGCTGGACCCGGGTGCCGATCCTCGTCCTCTCCGCGCGCCAGACCTCCGACGAGAAGGTGGAGGCGCTCGACGCGGGCGCCGACGACTACGTCACCAAGCCCTTCGGCATGGACGAGCTGCTGGCCCGGCTGCGGGCCGCCGTACGGCGTGCGGAGCCCGGCGGAACGACGGGCGACACCGCGGTCGTCGAGACCGAGGGCTTCACCGTCGACCTCGCCGCGAAGAAGGTCGACCGCGGCGGGCGGGACGTACGGCTGACCCCCACCGAATGGCACCTGCTGGAGGTGCTGGTCCGCAACAGCGGGCGGCTGGTCAGCCAGAAGCAGCTCCTCCGCGAGGTCTGGGGGCCGTCCTATGGGACCGAGACCAACTACCTGCGCGTCTACATGGCCCAGCTCCGCCGCAAGCTCGAGGACGACCCCTCACACCCCCGGCACTTCATGACCGAGCCGGGGATGGGGTACCGCTTCGAGCTGTGACGGCTTCCTCCGCGGGTGACGTAGGGCACGGCCGGTGCCGTACGGGCCCGGGTCCCCGGACCGGAAGTCGCCCGCAGGGATGGGACGGTCCGGCACGCAGTGATCGGGCGGGCCCGGCCCCGGTACGCTTCCCGTATGAGTGCTGTCCCCCGTTCACAGAAGCCGGCAGGGCGGTTCCGGCGCATGCTCGACCGGCTGTCCTCCAGCGAGGAGGAACTGCACGCCGACGAGCTGCAGCAGGCGGCGGAAGCCGCGGGATGCACGCGGATCTCCGAGTGCGGCGACCGTCAGATCGTGAAGGTCACCGGCACCCTGCGGACGGTCACGCTGCGACCGCGGGCCGGAGTGCCCGCGCTGGAGGCCGAGCTGTTCGACGGTTCGGCCGCGCTCGACGTCGTCTGGCTCGGCCGGCGCTCCATCGTGGGCATCGAACCGGGCCGCAAGCTCATCGCATCGGGCCGGATCTCCATGAGCCACGGCCGCCGGGTGCTCTTCAACCCGAAGTACGAACTCCGACCGCTCGGACAGGAGTAGCCCCGGTGACCACCCCGGACAAGCAGCCCCCCCAGCACGACGCCCGGCCCGCCGAGGACGGCGCGCCCGGCCACGAAAGCAGGGCCGCCACGGAGGCGGCCCTTTTCGAGGCGTTCGGCGGTGTACGCGGCCTGGTGGAGACCACCGTGCCCGGCCTGGTCTTCGTCGCCATCTACACGGTGAACAAGGACATCCACCTCGCGGCCATCGCCGCCCTGGTGCTCGCCGTGCTGCTCGGCGTCGCCCGGCTGGTCCGGAGGGACACGATCAAGCACGCCTTCAGCGGGGTGTTCGGGGTCGCCTTCGGTGTCGTCTTCGCGATGATGACCGGCAACGCGAAGGACTTCTACCTGCCCGGCATGTTCTACACGCTGGGGTTGGCGGTGGCGTACATCGCGACCGCGATCGCGGGCGTCCCGCTGCTCGGCCTGATCCTGGGCCCGGTGTTCAAGGAGAACATGTCCTGGCGCACCCGGAACCCCGGGCGCAAGCGGGCCTACACCAAGGCGAGTTGGGCCTGGGGGCTGATCCTCCTCGCCAAGTCGGCGATCCTCTTCCCGCTCTACCTGTGGGCGGACGCGACGAAGTTCGGCTGGGTGCTCATCGCGCTCAAGATCCCGCCGTTCCTGCTTGCCGTCTATCTGACCTGGATCTTCCTCGCCAAGGCGCCGCCGCCGATCGACGTCTTCGCCGAGATGGAGGCGAAGGAGCAGGCGAAGGAGGACGCCGAGCGGGCGGAGAAGGAGCGGCTGGAGCAGAAGCGCTCCGGCGCACCCGCGGCCGACTGACCGACCGTCGGCGGAACGTACGCCGAAGGGCCCGGGAACCAGCTGGTTCCCGGGCCCTTCGCCGTAGCGCTGTGCCGTGCGGCTACTGGACTTCCTGCCGCACCGACAGCAGGTCCTCCAGCTGCTCCTCCCGCGCCTGGGCGGCGACGAACAGCAGCTCGTCCCCGGCCTCCAGGGAGTCCTCCGGGTTGGGCGTGAGGACGCGGTTGCCGCGGATGATCGTGACCAGTGAGGTGTCCTCGGGCCAGTCCACGTCGCCGACGCGGGTCCCGGCCAGGGCCGACTCCGGCGGCAGCGTCAGCTCGACCAGGTTCGCGTCGCCGTGGCTGAAGCGCAGCAGCCGTACGAGGTCGCCGACGCTCACGGCTTCCTCCACCAGCGCCGACATCAGACGCGGCGTGGACACCGCGACGTCGACGCCCCAGGACTCGTTGAACAGCCACTCGTTCTTCGGGTTGTTCACCCGGGCCACCACGCGCGGTACGCCGTACTCCGTCTTGGCCAGGAGCGAGACGACCAGGTTCACCTTGTCGTCGCCGGTGGCCGCGATGACCACGTTGCAGCGCTGCAGCGCCGCCTCGTCCAGCGAGGTGATCTCGCAGGCGTCGGCCAGCAGCCACTCGGCCTGCGGCACGCGCTCGACCGAGATGGCGGTCGGCGCCTTGTCGATGAGCAGGACCTCGTGCCCGTTCTCCAGCAGCTCGCCGGCGATCGAGCGCCCCACGGCGCCCGCGCCCGCAATGGCGACCCTCATCCCTGCGCCTCCTCGGGCCCCTCGGCGAACGCGGCCTCGACCTTCTCGACCTCGTCCGCCCGCATCATCACGTGCACGAGGTCGCCCTCCTGCAGGACGGTCTGGGACGTCGGCAGGATCGCCTCGCCCAGCCGGGTGAGGAACGCGACGCGTACACCCGTCTCCTCCTGCAGCTTGCTGACCTTCTCGCCGACCCAGGCCGGGGAGGCGTGCACCTCCGCGAGCTGGACGCGGCCGCTCGGGTCGCGCCACAGCGTCTCGGCGCCGGACGGCAGTAGCCGCCGCAGCATCTGGTCGGCGGTCCACCGCACGGTGGCCACGGTCGGGATGCCGAGGCGCTGGTAGACCTCGGCGCGGCGCGGGTCGTAGATACGCGCGGCCACGTTCTCCACGCCGAACATCTCGCGCGCCACCCGGGCGGCGATGATGTTGGAGTTGTCGCCACTGCTGACCGCGGCGAACGCGCCGGCCTCCTCGATCCCCGCTTCGCGCAGAGTGTCCTGATCGAAGCCGACGCCGGTGACCCGGCGGCCGCCGAATCCGGAGCCGAGGCGACGGAAGGCCGTGGGGTCCTGATCGACGACGGCGACCGTGTGCCCCTGCTGCTCAAGGGTCTGGGCCAAAGCGGAGCCCACTCGGCCACAACCCATGATCACGATGTGCATGAGGCCTCTACCCTGCACCTTCCCCTAGTGCTGTGACCTGCGCAAACACCGTCCATCATCCTTCCGCGTCCCGAGTGGCGGCAACTCATCGCCGGTGCCGTCGCCGGTAACGCTACCCGCGAACCCCGCAAGTGCGCCCATGGGCGGCTGGGCTCCGGAGGGAGCGACGGCTTACGATCCTCTGCGTGTCCAAACTGACCGACCTGCCCAAGCGGATTCTCATCGGCAGGGCCCTGCGGAGCACGCAGCTGGGGGAGACGCTCCTTCCGAAGCGGATCGCACTGCCCGTCTTCGCCTCCGACCCGCTGTCGTCCGTGGCGTACGCGCCCGGCGAGGTCCTGCTCGTGCTCTCCGTGGCGGGGGTGTCGGCGTACAGCTTCAGCCCGTGGATCGCCGTCGCCGTCGTCGTGCTGATGTTCACGGTCGTCGCCTCGTACCGGCAGAACGTGCACGCCTACCCGAGCGGCGGCGGCGACTACGAGGTCGCCAACACCAACCTCGGCCCCAGGGCAGGCCTGACCGTCGCCAGCGCGCTGCTGGTCGACTACGTCCTCACCGTCGCCGTGTCCATCTCCTCGGGCGTGGAGAACCTCGGCTCGGCGATCCCGTTCGTCGTCGAGCACAAGGTGCTCTGCGCGATCGGCATCATCGTGCTGCTGACGCTGATGAACCTGCGCGGCGTCAGAGAGTCGGGCAAGCTCTTCGCGATCCCCACCTACATATTCGTGGCCGGCGTCTTCGTGATGATCGCCTGGGGCGTCTACCGCGGTGTCGTCCTGGGCGACGACATGAACGCCCCCACCGCCGGCTTCGAGATCGAGGCCGAGCACACCGGCCTCGCCGGCTTCGCCCTCGTCTTCCTGCTGCTGCGCGCCTTCTCCTCCGGCTGCGCGGCGCTCACCGGCGTCGAGGCGATCAGCAACGGCGTCCCCGCCTTCCGCAAGCCCAAGAGCCGTAACGCGGCCACCACGCTGCTGCTCATGGGCGGCCTCGCCGTCACGATGTTCTGCGGCATCATCGGCCTCGCCATGGCGACCGACGTCAAGATGGCCGAGAACCCGGCGCACGACCTGCTGAACAACGGCACGCCCGTCGGGTCGGGCTACGTCCAGAACCCCGTCATCTCTCAGGTCGCCGCCGCCGTCTTCGGCAACGGGACGTTCTTCTTCATCCTGCTCGCCGCGGCCACCGCACTGGTGCTGTTCCTCGCGGCCAACACCGCGTACAACGGCTTCCCGCTCCTCGGCGCGATCCTCGCCCAGGACCGCTACCTGCCGCGTCAGCTCCACACCCGCGGCGACCGCCTCGCCTTCTCCAACGGCATCGTGCTGCTGGCGGGTGCCGCCGTGCTGCTGGTGTGGATCTACGGGGCCGACTCGACCCGGCTGATCCAGCTCTACATCGTCGGCGTCTTCGTGTCCTTCACCCTCAGCCAGACCGGCATGGTCCGGCACTGGAACCGGCACCTGAAGACCGAGACCGACCCCGCCAAGCGCCGCCACATGATCCGCTCCCGCGCGATCAACACCTTCGGCGCCTTCTTCACCGGCCTGGTGCTGGTGGTCGTCCTGGGCACCAAGTTCACCCACGGCGCCTGGGTCGCCCTGCTCGGCATGGTCATCTTCTACGTGACGATGTCCGCGATCCGGCGCCATTACGACCGGGTGTCCGAGGAGATCTCCGCGCCCGACGAGCCCGGCGACGAGGCGGTGCGCCCCTCCCGCGTGCACTCCATCGTCCTGGTCTCCAAGGTCCACCGGCCGACGCTGCGGGCCCTCGCCTACGCCAAGCTGATGCGCTCGGGCAGCCTCGAGGCGCTCACCATCAACGTCGACGCGGCGGAGACCAAGGCGCTCCGCGAGGAGTGGGAGCGGCGCGGTATCGACGTACCGCTGAAGGTCCTCGACTCGCCCTACCGCGAGATCACCCGGCCGGTGATCGACTATGTGAAGCGGCTGCGGCGCGAGAGCCCGCGGGACGCGGTCAGCGTCTACATCCCGGAGTACGTGGTCGGCCGCTGGTACGAGCATCTGCTGCACAACCAGAGCGCGCTGCGGCTGAAGGGACGGCTGCTGTTCACGCCGGGCGTGATGGTGACCTCGGTGCCGTACCAGCTGGAGTCCTCGGAGCTGGCCAAGCAGCGCGCCCGCAAGCGCGAGGCGTGGAACGCACCGGGCTCGGTCCGGCGCGGCCCGGTCGGCGCGCCCACGCAGCGCGACAAGGCGGGCAACGGCGGGAAGAACGGCACGACGGCGGGGAAGTAACCGCACGACGGCGCGGAAGTAGCGGCACGACGACGCGGAAGTGCGGAAGTAGAGCCCCGGCCTGCCGGGGGAGTGGTCCGTGGGGCGGCCGTCGGGTTCGGCTGCGCGGAGAGGCGGCGCAGCGCACTCGGGGCGGGGCGGCCGTCGGTTTGTGCGCTCCGGCGGGCGGCGCAGCGCACTCCGGGTGGGGCCGCCGCCGGGTTCGGCCGCCGCGGCGGGCGGCGCCGCGCACCTCCGGCCGGACGTAGACTGGACGGCTGTTGTCCATAACGTCGTCCCGCACCCACCGCCATGCTCAGGAGCGCCTCCCTCGTGTCCACAGATTCCGCCGCAGCCGCCCCGTCACTGGTCGGCGAGGACTACGAGGTCGAGGTGGGGCCCGTCGCGCACGGCGGGCACTGCATCGCCCGCACCCCGGAGGGGCGGGTGCTCTTCGTCCGGCACACCCTCCCGGGCGAGCGTGTCGTCGCCCGCGTCACCGAGGGCCGGGAGGACTCGCGCTTCCTGCGCGCGGACGCGATCGAGGTGCGTCAGGCGTCGCCGGACCGGGTCGAGGCACCGTGTCCGTTCGCGGGACCGGGCAAGTGCGGCGGCTGCGACTGGCAGCACGCGGCCCCGGGTGCGCAGCGCCGGCTCAAAGTCTCCGTCATCACCGAGCAGTTGAGCCGCCTGGCCGGACTCACCCCGGAGGAGGCGGGCTGGGACGGCACGGTCGAACCCGCGCCCGGCGACAAGGTCGCCAAGGGCGAGGTCCCGCCCTGGCGCACGCGCGTACAGTACGCGGTGGACACCGAGGGCAACGCCGGGCTCCGCAAGCACCGCTCGCACGAGGTCCAGCCGGTCGACCAGTGCCTCATCGCGGCACCGGGCGTCACCGAACTGGGCGTGGAGAAGCGGGAGTGGCCGCAGATCGCGGGCGTCGAGGCCATCGCGGCGACCGGCTCGCACGACCGCCAGGTCATCCTCACCCCGCAGCCCGGTGGACGGTTGCCGATCGTGGAGCTGGACCAGCCGGTCTCGGTCATGCGCGTCGACGAGAAGGCCGGGGGAGTGCACCGCGTCCACGGGCGCCCCTTCGTACGCGAGCGCGCCATCGGCCGTACGTGGCGCGTCGGTTCGGGCGGCTTCTGGCAGGTCCACCCGAAGGCCCCGGACCTGCTCGTCGAGGCGGTGATGCAGGGGCTGATGCCGCGCAAGGGCGAGATGGCGCTCGATCTGTACTGCGGGGTGGGGCTGTTCGCGGGAGCGCTGGCCGAACGCGTCGGCGAGAAGGGCGCGGTGCTCGGCATCGAGTCCGGCAAGCGCGCCGCGGAGGACGCCCGGCACAACCTGGAGGACCTGGACCGGGTCCGCATCGAGCACGGCAAGGTCGAGTCGGTCCTGCCGCGCACGGGCATCACAGAGGCGGACCTGATCGTCCTGGACCCGCCCCGCGCGGGCGCGGGCAAGGCGACGGTCACCCACATCGCGGGCCTGGGCTCGCGCCGCATCGCGTACGTGGCCTGCGACCCGGCGGCCCTGGCCCGCGACTTGGGCTACTTCGCCGAGGCGGGCTACAAGCCGCGCAAACTGCGGGCGTTCGACCTGTTCCCGATGACGCACCATGTGGAGTGCGTGGCGGTGCTGGAGCCGGCGGCAAAGGGATCGTGACACGCGTCCCCTCCGTCGTGGCGAGGCCGTGACGGGGTAGAAGGGGAGAGTGGACAGCGTCGGTTGGTTCGTGGTGGCCGTGGTTCTCGCGCTCACGGCAGCGGGGTGTGCGGCAGTCCTGCTCGTACGCCTCATCCGGGCCCGGAAACTGCTGAGGGACGCCGGCGTTCCGTTGCGGTCCAAGGCCCTGTTCTGGACGGCGGTCGTCTACACGGTCTCCCCGGTCGACCTGATCCCGGACCCGGTCTACCTGGACGACATCGGGGTGCTCCTGCTGGCTCTGCGCGCACTCCACTCCGCAGCCGCTGCCGGCAGGCCCGGTGGGGGACCGCCACGGGCGGGGCTCGGTGCTGACGGCGAGCAGGGCGGCGACCGCGGCCACCGCGAGTGGCTGGGGACAGGCCGGACCCGCGGCTGATCGCCGCATGTGTCGTCAGCTCATCCGCGTCTCGGGTCCCGCGCGTCACGGTTACCCGTACACGACGAGGGCCGTCGCCAGGCGCCGCGCGCCGCCGGCGGGGTATCGGCTTTGCCTGACGAAGATTTACAGTGCCGTCAGCAGCGGGCAAGATTACGTCTGTGATCCAGGGCTTGACCGGCCGATCGGGTCACCAACCTGTCTGTACAGGCGAGTTGATTGCCTTGGAATCATCGGTAGCCGTGGGGAAATGGCTGCGCTGTGCCAAAAGTGTGTTTCCGTACGCCCGTTGGGGCGTGTCGACATGACATCGGGTGTTCAGGACGAGTCGGCCTGTCCCGGAGCTCCGTTGAGCACTCCCCGTGAGCGCGGCGGACGATGAGCGGTGGCTGACGCGCGCCCTTGCCGAACTCGAGTCCCCGGACACCGTGCTCTTCCTCGTCGAGGGTGTGGCCGGCGCCGGGAAGAGCCGACTCGTCGACCGGGTGCCGGCCTGCGGCGGGGTGTGTGGCGCGGAGCGGCTGACTGTAGTGCTGACGGCGGCCGGTGGCCGGGTGGTGCGGTGGCGTTCGCCGGAGTCCGAGCCCGTCCGCACCCCACTCTCGGCTCTGGTCCGCTCATCCGGCCCCGTACTTCTCGTCGTCGAGGACGTCCATCAAGCCGATCCCCGGTGGCTGCACCAGCTTCGGCGACTGCTTGAGGATCCTCCTCCGGGGCTCGTCTGCCTGCTCACCTACCGACCGGAAGAATTGCCCGCGCCCGGGCTCGTGTTGGGCCGCACTGCACACCTTCCCGCGCGTCTCGACGTACAGCGGTTGCGGCTTGCTCCGCTGAGCCCGGCCGAGGTGGGTCAGATGGCCGCGGCCCGCCTGGGAGAGGGGCGCTGTCCGCCCGAGGTGGTGTCCGCGCTGCATCTGCGCTCCGCCGGCAACCCCCAGGTGGTCGTCGACCTGCTGCGCGCGTTGACAGGCGTCGCGGGGCGCGGAGACGGGGAGTTGCGCGTCGAGGACGTCCACGCCGTGGGCGTGCCCGCCCGTCTGGCCCAACTGGTGCTCGGAAGGGACGAGGCGCTCGCCGACGAACACCGCCCCGTGGTGCGGGCGGCGGCCGTGCTCGGCGCAACGGCCCTCACGACCATGCCCCTCTCCGGCCCCGCCTCGGCCATCGCGCCCGGTGTCTCCTCCGGAACCGCGGCCGCCACCGTGCCCGAACTGGCCGCGATAGCAGGGCTCGACGATGAGGACGGGCGTCTGGCGGTGGTCGCCGCACTCGAAGACGCCGTCCTTCAGGAGGGCGATCAGGCCCGCTACGGGTTCCCCATCCCCTTGGCGAGCATCGCCGTCTACGAGGGGATGCCGGGCCCCGTACGCCAGGAGCTGCATCGCCGCGCCGCCGACGTTCTCGCTCTGCGGCGGCCGGTGCCCTGGGGGGACGTGGCCGCGCACCGGCTGTCCGGCGGTCAGATGCGCCACTGGGCGCGGGCCGTCGCGCAAGCCGCGTTCGGGCACACCCGTCGCGGTGAACACGAGTCGGCGGCCCGTCTGTTGGAGGAGGCACTGGCGTCTCCGGCCGCACACACCGAGGTACGCGTACATCTCGGCCCGTTGCTCGCTCGGAGCGCCGCCTGGGCATCGGGAACCGACCGGACGGCCGTCCTGCTCGCGGAGATCGCCGATGACGAGGGTCTGCCCGAGGACGTGCGCGTGGAAGTCCGCCTCCATCTGGGCCTGTTGCTCCACAGCCAACGAGGGCTCGGCGAACGGGGGCGCAGTGAGCTGCGGGCCGTGGCGGATCGCGTGCGGACGCAGCCCGCAGCTGCCGCGCGGGCGATGTCCGAGCTTGCCAAGACGCACTGGCCGGGTACGGCGCTGTCCGAGAACCTGCGCCGGCTGCGGCAGGCGGAAGCGGCGGCCGACGACAGCGGAGATCCGTGCGCGCGAGCGGCGGTCGCGGCCGACCGGGTGGCGGTGCTGATGAGCATCGGCGACCCCGGCGCGTACCGGCTGGCGGATCAACTGGCGGATGGCGCCCACGTTCCTGACGCCCACGTTCCTGGAGCCCACGCTCCTGGCGCCCACGTTCCTGACGTCCACGTTCCTGGCGCCCACGCTCCTGACGCCCACGTTCCTGGCGCCCACGCTCCGGCGTCCCAGGGGCACACCGCTCGCGGCCTGTACGACGCGGCCCACGCCGCGCTCTGGCTGGGCCACAGCACCCGTGCCGGCCGGCTCCTGCGCGCGGGTGCCGACCGTGCCGTACGGTACGGCGCCCGCAACCTCGAACGTGCCGGGCAGGGCACCGCCCTTCTTCTGGACTGGACATCGGGTCGCTGGACGAACCTGACCGAGCGCTGCCAGGCGACGCTCCGCGACGGCCATCCCCTGTCGGGCCCCGCCGCCCGCGTGGTCCTCGGTCTGCTGGCTCTGGCACGGGGAGAGCGCGGGGAGGCCGCGGCATGGCTGTCCGCCGACGGCCTGCCGGGACCGGACCGAGGGCCGGTCCCGCTGCTGTCGGCGGCCGCAGCCGCACGCGTACGGCTCGCGCTGGCCGGTGCCGACAGCGCGAGTGCGGTGGCCGAGAGCGTCGTGGCGTGGGCCGCGCTGCGCGAGAAGGGAGTGTGGGCCTGGGCGTCCGATCTCGCTCCCTGGGCGGTTCGGGCGATGGCGGGTGCGGGGCAGCGGGGGCCCGCAGCGGAGATGACCGCCGAACTCGCCGCGTTCGCGGACGAGGCCGGTGCGTGGGCGGCGCCGGCTGCGGCCGCGGCATCGCTGTGGTGCCGGGGCATCCTCGCGGAGACGGGTGATGAGCCGGGCGGGGCCGCGGCGGCCTACCAGGAGGCGAGCGCGTCGTACGGGCGGTTGCCACGCCCGTACGAGGCGGCTCTGACGCTGGAGGCCGCGGGGCGTTGCGCCATGGCCGCCGCGCCGGGCGACACCGACGCCGCGCTGCGCGAACTCACCGCGTCCGCAGACCGGTTCCAGGACCTCGGTGCGGTCCGGGACGCCACGCGGGTTCGTGCGCTGCTGCGCGCGCACCGGGGCGAGGGACCGAACCGGTCGCCCGGGCGGCCGAGTTACGGGACCCGGCTCTCGCCGCGCGAGGAGGAGGTCTCATCGCTGGCCGCGGCCGGGATGCGGAACAAGGAGATCGCGGCCACCCTCCACCTCTCGGCGCGGACCGTCGAGCAGCATGTCTCGCAGGCGATGCGCAAGCTCGGGGTGGCGTCCCGAAGGGACTTGGCCGGGCCTCGTACATCCGAATAAGACCGATGTTTAACCCGTATCCGTAGGGCGTCGAATTCGGACGTCGGTGGTGATTCCGCGGCATACAGTCGTTCCGCCGGACTGTTGAGCGCGCGGACGTCGACCGATGAGGTGTGACGGCCGCGCGTCGGCGGACCGGTGCCCGTACACGGCTCCCGGGGGGAGAGCCGGCCGGATGTCCAGCCGTTTCACCCGGCTGTTCACCCGATCCACGTGTGCGGAGTCCGCCCTCGGGGGCGGCGTGCTTCCACCCCCTGCACCGCCGAACCCGGGGAACGCCCGTCCACGGATGCGCAGGGGCACCGGCCCGCTCGTTCCGGTTCGACGAACCGGAACGGCGCCGCGTGTCCACCGACCCGGAACCAGTACGGATCCGCGGCGCACGGTCACCCTGCCGTCGTCGCGACCGCTGGACCCTTGCGCATCGTGCACCACACGTCGGAGACCATCTGTGAGCTCACTCCATTCCATCGCCGTGATAGGTGGCGGCGCCGCCGGGACCGCTTTCCTGGCCGCGTACGCCCGCGAACTGTCCGCCGACAGCACGGCCTTACCCGCGGACGTGTACGTCTTTGAACCGACCGAGCGCTTCGGGCCCGGTGTCGCCTACGCACGCGACACGCTGGCGGCGCTGCTGAACCGCCCGATGTCCGCGATGTCCGTGGACCACAACGATCCCGGCCACTTCCGTCGCTGGCTGAGCCGTTCGGCGTCCCGAAGACACACCGCCGTCCTGCCGACGCCCCGGGAAGCGATGCCGGTGTTCGCTCCTCGCGTCGCCTTCGGCAACTACCTGGAAGGCGTGTTCCGGCACGCGTGTGACGATCTCGAACACCTCGGTGCCCGTGTCACGACCGTGCGCGACGCGGTCACCGAACTCACCGAGGAGCACGGGGTGTACACGGTCTCGACCGCGGGCGGAGGCCGCTTCACCACCGGAAGCGTCGTCCTGGCGGTGGGATCGCTGCCCCCGGCCGACCTCTTCGGGCTGAGCGGCGCACCCGGGTTCGTCGCCCAGCCCTACCCCCTGGCGCGGTCGTTGCAGAGCGTGGACGGGGCGGACGAGGTGCTGGTGCTCGGGTGCGGGCTCACGGCCATCGACTGCGCCCTCGTCCTCAGCGAGCAGGGCCGACGCGTGACGCTGGCGTCCCGCTCCGGTTTCGTACCGGACGTGCGAGCCGAGGCCACTGCCCGTTGGGACGATACGGAGCATGCCTTCGGCGCTCATTCACTGGCCTCGTCCGGCTCGGTGAGGCTGGCGGACGTCTATTCACTGATCGACACCCATCTCCGTGACCGGGGCACCAGCCTGAGGCACGCGATCCGGCCCTACGCCGAGCGCCGGCCGGTCCCGGACCTGCTGCGCTCCCGGCTCGCCGATCTCGGGCCCGTCGGTCTGCTCCAGCGTTGCGTCACCGGGATGACGCCCGCGTACTCCGCGCTCTGGCGGGCACTGCCGCCCGAGGACCAGCAGACCTTCCTCCGCAAGCACAACCGGGTCTTCTCCTGTGTGCGCAACCCCATGCCTCCGGAGAACGCGCGCAAGCTGATCCGCCTCGCGGATGCCGGGAGCCTGGATTTCCGGCGCGGCATCACAGGGGTGCGCGAGGAGGCGGGCGGCGGCTTCACCGCGGCATTCGCCGACGGGAGTTCGACCCGGTACGACCGCGTGGTCAATGCCGTCGGCCGGACGATCGACATCACCACCGCTCCCGAAGGATCGCTGCTGCGCGCGCTGTCGCGCCGTTCCTTGGTGGCGCCGCACCCGGCCGGAGGCGTCCGGGTGGAACCGGCGACCAACCGCGCGCTCCGTCCGGACAGTTCACCGCGCACCGGCTTCTACGTCGTCGGTGACCTTTCCTCGGGGGTGCACTTCCACTCCAGTTCCATGGAGTACGTGGCCCGGCAGGCGGCGCGCGTCGCCCGGCACACCGTGAACGCGTCCGGCCGGTACGAACTGCAGGCGGTCTGATGGGCGCCGGTGCCGGACTCTCCCGTGGGCTGACCCTGTGCCTGATGTCGCTGGTGTGTGTGCCGCAGCTCGCGCTCGCGGCCTTCGTCCCCGCCATCCCGGCGATCAGTGAGCACTTCGGGGCGGGCGAGTCCGACCTCAGCCGTTCGATGGTCGGTTACATGACCGCGTATGCGGCGTCCATGATCCTTACCGGTCACCTGGCGGACCGGTACGGACCCAAGCGGACCCAACTGGCCGCTCTCGCCCTCTTCGCAGGCGCTTCGGCCCTCTGCCTGCTGGCGAGTGGTGTGGCGGTCTTCATCGTGGGCCGGGTCCTCCAGGCGCTCGGTGCGGGCGCGGGCACGGTGATCGCCCGGCTCTGGGTGCAACGGGAGCTGCCGGCGCAGGAACGGCTGAACGTACTCACCGCGCTGACCACGGTGATCGCGGTGACCCCCGCGGTCTCCCCGCCGCTGGCCGGCCTGCTGGTGCAGTACACCTCCTGGCGGTCGCTGTTCGCCTGCATGACGGCGCTCGGGGTGGCAACGCTCATCGGGGCGGTTTTCCTGCTGCCCTCGGCAGGATCCGGCGACGCGCCCCCGGCCCCGGCCGCGCGGGGCACGGAACAGCCGGACACGAGGGCGGTCCGGGCACCGGCGGCACGGAGGGCCACGGATACGGAGAGCCGTACCCGGATCCGTACGAAGGCGGCCGGGCACGGGTCCGGCGGACTGCTCGCGGCGTACCGGAACGTCCTGGCGGACCGGGACTTCACGATGTTCGCGATCACGATCAGCCTCGCCTGGTGTGTGTACTTCACCTTCACCACGTACTCCAGCCACGCCATCCAGACCGGACTCGGTGCTTCGCCGGTGGAGTACGGAGCGCTCTACACCGTGGTGATCGCGGGCTACGTCTCGGGCAGCACCGTCGCCAAGCGCCTCGGGCGGGCCCGGTCGCTGGAATGGATCGCCCGTCTCGCGGCCCTGACGGCGGCTGTTGCGGCCCTCGCGATGACGGCCGGCGTGCAGTTGTGGCCGTCCGACCCGCTGAGCCTCGTCGTACCGATGGGGTTCTGCATGGTGGGGGTCGGGGCGATGTTCCCCACGTGCCAGGCCGGGATGATGCGCTACCGCGGGGAGCACGCAGGGGCCGCCTCGGGACTGTTCTTCGCCCTCCAGATGGCCTCGGGCGCCGCGTATGCGGGCGTGACGGGATGGGGCGGCGATCCCGGGTACCGGGGGCTCGCGGTGGCCATCGCCGTGCCCGCGCTCGTACTGCTGCTGTTCTGCGCCGTCATGATGCGCTCGGCCCGGGGTTCTTCCGGTGGGCGTACGGCGGAGGCGCCGGTGGATTCCTCCCGCGGTGTGTCGGTCCGGAGCTGACCGACGGAAGGAAGGCGGCTGCCCGCCGAGGCGGCGGGCCCGGCGGGCAGCCGCGACGCACGCGCGTCATGGACGGGGCCCGACCCGACTCGCGATCAGGAGATGCGGGCGTCGGCAGTCGGGCGGAGGGCGCGTCGCTCACCTGGTGGGGACCGGCATCTCTCTGCAAGGGCTCGGCGGCCCATCACGGCGGCCCATCACGGCCCCCGGTTTCCCGCGCGCCACGCGCCGTATGCCGAAGCCGGCGAGGACTGTCCGCAATTCATCGCTCGGGCTTCAATTCACCTGTGTGCCATGCCTCTTCGACGCATCGTCCCGTTTTCCGGTGAAGGCATCGGGCACTCGCATTCGTGGCGCTCCGACGATCGGAGCGGACGCGGAACCTCAACTACGAGAGAGGGGTGGAGCATGCTTTTCCTCGTGGCCGCACTCATGCTGCTCGGGGTCGTCCTCGGCGCGGTGACGCACGTCCCCGTACCGGTCGCAGTCATCGCCGCCGCCGTGATCATCGGCTGGCTGGCGTTCTACGGGATCCGGAAGCGTACGGCCCACCACCGGCACGGTTGAGTCGGCCGGCGTCGACGGTGCGTCGCGCTCACCGGAGCCGGAATCGGCCGCCGATGTGCGCCCGCTCTCACGCCGGATCAACGGCTCCGGCCGAGGAGCGGGAAAGAAAGGCCGGAAGCAAGCGACTTTCAATTTTCGCCTCAGGCAGAGGACGGTGAACAACGGAATGCCCACGCACACGTCCGAGAAGCGCATCACGTCCAGCATCCGTACGACGCCCACCCCGCCCCATTCCAAGGCGGCCGCATGGCGGAATGCGGACAGCATGGCCGTCGCCTCATTCGTTCTGGGCCTCGTCGGACTGCTGGTGTTCAATGTCTTCCTCGGCCCCGCCGCCCTGGTGCTCGCGGGGCTTGCCCTGTGGCACGGCACGCGGCACCGGAACAGGGCGTACCTGGGCTTCGTCCTCGGCGTCGCCGACCTCGTCGTCTTCTTCGCCGTGACCGCGGCGGACAACACCGTGACCTGGTGACCCGAGGACCGCATCCGCCCGCCTGCCCCTCCGCGGGCGTCACCGGTGGGCCCGGGACCGGCATCGGATGGCGGCCCCGTGCCTGCCTGCGTGCGAGTGAACGGAGAGGGTCCGCCCTCGCGTCACCCCCGGCCACGTGATCGGGCCTCCTATGTTGGCTGGCGTGCTACTGAGTTGTGCGTTCGTGAATCTCAAGCCCGGGGTCGGGAAGACGACCAGCGCCGTGTGGCTGGCGCACGCGCTGCATGAGTCCGGCTTCTCGCCGCTGCTCGTCGACGGCGACCCCGCCGGCTCCGCCCTGCGCTGGAGCGAGCTGGCCGACGGATTTCCGTTCCCGGTCGTCGCCCTGCCCGTGGGCGATGTGCACCGCCGGGTCAACGACTTCCTCGGCAACCGGCAGGCGGTCGTGCTGGACGCGCCACAGCTCGAGGACCACCCGCGCATCGCCCGCAGCAT
This sequence comes from Streptomyces sp. NPDC048639, assembly GCF_043199075.1. Classification (NCBI taxonomy): domain Bacteria; kingdom Bacillati; phylum Actinomycetota; class Actinomycetes; order Kitasatosporales; family Streptomycetaceae; genus Streptomyces; species Streptomyces sp. NPDC048639. Next base: position 76,389 of record NZ_JBICVP010000004.1, read on the forward strand.
CATGCGGTACGCCAACGAATGGATCGTGCCGGTCACCCCAGCCCCCATCGAGCTGGACCGGATGGCTCCCATCCGGGGCGAGATGGGTGACGTGCAGTCCCTACGGGCGGAGCCGGCCCGTACGGCGGTGCTGCTGAACCGTACGAATCGAGCCGACGCCACGCGCACCGGTCCCGACTCCGATGCCCGTGAGGCACTGAACGAGTGGGGCTTCGAGGTGCTGGACACCCACATCGCCCGGCTCGATCTGTACGCGCAGTCGTTCGGGAGCCCGGTGCAGGCCAAGGGCTCGGCGTACATGGATCTCGCCGAGGAACTCATCGAGCGTCAGGAAGCCGTATGAATCAGCGCAAGGACAGGTACCGCGCGGCCCTGCAGCGTGGGGAGGACCCGCCGGCACCGGGGCCCCGCCCGGCCAAGGTCACCACGCTGAACAGCCGGTACGTCCGGGTGACCATCGAGGTCGCACCCGATCTGGAGCAGGATCTGACCCGGTGGGTGAGCACGCCGGTGTCCGCGCTGGTGCTCGCCGGGTCGACCCTCCTTCGCACCCTGACCGGCACGGCCACCGAGGTCTGCCGTCCCGCCGGCGACGGCACCCGCCGCGCGCAGGCGCAGTAGCGCGGCCCCGCACCGACATCGAGGCCCCCTCACCCGCCGGTGAGGGGGCTTGCTCACGGCCGCAGCTCAGCCCGCCCAGCGCCCCGTCAGGAACGCGAGGGCGAAGACCGTGGTCAGCGGGCCCATGAGGCAGAGATAGACGGACTTCATGCGCGGATACCGCAGGCTCCAGGACGCGAGGACGATCCACAGCGGCCACCACAGGAGCGTGGCCCGGGGCATGGACGTGTACCAGTACGAGGTGCCCAGCGCCCACAGTGCGAGAACGATGTACACGGCCTCCGGCCAGTGCCGTCGGCGGATCAGCAGCACCAGCAGCAGGAGCCCGATCACCATGACCAGGAGCTCCGCCTGGAACATGAAGGCGTATCCGGTGGGCCGGCTCCGGCCGAAGGCCGCGTGCCAGGTGTGCGCCCAGGCGTCCCAGGGGGTGTGGAAGGTGCGGTACCAGCCGCGTTCCTGGGCGTGCTTCCACGCCATCCAGTCGCCCGAGTGCGCCTGCAAGTACCAGCTGTAGAGCACCGCGGGCACGGCGGGCAGGGCCAGCCACGGCCAGCGGCGCCCGTGTCCGCACCTGCGGGCCGACAGAAGGAAGTGCACGGCGATCGCGGCGGCGAGGAAGAGGCCGCTGACCCGTACGGTCGTGGCCAGGGCGGTCAGGGCCGCGGCGAGAGGCCAGTTGCACCGGTGGGCGGCGAGCCAGGCGGGCAGGGCGAGGGCGAGGAACAGTGCCTCGGTGTAGCCGGCGGAGAGGAAGACCGCGCACGGGGAGAGCAGCAGGAAGGTGACGGCGCGCCGGCCGACCCTCGGATCGGGCAGGTACAGGCCGGCGATCCGTGCCAGGGCCAGTACGGCGACCGCGCCCGCGACGAAGGAGATCAGCAGCCCGGCCAATGTCCAGTGCGGGACGACGACATGGACCGCACGGAGGAGGAGCGGGAAGCCTGGGAAGAACGCCACCCGGTTGTCCGGGGTGGAGCGCGACGCCCCGGTCTCCCCGGGGAAGTAGCCGTTGCGCGCCACATGCAGATAGTGCGCCCAGTCCCACTGCTCGAACGGCGCCAGGACGGGGCCCGGATCGCGGGCGTCGCCCTCGGACGGAAACAGCCAACGCGCGGCGTAGGCGGTGACCCACAGCCCGACGCGGGTCAGGAGGTAGAGCCACAGCACGTCGCGGTCGGTGCGGGTCAGCCGGGACAGCAGGTGTGTTCCGAGGTGACGCAGCCGGGAGGGCGTACGCGTTCCGGTGGGGGACAGCCGGGAGCATGTAGGTGTTCCGGACGGGGGCTGCGACGCGGCGGGGCGTGCGTTCCATGTCCTGCCGTGGACATGGCCCGGCCGCGTCCTCCGGCGCCTGCCCCGGCCGTTCCCGGGGCGGCGCGGCGCGGCGGGCCGCATCGGTGTCTCGGCACGCCCCGGAGGTGCGGGGGAGCGCTCACGCAGAGCGGGTGACCCAGGTGGCAGAGCGGGCATGGGGGGACTCCAGGAGGGCATGCGGGCGCACGGGACCGCCCGTTGGCGGTCCGGCTGGTCGCCGACGTAGGGGAAGAAGGGTGGGGAGGGCGGGGCTACGGGGTGGTGGTCGAACTGCCCGAGGGGAAGACGGACTCGCTGCCCGCGGAGTTCGGAGGGAACACCGAGTTCCCAGGGACGGTGGGAGGGGGAGTCACCGTGGGAGTCGGAGGGGGCATGCTTCCCTGCGGGGCCGTGCCGGTGGCGGATTCGGGTGCGCCGGGCGTGGACGAGGGCGCCGTCGTACCGGGCGGGACGGTGGAAGTGGGCGACGGCGGCTCGCTCGTGGGCCCCAGCGGCGACTCTCCGGGCGAGGGCTTGACGGCCGGGACCACCGAGGTCTTCTGCCCGGGCAGAAGCGTGACCGCGGCAGCACCCCCGCCCGCGAGGAGCAGGAACGCTCCCGCCACGGCGACGGCGACGCGGCGCCGGTGCACCCGCCGGCCGCGCTCGGCGATGTGCTCCACGGGTGCGGCGACCGCCCGCGCCTGCCCGTGGTCGGCGACTTGCTGGAACAGGGACCGCAGCGGGTCCTGGGGCTCAGGCACCGGGGGCTTCCTCCTCGATTCGCGGTTCCTGCAGGCGGTGGGCGAGTGAGGCCCGCCCGCGGGCCAGATGAGTCTTGACCGTGCTGGCGGACAGGCTCGTCTCCCCGGCGATCTGCTCGACGGTGAGGTCGCACAGGTAGTGCAGGGCCAGCGTCCGGCGCTGCTGCGCGGGCAGTTCGCGCAGCGCGTCCACCAGCGCCACCTGCTCCGGACCCGGCCCCTCGACGTGGGGTGGGGCGCCGCTGCGTCTCCAGGCGTCCGCCGTACGCCGCCGGAAGCGCCAGCGGCTCACGGCCAGACGCCAGGCGACGGTGCGGATCCACGCCTCGGGCCGCCCGTCACGGTCGAGCTGCCCACGCCGGTTCCACGCCTTGACGAACGCCTCTTGCACGACGTCCTGCGCCTCGTACAGGTCGCCGAGCATCACATACAGCTGTCCCGTGAGCCGCGCGACCGTCCGGGCGTAGAACTCTTCGAACTCCTCGACGGTCAACTGCCACTCCCGGTCTCTCGCTTCACCGGGCATACGCCTGGCGGGGGACTTCCGGTCGACATCGCATCCGGAAAACCGGCGTGAGGGTTGTCACGCAACCGACAGGGCGGAATTCGCGTCACGTGCCGGCGGATGCAGGCAGGGCGGCTCCGTCCGGGCGCGGGAACCCCGGATTCGTACGGCGTTGCCCTCGCGGCACGGCGGGCACGGCGGGCACGGTCCTGTGCGCGGCGCCGGCGTCGGTCTGCGGCCATCGATCCTCCAGCGGCGTCGGACCGTTGCGGCGGTCTCCACGGGTGGGTCACCCCGCGTCGTGGCTTGCGCCGGAGGAGGCAGGGGTCTCCTCGGTGAGATCGCCGCTGTCACCGGGCCGTTCCCCCGGAGGTGGCTTTTTCGTGGCACCACGAGATGCCCGGGGCGCCCGGCCACTGCCGCCCTCGTTCCTGGCCGGAGCCGTCCCGCCGGCCTCCTCCCGCCGCGGCGTCCCCTCCCCGGCCCGACCATGGAGGCTGACAATCCCCGCGGCCCGGTGCCACAGTTGGGACATGCATCCCGCTGCCGCACCACGTCGGTCGCTCGCAGCCGCCGGGGCGGCGCGTGAAGTCGTCGAGCTGCTCGAGGTGTTGTGGGAACGAGGGCGGGACAGCGTGTCGACCGCCCCTGTGTCGGCCTCCCAACTCCGTGTGCTCTACATACTGGACCGCGACGAGGGCATCAATCTGCGCACGCTGGGCGAGGTGCTGGGCGCGGCACCCTCCTCCGTCAGCCGCCTCTGCGACCGTCTCCAGGGGCTGGGGTTCGTCGAACGCAGCGCGAGCCCGGCGAGCCGCCGGGAGGTGGAGATCCGGTTGACGGACCGGGGCGAGGCGTATCTCGCCGATCTGCGCGCCCGGCGCGAGGAGGCGCTGCTGATGGCGATCGGCACCATGCCCTCCGCCGCACGCCAGGCTCTGGCCGATGGGCTGGCCGGTTTCCGCATCGCGGTGGAGGAGGCGGATCCGCTGAGGGGCCGGGTGGGACCGTACGTTCGAAGCGGTCAGCCTGACCAGGTTCCGGCAGTCCCGCTAGATCGCTAACATTTGTTGCTCGACAACAGATCGCAGACAGATCGCAGACCGGACAGCGCAGACCACGGATCGCACGACCTCGGATCGCCGGGCCGTCGCCGCAAGCGGCGGCCACCATCGCGGCCCGACGCCCCGACGTCCCGGTGGACGCAGCACGGTCGGAGAACGACTCGATGATGAAGGGAACCGCGTGAGCACGAGCGAGGCCACCGTACGAGAACGCCTGACTCAGGCTCTGGCCGAACGCGAGGACGAGATCGCCGACCGCTGGGTCCAGCTCCAGATGGAACAGGTCGTCCTCGGAACCGACATCAGCGAGGCCGAACTCCGCGAAGAGGCCCGCATCCTCGTCAGCGCCCTGACCGGCGGTCTGGCGAGCGGAGTTCCGGTGAACCGGCTCGTCACCTCCCACAGCGACCTGAACGAGGCCGTGACGGAGCTGTCGCTGCGCCGGGCCCGCGCCGGGGCCACGCCGACCGCGACCTCGCTCGCGGTGCTGGCCCTCAAGGAAGCCCTGCTCCACGCCGTACAGGGCGGCACGCGCGACGCCGAGGAGCTCTTCACCGCCGCCGTGTTCATCAACCGGCTGCTGGACCCCGCCGGCGCGCTGTCGTTCGAGGTGTACGTCGAGGGCCGCGAGGAGATCATCCGCCGCCAGAGCCAGCAGCTCATGGAGCTGTCGACCCCGGTCGTCCGGCTGTGGCGCCAGGTGCTGGCCGTTCCGCTGATCGGCACCCTCGACACCGCACGGACCCAAGTGGTCATGGAGAACCTGCTGCAGGCGATCCAGGAGCACGAGGCGCTCGTCGCGATCATCGACATCACCGGCGTCCCGACCGTGGACACCGCCGTCGCCCAGCACCTGATGCAGACGGTCAACGCAGTACGGCTGATGGGCGCCGACTGCGTCATCAGCGGCATCCGGCCGCCGATCGCGCAGACCATCGCCCAGCTCGGCATCGACCTGTCGACGATCCTCACCCGGGCCACGCTCGCCGACGCGCTCTCGGCCGCGGTCAAGCTCACCGACGGAGCGGCACCCGAAGAGGAAGCGCTGTCCCTCCGGTGACCACGCGCCGGCCTACGGGCGTTCCGATCCTGCGGCTGGGCGACGTCCTGGTGACAGGGCTGCTCAACGAGCTCGACGACACGGCCGCGATGGCCTTCACCGAGGAGCTCACCGAACGTGTCTCCTCCGAGGGCGCGCGCGGGGTCCTCATCGACATCTCACGGCTGGAGATCATCGACTCCTTCGTGGCCCGCACCATGATGGAACTCAGCACGGTCGCCCGTCTGTTGGGCGCCCGGGTCATCGTCGCCGGCATGCGGCCCGCCGTGGCGATCACCCTCGTCGAACTCGGCGTCGAACTGGTCGGAGTGGAGACCGCGCTCAACGCGGAGCAGGGCATGACCGCTCTGGGCTGGCAGCAGACCGACCGTATCGAGCGGCCGTCGGAAAGGCCCCGGCATGGCGCTCCCCGGTGAGCCGGCGCTCGCCGCGTCCGTTCCGCCCCAGCCGGGGGGACGTCAACCGGACCAGGGGGATGCGGTGACGTACGAGGTGCGGACGGAAGAGGACCTGCTGGAGGTCCGGCACGCGGTGCGTGCGGCGACCGTCGAGGTCGGCTTCGGGCTCGTCGACCAGACGCGTGTGATCACCGCGGCCAGTGAACTCGCGCGCAACGCCTTCGTGCACGGCGGTGGCGGCACGCTCACCATCGACTACCCGCGGCGTTCGGGCGCCCGAGGGCTGCGCCTGGTCGTCAAGGACGACGGACCCGGCATCGCGGACCTCAACACCGCCCTCCAGGACGGATTCACCACCGGCGGGGGACTGGGCCACGGTCTCGGCGGCGCGCGCCGCCTCATGGACGACTTCGCCGTCCACTCCTCCTCCGGCGAGGGGACGATCGTGATCGCCACGCGGTGGAGGGCGCGGTGACGGCCTCGGTCGCTCCGCCGACCGTCCAGGTGCGCGTCGACCACCACAGCGCCGTGCACCTGGCGGCCGCGTCGGCGCGCGGTGTCGCGCAGCAGTGCGGTATGCCCGGCGCGCTGCCGGACCAGGCGGCGGTCATCGCCTCCGAACTGGCCAGCAACCTCCACAAGCACGCCAGGGACGGCACGCTCTACGTACAGCCCCTGCCGCTCGGCGAGGGGCTGGAGATCCTCACGGCGGACCGCGGCCCCGGGATCCCCGAGATCGAACGCTGTATGTCCGACGGCTACACGACCTCGGGGACGCTGGGGGCGGGCCTCGGCGCGGTCAGCCGGATCGCCACCGTCTTCACCATCCGCAGCAGGGCGGGTGAGGACTCGGACGCCGGAACCCTGGTCTGCGCCCGCCTGACACCACCCGGCGGCCGGGAAGCGGCACAGCAGTCCATAGGAGCGCTGTGCCTTCCGGTCGAGGGGGAGGAGGAGTGCGGAGACGCCTGCGCCGTGGTCGACACCGGTGAGAGCCGCACCGCCACCGTCGTCGACGGGCTCGGCCACGGTACGGACGCGGCGCACGCGGCCCGTACCGCGCTCCAGACCTTCCACAGCAGCCCCGAACGACCGCTGCCCGAGCTGCTCGCCGCCATGCACCGTGCCCTCCGCCACACGCGCGGTGCCGCCGTCGGTGTCCTGCGCCTGCACGACCGACAGGCCGACTACTGCGGGATCGGGAATGTCCGGGTGGTGACGCTCTCGGGCCGGCAGGTGGACCACCGGATGGGCGGACAGCCCGGAATCGTCGGCTGGAGCATGCCTTCGCCGCAGGTCCGCCGCCTGCCCCTGCCCTCCGGAGCGACCGCCGTCCTGCACAGCGACGGCGTGGACGCGCGGTGGGCCCATGCGTCACCGCTTCATCTGCTGAGACTCCCCCCACCCTTGCTGTCCGCCGCGCTCGTTCACGGTCACCGCCGTTCGCGCGACGACGCCACGGTGCTCACAGCCAAGCAACCCCAGAGGCCGCGATGACCCCCACCCCCCTCAGATGCGCCACCAAACCGGAGCTGGTGCGTGCCGTGCGTGCCGCCGCCCGGGCCCAGGCGCTTCCCGTGGACGTGAGGGCCCGGCTCGTCCTCGCCGTGAGCGCTGTCGCCGAGGACGTGCTGGCGGCGGGGGAGCCCGTCAGCCTGACGTGGGGTGCGGACGCCCGATCCGAGGACGGTGCGTGCCTCCTCACCCTCGCGTTCGGCTCTCCGCGGGCCGGGGCCGCGAAGGGCGGGACCGAACTCGCCCTGCCCGCCGCGTCGGTGACGGCCGACGCGGTGGTCTGGAGGCTGCCGGTGGCCGCCGGCATCACGGACGGCGCGGATCGTAGGGGCCGGGTGAGCGGCACAGGGGACGCGGGCACCGGCGACGCGGAGGCGCGCGCCTCGGACCTGGCCGACTTCGAGGAGGAGCTGCGGGCCGTCGTCACCAGGGCTGACGCACTGAGCGCCGACCACCGGCGCCTCAAGGACGAACTCTCCGAGACCAACAGCGGCGTTCTCGCGTTGTACGTGCAACTCGACGAGCGGGACGAGGCGCTGCGCAACGCACACGGCCAGACCCTCCGCGAGCTCGAGGACGCGCTGCGCCCGGCCCCCATCAAGGTCGACGGCGTCGAACTCGCCGTCCACTACGAGCCCGCCGGGACCGACGCGCCCACCGGCGGAGACCTCTACGACTGGTTCGTCCTGCCCGACGGCACTCTGCACATCACCATCGTCGACGCCCTCGGCCACGGCGTGACCAGTACGCGCGGCGCGCTCAACGTCACCCACGCCGTACGGACCCTGGCCCTCGAAGGGCACGACCTGCGGTCGATCGTCGGCCGCACCGACGAGATCCTGCTGTCCTTCGACCGGCAGACCATGGCCACCGTGCTCCTCGTCCGGCTGAACCCGGTCACAGGCGAACTGCTGCTCGCCAACGGGAGCCACCCGCCCGCCCTGCTGCTGCGCGCCGAGGGTACGGCCGGCTATCTCGAGGTGCGCGGACGCGGCATCGGCTTCCCCCTGCCGGGCAGCGACGGGCTGCTCACCGAGCAGATGGCCCCGGGAGACCTCCTCGTGCTCTACACCGACGGTCTCACCGAGAGCCGCCGGGACCCGCTGGAGGGCGAGAGCCGCCTCATCGAGGCGGCGCGCAAGCATGCGCTCGGGCCCATCGACCACATCCCCGGTGCCATCGCGGACGATATGCACACGGTGATCCTCCACCCCGACGACACCCTGGCCCTCGCGGTGCGGCTCTCGGGAACGGGCTTCACCCGCGGCTGAGGCGAGCCGAGCGCGGCGTCCATCCGCCGTACGGCGTACGGGTGTTGGAGCATCCCGTCGCACGCCGGGGACCGCCCGCGCAGGGACCGCCCGCGCAGGGGCCGCCCCGCCAGTTACTGCCCGCGCAGGGACCCCCACGACCACGCCGGGAACCGCCCGCGCAGGGACCGTCGAAGCCGCGGGCCGTCCACGCCGGGGCCGTCCACGCCGGGGCCGTCCACGCACGGGCCCCCACGACGTGACCGGCCCACCGCTGTGACCGCGTGCGGCGGACGGTGCCCCCGCCGGGCACCGTCCGCCGCGGATCGCGTACGGGGCTCATGCCCCGATGAGCCTGCTGAACTTCTGCTCGTAGGCTGTCTCCTCGTCCTGGCTGAGCGAGCGGAACGTGTGCGACTTCTCGGTCATCTCCTCGTCCGGCAGAATGAGCGGGTTGTCCGCCAGGTCCGGATCGATCTGCTCCAGCTCCTCGCGTACCCCGTCGACCGGGCACACGTAGTTGATCCAGGCGGCGAGACGGGCGGCCACCTTGGGCTCGTAGAAGTAGTCGATGAGCCGCTCGGCGTTCTGCTTGTGGCGCGCCCTGTTGGGGATCATCAAGTTGTCGGTGGAGGTCATGTAACCGGCGTCCGGTATGGCGAACTTGATCTCCGGGTTGTCCGCCTGGAGCTGGACCAGGTCACCGGCCCAGGCCAGACACGCGGCGATTTTGCCCTTCTTGAGGTCGTCGATGTAGTCGTTGCCGGTGAAGCGGCGGACCTGCCCGCGGTCCACCGTGCGCTGGAGGCGTGCGATCGCGGCGTCGTAGTCGTCGGTGGTGAACTGCTCGGGACGCTGGGACATGTCGAGGAGCGTCATGCCGACGGTGTCGCGCATCTCCGTCAGCAGGCCGACCCGGCCCTTGAGGCGCGAGTCCTCCAGCAGTTGTTCCATGGAGTCGACTTTTCGCCCGTCGGTCGCCTTCTCGTTGTACGCGATCACCGCGAAAATGCCGGTCCAGGCGTAGGAATAAATGCGCGCGGGATCCCAGTCGAGGCCACGGAACTGGGCGGAGAGATTGGCATATGCGTTGGGCAGATTGCTCACGTTCAGCTTCTGCACCCAGCCGTTGCGGACGAATCGCGCGGCCATCCAATCGGTGAGGCAGATCAGGTCCCGCCCGGTGCCCCGCCCTCCGTGCAGGCGCGGCTTGATCTTCTCGTAGAATTCGAGGTTCGAGTTGATGTCCTCGGTGTACTCGACCTTGATGCCGGTGCGGCGCCGGAAAGTGTCGAGTGTCGGGTGGCTCTTCTTGTCCTCGCTGACATCGATGTAGCCCAGCCAGTTCGAGAACCGGACCGTCTTCTCGTCCCCGGAGAAGTCCTCGATGTCGCTGCTCGCACTCTGTCCCCCGGACGGTCCGCCGCAGCCGGCGACGACGCCGGCCCCGGCTGTGCCCAGCGCGAACGCGCCCGCCGTGCGCAGCATCGATCTGCGCGTCAGTGCGCCCCGGCCGCTGGTGAGACTGCGCAGCATCGCCTCCCGCTGCGGCCGGGTGAGCCCGTCCGGCCGGTGGTGCCGCTCCATGTGGTGGCCGCCTCTCTGAACAATCCATGGCGGAAGAGGCCGGCCACTTCGGGTATCGGCCCCCTCGCCTCTGCCGTCAGACACTACGCACGGAAACGGTGACCGGGATCCCGAATTCCCCGAAATTCTTACGGCAGTTCGTGGGAGCGATGTGATTCCGCGCAGTGTGTCGGGCTATGGGTGAGTACGGCTAATCGCGGCGGCGGGTTTCATCGCCTCCCGACATCGTGACCCGTACGCCTTTCATCGCGCGTAGCGTGCCTGCGCTGACAGAACAGTCAGAATGGCGGCCGCCTTCCAGCGCCCGACCGGGGGCGGCCCGGGTGCGCTTCCGAGGTGTTCGAAATCCGGGCTCCGGAGAATGCATGGCGCAACACCACGGCTTTTTCTCCGTGGTGTCCAACGGGATTTCGGTGGTGCCGAGTCCGGGACTCCGGCGCCGCGGGTGCGTCATCGGGGGCGGAGCGTCCGGCCCGCGGCCCGGCGGTCCGTTCTGCCCTCCGGAAGAACCGCATGCCCTTTCCGCGCCGTACAGCCAGTGGCCGCAACGGCCTCGGTGGGACCACGGAAGGACATCACGGAGTGAACGACGAACGACCGGCCCCGCGCCGGCATCGCAGGCCGAAACATGCGCTGATCGCCTGCGCATTCCTGGGGGTTCTCGCCTCCTCCCTCGCCGCATTCGGCGCCCAGACCCCCGCCCGTGCCGGTGAACGCCCCACTGCCGTCGTGCACATGGGCGACTCCTACGCATCGGGCGAGGGCGGGCGCTGGGCGGGAAACACCAGCGAACCCGACGAGCCCGGAAATCACGACTTCCGCGGAACGGACCTCGCGAAATACCGTGACGCCTCCGGAAAGTGGCGTACGGACAAGAACCGCGTCTACACCGCGGACTCCATCGACAACCGCTGCCACCGCTCCGACAGGTCGGCCATCGCCTCCACCCCGGCGATCGACGTCGACGCCCGGATCAACCTCGCCTGTTCGGGCGCGAACGCCAAGAACGTCTGGCGCAGCAGCCACGGCGGCGAGTCCACCCGCGGCGAGGCTCCCCAGGCCGACCGGCTCGCCGCCCTCGCCAAGACCCATGACATCAAGGCGATCTACCTGGGCATCGGCGGCAACGACGCCGGCTTCGCCAAGATCGCCTACATCTGCATCCGCGGCTATCTGACGACGCCCCCCGGGCTGGAGAACCGCTGCCGGGCGAACATCCGCAAGGAGTTCGAGCCCCGCTTCGAGGAGGTGCGGAAGCAGGTCGTCAAGTCGCTCAAGGAGATCCGGGCGGTCATGTCCGAGGCGGGCAAGAGCCCCTCGGAGTACCGGCTCTACCTCACGGGCTACCCCAACGTGTTCCCCGACGCCCGCAATGTGGCGTACAAGGAGCACGGCCCCGGCCGCGCGTACACCGGGCACTGCCCGCTCTGGGACGAGGACTTCGACTACATGGAGAAGGGCTTCGTGCCGCGCCTCAACGCCAGTATGCGGCTCGCCGCCCACCAGGTGCAGGACGTCGCGTTCCTCGACACCCGGGACACCTTCGACGGCCACGGCGTCTGCGACAAACGCACGGTGCGCGGGGTGACGGGCGAGCCGGCGAAGCACCCCGAGAAGGCCGAGTGGGGGCGGTTCCTGGACTACGACCACCGCTTCCTCGACCTCCTCACCATCCACGGCCAGGGCGACGGCGGCCAGGAGAGCCTGCACCCCAACGCCTACGGCCAGCAGGCGCTCGGCAACTGCCTGGAGAAGGCGTACCGGCGCAGCTACGCCACCGTGAAGTGCAGCGGCGGCCCCGGGCTCGCACCCACGGCGATGACCATGCGGGCGGACGCCACCCCGCAGTTCCACCACCCGGGCGCGGCACCGATCCCGGGGAGCAGCGAGGACAGGCCGTACAGCACCAGCGTGAAGGTGCCCTCGGGGCTGGACACCCCGGGCGGTCTGGGCCTTCTCGAGGTCGAGCTCGACCACCCGCGCAATACGGACCTGAGTATCGAACTCCGTACGCCCAGCGGCAAGGTCCACACCCTCGCGCGGGCCGGGACGCTGTCCGTCCACACCAAGGTGAAGCGGTTCACGGTCCCGCTGGAGAAGGAGGAGGCGGGCACGTACACGCTGAAGGTCCGCGACCACACCGGCGGCAGGAACGGCACGGTCACGAAGTGGAGCCTGGCGGCATTCTGACCCGGCCGACGCCGGTACGGTGACCGGCCCCCGTCCCGCGCGGGGTCCGGTCAGCCAGGCGGCGTCCGACTTCTTCGGGCGCCGCCTCCGGTCACTTCTCCTCGGTCCCGGTCCGGCATCGCCGATCACCTCCTGCGACGCCCGCTCGCCCTTGCTCAAGTCGCACCGAAAGTACGGCACTTCGCATACGACGGCGATCTTGAGTCCCTCGGCCTGGCGTGCCGCGGTGGCCGGAACGGCCCGCGACGAAGGACCTGCCGCCGGCCACTGGAGAAACCCGGTGCCGCTCTCCCTCTCGGGTGCCCTCACGTGCGCCGGTCCACAGATCCGACAGTTCCCGCCGCAGATCACCACTACCGGCCCCACGCCCGTGGCCCGACGCTGGAGCCATGAACAGCTCGACCTCCCCGGCCGTCACCACGCTCACCAGCAGCGTGAACGGCCTGCACAGCAACACCCACCTTGTCCACGCGCCCGACGGCATCATCGTGTTGGACCCGCCGATGCTTCTCTCGGACGCGCGAGCCGTCCGCGACCACATGCGCGACCTGGACGCGCCGCTCGCCGCCGTCATCTACACCCACCCCCACCCCGACCACGTCAACGGCGGTACGGAGATCCGCGGTGACCGCGGGGTCCCGGTGTACGCCACACCTGAGACCGACCAGGTCAGCAGGGAGATCGACGGTCCGAAGCGGGAGTTCTGGACCCCGATGTTCCCCGACGACTACCCCCCGGTCACCACGTTCGCGACCGTACTGGTCAAGGGCGGTGAAACGGTGACGATCGCCGGCCTGGACTTCGCCGTCCTCGACATCGGTGCGGGCGAGTGTGCCACCGGAGCGCTGTGGATCACCGGCGACGAAGCCTTCGTCGGAGACCTGGCGTACTCGCACGTCCATCCCTGGCTCTACGAAGCCCGCACCCACGCATGGCTCCGCCAACTCGACAGCGCCGAACCCGTACTGGCGGGCAAGCGCCTGCACGTCGGGCACGGCCCCGCAGGCGGTGTCGAACTGCTGGAGAAGCAGGCGCGCTACATCCGCGTCTACCAGGACACCGTGCGTCGGCTCTCCGGCGGGCGGCCCAGCCTCGACGATGCGGCCAAGGCCGAACTGCTGCGCACCATGGACCAGTTCTGGCCCGGCGCACCGTTGAGCAACCTCGTGACGATGAGCGCCGACCCCGTGGCCGCCGAACTCGGCCAGTCGGCAGAACTGCCCTCCTGAGGCGTGCTGATGCTGCTCCGGCCGTCGCGAACTCCCCGGGGCGGGAGCGCCACGGGCGCAGCGTGGTCGCCTGTTGGTTCGGCATCGGAGGCGTAGCCGGGGCGCCTCCCAACCCGCCCGGGAGCGGACGGTCGGGACGCGGCGGAGGTCCTCAGCCCTCCGCCGCCTCCCGCGGAAGGCGGACGCGGAAGACCGTGCGGCCCGGCCGGCTGGTGAGATCGACGACGCCGCGGTGGGCCGCTGTCACCGCGTGGGTGATGGCCAGGCCCAGGCCCGTGCCGCCCTCGCTGCGCGAGCGGCCGTTGTCGGAGCGGACGAAGCGGTCGAAGATCCCGGACTGCATCTCCTGCGGTATGCCCGGCCCGTCGTCCTCGACCAGGACCTCCACCCCGCCGTCCCGCTCGGCCAGCGCAACCGTGACGCAGGTGCCGGACGGCGTGTGCGTACGGGCGTTGGACAGCAGGTTCGTCAGCACCTGCTGCAGTCCGCGCTCGTCGCCGTGCACCACCACCGGCTCCTCCGGCAGGTCCATCACCCAGCGGTGTGCGGAGCCCGCGGCACGTGCGTCGCTCACCGCGTCCAGGATGAGGCGGGTCAGGTCCACCGGTGCGCTCGCGAGGGTGCGGCCCGCGTCCAGCCGGGCCAGCAGCAGGAGGTCGTCGACGAGTTCGCCCATCCGTACGGACTCGCACTGGATACGGCCCAGGGCGTGGTGGACCTCGTCCGGCACCGGCCCCGTGTGGCGCATCGCCAGCTCCGCGTGACCGCGGATCGAGGCGACCGGGGTGCGCAGTTCGTGGCTGGCATCCGCGGCGAAGCGGCGCAGCCGCTCCTCGCTGGCGTGCCGGCGGGTGAGCGACTCCTCGACGTGCTGGAGCATCCGGTTGAACGCGCCGCCCACGCGGCCCACTTCGGTGCGCGCGTCGGCGTCCGGTACGCGCGGCGGCATGGCGACCTCGCCGTCCGAGAGCGGCAGCCGGGCGACGTCGGAGGCGGTCGCGGCCACGCGGCGCAGCGGCCGCAGCGACAGCCGTACCCACACCGCGCCTGCCACGCCGGTGACGAGCAGCGCCGCCCCGAACACGATCGCCGCCACCATCTCCAGGTTGCGGACGGTGTCCTCGACCGGTTCCAGCGGCAGGCCGGTGACGAGGGTGTCGCCGACCGGTCCCGTCGTGCCGATCACGCGGTACTCGCCGAGCGTGGAGAGCGTGATCGTGCGGCCCTTGTGGTCCGCGGGCACCTTCGTCAGGGCGCGGCGGTCGGCGCCGGTGAGCGGCACGACGCGTTCGGACCGGTCGCGGACCACGGCGGCCCGGGTCACCCTCCCGCCCAGCACGCAGGCGCCGAAGGTGCCGGCGGCCTGCCCTCGGGTGTCGGGCCCCCCGCCGTACGGGGTGCGCTTCTTCGCCGGGTCCAGGCTGGCCGGGAAGTGCGCGCCGACCGTGGTCAGTTGCTGGTCGACACGGTGGAGCAGGAATTGCTGGAGCGCGGTGGTGGTCGCGACGCCGACGGCCAGACAGCTCAGCGCGAGCAGCACCACCAGCCCGAGGGTGAGCCGCGCCCTCAGGCTCCGTGGCGCGGGCAGGCGGGGGAGTCCCTTCGGAAGGCGAAGGCGTCTCCCGGGCGGGCGCGGGGGGCGCGGGGGGCGCGGCGGACTCGGAGGACTGGGGGGACTCATCGCGGATCCGGCTTCAGGACGTAGCCGACGCCGCGGACGGTGTGAATCAGCGGGCTGCGACCTTGGTCGATCTTCTTCCGCAGATAGCTGATGTAGAGCTCCACGACGTGCGCCTGGCCGCCGAAGTCGTAGGACCACACGCGGTCGAGGATCCGGGCCTTGGACAGGACGCGGCGCGGGTTGCGCATCAGGAAGCGCAGCAGCTCGAACTCGGTCGGGCTCAGGTCCACGACCTGGCCGCCCCGGGTCACCTCCCGGGCGTCCTCGTCCATCACCAGGTCCCCGACGGTCAGCAGCTTCGCCGTGTCCGTGGCCCGCGTCATGCCGGCCCGGCGCAGCAGCCCGCGCAGCCGGGCGAGCACCTCCTCCAGGCTGAAGGGCTTGGTGACGTAGTCGTCGCCGCCCGCCGTGATCCCGGCGATACGGTCCTCCACCGCGTCGCGCGCCGTCAGGAACAGCACGCACACGCCCGGCGCCTCGGCCCGCAGCCGGTGCAGGACCTCCAGCCCGTTGATGTCGGGCAGCATCACGTCCAGCACCACCGCGTCGGGGCGGAACCCGGTGGCGGTGGCGACCGCCTGCTCGCCCGTGCCCGCCGTCGCCACGTCGAAGCCCTCGCTGCGCAGGACGTCGGCCAGGATGCCCGCCAGGTCGGGTTCGTCGTCGACGACGAGGACGCGCACCGGCGAGCCGTCGGGGTGGTGCAGGCCGGCGGGGGCGGGCGTGCGGGACTCCGGCGTACGCGGGTCGGGCGTACGGGTCTCAGCCGTACGGGTCTCGGCAGATCTCATGGTCCCGGCAGTATCGCTCGCCGACCTCTGGGTTTCCTATGAGTCCGGATACCGGTCACCGGCCGCTCCCGGCGGGCCGGCGCCCCGGGTTTCCCGCGGCAGCACCGCTCTCCCCGCCTCCGCGCGCCCCCGCCGGGCACGCTCCCGGGCCTCGCGGCTCAGAGGAAACACAGAGGAACCGCTGCCACGGTGAGCCGACCGCCGCCCGGGGCAGCCGAACCAGCCCCGGCGGCCCGCAGCCATCCGACCCGGGGAGAAGTGATGACCACCGCCCAGCAGACCACCGGCGCCGGCCCCCGGCGCGCACCGCAGCACGCGCCGCCGCGCGTCCGGCCGCCCTGGTACGTGACGGGTGCCGCGGTCCTGCTCCTCGTTCACGCGGGTGCCGCCGCCGTGATCGTCCTGTGGTGGGGGAACACGGAGTCGGTCGTCGGCCTCGGCGGATGGCTGATCAACGCGGGCCGGCTGACCGGTCTGCTCGCCGGATACGCCTGCGCGGTGCTGCTCGCACTGATGGCGCGGATACCGTTCCTGGACCGCACGGTCGGGTCCGACCGGCTCGCCCGCTGGCACGCGATGGGCGGGCGCTACACCGTGTCCCTGGCCGTCGCCCACACCCTGCTGATCATCTGGGGCACCTCGGCCACCTCCGGGACCGGCGTCGTCGACCAGACGACCACCCTGGTCTTCGAGTACGAGGACATGCTCTGGGCCGCCATCGGCTTCCTGCTCCTCCTCACCGTCGGGACCGCCTCCGCGCGCGCAGCCCGGCGCCGGCTGTCGTACGAGACCTGGCACTTCCTGCACTTCCTGACCTACCTCGCGGTCTTCCTCGCCTTCTTCCACCAGCTCTCCAACGGGACGGACTTCGCGGGCAGCAGCACCGCGACCACGGCCTGGTACGCGCTGTACCTCGGCGTCGCCGCCGCGCTGCTCTGGTACCGCTTCCTCACCCCCGTACGGCGCGCCCTGCGCCACCGGCTGCGCGTGGCCGAGGTGCACCCCGAGGCCCCCGGCGTCGTCTCCGTCCACATCACCGGCCGGCACATCGAGAAGCTGGGAGCGAGGCCCGGGCAGTTCTTCCGCTGGCGCTTCCTGACAGCGGGCCACTGGTGGACCGCCAACCCGTACTCGCTGTCCGCGCCCGCCGGACCCGGTTCCCTCCGGATCACGGTCAAGGCGGCGGGCGGCCACAGCCGGGCCCTGGCCTCCCTGCGCCCGGGCACCCGCGTCTGGGCCGAGGGCCCGTACGGCGCCTTCACGCCGGAGCGCCGCAGCCGTACGAAGGTGCTGCTCGTCGCGGGCGGGGTGGGCATCACGCCGCTGCGGTCGCTCTTCGAGACGCTGCCCGGCCCGGTCACCCTCCTGTACTTCGCGCGCAGCTTCCAGGACCTCGCTCTGCGCGAGGAGCTGGACGACATCGCGGCCGCACGTGGCGCGGGTGTGCACTACGCGGTGGACGAGCCGGGCGGGTCCTCGGTGGCCCTGACCCCGGAGTCGCTGAGCGCGCTGGTCCCGGACCTGGCGGGCCACGACGTCTATCTGTGCGGGCCTCCCGGGATGACGGCGGCGGCCCGAACTGCTTTGCGCGGCGCGGGAGTTCCGCGCCACCGCATCCACCACGAGACGTTCGCGTTCTGACAAGCCCCCCACGAAAGGCCGATCATGAAACGAGTCGCCCTCACGACCACCGCGACCGTCGCGGGCCTGGTCCTGCTGCTCTCGCTGAAGCCCCACGAGGAGCCGGAGGCAACCGCCTCGCGAACGCCTGCCGCCGAGCCGCGCCCCAGCACCTCGGCGAGCGGCACGGCGTCCGCCTCACCGGAGGCGGCCGAGGCCAGCGGTGCCTTCACCGGGGACACGGTGAACACCGAACGCGGGCCGGTGCAGGTGAAGGTCACGCTGGACCGGGGCCGGATCGCCGCGGTCGATGTGCTCCAGGGCGTCCACGAGGGCGGCCCCAGTGCCGACGCCGTGCCGAAGCTCAAGCAGGCGACGCTGACCGAGCAGTCCGCGGACATCGACAGCGTCTCCGGAGCCACGTACACCAGCGAGGGCTACATCACCTCCCTGCAGAGCGCGTTGGACCGTGCCGATGCCTGAGCAGGAGCGGCTGCGCCATGTGGAGCACGCCATGGGCACGGTCTTCTCCTTCGACGTCCGCGGCCCCGCGACGCCCGCGGTACGCGGCGCGCTGGCCGAGGCCGTCGCCTGGCTGCACCAGGTGGACGCCCTCTTCTCGACCTACCGTCCGGAGAGCCAGATCAGCCGGCTGGACCGGGGGGAGCTGACCGTGGCGGAGTGCGACCCGGACGTGGCCACCGTGCTGGAGCTGTGCCGGTCCGCGGCCCGGCTCAGCGGCGGCTGGTTCGACGCCCGCGCCGGCGGGCGCCTCGACCCCTCGGCCATGGTCAAGGGCTGGGCGATCGAGCGGGCGTCGCAGATGCTGTACGACGCGGGCGCCCGCGACCACAGCGTCAACGGCGGCGGAGACGTCCAGTGCCGGGGCGAGGCGGCGCCCGGCACCCCCTGGCGGGTCGGGGTCGCGCACCCGTTGCGGCGGGGGGAGTTGGCGACGGTGGTGTCCGGGCGGGATGTGGCGGTCGCGACCTCGGGCACCGCCGAGCGCGGGCATCACATCCTGGACCCGCGCACCGGCCGGCCGGCGGCGGGGCTCGCCTCCGTCACGCTGGTGGGCCGTCACCTGACGGAGGTCGACGCGCTGGCCACCGCGGTGTTCGCGATGGGGGAGGAGGCCCGTACGGGGGTGGGGCGGATGACGGGGGTGGAGGCGTTCGCGGTCACGGCGGAGGCGGCGACCTGGTGGACTCCGGGGTTTCCCGCTCACGTTCCGGTCGTCACGGTCTGACGGGACCGACTCCCCAACGGTGCGGCCTTCATCACTTCTCGGCGGTGCGCCCTTCACCGGGATGTCATCCCTCGGGTCCGCCGGTCCGCGCCATGGCAACAACTTGTCGCTACCGACCAGTAGTCGGAACGACTTCTTCCGTCCATCATGAAGCGTGAGCATGCCAGCGGCCCTTCAACGTACCCACGAAGGACCGGAATTCCCCGTGTCGGAATCTGCGACCCAGGAGTGAACCCCCCATGCATGGACGCAACTGGACAACACGGATAGCGGTATCCGTCGCCGCGGTGGCTGTCACCTCGGTGACGGCGGTCGGCGCGGCGCCGGCCACCACCGCATCCGCACCGGCCGCCGCAGCGAGCGCGCCGAGCACGTACGCCGTGCCGGCGGCGCCGTCCCAGGCGGCAGGCGCCCGGGCCGGGTTCGCGGACGTCGACTACGCGACCTGGAAGAGCGATGTCAGCGCGGTGACCGACGTCGCCCGCCCCTATCTCGAACAGCGCATCTCCCAGGGCTCCGGCGAGAAGATGGCGATCGTCCTCGACATCGACAACACCTCGCTGGAGACGCACTTCCACCCCTTCTGGGAGTACCCGACGCCCCCGGTCCAGCAGACTCTGGACCTCGCGCGCTACGCCAAGTCCCGTGGTGTGGCGGTGTACTTCGTGACGGCACGGCCCGGCATCATCTACTCGATGACCAAGTACAACCTGGAGAAGGCCGGTTTCCCGATCTCGGGTCTGTACGTGCGTGATCTGCCCGACCTCTTCGAGGAGGTCAGCAAGTACAAGACCGCCAAGCGGGCCGAGATCGAGGCCAAGGGCTACAAGATCATCGCGAATATCGGCAACACCCCGACCGACATGGCCGGCGGTCACGCCGAGAAGACCTTCAAGCTTCCCGACTACGACGGCGCCCTGTCCTGAGGCCTGTCCTCAGGCCTCCGCCCTCGCGCGCCTGAACTGCCCGGCGTGATCGGGCGGTTCTCCGGATCACCACCGCGCCGCCCCTGCCGGACTCCTCCGGGAGGGGCGGCGCGTCGTGTGCCGGTGGGTCGTCAGGCGCCGAGCGCCGCCCGCGCGGCCGGCATCGCCCGCTCGCGGTCCTCCGGCACCAGGCCGATGCGCGTACGGCGGTCCAGCAGGTCGCCCTCGTCCAGCGCCCCTTCGTGCCGGACGGCCCAGCGCAGCTCCGCGCCCGTGATGCCCGCGGCGACCGGTTCGAGGAGCGCGGGGTCGTCCGCGGCCTCGGCCAGGACGGCGGCGGCCTCGCTGCCGTACCGGGCGACCATCCGCGGCGGGGCCGCAACGGCCCCCGACCGGGCGGGAGTCACGGCGCCGATCAGCGGCAGCGACTGCGTACGGCAGGGTTGTGCCGCCAGCCCCGCCCTGGCCAGCCCTGCGTCGACGGCGTCCTCGGCCATGGCCCGGTACGTCGTGAGCTTGCCGCCGACCGCGGTGATCACCCCGGCGGACGAGGTCAGCACGGCGTGCCGCCGCGAGAGGTCGGCGCTGCGCCCCGTCCCGGAGTCCAGCAGCGGACGCAGCCCCGCGTACGTGCCGATGACGTGCTCGCGGGTCAGCGGCGCTGCGAGCACCTCGGAGAGGACGCCGAGCAGGAAGTCGATGTCGTGCTCCGGCGCTTCGGGTACGTCGGGGACCGGCGTGTCCAGCGGCTCGTCGGTCAGGCCCGCGTAGATCCGGCCGTCGGCCTGCGGCAGCGCGAAGACGAAGCGGTTGGTCTCGCCGGGCACGGGGACGGTCAGCGCGGCCCGCGGGTGGCCGAGCGCCGAGCCCGGCAGCACGATGTGGCTGCCGCGGCTGGGCCGCAGCCGTACGCCGGAGGCCAGCGTGTCGGCCCAGACGCCGGTGGCGTTGATGACGCACCGCGCGCGGACGGTCAGCGGCTCGCCGGTGAGTTCGTCGCGCAACTCCGCGGAGTTCCCGTCCAGTTCGACGGCCGCGCACCGGGTGACGATGTGCGCGCCGTGCGCCGCCGCGGTGCGGGCCAGCGCCACCACCAGCCGTGCGTCGTCGGTGAGTTGGCCGTCGTAGGAGAGCTGGCCGCCGCGCAGGCCCGCGGGGCGCAGGGCCGGGGCGAGGGCGAGGGTGAGGGCCGCGGAGATCCCGCGCGAGGGCGGCAGGGCGCCGGCCCCGGCGCGGGCGGAGAGGCGCAGCACGTCACCGGCGAGGAAGCCGGCGCGCGTGGTGGCCGCCCGCAGGAGCGGGGTGTCGTCGTGGACGGGCAGCACCATGGGCAGGGCGCGCACCAGATGGGGCGCGGTGCGGCTCATCAGCAGGCCCCGCTCGCGGGCGCTCTCGTACGCGATGCCGACGTCGCCGGTGGCGAGATAGCGCAGGCCGCCGTGGACGAGCTTCGAACTCCAGCGGCTGGTGCCGAAGGCGAGGTCGTGGCGCTCGGCGAGGACCACGCTCAGCCCGCGGGAGGCGGCGTCCAGGGCGATGCCGGTGCCGGTGACACCGCCTCCGACCACGAGGACGTCGATGTCGGGCCGGTGGGTGAGGTGGTCAAGTGAGCGTTCGCGCCGCGCGGCGTTGAGGGAGCCGGGCCGGTTCGCGGGGCGGCGGTTCATCGCGTTGCCTCCAGCGGTCGCAGGTATCCGTCGAGGAGCAGGCGCAGCTCGTCCAGGAGCCGGTCGTCGGTGAGGGTGTCCGCGACGAGGCGGCGCGAGGTCGCCACGGACTGCACGGTGAGCAGGACGATCCGGGCGAGTCGCTCCGCATCGTCCTTGCGGATGGAGCCGTCGGTGCGGCCGGCGTCGATCTCGGCGCGGATCAGGTCCAGTGCCGCGCGCTGGCTGGATCCGAAGCGGTGGAAGACGTACGTGGCCAGCACGTCGGTCTCGGTGTCGACGAAGCGGTTGAAGAGGGGGTGGGCCCAGAGCGCGCCGACCGTGCCCGCGCACTGGTGGATCAGGCGCTCGCGGGCCGTCGCCTCGTCCGCCTGCAGGGCGCAGGCGTCGAAGACCGTACGCAGTTCGCGGGTCAGCAGATCGGCGACCAGCGAGGAGATGTCGGACCAGTGCCGGTAGACGGTGGGGCGGCTGACGCCTGCGCGACGGGCGACATCGGTGAGCGTGGTGCGGCGGACTCCGAAGGCCTCGATGCACTGCCGGGCTGCGTCGAGGATCGCGTCCTCTCTTTTACGCATTGACGTCATGTGTAACACTGTACTCCATGACTCGTCCCCAACACCGCGTCGGTGAGATGGCCTGGAACGCCTGGGGCGACCCCGGGCAGGCACGCACTCTCAACGACTCCGTACGCCAGTTGATAACCCAGGCGCTCAGCGTCACGACCGAGGCGGAGGCCCCCGTTCCGGAGGCCGACCTCTCGCTCGCCCCGAGCGCTCTGCCCGACGCCGCCCACGCGGCCCTCACCACCGTCGTCGGCACCGAGCACGTGCTCACCGACGCCACGACGCGCGTTCTGCGCACCGGCGGCAAGAGCACCCCCGACCTGCTCCGCCGCCGCGCCGGAGATGTCGCCTCCGCCCCCGACGCCGTCGTGCGCCCGGGCACCCACCAGGAGGTGGAGGAGGTGCTGGCCGCCTGCGCCTGGCACCAGATCGCCGTCGTGCCCTTCGGCGGCGGCACCAGCGTGGTCGGCGGAGTCGAACCGCTCCGCGGCCGGTTCGCCTCCCTGATCAGCCTCGACCTGCGCCGTCTGGACCGTCTGGTCGAGCTGGACACCGAGTCGGGGACCGCCACCCTGGAGGCGGGCCTGCGCACTCCGGAGGCCGAAGAGCTGCTGAACGCCGAGGGGTTCACACTCGGCCACTACCCGCAGAGCTACGAGTTCGCCACCATCGGCGGGTACGCCGCCACACGCTCCTCCGGCCAGGCATCCGCCGGGTACGGGCGCTTCGACGACATGGTGACCGGGCTGCGCGTCGCCACCCCGCGCGGCACCCTCGACCTCGGTCGTGCCCCCGCGTCCGCCGCCGGGCCCGACCTCCGTCAGCTCTTCCTCGGCTCCGAGGGCGCCTTCGGCGTCATCACCGAGGTGACGGTGCGCGTGCGCAGGGTCCCGGAGGGGCGCCGCGACGAGGCCTGGTCGTTCCCCGACTTCGCCCGCGGTGTCGCTGCGGTGCGCGCACTCGCGCAGTCCGGCGCGCTGCCCACCTCGATCCGTATCTCGGACGAGACCGAGACCTTCGTCAACGCCGCTGTCGCCGGGTCCTCCGCGCCCGAGGGCTGCCTGGCCGTCGTCGGCTACGAGGGCAACGAGACGCGGATCGCCGAACGCCGCGCAGCGGTCGACGCCGTCCTCCGGGAGCACGGCGCGTCCCCGCTCAGCGAGGACACGGCCGGCGACTGGCGGCGCTCCCGCTTCTCCGGCCCGTACCTGCGGGACGCGCTGCTGGACACCGGCATCCTCAGCGAGACCCTGGAGACCGCGGCGAACTGGGCCGATATCACCCGGCTGCGGGAGCGCGTGACAGCCGCGCTCACCGAGAGCCTCGGTGCGGACGGCCCCGCCCCGGTGGTCTTCTGCCACCTCTCCCACGCCTACCCGTCGGGCGCCTCGCTGTACTTCACCGTGGCCACGGACGCCGGGGCCGAGCCCGAGAAGCGGTGGCGGGCCGCCAAGCGGAGCGCGAGCGACGCCATCGCCGCGAGCGGCGCCACGATCACCCACCACCACGCGGTCGGCGTCGACCACGCCCCGTGGATGGAGGCAGAGATCGGTCCCCTTGGTGTGGAGGTGCTGGCGGCGGTCAAGAAGACCGTGGACCCGCTCGGCGTCCTCAACCCCGGCAAGCTCATCCCCACGACGTCATGACGGGCCGCCGCGCCGCGGTGCTGGTCAATCCGGCCGCGGGACGAGGAGCCGCCCGGCGGGCCGCCGACGAGGCCGTACGGGGCCTGAGTTCGGCCGGCTGGCAGACGGGCGTCGTCATCGGGAAGGACGCGGACGACTCCCTCGCCGGCGCACGCGAGTGCGTTGCGTCCGGGGTCGACGTGCTCGCCGTCGCCGGCGGCGACGGCATGGTCAGCATCGGCCTCCAGGCGGTGGCCGGAACCGACACACCTCTGGCCGTCATCCCCGCGGGAACCGGCAACGACTTCGCCCGGTCCCTGGGGATCCCGCGCGACGACACGGCGGCCGCGGCGCGCCTGATCGTGGAGGGCGTACGCCGGTACGTCGACCTGGGACGCTGCGGGGACCGCTGGTTCGGGACGGTGCTGACCTCGGGCTTCGACTCGCTCGTCACCCACCGAGCCAACTCCATGTCCTGGCCGCGCGGCCGGGCCCGCTACAACCTGGCGATCCTCGCCGAGCTGGCAAAACTGCGACCGCTGCCGTTCTCGCTGCGCCTGGACGGACGCACCGTGGAGCTGGACGCCACACTCGTGGCCGTCGGGAACGCCCCGTACTACGGGGGCGGGATGAAGATGTGCCCCGAAGCGGACCTGGACAGCGGGCAGTTGGCCGTCACGGTCGTCGAGGCGGTGGGACGGACCGAACTGGTCAAGGTCTTCCCCCGCGTCTACAAGGGCGCACACACCACGCACCCCCGGGTGCGGACCTACACGGCCCGCACGGTGGAGATCGACTCACCGGGTGTCTTCGGGTACGCCGACGGGGAGCTCGTGGGCGATCTGCCCGCGCAGGTGACCTGTGTCCCGCGGGCGGTCGCGGTGATGACACCGGGGTAAGTGGTCCGTGCAGACCGGCCGGACGTTGGTCCGATGTGCCGCTGACCGACGTGCAAGGGGATCGGATCGAGCCCTGCTTCAGGGCCGGACGGCCGAAGCGAGGTGGTCGCCGGCGCATGCGCCGCGCTGAGCAGCGCCGGTGACGACCGAGAGGTGGGGCAGAAGCCTCGATCCTGGCGACCCCGTCCAGCACCCGAAGGGGGAGCCGGCTCTGGTCGAGGGTGAGGCAGCGGCGGCCTAGACGACGGGAGGGCGCCCCAGGCGGGTCATCCGCCACACCGTGGTCCACCGCATGGGCCGCCTGGGGCCGCATGACTCACGCAGGCCCTCGGCAAAGCCTGCCGCCCAGGCTCGCAGGCCTGTCAGAGACCGTGTGCGTACCACCGTCAACACGGTCCAGACGCCGAGGTAGAGGGGCACGAGGAGGGCCGGAAGGTGGCGCTTGGCCAGCCACACCCGGTTTCGGGCCACCATGCGGAAGTAGACCGCGTGGCGGGTCGGCGAAGTCCAGGGGTGCTGCAGAACCAGCTGCGGTTCGTAGAGCACCTTCCATCCCGCGTCCAGGGCTCGCCACGCCAGATCGGTCTCCTCGTGGGCGTAGAAGAACGGCTCGGGCCAGCCACCGATCTGCTGGAGCATAGGCATCGACAAGCCGTGTCCGCCGCCGAGGAAGGTCGTCACCAAGCCGCCGCGCATCGGGTCCCCGGCCCGTAGCCGGGGAACATGCCGACGCTGCGTGCGACCGCGTTCGTCAGCAATGCGGAAACTGACGATGCCCAGTCCCGGGTCGGCCTCATAGAGGTGGACGAGCCGGGTGAAGACGTCAGTGCTGATCAGCAATCCGTCGTCGTCGAGGTCTACCACGATGTCGATGTCACCGAACTCCCGGAGCCGGGCCAGGGCGGCGTTCCGGCCCCCTGCGATGCCCAGGTTCTCCGCGAGCTCCACCCCCGTAACCGCTTCGGGAAGGGGCGGCAGTGGTGCGCCATTGGCGACGACCACCACCCGTGCGGCAGGTGTGTCCTGCTCGGCGACCGAGTCGAGGAGGTCGGCCAGTTCAGCGGGCCGATTCCCCATCGTCAGCACGGCAACGCCGACGCGCAGATGACGCACGGATGAACTCTCCGTTCCTCAGGGCCGGTGTCCGCGATGGTATCCGGCTCCGGTAGCGGCCACTGCCGGACGCAGAAGGACTCATGCCGTCCATCCGCCCAAGTGACTACGGGACCGCTCCCGCACCAGGGACGCTGCACGGCAGCCCGGACGAGCAACTGGAAGATGCGGACCTGGCCGAGTTCCTCGCCTTCTGGGAGGGTCAACCCCGGGGAATACGGCCCTTGCTGACCATCGCGGCCCGCACCCGCTCCTCGGCCAGGCCGCGCCCCGCGTCGTGCGGTGTGACGTTGCGCCGTGCCGCCTCCTCCAGCACCGTCGTGGTGTTGGCCCGGAGCCGGGAGGAGACGGCCCGGAAGATCTGCGGCGTCTCCGGCCGGAAGCCGGAGTAGCGTCCGTCCATCGCGAACGCCGCCGCCACCACGCCGCCGGCGTTGGCCACGATGTCCGGGACCACGGTCACTCCACGTGCGGCCAGCACGGTCTGCGCAGACGGCGAGGTGGGCAGATTGGCGCCCTCGACGACCAGGCGCGCCTTGATCCGGTGGGCGGTGTCGTCGTCGATGACGTCCTGGAGCGCGGCAGGCACCAGAACCTCGCAGTCAACGGTGAGTTCGGCGTCGGACGGCAGGGCCGTCCCACCCTCGTAGTGGGCCAGGCAGTGGTCTCCGTACGCCTCCCGGGCGCGCAGCAGCGCGGGGACGTCGAGCCCGGCGGGGGCGTGGAGGGTGCCGTGGGCGGTGGAGACGGCGACGACCCCGGCGCCCAGTTCGGTGAAGCGCTGCGCCGCCGCGGCGCCGACGGCGCCGAAGCCTTGGAGGGCGACGCGCGATCCGGAGAGCGGAAGGCCCAGCGTCCCGGCGGCGGCGTCCGCGGCCTCGGCGACGCCGTACCCGGTGACGCCGAGCTTGTCGTACGCGACGCCGCCGAGATGCTGGGGAGTGCCCACCGCGGCGCCGCGGTCGCCCAGTTCGTCCTGGATGATCGCGGCGTCGTCCTCGGTCAGCCCCATGTCCAGGCCCATCACGTACTCCCGGGGGACCTCGTTGGACAGCGCCCGGGCGAACGCGCGCAGGACCGCCTCCTTGTCCGGTGCCGCCGGGTCGGCGACGATCCCGGCCTTGGCCCCGCCGTAGAAGAGGTCGACACCGGCCCACTTCCACGTCATCACCCGGGCCAGGCGGGCGACTTCGCCGACCGTGACCGTGGGGCCCATCCGGGTCCCGCCCTTGCCGACGCCGCGCGCGGTGTTGTCGATGACCAGCACGCCCTTCATGCCGGTACGCCGGTGGGAGACGACGACGATCTTCTCGGGGCCCCAGTCGTCGACGAGCGAGAGCGAGTCGGTCACGGTGCGGGTCCTTCCTTCTTCCTTCATCGGTGCGCGCATCGGTTGCGCGGGAGGGGAGGTGCGAGGGTTCACGGGAGCGCGCGGGCGATCAGCTCGGCGAGGTGGGTCGCCTCCCGGCCGCCGTGCTGGGCGATCTGGGTACGGCAGCTGAAGCCGTCGGCGAGGACGACGGTGCCGGGCGGGGCGGAGCGCACCGCGGGCAGCAGGACCTGCTCGCCCGCGGCGACCGACACCTCGTAGTGCCCGCGTTCGAAGCCGAAGTTGCCCGCGAGACCGCAACAGCCCGATTCCGACACGGTGTTGTCCACACCCATCCGGCGCAGCAGCGCGGCGTCGGCGCCGAAGCCCGAGGTGGCGTGCTGGTGGCAGTGGGTCTGGCTGAGGGAGTCCGCCTCGACCCGCGGTGGCGCCCAGTCCGGGGCGCCGGACTCCAGGAGTTCGGCGAGGGTACGGGTGGAGGCGGCCAGGGCGCGGGCGGCGGGGTCCCCGTCGAGGAGCTCGGGGAGGTCGGTTCTCAGGGCCGCTGTGCAGCTCGGCTCCAGCCCGACGACCGGTATGCCCTCCTCCACGGCGGAGGCCAGGGAGCGGACCGTACGCCGGCCGATCCGGCGGGCGACGCCGAGCTGGCCCGTGGTGATCCAGGTCAGTCCGCAGCACTGGGTGCCGTCCGGGACCCGGACGCGGTAGCCCGCGCTCTCCAGGACGGCGACGCCGGCCCGGAGAACTCCGGGTGTGAAGTGGTTGTTGAAGGAGTCCGCCCAGAGCACCACCGGCCCGCGGGCGCCGCTGCCCCGCGGGGCCCGGTCGCGGAACCAGTCCAGGAAGGTCTGCTGAGCGAACGGCGGGATCGTGCGCTCGGGCGCGATCCCGCCGAGCCGCTTGAGCAGGGGCGCGGTGGCCCGGGAGGAGGTGAGGGCGTTGACGGCGCGGGGGGCGCGGGCCGCCGCCCGGGCGATCAGCGGCAGCCAGCCCATCGAGTAGTGGGATGCCGGGCGCAGCCGGCGGCGGTAATGGTGGTGCAGGAACTCGGACTTGTACGTGGCCACGTCGACGCCGACGGGGCAGTCGGCGCTGCACCCCTTGCAGGACAGGCACAGATCGAGGGCGTCGCGGACCTCGGCCGACCGCCAGCCGTCGGTGATGACCTCGCCCTGCGTCATCTCGTACAGCAGCCTGGCCCGTCCGCGGGTGGAGTCCTTCTCGTCCCGGGTGACGCGGTAGCTGGGGCACATCACACCGCCGCCCGGCCGGGCCGTACGGCATCTGCCGACACCGACGCAGCGGCGGGTGGCCTTGGCGAAGTCGCCGTCGTCGGCGGGGAAGGGGAACACGGTGGCGAGGGGGAGAGGGGTGCGGCGCGGGGAGGTCCGCAGGTCCGCGTCCATGGGAAGCGGGCGCACGATCATGCCGGGGTTGAGCCCGTTCTGCGGATCCCAGGCGTCCTTGAACCGCTCGAACAGGGCGATGACCTCCGGCGGATACATCAGGGGCAGCAGCTCGGAGCGGGCCTGCCCGTCACCGTGTTCGCCGGAGAGCGAGCCGCCGTGCTCCGCGACGAGCCGGGCGGCCTCGGTGACGAAGGCGCGGAAGACGGCAGTGCCGTGCTCGGTGGTGAGGTCGAAGTCGATCCGTACGTGCAGACAGCCCTCGCCGAAGTGCCCGTACACCGCGCCGCGCAGACCGTGCCGGTCCAGGAGACGGGTGAAGCCCCGCAGATAGGACCCCAGCCGGTCGGGCGGCACCGCCGCGTCCTCCCACCCGGGCCATGCCTCCGAGCCGTCGGGCAGGCGGGTCGCGAGCCCGGCCCCGTCCTCCCGGATCCGCCACAGTGCCCGTGCCCGTACGGGATCGGTGACGGTCTCGGCGCCGGTGCATCCCTTCGCCTCCCGTGCGGCCGCGCTCAACGCCGCTGCCGTCGCGGTGAGTTCGCCGTCCGTACGACCGCCGAGTTCGGCGAACAGCCAGGCCCCTGCCGGGGGCAGGCTGTCGATCGCCTCCCGTACGGACGGCCGGGTGACGATGTCCGTCAGGGCGGTGTCGAGCCCTTCCAGGGCCAGCAGGGGGTGGCGCAGCAGGTCCGGTACGGCGTCCGCGGCGGCGCAGGCGTCGTCGAACCCGAGGACCACCAGCGCTCGTTCGGGCGGCGGGGCGATCAGGGCGACCGTCGCGGAGAGGATCACCGCGCAGGTGCCCTCGCTGCCCACAAGGGCCTTGGCGAGGTTGAAGCGGCGCTCGGGAAGAAGGTGTTCGAGACCGTAGCCCGAGACCTGGCGGGGGAAGCGGGCCAGTGAGGTCCGCAGGGTCTCCAGGTTGCCGCGGGCGAGGTCGTGGAGGGCGGCGACGAGCCGGCCCCGTTCGCCGCCCTGGGCGACAGCGGCCTCGATCTCGGCCGGGGTCATCTCGCCGACGGTCAGGACGGCGCCCCCGTAGGTGAGCACCTCCAGCTCGACGACGTTGTCCACGGTCCGGCCCCAGGCCACCGAGTGCGAACCGCACGCGTTGTTGCCGATCATGCCGCCCACCGTGCAGCGGCTGTGCGTCGAGGGATCCGGGCCGAACCGCAGACCGTGTCCGGCGGCCGCGGCCTGGAGGTCGTCCAGCACGGTCCCCGGTTCGACGGTCGCGGTCCGCGCTCCCGGGTCGAGCGAGAGCACCCGGCCCATGTGGCGGGAGAAGTCCAGGACGACGCCGGGGCCGACGGCCTGGCCCGCGGTGCTCGTCCCGGCTCCCCGCGAGGTGACGGGGACGCCGAGCCGGCGGCAGACGGCGACCGCGTTGATCACCTGCTCGCGGTGGCGGGGGAAGACCACGGCCAGCGGCACCCGGCGGTAGTTGGAGGCGTCCGAGGCGTACTGGGCCCGTCGGCCCGCGTCGGAGGAGACCTCGCCGCAGTCCGCGAGCGCCAGGGCTCCGGCGACCGCCGCCGGGTCGGGGATCCGGCCGCCGGCCTCAGCAGTCGTCGCCACGTGTGCTCGCTCCTTCGGGGGGGGTCCGGCCCGGCGACCGTCCGCCGGGCCCACTCCACCCTGGAGGCCGGTCACCGCAGCGACAAGAGCCAGCAGCCCGACAGAATGCGCGCCCCAGGCCAAGCAGGTCTTACCCTTGAGCCAGGGGTTGCACCCGCAGCGCCGACCGCACCGGACCGTCCCGAGGAGCCGGCATGCTCAAGCCCGTCCATCTGCTCACCCTGCGCGCCGTGTGCCGGAGCGGGTCGTTCGCCGTCGCCGCCCGGGAGCTCGGCTACACCTCCTCCGCGATCTCCCAGCAGATCGCCGCCCTGGAGAAGGACACCGGCCTCGTCCTCTTCGAGCGCGAGGCCCACGGCATCCGGGCCACCGCCGCCGCCCACCGCCTCGTCGACGCCGGCGCCCGGGTGCTGGCCGCCCTGGACGATCTGGACCATCACGTACGGGAGTTGGCCACCGGTACCGCCGGGCGTCTGCGGCTCGGCAGCTTCCCCACCGCCAGCGTCCGGCTCGTCCCCGCCGCCCTCACCGCCTTCGCCGCCTCGCACCCCCGGGCGGAGATCCGGCTGGAGGAGGGCGAGCCCGACGAACTCCTCGGGCCCCTCGCGGGCGGCGATCTGGACGTGGCCCTCGCCTATGAGTACGGGCTCAGCCCCCGCCAGTGGCCCGACGGACTCACCGCCCACCCCGTCCTCCGCGAGGACCTGCTGCTCCTGCGCCCGCGCGACAGCGACCTGGCCGCGGAGCTGCCGTCCCTCGCCGGGGCGCGCTGGGTGACCAGCCGGGAGGGCACGGCCGGGGCGCTCTCCCTGAACCGGCTGTGCGCGGCGGCGGGATTCACCCCCGCCGTCGGTTTCCGCAGCAACAACTACGACGTCGTACGGGAGTTGGTCTCCGCGGGATTCGGCGTCGCGGTCGTGCCCGCGCTCGGGCACGTGGAGGACGAGCGGATCCTCGCCACCCGCCTCGGGCGGCGCTCCGCCTTCCGCCGCGTCGTGGCGCTGCACCGCGGGGCCAACAGCAATCCGCTGCTCCCCGCGGTGCTCACCGCGCTGCGCCGTGCGGCTCCCGGCGATGCCGCTCATGTGCGGCCGGTCGGCTCCTGAGGCGGAGGCGCAGAGGTGCTTCGCCCGCCGGCACCGTTGTCGCCCGGTCCCTCGGCGTCCTCGGGCCCGTCGGTGTCGGAGAGTTCGTCCAGCGCGTCCAGGTCCACCGAACCCCCCGGCATCACCCGGCGCGTCCTGCGGTAGCCGTACAGCGCGTAGATCGCCAGCCCCACCAGCAGCCAGGCGCCCAGCCGCAGCCAGGTCTCCCAGCGCAGGAACGACATCAGCCAGACCGAGAAGACAATGCCCAGCACCGGTACCACGGGCATGCCGGGGCAGCGGAACCCGCGGCGCAGATGGGGCTTGGTGTACCGGAGGACCAGCACGGCGGCGGAGACCACCACGAAGGCCAGCAGCACGCCGATGTTGGTGAGTTCGGCGACGGCGTTGATCGGCAGCAGCCCGGCCAGGACGGCGGAGATGATGCCGATCAGCCAGGTGGCGCGGTGCGGGATCCTCGTACGGGGGTGGATGGCGCCGAACCAGGCGGGCATCAGCCCGTCCCGGCTGAGCGCGTACCACAGCCGGGAGGCGCCCATCATGAACGAGAACGTCACGGTCACGATCCCGATGACCGCGCCCACCGCGATGACATTGGCCAGCCCCGAGAGCCCCACGCTCTGGAAAGCGCTGGAGAATCCGCTGGTGGGGTTGAGGTCGGAGTAGTGCTGCATGCCGGTCAGCACCACACAGGCCAGCACGTACAGCACCATCGAGATGCCGAGCGACAGCAGCATCGCCTTGGGCAGCTTGCTCCGGGCCTCGACGGACTCCTCGGCGGCCGTGCTCAGCGCGTCGTAACCGAAGACGGCGAAGAAGACCGTAGCGGCCCCGGTGAAGGCGCCGCTGAGCCCGAAGGGGGCGAACGGATCCAGGTTCCCGGTGTTCACCTTGGTCATGCCGACGATCACCACCACCAGCACGATGGCGATCTTGACGATCGTCAGCACGGTCTCGACCCGGGCCGAGGTGCGCGTGCCGCGGGTCAGCAGCCAGGCCACACCGAGGCAGATCAGCACGGCCACGAGGTCGATCCGGTGCCCCTCCCCGGTGCCGGGCGCGCCGAGCGCCCAGGTGGGCAGATCGAGGCCCACCGCCTCCAGCAGGAACCCCACGTAGCCGGACATGCCGATGGCGACCACGGCGACGATCGCGGTGTACTCCAGCAGCAGGTCCCAGCCCACGATCCAGCCGACGACCTCCCCGAGGACGGCGGCGCAATAGGTGTACGAGGAACCGGCCTTCGGCACCATCCCGGCGAACTCGGCGTAGGCGAAGGCCGCGCACAGCGAGGCCGCACCGGCGACGAGGAAGGAGATCACGACCGCGGGGCCGGCCACGTCCCGGGCGACGGCCGCGGCCAGGCTGAAGACGCCCGCGCCGATGATCGCGCCGATCCCGATCATCGTGAGCTGGGTCAGGCCGAGGGTGCGCACCATGCGCTCCCCGGCGGGCTGTTCGGAGGGCAGGGTGCGCCGGAAGATGCCTCGCGGGCCTCGTCCCAGCAGATCCGGCAGTGTCGAACGTGAGGTGCTGTTCGGGGACATCGTCTCTTCCTTGTCCGGTCGTCCGGCTGACGGCGGGCCCTTGACGGCGGCCGTCGTGGGGAGCGGGTCACCACATGGCTGGACACCTTGCCCACGGCGCGCGGGCGGGAGAAGACCTCGCAGAGCGACACCTTCCCGGCCTGAGGGCAAGAAGGATTGAGCCTGCTCGCGGGGCGGGACGGGGGAGGAGATTCAGCTCCCGGCGCCGGGACCGCCCAACTGCCGCCCGTCGCCGAGCTGTTCGTCACCGGCGAGTTCGCGCAGGATGTCGACGAGCGCCGTCACCGTCGGCCGGGACTCCGCCGAGGCCCGGACCACGACGACGATATGGCGCTCGAACTCCTCCCGGAGCGGCACCACGTCGAAGGCCGACGCACGCAGCCGCAGCATCAGGTCCGTCACCGTGGATACCCCGATGCCCGCCTCGACCAGCGCCAGTGTCGCCGCCGTATCGGTCACCACATGCCGTACGTCGGGCTCGACGCCCGCCCGACGGCACGCGGTCCGCACCGCGCGCCCGTAGTAGGTGTCGGCCGCCGGCAGGATCCAGCCGAGGTCGCGGGTGTCGGCGAGCGCGACCGGGCCGGAGCCGGGCATCGTCCCGGTCGGTACGGCCAGCGAGAACCGCTCCCGGTACAGGCGGCGCAGCCGCAGGGCCGGGTCGCGGGGGATGGGGACATCCGGATAGTCCAGGCCGAGCGCGAGGTCGACGGCCCCGGCGGCGACGGCGTCGAAGACCTCGTCGACGTCCATGTCCTGGCTGTGCACGCTCAGGGCCGGGTGCCGTTCGCGGACCCGCCGGAGCGCCAGCGGCAGGATCTCGGCCGCGGCGGTCGCGAACAGCCCCACGTGCAGGACGCCGGCGATGTCGCCCCGCGCCCGCTCCAGCGCCTCGACGGCCTCGGCCTCGGTGGCCAGGATCCGCTCGGCGTGCGCGGCGAGGGTGACCCCGGCGTCCGTGAGCTCCACCCGCCGCCCGACCTTGCGCAGCAGCCGCATCCCGGTCGCCTTCTCCAGCGCCGCGATCTGCTGGGAGACGCCGCCGGGGGTGTAGCCGAGGGCGTGGGCCACCGCGGTGATGGTGCCCCGGCGGGGCAGCTCGACCAGCGACCGCAGCTGAGCACTCGTCCACTCCATACAGCCACGCTAATAGGTCGAGTGGAAAAACCGTTCATGGACGTCAACGGTCGGCGGGATGCACGATGGCCCGGAGCCGCTGATCAGCAACCTCCTCCGTCATGCCAGCCCGCGCCGGACCCCGCGAACCCCTCGCGCACCCCGGCCGGCCACAGAGAGGGATCGGTCTTGTCCATCTCACCCACGCCCGGCCCGCTCCCTCCGTCCGCCGAGGTGGTGATCATCGGCGGCGGGGTCATGGGCACCAGCATCGCCTTCCATCTCGCCGAGGCCGGGATCACCGACATCGTCGTCGTCGAGCAGGGTGCCCTGGGCAGCGGAAGCTCCGGCAAGCCCATCGGCGGGGTCCGCGCGCAGTTCTCCGACCCGCTGAACATCGAGATCGGCGACCGGAGCCTGCGCGCGTACCGTGACTTCCCCCGCCGCCCCGGCGCGGACATCACCCTCGACACCGTGGGCTATCTGTTCCTGCTGACCACCGAGCAGCACGCCGCCGACTTCGAGATCAGCGTCGCCATCCAGAACGAACTCGGCGTCCCCAGCCGCATGATCGGCCCCGCCGAGGCGCAGCGCCTGTGCCCGTACGCCGCCACCGACGGCCTGCTCGCCGGCGCCTACTCCCCGGCCGACGGCCACGCCCGCCCCGGGCTCGTCGTCCAGGGCTACGCCGCGGCCGCCGCCGCGGCCGGTGCGGTGATCGCCCCGCACACCACCGTCACCGGCATCGACACCACCGGCGAGCGGGTGAGAGTCGTCCACACCAGCCGCGGCCCGGTCCGCTGCTCCACCGTCGTCTGCGCGGCCGGGGCGTGGTCGGCCGGGATCGGCCGGATGGCCGGGGTCGAACTGCCGGTGCGGCCCGTACGGCGCCAGCTCGCCTTCAGCGCACCGCTCGACCCCCCGGCCCCGCGGATCCCCTTCACCATCGACTTCGCCTCCAGCGCGTACTTCCACAACAGCGACGACGGACTGCTGTTCGGGCTCGCCGACCCGGACCAGGAGGAAGGGTTCGACACCACCTGGACCCCCGGGTGGATGGACCTCTTCCGCGCCGCGGCCCGCCGCCGCGCGCCCGCCCTCGCGGACATGGAGACCTCCGGCGGTTGGGCCGGGCTCTACGAGGTGACCCCCGATCACAACGCCCTGATCGGGCGGGCCCGTTCACCGGAGAACTTCCTCTACGCCACCGGATTCTCCGGCCATGGCTTCCTCCAGGCCCCGGCCGTCGGCGAGATCGTGCGCGACCTGCACCTGGACCGTACGCCGGCCGTGGACGTCACCCCGCTCGCCGTCGACCGTTTCACCGCCGGTGCCGATATCCGTCCCGAAGCCCACATCGTGTGAGCCGTACCCCACCGAAAGGCAGAGACCAGCCCATGTTCAGCCAGTGGCAACTGCGCGCGGCGTTCGCGCACCGGCTCTCCGAGATGTACGGACGGGAGGTGCCCGCGTACACGACGCTCGTCGATGTCTCCCGCGAGGTCAACGAGGACGTACTGCGCGCCGAGGGCGCCGGCGCCGAACGCCTCGGTTCCATCAGCCGCGTCACCGCCGAGCGCCACGGCGCCATCCGGGTCGGCACCCCGGACGAACTGAACCAGGTCGCCCGGATCTTCGGCGCCCTGGGCATGCGCCCGGTCGGCTTCTACGATCTGCGCGAGGCCGCCTCCAGCGCCGTGCCCGTGGTCTCCACCGCCTTCCGCCCGGTCGACGCCGAGGAGCTGGCGCGCAACCCGTTCCGCGTCTTCACCTCGATGCTCACCCCCGCCGACCCCCGGTTCTTCGACACCGAACTGCGCGAGCGCCTCGAACGGTTCCTCGCCGAGCGGCAGCTCTTCCCGCCCGAGCTGCTCGCCCTCGCCGACCGGGCCGAGGCCGAGGGCGAGCTGCCCGACGCCGAGGCCGGGCGCTTCCTCCACCTCGCCGTCCGGGCCTTCGAACTGTCCACCGAGCCGCTGGACCAGGGCTGGTACGAGACCCTGGAGCGCGTCTCCGCCGTCGCCGCGGACATCGGGGGCGTCCGCAGCACCCACATCAACCACCTCACCCCGCGCGTCCTGAACATCGACGAGCTCTACCGCCGGATGACCGAGCGCGGCGTCACCATGATCGACACCATCCAGGGCCCGCCCCGCTGGGACGGCCCCGACGTCCTGCTGCGCCAGACCTCCTTCCGCGCGCTGGCCGAACCCCGCCCCATGCGCTCAGCGGACGGCCAGGTGACCAGCGGGGCCCTGCGGGTGCGCTTCGGCGAGGTCGAGGCGCGCGGCATCGCCCTGACCCGGCAGGGCAGGGCGCTCTACGACGACCTGCTCACCCGTATCGACGACCGGGCGGCGAAGGACGGCGGGGACCGCCAGGAGATCGCCCGCGCCCTGTGGGAGGAGAAACTCCCCGCCACCGAACGCGAACTGGCCGCTTCCGGCCGGGCGTTCTTCACCTACCACCCGGTGCCCGGTCGCCCCCGGGACGGCAGCCCGCCCCCCGCCGGCCTGGCCGAACTCCTCGACCAGGGCTGGGTGGAGGCCAGGCCCATCGTCTACGAGGACTTCCTGCCCCGTTCGGCGGCGGGCATCTTCCAGTCCAACCTCAGCGACCAGGGCTCGCGCAACGACAGCCACTCCGCCGTCCGCTACGACAGCGACTGGCTCTCCGGCGCCGTCGGCCGCGAGGTGCTCGATCCCTTCTCCCTGTACGAGCGGCAGCAGAACCGGTCCCTGGAGCAGGTGGCCCGGGACCTGGACCTGCCGGGCCCACCCACGGCCTGACGCCGCCGCACACCGTCCACCCATACGGAAACCCCGAAAGGACCACCCCTCATGACCGGCAATGACGTCACCCTTCCCAGCACCGACGATCTGCGCGAGCGGGCGATCGCGGCCCTGCGGCGCGTGGGCGCCGAAGTGCCGGAGGGAAGCGACTTCGCGGCGCGGACGCCGATCACCGGCGAGGACCTCTTCGGTCTGCGGGCCACCACCGACGCCGAGGCGGACGAGGCGATCCGGGCGGCCGCCGAGGCGTTCCGCACCTGGCGCGTCACCCCGGCTCCCCGCCGCGGTGAACTCGTGCGGCGCCTGGGCGAGTTGCTGCGCGAGCACAAGAGCGACCTCGCCGACCTCATCACCGTCGAGGCGGGCAAGATCCGCTCGGAGGCGCTCGGCGAGGTCCAGGAGATGATCGACATCTGCGACTTCGCCGTGGGCCTCTCCCGCCAGCTCTACGGGCGCACCATCGCCTCGGAACGCCCCGGCCACCGCCTCGCCGAGACCTGGCACCCGCTCGGCGTCGTCGGCGTCATCTCCGCGTTCAACTTCCCGGCCGCGGTGTGGTCGTGGAACACCGCCGTCGCCCTGGTCTGCGGCGACACCGCGGTCTGGAAGCCCTCCGAGCTCACCCCGCTGATCTCGCTCGCGTCCAGCCGGCTGCTGGCCCGCGCGGCCGAGGACGTCGGCGCCCCCGCTGCTGTGCACGGCCTGCTGCTGGGCGACCGGGACCTGGGCGAACGGCTCGTCGACGACCGGCGGGTGGCGCTCGTCAGCGCGACCGGGTCGACCCGTATGGGCCGCGAGGTCGGACCGCGGGTCGCGGCCCGCTTCGGGCGAAGCCTGCTGGAACTCGGCGGGAACAACGCCGCCGTCGTCGCCCCGTCCGCCGATCTCGACCTGGCGGTCCAGGGCATCGTGTTCGCCGCGGCGGGCACGGCCGGACAGCGCTGTACGACGCTGCGGCGCCTCATCGTCCACCGCGACCTCGCCGACACCCTCGTCGACCGGCTCACCACCGCGTACCGCAAGCTCCCGATCGGCGACCCGTTCGAGGAGAGCACCCTGGTCGGGCCGCTCATCTCCGAGCGGGCCCAGGAGGCCATGGAGGACGCGCTGACCCGGGCGCGCGCCGAGGGCGGCACGGTCCTCGTCGGCGGCGGCCGGCGCGCGTCCGGTACGGCACCGCGGGCCGCGTACGTGGAGCCCGCCATCGTCCGGATGGAGCAGCAGACCGGGGTTGTTCGCGAGGAGACCTTCGCGCCCATCCTCTACGTCCTGACCTACGACACCCTGGAGGAGGCCATTGACCTGCACAACGACGTGCCGCAGGGGCTCTCGTCCAGCATCTTCACCCGCGACCAGCAGGAGGCGGAACGCTTCCTGTCCGCGGAGGGCTCGGACTGCGGCATCGTGAACGTCAACATCGGCACCTCGGGGGCCGAGATCGGCGGGGCCTTCGGCGGCGAGAAGGAGACCGGCGGGGGACGGGAGTCCGGGTCCGACTCCTGGCGCGCGTACATGCGCCCGGCGACCAACACCATCAACTACTCCAGCGAGTTGGCGCTCGCGCAGAACGTCAGCTTCCTCTGATCCCGCCTTCGCCCGGCCCGCCCGCCCCGTCCCGGTACTGCCCGCGGGCGGGGCGGTTCTCCGGCGGGTGGGGCGGCCGCGGAGCGGCGCGTACGGCCTCCGGATCCCCGCGGAGCAACGGGTCCGGTCCCAGGAGGTGCAATCTGGCGGGACCGGGGTGAAAATAGCAAGATGGCTGCCTTGTACACAGCCCCTTGTCGTCGGCAGCCGGGCCCGAGCGACCCGGCCCGAGCCGCGCTGTTCCACCACCGGCAGATCGCGGGCGATGCGCGTCGCCGCTCCGCCGGCGGTGCCCCGGAACCCGTCCCCGCACGATGCGAGGTCTGAACCGTGGACACCTGGGCGACCTGGACGACTGCCGGCGTGATCTCCGGCCGGGGCGGCGTCATGACCGACGAGGTGGGAGCCATCACCGGCGACCTCACCGTCCACACGACGTGGCTGGAGGGGGAGGCGGCGGTGGCCGTCCAGTACACCGGTGCGGAGGACTGGTACACCGTGACCGGCAGCCCGATCCATGCCGGCGACGAGCTCACCGGCAGGGCCGTGCACCAGAAGGCCGTCGAGACGATCAGATCCGGCCATGCCGCGCGTCTGTCGACCGAGGACCAGGGTCTTCCGGGCGGCGCGTAAGGAGTGCGGGGCGCGGGCCATTCGGAGCAGGGCACGAGTGGCGGCCCGAGGGCAGGCTCCACAGCTCCTACGGTGCGGAGATGACCAACGCTTCCACACCTTCAGGACAGGACCTGACCAGGCGTGTTGCCCTCCGGGGGCTCGCCGCGGGAGCCGGTGCGGCCGCCGTCACCGCGGCGGTCGGCGGCACGGCCTTCGCCGCCGCTCCCACGCCCCTCTCCGCGGGCCCCTCGACCCCGTCCGAGCCCGCCGGCAACCCCACCCCCGGGGTGATGCAGCTCTTCGACGACCCCGGGTTCAACTTCACCGGCCTCCTGGCGCTCGGTGCCGCCGGGTACGGCTCCTCGGAAGTCGGTGAGGTCCTCACGGCCGTCAACGCCATCAACGCGGCGGGCCTGAGCAACCAGACCTACACCGACACGTTCCGCTCCTGGGGCCGCCGGCTGGCCAAGTCGGCCGCCGCGGCGGGTGCGAGGGAACAGACCGAAACACAGCGCGCCCAGGCGATCCGTGCGTCCCAGTACTACGCCCAGGCGCTGTTCTACGTCCTGGGCACCGACGACCCGGGCGCCGAGGAGAACCTCTACTGGGCGACCCGGGAGCAGTGGGACACCTTCGCCCGGCAGTGGGTCCCGGCCGCCCTGCAGACGACGGTGAACTGGGGCAAGGTGAAGATGCCGGTCTGGCTCTTCCGCCCCGACACCAGCGGCAGGCCCCGCCCCACGGTCATCCTCACGAACGGAAGCGACGGCCAGAACGTCGACATGTGGACCTACGGTGTTCCGGCCGCCCTCGCGCGCGGGTGGAACGCACTGGTCTACGACGGTCCGGGGCAGGGCCAGATGCTGTTCGTCAACCAGATCCCGTTCACCAGGCGTTGGGACCATGTGGTGACCCCGCTGGTCAACTGGCTGACCCAGCGCAGCGATGTCGACCACCGCCGCATCGCCCTCACCGGGCTGAGCATGGGCGGCGACCTCGTCGGACAGGCCGCCGCCTTCGAGCACCGCATCGCCGCACTGGCCTCCATGCCCGGCTGCCTGTCGCCGTGGCTGGCGTTCCCGCCCGAGGTGCGGGAGATCCTCAAGCCGACCAAGGCGGAGACCAACCGGTACTGGAACGAGGAGATCGTGCCGACGCTCACCCCCGAGCTGGCCTTCCCCCTCAAGAAGCGGTTCGAGCCGTTCGACCCCGCCGTGATGCGCGCCGCCCGGCAGGGGCGCATCTTCACGGACTTCTGGACCCCGGCCCAGGCGGTCATCGCGCTCGACATCACCAACGTCGTGCCGCAGATCCAGTGCCCGACGCTCGTTCTGGACTACGACGACGAGCAGTTCTACCCGGGGCAGCCGAGGGAGATGTACAACCTGCTCCGCTCGCCCAAGAAGTACATCAAGCTCACGCGCGCGCAGGGGGCGCAGCTCCACTGCTCGCCGATGGCGCCGCAGACCCACTGCGAGACGGTCTTCGACTGGCTGGACCGTACCCTGCACGTATGACAGCCGCGGCCGGCCCTGCGCCCGGCCGGTAGTTGGGCCGCCCCCTTTCAGGGGGCGGCCCAACTCCTTTGAGAGCCATGTGACTTCCACCGCACCGGTGCAACGTCGTGGCGTCCTACGGCTGGTGACGGCCCTCGGGCGGCGTCGACGGGACATGGCCCACGTCACACCTACGGGTGGCCCGGTGTCGCTCCGCCCGATCATCGGACCGCGGTCACTAAGGTTGGCGGGATGGTGATAACCAGTGAGCTCATCCACGGGGAGGTCCGGTGAACAGGCATGACGTCACCGATGAACAGTGGGAGGGGCTTGCCGATGTGGTCCCGCTGCGCGGCAGTGACGCCTGGCCGTCCTGGCCGGGCGAACCCACGCTGCCGGGCCGGGGACAGCCGCAGGCGGAGACCGAGCAGGACCGGCGCTTCGTGGTGCTCAGGGTGCAGTGCTTCGCCGACGCGCGGGAGGTCGCTGACTGCCTGATGGAGCAGTCGCCGGTGCTGGTGGATCTCACGGCCGCGGAGCCGGAGGTCGCCAAGCGCGTTCTCGACTTCGCCAGCGGTGTCGCGTTCGGTCTGGGCGCGCGGATGCACCGCGTGGACACCAACGTCTTTCTGCTGACCCCGTCGGGGATGGAGGTCGAGGAGCCCCGCCTGGGGGCGGCGGCAGCCGCCGACTGACCGGGTACCCCGATCGTGGGAAGGGCGGGGCGGTGGAACGGTTCCGCTGATCCGCCCCTGCTTACGGTCCGGTCATGGATACATCCCACGTCTGCGGCATCGTCGCCGGTGCCCCTGCCGACCGCACCTCCTCCTCCTCCACCACCACCGCCCCGGTCACCAGAGCCGCCTCCGTCCCGGTCGGGGACAGCGCCGCCGCGGTCCGGGCCGACCGCCCGACCGTGACCGAACTGCGGCTCTCCTCCTACAAGTCGCATCGTGGAGCCGCCTTCCCGCTGGGGCCGCTGACCGTGTTAGCCGGCCCCAGCGGCAGCGGTAAGTCCACCGCCCTGGAGGCGTACGCGGCGCTGTCGCGGCTCGGCGGAGGCGCCGCGCTCGGCGAGGTGTTCCCGGATGCAGCGGCGTGTGTGCCCGAGTGGGCCCGGCCGGACGCCCAGCACCGCCGCGGCTTCCGGATCGGCTGCACGGTCACGGGGCCCGCGGGTGTGGTCCGCCTCGATGTCGCGGTCCAGGCCGAGCCCGAACTGCGGGTGGTGGGCGAGCGGTTGACATGCGACGGGCAGGTCCTGCTGTCCACCGCGCTGCGCGACCCGGGGCGCCGTACGGTCCAGGCGGCCTGGCACACCGCGGGCTCCGTACCGGTGACGCGGGCCCCGCTGCCGGACGACCGGCTGGGTACGGCGCTGCTGCCGCTGCGCGTCGCCGGCAAGACGGCCGGCCAGCGCCTGGTGCTGGCAGCCGCGGAGCAGGCCGTGGTGGCGTTGCGTGCGGCGTTCGTCTGCGACCCGCTGCCCGAGACGATGCGCGCGCCGGTCGCGGTGGGGGAGGGCCGGCTGTGGCGCGGCTGCGGGAATCTGGCCGAGGTGCTGCGGCGTACGCGCGCGGAGTGCGCGACCCGGCACGCGGCCCTGATCGCCGCCTGCCGCGCCGGCTGCACGGGCGCGGTGGAGGACCTGACCGTCGAGTGGCTGGGGGACGGGACCGTACGGGCCGTGCTGGACCGGGGAGCACAGGGGATCACGCCCGTCGGGCGGCTGGGCGACGGGGAGTTGAGATATCTGGCCCTGGCGCTGGTGCTGCTGACCGGGCCCGGTGTGCTGGAGATGGACCCGGCGGCGGAGGTGCTGCCGGCGCAGCAGGCAATGACGGTGCTCGCCGACGGCCTGGACCGCTGCCTGGACGCGCGGCAGGCCCGCGAACTCCTCGCGCTGGCCGTACGGATGGGGCGGCGCGGGCACGTACGGCTGGTGGGGTCGGTGCGGGACGCGGGGCCGGCCGCGGCGGTCGCGGGGGTGTCGGTGGTAGACCTGGGGGTGTGAACGAGGCATCCGAGACCTCCCGGAGACACGGCCCCGGCGATCCGGCGTCGCTGCAGCGCAGGCTGGCAGCGTTCGCGGCGGCGCGCGACTGGGGGCCGTACCACACGCCGAAGAACCTGGCGGCGGCGCTGAGCGTCGAGGCGTCGGAGCTGCTGGAGATCTTCCAGTGGCTCACGCCCGAGGAGTCGGCGCGGGTGATGGAGGATCCGGGGAACGCTCACCGGGTGACCGACGAGGTGGCGGATGTGATGGCCTATCTGCTGCAGTTCTGCGAGGTGTTGGGGATCGATGCGCTCGCCGCCCTGTCGGCGAAGATCGACCGGAACGAGCGCCGCTTCCCGGTTTCGCAGAGTGAGCGGCCTCATCGTCACTCTCCGGAGTGAGTACACGCCCATGACAGCGCTTAGTTGTCCCAAAATTCGGAATCCCCCTGGCTTTTCCGATGATTGTCCATCACGCTGGGTAGTGGTTGGGTGACGACCTCGGCCGGAGGTCGGCACGGAGCGTAAGGGGGACGTGCGGATGGATGCGGTTGGACTGATCCGAGCCACCCGCCATGCCCTGGCGCGGACGCGGCACGTCCAGGACATCGTGGCCGAGGCGTGGCAGGCACAGGCGCTGGCGGAGGCCGTGGGCAGCCATCTCGCGGTCAACGGCCCGCTGGAACTGCGGTCGGAGGCGCGGGGGTTGAGCGAGGCGGGCGGCAGGGCCTGCCGAGCGCTCCGCAGTCCTCCCGCGGGCCGTGCGCGCGCGACCGAGCTGACGGGGGTGCAGGATCCGCGCAGCGCCCTGCTGGACCTCGGCGGGCTGCTCGGCGAAGTGGGGATAGCGCTGGTGGCGGTGGCCTGCGGGGCGGACGAGGAGATGCTCTACTGGCAGTGCGTCGAGGCCATCGACGCCGCCGACGAGTCGAGCGACCGGGTGCGGGGGTTGTTGCGGCAATTGGACGCCCGTGAGCGGCTGCAGCCGGACATCGCGGCGAACCGTCCCGATGTTGCCGCGGAACCGTCCTGAGGCGCCGCGGATCCGCACCGGCGGTGCAGGATGGATGCATGGACCTCCGCATCTTCACCGAGCCCCAGCAAGGGGCGAGCTACGAGACCCTGCTCTCCGTCGCCAAGGCCACCGAGGACCTCGGATTCGACGCCTTCTTCCGCTCGGACCACTACCTCCACATGGGCTCGGTGGACGGTCTTCCGGGCCCCACCGATGCCTGGATCACCCTGGCCGGTCTCGCCCGCGAGACGCGGCGGATCCGGCTCGGCACGCTGATGACCGCCGGGACCTTCCGGCTGCCCGGGGTGCTCGCCATCCAGGTCGCCCAGGTCGACCAGATGTCGGGCGGCCGGGTGGAACTGGGCCTGGGCGCAGGCTGGTTCGAGGGAGAGCACACGGCGTACGGCATCCCGTTCCCCAAGGAGAAGATCGCGCGCCTGGAGGAGCAGCTCGAGATCGTGACCGGCCTGTGGGCCACGGAGGTGGGCAAGACCTTCAGCCACCACGGCAGGTACTACCAGCTCGAGAATTCGCCCGCGCTGCCCAAGCCCGCGCAGCCCAAGGTGCCGGTGCTGATCGGCGGCATGGGTGCCTCCCGCACGCCGAAGCTCGCCGCGCAGTACGCCGACGAGTTCAACGTCCCGTTCGTCTCCGCC
Source organism: Streptomyces sp. NPDC048639 (assembly GCF_043199075.1). Classification (NCBI taxonomy): domain Bacteria; kingdom Bacillati; phylum Actinomycetota; class Actinomycetes; order Kitasatosporales; family Streptomycetaceae; genus Streptomyces; species Streptomyces sp. NPDC048639. Next base: position 120,244 of record NZ_JBICVP010000004.1, read on the forward strand.
GAAGCGAGCGAGCAGCAGTTCGGGAGGGTCAGGGCGGCCGCGGAGGCCATCGGCCGCCCGGGCGACGACCTCGTGTACTCCAACGCGCTGGTCGTCTGCGTCGGCCGGGACGATGCCGAGGTGGCCCGCCGGGCCGCGGCGATCGGCAGGGAGGTCGACGAGCTGAAGGAGAACGGGCTCGCGGGCTCCCCCGCCGAGGTCGTCGACAGGATCGGGCGGTACGCGGCGGCCGGCTCCTCCCGGATCTACTGCCAGATCCTCGACCTCCACGACCTCGACCACCTGGAGCTCATCTCCTCGCAGGTGCAGTCCCAGCTCGGCTGAGGAGCCGTCATGTCCGCCCATGCCCCCGCCAGGCCACTGGCCGCCGCCCTTGCCGAAGGACCCGTCGTCCTGGACGGCGGGCTCTCCAACCAACTCGCCGACCAGGGCTGCGACCTGAGCGACGCGCTCTGGTCGGCGCGGCTGCTGGCCGACGCGCCCCAGCAGATCGAGGCTGCGCACATCGCGTACGCGGCGGCGGGGGCGCAGGTGCTCATCACGGCGAGCTACCAGGCGACGTACGAGGGCTTCGCCCGGCGGGGGCTGGGGTGGGCGGAGACTGCCGTGCTGCTGCGGCGCAGCGTCGAACTCGCCCGGCACGCCGCGGCGTGCCGGGCGGGCGAGGTGTGGGTCGCCGCCTCCGTCGGCCCCTACGGCGCGATGCTCGCCGACGGCAGCGAGTACCGCGGCCGGTACGGGCTGAGCGTGCGCGAGCTGGAGCGCTTCCACCGGCCGCGGATCGAGACGCTCTGCGAGGCGGGCCCGGATGTGCTCGCCCTGGAGACGGTGCCGGACGCGGTCGAGGCGGAGGCGCTGCTGCGGGTGACCGAGAGGACCGGGATTCCGGTCTGGCTCTCGTACACGGTCCGGGGCGAGGCCACCCGCGCCGGACAGCCGCTGCACGAGGCGCTGGTTCTCGCCGCGGGCCGTCCCCACGTCATCGCGGCCGGCGTCAACTGCTGCGATCCGCACGACGCAGACCGCGCGGTGGAGATCGCCGCGGAGGTCACCGGCAAGCCGGTCGTCGTCTACCCCAACAGCGGGGAGGTGTGGGACGCGGACGCCCGCGGCTGGCGGGGCGGCTCCGCGTACGATCCCGCGCGGGCGGCGCACTGGCGCGACGCGGGGGCCCGGCTCATCGGCGGCTGCTGCCGGGTGGGACCGGACCTGATCGCCGCGGTGGCACGCCGCCTCGGGACGGCGGGTCAGGGCCGTTCGTCAATGTGATCTTGGTTCGCGGTCTCATGCTTGCGTGATGCGTCGCCATGAACGGTCCGAGAGTGCGTGCTCACCGCCGCACGACAGTGCCGCAGACCCACAGGCGTCACCTTTGGTGACAGGGAGCAGCGTTGGCCGGGCAACGATCGTTCATTGGCCCTGTCCCCGGCGAGGACTCTCGGAGCGGGAAGGTATCCCGCACCTCGCCGGGGAAGGGCGTCTGCGCCAGAACCCGGGCTACTGGTCCGCGATCACTGACGCTCAGTGGCCGGAGGGCCGAACCTTCCGTGAAGCCGCCGCCGCACACCCATGGTTGATGGTTCCGATGGTGCGGGAGACCTCGGTGGCCCGGCACTGGTCGGTGTTCCGGGCGCCGAAGAGCGTCAGGACCAGGTTGTTGGGGTTGGAGCCGTTGTTGTTCTGGCGGCTGGACTGCGCGGTGTTCTGCTGGAACTGGTCCCCCACGGTGGCGGAGCCGCCGGATGCCCATGCCCCTGGGCCGTCCGCGGCGAGCGCCTGCGCCCAGGGATGCCCACCCGCTCACCGCCAGGACCACCATGGCTGCGGTCGCCGCCTTGTGTCCGCGCTCTTGTGCATTCCGGCCTCCCATTGTGATTCATCAGCCTTTTGGGCAACCGGTCAACGGCGGCTCTTGAAAAGGGAAATGGAGGCATGAAAGGAATCGCCTTGAACAGCCCACGCTTCACCAGCGACAACGAGCAGCTCTGTCGATCTGTTTTGTGGCTGCACCTGTCCTCGGGGTGATGCTGCAGTAGTTCATGTGAGAGGCGCTCGGAAGCCGAGGGCTGTGCTCTCCGGGGGCGCGTAAATCCGATACTTCGGTAAGGAGCGTCAACGCGGCTCGTGGGTCGGTGGGTCGGTGGGTCGGAACGTGGGAGCCCATTACTTCTCGGAGAGGGGTGAACACCGCGCGGGCCACTGATCCCGGGCGCGACCAGCCACAGCCCGACCCCGCCGCGCCGGTGACCACGGTCATCGGCGCGGCCGCGTTCCCGCGCAACGGCGCGGGGACACTGGCCGGACGATGCGGGCGCAGCAAAGAGGGGCGGCCGCCGAGGGTGCCTTCTGTCGCGCTGTCATACGCGCCTGGTCGACGTGCGCGTCCAAGCCGAACAGCCCCTGGTGCATGCACGGGGAAGGCTTCAACGGGGGTGAAGGGGCCGCCTCTTGGCCGGGCGGCGGCCGTCGGGCCTCCACGAGAGGTAGCGCCCCCATGAGCAGGGGCCCCGAGGCAGGTGCCTTGGGAGGCATGCCCCGGAGCCCCTGCGGCCCTGCAGAGGATGACCAGGCCGCACACTGCTCCAGCAGAAGGATTCACATTCTCAGTGCACTCTCCTCAACGCGGGGATACGCGTGACGTTACGCGATTTCCCAAACGGCCCAATGCGCTGGCCGATGTGCTCCACAACCCGAATCGACGAACATGCCTCATAGGTATTCCGGTGCGTCGGGGGCCCGTTCCCCCCGACATAACTCCTGCCCGAATCCCTCAATGCCGGTTGCGGCAGACATAACGCTCTTCATCTCTTCGACTCAACTCGCTCTTCTCTCGAGGCTGTTCCGTGCGAGACAAGCGTGTGGGGCCGTTTGGGCGGATTGCGGGCCTTCGGGCACCCCTCCATGAAGCAAGCTCGTTGTCCGGATAGTCCAAGCTATTCGGAATTCCCTCCCGGGACGCACGAGTGAAGGTTCAACGGACGGTGACGGCTGCCATGGTCGTCCTGGCAGTCAGTGGTCTGGTCTCCCTCGGCACGGGCACCGCGTTCGCGGATGGCCCGCAGGCGACGGCAGGCGGCGGCTCCGCCTCCGATGGTGACCTGTTCCAGCAGAACATCGCGCAGGAAGGCCGCCAGAGCAATAATTGCGGCAACCCCAACAACCTGGAGGCCACTCTCTCCGGCGGTCGCGCGAGTGCCCAATGCCAGGCCATCGACACCTCCCGCAACATCGGCTCCGTCTACCAGTAGCCCAGCACCGCCGCTCACCGCACCGTTCTCGGAAGTGGCCTTCCTCGAACGGTGTGGTGAGAGAGCGGTCCGTTGTTCCGCCTGGGCCCCGGCACCGAATGGCCGATGGCCGCGCGGCGCTTGCGGGAGTGCGGTCCGCCCGCCTCGTAGGGTCTCCACCGTGACGATCACGCGATACCCGCGGAGAACCGCCGCGAGACGGGCCGACGCTCCGGCCGTCCGCGGACCGTGGAGAGACCGCCCCCAGGACACCCCGCCGCTTCGTCCCGTCGCCGTCGCCGTCGTCGTCGTGCGCGTGACCGCGGCCCATGACTGACACCGGACTCTTGCGCCGGGCCGGGTACGTCCCCGGCCCGGCGCCGGTGTTCTACGAGGAGCTGGGGGCATCCGGTACCGGGCACCCCACCATCGTGCTGGTCCACGGAGGCGGCTTCTCCGGTTCCTGCTACCTCACGACGCCGGACGGCAGGCCCGGTTGGGCCTTCGACTTCGCGCGCCACGGCTACCGCGTGATCGTCCCGGATTGGCCCGGCGTCGGCCGCAGTGCCTCCGTCCCGCCCGACGCCGTCGACGGGGAAACCGTGGCCCGGGCACTGTGCGCCCTGCTCGACCACCTGGGACGGCGGACGGTGCTCCTCGTGCATTCCATGGCGGGGCCGTACGGCTTCAAGGTGCTGGAGACCCACGGCCACCTCGTCCGCGCCCTCGTCGCGGTCGCGCCCGGCCCGCCCGGGAATATCCAGCCCGTCTCCGAGCCGCTGCACGAGACCGCGGCCGAGGTCACGATCGCCACACCGTCCGTCACCCTGACGGTTCCCCGCACGGGGGTCTGGCGGCCGACCACCGAGTTCGTCGAGCGGAAGCTGATGGGCGCCGGCACCCGCCTCGCCCCGCGGGACGTGCCGGCGCTCCTGGCGCAGACGGCACCGGTCCCCGTACGGCTCCTCATGGGCCGCACCAACCTGCACGGCGCGCAGCTCACCGTCGAACGGCGTGATCACTTCGCCGGGAAGCCCGTACTCGTCCTGACCGGTTCCGACGACAGCGACCACCCCGGGGCGACGGACCGCGCGACCACGGAATGGCTGCGCGAGACGGGAGCGGACGCCGACCACCATCTGCTGGGCGACCAGGGTGTTCACGGCAACGGCCACATGCTGATGTCCGAGGACAACAGCAGCGGGATCGCTGATGCCATCGCCGCGTGGCTGGCCCGCCACTGACGGCCCTCACTGCCCCACGAGCGGCGGTCCCACCGTCTGCCCGCTCGGCATATGAGCAGGAAATTTCCTGGTTGCCGGGGTGCGCATCGGGCCATACTCGGACACGTGTTCCTGACGATCAGTACCACCGGCAGCCCTGAACGCCCCGCCACCGATCTCGGATTCCTGCTGCACAAGCATCCCGGGAAGGCGCAGGCGTTCTCCACCGCGCACGGCACCGCGCACGTCCTCTACCCCGAGGCGACGCCCGAGCGCTGCACCGCCGCGCTGCTGCTGGAGGTGGATCCGGTGGCGCTGGTGCGCCGCGGCCGGGGCAAGGGCCGCGGCGGGGCGCCCGACACGGCGCTCGCCCAATACGTCAACGACCGCCCGTACGCCGCCTCGTCGCTGCTGGCCGTGGCCCTCAGCAGCGTCTTCTCCAGCGCGATCAAGGGACAGTGCAAGGCCCGGCCCGAGCTCCCGGAAGTGCAGCTTCCGCTGCGCATCGAGGTGCCCGCACTGCCCGCCAGGGGCGGCCCCGAGCTCGTTGCGCGCCTCTTCGCGCCGCTGGGCTGGACCGTCACGGCCGACCCCGTGCCCCTGGACCCGAAGTTCCCCGAGTGGGGCGAATCGCGGTACGTACGCCTGACCCTGGAGGGCGAGGTGCGGCTCGCCGACGCGCTGCGCCACCTGTACGTACTGCTGCCGGTGCTCGACGACGCGAAGCACTACTGGGTCGCCCCGGACGAGGTCGACAAGCTGCTGCGCGCGGGCGACGGCTGGCTGTCCGGGCACCCGGAGCAGCAGTTGATCACCAGCCGCTATCTCGCGCGCCGCCGCGGCCTGACCCGGGAGGCGATGGAGCGGCTGGAGCTGGTCCGGCTCGCCGACGCCGACGACATCGAGGTCGAGGAGATCGACAACGCGGTCGACGAGGCGACGGACACCGAGGAGAAGCCGGTGCCGCTGGCCGTGCAGCGGCGTGCGGCGATCGTTGCGGCGCTGCGGGAGTGCGGCGCGAGCCGGGTGCTCGATCTCGGCTGCGGACAGGGCCAGTTGGTCCAGGCGCTGCACCAGGACGTGGGGTTCACCGAGATCGTGGGCGTCGATGTGTCCATGCGCGCGCTGACGGTCGCCGCCCGCAGGCTGCGGCTGGAGCGGATGGGAGAGCGGCAGGCGGAGCGGGTGACGCTGATGCAGGGCTCGCTCGCGTACACCGACGCACGGCTCAAGGGGTACGACGCGGCCGTGCTGAGCGAGGTCGTGGAGCATGTCGACCCGCCTCGGCTGCCCGCCCTGGAGTATGCCGTCTTCGGCGCGGCCCGCCCGCGGACCGTCCTCGTCACCACCCCCAACTCCGAGTACAACGTGCGCTGGGAGTCCCTCCCGGCCGGGCACGTACGCCATGCGGACCACCGCTTCGAGTGGACGCGGGAGGAGTTCCGGATCTGGTCCCGGGAGGTGGCCGAACGGTACGGCTACGGCGTCGGGTTCGCTCCCGTCGGCGACGACGACCCGGAGGTGGGGCCGCCGACCCAGATGGCCGTCTTCCACCGGGCCGATCCTTCGGAGGACGGCCCCCGCGGGAACGACCGCAGGGAACGGCACCACACCGCTGAGCACCACAGCACCGAAACCGCCACCGAAACCGGTACCGAATCCGCCACCGGAACCGGCACCGGAACCCGCGAGACCACGAAGGAGGGGAAGGCCGCATGACGACGGAAGAGAACGCCGCGGAGCCCACCGCGACGACCACCGGGGATCGCACCGGGGACCGCACAGGGGAGCGCACCGCGGAACGGGGGAATCGCACGCTGCCCGTCACCGACCTCGCCCTCGTCGTCCTCATCGGCGCCACCGGCTCCGGCAAGTCCACCTTCGCCGCACGGCACTTCACGCCCACGTCGGTGATCTCCTCCGACTTCTGCCGCGGGCTCGTCAGCGACGACGAGAACGACCAGAGCGCCAGCCGCGACGCCTTCGACGTCCTGAACTACATCGCGGGCAAGCGGCTCGCGGCCGGCCGGCTGACCGTGATCGACGCGACGAGCGTCCAGTCCGAGAGCCGCAAGCAGCTCGTCCGGCTGGCCCGGGAGCACGACGTCCTCCCGGTCGCCATCGTCCTCGATGTGCCCGAGGAGGTGTGCGCGGAGCGCAACGCGACCCGCCCCGACCGCGCCGCCCTGCCCCGCCATGTCATCCGGCGCCACCGCCGCGAACTGCACCGTTCGCTGAGGCACTTGGAGCGCGAGGGCTTCCGCACGGTGCACGTCCTGCGCGGTGTGGAGGAGATCGAGGCCGCCGAGGTCACCTTCGTACGGCGCTACAACGATCTGCGGCACCTCACCGGCCCGTTCGACATCATCGGCGACATCCACGGCTGCCTTTCCGAGCTGGAGACCCTGCTCGGCACGCTCGGCTACACCGTCGAGCGGGACACCCTGGGACGCCCCGTGGGCGCCGTACCGCCGGCGGGCCGTACGGCCGTCTTCGTCGGAGACCTGGTCGACCGCGGCCCGGACAGCCCGGGCGTGCTGCGCCTGGTGATGGGCATGGTCGCCGCGGGCACGGCGCTGTGCGTGCCCGGCAACCACGAGAACAAGCTCGGCCGGCACCTCAAGGGCCGCAAGGTCCAGCACACCCACGGACTGGCCGAGACCGTCGAGCAGTTGGAGAAGGAGGACGAGGAGTTCCGGACGCGCGTACGGGAGTTCATCGACTCCCTCGTCAGCCACTACGTACTGGACGAGGGCAGACTCGTCGTCTGCCACGCCGGCCTGCCCGAGAAGTACCACGGCCGCACCTCCGGCCGGGTCCGCTCGCACGCCCTCTACGGTGACACCACCGGCGAGACGGACGAGTTCGGCCTGCCCGTGCGCTATCCGTGGGCCGAGGAGTACCGCGGCCGCGCGGCCGTCGTCTACGGCCACACGCCCGTCCCGAACACCTCGTGGATCAACAACACGATCTGCCTGGACACCGGCGCGGTCTTCGGTGGCCGGATGACCGCGCTGCGCTGGCCGGAGCGCGAGATCGTCGACACCCCCGCCGAGCAGGTCTGGTACGAGCCCGTGAAGCCGCTGGCCCCGCAGGCGCCGGGCGGCCACGACGGCCGGCCGCTCGACCTCGCGGACGTCCACGGGCGGCGGGTCGTGGAGACGCGGCACGCAGGGCGGATCGCGGTGCGCGAGGAGAACGCCGCGGCGGCGCTGGAGGTCATGAGCCGCTTCGCCGTCGACCCGCGGCTGCTCGCCTACGTGCCGCCGACCATGGCGCCGACCGCGACGTCGAAGCGGGAGGGTTTCCTGGAGCACCCGGAGGAGGCGTTCGCCTCGTACCGGGCGGACGGGGTCGGGCGGGTCGTGTGCGAGGAGAAGCACATGGGGTCGCGGGCGGTGGCGCTGGTCTGCCGTGACGCGGAGACGGCGGCGAAGCACTTCGGGATCTCGGGCCCCGCCGGCTCGTCCGCCGCGGCCGGACCGTCCGAAGTGTCCGGCGCGACCGGCCCGACCGGCGTACTGCACACCCGTACGGGCCGTCCCTTCTTCGACGACGAGGCCATGACCGAGGAGATCCTCGGACGGCTGCGCGCCGCCGTGACTGCGGCCGGTCTGTGGGAGGAGCTCTCCACCGACTGGCTGCTGCTGGACGCGGAGCTGATGCCGTGGTCGCTGAAGGCGTCCGGTCTGCTGCGCACGCAGTACGCCGCCGTGGGCGCCGCCTCCGGTGCCGTCTTCCCGGACGCGCTCGCCGCGCTGGAAGCGGCGGCCGCGCGCGGGGTGGACGTCGGCCGGCTGGCTGCCGTCCAGCGCGAACGGGCGGCGGACGCCGCGGCGTTCACCGAGGCGTACCGTCGCTACTGCTGGTCGACCGACGGGCTGGAGGGGGTGCGTCTGGCGCCGTTCCAGATCCTGGCCGTCCAGGGCCGCAGCCTCGCCGGGCTCCCGCATGACGAGCAACTGGCCCTGATCGACCGGCTGATAGGCCACGACGCGTCGGGGCTGCTCCGGACCACCCGGCGGCTGACGGTCGACACCGGCGACGAGGAATCGGTCCGGGACGGCGTGGACTGGTGGCTGGAGATGACTGCGGCCGGCGGCGAGGGCATGGTCGTCAAGCCGCTGCAGGCGCTCGTACGCGACGCCTCGGGGCGGCTGGTCCAGCCGGGCATCAAGTGCCGGGGCCGCGAGTACCTCCGGATCATCTACGGACCCGAGTACACCCGGCCGGAGAATCTGGAGCGGCTGCGCGCCCGGCACCTGGGGCACAAGCGGTCGCTGGCCCTGCGCGAGTACGCCCTGGGGCTGGAGGCCCTGGACCGGCTGGCGGACGGCGAGCCGCTGTGGCGGGTCCATGAGGCGGTCTTCGCGGTGCTGGCGCTGGAGTCGGAGCCGGTCGACCCGCGGCTGTAGCGGCGGGAGGGGCCACCGGGGGCGGGGCGGATCGGACGGTCCGCCCCGCCCCGAGCGCTTCACCGCTGTCGCGCTGCCATCGCGAACCGGCCCGGGCCCCGAGTGAGCCGTGTCTCACCGGTCCGCCGCGCCCTTGTCTATGCAACGAGTTGCATAGAAGACTGCGGGCATGGCCCTCGAGCACGCGATCCTCGTCTCCCTGCTGGAGCAGCCCGGCTCCGGATACGAGCTGGCCCGGCGGTTCGACCGGTCCATCGGCCACTTCTGGACGGCGACCCACCAGCAGATCTACCGCGTGCTCAAGCGCATGGAGAGCGACGGGTGGATCGACGTCCGCGACGTGCCGCAGGACGGCCGGCCGGACAAGAAGGTCTACTCCGTCGCCGACGAGGGCCGGGCCGCGCTCTCGGTCTGGCTGCACGAACCCGTGGAGCCGGAGAGCGTCCGCCACGACCTGGCGGTCAAGGTCCGCGGTGCCGCGTTCGACGACCCCACGGCACTGATCGCCGAGGTGGAACGGCACCGGTCCGCCCATGCCGAGCGGCTCGCCCGCTATCTCTCCGGGGAGGAACGCGACTTCCCCGACCCCGGCGCCCTCGACCCCGGACAGGAACTCCAGCACGTCGTCCTGCGCGGCGGCATCGCCTATGAGCGCATGACCCTCGACTGGCTCGACGACGTCCTGGCGACCCTGCGCCGTATCGGCGGCGGCGCCTAGCACCGCGATCCGCTCACCTCAGCACGTCATCCGCTCACTTCAGTACGCCCTCTCACCCTCGCCCAGGAAGGCGCTCGCATCATGGCCGACGCCCTGCTGTTCAACCCCGCCACGTACGACCCCGCCCACTTCGACCCCGAGACGCGCCGCCTGCTGCGCGCCACCGTCGACTGGTTCGAGGAGCGCGGCAAGCGGCGGCTCATCGAGGACTACCGCAACCGTGTCTGGCTGGAGGACTTCCTCGCGTTCGCCGCCAAGGAGCGCCTCTTCGCCACCTTCCTCACCCCGGCCGCCGACGGAGGCGGCGAGGAGAGCAAGCGCTGGGACACCGCCCGTATCGCCGCCCTCAACGAGATCTTCGGCTTCTACGGGCTGGACTACTGGTACGCCTGGCAGGTCACCATCCTCGGCCTCGGCCCCGTCTGGCAGAGCGACAACGCGTCCGCCCGTGCCCGCGCAGCCGAACTCCTCGACCAGGGCGAGGTGTTCGCGTTCGGTCTCTCGGAGAAGTCGCACGGCGCCGACATCTACAGCACCGACATGATCCTCACCCCGGACGCGGACGGCGGGTTCCACGCGACCGGCTCCAAGTACTACATCGGCAACGGCAACGCGGCCGGGATCGTCTCCGTCTTCGGCCGCCGCTCCGACATCGAGGGGCCCGAGGGCTACGTCTTCTTCGCCGCGGACAGCCGCCACCCCGACTACCACCTGGTCAAGAACGTCGTCGACTCCGGCAAGTACGTGAGCGAGTTCCGCCTGGAGCGCTACCCCGTACGCGCCGAGGACGTGCTGCACACCGGCCGCGCCGCCTTCGACGCCGCGCTCAACACCGTCAACGTCGGCAAGTTCAACCTGTGCACGGGCGCCGTCGGCATATGCGAGCACGCGATGTACGAGGCCGTGACCCACGCCCACAACCGCATCCTCTACGGCCGCCGCGTCACCGACTTCGCCCATGTGCGCCGCGAGATGACCGACGCCTATGTCCGCCTCGCCGGCATGAAGCTCTTCAGCGACCGGGCCGTGGACTACTTCCGCAGCGCGAGCCCCGAGGACCGCCGCTACCTCCTCTTCAACCCGATGACGAAGATGAAGGTGACCACCGAGGGCGAGAAGGTCATCGACCTCCTGTGGGACGTCATCGCCGCCAAGGGCTTCGAGAAGGACACCTACTTCTCCCAGGCGGCCGTCGAGATCCGCGGCCTGCCCAAGCTGGAGGGCACGGTCCACGTCAACCTCGCCCTGATCCTGAAGTTCATGGGGAACTACCTCCTCAACCCGGCGGAGTACGCCCCGGTTCCCACGCGCCACGACGCGGCCGACGACGCCTTCCTCTTCCGCCAGGGCGCGGCGCGGGGGCTGAGCGCCATCCAGTTCCACGACTGGCGCGCCGCCTATGACGCCCACGCCGACCTGCCCAACGTCGCCCGTCTCCGCGAGCAGGCCGACGCGCTGTGCACGCTCATCACCACCGCGGCCCCCGACGCCGAGCAGGCCAAGGACCTCGACCTGCTCCTGGCCCTCGGCCAGCTCTTCGCGCTCGTCGTCCACGGCCAGCTCATCCTGGAGCAGGCGGAGATCACCGGACTGGACCGGGACGTCCTCGACGAGCTCTTCTCCGTGCTCGTCCGCGACTTCTCCGCCCACGCCGTCGAACTGCACGGCAAGGATTCGGCCACCGAGGCGCAGCAGGAGTGGGCGCTCGGCGCGGTCCGCCGCCCCGTCACCGACGCCGACCGCTCGGCCCGCGTCTGGGCCCGGGTCGAGGCGCTCTCCGGCGCGTACGAGATGAAGCCGTGAGAGCGGTGTACGAAAAGAAGGCCTGAGTAAAGCCGCGCAGGCCGCCCGCCTCGGCCAGGATGGGTGCATGGCATTCCATGTGGATTCCGAGGCCGGGCGGCTGCGCCGCGTCATCCTGCACCGCCCGGACCTGGAACTGAAGCGGCTCACTCCGTCCAACAAGGACGCACTGCTCTTCGACGACCTGCTCTGGGTGCGACGGGCGCGGCAGGAGCACGACGGATTCGCGGACGTGCTCCGCGAGCTCGGTGTCGAGGTCCATCTCTTCGGCGATCTGCTGGGCGAGAGCATGGAGATCCCCGAGGCGCGCCGGCTCGTACTGGACCGGGTCTTCGACGAGAAGGAGTACGGCCCGCTGGCCACCGACCACCTCCGGGCGGCCTTCGAGCACCTGCCGATATCCGAACTCGTCGAGGCGCTCATCGGCGGCATGACCAAGCGGGAGTTCCTGGAGCGGCATCCCGAGCCGGTCTCCGTCCGGTTCCACGTGATGGACATGGACGACTTCCTGCTCGCGCCGCTGCCCAACCATCTGTTCACCCGGGACACCTCCGCCTGGGTCTACGACGGTGTGTCGATCAACGCGATGCGCTGGCCCGCCCGGCAGCGGGAGACGGTGCACGCCGAGGCGATCTACCGGCACCATCCGCTGTTCACCCAGTCCGGCGCCTTCCACGTCTGGTCGGAGGGGCAGGGCGCCTATCCGTCGACGATCGAGGGCGGCGACGTGCTGGTGATCGGCAACGGCGCCGTGCTCATCGGGATGAGCGAGCGGACCGCGCCGCAGGCGGTGGAGATGCTGGCCCGGGGCCTCTTCGCGGCGGGTTCCGCGCGCACGATCGTCGCCCTCGACATGCCGAAGGCTCGGGCGTTCATGCACCTGGACACGGTCATGACGATGGTCGACGGGGACACCTTCACGCAGTACGCGGGGCTGGGGATGCTCCGCTCGTACACCATCGAGCCCGGCTCGGGCGAGCAGGAGCTGAAGGTCACCGACCATCCGCCGGAGCACATGCACCGGGCCATCGCGGCCGCGCTCGGCCTCGACGGCATCAACGTCCTCACGGCCACGCAGGACGTGCACTCGGCGGAGCGGGAGCAGTGGGACGACGGCTGCAATGTGCTGGCGGTCGAGCCGGGCGTGGTCGTGGCCTACGACCGCAACGCGACCACCAACACCTTCCTCCGCAAGCACGGCATCGAGGTGATAGAGATCCCGGGCGGTGAGCTGGGGCGGGGCCGGGGCGGCCCGCGCTGCATGAGCTGTCCCGTGGAGCGGGATCCCGTGCGGTAGGCCGCCCGGGGGAGGGGATCGTATAGGGATGCGGGTGGTCGTATAGACTTCCATCGAACATTGCCGTAGTCGTGACCGAGGAGCCCCCCGATGGCGACAGACCTCACCGGCCGCCACTTCCTCAAGGAGCTGGACTTCACCGCCGAGGAGTTCCGTCATCTCCTCGATCTGGCGGCGGAGCTGAAGGCGGCGAAGCGGGCCGGTGCCGAGGTGCAGCGACTGCGGGGCAGGAACATCGCCCTGGTCTTCGAGAAGACCTCCACGCGGACGCGCTGCGCCTTCGAGGTCGCCGCGGCCGACCAGGGAGCCTCGACCACGTATCTCGACCCCGCCGGCTCGCAGATCGGGCACAAGGAGTCGGTGAAGGACACCGCCCGCGTGCTGGGCCGGATGTTCGACGCCATCGAGTACCGGGGCCACGGCCAGGACGTCGTGGAAGAGCTGGCGGAGCACGCCGGGGTCCCGGTGCTCAACGGTCTCACCGACACCTGGCACCCGACCCAGATGCTCGCCGACGTGCTCACCATCGTCGAGCACAGCGAGGGCTCCCTGGAGTCGCAGGCCCTCGCCTACCTCGGCGATGCCCGCAACAACATGGGCAACTCCTACCTCGTCACGGGCGCGCTGCTCGGCATGGACGTACGGATCGTGGCGCCCCGCCGGCTCTGGCCCGCGGACGCGATCATCGCCCGCGCCCGCGAGCTGGCGGCCTCCTCCGGCGCGCGGGTGACCCTCACCGAGGACGTCAGCGAGGGCGTGCGGGGGGCGGACTTCATCGCCACCGACGTTTGGGTGTCGATGGGAGAGCCGAAGGAGGTCTGGGACGAGCGGATCGAGCTGCTCGGGCCGTACGCGGTCACGATGGACGTGCTGCGCGCCACCGGCCGCCCGGACGTGAAGTTCCTGCACTGCCTGCCCGCCTTCCACGACCTCGGTACGGTGCTCGGTCGGGAGATCCACGCGCGCCACGGGCTGACCTCGCTCGAGGTCACCGACGAGGTCTTCGAGTCGGAGCACTCGGTGGTCTTCGACGAGGCGGAGAACCGGATGCACACCATCAAGGCCGTGCTGGTCGCCACTCTCGCCGGGCCCGCTGCCTGACCGCACGGCGGATCGCCGGCCCGAACCGCCCGACCGCCGACCGTCCCACTGCCTGTCCGCCCGACCGGCATACGGTCTGTCCGCCCGAGGGCACGGCCTGCCCGCCCGACCGCAGGGGCCCGCCTTGACGTACGCCCGCCCGCCCGACTCGGGCGCCTTCCACGACCCGCCACCCGCGACCCACCGGAACTCCGGAACGGCCGCAGGCGTCTTCAGTCGTATCGCGTACTCGTGACGACAGTCATGAAGAGGTGATAGCTTCGGTGGGCAGGTATCAGCCGTCCGGCGAGGGAGGCCGTACTCCATGAGCCCGTTCACCGGTTCCGCCCGAGCGACCGAGGAATGGCGGCACTTCCGCCTCACCCGGGACGGGGGAGTCGTCACCGTCACCCTCGACCGCCCCGACAAGCTGAACGCCCTGACCTTCGAGGCGTACGCCGATCTGCGCGACCTCATCGCCGAGTTGGCCCGGGACGGGTCCGTGCGTGCCCTGGTGCTCGGCGGCGAGGGCCGGGGCTTCTGCTCCGGCGGCGACGTGGACGAGATCATCGGCGCCACGCTCTCCATGGACACCTCCCAGTTGCTCGACTTCAACCGCATGACCGGGCAGGTCGTCCGGGCGCTGCGCGAGTGCCCGTTCCCGGTGGTCGCCGCGGTCCACGGCGTCGCGGCCGGAGCCGGTGCCGTCCTCGCGCTCGCCGCCGACTTCCGTGTCGCCGACCCGTCGGCCCGCTTCGCGTTCCTCTTCACCAAGGTCGGGCTGTCGGGCGGCGACATGGGCGCGGCCTATCTGCTGCCGCGCGTGGTCGGGCTCGGGCACGCCACCCGGCTGCTGATGCTCGGCGAGCCGGTCCGCGCGCCGGAGGCCGAGCGGATCGGCCTCATCAGCGTGCTCACCGAAGAGGGGCAGGCCCATGCCGAGGCGAGCGCCCTCGCCCGGCGGCTCGCCGACGGCCCCGCGATGGCCCACGCCCAGACCAAGGCCCTGCTCACCGCCGAACTCGACATGCCGCTCGCCGCTTCGATCGAGATGGACGCCTCCACGCAGGCGCTGCTGATGAACAGCGACGACTACGCCGAGTTCCACGCCGCGTTCACCGAGAAGAGGCAGCCCAAGTGGCAGGGCAGGTAGCCGGGTCCGGCCCGATGCGGATCGCGGTCGTCGGCGGAGGTCCGGGCGGGCTGTACGCGGCCGCGCTCCTCAAACGCCTCGACCCGGCGCGGGAGGTCACCGTCTGGGAGCGCAACGCCCCCGACGACACCTTCGGATTCGGGGTCGTCCTCTCCGACGAGACGCTCGGCGGCATCGAGCACGCCGACCCCGTCGTCCACCGCGCGCTCCAGGCCGAGTTCGTCCGCTGGGATGCCATCGACGTCGTGCACCGCGGGCACACCCTCTCCTCCGGCGGCCACGGCTTCGCCGCCCTCGGCCGCCGCCGGCTCCTGGAGATCCTCCACGAACGCTGCCGCGGCCTCGGCGTCGAGCTGCGCTTCCGCGCCGAGGCGCCGCCCGCGGCCGAACTCGCCGCCCGCCACGACCTGGTGATCGCGGCCGACGGCGTGCACAGCCTGACGCGGGACGCCGCCCGCGACGCGTACCGGCCCCGGATCGAGACCCACCGCTGCCGCTACATCTGGCTCGCCGCCGACTTCGCCTTCGACGCCTTCCGCTTCGAGATCGCCGAGACCGAGCACGGCGTCATGCAGCTCCACGGCTACCCCTACGCCCCTCCCGGCACGGCGCGGCACCCGCACGGCGCGTCCACCGTCATCGTCGAGATGCGCGAAGAGGTCTGGAGCAGCGCCGGCCTCGACCGGTGCGACGAGACCGAGTCCACGGAAGCGTGCGCGAAGATCTTCGCCGACGCGCTCGGCGGCCGTCCGCTGCGTGGCAACAACTCCAGCTGGATCGCCTTCCGTACGGTCGTCAACGACCGCTGGTCGCACGGCAATACGGTGCTGCTCGGCGACGCGGCCCACACCGCCCACTTCTCCATCGGCTCCGGCACCAAGCTCGCCGTCGAGGACGCCCTCGCGCTCGCCGCCTGCCTGGAGGAGCAGCCCGACCTGCCCGCGGCGCTGGCCGCGTACGAGACCGAGCGGCGCCCCGTCGTGCAGTCGACGCAGCGCGCCGCCCGCGCGAGCCTGGAGTGGTTCGAGGACCTCGGCACGTATCTCGACCAGCCGCCACGGCAGTTCGCATTCAATCTGCTGACCCGCAGCCGCCGCATCACCCACGACAATCTGCGGCTGCGCGACCCGGGGTTCGTCGCCGCCGTCGAGCGGGAGACGGGCGTGGAGCCCGGAACACCGCCGATGTTCACGCCGCTCCGGCTGCGCGGACTGACCCTGCGCAACCGTGTCGTCGTCTCGCCCATGGACATGTACTCCGCCGAGGACGGCACCCCGGGCGACTTCCACCTCGTCCACCTCGGCGCGCGGGCCCTCGGCGGCGCCGGCCTGGTCATGACCGAGATGGTGTGTGTGAGCCCCGAGGGGCGGATCACCCCCGGCTGCGCGGGACTGTACGAACCCGGGCACGAGACGGCGTGGCGGCGCGTCACCGACTTCGTCCACGCCCAGGCGCCGGGCGCCGCCGTCGGAGTCCAGCTCGGTCACTCCGGCCGCAAGGGTTCCACCCGGCTCATGTGGGACGGCATCGACCAGCCGCTCCTGGAGGGCAACTGGCCGGTGGTGGCTCCCTCGCCGCTGCCGTACCGGTCGGGTGTCAACCAGGTGCCGCACGCGCCGGACGCCTCCGAACTGGCCGGAATCCGCGAGCAGTTCACGGCAGCGGCCCGCCGCGCCGCGGACGCCGGGTTCGACCTTCTCGAACTCCACTGCGCCCACGGCTACTTGCTCTCCAGCTTCCTCTCCCCGCTGACCAACCGGCGCACCGACGCCTACGGCGGCGACCTCACCGCGCGGCTGCGCTTCCCCCTCGAAGTCTTCGACGCCGTACGGGAGGTGTGGCCGGACGACCGGCCGATGACCGTCCGCATCTCGGCCACGGACTGGGCCGAGGGCGGCACCACGGGCGAGGACGCCGTCGAGATCGCCCGCGCCTTCGCCGCCCACGGCGCGGACGCCATCGACGTCTCCACCGGCCAGGTGGTGCCCGAGGAGCGGCCGGAGTACGGACGCTCGTACCAGACGCCGTACGCCGACCGGATCCGCAACACCCTCGGCGTCCCGGTCATCGCGGTCGGCGCCATCTCCTCCTGGGACGACGTCAATTCACTGGTGCTCGCGGGCCGCACCGACCTCTGTGCCCTCGCCCGCCCGCACCTCTACGACCCGCACTGGACGCTCCACGCCGCGGCCGAACAGGGCTACACGGGCCCCGGCGCCCCCTGGCCGCTCCCGTACCAGGCGGGCAGCCGCACCCCGCCGACGGGCCGCACGGACGGCCCGAAGCCGAGGCTGAGCCTGGGGGCGGGCGGGAAGAGCTGACGGATCGGCGGATCGGCGGGCATCGCCATCGCTGCTCCCTCCTGGTCACCGAAGGTCCGCCCCGACATGGTCGGAATAGTCCCCGCGCGGGGAAGTGGTCGGATGAACCAACGATCGGCAGCGGCCGGGGTCATGCCGCCGACAGCACGCTCCGCGCGTAGGCCGTCGCCGGAGTGCGGAGTCTGGCGTGGAGGGCCGTGAAGACCTCCGCGCTGCGGGCGCCCGGCCAGTCGGCGGGGAGGAGCTCGGGGGCCAGGCCCGGGTCCGCGTACGGGACGTGCCGCCAGGAGTCGATCATCAGCAGATGGTCGCGGTACGCCTCCTCGCGGTCCGTCGTCCGCCGCGACGTCCAGCGCCGGAGCATCGGCTCGTGCTCGTCCAGGAACGCCTGGTGGAGTTTTGCGATCGCGTCCAGGTCCCACCAGCGGGCCACCGCGCCGGGTGTCGGCTCGAACCCGGTGTGCGAACCGGTGAACAGGTCGACGTACGGGGCGAGTTCGAGCCGACCCAAGGTGTGGCGGGTCTCCTCCAGCAGATGCGCGGGGGCGATCCATACGCCCGGAGCGGCCGTGCCGAATCCGAGGCGGGCCAGCCGGGAGCGCAGCAGATGGCGCTTGTTCCGCTCGTGCTCGGGGACGGAGAAGACGGCCAGGACCCAGCCGTCGGCCAGCCGCGGCGGCCGGCGGCCGAAGATGCGGCGGTCGCCGTCGTCCAGGAGCTGCCGGGCGCCCTCTGAGAGGACATACCCGGCCGCGCCGTCGGCCGTACGGGCCGGGGCCAGCAGTCCGCGCCGCTTCAGCCGGGAGACGGCTGAGCGGACCGACGGCGGGTCCACCTCCACCGCACCCAGGAGCCGGATCAGTGCGGCGATCGGCAGCGGCTCGTCCCCGGGTGTGCGCCCGCGCCCGTACGCGCCGTAGAGCGTGACGATCAGGGAACGGGGGGTGTGCTCGGCCACGTGATCACTCTAGAGGGTGAGCGGACGGTGAGGTTGTCCGCCCGGTGTCCGCCCCGCTCCGCCCGGTGTCCGTCTCCGCACGCTCGGCCTCCGCACGCTCGGCCTCCGCGTTGCGGAGCCGGAAGCGCTGCAGCTTGCCCGTCGCCGTACGGGGCAGTGCGTCGAGGAAGACGATCTCGCGCGGGCACTTGTACGGCGCTATCCCCGCCTTGACGAACTCCCGCAAGGAGGCGACGGCTTGGGCATCCCGGCGCGCGCCCTCGCGCAGGACCGCGTACGCCACCACGACCTGGCCCCGCTCCTCGTCCGGCCGGCCGACGACCGCCGCCTCCAGGACGTCGGGGTGGCGGAGCAGGGCGTCCTCGACCTCGGGCCCTGCGATGTTGTACCCGGCGGAAATGATCATGTCGTCGGCGCGGGCGACGTAGCGGAACCAGCCGTCGGGCTCCCGTACGTAGGTGTCGCCGGTCATGTTCCAGCCGTCCCGGACGTACTCCCGCTGCCGTTCGTCGGCCAGATAGCGGCAGCCCGTCGGGCCGCGCACCGCGAGCAGCCCCGGTTCGCCGTCCGGGACGGGCAGCCCGTCCGCGCCCACGACGCGAGCCTGGAAGCCGGGCACGGGAACCCCGGTGGTGCCGGGCCGGATCGCCTCGTCGGCGGCGGAGATGAAGATGTGCAGCAGCTCGGTCGCCCCGATGCCGTTGATGATCGGGATCCCGGTCCGCTCGTGCCAGGCGGTCCAGACGGCCTCGGGGAGGTTCTCCCCGGCCGAGACGCAGCGGCGCAGCGAGGACAGATCGTGGCTGTCGAGCCCGTCGAGCATCGCCCGGTACGCGGTGGGGGCGGTGAAGAGGACCGACACCCGGTGGCGTTCGATCGCCTCCGGGAGCTGCCGCGGTCCGGACTGCTCCAGCAGCAGCGCGGACGCCCCGGCCCGCATCGGGAAGATCACCAGGCCGCCGAGGCCGAAGGTGAAGCCGAGCGGCGGGCTGCCCGCGAACAGGTCTTCCGGGCGGGGCTTCAGCACGTGCTCGGAGAAGGTGTCGGCGATGGCGAGCACATCGCGGTGGAAGTGCATGCACCCCTTGGGCCGTCCCGTGGTGCCGGAGGTGAAGGCGATCAGCGCCACGTCGTCCGCGGAGGTGGCGACGGCCTCGTAGACCTCGGGGTGGGACGCGCTCCGGGAGAGGAGGTCCTCGGGGCCCTCCCCGCCGTAGGTGCAGATCCGCAGTTCCGGAACCTCGGCCTTCACCAGGTCGTCGACGGCGCGGATGTCGCACAGCGCGTGCCGGATCCGGGCCGTCTCGCAGATGCCCGCGAGCTCCAGCGGGCGCTGCGCGGCGAGCACGGTGACGGCGACCGCGCCCGCCTTCATCACGGCGAGCCAGCAGGCGGCGAGATGGGGCGTGGTGGGGCCGCGCAGCAGGACGCGGTTGCCCGGCACGACGCCGAGATCGGAGGTGAGGACATGCGCGATCCGGTCGACGCGGGCGCGCAGCTCGCCGTACGACCAGATCTCGCCCGTGCCGTCGACGAACGCGGGCCGGTCGGGGCCGAACCGCTCCACCGTGGTGTCCAGCAGCTCGGCGCCGCAGTTGAGCCGGTCCGGGTAGCGCACTCCGGGCAGGTCGAAGAGCAGCTCCGGCCACTGGTCCGGTGGCGGCAGGTGGTCGCGTGCGAAGGTGTCTCGGTGAGCTGACGGCTTGAGCTCCATGGCGGGTGTGCCCCCTCGTACGCGGTCCTTGAATGGGGTGGATTCAGGCCCGTGCGGTTGCGGATGAGCGTAACGTGATGGTGACGACAGTCAAGAGTCCGCGATACGAGAGAGGGTTCCCGATGCCCGTGTTCGCGCTCGATCCGGAGCAAGAGGAATGGTGTGCGCAGGTGCGCGGGACGGCCGCGGAGCGGCTGCGGCCGCTCGCCGAGAAGGGCGAGCCCGGCCGGGTCAACCGGCCCCTGGTGGCCGCACTCGGTGAACTCGGCCTGCTGGAGCGGGTGTTCCCCGGATGGGCACCCGGCGCGCCCTCCGGCGTTCCCGCGGGGGAGAGGCGTGTCTCGGCCCTGGACCTGTGCCTGCTGCGCGAGTCCCTGGCCCGGGAGTGCACCGAGGCGGAGACCGCGCTCGCCCTGCAGGGCCTGGGCGCGTACCCGGTGGTCCAGGCGGGCAGCGGGGAGCAGCGTGCACGCTGGATCCCCGAGGTGGTTTCCGGCCGGGCGGTCGCCGCGTTCGCGCTGAGCGAGCCCGCGGCCGGCTCCGACGCGGCCGCGCTGGAGCTCGCCGCGGAAGCCGACGGGGCCGGCGGCTGGCGGCTGACGGGCGAGAAGTGCTGGATCTCGAACGCCCCCGAAGCCGATTTCTACAGTGTCTTCGCCCGCACGGGTGAGGGCGCGGGTGCCCGTGGCATCACGGCCTTCCTCGTCCCGGCCGACCGCCCCGGCCTGTCGGGCGAGCGGCTCGACATGCTCTCCCCGCATCCCATCGGCTCCGTGCGCTTCGACGGCGTACCGGTCACCCCCGACGATGTGCTGGGCGAGCCCGGCCAGGGCTTCGGCGTCGCCATGCGGACCCTGAACCTCTTCCGGCCGAGCGTCGGCGCGTTCGCCGTCGGGATGGCGCAGGCCGCGCTCGACGCGGCACTGGCGCACGCGGCGCGGCGCACCGCGTTCGGCGGGCCGCTGAAGGACCTCCAGTCCGTCTCCCACCAGCTCGCCGAGATGGCGACCCGTACAGAGGCGGCTCGGCTGCTCGTCCACGCGGCCGCGGCCGCGTACGACAGAGGTGCCGCCGATGTCGCCAAGCGCGCGGCCATGGCCAAGCTGCTCGCCACGGAGACGGCGCAGTACGTGGTCGACGCCGCGGTCCAGATCCACGGCGCGCGCGCCCTTCAGGCGGGGCATCTGCTGGAGCACCTCTACCGGGAGGTCCGGGCGCCGCGGATCTACGAGGGCGCCACCGAGGTCCAGCGCACCATCATCGCGAAGGAGCTGTACCGATGAGTGAGGACACGAACGGCGGCCCGGGTGGCGCGGGTGGCGCGGACGGCGCGGACGGCGCGGATCGTGCGGGTGGTGCGGGCAGTGTCGGCGGTGCGGGCAGTGCGGGCAGTGCGGGCAGTGCGGGTGGCGCGGGCGGTGCGGGTGGCGCGGGCGGTGCGGGTGGCGCGGGCGGTGCGGGTCGCGCGCGCGGTGCGGGCGGTGCGGGTCGCGCGCGCGGTGTGGAGGGCGCGGGGCGAGGCGCCCTGACGCGTATCAACCCGCCCGAGCTGTCCCCGCCGACGGGCTTCAGCCATGCCGTGACCGCAACCGGCAGCCGGCTGGTCTTCCTCGCCGGGCAGACGGCCCTCGACGGCGACGGCAAGGTCGTGGGGGAGACGTTGCCGGAGCAGTTCGGCACCGCGCTCACCAACCTCCTCGCGGCCCTGCGCGCCGCGGGCGGGGGGCCCGAGCACCTCGCGCGTGTCACCGTCTACGCCACGGATGTCGCCGACTACCGTCACCACGCGGCCGAACTCGGCCGCATCTGGCGCCGGTTGGCGGGCCGGGACTACCCGGCGATGGCGCTGATCGGGGTGGTCAGACTCTGGGACGAGCAGGCGATGGTCGAGGTGGACGGGTTCGCGGTCCTGCCGTAGGAGGCAGCCCCGCGGCAGGGCTCGGTCCTGCCGCGGGACGCGGTCCCGTCGCCGTGCGCGATAGCGGCCGCAGAGCTTGCCCTGCCACAGGGCTCGGTCCTGCCACAGGGCTCGGTCCTGCCACAGGGCGTGGCAGGGTAGTTGGGAGACGTTCCGCCTGAAGACTCGGTGCGGCCGCGGGGCTTGGCCTGCCGCAGTCCCCGGCCTCATCGGAGCGCGCGGTCCGGCCGTGGGTGTGGTCCGGCCGTGGGTCGTGGTCAGGCCGGAAGCGCGGTCCTGTTACGGGACTTCGGTTCCGCCCCGGGACGCGGCGGGGGCGTGCCGGTACGGCGACGGCGGCGTGCGGCGTACGGCGTACGGTCAGCCCGCCGCGCGCGGGGCCACCAGGCGCAGCTCATACGCGAGGATCACGGCCTGTGCCCGGTCCCGTAGCCGCATCTTGCCGAACAGCCGGTTGATATGGGTCTTCAGCGTGTTGTCGCTGATCGTGAGGCGCTCGGCGATCTCGGTGTTGTTCAGTCCCTGGCCGATGAGCGTGAGCACCTCGACCTCGCGCGCCGTGAGGTCCCGGACGGAGGTCGGGGGCCGCCGGGGGCCGCGCTGGCGTGCGAAATCGGCGATGAGGCGCTTGGTCACCTCGGGAGCAAGCAGGGCGTTGCCCTCGGCCACCACCCGTACCGCGTGCAGCAGTTCGGCGAAGGTCGCGTCCTTGAGCAGAAAGCCGCTGGCTCCGGCGGCCAGGGCGTCGTAGACGTACTCGTCCAGCCCGAAGGTGGTGAGCATCAGGACTTTGGTCCCGTCGCAGGGCGTCCTGTCGTCGGGCGTTCCGCCGTCGGGTGTCTCGCCGCGCGGGGCGAGTATGGCGCGTGCCGCCTCGATGCCGTTCATCCGCGGCATGCGGATGTCGAGCAGCGCGACGTCCGGGCGCTGCTCGGCCACGATCCGGACCGCTTCCTCCCCGTCCTCGGCCTCGCCGACCACCTCGATGTCGTCCTGCGTGGCCAGCAGGTTCACAAAGCCGCTGCGCACCATGGCCTGGTCGTCCGCGATGATCGCCCGTATCACCATGGCGCCGCACCATCTCTCCGGCGCCGTCCGCTCCGCCCGTTCACGACGATGACCTCCCCGGATCCTCGGCGAGGGGGAGCAGCGGGAACCACGCCTCGATGAGGAAACCGCCCCCCGGTCCCGTACCTGTGGACAGGTCGCCGCCCAGCAGCGTGACCCGCTCCCGCATGCCGATGATGCCGTGCCCGCCGGGCGGCTTCTCCTTGGGCGGCCCCGGGCCGTCGTCGGTGATCCGGAGCAGTATGCGGTCCGGCCGGCGGGCGAGGGCGACCACGGTGTGCGCACCGGGCGCGTGGCGGCGGGCGTTGGTCAGGGCCTCCTGGACGATGCGGTAGACGGACAGCTCCACGGACGGGAGGAGGACGGGCCGGGGGTCCTCGGACCGCAGTTCGGCGCTGCCACCGACCGTCCGGTGCTGTTCGAGCAGGTCGGCGAGCCGGTCCAGGGTGGGCTGGGGCGCCACCCCGCTCTTTTCTCCGCCGTCCGTGCGCAGGGCGTTGAGGAGGTTCCGCAGCTCGCAGAGCGAGTCGCGTGCGGTGCCCGCGATGAGCTGGAACGCCTCGCGCCCCTCGGGCGGGAGGCCCGGTGTGGTGTACGTGGCGCTCTCGGCCTGCACCGCGATCATCGAGACCGAGTGGGACACCACGTCGTGCAACTCGCGTGCGATGGCGGCCCGTTCGGCGTCGGCGGCCCGGCGCCGCTCCACCGCGATCAGCCGGGCGTGGGCGGTGGAGCGCTCCTCCCGGCTGCGCACCGCGTCCCCGATGCTGACCGCGGTCACCATGCTGGCGGCGAGCACGAAGAACTCCGTGTAGTACGTCAGCCAGTACGCCTGGTGCAGCGACGGGAGCAGGAACCCGTACGCGATGAGGTGCCCCGCCTGGAGCACCGCCGCGGAGGAGACGGCGGCGATGTGGAGCACGACGGACGGCAGGATGCGGTGCCGGGCGAGGGTGTAGAAGCCGATCAGCCCTGCGACGGCCGACGTCGCGAACACCTCGCGCCAGAACAGGATGCTCGCCAGCGCCGCGAGCACCGCGACGACGGCGACGGCCGGACGCGCCCGCCGCCACATCAGGGCGGCCACGGCCACGATCGCCATCGCCAGATCGAGTTCAGAGGTCCCGGGCGTGCGCTCCACCAGTACGTACGCGGCACAGGTCAGCAGCGCTCCGCTCGCCCACGGGTAGACCGGGGACGTGACCACGGCGCGCGGTGCCACATGGGCGGACTCGACGCTCGACCGGAAACCGGTCCAGGTGGGGGACGTCATGGCGTCGATTCTTGGGCACGGGAAGGCGGAGCGCGTCACCTCAGAGGGTGATCCCTACCCCTGGAGTCAACCTCGGGGGTGAGACGGGAATTGGCCGCCTCGTGTGACGAAATGCCGGTTGTGCCCGGCTTAATGTCGTGGTCCTGATGCGACGAGGTGTCCCGCTTCCGCACTCCGGACGGCGCGCAGCCGGACGTACGGACGGTGGCCACGGCGGCGTTCAACTCGGTGTTCGACGCGACGCTCACCTCGGCGTTCGATGCGGCGCTCACCTCGGTGTCCGCGGCGTTCGCGGTGCCCGCCGCGGCCTCGACGCCGCATCGGTGATCAGGACTTTTCCACACGACCGCCCGCCGCGGGCCTGGTTCCGCCTGCCCGAAAGAGAGATCCGCCCGTGTCCGGAAAGCCGTCCCTGAGGGCGATAGCCCGCGCCGTACTGGTACCGCTGGCTGCGGTTTCCCTGACCCTGGGGCTGACCGGATGCTCCTCCGTCGACACCGTCTCGCCGGAAACCGCGAGGGCGGAAGGAGCGGAGGCCGGATCGCTGGGGAAGGCGCGACGGGGCGGTTCCGGGGCCGTCGACTGCGAGAAGGCGAAGTGCATCGCCCTCACCTTCGACGCCGGACCCGGCCCCGCCACCCCGCGGCTGCTGGACACCCTGAAGAAGGAACGGGTGCCCGCCACCTTCTTCCTGCTCGGCAAGCGCCACATCGAGCGGTACCCCGACACCGTCCGCCGGATCGCCGACGAGGGCCACGAAGTCGCGAACCACACCTGGTCGCACCCGCGCCTGACCGACGTCTCCGACGACCGGATACGCGAGGAACTCGACCGTCCCCAGCGCGCGATCGAGAAGATCACCGGACACCGCCCCCGGCTGATGCGCCCTCCCCAGGGCCGTACCGACGAGACCGTCTCGAAGATCAGCAAGGAACTCGGCCTGGCCCAGGTCCTGTGGAGCGTCACCGCCAAGGACTACGAGACGAACGACTCCGCCCTCATCGAGCAGCGCACCCTTGAGGGTGCCGACCGCGACGGCATCATCCTGCTGCACGACATCTACCCGGGGACGGTGCCCGCCGTGCCCGGCATCATCGAGCAGTTGAAGAAGCAGGGGTTCACCTTCGTCACGGTGCCGCAGCTTCTCGCACCGGGCGTCCCGGTGCCGGGGGAGGTCTACCGGCCGTGAGCCGGAACGGAAGGCGGGGCGGCGCGGTGCGACGGGCGTCGCCGGGCCGGGCCCGGCGACGCCGTCACCGTGACGAAAGCCCCCCGGCTGCCTGGGTGCCCTCCTCGTTTCCCGAGGCGTCCCCGAGGTACGAGCCCGCGAGCAACGCGCCACCGCAGAGGAAGCCCGTGAAGCCCACTGCCCACCGCCACCCCCCGCTGACATCGAACATCAGCAACGCGGCACAGGCGATGGCAACCGTGAAGCAACCCAGCGTCATCACCCCGACGTAGCGCGGCCACTGGGCATGCGGGTCCCAGAGCCGGAGCGGTCGTTGGGATCCTGAGGGATCCAGCTTCTCCACGGGCGCGCCACTGTCGGACAAGGTCCGTGCGTGAGCGACCTTGAGTGATCCGTGCGCCACCCATCCCGCGTCGGAAACCAGAACGGCGGGCGTCGTCTTCGGCGAACCGCTCCTACCGCCACTTCCGTGGCGGGCGTCCCACGACAGCCACAACGGCTGCCCCGTGACCGCAGGGGGCAGATCGTGTTCCGTGATGTTCAGCAGGAAGTGAACGGTGCCCGCGCCGGTGTTGATGCCCAGGCCCTTTGCCTTGTCGTCCTTGCGGGCGCCCGAACATGTGCCTCGTACGGCCTTGTCCCGTCGTCCCAAACGGGAGAAGGAACGCAGCCCCAGCGCTCTGATCGGCCTGCCGATGGCCACGCAGAGGACAAAACCCCACACGGCCAGGAGGATCGTGACCGAGGAGCGCGGCAGCGTGTCTCCCCGCACCTCGTGGCCGAGGGTGTGTTCATCTCCCGCCACCGCACCCAGTCGTGGCTCGGCAGGCGCGTACAACACGGATACCCGGTCACCCGGGCGCAGTTCATCGTGCGATTCGGCGCTCACTGTCGCGGGCACGGACGTGGTTCCGTCCGGCAGCCGAACAACCGCTGTCGATACGTAGTAGCTCTTGCCTCTACTCGGGTCGTGGTACTGGGAATCGATGACCTTGCCGACCGGGACTTGGGCGAAGTCCGCACCGGCTGACTGGATCCGCTCCACCAGGTCCGGCCTTTGCGGTGTCCCGGCTGCCATCGCGAGCAGACCCGTACACAGGGCGAAGGCACCGAGACCGAGGCACTGGGTCCGCAGCACCTGGCCCCACCGGGAAGGAATCGTCCGTGGGAGTACCGGGGATGCGTCCCCGTCCCCGTCCATCTCTGTGTTCGTAGTGGCGAACTCCTCCGCGGCCACGGCGCTGAATTGTTGCCGCCCACCCATCCTGCGCTGGTGCAGAAGTACCAGGGTGGCGCATGCCAGGACACAACCCAGCGAGATCAGGATGGCCGACCGGCGCATGGCCGGATCCGAGTTGAACAGCCATAGCCCGAGGACGGCCGTCCAGGCCGCGCATCCGAAGCCGGCGCACCACGCGCCGAACCGACGCGAGTTGCCGGACCGGACAGCAGCGACTGTTTCGTGCATCACCCGAAGACCTCTCCGATGGTGTCCAGCCGTTCGTGTCCAGCCGTCGTATGGCCATGGTGGTGACGGGGCTGGACGCCGAGGCCGCCCAGGATGACGTTGCCGGGGAACCTCCACGAGGAGCCTACGGAAGTCTTCCGAAGCGCGGCAGTGCGGGGTTGATCAGCGTCGAGTGCACGCCGGCCGGCCGGTCGTCCATCGCGGAACCGCAGTGGGCGACCTGCTGATCCGGCGTCAAAGCGGAACGCGGGGCGCCGGTCGCTGACGCTTTCCGGGCGGTGCAGAGATGGCGGCGGGGCGGGTGATGCGCGGAGGAGGCTCTGTCCGCGCGCCCCGAACTACCGCCGGTTTGACGTCGGTTGGCGGGGGAAGACGCACCACACCAGACCCCCTGCGGCCTGCGTGTCCACTCCGCTCCGCAGTCGTCGTGGCCGGAAGCGGTCATTCGATGTCTGTCTTCTTTCGAACTTTTGTCATTCCTGCGCTGGCCTGACACGGTTCTAGCGGAGACTTGTCGCAGTTCATCTTGTTTCGTCCCGTGCGACCGAAGAGGCTTATAGCCAGAGTCCGGTGCTTTGTCTTCAGCGCCGACTCCCCGCCGTCGACGGCGCGCAGACACCGCGCCCGCAGCGATTCGCCCGACGGCCCCTTCGTGGCGAAGAACCGCCCCTGGACCGGCCCCGGCTCGGAACGAGCGCGGAACGGCCGGCGGGTGCCACCGGCAACCGGATGCGCACCCCGCACTCCCGTACGCGGTCGGCAGCTCAGCGCCCCGAAAGGCACCCCAAGCGCTCGTGGTCCCGCAACTCCCGCAACTTCCCAGGCGGGCAAGGGGGTTCATCGCTGCCCTGACGCAGGCGGTGGACCTGAGGAGAGGAAGAGGAATGGATAGCGCGGTAATCGTCGTGGGCGCAGGCCCCACGGGGCTGATGCTCGCAGGTGAGCTGAGGCTGGCGGGCGTTCCCGTCGTGGTCCTGGAGCGGCTCGCCGAGCCCACCGGACAGTCCCGCGCGCTGGGCCTGACCGTACGGACCATGGAGATCTTCGACCAGCGAGGGCTGCTCGAGCGGCTGGGCGACGTACAGACCAACCCCATGGGCCACTTCGGCGGCCTGCTCGTGGACTTCACGATGCTGGACAGCCCGCACCGCACCGCCCACGGCATCCCGCAGGGCAGGACCGAGAGCATGCTCGGCCAGTGGGCGACCGAGCTGGGCGCCGACATCCGACGCGGATGCGAGGTCACGGGGATCACCCCGGACGCGTACGGGGTCGATGTCGAGGTCCGCGGGCCCGAGGGTCCCGGGCGGCTGCGCGCCTCCTACGTCGTGGGGTGCGACGGGGGCCGCAGCACGGTCCGCAAGCTCGGCGGGTTCGACTTCCCGGGCACCGCGGGATCCCTGGAGATGCTCCTGGCCGATGTGCGGGACTGCGACATCGAGCCGCACCCCTTCGGCAGGCGGCTCCCGCGCGGTATCGCCATGTCCGCCCCGCTGGGCGAGGGGGTGCACCGCGTCATCCTGCGCGAGCACGGAACACCGGTGCGTTCCGAGCCCGCGGAGTTCGAGGACGTCGCGGCGGCATGGCAGCGGATCACCGGGCAGGACATCAGCAACGCCACACCGGTGTGGGCGAGTTCGTTCAGTGACGCCGGCCGTCTGGTCAGCACGTACCGGCGCGGCCGGGTGCTGCTCGCGGGCGACGCCGCGCACATCCATCTGCCGGCCGGCGGCCAGGGCATGAACGTCGGCATCCAGGACGCCGTCAACCTGGGCTGGAAGCTGGCCGCGGTGGCCGGCGGCTGGGCCCCGCCCGGTCTGCTCGACAGCTACCACCGCGAGCGTCATCCGGTCGGCGAGCGGCTGCTGATGAACACCCGGGCGCAGGGCCTGCTGTTCCTCGGCGGCGACGAGGTCCAGCCGCTGCGGGACGTCCTCGGGGAACTCATCGGCCGGCCCGAGGTCGCGCGCCACCTCGCCCACATGGTCACCGGCCTGGAGATCCGTTACGAGACGGGGCCGGGCGACCACCCCCTGCTGGGCAGGCGCCTCCCGCACCAGGAGCTCGTCGCGGACGACCGCAAGACCAGCACCACCGAACTGCTGCGCCCGGCCCGCGGGCTGCTGCTCGACCTCGCCGACGATCCCGCCGCCCGGCGGATCGCCTCCGGCTGGCACGGCCGGGTCGATGTCGTCACCGGCAGGCCCCACGCGCCCGCGGCCGACGGCCCGTTCGCGGACACCGGCGCCCTGCTGGTCCGGCCGGACGGTCACGTCGCCTGGGCGGCACCCGAGGGCGGCGATCTGCCGCGGGCACTGCACCGCTGGTTCGGCGCACCGCGCTAGCGGTCGCGGCCCCGGCCCGGCCCCGGCAATAGGGCTCCGGCCTCGGACGCGGTCACGGTGACCGCACCGCCGACGCACCGCACCGACCGCACCGCCGCAGTACGAGCCGCATCGCGCCGCAGCGCCGCGGTACGAGCCATCGCGCCGCAGCGTCCCGGTACGAGCCGTGCCCGCCGCACCGCGGCAGGGCCATGGGCGCCGCACCGCACTCAGACACGGAACGAGAAGAGGACACCCATGCACTCCACCCTGATCGTGGCCCGGATGGATCCGGGCTCCAGCGGCGACGTCGCCCGGCTCTTCGCCGACTTCGACGCCACCGAGATGCCCCACCGGATGGGCACGAGACGCCGTCAGCTGTTCTCCTACCAGGGGCTCTACTTCCATCTGCAGGACTTCGACCACGAGGGCGGCGGCGAGGCCATCGAGGAGGCCAAGACCGACCCGCGCTTCGAGAAGATCAGCGCCGATCTGCGGCCGTTCATCGACCCGTACGACCCCGCGTGGAAGACGCCGTCCGACGCGATGGCCGAGCGGTTCTACGTGTGGAATCCGCAGGGGAGTGGTTCCCGGTGACCCGGCGTGTGGTCATCACCGGCATCGGCGTCCTCGCGCCGGGCGGTACGAGCACCAAGGACTTCTGGGCGCTGCTGACCGACGGGCGGACCGCCACGCGGACACTGTCGCTCTTCGACCCGTCGCCGTACCGGTCGAGGATCGCCGCCGAGGTCGACTTCTTCCCCGCCGAACACGGCCTGCTGCAGCAGGAGATACGCCGGATGGACCGGGCCGCCCAGTTCGCGGTGGTCACCGCCCGGGAGGCGGCCGCCGACAGCGGCCTGGAGATGGAGCAGGTCGACCCCGCGCGGATCGGTGTGACCATCGGCAGCGCCGTCGGCGCCACCATCAGCCTGGAGGACGAGTACCGGGTCGTCAGCGACGACGGCCGGCTCCACCTGGTGGACCACCACTACGCCGTGCCGCACCTCTACAACCAGCTCGTACCCAGCTCCTTCGCGGCCGAGGTCGCCTGGACCGTGGGGGCCGAGGGCCCGAGCGCCGTCGTCTCGACCGGTTGCACGTCCGGCATCGACGCGGTCGGCCATGCGGTCGAGCTGATCCGCGAGGGTTCGGCCGACATCATGCTCACCGGCGCGACCGAGGCACCGATCTCACCGATCACCGTGGCCTGTTTCGACGCGATCAAGGCGACCAGCACGTACAACGACGATCCCGAGCACGCCTCGCGGCCGTACGACAAGACCCGTACCGGCTTCGTGCTGGGCGAGGGCGCGGCGGGGTTCGTGCTGGAGGAGCTGGAGAGCGCGCGGCGGCGCGGGGCCCACATCTACGCGGAGATCGGCGGATACGCGTCCCGCTGCAACGCGTACCACATGACCGGTCTGCGCTCCGACGGCGCCGAGATGGCCGAGGCCATCCGCGTCGCCCTGGACGAGGCCCGGCTGGACCCCACGGACATCGACTACGTCAACGCCCACGGGTCCGGCACCAAGCAGAACGACCGCCACGAGACGGCGGCGTTCAAGAGCAGTCTCGGCGAGCACGCCCACCGCGTGCCGATCAGCTCCATCAAGTCGATGGTCGGCCACTCGCTGGGCGCCATCGGGTCGATCGAGATCGCCGCCTCGGCGCTGGCCATGGAGCACAACGTGGTCCCGCCGACGGCGAATCTGCACACCCCGGACCCGGAACTCGATCTGGACTACGTCCCGCTGAACGCCCGTGAGCACCGCACCGACAGCGTGCTCACCGTGGGCAGCGGATTCGGCGGCTTCCAGAGCGCGATGGTCCTCACCCGGCCCGACAGGAGGGCAGCATGAGCACGTCCGTCGCCGTCACCGGAATCGGCGTCACCGCGCCCAACGGGCTCGGCACCGACGCCTACTGGCAGGCGACCCGTGAGGGCGTCAGCGGGATCGGGCCCGTCAGCCGGTTCGACGCCGAGCGGTACCCCGCCCGGCTGGCGGGCGAGGTGCCGGGCTTCGAGGCCGCCGAGCACCTGCCCAGCCGGCTGATCCCGCAGACCGACCACATGACGCGCCTCGCCCTGGCCGCCGCCGACTGGGCGCTCGCCGACGCCGGCGTGACGCCGTCGGACCTGCCCGACTACGACGCCGGGGTGATCACGGCGGCGTCGTCCGGCGGCTTCGAGTTCGGCCAGAACGAGCTGGAGAACCTCTGGAGCAAGGGCAACAAGTACGTCAGCGCCTACCAGTCGTACGCCTGGTTCTACGCCGTCAACACCGGCCAGATCTCCATCCGCAACGGCATGCGAGGACCGAGCGGTGTCGTCGTCAGCGACCAGGCGGGCGGTCTCGATGCCATCGCCCAGGCCCGCCGGCAGATCCGCAAGGGCACTGCGCTGATCGTCTCCGGGGGCATCGACGGGTCGATCTGCCCGTGGGGCTGGGTGGCGCAGATGGCCGCGGGCCGGATGTCCACCAGCAACGATCCCACGCAGGGCTACCGGCCCTTCGACCGCTCCGCGCAGGGCCATGTGGCGGGCGAGGGCGGTGCGTTGGTGGTGCTGGAGGACGCCGAACGCGCCCGTGAGCGCGGTGCCCGCGTCTACGGCGAGATCGCCGGATACAGCGCCACCACCGATCCCAAGCCGGGCAGCGGCCGTCCGCCGGCCCTGCGCCGGGCCATCGCCGGCGCGCTCGCGGACGCGGGCCTGGAGCCTGAGGACATCGACGTGGTGTTCGCCGACGCCGCGGCGGTGCCCGAACTGGACCGGATCGAGGCCGAGGCGATCACCGAGGTGTTCGGACCGGGCGGCGTCCCGGTCACCGCACCCAAGACCATGACGGGGCGCCTCTACTCGGGCGCCGCCTCCCTGGACGTGACCGCCGCCCTGCTCTCGATCCGCGACGGACTGATCCCGCCCACGATCCATGTCACGCCCGACCCCGCGTACGGGCTGGACCTGGTGGCCGGTACGGCGCGGTCCGCGACCGTACGGGCCGCCCTGGTCATCGCCCGCGGATACGGCGGATTCAACTCCGCCATGGTCGTCCGCGCCGCCTGACCGCCGGACGTCCCGACACACGCGCACACCCTCACACGAGCACACCCACGAGAGGACAACCACCCATGACTGCCAAGGACTTCACCATCGACGACCTCCGCCGCATCCTGCGCGAAGGCGCCGGCGAGGAGGCCGATCTGGACGGTGACATCGCCGACGTCACCTTCGAGGAGCTGGGCTACGAGTCGCTGGCGCTGCTCGAGACCGGCGTCCGTATCGGCCGCGAGTACGGCATCGAGCTGGAGGACGCGACGCTGACCGACGTCGAGACGCCGCGCCAGCTCGTGGACGCCGTCAACGAGCAGCTTTCGGCGGCCCGGACGGCCGCCTGACGGCTCCACGCCGGGACACGGCGCGTACGCGACCCGTACGCGCCCCGCACACACCGCACCGAACAGAGCACACCGCACGGACGGGACAGCGACGGCGGCCGGTACGCACCGGCCGCCGCTCGCCCTCCCGTTCCGTATGAGTGCCACACCTCTTGGGAGACATACGCATGACCGCGCACCAGCAGCCGGTCGCCCTGGTCACCGGGGCCACCAGCGGAATCGGGCTGGCCGTCACGAAGGCCCTCGGGGCCCTGGGACACCGGGTGTTCCTCTGTGCCCGTACCGAGGAGTCCGTCATCACCACCGTCAAGGAGCTGCGGGAGGAGGGTCTTGACGTCGACGGCAGGGCCTGCGACGTCCGCTCGGCCGAGGACGTGACCGCCTTCGTCCGTGCCGCGGTCGACACCTTCGGCACCGTCGACGTCCTGGTCAACAACGCCGGCCGCAGCGGGGGCGGCGTCACCGCCGACCTCACCGACGAGCTGTGGGCGGATGTCATCGACACCAACCTCAACAGCGTCTTCCGTATGACCCGCGAGGTGCTCACCACCGGCGGCATGCGCCACAAGAGCCGCGGCCGCATCATCAACATCGCCTCCACCGCCGGGAAGCAGGGCGTCGTCCTGGCCGCCCCGTACTCCGCCTCCAAGCACGGTGTCGTCGGCTTCACCAAGGCGCTCGGCAACGAGCTGGCCCCCACCGGCATCACCGTCAACGCCGTCTGCCCCGGCTATGTCGAGACGCCGATGGCCGAGCGCGTGCGCCAGGGCTACGCCCGGGCCTACGACACCACCGAGGCGGCCATCCTCGAGAAGTTCCAGGCCAAGATCCCGCTCCGCCGCTACTCCACCCCCGAGGAGGTCGCCGGCCTCGTCGGCTACCTGACCACGGACACCGCCGCCTCCATCACGGCCCAGGCCCTGAACGTCTGCGGCGGTCTCGGCAACTTCTGATCCACGGCCCGGCACCAGCGAGGAGAAACCCATGTCAGCTCAGCAAGGACTCCGCGAGGTCGAGCACGAGATCACCGTGCTCGCCCCGGCCACCGCGGTCCACCGGCTCATCGCCGAGGTGGAGAACTGGCCGCGGATCTTTCCCCCGACCGTCCACGCGGAGCAGGTCGAGCGCTCGGGCGCCGAGGAGCGCATCCGCATCTGGGCCACCGCCAACGGCGAGCCCAAGCACTGGACTTCGCGCCGCACCCTGCACCCCGACGCCCTGCGCATCGACTTCCGCCAGGAGGTCTCCGCGCCTCCGGTGGCGTCGATGGGCGGAAGCTGGATCATCGAGCCGGTCGACGACTCCACGGCGCGCGTCCGCCTGCTGCACGACTACCGCGCCGTCGACGACGATCCCGAGCAGCTCGCCTGGATCGACCGGGCCGTGGACCGCAACTCGACCGCCGAACTGGCCGCCCTCAAGGCGAACGTGGAACTGGTCACCGGCTCCGAGGGCCTGCTGCTGTCCTTCGAGGACACCGTGCAGATCGGCGGCTCCGCCAAGGACGTCTACGACTTCCTGAACGAGGCGCAGCTCTGGTCCGAGCGGCTGCCGCACGTGGCATCCGTACGGCTGGGGGAGCCGGCACCCGGCCTGCAGACCCTGGAGATGGACACCCGTACCAAGGACGGTTCGACCCACACCACCGTCTCCGTCCGCGTCTGCTTTCCCCACCAGAAGATCGTCTACAAGCAGACCGTCCTGCCGGCGCTGATGACGCTGCACACCGGCTACTGGCTGCTGGAGGAGAACGCGGACGGCGTCGCCGTCACCTCGCAGCACACGGTGGCCATCAACACCGCCAACATCGCCGCGGTACTGGGGCCCGACGCCGACCTCGCCCGCGCCCGCTCGTTCGTCCGGGACGCGCTGAGCGGCAACAGTCGCGCCACCCTCGGCCACGCCAAGGAGTTCGCCGAGAGCCGCCGCTGACACGGCGTCACCCGCCGTGTCCCGCATCCCGAGCCGGCCATCACCAGGAGCCCCCATGCCAACCCTCGACATCCCCCGTTCCGCGATCGACCTGTACACCGACGCGTCGATCATCGACCCGTACGACGACTACCGGGCGCTGCGCGACCTCGGGCCCGTCGTCCGCCTGGACCAGTACGACGTGTGGGCGGCCGCGCGGTACGACGAGGTCTACGAGGCCCTCCATGACCACGAGTCGTTCATCTCCGGTGAGGGCGTCGGCATCACCGAGCAGCTCAACAAGGCGCAGCACGGTTCCAGCCTCACCAGCGATCCGCCGTACCACGACCTCGTCCGCGGGCTCGTCGCCCGCCACCTGACGCCCAAGGCGCTGCGCGAGTTCCACACCTACATCCAGGAGTGGGCCGACAAACTCGTCGACGAGCTGATCGCCCGCGGGGAGTTCGACGCCGTCACCGACTTCGGCCAGGCGTTCCCGCTCGCGCTGGTGCCCGACCTGCTCGGCTGGCCCGTCGACGAGGGTCGGGAGCGGCTGCTGGACTGGGCCGCAGCCGGCTTCAACGCCTTCGGCCCGCTCAACGAGCGCACCCGGGCGGGCTTTCCGCTGCTGCAGGAGATGGGTGAGTTCCTCCACCGGATGTCCCTCCCCGGCAATCTGCGCCCGGACAGCTGGGGCGCCCAGCTCGTCGCCGACGCGCAGGACGGGAAGATAGCCGACGAGCTGCTGCCCGCGCTCCTCGGTGACTTCCTGGCCCCCTCGATGGACACCTCGGTCAGTGCGCTGTCCAGCATGCTGTGGCTGTTCGGTGCGCATCCGGGCCAGTGGGACCTGCTGCGCTCCGACCCCGCGCTGATCCCCAACGCGTTCAACGAGATCGTCCGTCTGGAGTCGCCGCTGCGCGGCTTCACCCGGCTCCTGACCCGTGACCGTGCCCTGGGCGAGGCCGAGTTGACGGCCGGTTCCCGGGTCCTGCTGCTGTATGGGTCGGCCAACCGGGACGAGCGGCACTGGCAGTCGCCCGAGACGTTCGACATCACCCGCGCCGCCGCCTCCGGGCACCTGGGGTTCGGCCACGGCATCCACGGCTGCGTCGGCCAGGCGCTCTCCCGGCTGGAGGGCCACTCGCTGATGACCGCTCTGGTCAACCGCGTACGCCGGATCGAGGTCGGCGAACCGGCGTGGCGCCTGCACAACACCATCCGGGGCATCGACCACCTCCCCGTCGTCCTGCGCGCCTGAGCTCGCGCACGGAACCAAGGAGCCACGCAGACATGAAGGTATCCATCGACTTCGGCCGGTGCGAGGGGCACGGCCTGTGCGAGGAGGCCGCGCCGGAGCTGTTCCGGCTGGACGACGAGGGCGATCTCGTCGCGCTGTTCGACCACGAAGAGGCCCTGCCGGCGGCCCGGCGGGCCGCGGCGGAGCGTGCCGTACGGGTGTGTCCCATCGGTGCGCTGAAGGTCGCGGACCGCTGAGGGCTGTCCCCTCACCCCCCGGTGGATCAGCGGTGCGGCAGGCACGTACGCCCGGCACGCCCGGCACGTACGCAGGCACGCCCGGCACACCCGTCACGTACGCGGGCAGCCGGCACGCCCGGCACCAACCGGCTTGGGCCGGAGGGCGGTCGGCGCCCGCGCCTGCCGCACCCGCACGAACACCGACCGAACTCACACCGAGAGGTGCCGCAAAGATGGCGGAGTACATCAGCGACCACGCCGTGGTGCTGGGCGGAAGCATCGCGGGCCTGCTGGCCGCGCGCGTGCTCGCCGACGCCTACGCCCGGGTGACCGTGGTCGACCGCGATGTGCTGACCGGGACGGAAGGGCCGCGGCGCAGCATCCCCCAGGGGCGTCAGATCCACGGCCTGCAGCCGCGGGGTCAGGAGATCCTCGAGGACCTCTTCCCGGGCTTCACCGACGAGATGGCCGCGCACGGCGCGCAGATCCAGGACACCGTGAACCAGGGCCACTGGTACTTCCGCGGCCGGCTGCTGCGGAAGGCCCCCAGCGACCTGGTGACCGTGGCGGCGAGCCGGCCCCTGCTGGAGGCCCGGATCCGCGACCGCGTCCTGAAGCTGCCGGAGGTGTCCTTCCTCGAGGAGCACGACATCATCGGCCTCACGACCACGCCCGACCGCGGCCGGGTCACCGGCGCACGGGTGCACCCCCGCGCATCCGGCGGCGCAGTACGGGAGATACCCGCCGACCTGATCGTGGACGCCACCGGGCGCGGCACACGCACTCCGCTGTGGCTCGCCGGTTTCGGCTATCCCGATGTCGAGGAGGAGCGGCTGGAGATCGGGGTCGGCTACGCGACCCGCCACTACCGGCTGCCGCCCGGGACCCGGCACGACGGCCGCGCCACCATCGTCATCGCTTCCCCCGAGGACCCGCGCGGCGCGATCTGCGCGGAGGTCGAGGGCGGACGGATCCAGCTCGCCGTCAACGGCATCCTCGGCGACTTCCCGCCGACGGACCCGGACGGGTTCGAGCGGTACGTCAAGTCCCTGCCGGTTCCCGCGCTGTACGAGCTGACCCAGGAGGCCGAACCGCTCGACGACCCCGTCGCGCACCGCTTCCCGGTGAGCCTGCGCCGCCGGTACGAGAAGATGGCCCGCTTCCCCGACCGGCTGCTCGTCACCGGCGACAGCGTGTGCAGCTTCAACCCCGTCTACGCCCAGGGCATGACGGTGGCCGCGCTCGGCGCCATGGTGCTGCGCCGCCATCTGCGGGCGGGCCACGCTCCGCAGCCGCTGCCGTATCTGAGCGACCTGGCGCGCGAGGCGGTGAGCCCGTCGTGGGAGGCGAACGCCGTCAACGACCTGCAGTTCGCCGGAGTTCGCGGCGAACGCACCCTGAAGACCCGCATGATCCAGGCGTACGGCCGGCTGGTGCAGG
Source organism: Streptomyces sp. NPDC048639 (assembly GCF_043199075.1). NCBI lineage: Bacteria > Bacillati > Actinomycetota > Actinomycetes > Kitasatosporales > Streptomycetaceae > Streptomyces > Streptomyces sp. NPDC048639. The sequence continues at coordinate 157,625 of NZ_JBICVP010000004.1, forward strand.
CCGCCGCCGCGCACGACCCGGACGTGGCCCACGCCTTCGTGCGCGTGCTGTCCCTGGCCGACCCCGGTACGGCGCTGATGAGCCCGGCCGTGCTGCTGCGCGTACTGCGCCACCGTACGGCGGGGGTGGGACGGTGACCCGGTGCCGCCTGGTCGTCGTCGGGGGATCGCTGGCCGGGCTGCGCGCCGTCGAGGCCGCCCGGGCCGGGGGATTCACCGGGTCCGTCACGCTCGTCGGGGCCGAGGACCACCTGCCGTACGACCGTACGGTGCTGTCCAAGGCGTTCCTGGAGTCCGGGACCGAACCGGCCGTCCCCCACTACCGCGACCCGGCGTCGTACCGCGACGAACTCGGCGTGGAGCTCAGGCTCGGCGCGCCCGCCACGGCCCTGGACACCGAGGGCCGCACGGTGACCGCGGGCGGCACCGACATCCCGTACGACCGGCTGGTCATCGCGACCGGTGTGCGCTCCCGGACACTGCCCGGCACCGGCTCCCTCGCCGGCGTCCACACGCTGCGGACGGTGGACGAGGCGCGGGCGCTGCACGCGGCGCTCCGCACCGCACGCCGCGTCGTGATCGTGGGCGCCGGATTCATCGGGGCCGAGGTGGCGTCCGCGGCCCGCGCCCGCGGGGCCGAGGTGACGCTGCTCGACGCGCAGCCGGCACCGCTGGTCCGCTCGGTCGGGGCTCACATGGGCGCCGTCCTGGCCGACTTGCACGGTGTACACGGCAGCCGGCTGCGCTGCGGGGCGGGCGTGGACCGTGTCGAGGGCGACGGCCGGGCCGAGCGTGTGGTGCTGTCCGACGGCACCGTCCTGGCCACCGATCTGCTGGTCGTGGGCGTCGGCGCGGAGCCCGCCACCGACTGGTGTGCCGGCTCGGGCGTGAAGACGGGCGACGGCGTCCTGTGCGACCGGTATCTCGCCACCTCCGCCCCCGGCGTGTACGCGGCCGGTGACGTGGCGCGCTGGCACAACCCGCTCTTCGGCCGGGACATGCGGCTGGAGCACTGGACCAACGCTGCCGAGCAGGGCGCACTGGCCGCGCGCAACGCGCTCGGCCTCGGCGGCGCGGCGGAGGCGTGCGCGGCGGTGCCGTACTTCTGGTCCGACTGGTACGGCGTCCGCATCCAGTTCCTCGGTGTCCCCGACGCCGAGGAGACCGAGGTCTTCGGAGACATCGCCGGCCACCGGTTCGTCGCGCTCCACCGCAAGGGCGACCGGCTCACCGGCGTCCTGACGGTCGACCGTCGCGGCGAGACCGCCAAGTACCGGCAGTTGCTGCGCCGGCGTACGAGCTGGCGGCAGGCGCTGGAGTTCGCCGCCCGCCGGGAGACCGGATCCAACCCCGTGGCAGGAGTGACGTAAGTGGACACACAGGTGATCGTGGTGGGCGCGGGCCCGGTGGGCCTGATGCTCGCCGGGGAGCTGCGGCTCGGCGGGGCCCGCGTGGTCGTCGCCGAGCGCGCGACCGAGCCGTCCACCGAGTCGCGGGCAACGACGCTGCACGCCCGCACCATGGAACTCCTCGACCAGCGCGGGCTGCTGGACCGCCTGGGGGAGCCGCCCAACGACCCGCGCGGCCACTTCGGCGGCCTTCCCCTGGACCTGGGCGGCACCGGCAGCCCGTACCCGGGACAGTGGAAGGTGCCCCAGACCCGCACCCGGGAAGTCCTCCTGGACTGGGCGGCCGGGCTGGGCGCCGACATCAGGACCGGACACGAACTGACCGGCCTGGAGCGGCGGGACGACCGCGTCGAGGCCGTGCTGCGCACGCCGGAAGGGGAGACGCTGCGGCTGAGCGCGGCGTATCTCGTCGGCTGCGACGGCGAGAACAGCGCGGTACGGCGGCTCGCCGGTGTCGCCTTCCCCGGCACCGACGCGACCCGGGAGCTGCTGCGCGCCGACGTCGCGGGGATCGAGATCCCCGACCGCCGCTTCGAACGGTTCCCCGGCGGGCTGGCCATCGCGGGCCGCAGGCCCGACGGTGTCACCCGGGTGATGGTCCACCGGTTCGGCCGGCCGGCCGTCCGCCGTACCGAGGACCCCGCCTTCGCGGAGGTCGCGGCCGCATGGCGGGAGGTCACGGGTGAGGACATCGGCGGCGGCACACCCCTGTGGGTGAACGCCTTCGGCAACACCCGCCGGCAGGCCGCGCAGTACCGCACGGGACGAGTGCTGCTCGCGGGAGACGCCGCCCACGTCCAGATGCCCGTGGGCGGACAGGCGCTCAACCTGGGCCTCCAGGACGCGGTCAACCTGGGGTGGAAGCTCGCCGCCGAGGTGAAGGGCTGGGCCCCGCCCGGCCTCCTCGACAGCTACCACGAGGAGCGGCACGCGGTCGGCCGCAGGACCCTGGGCAACATCGAGGCACAGTCGCTGGTCCTGCTCGGCGGCGAGGAGGTGGCGGACGCACGGTCCGTCATCGGCGAGTTGCTCGGGTACGACGGCGCCGCCCGGCATCTGGCCGGGATGATCACCGGCCTGGACATCCGCCACCCGGCCGCGGACGACGGCCACCGACTCCTCGGTGCGCGGCTGCCGTTCGCGGAACTGCGCACCGGGCCCGGCGCCTCCACCCGTACCGCCGACACACTGCGGTCCGGTCACGGCGTCCTGCTCGACCTCGATCCGGACGCACCGGAGCATGCCGAGTTGCGCGCCGAGGCGGCGCTCCGGGCGGACCGCGTCCGCGTCGTCGCCGCGACCCTCACGACCACCGGGCCCGCCGGCGACTCCGCGGGCCCCGATGGATCCGGGGGCACCGGCGAACTCGCGGGCGTGGGCGCCGTTCTGGTGCGCCCCGACGGCCACATCGTCTGGTGCGGCGAGGAGGGCGCAGGTGCCCTGCGCACCGCACTGCACCGCTGGTTCGGCGCCCCGTCCTCCGCCGGCGCCCCGTCCTCCGCAGCCGTCCCGTCCTCCGCCGGCGCCCCGTCCTCCGCAGGCTCCCGCGCATTCCACCGATCCGCAGACCACACCGTGAACAGGAGCACCACCATGGGCACTCTGGTGAACAAGACCGCGCTCGTCACCGGCTCGAGCCGGGGCATCGGCCGCGCCGTCGCCGAGCGGCTGGCCGCCGACGGCGCCCTCGTCGTCGTCCACTACGGCCGCGGCAAGGAAGCCGCCCAGGACACCGTCGACGGCATCCGGGCCACCGGCGGACGGGCGTTCGCCGTACGGGCGCCGCTCGGGGTCCCGGGCGACGTGGACGCCCTCTTCGACGGGGTCGAGGAAGGGCTGAAGGAGCACACGGGCGGCATCGAGCTGGACATCGTCGTCAACAACGCGGGCATCATGGGCGGCCTTACGCCCGAGGAGACCACGCCGGAACTCTTCGACAAGCTGATGGCCGTCAACGCCAAGGCGCCCTTCTTCATCGTCCAGCGCGCCGCGAAGAATCTGCGCGACGGCGGCCGCGTCATCAACATCTCCTCCGGCCTCACCCGCTTCGCCAACCCCGAGGAGATCGCGTACGCGATGACCAAGGGCGCGGTCGAGATGATCTCCCTGCACTGGGCCCGGCACCTGGCCGCGCGCGGCATCACCGTGAACAGCGTGGCGCCCGGCATCACCAACAACGGCAGCCCGGTCTTCGACAACCCCCAGGCGGTCCAGGCCATGGCGCAGCTCTCCGCCTTCGGCCGCGTCGGCGAACCGTCCGATGTCGCCGACGTGGTGGCCTTCCTGGCCTCGGAGCAGTCCCGGTGGATCACCGGTGCCTTCATCGACGCCACCGGCGGCACGCTCCTCGGCTGAGACCCGCCCCGTCCCTCACACCGTCCTCGACCGAAAGGAGGGGTCTCTCATGGGCAGGGTCGCCTTCGTGTTCCCCGGCCAGGGTTCGCAGCGGGTCGGCATGGGCGCCGACCTCACCAAGCACTGGCCGTACCTCATCGACACCTACTACGGGCCCGCCGACGAGATCCTCGGCCTCCCGCTCTCCTCCCTGTGCTGGGAGGGACCCGCCGAGACGCTCCGGGACATGCGGATCACCCAGCCCGCCGTGCTGCTCACCAGTGTGGCCACGCTGGACGTGCTCCGCACCCAGGGCGTCTGGCCGGACGCCGTGGCCGGGCACAGTCTCGGGGAGTTCAGCGCGCTGGTCTGCGCCGGGGTGCTGGAGTGGCGGGACGCGCTCCGACTGGTGCGGGTGCGCGGTGAGTTGATGACCTCGGTCACCGAGCAGGTGCCGGGCAAGATGGCCGCGGTCGTGGGCCTGACCCTCGATCAGGTCGAGGAGTTGTGCGGACGGGCGGCGGCCGACACCGGTGAGGTCGTGGAGATCGCCAACCACAACGACATCACCCAGGTCGTCATCTCCGGCCGGGTCGGTGCCGTCGACCGCCTGGTGGAGCTCGTACACGACGCCGGGGCCGACCGGGTCGTCGTCCTGGAGATCGGCGGGCCCGCCCACTGCAGCCTCATGGGCGGTATCGAGGAGGAGTTCGCCGCGGCCCTGGACGACGTCGAGTTCCGCGAGCCCGTCGTTCCCATGTACTCGGGCAGTGGCGGTGAGGCCGTCACCAGTGCCGCCCGGGCGAGGAAGTTCCTGCGGCGCCAGCTCACCGGGCGGGTGCTCTGGACGGACGTCGTGGGGCGCATGGCGGCCGAGGGGGTGGACCGCTTCGTGGAGGTCGGGCCCGGCAAGGTGCTGAGCCGGCTCTGCGGCCGTCTCGCCCCGGGCGCGCAGACGCACCGCACCAACGACGTCCACCAGGTGAAGCTCGCCGTGGACGCGGTCCTGCCGGGGGAAGGGGGTGAGAGACATGCGCGCCAGACTCGCTGAACTGCACGCGATCCGTGAGCAGGCTCTGCGTGGGCCGAGTGATCGTGCGACCGAGGCTCAGAAGGCCAAGGGCAAGCTGGCTGTGCGTGAGCGGATCGACCTTCTGCTGGACGAGGGTTCGTTCCATGAGGTGGAGCCGTTGCGGCGGCATCGTGCTACGGGTTTCGGTCTGGAGGCGAAGAAGCCGTACACCGATGGTGTGGTGACGGGTTGGGGGACGGTCGAGGGGCGGACGGTGTTCGTCTATGCGCATGACTTCCGGATCTTCGGTGGGGCGCTGGGTGAGGCTCATGCGACGAAGATCCACAAGATCATGGACATGGCCATCTCGGCGGGTGCTCCGCTGGTCTCGCTGAACGACGGTGCGGGTGCGCGTATTCAGGAGGGTGTTTCGGCGCTGGCGGGTTACGGCGGCATCTTCCAGCGCAATACGCGTGCTTCGGGTGTGATTCCGCAGATTTCGGTGATGCTGGGGCCGTGTGCGGGTGGTGCGGCGTATTCGCCGGCGCTGACGGATTTTGTGTTCATGGTGCGGGAGACCTCGCAGATGTTCATCACCGGGCCGGATGTGGTGCGGGCGGTGACGGGTGAGGAGATCAGCCAGAACGGTCTGGGTGGTGCGGATGTGCACGCCGAGACTTCGGGGGTGTGTCACTTCGCGTATGACGACGAGGAGACGTGTCTGGCGGAGGTGCGGTATCTGATCTCGATGCTGCCGTCGAACAATCGGGAGAATCCGCCGGTCTCGGCGTCGGAGGATCCGGCGGATCGGCGTTCGGATGTGTTGCTGGATCTGGTGCCTGCTGATGGCAACCGGCCGTATGACATGCGGAAGGTCATCGAGGAGATCGTCGATGACGGTGACTATCTGGAAGTTCATGAGCGTTGGGCGCGGAACATCATCTGTGCGTTGACGCGTCTTGACGGTCAGGTGGTGGGTGTCATCGCGAATCAGCCGCAGACGCTCGCGGGTGTGCTGGACATCGAGGCGTCGGAGAAGGCTGCGCGGTTTGTGCAGATGTGCGATGCGTTCAATATTCCGATTGTGACGTTGCTGGATGTGCCGGGGTTCTTGCCGGGGGTGGATCAGGAGCACGGTGGGATCATCCGGCACGGGGCGAAGTTGTTGTACGCGTACTGCAATGCGACGGTGCCGCGGATCTCGTTGATTTTGCGGAAGGCGTACGGCGGGGCGTACATCGTGATGGATTCGCAGTCGATCGGGGCGGATCTGACGTATGCGTGGCCGACGAATGAGATCGCGGTGATGGGTGCGGAGGGTGCGGCGAATGTCATCTTCCGCAAGCAGATCGCCGAGGCCGATGATCCGGACGCGATGCGGTCCCGGATGGTCAAGGAGTACAAGGCGGAGTTGATGCACCCGTACTACGCGGCCGAGCGTGGTCTGGTCGACGATGTCATCGACCCGACCGAGACCCGCGCCGTCCTCATCAGCTCCCTGGCCATGCTCCGCACCAAACACGCCGACCTGCCCCGGCGCAAACACGGCAACCCCCCGCAGTGACACGAGGAGATACGGGAACCATGAGCATCACCGACATCGGCGCCCTCATCCGGGTGGAGAAGGGCCACGCCGGGCCCGAGGAACTGGCCGTCATCACCGCGGTCCTCCTGGCCCGGGCCGGCGCGCACACCGGAGCCGGGCGGTGCCCCGACGGCCGGAGCGCGGCCGGCTGGCGCCGCCTGGAGAGGGAATCCGGCTACAACGCCCCGCACAGTTGGTGCAGTTGACATGACACAACAGCCGCACGACGCACGGGAGATCCCCGCCATGGCCCACCGCCGAGTCGCCCTGCTGCTCCCCGGACAGGGGGCACAACACGCCGGTATGGCCGTGCCGCTGTACGAGCACGACCACACCTTCGCCGCGATCGTCGAAGACTTCTTCGACCTGATGGGGGAGGAGGGCTCCCGCATTCGCGCGGACTGGCTGGGGTCCGATCCGCAACTCCCGGTCGACGACGGCCGCCGCGCACAGCCACTGCTGTTCGTCATCGGCTACGCCATCGGCCGGGTGCTGGAACGCCGCGGGATACGGCCCGACGTCCTGCTCGGCCACAGCGTGGGCGAACTGGCCGCGGCCTGTCTGGCCGGTGTGTTCGACCTGGAGAGCGCCGCCCGCATCATGCTGGCCCGCTCCCGCGTCCTGGCCACGGCCCCGCCCGGCGGCATGCTCGCCGTCGCCGCCGCCCCGGAGCGGGTCGAGTCCGGGATCGCCCCGGAGTGGGCGGAGCGAGGTGTCGTCGTGGGAGCCGTCAACGCCCCCGCGCAGACCGTGCTCGCGGGCCCCGAGGCCGAACTGGCTCTCGCCGCGGCGGCGTTGAGTGAGGCGGGTCTGGTCGTACGGCGCGTACGGGCGCGGGAGCCCTTCCACTCCCCGGTGCTCGACGAGGCGGCGCTCGACTTCGAAAAGGCCGTCGCAGCCGAGACGTTGAACCCGCCGCGGGTCGAGATCCGCTCGGCGCGGACCGCCCGCACGGTGCGACCCGAGGAGGCGGTCGACCCGGCCTTCTGGGCCCGCCAGATGGCCGAGCCCATCCTCTACTGGCCGGCGCTCGGCGCACTGCTTGACGACGGGGCGTTCACCTTCGTCGAGGCGGGGCCGGGTCGTTCCCTGTCCGCGCCCGCCCGCCGCCACCCCGCCGTACGGTCGGGCCGCAGCGGTGTGGTCTGCACCCTTCCCGCGGAGGGCGGGGACTGCCTGCGGGTGTGGAACGCGGCGACGGAACAACTCGGCGCGCTCCTGGCCCCGGAGGCCATGGCCTCCGGGTGAGCCACGGATGTCACTCCGCGGGACCGGCCTGCCCGGGGACGGCGCCGCGCTCGATGGAGCCGTCCCCGCGTGGAGAGCCGTCCTCCTTCGGGGAAGTGGCGTCCTCCACAGAGCCGTCCCCCTCCGGGGCGATCAGAGCGCGGATGACCGGGGTCGCCACGCGGATGAGGTCCTCCAGCGACGGTTCGCTGACGTCCGGGACGCGCAGCAGATACCGCCCGCTGGCGATCCCGAGCATGATCACCGAGAACAGCCCGGCCCGCAGCCGGGCGTCGGGCAGGTCGATGCTCCGCGCGATGGCGTCCACGGACTGCGTGGTCACCTGACGGCGCAGCAGTTCGGCGGACTCCTCGCTCGTCATGCTGGTGCGCATCAGGACGGCCATGGGGCTGTCCGGTGTGGTCGCCCAGCGGCCGAGCATGGTGCGCAGATAGTTCTCGGCCGTCGACTCGGGGTCCCGGGTGGTGAGTTCCTCGATGGGGATGTCGAAGTGGACGGCCTGGCGGAAGAGGGCCTCCTTGGTGCCGAAGTACTGCATCACCGAGGACTTGTCCGCGTCGGCCGCCGCCGCGATCATGCGGATCGTCGCCCGGTCGTAGCCGACCCGGCCGAACGTCTCGCGAGCCGCCTGCAGGATGCGCTGCCGGGTGCGCTCTCCCTTGCCGTCGGGTCGGGGAACGACGACCGGCGCACCGGCCCGCTGCTTCCGGTCGGAGTCTTCTCTGGCGGTGCCGGCCACGGGATTCCTCTCCATCGGGGCGCGTCGATTCTACGGCGGGGCGGCCTCCGCACCCGGGCAACCGGGGCCGGAGACCGCGGGGTTGTGTGCGCTGCGGCCGAGGCGGGTGTGCCGCGGCCACAGCGCCGCGTCGGTCAGTCCTTGGCGGAGTCCATGACGTACGCCCCGTCCTTCGTGCCCTCGGTGTTCTTCGCCTCCGCGGGCGGCCCGGCCTGTGCCTGCCGCGGGCTCCGGGTGTTGACGGCGAGCAGCAGGATCACCATGGCGGCGGCGTACAGGGCCGCCACCGCGAGGTACGCCCGGCCGTAGCCGTGGGTCAGGGCGTCGGCCGCACGGGCCAGCAGCGTGCCGTCGTCCGCGGCGAGTGCCCGGAAGAACGTGGCGGAGGCGTCGGGCAGCCGGTCGTCGGCCGCGCCGGACGCGAGCCCCGGCAGGAAGGCCAGGCCAAGCGCTCCGCCGACCTGCGTCGAGGTGTTGAGGACCGCGGACGCGATGCCCGCGTCCTGCTGCGACACCCCGCTGACGGCGCCGAGCGTCAGCGGTACGAAGCTCATGCCGAGGCCGAGGGAGGTGATGAGCATCGCCGGAGCGAGGCGCGTGAGGTAGTCGGCGCCGGGGTCCAGCGTGCTGAACCACAGCACACCGAGGGCGCTGACGGCCAGGCCGGGCGCGACGATGGCGCGCGGGGCGAACCGGCCCGCCAGCCGCGGCCCGAGGAGCCCGGCGGAGACGAACATGCCGATGCTGAACGGGAGATAGGCCAGCCCGGTCCGCATCGCGGAGTAGCCGAGGATCTGCTGCATGAAGAGCGTGAGGAAGTAGTACATGGCGAACATGCCCGCGCCGATGAGCAGCATCGTGGCGTAGGCCCCGCCGCGGTTGCGGTCGCGCAGCAGCCGCAGCGGCAGCATCGGGTGGCTGCTGCGGGCCTGGAGGACCAGGAAGACGGTGAGCATGACGGCGGCGGCGATCAGCGAGCCCATGGCGGCTGCGTCGTCCCAGCCCTCCGAGCCGCCCCGGGTCAGGCCGTACACCAGCGAGGTCAGGCCCACCGTGCCGGTGAGGGCGCCGGGGACGTCGAGCCGGCCGGTGCCGCGCGAACCGTCCTTGAGGACACGCGTGCCGATGATGACGGCCGCGCCGATCGGGATGTTCACCAGCAGGACCCAGCGCCAGTCGAGGTACTCCGTCAGCAGGCCGCCGAGCAGCAGGCCGAGGGTCGAACCCAGCCCGTTCATCGCGCCGTAGACGCCCATGGCCCGGTTCCGTGCGGGGCCTTCGGGAAACGTCGTGGCGATCAGGGACAGGGCCGCCGGAGCGGTGATGGCGGCGCCGACGCCCTGGAGCGCGCGCGCCCCGATGAGGACGCCCTCGTTGGGGGCGAGGCCGCCCAGCAGGGACGCGAGCGTGAAGACGACGATGCCGATGCGGAAGACGCGCAGTCGGCCGAAGAGGTCGCCGGCGCGCCCGCCGAGCAGGAGCAGCCCGCCGAAGACGAGCGCGTACGCGGTGACCACCCAGGCCAGGTTCGCGCTGCTGACGCCTAAGTCGGTCTGGATGCTGGGCAGCGCGATGTTCATGATCGTGCCGTCCAGGATCAGCATGAGCTGAGCGGTGACGATCACGGCCAGGGCGAGCCCCAGCCGTTCGCCGGGCGGCGTCCGGGCCGCCTCGGGGGCGGGAACGGACCGGGCTTCGACAGGCATGGCCTCTCCAAGGGTGCGAGCGCTGACGCGCCGCCAGCAGAAAAATGTACGAGCGGTTAGAAGTGTACGCGTGTTTTGTTTTGACGGAAGGGAACACCGATGACCACAGGGCTTCATGACGGACCGTCGGACGGCGGAGCCCCCGCGGAGGCCGGTACTCCGCTCGGCGTCTGGACGGGGACGGTGACCCACGACGACCAGACGGACGAGTTCACGATCTCCTTCACGCCCGACGGAGTGGTCACCCACGTCACGCCCGTGAGCACCGGCAGGGGCACCTGGACGGGGACGGAGACCGGGTTCCGCTACATGCTCAAGGAGTCCTTCGATCCCGGTGCCGGCATGCCCGGTTACGTCACCGTCAACGTCGAAGCGCAGCGCTCCGGACGTACGTACCGGGGATCCGGCAAGGCGACGGTCCATACCCCCGACGGGACCGTCCTCCACTCCACCTGGGCCGAGATCACCGCCGCGCAGCAGAGCGCGACGGGCCGGGACCTGCTGCGCGATCGCCGGGCCGGCGGGGCACCGGAGCGGACCCCGCGGGCCGGTTCCTCACCGGCGGAGCACCCGCGGGCCGACCGTGCACCGGCGCGGCCCTCGGAGCCCGCCGTTCCGGCACAGCACCCGTACCCCCACGAACCGGAGGCATCAGTGATGACCGCACCGACCCGTACCGACGAGCCGCTCGCGGCGGCCAAGGTCGCCATGGTGGCCGCGGCCCAGGCCGCGGAGGCCGACGCGGGCCGCCGCGTCCAGCCCGGGGTGATCGAGGCGCTGGACCGGGCCGGGTTCGCCCGCTGGTTCGTTCCCGAGCGCTGGGGCGGACAGCCCCGCTCGTACACCGAACTCACCCGTTCCGTGGCGGAGTTGGGCCAGGCCTGCTCCGCGACCGCCTGGCTGGCCTCCCTGTTCGCCTTCGCCACCCGCTACGTCATCTGCCTGCCCGAGCAGGCCCAGTCCGAGGTGTGGAAGAACGGGCCGGACGCCCGCGTCGTCGCCGTCGTCAAGCCGCTCGGCACGGCCGCACCGGTGGACGGCGGCTGGCGCCTGACAGGTGCGTGGACCTTCGTCTCCGGCGTCGAGTACGCGGACTGGGCGCTGCTGGCCGGACCCGCCCCCTCCGGCCCGCCGTCCGCCGGCGGCACCCCGCCGCGGTTCTTCCTGGTGCCCCGCGAGGACTTCGCGTACGAGGACACCTGGAACTCCCTCGGCATGCGCGGCACCGGCAGTCACACGCTCGTCCTCGACGACGTCCTCGTCCCCGAACACCGCTCCTGCCTGCGCGAGGACGCCATGAAGGGCCGGAGCGTGGGCGTGCCCGGACCTCCCGTGCCGACCCTCGCCGTCAACGGCCTGACCTTCGTCGCCCCCGCCCTCGGCGCCGCGTTCGGGGCGCTCAAAGCCGCCGCGGCCGGTGTGGCGGTCACCCCGACAGGACCCCGAGCGGACGCCGGGCAGGCGTACCAGGTCGGCTACGCCCGCGCCGCGGGGGAGATCGACGCCGCGCAGCTGCTGATCGAGCGGATCGCGGAGACCGCCGACAGCGGCGCGCTCAACCCCGGACTGGTCCGGCGCAGCCGCCGCGACGCCGCCCTGGCCCTGGAGATGCTCACGGGAGCGGTCGACGGGCTCCTGCGCACCGGCGGCACCCGTGCCCAGGAGGAGGGGCAGCCGCTGCAGCGCTTCTGGCGCGACGTCCGGTCCGTGGCCAGTCACGCCGTCGTCCAGTTCGAGCCCGCGGCGCTGGACTGGACCCGCGGCCTGGCCTCCTGACGCCCCGACAGCCAACTGCCTGCCCCCGCGGACAACCTGCACCCGCGGACAGCCTGCACCCGCAGACATCCCAACCCCGAGGAGAGACATCGTGATACTGGTGACCGGCGCGACGGGACATGTCGGCCGTCCCCTCGTCGACCTGCTGCTGAAGGCGGGTGCCGACGTCAGGGCACTGACCCGCGACCCCGGACGGGCCCGGCTGCCGCAGGGTGTGGAGGTCGCCCGCACCCAGGACCTGCCGATGGAGGGGATCGAGTCGGTCTTCTTCGTCCTGGCCGCGTTCCCCGAGGGCCCGGCCGAGCTGATCGAGCGCGCCGTGCGGCACGGCGTACGGCGCATCGTCGCGCTGTCCTCGTACACCGCACGCGACGACGACCCCAAGAACTTCATCGCCGTACGCCACCGTGATCTGGAGCGCAGGATCGAGGAGTCGGGGCTGGAGTGGACCTTCCTGCACCCGGCCGGGGGGCTGGCCGTGACCGCGCTGGAGTGGAGCGAGCCGATCAGGACCACCGGCGTCGCCCGCGGCCCGTTCGCCCGCGCCCACTCGGCCCCGCTCCACGAGCGCGACATCGCCGAGATCGGTGCCCGCGCGCTGCTCACCGATGAACTCCTGGGCGCCAGGCCGCTGTTCAGCGGACCGGAGTCGATCACCTACGCCGACCGCGCCCGCATCATCGGGGAGGCGATCGGCAGGCCGGTGCGGTTCGAGGAGATCACGCACGACGAGGCCCGCAAGGAGATGAGCGACGTCGGCATCCCGGCGGGGGCGATCGAGGCGCGGCTGAAGATGTTCGCCCAACTGGTCGACCGGCCCCACGAGATCTCGCCCGTGGAGCAGTTCCTCGGTACGCCCGGCCGCACCTTCGCCCAGTGGGCGGCCGACCACGCCGCCGACTTCCGTTGATCCCTGCTCCGGGGCCGCCCGGCGCGGCCCCGGAGCGACCCATCCAAGAGAGGCTGATCATGACGCGGGATCACTTGTCGCTGGCAGTCGTCATCGGCAGCGGACGGAAGGGGAGGACCGGCGCGACCGTGGCGCACTGGTTCGCGGGACAGGCCCGCCTGCGGGCCGATCTGCGGACCGACGTCGTCGACCTGGCCGAGTTCCCCCTCCCCGGGGAGCCCGTCGCGCAGCCGCCCGGCGACGTGGCCCAGTTGCTCGCCCATCTGACCCCGCGACTGGCGCGAGCGGACATGTTCGTCCTGGTCACGCCGGAGTACAACCGCTCCTTCCCCGCCTCGCTGAAGGCCGCCATCGACTGGCACGACGCGGAGTGGCAGGCGAAGCCGGTCGGCTTCGTCAGTTACGGCGGCAGGTCGGGAGGGCTGCGCGCGGTCGAGCAACTGCGCCAGGTCTTCCCTGAGTTGCATGCCGTCACGGTGCGCGAGGCGGTCAGCTTCCACGACGTCTGGGACCGCTTCGACGGGGACGGCAACCCCAGGGACCCGGAGGGCTCCAACGCCGCCGCGACGGCACTGCTCGACCAACTCGCGTGGTGGGCCCGGGTGTTGCGGGAGGGGCGGGACCGGTATCCGTACGGACGGGCCGCGCGGCCGCGCCTGGTGCCTGCCGCGGTGGGGACGGCCTGACGCGGCCGGTCCCGCCTCGCCCGTACGAACACCGCCCGCACGGCCGGCCGCACGGACCGGTGATCGTGTGGGGGAACACGCCCGCAGGTACGGATCGGTGGTGGCGACCCGTACATGCGGACGGGTGCCACCGGTGCACCGTCGCGAGGTGCCCGGCAGACCGTTGTCCGCGAGGTGCCCGGCACCCGTTGTCCGCGAGGCGGCCGGCAGACCGTTGTCCGCGAGGTGCCCGGCACCCGTTGTCCGCGAGGCGGCCGGCGCACCGACGCCCTGCACCGCCCGTCCGCCCGCAGGCCGGCTTTCCCACCGCTGATCAACCGCCCGCCCGCCGCCCGCCCGCCGCCCGCCCGCCGCCCGCCCGCCGCCCGCCCGCCGCCCGTGTGCTCCTGCCCGTCCGGGCGGCCCGGCCCGGCCCGGTACGCACCGTGAACCGTGGAGGGATCCCGCCATGCCGATTTCGACGACCCTGCCCGCCGCCCACGGCACGTCACCCCTGCCCGGAGCGGCAGCCCGGCCCGCCGTACGCGACATCGTGCTCGACGCCGGTGGCATCCGGCTGTCCGCTCTGCTCGCCGAGCCCCGCACGCCTCCGCGCGCCACGGTGCTGGCCGTGCACGGCGGAGGCATGCGGGCCGGGTACTTCCACGGCCCCGCCCACCCCGATCTGTCGCTGCTCACGCTGGGCGCCGAGCTGGGCTTCACCGTGCTCGCCGTCGACCGGCCCGGCTACGGGCTGTCGTCCGGCGACCTGCCCGAAGGGCTTCCGCTGGCGGAGCAGACCGCGCTCCTGCGGCGCGGGTTCGCCGACTTCGCCGAGCGCCACTCGCTGGGCGCGGGGGTGTTCGTGCTGGCCCACTCCTACGGCGGCAAGACCGCTCTGACCCTCGCGGCGGACCATGGTGATCTGCCGCTGCTCGGTCTCGGCATCTCCGGCTGCGGCTACCGGTTCGCCCTCGAACCCGGGGCGCGCGGCGCGCAGTCCGAGGGGGGCGCGACGCCGTCCGCGCAGGACCCGAAGCAGTCCGTGCAGGACCCGACGCAGTCCGCCCCGGGCGGGACGCAGTCCGCGGCGGACCCGACGCCGGACGAGCTGAGGTGGCGACGCGAGTTGGGACGCAACAACTGGGGGCCGCTGCGGCTCTATCCGCCCGACACCTTCCGGCTCTGCCGCCCTCTGGTCGCCCCCATGCCGCCCCGGGAGGCACAGGAAGTGCCGCGCTGGCAGCGGACGTTCGAGCACCTCGCGCCCCGGATACGGATCCCGGTGCGCTTCACCTTTGCCGCGTACGAACAGCGCTGGCGGCACGACCCCGAGGCGCTCGCCGCCCTGCGCGGACTGCTCCCGGAGGCGGCCGTATCGATCGACCGGCAGCCCGCCGCGGGGCACAACATCAGCCTGGGCTGGGCCGCTCGTGCGTACCACCTGCGACTGCTGGGCTTCCTCGAAGAGCGTCTCCTCGCTCCGCCCGGTCCGCCCGGTCCGCCCGGTCCGCCCGCTCCGCTCGGTCCGGTCAGTGCGGTCAGTGCGGTCAGTCCGGTCAGTCCGGTCTGTCCGTCCGCTCCGCGCGCCTGAGGCGACGTGGCCCGGGCCCCTGTTCGCCCAGCCGGTCCGAGGGGTTGACGATGTGGCAGCGCTCGATGGTGAGGCATCCGCAACCGATGCAGTCGACCAACCCGTCGCGCAGCATGGTCAGTTCGTCGATGCGCCGGGTCAGCAGATCGTGCCAGCCGTCGGCGACGTCGGCCCACTCCTCCTTCGTCGGAACCCGGTGCTGGGGGAGTCGTCCCAGGACGTCCCGGATGACAGGCAGCGGGATGCCCGCCTGCTTGGAGACGGCGATGACGGCGACGCGGCGCAGGGTGTCGCGGTGGTAACGCCGCTGGTTCCCCACGGTTCTTCGGCTGCGTATCAGCCCCTCGCTCTCGTAGAAACGGATTGCGGAACTGGCGACTCCGCTCCGCTCGGCCAACTCGCCTACCGTTAATTCCTTTGTCTGCCACGGAATGTTGGGCATGCGGGCCAGGATAGCCAGATTTTCATCTCCATCCCACCTCGGTGCACACCCCACCGACCGCACCCTGACGACTAGTATGAACAGCCGTACGTCTCTCCTGTTGCACCATCCGGAAAGGGATCTGCCATGAAGACGAATCGTGCCGAGGAGTTGCGTGCCGCGGTGGGAGGGTTGACGTTATTCCCGGGCGACGAAGGCTTCGAAGAGCAGCACAGTGGCTGGAATTTGACGGTCACCCACGCCCCCTCCGTGATCGTCGTGGCCGACTCCGCCGCCGACGTCGCCGCCGCCGTCCGCCACGCCGCCGAGGCCGGCCTTCCGGTCGCCGTCCAGTCCACCGGTCACGGCGTCTCCGTACCGGCCGACGGCGCCGTGTTCATCAGCACCCGCCGCCTCAAAGACCTCTCGGTGGATCCGGGCGCCCGGACGGCGCGCCTCGGAGCGGGCCTGATCTGGGGCGAAGTCGTCGCCGAGACCGCGAAGTCGGGGCTCGCCCCGCTCAACGGCTCGTCGCCCGACGTCGGCGTCATGGGGTATCTGACCGGCGGTGGACTGCCCGTCCTCGGGCGGACGTTCGGCTTCGCGGCCGACCATGTGCGGTCCCTCGAGGTCGTCACGGCCGACGGACAGGTGCTCACCGTGACGCCCGACTCCGACGCCGACCTGTTCTGGGCGGTGCGCGGCGGCCGCAGCAACTTCGGTGTGGTCACGGCGGCCGAGATCGACCTGGTGCCCATGGACCGGCTGTACGGCGGCGGTCTGTTCTTTCCCGGTGAGCAGTCGGAGCGCGTGCTGCGCACCTACTTCGCCTGGCTCGACGGCCTGCCGGAGGAGATGTGCTCCTCCATCATCCTGCTCCGCTTCCCGGACCACCCGGCGGTCCCCGAGCACAACCGCGGGCGGTTCCTGGTCCATCTGCGCATCGCGTACACCGGGTCCGCGGAGGAGGGCGAGCGGCTGATCGCCCCGTTGCGCGCGCTCGGTCCCGAGGACGACACCGTCGAGGAGATGCCGTACACCCGGGTCGGCGAGATCTACCGCGACCCGCCCCGCCCGACCCCGGCGTGGGCGCGGACGGCGGTGCTGCGCTCGTTCGGCGAGGACGCGGTGGACGCCTTGGTGGCGGTCGCGGGTCCCGGTGCGAACCTGCCGCCGGGCGGTGTCGAGGTGCGCCATCTGGGCGGCGCGCTGAGCAGGCCCGCGGCGGTGCCGAGTGCTCTCGCCCGGCCCGAGGGCGAGTTCCACCTGTTCATGAGCATGCCCGCACCCGCCGAATCCGCAGACGTTTCGCGCAAGGCCGAGCAGAGCGTGCTGGACCAACTGGGCGCCTGGGACACCGGGATGATGCTGCCCAGCTTCATGTTCAGCAGCGACAGCGCGCCCGACCAGGTGCGCCGCGGCTACCGCCCCGAGGACTACGAGCGGCTGGCCCGGCTCAAAGCCGCGTACGACCCGGGGAACATCTTCCGGATCAACCACAACATCCCGCCGGTGCCCGGGGCCTGACGGTCCGGGGCAGGCGGAGAGCACAGAGGGCGGGCCGTCCCCATGTGGGGGCGGCCCGCCCTCTGTGTTTTGGCGCAGTGCCCGCGATCGTGCCGTGGCGCTCCACCGCTTGCCCGGTGCGCCATGCCGTTTCAGCGATGCTTTTCAGCCACGACCCGCGAAAGAAAGGGGGCGCCGTGATCGAGGAAATCGTTCCGGCGACGGTCTCCGCGGCCGATCTCAGGGGAGAGACGACGGACGCTTCCCTTTCCGCGCTCTTTCCTCAGGAAGCGGTGGTGGTCAGCCGTTCCGTGAACCGCCGGAAAAGAGAATTCGCGGACGTACGGATGTGTGCCCGGAGGGCTCTGGAAAACCTCGGGCATGACCCGGTGCCCGTATTGCCGGACGCCTGGGGTGCACCGCGCTGGCCGTCCGGAATCACCGGCAGCATGACCCACTGCGCCGGCTACCGCGCTGCGGCCCTCGCCCGCCGTGCCGACGTCCTCGCGATCGGCATCGACGCCGAACGCGACGGGCCGCTCGGTGAGGGCACCCTCCCCGTCATCGCACTCCCCGCCGAGGCCGAGTCCGTGACTCGGCTGAGCTCGATCCGGCCCCAACTGTGCTGGGACCGGATGCTGTTCAGCGCCAAGGAGGCCGTATTCAAGGTCTGGTATCCGCTGACGGGGCAGCGGCTCACGTTCCGGGACGCGGAGATCGTCTTCGATCCGTCCGCCGGTACGTTCACCGCACATCTCCGGGAGTCCGGAGCGGCACGGAGGTTCCCCTCCGGGCTCCCTGGTCGCTGGCTGGCCCGCGACGGCCTGCTGGTCACCGCTATCACGGTGCCCGCCGGCGCGTAGCCGAAGGGCACCGCGGTGACACGGAGCGCCTGCGCGGCGGCTCTCCGGCCATGCGCCGGACAGCGGGTGACGTCGCGTCAGCGCGATGCGGCGGCCTCGAAGTCCGCGGCGTGGTGGCCGACCCACTCGCGATAGGTGTGGGCCGGACGTCCGGTGACCTGCTCGATGGTCGGGAGCACCTCCGCGGTCGTTCCCTGCCAGGACGCGAGCTGGTCGAGAAGGAACGAGGCGGCCTCCTCGGGCATCTGGCCGACCAGGTGCTTCAGGGCTTCCTCCCGGCTCAACTCCTCGAACCGCACGGGCCGGCCGAGCGTTTCCGCGATGATCCGTACCCGCTCGATCTGGGTGAGGGACTCCGGGCCGGTGAGTGTGTGGACGCTGCCGGCCCGCGCCGTCCGCAGGGACTGCGTGGCGACCGCGGCGATGTCGCGCTCGTCGACGGGTGCGGCCGCGGCCGTGCCGTAGGCCGAGCGGACCACGCCGCCGTCCGCGATCTGCGCCGCCCACCCGAGGTCGTTGCGCATGAACAGGCCGGCGCGCACGAACGTGTGCGGGATGCCCGACTTGGCCACGGAGGCCTCGCAGTCGAGGTGGGCCTGTCCGATCCAGCCCGGCTCCGGGAACTCCACGGCGGACGACGACATCAGGACGACATGCTCCACGCCCGCGGTCCTGGCGACGTCGAGAAAACCGTCGAGGGCGCCGAACACCGGGAAAAGGAAAACCCGGTCGATGCCCCGCAGGACATCGGTCAGCGATTCCGGGCGGGTCAGGTCGCCGGGCAGAACCTCAACGTCCGCCGCCATTCCGGAATTTCCGGGGTCGCGCGTGACGGCGCGGACCTTCTCCCCGGCGTCCAGAAGCTGACCGACGATATTGCGGCCGACGTTTCCGGTGGCTCCGGTGACCAGAATCATGAATGTCGCTCCCTCGGTAGGTGCTGAGCCGACGCCGCCCGCGAGTGATCGATGGCCAGGTCAACGTTGGTGTCACCAACGTTAGCAGATTCGTGGGTACGGCCAACAGATCTGCTACGGTCCTTGCGTGGACGCGAAGGCTCTCTCCCAGGCCCCGGCCCGACTGCACGCCTTGCCGAGCTGGCAGATCACCCAGATCGCCACCCATGCCGGCCGGCTCGTGTCGGAGGCTCTCGGCGCCGTCGACTCACGGCGCTACCACTTCGCGCTGCTCGCGGCACTCGAGGAGTTCGGCCCGCTCAGCCAGGCCGAACTCGGGCGCCGATGCGGGATCGACCGCAGCTACATCGTCGAAGCGGTCAATGAACTCGAGGCGTCGGGCCAGGTCGTCCGCGCGACCGACCCCGCCGACCGCCGGCGCAACACCATCACCGTCACCGAGGGCGGAGTGGCCCAGCTCCGGCGCATCGACACGGCCCTCGCCGAGGCTCAGGACGCCGTGTTCGCGCCGCTGTCCGCCGCCGAACGCGACCGGCTGGCCGCCCTGTTGGGGCGCGTCCTGGAGCACTGCGCCGAGCTGCGCGGCTGACCTCCCCTCACCTCTCCCGCACTCTTCCTGTTTTCCCTCTCCGTTGTGTCAGCGGATCGTCATGTGACGGTCAGCCGTATGCGGACATCGCACCTGGAATGTCGCGGAACGGTCTCCTCGAAGACCCTGGCTGGGCTGCGCGCAATGCTTCGGAACAGTCTTCGTCAGGTGACGGACAATTCACCAGTTCCCCTCCCATGTCGGTCCGATACTGGAGGGGTTCGAGAACAGTTCGTCGAGGGGGGAAACCGATGACGAAGCAATATCAGGGTGTTGCGCACATGGCGGGGGCCAACAGCACGTGCGAGGGGGTGCATTGCCGGAAAGCGTCCGCATCCGGAGCCGTACGCCATGGGGAGCGTCCGCTGCTCGGAACCCGCCTGTGCTCGTCCTGCCTGGGCGCCATGGCGCGCACGCTGACGAGCCTTCCTGCGCTCCACGAGGAGTGCGGGCGCGTGCTCGGGGGATCGGGGCAGCGCCGGTTGGAGCGGTCGCCCGGCCGCACCACGCCGGGGATGCCGCTCAACACGGCCGCCGTGGAGGCCCGTGAGGCGATGATGCGCGTCCTGGCCTCGTGGAGCGGCCTGGTCGTCGACGAGCGCGGTACGTCCGTCCCGCGCCGTGACGTCCGCGTGCTCGCCGCCTTCCTTCTGCGCCATGTGGATTGGCTGGCAGGGCACTCCGCCGTCGCCGAGCTGACCGCGGAATTGGAACGGCTCCTGGCGTTCGCCGGACGGGTCGTCGAACCGCCCCAGGTGCAGCGCATGGTCATCGGCGCGTGCGCCCGCGAGGGGTGCGGGGGAACCCTCAGCACCTACGCAGGACCGCGCCGGAACGGCCCGGAGGACACCCGGATCGTGTGCACCGCCGAGCCGGACCACAACTGGGCCATGCACGAGTGGGTGAGCCTCGGGCGCCGGTCGCCCGTGGCGGGGAGCCCGAAGGCCACGGACGGCAGGCCCGCCGCCGGCCGCACCCTGTGGCTGCGTGCCACGGACATCGCCGCCCTGTGGCAGGTGCCGCGCGGGACGGTCTACCGGCTGGCCAGTGAGCACGCCTGGAGACGCGGGAGCCGGGCGGGGAAGACCTACTACCACGCCGAGGACGTGGAGCGTTCGCTCGCGGGCCGCGGTCGCGGCCCGCGAGCAGAGGTGGCCGTCGGCTGACGGAGGCGGGTCCGGGGCCGCCTGACGGAGGCGGTCCCGGACCGGCCGAGAAGGGCGTCGGCTACGGGGGTCCTCAGCCCAGGCCGATCCGGAAGCCGATTCCTCGTACGGTCACGATCCAGCTGCTCGAACCCAGCTTCACCCGCAGGCTGTTGACGTGGGTGTCGATCGTGCGGCCCATCGTCCAGCCGTCGTTCCACACCTGGTTCATCAATTCCTTGCGGGTGAGGACGACACCCGGACGAGAGGCGAGGGCCACCAGGAGATCGAACTCCTTGCGTGTCAGGGAGATATGGTCCTCGCCCAGCCTCACCTGCCGCGAAAGAACGTCGATATGCAGCGTGCCATGGGTGAGGGTATTCGTCTCCTTGGGCCGGGCCTGGGTGCGGCGCAATATCGCCTGAATACGGGCGACGAGTTCCCGGACACCGTACGGTTTGTCGAGACAGTCGTCCGCTCCTGCCTGAAGTCCCAGGACGCGGTCGAGTTCGCTCCGGCCTTCCGTGGCGACAATGATGGGCGTATCCGTTACTTGTCTGATGGCCCGGCAGACCTCCAGGCCGTCCATGTCCGGCAACCCCAGATCGAGAAAGATGAAATCCACCTCGTGGTGAATCGCCAGTGCTTCTTTCCCGGTGGTCGCCTGCTCGGTTTCGTAGCCGTGACGTTGGAGAGTGGAGACGACCAGGTTCGCGGTTGCGGGTTCGTCTTCCACAACGAGCATGCGCATTGCGCTTCTTATCCTTCGCGTAATCGGTGTCCGCCACGGAGGACTGCGCAGAGCGCATGGCGGCGCCGAAAGGGTGGAGGGAACCTCCGAGGGCCGGGCGGCCCAGGGCGGTCGGCGGCGCCGTGGGGCGACCGGGATACGGGGAGAGCGGGCGCTGGTCAGGGTTTTGCCGGCCCGTATCGCCTATGCGGTATCGCCTACGCGCCTGTCCGGGGTACAGGCGCACCAAGTTCCGGGTGGGCGGGGCGATATGGCCGCCCCCACCTCTATCCGAGCCTCTGCTCGGCTCGGGCCATTCCTGCTTCTGCATCGCCGGGTCATTGTCTCCGTCCGGCGGTGAGGCCTTTCCGGACCGCATGCGTGGCCCGTGGAAAACATGTCGGGACGTAGTTTTTTCAAGTTCCCTTTCTCGCGGGCGCGTTCACAGGAAACGGTGTGCGTCGGACGTTCCCGAAGCAGGTCAAAACATATGGGACAACCATTCATGATCGTGACAGGAGAACCCCCGTGAGGAGCGGCGCGAGCGGCCATCCACCGCGTTCGCACCGTCACCACCGATCTTGTGGACCGGGGGCCCAAAGTTCAACCACCCTTTAGCGTTTTGGCGAAAGCGGATCCGTTTGGTTCGGGGGACGCTCGTCGCAGGGTGAAATTTGCCCCGGTTTGTGGCGCGGTGGGCGGCGGACGGCCGATCCTTCCGGCCTGCCTCAGCGTGGGCGAGCTGCGGAGAGGAGTCCGAAACAAGCCATTCGGCCGGAACGCCCGGAGACGTTCGCCACATACTCAATTTTGCCGCTCCGGCCCACTTTACGAGATGTTGTCACACGGGCGACGCGACCGCAGCGGATCTCGGCCGATCGCCCGGAAGGCCATCGCCCGACGGTGCTCGGCGGCGGTGCGGGTCGAGGAGCTCGATGCTGCGCTTGGGCCGGGACAAGGGCGGCCGTCCCCGTGGCCGCGCCCGCGATGAGAGTGGCGAGCCGCAGCCTGCTCCGCCGAAGAGTCGACGGAGACGGCGAGGACGGCGCAACGGCCGCAACCGCCGCAACCGGCGCGGGAGTAGCCGCTGATGACGATGTCGGGCCAGAGGCCGAGGGGCGTGCGGAGGCCGCCGACGGGGCGGGCCTCCGGAGCTCTGCGTGCAGAGGGCAGCCGATGCGCTGTCGCCCGCGTGGCGGACGGCCTGGGCGGCCAACTGCGGCCGACCGTCAGGGAAGTGGCGGTACGTGGAGCCGAGCGGGCTCCGGCGTGCTTGGCCGGCTCACGCGCGCCGGTGGGCGCCCGGTCTCCGGAGGCTGAGCGTGTCCGCCGCCCCCGCCGCGATCCTCTGCCGCGACGGTGGGCCGGGGCCTCGTCGTCGTCGTCGTCGACCCCCTTGCTTATAACGGTCGTTATATCCTAGCCTCGCCGTCGGATATAACGACCGTCATAATCGTCGGCCGACGCGGGAGAAGCCGCCACCACGTGCTGCCTCGCCGACGCGCGAGTGCCGACGATGTCCTGTGAGGAGCTGACATGCCCGCCTTGCCCGCCCTTCCCCCCGACCCCGACAGCGTCACCACCGCCGCCCTGGACCGCGGCGGTTGGAGTCCCTATCCGCTGGGTGAAGACGTCGTCGAAGGCGAGCCGGACTGCCGGATCAAGGTCCTGCGCACGGTCGGAGTGCGGACGCCCACCAAGGTCGTAGCCTTCTTCACGGCCGAGCCGTCCGCCTTCAGGTGGCACTTCGTCAACGACGAGGCGTTCGTGCTTCTGGAGGGTCGCCTCACCCTCACCCTGGACACCGGCGAGCTGTACGAGATGCGCGCCGGTGACGCGAGATCGCTGCCGGGCGGCCGTGAAGGCCTCTGCGAAGTGCACGAGCCCAGCCGCAAGTTCACCGTGGTCAGCAGCGCGTGACCTCCCGCGGCCGCAGGGCCGCGGGAGGTGAGGGGCGGGGGCGCCGGGTCCCTGAGGGTGTCGCCAACGAGCCGCGCCCGAGGGTTCATCGCCATCCGCACCGGGGCGCACCGTTCCGACCCACCGGCCGGAACGGCGGTCGGTTGACAGATGGATGACCGTGAGTGCGTCCTGCCTCCGGCTCTCCCCGGGACCCGCGGCACTCGCGGGAGAGGCACTACGGGATGTTGGCCGCCCTGTCCCGCAGGGCCCGCAGGACGTCCTGGTAGAGGCGGACCTTGATGGTGCCGAGCGTCGGACCCGCCTTGGCGGCGAGCGACGCCGCGAGATCGATGGAGCGCTGCCGGACGGTGTCCTGGTCCGCGGTCTCGTCGACGATGCCCGCGGCCAGTGCCTCGTCCCCTCCGTAGCGGTGCCCCGAGGTCACCATCCTGTGGGCCGTCTGCGGGGTGAGCCGGGAGCGGATGAGCGCGGTGAGACCCGGAGTGAAGGGGATCTCGATGTCGACCTCGGGCAGGCAGATGTAGCCGCGGTCCGCGCGCATCACGCGGTAGTCGTGCGCGAGGGCCAGGATCGCGCCCGCGGCGAAGGCGTGCCCCTGCACGGCGGCCACCGTCGGTACGGGGAGCGCGAGGAGTCGCGCGACGAGATCGTGCATGGAGTCGGCGTACGGGATCAGCTCCTCTGGGTGGGCGCCCACCCACGCGAGGTCGAGCCCGTTGGACCAGAACTTGCCGGTCGCCACGGTGGTCAGGGCCCGTGGTCCGGTGGCCGCCTCGATCTCTCCGAGGGCGTCGTTCACCTCCCTCATCCAGTCCGGGTGAAAGCGGTTCTCGTCCGAACCCAGATCCAGGACGAAGACGTCGTCGAAGCGGGTCAGTTGGGGCATGTCGGCAGTCCCTTCCGGTGATGCATCTACGATGCCCGCTCAAGTTACTGACCGGTAGATGTGCGCTGATGAGCATTCCCTGCTCAATGCAGTCCGCGTAGGGCGCAACGCCATCGACGTGCGGACTTCTCACAGCGCCCCTGGTGGGGCGGCTCCGGCGCTCCCCGGCGAGGCGTCCTCCGCGCCCGGGCGGATTCGCACGCGGGTGGCCGAATGCCGGACCGAACGCGGCACTTCCGGGTCGCGCGCACGGTGACCCGTGGCGGCTTCGGCAGCCGGGCCCCTCGCGCCGAGTTCGCCGTCGCCCGGGCAGCGGGGCCGATCCGAACATTCCCCTGCCCCTCCCGCCTCAGCCGTCACGCCGGGCCCGCGACGCCACCCACCATGCGGGCAGACGTGGCCCGGGGGAGGAGCGTGCCCGTAGGCTGGCCCTGCAACTGGTTCGCCCTGCCCGCCAGGCAGGAGCGTCGCAAGAGGGAACCCGGTGGAAATCCGGGACTGCCCCGCAGCGGTGAGCGGGAACGACCGCCGTCATCAGCACTGGGCCCGGCCGGGCCTGGGAAGCGACGGCCAGTAGGTGCCCTCTTCGGAGGGCGTGCCCGCGAGTCCGAAGACCTGCCCGTTGCCCGCGCGTGACCGATCACGCGTGGATATCCCGGTGACCTCGTGGGCGGGTCCGGGGGAGTACGGATTCGGCGGATGGCCGCGCATGCCGCGCGGGCCCCTGCTGTCGATTCCGTCACCCTTCGCGCTCCGACGGTCGCTCCGGGATCTCAAGGAGTCATCTCGCGAAGGAGATTTCCGTGACAGCGAAGTCCGCAGCCGCGGCAGCACGGGCGACCGTGTACGGCTACCCCCGTCAGGGCCCGAACCGGGAGCTGAAGAAGGCGATCGAGGGCTATTGGAAGGGCCGGGTCGACGCCGGAGCCCTCCGGTCCGTCGCCGCAGACCTGCGCAGCGCGAACTGGCGGTCGCTCGCAGACGCCGGGGTCCACGAGGTGCCGACCGGCGACTTCTCGTACTACGACCACGTCCTCGACACCACGGTCATGGTCGGCGCGATCCCCGAGCGCCACCGTGCTGCCGTCCAGGCCGATGCGCTGGACGGCTACTTTGCGATGGCGCGCGGAACCCAGGACGTCGCTCCGCTGGAGATGACCAAGTGGTTCGACACCAACTACCACTATCTCGTACCGGAGTTGGGACCTGACACGGTGTTCCGCACCGACTCCGCCAAGCAGACCGCAGAACTGAAGGAAGCGCTCGCCCTGGGCCTGACGCCTCGTCCGGTCCTGGTCGGCCCTGTCACCTACCTCCTGCTCGCCAAGCCGGCGCCCGGGGTGGCCGCGGACTTCGACCCGCTGACGCTCCTCGACCGGCTGCTGCCGGTGTACGCCAATGTCCTCGCCGATCTGCGGGCGGCGGGCGCCGAGTGGGTTCAGCTCGACGAGCCGGCCCTCGTGCAGGACCGTACGCCCGCCGAGCTCAACGCCGCCGAACGCGCCTACCGTGACCTCGGCGCGCTCACGGACCGGCCGAAACTGCTGGTCGCCTCCTACTTCGACCGGCTCGGCGCTGCCCTGCCCATACTGGCCAAGGCTCCCGTCGACGGCCTGGCGCTCGACTTCACCGAATCGGCCGCCTCCAACCTCGAGGCACTCGCCGCCGTGGGCGGACTGCCCGGCAAGCGCCTGGTCGCCGGCGTCGTCAACGGGCGCAACATCTGGGTCAATGACCTGGAGAAGTCGCTCGCCACCCTCGGCACCCTGCTGGGCCTGGCCGGCTGCGTCGATGTCTCCGCCTCCTGCTCGCTCCTCCACGTGCCGCTCGACACGGCAGCCGAACGCGACATCGACCCCCGGGTCCTCCGCTGGCTGGCCTTCGCCCGCCAGAAGACGGCCGAGGTCGTCACCCTCGCCAAGGGCCTGTCCGAGGGCACAGCCGTCATCGCCGCCGAACTCGCCGCCAACCAGGCCGACCTGGCCTCCCGCGACGGCTCGCCGATCACCCACGACCCGTCCGTACGCGCCCGGGCCGCGGCCGTCACCGACGCGGACGCACGCCGCTCCCAGCCCTACGCCGAGCGGGCCGCAGCGCAGCGGGCCCACCTCGGTCTGCCGCTGCTGCCGACGACCACGATCGGATCGTTCCCGCAGACAGCCGAACTCCGCACCGCACGGGCCGACCTGAGGGCCGCCCGTATCGGCACGGACGGGTACGAGGAGCGCATCAAGGCGGAGATCCGCGACGTCATCTCCTTCCAGGAGAAGGCCGGCATCGACGTCCTGGTCCACGGCGAGGCCGAACGCAACGACATGGTGCAGTACTTCGCCGAGCAGCTCACCGGATACCTCGCCACCCAGCACGGCTGGGTCCAGTCCTACGGCACCCGCTATGTGCGCCCTCCGATCCTCGCGGGCGACATCTCGCGGCCCGGGCCGATGACGGTGCGCTGGACGACGTACGCCCAGTCACTCACCAGCCGGCCGGTCAAGGGCATGCTCACGGGCCCGGTCACGATGCTGGCGTGGTCCTTCGTCCGCGACGACCAGCCTCTGGCGGAGACCGCCCGCCAGGTCGCCCTCGCCCTCCGCGAGGAGGTGAACGACCTGGAGGCAGCGGGTACGTCGGTCGTCCAGGTCGACGAGCCCGCCCTCCGCGAGACCCTGCCGCTTCGCGTCGCCGACCGCCCGGCGTACCTGGAGTGGGCCACGGAAGCCTTCCGGCTCACCACCAGCGGGGTCCGTCCGGACACCCAGATCCACACCCACATGTGCTACGCCGAGTTCGGCGACATCGTCCAGGCCATCGACGACCTCGACGCGGACGTCATCAGCCTGGAGGCCGCGCGCTCGCACATGCAGGTCGCCCGTGAACTCGCCGAACACGGCTACCCGCGCGAGGCCGGGCCGGGTGTCTACGACATCCACTCCCCGCGCGTGCCCGGCGCGGACGAAGCGGCGGCGTTGCTGCGCAAGGGACTTGAGGCGATCCCCGCCGAGCGGCTGTGGGTCAATCCCGACTGCGGCCTGAAGACCCGCGGCTGGCCGGAGACGCGCGCGTCCCTGGAGAACCTGGTCGCCGCGGCCCGCACGGTCCGTGGGGAACTCTCCGCCTCCTGAGACGACGGACGGCCGGGGAGGCACGCGACTGCCTTCCCGGCCGTCCCCGTGCCCGGCCATGACCGGCCGCGACCAGCCGTGACCGGCCGCGACCGGGGAGGTCCGACGGAGCTCTGGCAGGCGCGGCATATCGCTGTCCTCCCCGGCATACGCGCCGCCACATCCGCGGAGCCGTCGCAGGCGAAGGCGTCCTAGGGTCGGGGTATGCGCATCGTCTCCCTGCTGCCCGCGGCCACCGACATCGTCGCCGAACTCGGCCTGATCGACGATCTGGTGGGTCGTACGCACGAGTGCGACTGGCCGGCCGGACAGGTGGAACACGTACCGGTGGTGACCGCCGCCGGGTTCGACGCCGAGGCGATGTCCAGCCGTGAGATCTCCCGGGCTGTCGGGGGCGCCACGCACCGGGGATCATCGCTGTACACGCTCGATGCCGAGATCCTGAACGCCCTTGAGCCGGACGTGGTGCTCACCCAGGATCTCTGCGATGTCTGTGCGGTGTCGTACGAGGCGGTGTCGCAGGCCGTCCGGGTTCTCGACGAGGGCGGCCCCCGGGTGCTCAGCCTCGAGCCGCGCACGCTGGAAGAGGTACTGGACTGCCTGGCCCGCGTGGGTGAGATCCTGGGGGTGGCCGACCGGGGACGCAGGCGGGCAGCCGAACTCCGTACGCGTCTGGCGGCGGTGGAGCGAATGACAGCCGGGCGTCCGCGTCCCCGGGTGGCGGCGATCGAATGGCTCGATCCGCTCTGGCCGGCCGGGCACTGGGTCCCGGAGCAGATCCGGTACGCGGGCGGCCTGCCGCTGCTCGCCTCGGCGGGGGAGCACACGAAGCCGGTGGAGTGGGAGGCGGTACGGGCCGCGCGACCGGAGGTGATCGTGCTGATGCCGTGCGGCTTCGACCCCGGCCGGACGCTGAGCGAGTGGGAGGGCCTGCTGACCGGACTGCCCGGATGGCACGACCTCCCGGCGGTGGCGGACGGAGCGGTGTGGGTCGTCGACGGTCCCGCGCACTTCAACCGTCCGGGGCCGCGGGTGGTGCGGGGCGCGGAGGTCCTCGCCGGAATTCTGCACGGGGTCGACGCCGGTAGCCCGCTCACGGGATCCGAAGCACAGCGGGTCGTCGGCTGAGACCCGCTCAGCGTCGTTTCGGTGCGCGCCGGTCAGCGCCCCTCGCGGTCGAGGACCGGCGGCGGAACGAGGGTGCTGCTGTTCTGCGTGCTGCCTCGCGCAGGCACACGGGGCAGCCGTGATCCCTGCCTTCCACGCCCGCCCGGCTCGCCCCAGGCTCCACCCAACTACGCCCGGCCCCGGCCCGCCCGGGACCGCGGCGAGCCTCGGGGAGCCCGCCCCGAAGGAGCCCTGGCTCAGACGCAACGCCCGCGTGAAGTCCCGCAGTTGCCGCGCCGCCGCACTTCTTTCCGGCCCGCATCCTGCGGGACGGACGTATGGGTGCGGCGGCGCGCGGTGTGTCAGATGTCGCGGAAGATGTCGATCTGCGCGCCCACCGAGTTCAGGCGCTCCGCCAGGTCCTCGTAACCCCGGTTGATCACATACACATTGCGCAGCACGGACGTGCCCTCCGCCGCCATCATCGCCAGCAGCACGACCACGGCGGGCCGCAGGGCGGGCGGGCACATCATCTCGGCGGCGCGCCAGCGCGTGGGCCCCTCGACCAACAGGCGGTGCGGGTCGAGGAGTTTGACGTCCGCGCCGAGGCGGTTGAGGTCCGTCAGATAGATCGCCCGGTTGTCGTAGACCCAGTCGTGGATCAGGGTGGAGCCCTGGGCGGTGGCCGCGATCGCCGCGAAGAAGGGCACGTTGTCGATGTTGAGCCCGGGGAACGGCATCGGGTGGATCTTGTCGATCGGCGCCCGCAGCTTGGACGGCCGTACGGTGAGGTCGATCAGCCGGGTGCGGCCGTTGTCCGCCGCGTACTCCGCCGTGCGCTCCGTGTCGAGCCCCATCTCCTCCAGGACGGCCAGCTCGATCTCCAGAAACTCCACCGGTACGCGACGGATCGTCAGTTCCGACTCCGTGACCACGGCAGCGGCCAGCAGGCTCATCGCCTCCACCGGGTCCTCGGACGGCGCGTAGTCCACATCGCGGTCGATGGTCGCGGTGCCGTGCACGGTGAGGGTCGTGGTGCCGACGCCCTCGACCTTGACGCCCAGTCGCTCCAGGAAGAAACACAGGTCCTGGACCATGTAGTTGGAGCTGGCGTTGCGGATGACGGTGACGCCGTCGTGGCGGGCCGCGGCCAGCAGCGCGTTCTCGGTCACGGTGTCGCCGCGCTCGGTCAGCACGATGGGGCGGCCGGGGGCGACGGTGCGGTCGACCTGCGCGTGGTAGGTGCCCTCGGTCGCGGTGACTTCGAGACCGAAGTGCCGAAGGGCCGTCATATGGGGCTGTACGGTGCGGGTT
Source organism: Streptomyces sp. NPDC048639 (assembly GCF_043199075.1). Lineage (NCBI taxonomy): Bacteria > Bacillati > Actinomycetota > Actinomycetes > Kitasatosporales > Streptomycetaceae > Streptomyces > Streptomyces sp. NPDC048639. Next base: position 187,125 of record NZ_JBICVP010000004.1, read on the forward strand.
CCGAGGTCGCAGCCGCCCGCGTACGGCAGCCGGAAGTGTTCCGTACGGTGCAGCAGCGGGCCCAGGAACATGATGACGCTCCGGGTCCTGCGCGCCGCCGTCGTGTCCATCGCGTCGAGGTCGAGCTTGGCCGGCGGGACGAGCTCCAGGTCGCCGTCGTCGTTGAGCCACCGTGTGCGGACGCCGATGCTCCCCAGCACCTCGAGAATCCGGAAGACCTCCTCGATCCGCGCGACCCGACGGAGCGTGGTGCGGCCGGAGTTGAGCAGCGAAGCACACAGCAGCGCCACGCACGCGTTCTTGCTCGTCTTCACATCGATGCTGCCGGACAGCGGGCGTCCGCCGACGACTCGCAGATGCATGGGGCCCGCGTAGCCGAGGGAGACGATCTCGCTGTCGAGCGCCTCGCCGATGCGGGCGATCATCTCCAGGCTGATGTTCTGGTTCCCGCGCTCGATGCGGTTGACGGCGCTCTGGCTGGTGCCCAGTGCATCGGCGAGTTGCGTCTGCGTCCATCCCCGGTGCTGACGGGCGTCACGGATGAGCTTGCCGATGCGTACGAGGTAGTCGTCTGCCATGAGCCGAGGTTATCTCAGATATGAGATGAGCCTGACATTGGAGTCGGGTGTGTTTCGGCTGAAAAGGTGAAAAGTGCCCTCGGGGTGCGATTCATGACGTCGGGACAATGCGTGTCACGATGCTTTCCATCAGGGCATCCAGCGAGCCCGGAGCCTCCGGAGTGCCGGGTGGCAGCGGCGGATCCCCTGCGTCCGACGGATCCGGTGCACCCGCCGGTTCCATCGTGAGGACCCCCGGAAGCGTCAGATGCTCGACGATCAGCCCGAGCATCGCGAAGTACAGCACCAGCACCGTCGTACGGTCGCCGGGCAGCCCCGCGTCGAGGTGGAAGCGGACGTTCCCCTCCAGGTCCTCGCGGATCGTGCGGGTGAGCGCGTCCCTCAACTCCGGCCGCCTGGTGGCCTCCAGGCGGAGTTCCATCAGTGCCACATAGCCCGCCCGGTCCCGGGAGATGCGGTCCATCACATCCCGCATCAACGCGCCGACGAGTTCGCGCGACGGCGGCGCCTTCATGGCCTCGGCCAGGGCGCCGGGGTCCGGGCCGAGACGTTGGTGGATGTGGCGGCCGGCCTGATTGAAGAGGTCGTCGCGGTTGGCGAAGTAGTTCGAGGACGTGCCGGCGGGTACGCCTGCCTCGGTGTCCACGGCCCTGAAGGTCAGGCCCCTGGCTCCTTCTCTCGCCAGGACCTCGATCGCGGCGTCGACGAGCGCCACCCTCCGCTCCGGGTTCCGCACCATCTCGCGTCCTCCTTCAGGAGCTCCGGGACATGCCGTGCGCCGCGGAAACCCTCTTGCAGCAACCACTACGCATGGAGCACTATACATGAAGTGGTTGTTTTCGTCGGGCCTCGCCGTCCCGAGCCCGTATCCCGTCTCCCGGGTCCCGATCCCAGGTCCCGAACTCCGAAACGCGAAAGAGGACGTATGCGCACGCTCACCTACTACGTCGGAGTCAGTCTCGACGGCTTCATCGCCGCCCCCGACGGCTCGTACGACTTCTATCCGCTGGGCGACGACCTCCTGACCCACATGGCGACGGAGTACGCGGACGCCCTGCCGACCCCCACCCGCGCGGCACTCGGCATCGACGCCCCCACCACACGCTTCGACACGATCGTGATGGGGCGGGCCACCTACGACCCGGCACTCGAGGAAGGGATCACCGACCCGTACGAGCATCTGCGGACCTATGTGGTGACGCGGAGCATCGCCCAGAGTCCGGACCCCGCCGTGACCCTTGTCTCCACCGACCCGCTCGCGGCGGTACGGGAACTCAAGCGCGAGGAGGGGCTGGGCATCTACTTGGCGGGCGGGGCGCGGCTCGCGGGCGCGCTGCTCCCGGAGATCGACGAGCTGATCGTGAAGACGTATCCGATCGTCATCGGCAGCGGAATCCCCATGTTCTCCGCGGAGTTCGAGGTCGGGCAGTTCCGGCTCACCTCGTGTCGCGCCTTCGGGAGCGGGTCCACGGTCACGACGTACGAGCGGGCGCGGGGGGCCGGGTGACCGCCGCTGCCGGAGGTCCGGGGGTGGCGACCGGGCGTCCGGCGGGAGGGTCGGGCGTTCCGTGCCTGGTCAGCGGCTGGGGCATGACCGGGCAGCGGTGATGTACTAGAGTTATCTCGACATCGAGATATCTTGCGAGAGGCGCACCGCTGCCGCCCCTCGGTAAGGGTTACCTAACTAAGCCTTACCTTAGCGGACCGGCCACGAGCCGGGGCGGCAGGATCGCGTGAGTAACGCGTAATTGATGAAGGAGACTGTCGTGTCGGCGAACAGCTTCGACGCCCGCAGCACGCTGCGCGTGGGCGACGAGTCGTACGAGATTTTCCGGCTGGACAAGGTCGAGGGCTCCGCCCGTCTGCCGTACAGCCTGAAGGTGCTGCTGGAGAACCTGCTCCGCACCGAGGACGGCGCGAACATCACCGCCGACCACATCCGCGCGCTGGGCGACTGGGACGCGAGCGCCCAGCCCAGCGAGGAGATCCAGTTCACCCCGGCCCGCGTGATCATGCAGGACTTCACCGGTGTGCCGTGCGTGGTCGACCTCGCCACCATGCGCGAGGCCGTCAAGGAACTCGGCGGCGACCCGGCGAAGATCAACCCGCTGGCCCCGGCCGAGCTGGTCATCGACCACTCCGTCATCGCCGACCGCTTCGGCACCCCCGAAGCCTTCTCCCAGAACGTGGAGCTGGAGTACGGCCGCAACAAGGAGCGCTACCAGTTCCTGCGCTGGGGCCAGACCGCCTTCGACGAGTTCAAGGTCGTGCCCCCCGGCACCGGCATCGTCCACCAGGTGAACATCGAGCACCTGGCCCGCACTGTCATGGTCCGGAACGGCCAGGCGTACCCCGACACCCTCGTCGGCACCGACTCGCACACCACCATGGTCAACGGCCTCGGCGTCCTCGGCTGGGGCGTCGGCGGCATCGAGGCCGAGGCCGCGATGCTCGGTCAGCCGGTGTCGATGCTCATCCCGCGGGTCGTCGGCTTCAAGCTGACCGGCGAGATGCCCACCGGCACCACCGCCACCGACCTCGTCCTCACGATCACCGAGATGCTGCGCAAGCACGGCGTCGTCGGCAAGTTCGTCGAGTTCTACGGCGAGGGCGTCTCGTCCGTGCCGCTGGCCAACCGCGCCACCATCGGCAACATGTCGCCGGAGTTCGGCTCCACCGCCGCGATGTTCCCGATCGACGGCGAGACCATCAACTACCTGAAGCTCACCGGCCGTTCGCCCCAGCAGCTCGCGCTCGTCGAGGCGTACGCCAAGGAGCAGGGCCTGTGGCTGGACCCGTCCGCCGAGCCCGACTTCTCCGAGAAGCTCGAGCTGGACCTCGCCACGGTCGTCCCCTCGATCGCCGGCCCGAAGCGCCCGCAGGACCGCATCGTCCTGGCCGAGGCCGCCGAGAAGTTCGCGCAGGACGTCCGCAACTACGTCCCCGTCGCGGACCTGGACGAGGCGGGCATGGAGTCCTTCCCGGCCTCCGACGCCCCGGCCGTCACCAACGGCGTGCCGACCAAGCCGACCCCGGTGATCGCCCCCGACGGCACCCAGTACGAGATCGACCACGGCGCCGTCACCGTCGCCGCCATCACCTCGTGCACCAACACCTCGAACCCGTACGTCATGGTCGCCGCCGCGCTGGTGGCCAAGAAGGCGGTCGAGAAGGGCCTCACCCGCAAGCCGTGGGTCAAGACCACCCTGGCCCCCGGGTCCAAGGTCGTCATGGACTACTACGACCGCGCCGGCCTCACCCCGTACCTCGACAAGCTGGGCTTCAACCTCGTCGGGTACGGCTGCACCACCTGCATCGGCAACTCCGGCCCGCTGCCGGACGAGGTCTCCAAGGCCGTCAACGATGCCGACCTCGCCGTCACCTCCGTGCTGTCCGGCAACCGCAACTTCGAGGGCCGGATCAATCCGGACGTCAAGATGAACTACCTGGCGTCCCCGCCGCTGGTCGTCGCCTACGCCATCGCGGGCTCCATGAAGGTGGACATCACCCGGGACGCGCTCGGCATCGACAAGGACGGCAACCCGGTCCACCTGACCGACATCTGGCCCTCCGAGAAGGAGGTCGAGGAGGTCGTCGCCTCCGCGATCGGCCAGGAGATGTTCAGCACCAGCTACGCGGACGTCTTCGCGGGCGACGCCCAGTGGCAGGCGCTGCCCGTCCCCACCGGCAACACTTTCGAGTGGGACCCGCAGTCCACCTACGTCCGTAAGCCCCCGTACTTCGAGGGCCTGACGATGGAGACCTCCCCGGTCGAGGACATCGCGGGCGCCCGCGTGCTCGCCAAGCTGGGCGACTCGGTCACCACCGACCACATCTCCCCGGCGGGTGCGATCAAGGCCGACACCCCGGCCGGGAAGTACCTCACCGAGCACGGTGTCGAGCGTCGTGACTTCAACTCCTACGGCTCCCGCCGCGGCAACCACGAGGTCATGATCCGCGGCACCTTCGCCAACATCCGCCTGCGCAACCAGATCGCGCCGGGCACCGAGGGCGGCTACACCCGCGACTTCACGCAGGACGGCGGCCCGGTCGGCTTCATCTACGACGCCTCGCGCAACTACATCGAGCAGGGCACCCCGCTGGTCGTCCTCGCGGGCAAGGAGTACGGCTCCGGCTCCTCCCGCGACTGGGCCGCCAAGGGCACCGCGCTGCTCGGCGTCAAGGCCGTCATCGCCGAGTCGTACGAGCGCATCCACCGCTCGAACCTCATCGGCATGGGCGTCCTGCCGCTGCAGTTCCCCGAGGGCGCCTCGCCGCTCAGCCTCGGCCTGACCGGCGAGGAGACCTTCGACATCACCGGTGTCACCGCCCTCAACGACGGCGGCATCCCGGAGACCGTCAAGGTCCGTGCGGGCGAGGTCGAGTTCGACGCCAAGGTGCGCATCGACACCCCGGGTGAGGCGGACTACTACCGCAACGGCGGCATCATGCAGTTCGTGCTGCGCTCGCTGATCCGCAAGTAACGGCAGCCGGACGTTTCGGGGCGGGCTCCCTGTAGGGGGGCCCGCCCCGACCGTGTGCGTCTCACGCATACGGCAGGACCGCACCCCCTGTTCGAAGAGGGGTGCGGCCCTGCCGCATGGGGTTTCGGATTCCCTTTCGGGGACCTGGATCCTAGGAGAGCAGCTCGATTTCGGCCAGAGTCGCGGCACCGCCGACTGCTTCCAGCCGGTAATGCGGATAGGTGTCGGCTTTGGCGACCTTGAAGACCCGGGTCTGCCGGTTCCAGGCGAAGGACTCGCCGGATCTGCGGTCGATCTCCTTCCACGTCTTGCCGTCGGCCGAGCCCTTGAGGACCCAGCCCTTCGGCGCCTCGGCCGCCTTCGCCGAGGTGAGCGTGTAGTACGTCACGCGAGAGCCGGACTTCAGCGAGGGTTCCGCCGAGGTGAAGGACTCCTCCGTCTTCGAGGTGTCGTCCGTCAGCTTCGACCCGTCCCTCTCCGCCACGTCCCGCATCGGGGACGGCGGCTTGTCGCCCTTGGTGAGGGAGGTGGGTCCGGCGTCGGCGCCCGTACCCCACTTCGAGGGCTCGGGGCCCATGGCGAATTCCAGCGTCCCGCCCTTGGCGATGGCGGAGTGCGGCAGAGCGGTGGAGTTCCACGCCTTGCCGTTCACCTTCAGGCCCTGGACGTAGACGTTGCGCGCGCTGTTGCGCGGGGCCTTCACGACCAGGTCGCGGCCCGGCAGGTGCACGGTGGCCTTGGTGAACAGCGGGGAGCCGATGGCGTATTCGGGGCTGCCCATCACCAGCGGGTAGAAGCCCAGCGCGCTGAAGAGGTACCAGGCCGACATCTCGCCGTTGTCCTCGTCGCCGGGGTAGCCCTGGCCGATCTCACTGCCGAGGTAGAGGCGGGAAAGCACGTCGCGGACCTTCTCCTGCGTCTTCCACGGCTGGCCGGCCGCGTCGTACATGTACGGGATGTGGTGCGAGACCTGGTTGCTGTGCCCGTACATGCCCATCCGGACGTCCCGCGCCTCGGTCATCTCGTGGATGACACCGCCGTAGGAGCCGGCGAGATCGGGGTCGGCCGTCTCGGGCGTGGAGAAGAAGGTGTCCAGCTTCTTGGCGAAGGCGGACCTGCCGCCGTAGAGGTTGGCGAGACCGCGGGTGTCCTGCGGGGCGGTGAAGGCGAAGTTCCAGCCGTTGGTCTCGGTGTAGTCGTGGCCCCAGACCCGCGGGTCGTAGTCGCCGGGCTCGACCCGCCATTGGCCGTCCGGGCGCTTGCCCTGGAAGAAGTCGATGTCCTTGTCGAAGTGGTTGACGTAGGACTGGGCGCGGCTGCGGAAATAGGCCGACTCCTCCTTGTAGCGGGCCTTCTTCGTCTTCGCGTGGAGCGCTTCGCCCATCTTCGCCAGGCCGGAGTCGTTGAGATATCCCTCCAGCGCCCAGGACATGCCCTCGCGCGTGTCGGTGCTCGTGAAGCCGCGGAAGACCGAGGTCTCCATGCCCTTGCGGCCCACGCCGGGGGAGGGCGGGGCGACGGTCGCGTTCTTCAGCGCGGCCTCGTAGGCGGCCTCGCCGTCCAGGCCCACCCCCTTGAGGTACGCGTCGGCGAAGGCCACGTCCGAACTGGTGCCGGTCATCAGGTCGGCATAGCCGGGCGAGGACCAGCGGGAGATCCAGCCGCCGTCCTTGTACTGCTGGATGAAGCCGTCGGCCATCGTCGCGGCCCGGTCCGGGGTGAGCAGGGAGTACGCGGGCCAGGTCGTCCGGTACGTGTCCCAGAAGCCGTTGTTGACAAAGACCTTTCCGTCGACGATCTTCGCGCCGGTCCGGGTCGGGGTGTCTTCACCGGTGGCGTCGGAGAACGGGCTGGCGTACCGGTACCGAGGCTTCTGCCGGCTGCCCGTGTTCTCGTAGCCCGAGTTCGGATACAGGTAGAGCCGGTAGAGGTTCGAGTAGAGCGTGGTGAGCTGGTCGCGGGTCGCGCCCTCGACCTCGACACGGCCGAGGATGTCGTCCCACGCCTTCTGGGCGCGCGCCTTGACCGACTCCAGGGTGTCGGAGGCGGCGATCTCCTGCGCGAGGTTGGCCTTGGCCTGGTCGACGCCGATCAGGGAGGTGGCCAGGCGCAGGGTGACCGTGCGGTCCGCGCCCGGGGCGAACCGCATGAAGCCGGTGACGTCTTTGCCGCCGCCCCCGGACAGCTTGCCGCTGTCGCTGACGGGCGTGTCGAAGACGCCGTAGACGAACATGCGGGTGGCGCCCGTGGACAGACCGGACTTCACATCGGAGTATCCGGTCACGACTCCGCTGTCGGGGTCGAGGCTCAGCCCGCCGGAGTTGTTGACGTTGTCGAGGATCACGCTCGCGTCGGCGCCGGGGAAGGTGAACCGCATCATCGCGGCGTGGTCGGTGGGCACGATCTCGGTCTTCAGACCGTTCTCGAACGTCACGCCGTAGTAGTGCGGGCGGGCGGTCTCGTTCTCGTGCCGGAAGGGGAGGGCGCGGGCCTTCCGTCCGGCGTCGGGGGTGCCGGATGCGGTCGACGGCATCACCTGGAAGGTCTGCCGGTCACCCATCCAGGGGCTGGGTTCATGGCTGGCGCCGAAGGCCTGGAGGGTGGGGAGGTTGTCGGCGTTGTTGGCCTTGGCGTACTCGTACAGCCAGCTCGTCGAGCCGGCGTTGGTCATCGGCGTCCAGAAGTTGAAACCGTTCGGCACCGCCGTGGCCGGGACGTTGTTGCCGCGCGAGAAGCTGCCGCTGGAGTGGGTGCCGCGGGTGGTCGACGCGTAGTCCGAGAGATGCGCGGGCGGCTTCTCGGCCTTTTCGGGCGCGATGGAGACGTCGTCCACCCAGCCGCGGAACTTCGCCGGGCCCTTCGGGGCGTCGTACGCGACGAGGACGCGGTCGATGGTCTTGCCCGCGGCGACCCGCCCGATCAGGGACTCCTTGTGGTTCCACTGATTGACGTAGAGGGTCTTGGAGGAGCCCTGGCCCTGCGGTGTGAGCCGCGCGCCGTGCTGGTCGACGGCGGCGAGGTCGCTCAGATACGTCCCGTCGGTGAAGGCCAGGTCGAGCGAGACATGGGTGGCGGGGTACTTGAGGTCGGTCTCACCCATGGACGGATAGACGCGGTACGAGAGCAGGGTCCGGGCCGTGACAGGAGTGTCGACGTCGAAGACCTTGTTGTACGAGTACGCCCGGTCCTCGGCCTGGTGGGTGCCCGCGTAGCGCAGGGCGCGCAGCCCGGTGAAGCCGGTGTTGGCCTTGGCGGTGGGACCGCCGGAGGGGCCGCGGTCGGCGTGGGTGCGCATGTCGGAGGGGGCGGGCTCGCCGGTGTCCTCGCCCGCGAGCTGGAGCTCGGCGAGCTGGGTGAGGTCGTCGCCGTTGTTGGCGGTGATGTCGAGCCGGTAGTGCCGGTACTCGGTGGAGTTGTCCGCGTCGAACTCGCGGGTCTCCTGGCGCTTCTCGAAGACCTCGTCCTCGCGGGAGTCCAGGTCCTTCCAGCTCTCCCCGTCGTTCGAGCCCTGAAGGGTCCAGGTCTTCGGGTCGCGGGACGCCTCGTCGTTGGCGGAGGTCAGGGCGTAGCGGACGACCTTGACCGGCTCGTCGAGTTCGAATTCCAGCCACGCGGTCTTCTCGAAGGCCAGCCATTTGGTGGTGGCTTCGCCGTCGACCAGGTTCTCCTTGATCTCGCCGCCGTCGGTGTTCTCCGCGCTGGCACGCACGTCGGTGACCTTGCCGGTCACATTGCCCGGAATGCCGGAGCTGTCACCTCCGTCGACCCCTGAGGCTTTTTTCTTGCCGCCAGGGCCGGTTTCCACGGTATTGTTCCAACTTGGCTGGGGATCGCCGGACTCGAAGGAAGAGGAAAATTCCTGCGAGGTTCGCACCGGTTCGCGCGGGGCGAGCGCCACCGCCGAGCCCTGGGACGTCGCGGCCAGCACAACGGTCGCCACCACGGCGACCGTGCGTCCGAGCCTGCGCCATCGTCTGCGCTGCATCTCCAGCCCCTCCACGGATCTTGACAACGTTGTCAACCGGGTTGCGCAGGATTAAGTAATGGTTGATGGGGTCGGTGGTGTCAAGGGAGTTGGGGATGCCACTCCGACGGGTTATCAAATGGCGCTCGACAGGTGTCCGTTCGGCCCCGTTTTATCCAGTGGCTGTTCGTCCGTTTTTCCCGGAGGTCTCAACTCGGGAAAGACTGCCGGGCAAACCTGCATTCGATCTTGCCCGCCGCGGCGGAAGTGGACTATACCTGTCGGCGTCTGCCAGCCGTTTGGCACCGGCTGCGGGCCCGGGGGATCGGAGGGCGACGGCGGGGGAGGCGTTGATCGCGTCAACTGCCGGGCCCTCACACCGTTCCCGCGGCACCCTGCACGACCCCAGCTTCAATATGACCGCGGTGGCGGGTCCCTTCGCCGGAGGCGATTCCGTACGGGCGACCAGTACACCGCCTGAGTCCTGGAGAAGGCGAGGACTTGAGCATGGGATCCACCTCCGGCCACACCGACGAGGGCTTCGGCCGTCGTGATCTGATCAAGCGTTCCGCTGCTGTCGGTCTGATATCCGTCCCCACGATGACCTTTCTCGCCTCGTGCGCCAGCAGTGACAGTGGCGCCGACAACAAGGTCGAGAAGGGCAAGAAGACCGCCAAGAACCCGCTGGGCGTGAATGACGGCGCGCCGCTCGAGATCGTCATCTTCGACGGCGGTTTCGGCATCGAGTACGCCGAGGACGCCAAGGCCGTCTACGAGAAGACCTATAAGAAGGCTAAGGTCAAGTTCTCCTCCACCCAGAAGATCCAGTCCGTGCTGCAGCCGCGCTTCAATGGCGGCACCCCGCCGGACCTGATCGACAACTCCGGCGCCGAGCAGATGGACATGGGCGTCCTGGTCGGCAAGAAGCAGCTCACCGATCTCACACCGCTGCTGGACGCCCCCTCCATCGACGACCCGAAGAAGAAGGTGCGCGACACCCTGCGCCCCGGTGTCGTCGAAATGGGCCAGTTCGACGGCGACCCGGTCTGGATCATGTATTACGCGTACACCGTCTACGGCGTGTGGTACTCCCAGACCGCGCTGGAGAAGCTCGACGCGGAGTACCCGGAGACCTGGGACGACATGCTCGCGCTCTGCGCGAAGGCAAAGAAGAAGGGCATCGCGGGCTGGACATATGCGGGCAAACACCCGTACTACATCCCCTTCAGCCTCTACCCGTTCATCGGCAAGATCGGTGGCCGGGAGGTGCTCGACGCGATCGACAACCTCGAGCCCAACGCCTGGAAGCACCCGGCGGTCAAGGCGGCCTTCGAGGCGTACTACGAGCTCTTCAAGAAGGGCTACATCCTCAGGGGCACCCCGGGCCTGGACCACATCCAGTCCCAGACCGCCTGGAACGAGGGCAAGGCGCTCTTCATCCCCAACGGCTCCTGGGTGGAGAACGAGGCGAAGAAGACCACGCCGAAGAACTTCGAGATGCGCGTCGCGGCACCGTCCGGCCTGGACAGCTCCGACAAGCTGCCCTTCGGCACGATGTGGGCCTCCGGCGGTGAGCCCTTCATCGTCCCGGCGAAGGCGAAGAACCCCGACGGCGGCATGGAACAGCTCCGCATCATGCTCAGCGAGGCGTCGTCGAAGAACTTCACCCAACAGGTCTCCTCCCTCACGTCCTTCGACGGAGGCACCGACGGCCTGACCCTGCCGCCGGGGCTGACCTCCGGGATCGCGGCCCTGGAGAAGGCGGGGGACAACGTCCTCAACCCGCGTATCCAGGACTGGTACGTGGCCCTGCAGAAGGAGAAGATCGGCGTCGCCGGTCTCGGGGAGATGATGGCCGGCCGCCTCACTCCGGCCGAGGCCGTCAAGAAGATCCAGGCCTTCGCCGACGAGGCGGCCAAGGACAGCTCGATCAAGCACTACAAGCACCAGTGAGGCCGGGGCCGGGGGGACCCTCCCGCGGGTGGCGGCGCCGGAGGCCCCGGTCGCTGCCGCCCGTGGCGGGGCCTTCCGGCCCGGCGCAGTTGCCGGCGGCAGCACCCGCAGGGAGATCGAGGTCGGTCCATGCAGCACGGTAAATACCGGTTCATCGTGGGGTTCCTGGCGGCCCCCCTGGCGATCTACGTCCTCTTCGTCATCTGGCCGTTCATCCAGTCCATCTACTACTCGTTCACGGACTGGAGCGGTCTGAGCCCGGAATTCGCGATGGTCGGCTTCGACAACTACAGCCGGATGCTCGACGACTCCGTCTTCTGGAAGTCGTTCCAGCACAGCGCGCTGTTCGTGCTGCTGCTGCCGCTGGTCACGATCGGCCTCGCGCTGTTCTTCGCGTTCATGCTGAACGTCGGCGGGCGGCGCGGAAAGGGCACCGCCGTCGGCGGTGTGCGGGGCAGCGCGTTCTACAAGATCGTGTACTTCTTCCCGCAGGTGCTGTCGATCGCGATCGTCGCCCTGCTGTTCCAGTTCGCGTACAACCCCAACAGCGGCGCCATCAACTCGGCTCTTCAGGCGGTCGGCCTCGACTCCGTGCAGCCGAACTGGCTGGGCGATCCGGACCTCGCGCTGTGGTGCGTGATGGCCGTTCTGGTGTGGAGCACGGTCGGCTTCTTCGTCGTGCTGTTCTCCGCCGGCATGTCGTCCATACCCAATGACTTCTACGAAGCGGCGCTGCTGGACGGCGCCAACCGGATCACCACCTTCCTCCGGATCACCCTGCCGCTGCTCTGGGACACCGTGCAGTCGGGCTGGGTCTACATGGGCATCCTGGCGCTGGGCGCGGAGTCCTTCGCGGTCGTGCAGATCATGACCGTGGGCCCGAACGGGGGCGGCCCCGACTACTCCACGACGGTGCTCCCGCTGTACGTCTACCAAAAGGCCTTCCGCGACGGCCAGGCGGCCTACGCGACGACCATCGGTGTCGCCCTGCTCATCGTCACGCTGGCCTTCGCGGCCGTCGTGATGCGGCTGGGCCGGCGCGAGCGGCTGGAGTACTGATGAAGACGACCGAGACCCCTCCCGCCGGCGTCACGGGAGACCGCCCTCCCGTCGTGAAGACCGGTCCCGCGCCGAAGGGGACGGGGGAGAAGCGCGATGGCAAGGTCCTGGGCGTCTTCTCCCACGGGATGCTGATCCTCTGGGCCTTCATGGTCGTCATGCCGCTGCTGTGGGCGGTGATGACGTCCTTCAAGACGGACCGGGAGATCTTCACCTCGCCGTGGGCGCTGCCGACCTCCCTGGAGTTCGGCAACTGGTCCCGCGCCTGGACGCAGGCGCACATGAGCGACTACTTCCTCAACACGGTGCTGGTGGTCGGCGGCTCGCTCCTCGGCACCATGCTCCTGGGATCCATGGCCGCCTATGTACTGGCCCGGTTCACCTTCCCGGGCAACCGCTTCATCTACTTCCTCTTCATCGGCGGGATGAGCTTCCCGATCATCCTGGCGCTGGTGCCGCTGTTCTACGTCATGAACAACATGGCCCTGCTCAACACGCTGCACGGCCTCGTCCTCGTCTACATCGCGTACTCGCTGCCGTTCACGGTCTTCTTCCTCACGGCCTTCTTCCGGACGCTGCCCACATCGGTGGCGGAGGCGGCGTTCATGGACGGCGCCTCGCACACCCGGACGTTCTTCCAGGTGATGCTGCCGATGGCCAAGCCGGGTCTGATCAGCGTCGGGATCTTCAACTTCCTCGGGCAGTGGAACCAGTACATGCTGCCGACCGTGCTCAACACCGAACCGGAGAAGAAGGTGCTCTCCCAGGGCCTGGTCCAGCTCGCGGTCAGCCAGGGCTACAAGGGCGACTGGTCGGGGCTCTTCGCGGGTCTGGTGATGGCGATGCTGCCGGTCCTCGCGGCGTACATCGTCTTCCAGCGGCAGGTCGTCGCGGGTCTGACGGCGGGTGCCCTGAAGTAGGAGGCGGAGGACGCCCCGGCGTTCGGGACGGCGAGGTACGGGCACCGGCGCGTGCCCGTACACCGGCATGTGCACGAGAGGGCGTACGGGCCCCCGACCGGGACGTGTACGGGGTTCGGCGTGTGATAGCGCTCATTCGACGCCTGCCCCGCTCAAGGTCTTGACGAGAGACAACCTCTGGGGCTCATCTTAGAGTTCACATGTTGTACACGACGGGGTCTCACCGTGGCGGCTCCGTCCTGCCCCCTGCTGGGAGTGATCAGACCGTGGTGGAGACTCCGGGATCGCAGTCGTCGCTGCACCGGGCCAATCTGGAGCGGGTCGTCCGCGCGGTCCGGCTGGCCGGTTCCCTGACACAGGCGGAAATCGCCCGGAGCACCGGGCTGTCCGCCGCCACGGTCTCCAATATCGTCCGGGAACTGAAGGACGGCGGCACGGTCCAGGTGACGCCCACGTCGGCCGGCGGCAGGCGGGCGCGCAGCGTCTCCCTCAGTGGCGACGCCGGCATCGTGGTCGGCGTGGACTTCGGCCACACCCATCTGCGCGTCGCCGTGGGCAATCTGGCCCACCAGGTGCTCGCCGAGGAGGCCGAGCCGCTGGATGTGGACGCCTCGGCCGCCCAGGGCTTCGACCGCGCCGAGTCGCTGGTGAGCCGGCTGGTCGCGGCGACCGGCATCGGCCCGGAGAAGGTCATCGGCGTGGGGCTCGGCGTACCGGGCCCGATCGACGTCGAGTCGGGGACCCTGGGTTCCAGCGCGATCCTGCCCGGCTGGGTCGGGACCAACCCGCGCGAGGAACTGGCCGGACGGCTCGGCGTGCCCGTGCACGTCGACAACGACGCCAACCTGGGCGCGCTCGGCGAACTGGTCTGGGGCAGCGGCCGCGGTGTGAAGGACCTCGCGTACATCAAGGTCGCCAGCGGTGTGGGTGCCGGTCTGGTGATCAACGGGCAGATCTACCGCGGCCCCGGCGGCACCGCCGGGGAGATCGGGCACATCACGCTCGACGAGTCAGGGCCGGTCTGCCGCTGCGGCAACCGCGGCTGCCTGGAGACCTTCACCGCAGCCCGGTACATCCTCGGACTGCTGCATTCGAGCCACGGACCCGACCTCACTGTGGAGCGTATGGTGCAGCTCGCGCGCGAGGGCGACCCGGGCTGCCGGAGGGTCGTCGCCGATGTGGGCCGCCACATCGGCAGCGGCGTCGCGAACCTGTGCAACCTCCTCAACCCCAGCCGGGTGGTGCTCGGTGGGGATCTCGCGGAGGCCGGTGAGCTGGTGCTCGCCCCGATACGGGAATCGGTGGCGCGGTACGCCATCCCGAGCGCGGCGCGGCAGCTCTCGGTGGTGCCGGGAGCGCTCGGCGGACGCGCGGAGGTGCTGGGCGCGCTGGCTCTCGTCCTCAATGAGATGGGCGATTCAACCCTTTTGGATGGATCCTTTGCGGCTCCCGCACCCGCCTTCACTTAGATAACGAATGGCACCGTTGCCATCTCGTTAAGGATTTACTTCTTGACGCTCACGTGGCGGCCGAGTTGACTTCCAGCCACCTCGGCCGCAACGACGCGGCCTCGTCAGGGAGGTTCCACGGATGAACGCAACGATGCGTCGCGTTGTGATCGGTACGGCCGCGGTGTCCATGGCTCTGTCCATGGCAGCGTGCGGCAAGGCCGGCAGCGACAGCGGTGACAGCGACAACAAGACGATCGGTCTTCTCCTGCCGGAGAACAAGACGACCCGGTACGAGACCTTCGACCGCCCGTTCATGGAGAAGAAGATCAAGTCGCTCTGCGACGACTGCGATGTGGCGTACAACAACGCCAACCAGGACACCGAGACCCAGAAGAAGCAGTTCGACGCCCTGATCACCAAGGGCGTCAAGGTCATCATCCTGGACGCGGTCGATGCCACCGCGACCAAGTCCTGGGTCGACGCCGCCGCCAAGAAGGGCGTCAAGGTCGTGGCCTACGACCGCCTGGCCGAGGGCGACGTCTCCGCGTACGTCTCCTACGACAACGAGAAGATCGGCCAGCTCCAGGGCGAGGGCGTCCTCAACGCGCTCGGCGACAAGGCCAAGGACAGCCGCGTCGTCATGATCAACGGCTCGCCCACCGACCCGAACGCGGCGCTCTTCAAGTCCGGTGCCCACAAGGTCCTCGACGGCAAGGTCAAGAAGGTCGTCTACGAGCAGGACATCCCGGACTGGTCGCCGGACGAGGCCAACAAGAAGATGGCCGCCGCCATCACCTCCCTGGGCAAGACCGGCTTCGACGCCGTCTACTCCGCCAACGACGGCATGGCGGGCGGCGTGACCACCGCCCTGAAGTCCGCGGGCGTCACGAACGTGCCGGTCGGCGGCCAGGACGCCGAACTCGCCGGTCTGCAGCGGATTCTCTCCGGCAGCCAGGCCTTCACCATCTACAAGGGCATCAAGCCCGAGGCGGAGACCACCGCGGAGATCGCGGTCAAGCTCCTCAAGGGCGAGGACATCGCCTCGATCGCCCCGGAGAAGATGGACAGCAAGAGCAAGAAGGGCATCCCGACCAAGCTCTACGACGCGACGATCGTGACCGACAAGAACATCCAGGACACGATCATCAAGGACAAGGTCTACACGGCCGACAAGATCTGCACCGCCGACTTCAAGGCGGCGTGCGACAAGGCCGGCATCAAGTAACCACGGTCGTTCCGGCCGTAGGTCCAAGGGCCTCTCGCTCCGTGGTGCCCAGGCCCCCGGGCCCGGGCTCACGGGCCCTTCAGGCCCACGGTCCGTACGGCGGAAGCCCGTCCGGTACCCGCCCCGCCATCACCCCGCCGGCGGTGCGGGTACCGGACAATCCCCCGTAAACCCCTCTTGCTCTCGCATTCCCCGCGCGTCCCCGATGCGCGCGGTGTCCCCGCCGGTCAGGCGGTGAAGGAGATGATTCACGTGTCCGCTACGCCCGTGCTGGCGTTGCGCGGGGTCTCCAAGCGGTTCGGCGCCGTCCAGGCGCTCACCGATGTCGATCTGGAGATCCGTACAGGCGAGGTGGTCGCCCTCGTCGGCGACAACGGCGCCGGAAAGTCCACCCTGGTCAAGACGATCGCGGGCGTGCACCCGATCGACGAAGGGGCCATCGAGTGGGAAGGCCGGCGGGTGTCCATCAACCGGCCGCACGACGCCCAGGACCTCGGCGTCGCCACCGTGTACCAGGACCTCGCCCTGTGCGACAACCTCGATGTCGTCGCCAACCTCTTCCTCGGCCGAGAGCTGCGGCGCGCGAGCGTCATCGACGAGGTGGCGATGGAGAAGCGCGCCAAGGAGCTGCTGGAGACCCTGTCCATCCGCATCCCCAGTGTGCGCATCCCGATCGCGTCGCTCTCCGGCGGTCAGCGCCAGGTCGTCGCGATCGCCCGTGCCCTGATCGGCGAGCCCAAGGTCGTCATCCTCGACGAGCCGACCGCCGCCCTCGGCGTCGAGCAGACCGCGCAGGTCCTCGACCTGGTCGAGCGGCTGCGCGAGCGGGGCCTCGCGGTCATCCTCATCAGCCACAACATGGAGGACGTCAAGGCCGTCGCGGACAAGGTCGCCGTGCTGCGGCTGGGACGCAACAACGGTGTCTTCCCGGTGAAGGACACCTCCCACGAAGAGATCATCGCCGCCATCACCGGCGCCACGGACAACGCTGTGACGCGCCGTCAGGCGCGCACCGCGGAGGTGACCAAGTGAGCGACACCAAGAGCCCCGACGTCATCGACGACAGTGCGGCGCCGATTCCGGTCGTCGACCCGCGCCTCCTCGTCCGCGAGGAGGGCCTCAAGGGCTATCTGACCGAGTTCAAGCGCAAGGTCCGCGGCGGTGAGCTCGGCTCGATCCCCGTCGTCCTGGGCCTGATCGTCATCGGCGTCATCTTCCAGTCGCTGGACGCCAGCTTCCTGTCAGCCGACAGCCTCAGCAACATCAGCATCTACGTCGCCGGCCAGGGCATCATGGCCGTCGGCATCGTCTTCGTGCTGCTGCTGGGCGAGATCGACCTGTCGGTGGGATCCGTGGCGGGTGTGGGCGCGGCCATCTGGGCGGTGCTCAGCGTCACGCACGACATGGGCGACAGCCTCTCGGTCCTGATCGCCATCGCCGCGGGCGCGTTCATCGGCGGTCTGCACGGCTTCTTCTTCGCCAAGGTCGGTGTCCCGGCCTTCGTGGTCACCCTGGCCGGCTTCCTCGGCTGGAGCGGTCTGCAGATCTGGCTCATGGGCCAGGAAGGCAGCATCAACACGCCGAGCGGCAGCATCGTCGACCAACTCACGAACCACTACTTCGAGGACATTTCGGCCGCATACGGTCTCGCCCTCGTCGCGTCCGTGGCGTACCTCGCCTCGATGCTCCTCGACAGCCGCCGCCGCAGGACCGCCGGGCTGCCCTCCCGCCCGGTCAGCGAGATGGCCCTGCGGACGGGCGTGGTGGCCGCGCTGTCCTTCATCGCCGCCTACGAGCTCAACCAGTCGCGGGGCCTGCCGCTGGCGCTCGTGATCTTCCTGGTGGTGCTGGTCGTCGCCGACTTCGTGGTGCGGCGCACCACTTACGGCCGGCAGATCTTCGCCGTCGGCGGCAACGCCGAAGCGGCCCGCCGCGCCGGTATCAACGTGGACAAAATCCGCATCACGGTCTTTGCGATCGCGGGCACCCTGGCCGTCGTCGGCGGCCTGTTCATCGCGAGCCTGTCCGGCGGCGCCACCAAGAGCCTCGGTGCCGGCAACACGCTGATGAACGTGATCGCGGCGGCCGTCATCGGCGGCACCAGCCTCTTCGGTGGTCGCGGCAAGATCTGGTCCGCGCTCCTCGGGATGCTCGTGATCCAGTCGATCCAGCAGGGCCTGAACCTGCTCGGCATGGCCAGCGAGATCCAGTACATGATCACCGGAGCGGTCCTGCTCGCCGCAGTCGTCATCGACTCGGTCTCGCGCAGGACCCAGAAGTCGGCCGGCCGTACCTGACCAACCGGCCGCTTCACGGCGCGTGCCCGGCACCTCGGGGGTGCCGGGCACCGCTGTGTTCTCGGCCATTTGCGTGACGGACATCGCACCTCCCGTCGAACGCCGCGGCAGGCGGAACATTAGACTCGACAGACCGGCAAAGCTCGACAGCTCAGCTCGACTGCAAGGAGGCACGGGTGGCGTTGCTGACCCGCATCAGGGGACCGCGCGATCTCGACCGGCTCGGCCCGGAGCAGCTCAACCAGCTTGCGGCAGAGATCCGAGACTTCCTCGTCGGCGCGGTTTCCAGGACGGGCGGCCACCTCGGCCCCAACCTGGGCGTCGTCGAGCTGACCATTGCCCTGCACCGCGTCTTCCACTCGCCGAAGGACCGGGTGCTCTTCGACACCGGGCATCAGAGCTACGTCCACAAGCTCCTCACGGGTCGTCAGGACTTCTCCCAACTGCGCGCCAAGGGCGGCCTGTCCGGCTACCCCTCCCGCGCCGAGTCCGAGCACGACGTCATCGAGAACAGCCACGCCTCCACGGTGCTCGGCTGGGCCGACGGCCTCGCCAAGGCCAACCAGGTGCAGAAGAAGGACGACCACGTCGTCGCGGTCATCGGTGACGGCGCGCTGACCGGCGGCATGGCGTGGGAGGCGCTCAACAACATCGCCGACGCCAAGGACCGCCCGCTGGTCATCGTCGTCAATGACAACGAGCGCTCCTACGCACCCACCATCGGCGGCCTGGCCAACCACCTCGCCACCCTCCGTACCACCGACGGCTACGAGCGCTTCCTCGCCCGCGGCAAGGACATCCTCGAGCGCACACCGGTCGTCGGCCGCCCGCTCTACGAAACCCTGCACGGCGCGAAGAAGGGCCTGAAGGACTTCATCGCCCCGCAGGGCATGTTCGAGGACCTGGGCCTGAAGTACGTCGGCCCGATCGACGGGCACGACATCGACGCCCTGGAGTCGGCGCTGCAGCGAGCCAAGCGCTTCGGCGGCCCGGTCATCGTCCACTGCCTGACGGAGAAGGGCCGCGGCTACACCCCGGCCGTCGAGGACGAGGCCGACCGCTTCCATGCCGTGCCGGTCATCCACCCCGACACCGGCCTGCCCGTCTCGGCCGCGGGCGCCGACTGGACCTCGGTCTTCGGCGAGGAGATGGCCGAGCTCGGCGCGGAGCGCGAGGACATCGTCGCCATCACCGCGGCGATGCTGCAGCCGGTCGGCCTGCACAAGTTCGCGAAGGCCTTCCCCGACCGCGTCTACGACGTGGGGATCGCCGAGCAGCACGCGGCCGTTTCCGCGGCGGGACTGGCAACCGGCGGACTGCACCCGGTCGTCGCCATCTACGCCACCTTCCTCAACCGGGCCTTCGACCAGGTCCTCATGGACGTGGCCCTGCACAAGTGCGGCGTCACCTTCGTCCTGGACCGCGCCGGGGTCACGGGCTCCGACGGCGCCTCCCACAACGGCATGTGGGACATGTCGATCCTTCAGGTCGTGCCCGGCCTGCGGATCGCCGCCCCGCGCGACGCCGACCAGCTCCGCGCCCAGCTGCGCGAAGCGGTCGAGGTCGACGACGCGCCGACCGTGGTCCGCTACTCCAAGGGTGCGGTCGGCCCGGCCGTCCCGGCCGTCGGCCGGATCGGCGGGATGGACCTGCTCAGGGGCCCGGCGGACGACACGGACCGGCCCGACGTCCTGCTGGTCTCCGTCGGCGCGCTCGCCCCGATGTGCCTGGAGATCGCCGACCTGCTCGACAAGCAGGGCATCTCGGCGACCGTCGTCGACCCGCGCTGGGTCAAGCCCGTCGACGAGCAACTGCCCGCGCTCGCCGAACGCCACCGCGTCGTCGTCACCGTCGAGGACAACGGCCGCGCCGGCGGCGTCGGTTCCGCCGTTGCCCAGGCGCTGCGTGACGCGGGCGTGGACGTGCCGCTGCGCGACTTCGGCATCCCGCAGCGCTTCCTCGACCACGCCTCCCGCAAGGAGGTCATGGCCGAGATCGGGCTCACCGCCCCGGACATCGCCCGTCAGGTCACCGGCCTGGTCGCCAAGCTCGACGGACGGTACGAGGACGAGCCCTCCGGGGACGAGCCTGCCGAGGCCGCACGCGACTGACCCGCGGCACCCTCCAGCGGCAGGGCCGGTCGGAGTGCTCCGACCGGCCCAGCGCTTTTCCCACGCACCGTCACCATCGAGTGAATCCGGCGTTCCTTTCGCTGTAATCCTGGCCACATCCGGCGGGTGCGAGAACGATGGCGCGGACGGGCGAGCGTGGAGGAGTGCCGGGTGAGTACCCACGAACCGAAAAGCCGCAGTGCCGGAGGGGTCTTCCGGACCAAAAGCATCGAACAGTCCATCCAGGACACGGAGGAGCCGGACCACGCGCTGACACGGTCCCTCTCCGCCCTCGACCTCATGGTCTTCGGTGTCGGTGTCATCATCGGCACCGGCATCTTCGTCCTCACAGGAGCCGCTGCCAAGGATCAGGCGGGCCCGGCCACCGCGCTGGCGTTCGTCGCCGCGGGCATCGTCTGCGCCCTGGCGGCCCTGTGCTACGCCGAGTTCGCCTCGACCGTGCCGGTGGCCGGATCCGCGTACACCTTCTCGTACGCCTCGATCGGCGAGCTGCCGGCCTGGATCATCGGCTGGGACCTGGTGCTCGAATTCGCCCTGGGGACGGCGGTGGTGGCGGTCGGCTGGTCCGGCTACGTGCGGTCGTTGATGGACAACGCGGGATGGCATCTGCCCGACACGCTGGCAGGCCCCTCCGTGGCCGAGGGATTCGGCTTCGACCTGCTGGCTTTCCTGCTGGTGCTCGTGCTGACCGGGATCCTCGTCCTCGGGACGAAGCTCTCGGCGCGGTTCACCGCGATCGTGGTCGCGATCAAGGTGACGGTGGTGCTGATGGTCATCATCGCCGGTGCCTTCCTCATCGACTCCAAGAACTACGACCCGTTCCTCCCGCCGTCCCGACCCAGTACGGGGGGCTCGGGCCTGGACGCCCCGCTGGTCCAGATCATGTTCGGGTACGAGCCCACGGACTTCGGCGTCCAGGGCATCTTCACCGCCGCCGCCGTCGTGTTCTTCGCCTTCATCGGGTTCGACGTCGTGGCCACCACGGCGGAGGAGACCCGGAATCCGCAGCGCGACATGCCCCGCGGCATCCTCGGCTCGCTCGCCATCTGCACGGTGCTCTACGTCGCCGTCACCATCGTGGTGACCGGCATGCAGAAATACACCCAACTATCCGTGGACGCTCCGCTGGCCGACGCGTTCAAGGCGGTCGGCTACCCCTGGTTCGCGGGCGCGATCAGCCTGGGTGCCGCGGTCGGCCTCACCACGGTCTGCATGATCCTGCTGCTCGGCCAGACGCGGGTGTTCTTCGCGATGAGCCGCGACGGGCTGCTGCCCCGGTTCTTCTCCAAGACCCACCCGCAGTTCGCCACCCCGTACCGCTCGACGATCCTGCTCGGCGTGATCATTGCGATCATCGCGGGCTTCACCAGCATCGAGGAGCTGGCGGAACTGGTGAACATCGGCACGCTCTTCGCGTTCGTCGTGGTCGCGATCGGCGTCATCGTCCTGCGCCGTACGCGTCCCGATCTGCACCGGGCATTCCGTACGCCGTGGGTCCCGGTGGTTCCGATCCTCTCGGTGGCCGCCTCGCTGTGGCTGATGCTGAATCTGCCGGCCGAGACGTGGGTGCGGTTCGGCGGCTGGATGATCCTCGGCTTCATCGTCTACTTCCTCTACGGGCGCGCGCACAGCCGGATGAGCTCCACGACGAAGCTGTAGGGCCCACGGCACGACGAACGGCGCCCGCCTGCGAGTGAAGCAGGCGGGCGCCGTCGTGTCGTACGGGCGGGGCCCTGGATCAGGCGGGGACGCTCGCGACGCCCGGCTTGAGGAACCGCTTGCCGTTGGCGCGCTCCGAGACGCCCTCACGGTCCAGGTACGGCGTGATGCCGCCCAGGTGGAAGGGCCAGCCGGCGCCGGTGATCAGGCACAGGTCGACGTCCTGCGCCTCGGCCACCACGCCCTCGTCCAGCATGAGCTGGACCTCCTGCGCGATGGCGTCGAGCGCGCGGTCGCGGACCTGCTCCTCCGTCAGGACGGTGTCGCCGACCTGGAAGAGCGCGGCCACCTCGGGGTCGAGCTCGGGCTTGCCGGAGTCGTACTTGTACAGGCCGCGCTTACCCGCCTCGACGACCCGGCCGAGGTTCTCCGAGACGGCGAAGCGGTCGGGGAAGGCCTGGTGCAGGGTGCCGGCGACGTGGTGGGCGACCGCCGGGCCGACCAGCTCGAGCAGCACGATCGGCGACATCGGCAGACCCAGCGGGGCCAGCGCGCGGTCGGCGACCTCGACCGGGGTGCCCTCGTCGATCGAGCGCAGCACCTCGCCGAGGAAGCGGGTCAGCACGCGGTTGACGACGAATGCCGGGGCGTCCTTGACCAGAACGGCCGACTTCTTCAGCGTCTTGGCCACGGAGAACGCGGTGGCCAGCGACGCGTCGTCGGTCTTCTCGCCGCGGACGATCTCCAGCAGCGGCAGGACCGCGACCGGGTTGAAGAAGTGGAAGCCGACGACCCGCTCGGGGTGCTGCAGCTTCGAGGCCATCTCGGTCACCGACAGCGAGGAGGTGTTGGTGGCGAGGATGGCGTGCTCCGGCACGACCGCCTCGACCTCGGCGAACACCTTCTGCTTGACGCCCATCTCCTCGAAGACGGCCTCGATGACGAAGTCCGCGTCGCCGAAGGCGGCGGCCTTGTCCAGCGAGCCGCTCACCAGGGCCTTGAGGCGGTTGGCCTTGTCCTGGTTCACCCGGCCCTTGAGGAGCAGCTTGTCGATCTCCTCGTGGACGTAGCCCACGCCCTTGTCGACGCGCGCCTGGTCGATGTCGGTCAGGACGACCGGCACCTCCAGGCGGCGGGCGAAGAGCAGCGCGAGCTGAGAGGCCATCAGACCGGCGCCGACGACGCCGACCTTGGTGACCGGGCGGGCCAGCTTCTTGTCCGGCGCGCCGGCGGGGCGCTTGGCCCGCTTCTGCACGAGGTTGAACGCGTAGATGCCGCTGCGCAGTTCGCCGCCCATGATGAGGTCGGCGAGGGCCTCGTCCTCGGCCTCGAAGCCCTGGCCGAGGTCGCCGTTCTTGGCGGCCGCGATGATGTCCAGCGCGCGGTAGGCGGCCGGGGCCGCGCCGTGCACCTTGCCATCGGCCACGGCCTTGCCGCGCGCGACGGCCTGGTCCCATGCCTCGCCGCGGTCGATCTCCGGCCGTACGACCTCGAGTTCGCCCTTCAGCACGGCGGCGGTCCAGATCAGGGACTGCTCCAGGAAGTCCGCGCCCTCGAAGATCGCGTCGGCGATCCCGAGTTCGTGCACCTGCGCGCCCTTGAGCTGCTTGTTCTGGTTGAGGGAGTTCTCGATGATGACGCTCACCGCGCGGTCGGCGCCGATGAGGTTCGGCAGGATGGCGCAGCCGCCCCAGCCGGGGACGAGGCCGAGGAAGACCTCGGGCAGCGCGAACGCCGGCAGCGCGGCCGAGACGGTGCGGTAGCTGCAGTGCAGCCCGACCTCGACACCGCCGCCCATCGCCGCGCCGTTGTAGTACGCGAACGTCGGCACGGCCAGGCCCGACAGACGCCTGAAGACGTCGTGGCCGCCCTTGCCGATGGCCAGCGCGTCCTCACGGCGCTTCAGCAGCTCGACGCCCTTGAGGTCGGCGCCCACGGCGAAGATGAACGGCTTGCCGGTGAGACCGACCGCGACGATCTCGCCGTCCGCGGCCTCCTTCTCGACCTGGTCGATCGCCGTGTTGAGGTTGGCGAGCGACTGCGGGCCGAAGGTGGTCGGCTTGGTGTGGTCCAGGCCGTTGTCCAGCGTGATGAGCGCGAAGCGCCCTGCCCCCAGCGGGAGGTCGAGGTGGCGTACGTGTGCCTGTGTCACGACCTCGTCGGGGAAGAGCTCTGCTGCTCCCTTGAGAAGCTCTGCTGTGGTGGTCACTTGTTCCCCTCGAAGTGCGGGTTCTCCCAGATCACGGTGCCGCCCATGCCGAAGCCGACGCACATGGTGGTGATGCCGTAGCGGACCTCGGGCTGCTCCTCGAACTGGCGGGCCAGCTGCGTCATCAGCCGGACGCCGGAGGAGGCGAGCGGGTGGCCGTAGGCGATGGCTCCGCCGTACTGGTTGACCCGCGGGTCGTCGTCGGCGATGCCGTAGTGGTCGAGCAGGGCCAGCACCTGGACGGCGAAGGCCTCGTTGATCTCGAACAGGCCGATGTCGCTGATCGAAAGACCTGCCTTGGCGAGGGCCTTCTCGGTCGCAGGGACCGGGCCGATGCCCATGACCTCGGGCTCGACGCCCACGAAGGCGTAGGAGACCAGGCGCATCCGGACCGGCAGGCCGAGCTCCTCGGCCACGTCCTCGGCCGCGATGAGGGAGGCGGTCGCACCGTCGTTCAGACCGGCCGCGTTGCCCGCGGTGACCCGGCCGTGCGCACGGAACGGCGTCTTGAGGCCGGCCAGGCTCTCCAGCGTGGTGCCCGGGCGCATCGGCTCGTCGGCCGTGGCCAGGCCCCAGCCGGTCTCGCCGGCCTCGGCGTTGGAGCGCCGCACGGAGATCGGCACCAGGTCCTGCTGGATCTTGCCGTTGGCGTACGCCTTGGCGGCCTTCTCCTGGCTGCGCACCGCGTACTCGTCGACGCGCTGCTTGGTGATGTGCGGGAAGCGGTCGTGCAGGTTCTCCGCCGTCATGCCCATGAACAGGGCGGACTGGTCGACCAGCTTCTCCGAGACGAACCGCGGGTTCGGGTCCACGGCCTCGCCCATCGGGTGACGGCCCATGTGCTCGACACCGCCGGCGACGACCACGTCGTACGCACCGAAGGAGATCGAGCCGGAGGTGGTCGTGACGGCGGTCATCGCACCGGCGCACATGCGGTCGATGGAGTAGCCGGGGACCGACTGCGGGAGACCGGCGAGGATGCCGGCGGTACGGCCCAGGGTCAGGCCCTGGTCGCCGATCTGGGTCGTCGCGGCGATGGCGACCTCGTCGATGCGCTCCGGAGGCAGGCCGGGATTGCGGCGCAGCAGCTCGCGGATGCACTTGACGACCATGTCGTCGGCCCGGGTCTCGTGGTAGATGCCCTTCGGGCCCGCCTTGCCGAACGGGGTACGGACGCCGTCGACGAAGACGACGTCCCTAGCGGTACGAGGCACTTGGCTCTCCTCCTGATGCGGAACGGGGCGCTGCAAGGCTGCCGTGCGGCGGCGGCTCTGACCGCCATGCTACTTATGAGTAACCAAGCTGCCCACCCCTGCCGCCCGGAGCGTCGCAGATCACACCCGGTTGCGGGCAGCGGTGGCGCGGACAGGAGCCCGTACGGAACCGGAACGCACCTGCGTACGGCCGTGCACGGGGTGCCGGCCAGGGCTCCGTCGCCCGTGCGCGGCTCCTCCCGGGCGACCGTCACAGGGATCCCGGAGCCGCGGGCGGAAGGCGTCAGGCCTCGGCCTTCAGGGCCTGCGTCAGCAGCGACACCGTCTGCTCGATCTGCCACTGCCGCGCGCCGTGATCGCACAGGAAGGCCGACACGGCCTCCGGCGTCGCATCGGCCGGGGGCTCCCAGCACAGCCGCCGCACCGTGTCCGGCGTGATCAGGTTCTCCTGCGGCAGGTTCAGGTCCTCCGCGAGCTGCGTCACGGCCGCCCGGGCCGCCGACAGCCGGGCCGCGGCGGCCGGGTCCTTGTCCGCCCAGGCGCGGGGCGGCGGGGGTCCCGTCACCGGCTGGCCCGGCTGGGGGAGCTCCGTCTCCGGCAGAGCGCGCGCCCGGTCGACCGCCGTCTGCCACTGATCGAGCTGCTTGCGCCCCATCCGGTGCCCGAAACCGGGCAGCATGGCGAGCGCCTGTGCGGCCGTGGGCAGCGCGAGGGCGGCCTCCACGATGGCCGCGTCGCCGAGCACCTTGCCGGGGGAGACGTCGCGCCGCTGCGCGATCCGGTCGCGCACCGACCACATCTCCCGTACGACGGCCATCTGCCGGCGCCGGCGCACCTTGTGCATGCCCGACGTACGGCGCCAGGGGTCCTTGCGGGGCGGGGCCGGGGGCGCGGCGGCGATGGCCGCGAACTCCTGGCGGGCCCACTCCAGCTTCCCCTGCTGCTCCAGCTCCTGCTCCAGCGCGTTCCGCAGGTCGATGAGCAGCTCGACGTCGAGCGTCGCGTAGCGCAGCCAGGGGTCGGGCAGCGGGCGGGTGGACCAGTCGACGGCGGAGTGGCCCTTCTCCAGGGCGTAGCCGAGGACGTTCTCGACCATGGCGCCGAGCCCGACCCGGGCGAACCCGGCGAGCCGCCCGGCGAGCTCGGTGTCGAACAGGCGCTGCGGGATCATGCCTATCTCGCGCAGGCACGGCAGATCCTGGGTGGCGGCGTGGAGCACCCACTCGGCATCGCCCAGCGCGGTGTTCAGCGCGGAGAGCTCCGGGCAGCCGACGGGGTCGATGAGCGCGCTGCCCGCGCCCTCGCGGCGGAGCTGTACGAGATAGGCCCGCTGTCCGTAGCGGTAGCCGGACGCCCGCTCGGCGTCGACGGCCACGGGGCCGGTGCCGGCGGCGAAGGCGGCCACGACCCCGGCGAGGCCGTCGGCCGTGGCGACCACCGGGGGGATGCCCTCCCGGGGTTCGAGCAAGGGGACCGGTGCCTGTTTGAGTTCGGGGCCCTCAGGGGTGTCCGCCGGTGAGGCATTGCTCCTGGGGGTTCGCAGTGTGCGGTCTTCTGCGGTCTCTTGGGCATCGGTCACTCGTCAAGGGTATCCGTGGATGCACGGCGCCCGCCGACGGAACGTTCCGTCGGCGGGCGCCGTCGCCGGTTCTGTCCGGCGACTCAGTGAATGATTCCGGTACGCAGGGCCACCGCCACCATGCCCGCGCGGTCGCCCGTTCCGAGCTTCCGCGCGATCCGCGCGAGGTGGCTCTTGACGGTCAGCGCGGACAGTCCCATCGAGACGCCGATGGCCTTGTTGGACTGGCCCTCCGCAACCAGCCGCAGGACCTCGACCTCTCGGCCGGACAGTTCGCGGTAGCCGCCCGGGTGCCCGGGGGCGCCGGGCGGGCGGCGGTGCATACGTGCGGCGGCCGCACCGATCGGCGCCGCGCCGGGACGGCCCGGGATGCCGAGGTTGGTGCGGGTTCCGGTGACGACATAGCCCTTGACGCCGCCGGCCAGAGCGTTCCGAACGGCGCCGATGTCGTCGGCGGCGGACAGGGCGAGGCCGTTGGGCCATCCCGCGGCGCGGGTCTCGGACAGCAGGGTCAGGCCGGAGCCGTCGGGGAGGTGGACGTCGGCGACGCAGATGTCGCGGGGGTTGCCGACGCGGGGGCGGGCCTCGGCGATGGATGACGCCTCGATGACGTCCCGCACCCCCAGGGCCCATAGGTGGCGGGTGACGGTGGAGCGGACGCGTGGGTCGGCGACGACGACCATGGCCGTCGGCTTGTTGGGACGATAGGCGACCAGGCTTGAGGGCTGCTCGAGGAGAACGGACACCAGGCCTCCTGGGTGGAGTGCGGGACGGGCCGACCGTGGGGCAAGTCGGGGCGATCCGTGCGGGAAGGGTCACAGGTTCCTTCGGCAGCAAACCCGGGCAGCTTTAGTAAATGATCACGATTTGGTGAGTAACAATTCGGGCAATTCGGATGCACGATCGATCAGCAATGATCCGTGGCGTTCCCGAAGGCACGCCGGAGCACCGCGGGGCGCGGTGCGGCGGAGGCCGGGTACGTACGGCGGGACGGACCGCCCCGGTGGGTACGCCCGCTCAACGAGCGTCAGGGGGGCCGGTGGCGGGGGAGCGGGCGTGAAGAGCCGGGAACGAGTGGTCCCCGTACGGGGGTTCAGCGCGTAGCGCACCCCGTACGGGAGTGCAGAGGTTCACGGCCCGTGGAGGAATCGCCGGGGACCGCGGCCGAGAAGGGGCTCAGCGGGACCGCGGCGCCGGGGCCGGGCCGGCGGCCCCGCCCCGGTTCAGCGGGACTGCGGGCCCCGGCGCTGCGGCAGCGTGACCACGGCCGCTTCGGGACCGCCCGCCGGGGGCAGCCCGCCGGTCTGGCACAGCAGCTCGCACCACGCGATCAGATGGGCTCCCGCGTCCGGCAGCCCGCCCTTGTTCTCCAGCGGCGTCCAGGAGGCACGGATCTCGATCTGGGTGGCGGGCGCACGGTTCGCGAGCCCCCCGAAATAGTGCGAGCCCGCGAGGGTCACGGTCCCGCTCGGCTCCTTGTACGCGACCCCGCGCGCCTCGAACGCCCCGGTCAGC
Organism: Streptomyces sp. NPDC048639; assembly: GCF_043199075.1. Taxonomy (NCBI): domain Bacteria; kingdom Bacillati; phylum Actinomycetota; class Actinomycetes; order Kitasatosporales; family Streptomycetaceae; genus Streptomyces; species Streptomyces sp. NPDC048639. The sequence goes on from NZ_JBICVP010000004.1 coordinate 215,364, forward strand.
CAGGACCAGCACACCTCGGGGAACAGCGGATCGGCCGCCATCTCCGGTTCCAGCTCCGCCCGTACGAGCGTCACGAGACGGAAGGTGCCCTTCCAGGCGTCGTGCCCGGCCGGGTCGTGCAGCAGGACCAGCCGCCCGTCGGCAAGATCCTTGCCGTCCTGGACGACCGCCGCCTCCAGTGCGTACGCATGCGGGGCGAGCCGCTGCGGCGGGCGGGCCTGATCCACTTCCATCTCAGGCCGCAGCCGCGCAGTGCGCAGCGCCTCGACCGCCTGCCGGAAGGCGAGTGGATTCCCATCCTCTTCCGTGTTGCCGGTGCCGTCAGCACCATCCGAGAGTCGTCCCTGAGCCGCAGCCATGAGCATGAAGGGTAGGCGGAACCGCAGCCGGCGGGGGGCAGGACACCCGGGAGCGCACCGCCTGTTCCGCAGCATGCGAAGATTCTGGGCGTGAGTGGCAATGTACGCCCGACGGGCCAGCAGCAGACCAGCACGGCAGCCGCGGAGTCGGCATTCCTCAAGGCATGCCGCGGTGAGCCGGTGCCGCACACCCCGGTGTGGTTCATGCGGCAGGCCGGCCGCTCACTGCCCGAGTACCTCAAGGTGCGCGAGGGCATCCCCATGCTCGAGTCGTGCATGCGGCCCGAACTGGTCACCGAGATCACACTGCAGCCGGTGCGCCGCCACAAGGTCGACGCCGCGATCTACTTCAGCGACATCGTCGTCCCCCTCAAGGCCATCGGCCTCGACCTCGACATCAAGCCCGGCGTCGGGCCGGTCGTCGCGGAGCCGATCCGTACCCGCGCCGATCTTCAGCGGCTGCGGGCCCTGGAGCCGGACGACGTTGCGTACGTGACCGAGGCCGTCGGCATGCTGGCCGGAGAGCTGGGCTCCACTCCGCTCATCGGTTTCGCGGGCGCGCCGTTCACCCTCGCCAGCTATCTGGTCGAGGGCGGCCCGTCGCGCAACCACGAGCACACCAAGGCCATGATGTACGGCGACCCGGAGCTGTGGGCCGACCTGCTGGACCGGCTCGCGGACATCACCTCGGCCTTCCTCAAGGTCCAGATCGAGGCGGGCGCCTCGGCGGTGCAGCTCTTCGACTCCTGGGTCGGTGCCCTCGCCCCTGCCGACTACCGCCGCTCGGTGATGCCCGCCTCTGCCAAGGTCTTCGACGCGGTGGCCGGTTACGGCGTCCCGCGCATCCACTTCGGGGTAGGTACGGGCGAGTTGCTCGGGCTGATGGGCGAGGCCGGGGCGGACGTCGTCGGCGTCGACTGGCGGGTGCCGCTGGACGAGGCCGCGAGGCGGGTCGGCGGGGGCAGGACGTTGCAGGGGAACCTGGACCCTGCGGTGCTGTTCGCACCGCGCTCGGCGATGGAGTCGGCCGCGCAGGACGTGCTGGACTCGGCGCGGGATCTGCCGGGGCACGTCTTCAACCTCGGGCACGGGGTGCTGCCGACGACGGACCCGGACGCGCTCACCCGTCTCGTGGACTACGTCCACACGCACACGCAGCGCTGAGCCGGGACCGGAAGCGGGAGCCGGGCCCGCGGCGGGGGAGCCGGGCCCGCGCCGATCGTCAGGGCGGGCCGGGGCCCAGCAGGGTGAACGTGCCGTACGCGGCGGAGGCCGCGGCCGCCGCCGCGAGTACGGCCGCAGCCCGCGCCCGCCACAGCCGTACCAGGGCCAGTGCCGCGGGCAGCAGCAGCGGGAACGCCGGCATCATCAGGCGCGGTCGCGAACCGAAGTAGCCCGCCCCCACCAGCGAGACGAAGACCATCGCCGCGGTGAAGACCACCACCGGCAGCGGCTGCCGCTGCCGCACCAGCAGCCACAGCAGCCAGAGGACGAGGGCGAGCGCCGCGCAGAGCCCGAGACCGGCGAAGACGTTCGACGTCAGGTTCTGCCAGACGAAGCCCGCCAGCGCCCGCCCGCCGTCGAAGCCGTTGCCCCACTGCCCCTGGATCTCGAAGTAGGCGAAGAGGCTGCCGTTGCGCACCGCCACATAACTCACGTACGCGAGCCAGCCCATCGGGGCGAGCAGGACGCCCAGCACCATCCGTCCGTGGTCGCGCACCAGGTCGCGCGGGCGGGCACCGGCGCGGTACGCGCGGACGAGGGTGACCGCCGCCGGTATCGCGATCGCCGCGACGACCGCGACCGCCGAGGGGCGGGTCAGCCCGGCGAACACCGCCAGCGTGCCGGCCGTGATCCAGCGCCGGGTCAGCACCGCGTACACCGCCCATGCGGCCAGGGCCGTGAACAGCGTCTCGGTGTACGCCATCGACTGCACGAAGGCCGTCGGGTACGCGCCCCACAGCGCGGCCAGCAGCACGCCCGCACGCCGCCCGTGGAGATGGGCGCCGACCGCGTAGATCCCCCATGCGGCGACCAGCGAGGCGGTCCACGAGACCAGGAGCCCGGCGTCCGGGACGCTCAGCGGCGTGATCTCGGAGATGCCCCGCTCCAGGGCCGGGAGGAGGGGGAAGAAGGCGAGGTTGGAGTGGACGCCGCCGTCCGGGACGAGCACCTCGTAGCCGTAGCCCTCCGTGGCGACCCGCGCGTACCAGAGGGAGTCCCAGCGGGCGCTGAGCAGCGTGTGCGGGTTCTTCCCCGCGACGGTGGCGGCGACGGCCAGCACGAGGAGGCCCAGCAGCCGCACCGCCGCGTACGCCTGAAGGGCGGGCGCTGCCGCCCGCAGCGCGGCGGTGGCGCGCTCGCGGCGGGCGGCGCGGGGTGGCGTGGACGTGGTGGGGACCGTCCGGGTGAGCTCCGGCATGGAGGCGATTATCGCCCGGATGCGCCCAACGCAGACCCTCGGGGCCGGACCGCGGGGATCACGGGAGGTCACTGGGGGCCCGCGGCGCCCGGGCGTGGACTCGCGCGGGCCCGGATGCCTTCCGGCTCGACGGCTCGACGGCTCGACGGCTCGGGCGCCTCGGTGCTTCGACGGCTCGGCGCCTCGGCGGCGTCGGACCGGGGACGCGGCAGGGGCCCCGGTGCTCCCGGCGCGCGGTCAGTCCCCACGCAGGTCGCGTGCCACCGCTGCCTTCGCCTTGCGCGCGGCGACCAGTACCGGGTCCCACACGGGCGAGAAGGGCGGTGCGTAGCCCAGGTCGAGCATGGCCATCTGGTCCACCGTCATCCGGGCGGTCAGGGCCACGGCCGCGATGTCCACGCGCTTGCCCGCGCCCTCGCGGCCGACGATCTGCGTGCCCAGCAGCCGCCCCGTTCCGCGCTCCGCGATCATCTTGACCGTCATCGGGCGCGAGTCCGGGTAGTACCCGGCCCGGCTCGTCGACTCCGCCGTCACGGTCACGTACTGCAGCCCGGCCTCCTTCGCCTGGGACTCCAGCAGGCCGGTCCTGGCGATCTCCAGATCGCAGACCTTGCTGACGGCCGTGCCCACGACGCCCGGGAACGTCGCGTAGCCGCCGCCGACGTTCGTGCCGATGACCTGGCCGTGCTTGTTGGCGTGTGTGCCCAGGGCGATGTGCCGGTGCCGGCCGGAGACCAGGTCCAGCACTTCGACGCAGTCGCCGCCCGCCCAGATGTTGTCGTGGCCGCGCACCCGCATCGCCGGGTCCGTGACCAGGCCGCCCGACTCGCCGAGCGGCAGACCGGCGCGGCGGGCGAGCTGGGTCTCGGGCCGTACGCCCAGGCCCAGGACGACGACGTCGGCCGGGTACTCCGTGTCCTTGGTGACGACCGCGGAGGCACGCCCGTCGTCGCCCTTGCGGATCTCGGTGACCTCCGCGCCCGTCACCGTCTCGATGCCGAGACCGCGCATGGCGTCGTGCACGAGCCGCCCCATGTCGGGGTCGAGCGTGGACATCGGCTGCTGGGCGCGTTCCAGAACGGTGACCCGGCAGCCACGGTTCACCAGCGCCTCGGCCATCTCCACACCGATGTAGCCCGCGCCGACGACGACCGTGCGCAGGCCCGAACCCCGCTGCCTGAGCCCGTCGATCAGGGTCTGTCCGTCGTCGAGCGTCTGGAGCCCGTACACCCCCGGCGCGTCGATGCCGGGGATGTCCGGGCGCAGCGGGCGGGCGCCGGTGGCCACGACGAGGTGGTCGTAGCCCTCCCAGTGTTCGCCGTCCCCGTTGTCCAGGTCGCGGACGCGCACCCGCTGCCTGCCGGTGTCGATCTCGGTGACCTCGGTGCGCATCCGCAGGCCGATACCGCGCCTGCGGTGCTCGATGGGCGTACGGGCGACCAGGCCGCCGGGTCCGGAGACCAGGCCGCCGACCCAGTACGGGATGCCGCAGGCCGAGTAGGAGGTGTAGTGCCCGCGCTCGTAGGCGAGGATCTCCAGGTCGCCGGGGCCCTTCAACCTGCGGGCCTGGGACGCGGCGGACATGCCCGTCGCGTCCCCACCGATGACCACCAGCCGCTGCGCCCGCGCCGTCATCGCGTCGTTCCCTTCTCAAGGGCGCGCGGTGTGCGCGCACGGTCCACGCTACGGGCGCGACGCGGCTCAGTCCTCCTCTCGGGACTCCGCCCGGGTTCCCTCCGGGGTTCCTTCACGCGTCCTGGAACCTGCGGTCGCCGCTGGCTCCGCCGGGGGCGCGGTCTCGTGGGCCGGGGCGGGAACGGCCATCGCCGGCGCGGGTGTGACGCCCCGTCGGCCGTTCCGGTCCGCCCGTGCCCGCGCCGTGCGCCAGACCACCAGCAGCAGCATCAGAGCGGCGGCGAAGGGCAGGACGGCTCCGACCACGACCGCCAGCCAGCGCACCATCGTCACGAAGGCGTTCCAGCCGCCGCCGAGGGCGTCCGCGAAGCCGGCCTCGTCGTCCTCGCCGCTGTCCGGCTTGGGCGTGGTCTCGGTGAGCCGGAGCGTGATGGTCGCCATGCCCGTACGCTCCCGGAGCGACTTCTGCTGGGCCTTGAGCGCTTCCAACTCGGCCTGCCGGGTGCCGAGTTCGCCTTCCAGGGTGACGATGTCCGAGAGGTTCTCGGCCCGGTCCATCAGCCCGCGGACCCGGGCGACGCTCGCCTCCTGGGACTTGATGCGGCTCTCGACGTCCACGACCTGGTCGGTCACGTCCTGCGCCTCGACCTGACGGGTGATCAACTTGCCGGTCCCCGCGAGGTCGTCCAGGACGCGCCCGAACTCCTCCTGCGGTACGCGCAGCACGATGCTCGACCGCTCGTGGCCGTCCCGGTCGCGGTCGGTCGTCTCGTCCCCGACGTAACCACCCGCGTTCTCCGCGGTGGTGCGGGCTTCCTCGGCCGCACCGGGGACGTCCTTGACCCGTACGGACAGGGTGGCGGTGCGGATGATGTGCGCCGGGCCGAGCTTCGGCGCCTTCCGGGCCGGGGCTTTCGCGTCGCCCGTACCGGCCTGCTGCTGCCCGGTGTCGGCGGCCCCCTCACGCGCCTTGGCCGGCGGAGCCGCCTCCCCGTTGTGCGCCCCTCCCGCGGAGGCGGGCGCCGCCTCGCCGCGCGCCCCGTCCCTCGCGGCGGAGCCGTCCGTCGCGGAATCCGATGAACTCCCGCACGCGGCAAGGCCGAGCGAGGCGGTGAGCAGAACGCCGGCGAGGACGGCGAGCGACCGGTGCCGGGACCGCCGGCGCGCGGCCGGAGGCGCGTACGCAGGCCGGAACTCCGACGCACGGGGTGGCGCGGACTGCGGGCTGAACAACGGACGCGGCATGGTGGTCCCCCCAAGGGCCGGTGACGTCAACTGCCCGTTGGACGGGGGCCGCCCGGGGCGGGTTGCGGGTCCACGGTCCCGAAGAGGTCACGGTCGGGACTCGTTCCGGGTCTGAGACAGTGGGGAACATGGAGCAGGCGGAACGTCGTACGGAACAGCGCGCGGACCCACATGTCGTGGTCATCGGCGGCGGCATCGCGGGACTCGCGGCCGCGCACCGGCTCACCGCGTCGGGCGTACGGGTGACGGTTCTGGAGGCGTCCGGGCGCCTGGGCGGCAAGCTGCACGCGGGCGAGATCGCGGGCGTACCGGTCGACCTGGGCGCCGAGTCGATGCTCGCGCGGCGGCCGGAGGCCGTGGAGCTGGCGCGCGAGACGGGTCTGGCCGACCGGCTGCGGACCACCGCCACCGCCTCCGCCTCGATCTGGACGCGGGGCGCGCTGCGGCCCATGCCGAAGGGACACGTGATGGGCGTGCCCGGCGACCTCGCCCCGCTCGCCGCGTCCGGGGTGATCTCGCCCGAGGGCCTCGCCCGGATCGAGCAGGACGCCGAGCTGCCGCGCACGGAGCCCGGCGAGGACGTCGCCGTCGGCGCGTACATCGCCGAGCGCCTCGGCCGCGAGGTCGTCGACCGGCTCGTCGAACCGCTGCTCGGCGGTGTGTACGCGGGCGACGCCTACCGGATCTCGATGCGCGCCGCCGTCCCGCAGCTCTTCGAGGCCGCCCGCACCCACCGCTCCCTGACCGAGGGCGTCCGCGCGATCCAGGCCCGCGCCGCGCAGGCCCCCGCCGGCCCGGTCTTCATGGGCATCGACGGGGGTGTGGGCCGGCTGCCGCTCGCCGTCGCGGACTCCGTGCGCGCCGCGGGCGGCCAGATCCGCACCGGCACCCCCGTGCACCGCATGACCCGTACGGGCGGGACCTGGGAGATGGTGGCCGGTGACACGCTGATCGAGGCCGACGGGGTGGTCCTCGCCGTTCCCGCCCCCGAGGCCGCGCGCCTCCTCGCCGCGGAGTCCCCGGCCGCGACGGCCGAGCTGACGGCCGTCGAGTACGCCTCCATGGCCCTGGTCACCCTGGCCTTCCGCCGGGACGACCTCGCCACGCTGCCGGACGGCAGCGGCTTCCTCGTACCGCCCGTCGACGGCCGGACGATCAAGGCGTCCACCTTCTCCAGCCGCAAGTGGGGCTGGCTCGGGGATGCCGACCCCGGCCTCTTCGTGCTGCGCACCTCGGTCGGGCGCCACGGCGAGGAGGCGATTCTGGAGCGCGAGGACTCCGAGCTGGTCCGGCTCTCCCTGGACGACCTGCGCGAGGCCGCCGGTCTGAGCGCCCGCCCCGTGGAGTCGGTGGTCACTCGCTGGGACGGCGGGCTGCCCCAGTACCCGGTGGGCCACGTCGCGCGGGTGGCCCGTATCCGCGAGCAGGTGGCGAAGGTTCCGGGGCTGCGCGTGTGCGGCGCCCTCTACGACGGCGTGGGCATTCCGGCGTGCATCGCGAGCGCGCGGACCGCGGCCGACGAGCTGGTGGCGACCCTGGCGGAGGGCACCGGCGGGAGCGAGCGAGAATGAGGGCATGACTGCTGCTCCTGAGAACCCCGAGGCCGGTAGGGGCCCGAACGCCGGCAAGAAGGCCAAGGACCTCAACGAGGTCATCCGCTACACCCTCTGGTCGGTGTTCAAGCTGCGCGACGTCCTGCCGGAGGACCGCACCGGGTACGCCTCCGAGGTGGACGAGCTGTTCGAGCAGCTCGCCGCGAAGGACGTCACCGTGCGCGGCACGTACGACGTCTCGGGGCTGCGGGCGGACGCGGACGTCATGATCTGGTGGCACTCGGAGACCGCCGACGCGCTCCAGGAGGCGTACAACCTCTTCCGGCGCACCCGCTTCGGCCGTGCCCTGGAGCCGGTCTGGTCGAACATGGCGCTGCACCGCCCCGCCGAGTTCAACAAGTCGCACATCCCGGCCTTCCTCGCCGACGAGACCGCCCGCGAGTACGTGTGCGTGTACCCCTTCGTGCGCTCCTACGACTGGTACCTGCTCCCCGACGAGGACCGGCGGCGGATGCTCGCCGACCACGGCAAGATGGCCCGCGGCTTCCCCGACGTCCGCGCCAACACCGTCGCCTCCTTCGCCCTGGGCGACTACGAGTGGCTGCTGGCCTTCGAAGCGGACGAGCTGCACCGGATCGTCGACCTGATGCGCCATCTGCGGGCCTCCGAGGCGCGGTTGCACGTCCGTGAGGAGGTGCCCTTCTACACCGGGCGCCGCAAGGCGGTGGCCGAGCTGGTGGCCGGACTGGCCTGAGCCGCGACGGATCCGCCATCGGCGGCGGATGGACCGGACACGGCGACGGCCGGACCCCGAGGGGTCCGGCCGTCGCCGTGTTCCGGAAGGTCACCGGTCCGGTGTCAGATCACCGGCCTGGGGATGGCGCGCCGGTCGCGGCGGTCCTGCACCGCCGTCTCCGGCTCGGGCTCGGCGTGCGGCCCGCACGCCGCCTGCCGCCCCGGCGTCCGGCCCGTCAGCAGGTACGTCTCCCAGTGCCGGTTGACGCACGCGTTCTCACCGCCGCCGATGCCGTGCGTGCCCGAGCGCCGCTCGGTGACCAGCGACGCGCCGCTGAGCCTGCGCTGCAGTTCCAGGGCGCCCGCGTAGGGCGTCGCCGCGTCCCGCTCGGCGGCCAGGATCAGCACCGGCGGCAGCGCGCGGGCGGCCGTCCGTACGTCGAGCGGCTTCTGCCGGGTCTCCGTCCAGTACGCGCAGGGCAGGTTCATCCAGGCGTTGTCCCAGGTCTCGAACGGGGCGGTGCGGGCGAGGCGGGTGTTGTCCTCGTCCCAGACGCGCCAGTCGGTGGGCCAGGGGGCGTCGTTGCACTCGACGGCCGTGTAGACGGCGTTGCCGTTCTCCTCCGCCTCGGCGCCCTCCACAGCGGGCTTGGCCTGCTCGACCATCGGCTTGTCGTTGCCGCGCAGGTACTCCGACAGCGCGTACGCCCGCCGCGGCCAGAACGCGTCGTAGTAGCCGACCTTCAGGAACGCCGCCTGGAGCTGCGCCGAGCCGACCGTGCCGCCCGCGGGTGTGCGCTCGATCTTCGTCCGCGCCTTCTCGTAGGAGGTCAGCACCTCCTGCTGCGTACGGCCGAGGTGGTAGACGTCGTCGTGCTGGGCGACCCAGCGTCGCCAGTCTGCCCAGCGGCTCTCGAAGGCCTGGGACTGGTCGAGGTTGTTGCGGTACCAGACCTGGGCCGGGTCGGGGTTGACCGCGCTGTCGAAGACCATGCGGCGGACATGGCCGGGGAAGAGGGTCGCGTAGACCGCCCCGAAGTACGAGCCGTACGAGGCCCCGATGAAGTTGATCTTCTTCTCGCCGAGTGCGGCCCGGAGGACGTCGAGGTCGCGGGCGTTGTTGAGCGAGGTGTAGTGCCGCAGGGCGGCGCCTCCGCGCAGAGAGCAGCCCTGCGCGTAGTCCTTGGCCCGGTTCTTGCGGACGGTCTTGTACTCCTCGTCCGGGTGGATGGGCGCGTTGGTCGGGGACTTCATGAACTCGGCGGCGTTCTGGCACGACAGCGGCGCTGAACGGCCGACACCGCGCGGTGCGTAGCCGACGAAGTCGTACGCCTTGGCGACCGGCCGCCACTCCGCCAGTTCGCCGTAGAGCGGGAACTCCATGCCGGAGGCGCCGGGACCGCCCGGGTTGAAGACCAGCGCGCCCTGGCGCTCCGACTGCGTGCCGGTGTTGCGGGCGCGGCTGACCGTCAGGGAGATCTTCCTGCCCTCGGGCTGTGCGTAGTCCAGCGGTACGGACACGGTCCCGCACTGCACCGGCTTGGGCAGGTTCTCGGTCTTGTGGCAGCGGCCCCAGGTGATGCCCGTCGCGGCGGCGCGCGCGGCCGCGGCGGTGGTGCCGCGGGCCTCGGGCGAGGTCTCGTCCGCGGTGCTCCACGCGGCTCCGGCGGGAGTGCCGTCGCCCGGTGCGCGCGGGGGAGTGGCGCTGCCGGCGGGGGCGGTGGCGAGTGCGGTGAGGACCAGCGACCCGAGGGCGCCGTACAGCGCTACTGCTCTCACGCGTCATCCCTTCGTCTGGACGTGCCGTTTCATCGGGAACGTCCGCTTCATCCTGATGTGATGGACGTGCCGCTCCGGCCTCCCCGGGCGGGGCGCGGCGACGGGGTTTCCGGCCCGGGTCGCAGACGGCTCGTCAGAGCGGGGAACCGGGCCGTTCATCATCTTGTCGGCGGTGATCGCCGCGGCCGGTCACTGACACGTGGCGGTCACTCGGTCAGCGGAGTGGCACTTCGCCGAGGCGCGCGGGACGCCGTGGACGGGGGGCATCGCACACGAATGCCCCGGGTCCGGGTCCGGGGCCGGGGGCGGGGTGCGGTTCGCCGTCCTCCGGCGGTCAGTTCTCCGGGCGCGGGCGGACGTCGCCGCCGCCCTGGAGCGCGGCGCGCAGCTCGGGGTCCTTGAGGGCCGCGGGCCCGCGTACGGCGAACGCGGTGAGGCCCGACGCTCCGTCCCCGCTCCGGCCGACGGAGTCCGCGGCGATCCGTCCCAGCAGCCGCATGCCCGCCGGTGACGCCCACAGGCTGCTCGTCCGCATCTCCAGATGCGCGATGGCCAGGGCGCCCGAGATGAGCGCGAGCGGCAGCGCGAACCAGGCGACGACGGGAGCGGCTCCGGCCTCCGGCGGCAGCATGAACAGCGACACCGTGCCGGTCAGCACCACCAGCAGGGCCGCGAACTGCCCCTGGCGCACGGCGGTGGCGATGTTGGTGACGGCGGTGGAGGGGACGGCGAGACCGGCCGCGACCAGCCGGTCGGCGAGCGAACGTACGGCCTCGGCGGCCCCAACTGCCGTACGGATCGCGGAGACCCGGGACTGACCGTCCGGGCCGATCGCCGTGATCACCGAACGCTCCAGCTCGTCACCGCCGTCGGGGTCGACCACCGTCGCCCATCCCGTGTGGGCGAGCAGCAGCCGTCGCTGGCGGGCCAGCGAGAGCAGCGTCAGATCGGCGACCCGGCGCGGGCCTCCGGCCAGGAACGCGGCCTCGTAGACCGAGACGGCGGCAGGGGTGGGGAGTTCCGTGTCGTGGTCGGCGGCGGTGAACACCGCTCCCGCCGCCCGGCCCGGCCTGCGCGAGGCGGTGGCCGCGGCGCCGACCAGGCGCACCGCCGAGGCGACGGCGGCTGCGCAGGCGACGAGAAGGAACAGAACCCACATACGGGAGTTTCTACTGAGAGGGGGCCATGGAGCGCCAGTCTTCTTTCACGATGCGGACGCGGGGACTGCCGGGAGTCACGATGCGTCGTTCTCCGTGGAGTCCGTGGGGATGGTTCGGTGCGGTTTCGCCCGTTCTGCCATGGTGTGTTACGTATCGGGCTTCTGCGGCTTCTGCGGCTTCTCCGGTTTCTCCGGCTTCTCCGGAAGGGTCGCGGGCGGTGGCAGCGAGAAGCTCGGCGCGGGTTCGGCCGTACCGGCGGGCGGCGGCGAGAGGGCGGGTGGCGCGGACGGGGGCGGCGGGCCTGTCGGGGGTGCGGCGGCGCCGTCCGCCTCCTCGGTGGCGATGGCGTCGAAGTCGACGAGACCGGTGCGTTCGAGCATCGTGATGTGGTCGAGGACGGTGGTGTTGGCGTCGTCGGCCAGTTCGCGGACCAGGCTGTTGCGCGTGGTGTGCCGGATCTGCGCCACGACGGCGAATACCTTGCCGTGCGCCATGCGCAGGATGTTGGCGAACTTCCGCGCGTAGACCTCGCCGGACGCGGCCGTCAGCTCACCGAGCCAGCGCTGCTGCTGCTCGTTCGGATCGGCGGGGATCTCCATGCCCAGCCGCTGCGCGACCTCGCGGACCCGGGCGTCGAGGAAGGTGTGGCCCTCCATCAGGTGCTCGCCCGCCTTCGCGACCGCCGGGGTCGGCGCGCGCTGCACCGCCTGCTCACCGGCGGGGAGTTCCCACAGTCCGGCCAGCCGCACCCGGACGACGAAGTCCCGGTCGGCGGCCGACAGCGGGCCCCAGCGCGTGGTGACGGTCCCGGCCTCCAGGCGGGCGAGGCCGGTGCCGGATCTGTCGTGATATGTCCAAATCGGGAAGACCAGGGCGGCGAGCGTCGCGGTCAGCGCGGCGAGGACCAGCCCCGTGCTGTTCATGGATCGCATGGTGCGTGCCTCCTGCGGCACCGCACGCTAGTGCGACCGAGGATGATCCTGTGCGGGTTCGCGGAATCTCACGCTCCGCGCACCGTCCGCGCCACCCGGTGGCGACCTTCGGCGGGAGCTCGCGGCCTCACGCCGCCCGTACGCGTCCCCGTAGCGCCGTGTGCAGCATCCGCGCGAAACGGCCGGCCGGCAGGGGCGTGGGACCGGAGCGCTCCAGCCACCAGGTGTCGAGCCGACGCCGTACGGCCGGGTCCGCGACCGGGTTCCGCGCCGTCCGCTTCGCCGCCGTACTCGCTGTCGCGGCCGCGGGCCCCGTGGGCAGGGCCAGCAGATACTCGGCGAACTCCAGCGCGTCCTGGCGGTAGCCGCCGGTCATCGGGTGCCGCTGCGCATAGCCGAGGAACGCGCTGCGGTACGCCGTGCCCAGGATCTCCGGCAGTTCGGGCGCGACCTTGGCGACCACGTCGGCCCGCTTGGCGGCCAGCGCCCGGCTCTGTATGCACAGCCGCTGCCGGTCGAAGCCTTCCGGGGCCGGTGTCCCCGCCACGAGCGCGGACAGCAGCGACGCCTGGGTCAGCCCGACCCGCTGGCGCGCGCTCTCCTCCGCGGGCGCGACCGGACCACGGCCGGCGCCGCGCGGTGTCCGTACGGGGCCCGCGCCGCCCGCAGCCGTACCGGTGTCGCGGCCGGCCTCCAACACCCCGCGGATCGCGTCCAGTTCACCCGCCAGCTCCTGCGCCGCCGGGAAGTCCTCGTCCCGTTCCAGCAGCACGCCCGGAGGGTCGATGCGGGAGCGCAGTTCCGCGAGGACGTCCAGGACCGGCCGGGTCACCGGGTGCGCGTGGCTGTCGTGCCACACGCCGTCCTTCTCGACGCCGCCCGCCACATGCACGTACGCGATGGCCTCGACCGGCAGTTCGTCCAGGGCCTTCGCCGGGTCCTCGCCGCGGTTGACGTGGTTGGTGTGGAGGTTGGCCACGTCGATGAGCAGCCGCACTCCCGTACGCTCCACCAGCTCGGCCAGGAACTGCCCCTCGGACATCTCCTCGCCCGGCCAGGAGATCAGCGCCGCGATGTTCTCCAGCGCCAGCGGCACGGGCAGCGCGTCCTGGGCGATGCGGACGTTCTCGCACAGCACGTCGAGCGCGTCGCGGGTGCGCGGCACGGGCAGCAGATGGCCCGCCTCCAGCCGGGGCGACGCGGTGAGCGTCCCACCGGCCCGTACGAAGGCGATGTGCTCGGTGACCAGCGGGGCGCCCAGCGTCTCGGCGCGTTCGGCGAGGGAGGCGAGGCGTTCGGGGTCGGGGCGCTCGGCTCCGCCGAGACCCAGCGACACGCCGTGCGGGATGACGGTGATGCCGCGCTCGCGCAGCCGCTGCAACGGCTCGGGGAGGTGGCCGGGGCAGATGTTCTCCGCCACCACCTCGACCCAGTCGAGGCCGGGCAGCTGGGCCACCGTGTCGGCGATCTCGGGCCGCCATCCGATGCCCGTACCCAGTTTGTCCATGGCCGGCCTCCTCCCCTCGTGTGTTCGACAGGTGCCCGGGTGATGGCCCCGGCATGCCCGGTCGAATCCTGATGAGCTGTGATTCAGAGCTTGATTTGAGGTTCGACGGCCCGCCCGGGCGCGGGGTTCCCCCGGCCGCCCCGGGACGCCGCCCCGGACGCGGCCCGGCGCACGAGGCGTCCTGGCCTCCGGCGCACGAGGCGTCCTGGCCTCCGGCGTACGAGGAGGACGTCCGGCTCCCGACATGCGACGGCCTGCGGTGCCCCCGGTGGGGCGCCGCAGGCCGTCGGACCGGCTCTCGTCGGGATGTCCCGTCGTGCGTCGTCCTCGTCAGTTCCCGTAGTCGGAACCGGGGCCGTGGTCCGTGCCGCTCCCCGATCGCGAACCGAGCTGCGGTGCCGTCGTGGAGTCCGCGGTGGCGTCCCCGGTGGGGCTCGGCGACGGCTTCGACGTCGTCTCGACTCCGTCACCCGGCACGACGGGGATCGGGGCGGGGACCACGGTCGAGGTGGGCGGCGGCGGGCCGGTCGGACTGGCCGGCGGGGCGTTGGCCGTGTCGTTCGCTATGGCGTCGAAGTCGACCATGCCGGTCCGCTCCAGCATCGTGATGTGGTCGAGGACGGTCACGTTGGCGGCGTCGGCGAGCTGGCGGACCAAGGTGTTGCGGGTGGCGTTGCGGGTCGCGCCGATCTGGCCGAAGAACTTGCCGTGGGCCGAGCGCAGGAGCTGCGCGAACTTCCGCTGGTAGGTGATGCCTTCCGCTTCCGTCAGCTCACGGAGCCAGCCCTGCTGCTGCTCGTTCGGCTGGTTCGGCAGCTCGACCCCGAGCTTTCCCGCGGCGAAGCGCACGCGCTCGTCGAGGTCCGTGTGCCCGACGATCAGGTGGTCGCCGCAGTCGCGGACCGACTTGGTGGGTGCGCGCTCCATGGCCTGCTGTCCCGCGGGCATCTCCCACAGCCCTGCCAGCCGCACCTTGACCAGGAAGTCCCGGTCCTGGGCGGAGAGCGGGCCCCACTGGGTGGTCACCGTTCCGGAGTCGAGGTTCGCCTGGCCGGTTCCCGAGCGGTCGGCGTAGGACCAGACGGGGAACAGCAGCGCCCCGAGCGTCGCGACGAGGGCCCCGATGATGAGCTTCGTTCCGTTGATGTGTCGCAAGGTGTCTCGCATTCTCCTGTCGCGGCACACGCGTAAGAGGTCCCGGCCTGCTGCCGGGGAGGTCGAGTTGCGTCAGCCAAGCGCGAACTGAGCGGTCGGTCAAGCCGCGCACTCAGCCGCCCAGGGCGGACCGGGTGGCGCAGGGGAATACGGAACGTCGGCGCCCCGTGTTCAGTCCGATCCCGGCAAACGGCCGGGCGCACCCGGCTTGACCGGCTTGACCGACTTGAGTGTTTTCCGCAACGCCGGGTGCTCGGCGACGACCGTGCACGAGCCGGGCGCGATCTCCGTGAAGCCCGCGTCCCGTACGACCGGCAACCCGCTGCGCGTGAGCTCCGCCCAGCGCGAGGGCTCCGCGGTGCGCACCGCCAGAGCGAAGCCCGACGCACGCCACATCTCCCGCTCCGCGTCCGGCAGTTCCCACCAGGTGAGCTGCGCCCCGTGTCCCGCCTGGGCCATGGCCTTGCCCGCCGACATGGAGATCTCCGGGCTGAGCCACAGCACCGGAACACCCGGATCCGGGGCGGACGGCCGCTCAGGGTCGTCCAGTTCGGTGCCCGAGACCTGCAGCTTCGCCAGCTCCTTCGGCCACCCGTCGAGCGGCACCGGCGGGAAGACCCGTACCTCCGCCTCCGCGCCCGTCACCGTGATGCCGGGCAGCGTCCCGGCACGCCGCCACTCGGCGCCGCGCGCCCGCCGGACGACCTTGCGAATCCGGGCGTCCTGCCAGTCCCGTACGGTCGCGAACCACGCGCCGTCCTCGCGCGACGCCCGCTCGTCGGCCAGCAGGACGAGCACCGCGCGCGCCGCCGTCTCCAGCGCGTCCGTACGGGCCGGGGGCGCGGCCTTCTCGATACGGACCACCAGGGGCAGGACGAACTGCGGGGCGGCGTCGCGCGCGGCCACCTCGTGCGCGAAGGGGCTGGTGCCCTCGACGGTGCGCCCGGCCGGTTCCGCGGGGGCGGCGGGGTGTGCGGAATCGGGGCGATCGGCGGGGCGGCCGGAGGCGTCGGCACTGGTCACGCGCCCAGTCTGCCAGCCGCCCTCACGCGCGCGTCAGGCACCCGTACCGCTGTTGTGAGTACCACGGCTGCTGGCCGGATCCGGTCGTTCCGGGAGACGATGCGCCGCATGCAAAGTGATCTTTTCGCCTCCCACAACATGGCTCAGCCGTCCACCGAGCTCGGTATGGCCATGCAGAATTCGAAGTCCATCAAGTACACGCTCAACGGCGAGTGCTACGCACGGCAGGGCGCGATGGTCGCCTTCCGCGGCGACCTCGCCTTCGAGAAGCACGGCCAGGGCGCCGGCTCGTTCCTCAAGCGCGCCGTCACCGGCGAGGGCCTGGCCCTGATGGCCGTCCGCGGCCAGGGCGAGGTGTGGTTCGCCCACGAGGCCGCCAACTGCTTCATCGTCGACCTCGCCCCCGGCGACAGCCTGACCGTCGGCGGGCGCCATGTGCTGTGCTTCGACCCGACCCTCTCGTACGAGGTCAAGACGGTGAAGGGCGCGGGCATGGCCGGAGGCGGCCTGTTCAACAGCGTCTTCACCGGCCATGGCCGGCTCGGCGTCACCTGTGAGGGCGCGCCCATAGTGATCCCGGTCTCGCAGTCCGCCCCGGTCTTCGTCGACACGGACGCGGTCGTCGGCTGGAGTTCGCAGCTCCAGACCTCCCTGAACCGGTCCCAGGGCATCGGCTCGATGATCCGCGGCGGCTCGGGCGAGGCCGTGCAACTGAAGCTGGAGGGCGAGGGCTTCGTCATCGTCCGGCCGACCGAGGTCACGGCACGGCCGGCCGGCTCTTCATCGTCGGAGTGACGCCGCACGCGGCACCGTCCGAAGCTGCACAGCGAGGGCCCGTCGGCTTGGCCGGCGGGCCCTCGCTGTGGCTGCGGGCGGGGTTCAGAACGGCCCGTGGAGCGTGCCGAGCCGATCGGTCAGGCGCAGGTTCTCGGAGTAGTCCACAGGACAGGCGATGACCGACACCCCCTCACTGTCCAGAGCCTCCCGCAGCACCGGCAGCAGCTCACCGGCCGCGGTGATCCGGTGGCCGCGGGCGCCGAAGCTCTCCGCGTAGGCGACCAGGTCCGGGTTGGTGAAGCGGGTGTGGCTGTGACGGTCGAGTTCGAGCTCCATCTTCCAGGTGATCAGCCCGTATTCCTCGTCGACCAGGACGAGGACGACGAGGGGAATGCCTTCGCGCACGGCCGTTTCCAGCTCCTGGGAGTTCATCAGGAACGAGCCGTCGCCCATCATCGCCAGCACGCGCCGCTCCGGGCGGGCCAGCTTGGCGGCGATCGCACCGGGCAGCGCGAACGCCATCGTGGAGAGCCCGTTGGAGAGCAGGCAGGTGTCCCGTTCGTACGCGGGGTAGAGCCGCGCCATCCACATCTTCCCGGCGCCGGTGTCGGCGAGCACGATGTCCTCGCGGCCCAGCGCTGCGCGCACGTCGGCCACCACGCGCTGCGGCACGAGCGGGCAGACGTCGTTGCCGCGCCCGTACTCCAGCTCTTCGGAGAGCAGGGCCCGGATGCGCTCGCCCGACCCCTCGTACGGGAAGGGCTTGCCGACAGCGGCCGCGAGCGCGTCCAGGGCGTGCGAGGGGTCGCCCTTCACGCCGACGGCCACCGGGTAGTGGACGTCGACCTCGGCGGGGAAATGGTGGATGTGGACGATGCGCTTGTCGCCGTCCGGGTTGATCTTCACCGGGTCGAACTCCTGGAGTTCGTACCCGACGCAGATCAGGGCGTCGGCGGTGTCGAAGCCGAAGTTGGTGTAGTCGTGACGCATGAAACCGACGGCGCCCAGGGCGTTGGGGTGGTCGTCGGGGAAGACGCCCTTGCCGTGGAAGGTCGTCGCGACGGGGACGTTCAGGCGCTCGGCGAAGCGGACCAGAGCCGCCGACGCCCCCGCCCTGGCGGCGCCGTGCCCGGCCAGGAGGACCGGTCGGCGGGCCGAGGCCAGCACCTCGGCCGCGCGCTCGATCTGCGCGGACGAGGGCGCGTCGGCATGCACGACGTCGATCTGCAGAGGGGACAGCGGCGACTCCGGTGCGGTGGCCTCGATGTCCTCGGGGACGGCCAGGAACACCGCCCCGGGCCGCTCGCTCTGCGCCGTCTTGAACGCCTTGCGCACCATCTCCGGCACCGCGTCGGGGTGCTGGATCCGGGCCGACCACCGGGTGACCGGGGCGAACATCGAGACCAGGTCGATGACTTGGTGGGACTCCTTGTGCACGCGACGGAGCGAACCCTGCGCGGCGAGCGCCACCAGCGGAGCGCTGTTGGTCATGGCATCCGCGGTGCCCAGCAGCAGGTTGATCGCGCCCGGTCCGAGCGTGGCCGAGCACACTCCGGCCCGGCCGGTCAGCCGCCCGTACATCTCGGCCATGAAGGAGGCAGCCTGCTCGTGGCGTACGAGGACATAGCGGATGCCGGAGCTGTTCAGCGCGTCGACGAACCGGATGTTCTCCTCGCCGGGAATCCCGAAGACGTAACGCACCCCTTCGGCCTCGAGACAGCGCACCAGCAGGTGGGCCACGTCCTCGGTGACGGCTGATCCGCCCTCGTCACGGGCGCCGGGGGGTGTCATGCGGCGAGCGTATGCAGGCCGCCGGACGACCGGCCATGCTCCGGCCGCCGGTCGGGTGAGCGGCCCCGGGGCGGCCGGCCGGGCCGTCGGCGGCGGTGCGTGGACCGGGGGCAAGGCGGCCGACCGGGCCGTCGGCGGCGGTGCGTGGACCGGGGGCTGGACGCGCCGTCAGCGACGGTGTCCGGGACTCCAGCCGGGGTCCCGTCCCGTCGACGCCAGGAGCACCTCGATCGGTGCCGCACCCTCCCGTACGGCGACGGGTTCGCCGAAGACCTTCATCGTCCGTGCCGTCGGGCCCATCTCCTCGATGAGTGCGGAGAGCGTGCGGACGCTCTCCGCGTCCGGCGTGTACTCCTGGCCGGTCGCCCGCGCCAGGTCCCAGCCGTGCACGGTCAGGTCCAGCAGCGCCATGCTGCCCAGGGTCCGGGCGGGGAGGTTCATGCTCCCCGCCACGCCTTCGTCGGCTCCCGGCGCGCCCCAGGCCGCGACGAGCCGGCCGGTCTCGTCCGCGAAGCGGGAGCGCCAGTCCCCGTCGAGGTAGTCGGGGGTGGTGGTGAAGTCGGCGTCCTCGCGGGCGGCGATCGCCTGGAAGCCGACGACCACGTGGAAGAGGTGGTTGAGCAGGTCCCGCACGGTGTACTCGGCGCACGGCGTCGGGTCGCCGAGCCGGCCGTCGTCCACACCGCGCACCACCGGCACGGCCTGCCGGGCCGCCGCTTCGAGCCGTTCACTGATCAGGGTCGTCATGGGGGCGACGGTACGAGCGCCCTGACGGCCCGGCTTGAACAAACGCGACACCTCACGCCCCGCACCCCGCGGCATAGGATCGCGGACATGGCGGCACCGCGGCGCGACACCCGGGGCATCATCGACGCCCCGGAGCTCTTCGCGCGCGTACGCTTCCGCCGCCGCGAGCCCGCCGAGCCGCTCCGGCCGTATCTCGAGCACTACTGGCTCATCGACTGGGACCTGTCCGAGCCCTACGCCTCGCACGTCGTACCCCACCCTTCCGTGAACGTCGTCTTCCAGCGCTTCGCGGGCCGGCCCGACTTCGCGGAGGTCGCGGGCATCGGGCTGGAGCTGTTCACGCAGAAGCTGGAGGGCGCCGGGCGGGTGTGCGGGGTCCAGTTCCGGGCGGGCGGCTTCCGGCCGTTCGCGCCCGGCCGGCCCGTCTCCCGCTGGACGGGGCACCGGCTGCCGCTCACCGACGTCTTCCAGGGCACCGGCACAGACACCCGCGCCGATCCGGCCTCCGTCCTCGGTCCCGAAGAGGAGGACGCCCGCGTCGCCGCGCTCGACGCCTTCCTCCTCGGCCTGCGCCCGCAGCCCGATCCGTACGCCGAATCGGCCATGGCCGCCGCCCACCGCATCCGTGAGGACCGCACCCTGCGGCGCGTGTCGGAGGTCGCCCGGGCCGAGGGGCTGTCGGTGCGCAGCCTGCAGCGGCTCTTCGCCGGGTACGTCGGCGTCAGCCCCAAGTGGGTCATCCTGCGCCACCGCATCCATGAGGCGCTGGAGCGCTCCGCCACCGCCACGACGGGGGTGGACTGGGCCGGGCTCGCCGCCGAGCTCGGCTACAGCGATCAGGCCCACCTCGTCCGCGACTTCACGGCGACGATCGGCGTCCCGCCCACGGCCTACGCGCGCTGAACGCCGGTCCTACGGGGTACGTGCCGTGAGCGCCGGTCCGCGGACGCATGGTGCTGCGACTCCGCGCTGCACGGGCCTCCGCGTCACACCGGGCGGCTCTCCGCGTCACGGCCGGCGGGCGGTCCGGTCGGTCCCGACCGGAGGCACACTGGAAGATGCGGCCGGCTCCGGGACGGATCACGGAGCGCCGGGCCGACCGCGGTGATCCGAGGAGGTGGCACCCCATGAACGCGCACGGGCACGACGCGAGCGCCGACCCCACCGACCGGGACACCCGGCTCGCGTCCGGACCCCCGTACGCCGACTGCGTGCTGTGCGGCGAGCCGACCGAGTACGGTGCCGGGCATCCCGGCGCGACCCTCTGCCCGGTGTGCGAGTGGCAGGAGGCCGAGCGCGCCTCCTGCGGCGGCTGACTCCGGCCGGATTCTGCCCCTACTCCCTTGCCCTGCCCGCGACTTGGTCCTGCACCCGGTCCCGGGCGCCCGGCTCCTGCCGCTCATCCTGCGAGGCCTGCCCCCGGATGTCCTGCTGCTGGGTCTCCTGCTCCTGCCCCTCGCCCCGCGTACGGCTGATCAGCTCCGAGACCCGGACGAAGCGGTAGCCCTGCGCCCGCAGCTCGGGGACGATCCGCCGCACCGCGGCCTCGGTCGCCGGCGCGTGGCTGAGCGTGGCGTGCATGACGACCACCGAGCCGGGCCTCACCTGCGACAGCACCTGCTCCGCCACCCGGTCCGCCGAGTCCGTGGAGGCGTCCCCGCTCAGTACGTCCCCCTGGACCGCGGTCACCCGCGTCGGGGCGACCGCCCGCAGCGCCCCGTCGTCGAAGCAGCCGCCGGGGAAGCGGAAGTACGGCACGGGGTCCGGGACCCCGGCCCGGCGGATCGCCGTGTACGCGCGGTCGACCTCCTGGCGCATCGCCCCCCGGTCGACACGTGGCATGCCCGCGCGGCAGGGTCCGGAGAAGGAGCCGAGACCGTAGCTGTGGTTGCCGACCTCGAAGAGCGGGTCGCGGCCCAGCGACCGCGCCTGGTCCGGGTATTCGTCCGCCCACCGACCCGTCATGAAGATGGTCGCGGGCACCTGCAACGTCCGTAGGGAGGAGACGAGTTGGGGGTTGTCGAAGCGTTCGCCACCGGCGGCGCGCGTAGCGTGCTCCGGGGCCATGTCGGCGTTGAAGGTGAGCGCCACGACCTTGTCGTCCTCGCCCGCACCCCGGGTGAAGACCGCCGCGCGGCCGTCCGCCGCCGGGAGGGTGGGCGCCGCCGGGGCACCGGCCGCGGGGCCCCCGACCTCGAACCGGCCGTGGCCGGGGTCCGAGGAGCCGGAGGATATGGCCGGGTCCGCTGCCCGGCTGCCGCCGTCGTCCGTGCCGCCGCAGGCGGCGAGTGCGAGTGCGAGCAGCGGCATCAGGGCCGAGGCGGCCCGACGGCGTGCACGCGTGCCGGGCTGTTGCGCAAAGTGTTGGATCATGTTCGGAGCGTAAAATCAAGCTCCTGTGTCGGCATGTCTTCCACCTCCGATCGGGTCCCGGCTCCCGGGCCCGCGTCACCGGAGGCTCGGGTACGGCCCGAGGCCCGGAGGCCCGGAATCCCCTTGAGCCCG
Source organism: Streptomyces sp. NPDC048639 (assembly GCF_043199075.1). Lineage (NCBI taxonomy): Bacteria > Bacillati > Actinomycetota > Actinomycetes > Kitasatosporales > Streptomycetaceae > Streptomyces > Streptomyces sp. NPDC048639. The sequence continues at coordinate 236,689 of NZ_JBICVP010000004.1, forward strand.
GAACCCACTGAGAGCCCGGAAGCCCGGAATCCCCGAGAGCCCGGAGGCCTGGAACCCCGAGAGTCCGGAACCCCCGTGAGCCCGGAACCCACCGAGAGCCCGGAAGCCCGGAACCCCGAGAGCTCCGGACCACCCGGCCGTACCCCCGCCGCCCGTCCTCGCGTCGGACGGCGGGGGAGCGGCGAGCGGGCAGCCCGTTACGGCGACCGCCGGGGCGGAGGCGTCAGCGCCAGGGGCCCGTGACGGCGAACGTCGTGCCGGGGTTGTAGCAGTTCACGTACATCGAGCAGCCGTCGGCGGAGAACGTGACCCCCGCGAACTCGCCCCACTCCGGCTCCTCCGGGGTGCCGATGTTCTGGCGCCCGCGCGCCATCGCGTAGACCTTCCCGCGCTTGGTGAGACCGAAGACGTGCTGTGCGCCCTCGCCGTCCTCGCAGACCATCAGGCCGCCGCCCGGCGCGAGCGTGATGTTGTCCGGCTCCTCGCCGGGCATCTGCAGGTCCGTGTCCGGGCCGAAGACGACGATCAGGGTGAGCCGGCGGTGCTTCGGGTCGTACCGCCAGATCTGGCCGTAGTGGTCGGCGGCCGATCCCTCGGCGCTCTTTGCGAAGCTGGAGACGAAGTAGACGCAGCGACCGCCCCAGTAGCAGCCCTCCAGCTTCTGGGCGTGGGTGATGCCCTTCGGGCCGAAGTCCTGGAACCGGATCGCCGTCTCCTTGGCCAGCGGGTCCGGTACGTCCACCCACTCGATGCCGTCGAACGTCGTGCCCGTCTCCTGTACGGCGGACAGGTCCTTCACGCCCGGAACACGCATCGCCTGGAGACGGCCGCCCGCGTGCAGCGAGCCCCTGCCGCCCATCGGCTTCTTGGGCAGGAAGCGGTAGAAGAGCCCGAAGGGCTTCTCGAAGGCGTCCTCCGTCTCGTAGATCACGCCGTTGCCGGGGTCGACGGCGATCGCCTCGTGCTGGAACCGGCCCATGGCGGTGAGCGGCTCGGCGGAGGTGTGGCGCGGGTCGTACGGGTCGACCTCGAAGATGAAGCCGTGGTCCTTGGTGTAGCCGTTGGTGCCGGCCCGGTCCTCGGTCTCCTCGCAGGTGAGCCAGGTGTGCCAGGGGGTGGGACCGCCCGCGCAGTTCACGGCGGTGCCGGCGATGGCGACCTGCTCGCCGAGGACGCGGTTGCCCCGGCCCAGCTCCAGGGCCGTACAGCCGCCCAGGCCCTCCGGGTCGTACGTGATTCCCTTCACGGCCGGGACGCGGATCTTGGCATCCACCCGGTTCTCGTGGTTGCGCACCAGGTGGGTGCGGCCGTCACGGCCGGGGAAGGCGGCCATGCCGTCGTGGTTGCTGGGCACCTTGCCCTGCCCGGAGCGCAGCTCGTCGCCCTCGCGGGACAGGACGGTGTAGCGGAACCCTTCGGGAAGGTCGAGGAGGCCGTCCGGGTCGGGCAGCAGGGGGCCGTAGCCCGCCTCTCCGCCCCAGTCGTGGGCCGTGGCCGAAGTACCGGCGAAAATCTCCGAGATGGTCCCGGCGAAGGCGATTCCCGCCCCCAGCGCCCCGGAACGGGCGAGGACCTGACGTCGTGTGGCAGACATGGGCAACTCCCTGTTGGCGGACAGAGATATGACCATGCCGTGTGTATCACGTGGTCACGCCCCACGGGAACCTTCAAGAACGGCGTCGCACGGCCGGTCCGCGCCCCGTGTGCGCCCGGGCCCGCGATCCGGCGCGCCCCCGTACGGCCGAGGGGCGGCCGTACGTGTGAGGGCCGGCCGTCGGCGGGCGCCCCGCCCTCCGGCCTCAGCCCTGGAGCAGCGGCTTGGCGTCGCGTGCGAGGGCGGTGAGCCGCGAGATGGCGCGGAAGTACTTCTTCCGGTAGCCGCCCCGGAGCATCTCCTCGCTGAAGATCCGGTCGAAGGAGATGCCGGAGGCCACCACCGGCACCTCGCGGTCGTACAGCCGGTCGGCCAGGACGACGAGCCGTAGCGCCGTCGACTGGTCGGGCACGGCCCGCACATCGGTGAGGCAGACGGCGTCGACGCCGTCGCAGAGCGCGCCGTAGCGGCTGGGGTGCACGCGGGAGAGGTGGCCGAGCAGGGAGGGGAAGTCGTCGAGCGAGGCACCGGCGGTGCGGTAGGCGACGCGGGTGACCTGCTCGTCGTCGTACGGGGCGGGGGCCTCCGGCAGTCCGCGGTGGCGGTAGTCCTCGCCGTCGAGCCGCAGCGGCCGGAAGTGTGCGGACAGGCCCTGGATCTCACGGAGGAAGTCGGCCGCTGCGAAGCGGCCCTCGCCGAGCTTGCCCGGGAGCGTGTTGGAGGTCGCGGCGAGTGCCACGCCCGCGTCGACGAGCCTGCCGAGGAGTGTGGAGACGAGGACGGTGTCGCCCGGGTCGTCCAGTTCGAACTCGTCGATGCAGAGCAGCCGGTGGCCGCTGAGGGTCTTCACGGTCTGCTGGAAGCCGAGGGCGCCGACGAGGTTGGTGAGCTCGACGAACGTGCCGAACGCCTTGAGCTCGGGCGTCGCCGCGGTGGCGTGCCAGACGGAGGCGAGGAGGTGCGTCTTGCCCACGCCGTAGCCGCCGTCGAGGTACACGCCGCGGGGCCCGGCCGGGGCCTGCGGCTTCCTGCCGAACCAGCGCCGCTTCCCGCCCTGGGCCGCGGTCGCCCCGCCGATCCCGGCGGCGAAACCGCTGAGCACGGTGACGGCCTCGGCCTGGCTGGGCTGCGCGGGGTCGGGCACGTACGTGTCGAACCGCACCGAGTCGAACCGCGGCGGTGGCACCATCTCCGCCACGAGTCGCTCGGCGGGCACATGCGGCTCCCGGCCGCACAGCGCGAGCGGGCTCCCGTCCGGGGAGGGGACGGGGGCGGGGGGCGGCTCGGAAGCGGAAAGGGAGGAGGACACAGCTCCTCAGAGTAATCCCTCGGGCCAGGGCCCCCGACTCTCCGTCCCTTGCCGCTACGCACCCCGGCGCGAGCCGGTGGGAGGCGCCCTTTCGCGCTCGGGGCGAGCCGGTGGGAGGCGCCCTTTCGCGCGGCGCTCCGTGCCCGGGCCTCCCGCCCACCCACCCCACACGCGCCGGGATTCCGGCCCCGGCCCGGGGTGGCCCGGCCCGATGCGAGCGGTCTCTCCCGTGCCTGCCCCGCCCCCTGCCTCGCCCGCCGACGGCGGGCCGGGCGCCCCGTCCGTCCCGTCGTCGCAGCGTGTCAGACTTCCCGCATGCGACGCCTGTTCCCGCCCGGTACCGCGACCGGTGCCACCGAACCGCTCGCCGATCGCGAGTGGAGCATCGACGAGCTCGCCGACGCGTACGCGTATCCCGATGAGCCCGGGACCTCCGGGCGCGCCTGGCTGCGCGCCAACATGGTGACGTCGCTCGACGGGGCGGCCCATCACGACGGGCGATCGCAGCCGCTCTCCTCGGACGCCGATATGCGGATCTTCGGCGTCCTGCGCGGGCTCGCCGATGTCGTCGTCGTCGGTGCCGAGACCGTGCGCCAGGAGGGCTATCGCCCCGCCCGTGCCCGCAAGGCCTTCGCCGATCGCCGCGCGGCGCTCGGCCAGATGCCCGCGCCCGTGATCGCGGTGGTCACCGCGAGCCTTGACCTGGACTTCGCGAGCCCGCTGTTCGCCGAGCCGCTCGTGCCCACCGTCGTCCTCACGGGCGCCGCGCACCACGCCGACCGTGCCGACCGGGCGCGCGCCGCCGGTGCGGATGTGATCGTCGCCGGGGACGGCGAGGGCATCGACCCGGCCCGTGCCGTCCGGGCGCTCGCCGACCGCGGACACACCCGGCTGCTGACGGAGGGCGGCCCGCGTCTGCTGGGCCAGTTCGCGTGCAGCGGGGTGCTCGACGAGCTCTGCCTGACGGTCGCCCCCGTCGTGACGGTGGGCGCGGCGCCTCGGATCATGGACGGGCACGCGATCGCCGACCCCGAGAGATTCGCCCTGGCGTCCCTGCTGGAGGAGGTCGGCTTCCTTTTCACCCGCTACCGTCGCATCTGACCTGGTCGCATCTCACCCGTGGTGCGGAAAGATGGTTTCCGCGGAGCCGTTCCGTAAAGCCGTTTCCGTAACGCCCGGGACGAGAGTCCGCGACCCACGAGGACGGAGGGTCCTGCCGTGTTCACGACCGTACTCATGATCGAGAAGCCACTGGTTCCGGATGATGTGGAACTCGTCACCAGCCTGCACGGCGATGAGAAGACCTCTTTCGTCGTCCTCATGCAACCGCAGGGCGATCAGGACCTGCTGCTGCGCGCCCTGGACGACGTGGCGCTCGGCGAACTCGACGAGGCCGTACGCGAGGGGCAGGAGCCCGAGGGCCACGCCGCTCTCCAGCCCGCCGAGCGGGCGCTCCAGCACTCGCTGGAGGCCCTCCGCGCCGCCGGCAGTCAGGCCGTCGGCCAGATCACCGAGAAGCACCCCGTCGACACCCTGCGCTCGGTCGTCGAGGAGACCGGGGCCGACGAGGTCATCGTGCTGACCCGGCCGCATCTGGTGGAGGAGTTCTTCCACCGCGACTGGACCTCCCGCGCCCGCCACAAGGTCGGCGTCCCGGTGCTCAAGCTGTACGCCCACACCGAATAGGCTGGCTGCGCACAGCGAGTACAGCCAGTACAGCGAGCACCGCGCGCACCGTACGGATCGTGAGGACCGTACGGGCGTGGGCGACGGATCCCGTACGGACCACGGACCGGCACCACCGGCGCGTACGGGCTCGTCCCGCCACACCGATCTGGGAGACGCACGCATGGCATCCGGCATCCCCTCCGCCATGGACCGACCGCACTTCATCGGCATCGGCGGCGCCGGGATGTCGGGCATCGCGAAGATCCTCGCCCAGCGCGGCGCCAAGGTCGCGGGCAGCGACGCCAGGGAGTCCGCGACGGCGGAGTCCCTGCGCGCGCTCGGCGCGACCGTGCACATCGGCCACGCCGCCGAGCATCTCGCCGATGACGCGACGAGCGTCGTCGTCTCCTCCGCGATCCGCGCCGACAACCCCGAGTTGGTCCGCGCCGCCGAGCTCGGCGTTCCCGTCGTGCACCGCTCCGACGCGCTCGCCTCGCTGATGCACACCGAGCGCCCGATCGCCGTCGCCGGTACGCATGGCAAGACCACGACCACCTCCATGCTGGCCGTGGCGCTGTCCGAGTTGGGCCTGGACCCCTCGTACGCCATCGGCGGCGACCTCGCGGGCCCCGGCACCAACGCCCGCCACGGCGAGGGCGCGATCTTCGTCGCGGAGGCCGACGAGAGCGACCGCAGCTTCCAGAAGTACGACCCCGAGGTCGCGATCGTCCTCAACGTCGAGCTCGACCACCACGCCAACTACGCCTCGCTGGACGAGATCTACGAGTCCTTCGAGGCGTTCGTGGACAGGATCCGCCCCGGTGGCTGCCTCGTCGTCGGCGAGCACTCCGGCGCCCGGGAGCTGGCGGGCCGCGTCTCGGGCCGTGAGGGGCTGACCATCGTCCGCGTCGGCGAGGACGTGGGCGCCGACTTGCGGATCCGGCAGATCACCCCGAAGGGCATGACGAGCGAGGTCACCGTCGTCATCGGTGCCGAGGGCGACGGTCCCGGCGCGAGCGGGGAAGGCGGCACCGCCGAGGAGCTGACCTTCACCGTCTCCGTCCCCGGCCGCCACTACGCCCACAACGCGGTCGCCGCGCTCGCCGCCGGTGTCCGCCTCGGCGTCGCCCCCGCCGACCTCGCACGCGCCCTCACCGCCTACACCGGGGTGGGCCGCCGCCTCCAGCTCAAGGGCGAGGCCCGCGGCGTCCAGGTCATCGACTCCTACGCCCACCACCCGACCGAGATGAACGCCGACCTGGAGGCGCTGCGCGGTGCCGCGGGCGAGGACTCCCGCATCCTCGTCGTCTTCCAGCCGCATCTGTTCTCGCGCACCCAGGAGCTGGGCACGGAAATGGGCGCGGCGCTCGCCCTCGCCGACGCCTCGGTGGTCCTCGACATCTATCCGGCCCGCGAGGACCCGATCCCCGGCGTCACCAGCGCCCTGATCATCGACGCGGCCGCGGCGGGCGGGGCCGACGTGCGCCCCGAGCACACCATGGCCGCCGTCCCGGACGTCATCGCAGGAATGGCGAGGCCCGGTGATCTCGTTCTCACCATGGGGGCGGGCGATGTGACCGACCTCGGTCCCAGGATCCTCGCCCGCCTGGAGAGCTGAGGAGAGAGAGCCGAGATGGCCTACGAAGTCCAGAAGACGGACGAGCAGTGGCGCGCCGAGCTGTCCCCCGAGGAGTACAAGGTGCTCCGCGAGGCCGGCACCGAGCCCGCGTTCACCGGCGAGTACACGGACACCAAGACCACCGGCGTCTATGAGTGCCGGGCCTGCGGCGCGGAGCTGTTCCGCTCCGACACCAAATTCGCCTCGCACTGCGGCTGGCCGTCCTTCTACGACCCCAAGGACTCCGACGCGGTCGAGCTGATCGAGGACCGCTCCTTCGGGATGGCCCGCATCGAGGTGCGCTGCGCCCGCTGCGGCTCCCACCTGGGCCATGTCTTCGAGGGCGAGGGCTACCCGGTGCCGACCGACCAGCGGTACTGCATCAACAGCATCTCGCTCCGGCTGGCCCCCGAAGAGGGCTGAGACGGAGCGGTAGCGACGTGGGCCCCACCGCCCGGCCGGGCGGTGGGGCCCACGTATGCCGCAGGTGCGGTCAGGCCGTGATCGTCGCCGGGTCGCTGACGCCCGGACGTCCGGTCTCGACATGGCCCGCGAAGCGGCGCAGGAAGGTCTTGTCGCCGTCGGAGGCCACCGACACGTCGTACCAGTGCTTGCTGCGGCGCAGCTCGACGGTGTGCGTGACGCTCGCACCGGCGCGGACCTTGAAGGTCTCGGGCTGCCCGCCGTAGGCATTGCTCACGGTGAGGTCGACGTCCGAGCCGCCCTTGTTGGTCAGCTTCAGGTCGAGGTTGCCCGTACGGGCGTCATGACGTGCCGTCACCTCGGGTCCCGCGGTCTTCCCCGGACCCTTGAAGGTGCGCAGGAAGCCGTTCGGGCCGAAGACCGAAAGATCGTACGCGTCCTGGGAGTTGGCGGTGCTCCATGTGTCGGAGATGGTCCTGCCCGGCCCGGTCGAGTACACCCACGGTCCGTCGTTGCGGTTCCCGGAGGTGACGGTGAAGGCCGCGCCCGCCTCGTCCCCGCCGCCGAAGTCCAGAGTGATCCCGGTCGAGGCCGCCACCGAACCGTCCACCACGGGCGCGTACTTCAGCGGCCGCGTCGGCCGTGAGCCCGACTCCTGCTTGGGCAGGGCGGGGTTCGCGGGCACCTTGGGGATGTAGTCGTCGTGGCGCTCGTGGTCCGGCGGCTCGTACGCGTCGGTGTCGGGCAGCGGCACGGAGCCGGGGTCCGCGGTCCCGAAGTCGAAGGCCGAGGTGAGGTCGCCGCAGATGGCGCGCCGCCACGGCGAGATGTTCGGCTCCTCCACGCCGAAGCGGCGCTCCATGAACCGGATGATCGAGGTGTGGTCGAACAGCTCGGAGCAGGAGTAACCGCCCTTGCTCCAGGGCGAGACGACGAGCATCGGCACGCGCGGTCCCATGCCGTAGGGACCGGCCTCGTACTTCGCGCCGCCCTCGTAGAGGTCGCCGCTGACGTCGGCCGTGGACAGGCCCTGTGCGGCGGAGGACGGCGGGAACGGCGGCATGACGTGGTCGAAGAAGCCGTCGTTCTCGTCGTACGTGATGAACAGCGCCGTCTTGCTCCACACCTCCGGGTTGGAGGTGAGGGCGTCGAGGACCTGCGCGATGTACCAGGCGCCGTAGTTCACGGGCCAGTTGGGGTGCTCGCTGAACGCCTCCGGGGCGGCGATCCAGGAGATCTGCGGGAGCTTGTCCGCCTTCACATCGGCCTTGAGGCGGTCGAAGTAGCCGTCGCCCTCCTTGGCGTTGGTGCCCGTGCGGGCCTTCTCGAAGAGCACGTCACCGGGCTTGGCGTCGCGGTACTTGTTGAAGAAGAGAAGGGAGTTGTCGCCGTAGTTGCCGCGGTAGGCGTCGTCGATCCAGCCCCACTTGCCGTTCGCGTCCAGGCCGTCGCCGATGTCCTGGTAGACCTTCCAGGAGATCCCGGCCTTCTCCAGCCGCTCGGGGTAGGTCGTCCAGCCGTACCCCACCTCCTCGTTGCCGAGGACGGGCCCGCCGCCGGTGCCGTCGTTGCCCGCGTAACCCGACAACATGTAATAGCGGTTGGGGTCGGTCGCACCGATCATCGAGCAGTGGTAGGAGTCGCAGACGGTGAACGCGTCCGCGAGCGCGTAGTGGAACGGGATGTCCTCCCGCGTGAGATACGCCATGGTCGTCGGCGTCTTCGCGGGTATCCACTGGTCGTACTTGCCGTCGTTCCACGCCTGGTGGCCGCCGCCCCAGTCGTGGTTGAGACCCTGGAGGAACTGCATTCCGAGGTTCTCCACCTCGGGCCGGAACGGCAGCACTTCCTTGCTGCCCTCCGCCTGGTGCCACACCGACTTTCCGCTCGGCAGCGAAGCGGGCCGGGGGTCACCGAAGCCGCGTACGCCCCGCAGCGAGCCGAAATAGTGGTCGAAAGACCGGTTTTCCTGCATCAGCACCACAATGTGCTCGATGTCGTCAATGGTGCCGGAGCGGCGGGCCGCGGGGATCGCGGTCGCGCGATCGATGCTGAGGGCCAGCATGCTGGCCGCCGCTGTGCCGCCGGCGAGCTGCATGAAGCGCCGGCGATTGAGTTCCGACATGGGGGGCTGACCTCCGTGGCCGCTCGGAAAGTGTCGATCCCAGGCAGCCTACGGGTGGCAATGCTGGGGAAAACACCATGTCGACCGCGCTATTCTGCGCGGCCTCCCGGAGGAGGGAATCGTCGGCCGGGAGGTTCAGCCCCGGGCTGCGGCGAAGGCCACGAAATCCGACCAGGCGGCGGGGGAGAACGCGAGCTGGGGGCCCTGCTTGTCCTTGGAGTCCCGGACGTGGACGGTGTCGGGGCAGGTGGCGACCTCGACGCAGCTGTCGCCGGCGCTTCCGCTGTGGCTCGACTTGTGCCAGGGGAGCGCGACTTCAACGCACTCGTCGCCGTCGCTTCCGCTGTAGCTGCTCTTGAACCAGGCCAGCTCGCTGGTACTCATAACGCTCCTCGCATCTGCGTCAGCAGGCTCGCCGAGTCTTCGGGGGTGAGAGCCTGTGAACGCAGTTTCGCATAACGCATCTGGAGCACGCTGACCTCTTTCCGGTCAGAGATCAGCTGGCCGCTGCGTTGCCCTTCGGAGTAACCGAACCATTGGTGGTCGGGTGTCTCCAGCAGCCGGATGGGCCCGTTCAGCCCGGCATGTTCTTCCCGTACCAAGGGCATGACCTGGATCTCGACATTTCGTAGCGCTGCGCACTCCAGTAGATGGTCGATGAGCCCGCGAGCAGTGTCTGCTCCTCCTGTGCGGCGCCTGATCAGTGCCTCTTCGGCGATGAAGCTGAAGGATGTGTTTGGCCTCTCCTTGAGTAGGCGCTGGCGTTCCAGGCGAGCTGCGAGCTGGGTCTCGATCTCGTGGTCGGCCAGTGGAGGCACTCCACTGTGAAACACGGCCCGCGCGTATGCCTCCGTCTGCAACAGACCAGGGATCGCGCGGCACTCGTACATGCAGAGACTGACGGCCTCTTCCTCCAGACTCGCCCACTGCCGGAACCAGGACGCCAGGCCCGGCCTTCGCGCCAAGTGGCGGGCCGCCGCCCGTAGCGCTCCGAACGCGTCGAGGGCCTCCTCCGCCCGCTCGATGAACTCCGGCTGCGGGAAGCGGCGGCCCTGCTCGATGGAGGCAACCGTTTCCGGGGCGTAGCGGACGAGCGGGGCCAGCTCCTCCTGGGTGAGGCGCGCCCGTTCGCGGAAGACCTTGGCCACCGCCCCGAACGCCTTGAGGCTGTCCACCGGCTCCGGCTCGTTGTTGCTCGTCATGTCCGTCCCTCCATGAGCCAACTCGCCCATGGTCACGGTCCGTTACCCCCGCTGTCCACTCAGGGTGGCCGTACGCTGACCCTGTGTACGGGTCCGGTCAGGCGCCATCCCACGCCGACACCGTTCGACTCGGCGGCCACGAGCGGTGGTTCGGCCGGGATCGGCACCTGCCCGCCCGGCTCAGTGGCCGGGCAGGGAGCTGCGGAGTTCGGCGCGGAAGGTGGGGCAGTCCAGGAGGGAGGGGGCGCGGCAGGTCAGGGCGTGGCCGAGCCGGTCCCGGGTCTCTTCCAGGGCCGCGATGCGGCGGCCGATGTCCTGTGTCTTCTCCCTGAGGCGGGTGCGCAGGACGTTCGGGGCGCACTCCAGCAGCTCACCCAGTTCGTTGAGGGAGAAGCCCGCGGCGCGGGCGTTGAGGATCAGCGCGATCCGGTCGAGGGCGTCGGGGCGATAGGTCCGCCGCAGGCCGTTGCGGCCCGCTGGTTCCAGAAGACCGAGCCGCTCGTAGTAGCGGAGGGCGGAGGCAGCGACTCCGGTGCGCTCGGCGACCTCCCCGATGTCCAGCAGACGCTCGCCCATGCCTCCTCCTCCCGTCGTCCCCGGACCTTGGCGTGCTGCCTCGACGTGAAGCTCCGCCATGGTGCGCGGTCCACGCGCCGAGGTGGGACTCCGCGATGACGTGAAGCCGACTTCACCGGTGAGGGTAGCGGCAGCCTCGCCGACTTCGAGATCCGCCACCGGAACCGAGCGCGCCCGTACGGTTCTTGGCCCGGGAGTTCTTACGACGCGCTGACGTCACGGCCGTTCACTCCCGTCGCGGGACTGCCACCGGCCACGGTGATGTCGAGCGCCATCACCCCCCGGTGGCGCGCGGCGGAACCGGCGCCCCCGAGCGGCCTCCCCCATGGCTCGGGGGCGCCACCGTCCTTCCGCGCGTCCCCGGCGCGGACCGCCACGTCCACGCCTCGTCGCTTCATTCGCTCGCTCGTGCCGCTCCCGCGTACCGCCTCGCCGTTGGGTGGCTGATTCATCCGATAATTGACTGGCCAGGCGGCCCCGTCCCGGCCACCATGGCCAGATGCTGAGCACCCTGATCGCCTTCCTCGGCGCCTGCACGCTGATCGCCGCCACGCCCGGACCGAGCACCGTCCTGATCATCCGGCAGTCGCTGCAGAGCAAGCGTGCCGGTTTCTTCACCGTGCTCGGCAACGAGTCCGGGGTCTTCATCTGGGGCGTCGTCGCGGCCTTCGGGCTCACGGCCCTGCTGGCGGCCTCCCAGCTCGCGTACGACGTGATGCGGATCGTCGGCGCCGTGGTGCTCGTCTGGTTCGGGATCCAGGCGATCCGCTCGGCCCGCCGGCACGGCAAGGACGGCGAGACGGGGGAGCCCGCGCGCATCGTGGTGGTCTCGTCCTGGCGCTCGTACCGGGCCGGGCTGCTGATGAATCTGGCCAACCCGAAGTGTGCGATCTTCGCGATGTCCTTCCTGCCGCAGTTCGTGCCCGACGGGGCACCCCAGCTGCCCACGATGGTGGGCCTCGCGGCGCTGTGGGCCGTCTACGAGATCGGCTGGTACAGCGTGTACGTGTGGTGCGTCGGCCGGATGAAGAAGCTCTTCGACCGGGCCGTGGTGCGGCGCCGGATGGAGCAGATCTCGGGCGGCGTGCTGGTCGCCCTCGGCATTCGGATGGCCCTGGAGAGCTGAGCGCCGCGGCCCGCACCGGTGACCCGCACCGGCCCGCACCCGCGGCTCCCGCCCGGCCCGCGGTCCGATGGCGTCACGGCTCCAGGACATTCCCGAGCCGAGGCGGATGCGGACTGCGATGCTGGGGGTGGGGCCGCCCGCGGCCGGCCGCAGCGAGCGCCGGGCCGGTTCGGCACCGGAGCCGACTTCGATGAGGAGACCGCAATGGACGCGACACCCGCCCCCTTCACCGGCGAGGTCTACGCCGCCCGGATGGAGAACGCCGCACGCGCGGCCGCGGAGGCGGGGCTCGCGGGCCTGCTGGTGTCCCCGGGGCCGGACCTCGTCCATCTCACCGGCTACCAGCCGGTGGCCACCGAGCGGCTCACCCTGCTCGTGCTGGCACCGGGCGAGGACCCGGTGCTCGTGGTGCCCACGCTGGAGCGCGGCGACGCGGAGCACGCGGCGGGGGCGAGCGCCCTCTCCTTCCAGGACTGGGCCGACGGCAAGGACCCGTACGGGGCAGCCGCGCCGCTGCTGGACCCGTCGGGCCGCTACGGCGTCAGCGACAACACCTGGGCCCTGCACCTCCTCGGTCTGCAGAGTGCCCTGCCCGCCACCTCGTACAGTGCCCTGACCGACTGCCTGCCCATGCTGCGGGCGGTCAAGGACGCCGCGGAGCTGGAGCGGCTGGCCGCGGCGGGTGCGGCGGCGGACACCGTGTACGAGGAGATCCTCCGGGTCCGCTTCACCGGCCGCCGGGAGAGCGACATCGCCACCGAGCTGGCCCATCTGCTCACCCAACTCGGCCATTCCCAGGTCGATTTCACCGTGGTCGGCTCGGGGCCCAACGGCGCCGACCCGCACCACGAGGCCGGTGACCGGGTCATGGCGCCGGGCGACATGGTCGTCCTGGACTTCGGCGGCCTCAAGCACGGCTACGGCTCCGACACCTCCCGCACCGTGCACGTCGGCGAGCCCACCTCCGAGGAGCAGGCGGTCCACGACGTCGTACGCCAGGCCCAGCAGGCCGCCTTCGAGGCGGTGCGGCCGGGCATCGCCTGCCAGGAGGTGGACCGGGTGGCGCGTGCGGTCATCACCGGGGCCGGGTACGGGGATCGGTTCATCCACCGCACCGGGCACGGCATCGGGGTGACCACGCACGAGCCGCCGTACATGGTCGAGGGTGAGGAGCAGCCGCTCGTGCCCGGCATGTGCTTCTCCATCGAGCCGGGGATCTATCTGCCCGGCCGGTTCGGCGTACGGATCGAGGACATCGTCACGGTCACGGAGGACGGCGGGCGGCGGCTGAACAACACCGCGCGGGAGCTTGCCGTCGTCGAGTGACGGGCGTTCCCGGCCGGGTGTGACCGCGAGATCGGGCCCCGGTGAAACATTGGTGAAGGACTGGCTGAGTGGCTGAACCACTCACGCCTCAGGGCAGTCCCTACGTGATGCGGCCACGTCCAATCGGGGCCCCGGGCAAGGGAGTTCCGCGGGTGACGTGGCCGGGACACGAGCCGACCAAGACGGAGGACGACCCCTCATGCCCATGCGCGCCCTCACCGCCGCTGCCGGTGCTGCTCTGCTGGCCACGCTGACGCTGACGGCCTGCGGTTCCGAGGACTCCGGCGACGCCTCGGGAGGCGGGAGGACCACCTCGTCCCTGCCCTCCGACGACCCGGAGGACTCCGAGCACTCCGGTGACAACGGCAAGGGCCCGACCACAAGCGGTCCTGGGGCGACTGTCGACACCGACACGAGCACCGGCGGCAGCGGTGACGACGGCGGGGCGGGCACGGGCGGCTACGCGCTGGTCTCGTGCACCACGAACACCACCGAGGTGAAGTTCCTCGCGTCAGCGGCGAACGCGACCGACGCCGGGCCCGCGAAGGGCACCGTCCTGGTCCGCAACATCTCGTCCGCCCCGTGCACCCTGTCCGGCGCGACGACCCTGACCGCCAAGGACGACCAGGACAGGCACGGTTCGGTCTCGACCGACAACGCGGCCGCGGGCCCGTACGCCATCGACATCCCGGCGCACGGGCAGGTCTCGGCCGTCGTCGGGTATCTCGACTCGGTCTTCGACGGCAAGGGCAAGGGCGCGGTCGCGTGCGCGGTCAAGGCGTCCGAGGTGGAGATCGCACTGCCCGAGGACGAGGCCCGCGGAGTGCAGGTGACGGAGGAGAACGGCGACCCCGCCCACTTCACCGTCTGCGCCCCGCGGAAGGTGACGTTCGGCGCCTTCAAACGCTGACCGGCCCGCCCCCCCCCGTAACGACCCGGCCGTTCAGGACCCCATCGGCCCTTCCCCGCACGCCACTTGACCGACCCTCCCCCATGCACCGCACCCGACGGGCCGTCACCTTGCCCCACTCTCATGGCACGGCCGCCCGTCATGCCCCCCGACCCGTCACCTCACAAGGGAACCCATGTTCACAACGGATGCGGCCCACCCCTGGACCGCGGAGCTGTCCGCGAACGACCTCGGCCGGCTCGGCGCCGAGGAGTTACGCAGAACGGATCCGGTCGCCATCGGCCCATACCTCGTCCTCGCCCGGCTGGGCGGCGGAGGCATGGGCCGCCTCTTCCTGGCGCGGGAGCCGGAGACCGCGGAACCGGGCGAGTACGGTGCCCGCTCCCTGGTGGCCGTCAAGGTGATCCGCCCGGAGTACGCCGAGGACACCGGATTCCGTACCCGCTTCGCGCGTGAGGTCGAGGCCGTACGGCGGGTGCACGGCAACTACACGGCGGAGCTGCTCGGTTCGGGCTTCGACGAGGAGGAGCACCTGTGGATGGCGACCGCCTTCGTCCCGGGGCCGGGCCTCGACGTCGCGGTACGCCGCCACGGGCCGATGCCCGCACCGGTGGTGTGGCGGCTGGCCTGCGAGGTCGGGGAGGCGCTGTCGACGATCGCCAACGCCGGGATCGTCCACCGCGATCTGAAGCCCTCCAATGTGCTGCTGGGCCACGACGGGGCGCGGGTCATCGACTTCGGGATCGCCCACAGCACCGACGCCACCATGCTCACCATGGCCGGTCAGCAGGTCGGCACACCCGCGTTCATGTCCCCGGAACAGGCCGAGGGCCGGGAGGTGACTCCCTTCTCGGACGTCTTCTCGCTCGGCTCGGTCCTGGCCTTCGCGGCGACCGGCGTGGCGCCGTTCGGTGAAGGGGCGACAGGGGACGTCGTCCACCGCGTGATCCGCACGGAGCCGAGCGCGGACGTCCTCGGGGAGGTCGCGCAGTCCGACCCGGAACTGGCCGAGTTCATCGGCCGGTGCCTCAGCAAGAACGTCCAGGGGCGGCCGAGGCCACGCGAGGTCGTCGACATCGCGCGCCGGCATGCACCCGCCCACGACTGGCCGGGGCCGGTCGCCGAGGTCGTCGCCTCCCGCGCCGGCTGGAGCGGGCGCGTCGCCAAGGCCTCGCGCGGGGGCGGGCGGACGACCCGCCGGCGCGCCGACGTGCCGGGGGCGTCCGACGCCACGCTCGTCCAGGGGACGCAGCCACCCGGGCGCCGCCGCCGGGCTCTGCTCGCCGGTGGGGTGGCTGCCGCGGCGGTGGTCGTGGTGGCCGCGGGCGCGATCGCCCTCCTGGCGCCGGGATCGGGCTCCTCACAGGAGGAGAGGACCGCACGGGCCCGCTCCGGCGGGCCGGAAACCGGGTTCACCGAGTCCGGGCCCACGGCGTCGAAGTCCGCGAAGCCCCGCGGCAAGCGCTCGCCGGCGTCAGCGAAGAAGAGCCCGAGCCCGTCCGCGTCGCGCAGGGACGCGGCGGCAGCCACCCCCGGCTCCGCGGCGACGGGCCCGGCCGACGGGGCGTGGAGTTCGTGTCCGCCGTCCACCGGGAACCGGCTCACGCAGAAGGGCGACAAGGGCCGGAGCGTCGTCTCCCTGCAGTGCATCCTCCAGGCCCGCGGGTACGACATCGGCTCCGGCGGCGTGGACGGGGTCTTCGGGAAGGGCACGGAGGCGGCGGTCAAGCAGTTCCAGCAGAGCCGGGCGCTGGAGGCCGACGGCAAGGTGGGCGACAACACCTGGACGGCACTGCGCGGTTGAGACGGCGGGGCGAGGACGGTCTGTACGGGACGGGGCCTGTGCGCGTACGCGACCGGGCGCCCGTGCCTATACGCGACCGGGGTGTGCGCGTATCGGACCGGGGCCGTGTTGCGCGACCGGGCCCAGCCTCTCCCCGGCCTCCGCGCCGCGGCCGTCAGCCGCCGACGGCCACCACCGCCGCGGACTCCGGCGGGAGGCGGAGCAGTCCGTCCCCTTCCGGAGGCGCGCACGTTTCCCATGCCGCCAGGACCTCCGCCCGCCCGTGGCCGACCGGCACCTTCACCTCGCCGTCCCCGGACAGATTCACCGCGGTCCGCACGGCACCGCGCGTCACCACCAGCCACCGCTCCCGCGCGTCGTACGCGACCCGGACCGCCGTCAGGTCCGGGTCGGTCAGCTCGGGGCGGGCCCGGCGCAGCGCGATCAGTGAGCGGTGCCAGGCCAGGAGCCGGGCGTGCGGGGCGCGGTCCGGCTCGGACCAGTCCAGGCACGACCGGTCCCGGGTGGCCGGGTCCTGCGGATCGGGGATGTCGGATGCGGCCCAGCCGTGCCCGCCGAACTCCCGTCTGCGCCCCTCCCGTATGGCTGCCGCGAGCTCCGGGTCCGTGTGGTCGGTGAAGAACTGCCAGGGTGTCCGCGCCCCCCACTCCTCGCCCATGAAGAGCATCGGGGTGAACGGTGAGGTGAGGACGAGCGCCGCCGTACAGGCCAGCAGCCCGGGGCTGAGGTGCGCCGCCAGCCGGTCGCCCAGCGCGCGGTTGCCGACCTGGTCGTGCGTCTGCGCGTAGGCCAGCAGCCGGTGAGCGGGCGTCATGCGCGGGTCCAGCGGACGGCCGTGGGTCCTGCCGCGGAAGCTGGAGTATGTGCCGTTGTGGAAGAAGCCGCAGGTGAGGGTCTTGGCGAGGGCGGCGGGTGCCTCGTGTGCGAAGTCGGCGTAGTAGCCCTGCGCCTCACCGGTGAGCGCGGAGTGCACGGCGTGGTGGAAGTCGTCGTTCCACTGGGCGTGCAGACCCAGTCCGCCGGCCTCGCGGGGCGTCGTGGTGCGAGGGTCGTTGAGGTCGGACTCGGCGACGAGGAACAGCGGACGCCCGGCCCCGGCGGCCAGGGTGTCCACGGCGGCGGACAGTTCGGCCAGGAAGGGCTGAGCGCGCGTGTCGTGCAGGGCGTGCACGGCGTCCAGGCGGAGGCCGTCGAGCCGGTAGTCGCCCAGCCAGCCCAGCGCGCTGCCGATCAGGTACGCCCGCACCTCGTCGGAGCCCGGTGCGTCGAGGTTCACGGCGTCACCCCACGGCGTGTGGTGCGTCTCGGTGAAGTACGGGCCGAAGGCCGGGAGGTGGTTGCCGGAGGGGCCGAGGTGGTTGTGCACCACGTCCAGCACCACGCCGAGCCCGTGCGCGTGGGCGGCGTCGACGAAGCGCTTCAGCCCGTCCGGGCCGCCGTACGGTTCATGCACCGCCCACAGCGACACACCCTCGTAGCCCCAGCCGTGTGTGCCGGGGAACGGGCACACCGGCATCAGCTCGATGTGCGTGACCCCCAACTCGGCCAGATGGCCCAGCCGTCGGGCCGCCGCGTCGAACGTGCCCTCGCGCGTGTACGTGCCGATGTGCAGCTCGTACAGCACCGCGCCGGGCAGCGGCCTGCCGTGCCACGGGTGCCGCCACACGAAGCGGGCGTGGTCCACGACGGCGCTGAGCCCGTCCGGGCCGTCCGGCTGGCGGCGGGAGCGCGGGTCGGGCAGGACGGGGCCGCCGTCGAGCGCGAAGCCGTAGCGGGCGCCGTCGCCGGCCTCCGCCTCGGCCCGCCACCAGCCGTCCCGGCGGGTGTCGTGCTCCATGGGATGTGCCGCACCGTCCAGGTGCAGCTCGACCCGTCCGGCCTCCGGCGCCCACACCTCGAACAGCATTGACGGCTCCTCGGTCGCTCCTCGACACCCGTCCTCACCGCGTCACTGCCTCACTGCGTCACTGCGTCACCGCGTCACCGCGTCCCCAGGTTCTCGCGTACCCGCGGGAGCGCCGCGTACGGCCGGTCGCCGTCCCGTGCGGTCAGCCGAGGTCCTTCTCGCTCAGCGGACTGCCCGAGCTGGCCGAGACATCCAGGGTGCGGACGCTGCCGCCCGGCGCTATCTCGATGACGGGCACCGCCTTGCGCTCGGGGGATCCGTCGTTGCTCAGGGAGATCAGCCCGCTGGCGCCTTTCACCGACTCGACGCCGTGCAGCGACTTCCAGATCTGGATGGTCTGCGAGCCGGTCACCCGGCCGTTGGACTCCGACGCCCGGGCCGCGAGCCGTACGCCGGACACCGCGGTGATCACGGAGTCATGGCCCATGATGGCCTGGCCGTCGTCGAGTGTCTCCTCGGGGAACGCCGAACGGTAGCGGCCCCCGTCCCCGAAGGAACCCACGCCCCACCCGGGGTAGGCGGCGGCCTTCTTCTTCCACGCGCCCGGGTGGGCGAGGCCCGTGTAGAGCAGCCGGACGTTCCCGCTGCGCAGGGTCTCCTTGATCTGGTCGAACCCCGCGGCCTGCGCGGACTGCGACACGTCGTCCCCGGAGAGGACCACCAGCTCGCGGTCGCTGCAGGGGCGGTCCTTGAGCGGGGCGAGGAAGCGCGGCAGATCGATGCCGCGCCCCGCGAAGTAGACGACGTCCGGCTTCTCGGCGCACAGCTGGGACATCCGTGTCTTGAACGCCGTGGCCACGCCCTCGCGCGAGGAGTCGTACTCCTCGACCTTCCCGGCCAGCCGGTCCTTCGGGAAGGCGCGCAGAAAGGCCTCGCCCAGGGTGCGGGTGTACTGGTCGTCGGGGCGGGAGTCCTGTATCACCAGCACCCGCTTGCCGGTGTACGGCTTGCGCTTCAGCAGGGCCGCGGCGGCGGCCGCCTCGTCGGCGTTGGTCGGCGCCACCCGCACCAGGCCCTTGACCTTGCTGAGCGTGTCGGCGGTGAGGACCGAGCCCGTGGCGGCGAGTTCGAGACCGCCGTCCTCCCGGTCCGCGGTGATCGTACGGATCATCGCCTCCGTGGCGTCCGTACTGGTGCCGAGGCCCGCCACGGCGACGATGCGGTCGCGCTCGACACGCTCTCCGATCCGTTGCAGCGCGGCGGTGCGCTGCTCCTTGCTCACGCCGCTGTTGGCGAGCAGCAGCTTGACCTTGGGGGTGTCGCCGTACTTGTCCTTGTGGTTGGCCTCGTACTGAGCGGTGTAGGCGCCCTGCAGCTCATGGCGGACGGAGTCGGGGGTGTTGCTGTCCCCGGGCCGGGGGATCATCGGCATCAGATAGACGATGCCGACAAAGCTCGGGCCGCCCGCCTTCGCGCTCTCGCGCGCGACCCGCTCGTTCTCCGCACGGATCAGCCGGGAGACCTGGGCGAGGTTCTTCCCCGTCTTCGGCGTGCCGTCGCTGAAGAGATACGAGCCGTCGGTCACGCCGACGCACTGCTCGGGGGTGCCGACCCGTTCGACGCCCGTGGCGCAGGAGGTGTCCTCCGGGCGCAGCAGCCAGACGAGAGCACCCGCGAGGAGGGCGAGCAGGGCGAGGGCCGACACGGCGTTCCAGGGCCAGCGGGCCCACAGCGGGCGGTTGCGTACCCAGGATCCAGTCGGCGGCATGGGAGTCCTTCCGTTGGCTCGTGTCGTACGGCACGCGGCCCGTGCCGTCGGACTGAAGGCGGCCGGCGGACCGTGGTCCTCCGGCCGGAGAAGCGGTCCGCCCGTGCGCCGCCGGCCGTCGCGGTGGTCCGCGGGGGAGTCGGGGCGGTCCGTGGGGGAGAGTCGGGTCGCTGAGGGGAGTGGGGTCGGTCCGTGGGGAGAGTCGGGTCGGTCCGGCAGGCGGAGAAATCGATCCGTCAGTCGGAGAAGCGGGCGGCCTCGTCCAGCAGCGTGTCCGCGTCCGCGTCGGCGGACATGGCGAGCTGCCGGAACATCGCGCTGATCTTGTAGTTGAGTTCGGGGCTGCCCGGAGGCAACCGGTTGCGCGGATCCCCGGCCAGCCACAGCGCGGCGCACAGCTCGGCCAGCGGCCGTCCGAGCGCCCGGTCCGTGTACGCCTCCGGGGCGTGCTCGTGCGCCAGTTCGCCGGAGCGGCGCGTCGGCGGGGCGTCCGAGAGCTGCGCGCGGTACACCGGCGCCGCGGTCACGTGGTACAGCTCCCGCAGCCAGGGCCGCAGGTCGGGGGCGGTGAGACCGGTGGAGAAGTACCGCACGACCTCGTCGAGACGGTTGATCGCCAGCCGGTGGTAGAGGGAGTCCAGCGGCTGTCCATGGCGGTGGTGCCAGTCCGCCAGCGTGCTGTGGATGGACTGCCACTCCTCCTCGGTGCCGGCCGGCGGACCGGACAGCTCGTCGAGCAGCAGCAGCCGCAGCCACGGGTGCAGGACGGGACGCCCGTCGTAGGTCGTGTCGGGTACGTCGGCGCTGCCCGGGTGGCCGGACCAGGTGCGCAGATAGCCCGAAGGGCCCTTCCCGCCACGGGTGTTGGCGTCCTCGGGCACCGGGCGGGACAGCCACAGCCGGGTGCGCAACTCCCGCATCACCGTCTCCCTGTCGTGCTCCGGCCGGCCGTTCAGCAGGCCCGCGTTGACGGCCGCCTTCGGGGTGCGGGCGGCGGCGATCAGGGTCGCGGCGGCACGCTGACCCGCCGTCAGCCCGTCCAGGAGATGGCCGCGGACGGCGGCGGCGAGCTGGGGGCCGCGCGCGGCGCCGGGGCCGACGGCACCCCGCTCCTCGACGGGAGCGTCCAGCAGGCCGTGCAGATCGTCCTCGGGGCTGTGCTCCAGCAACCGGTCGATGGCTCCGTGGAGTTGGGTCACGCTCCACGGGTGCCCGTAGGTGAGGCGGTGCACCAGCGGGGTGCTGCGGGGGAGCACCCCGGCTTCCGGCCGGCCGGTGCGACGCGCGGCAGCCGACTCGAACCGCGAGGCCTCCAGGGCCACTTCGACCTCGTCGAGGTCGCGCAGCCGCAGCGGATACCACCAGTCGTACAGCGGTGTCCCGGCCCCGGCGCGCCAGGCGGCGTACGAGGCGTCGGCGGGGTGGACGGTGTGCGGGTCGTCCGGGCCGCCGTCGCAGGGGCCCGGCACGGCCTGGGTGGTGGCGCTGGTCGCGACGATCAGCAGCGGGTCGTACATCTCGGCCCTGGCCCGCTCGGTGCGCAGCGCCAGCAGCAGGTCGAGGAAGCGGGTGGCGCCGTGGTTGTGGTCGATGTCGTCCAGCAGCGCAAGTGCGCTGTGTCCGCGGCGGGTGCGGTGGTACGCGGCGATCAGGTCGTCGAGGAAGGCCAGGCACAGCCGCCGGTCCACGAAGTCCCGGTCGGCCGCGATGCCGGTGCGGTTGCGCCGGTTGAGCTCCACCAGCTCCTCCAGCGCGCTGGCGGGGCCCGACGAACCGTACGAGGCCAGCGCCCGGTTGAGGAACGTGCTCGCCGGCATGTACTCGAACCCGCGCAGCAGCACGCCCAGGATCAGGTCTATGCCGGGAACGGGGGAGAGGCCCAGCGTCTCCACCAGACCGGCGATGCCCTCGCCCGCGTCCGCCGCCGTCCCGCGGTTGCGGGCCTGCCGCAGCGCGCGCCGCAGCTCGCGCGTGGCCTGCGTACGGTCGGTCAGCGAGAGCTGCGGCTGCACGGCGAGCAGGCCCAGCAGCAGCCGCGGGAAGCGCAGCGGCTTGCTGCCGCGGTGCTTGCGGGCGAGCAGGAACGCCAGGTGCAGCGCCACTTCGTGCGGGCGCTGCTCGGCGGCCGCGGACAGGTCGATGCGGGCGACCGGCGCGCCTTCGGTGACGGCCTCGAAGTGGTCCAGCGCATGTGTCTTGCCGCTGCCCGGGCGGCCCAGCAGGACGACCACGGGCAGCGGACGGTCCTGCCCGGGCGGGAGGCGCGTCCAGCATTCGCGCACGAGCCCGGCCACCTCGGCCAGCCCTGCGGGCGGCGCGTGGCCCGCCTGCGCGGTGGCAGCCTGAAGCATGATCTCCCCCTTCCGGTACGCGGGCGCCGTTGGTTCGGATCGGATACGGACGGCGCACACGCGGTCACGGTCGCAACATCGTTTCACGAAGTGACGGAGGAGACACAGGAATTGACGCAGCGTTTCCCGGCCCGCCCGGGGCGGCGGGCTGCTGCGCGACCGGGCGCCGGGCGCACCGACGGCCGCGCCCGGCTCGCTCCCCCTCCCTCCACGGGCTCCCTCCCCGGGCTGCCAGCCGTGCCCGTCCGGCCCGTACGGCCCGGGATCGCCCGCCGCCCGCACGTCGGCGCGGCAGGCCGTACGGGCGCGGGCCGGGGGAGGGCGTCAGCGCCACCCGGACGGGGCTGTTGCGGCAGGCCGTACGGGCGCGGGCCGGGGCCGTACCGTCCCGACCCGGCGGGCAGGCCGCCCCGCCGGGCGGGAAGCCCGACGCTCACACCGAAGTGCCGCGCACGGTCGGGGCCGTGACACCACCGGGCTTCAGACGAGGTTGATGCGTTCCTGGGTGACCGGGTAGCCCGCCTTCGCGAAGGCGGCGGCCATCGGGAAGTTCTGCTGGTCCGTCGCCGCCGCGATCCACTCCGCCCCCTCCGCGACCAGCCGGTGCGTGCAGTCCACCAGCAGCTCGTACGCATAGCCGTGACCGCGTTGCTCCGGCAGGACGCCGATGAAGCCGACGCAGGGACCGCTGAGGTTCCCTGCCGGGACGTGGATGCCGACCTGCGTGCCCTCCGCGTCGTACGCGAGCTGCCACCAACCGCGGGGCGACGGCAGCCACTTCAGGAGGTCCAGCTCCTCGCGTGCCGCCGCCTCCGCGCCGTCCCTGTCGGCGGTGTGCCGCGCGTGGGCGTCGAGACTGCCCTCGCCGATGCGACGCAGCACGTCCAGGACCACGTCGTCGTCCGGTTCCGGCCGGAAGGTGAGCCTGCCGGGCCGCTCCGGCAGCCCGCACCCGGGTGTCCACACATAGCGGTACCGCTCGACGAGCGGAGCCAGACCGGCGGCGATGGCCGCGTCGATACGTGCCTGCGCCTCGACCCGTACCTCCGGCTGCTCGCGCCAGCCCGGAGGTAGCAGCAGGTCGTACTCGGCATGCAGCGGCGCCGCGCGCAGCAGCCGGACGGCGGCCTCGGCCTCCCCGTCCGCGAAGTCGAACCAGTCCAGAACCATCGGCTTGTCGTCATCGGGCGCGCCCCACCACGCGGCCCGGGCGACGACCCTGCCCTCGCGCAGCGCGACCCAGGTCCAGTCGGGGCGGTACTGGCCGCCCTCATGGACGGGGCTGTAGCCGTGGCCCACGAGAGAGCGGCCGAGCAGCGTGGTGGCGGGGAGGGTGGAGAAGAGGTGGGCATCGCTCTCGGTGAGAGCGCGAAAGACCAGTTCGGTCACGGGAGTTCCTTCCGGAAGGCGGCTGCGCGCTCCCGGCGGATGAGTCAGGCCGGCTCGTTCAGCCGGAGAACGCCCGGGAGTCGGGGCGGGAGCGCATGAACGGAATGCGGAGCATGTCTCTCGCCTCCTTCCTCGTACGTGGGCGTCGCGGGGACCGTAACCCGCTGCCGGAGCGGCCGTCCATCGGTTTCCGGCAGGTGTGGAGGCGGGCCCGGCCGTCGTGTTCGCAGCTTTCACTGGTTTTCGTTGCATTCGCGGAGTTCGGCGGTGGCTGCTGAGTACTCGGTGTACTGGACACCCCGTGCCTCCGCGCCGGACAATCGGCGCGTGACGCAACACGACCTCCCGACGCCTTCGCCCACCACGCTCCCGGCGCGGTTGTCGGACGCCGACCGGGACCGCGTCATCGAGGTCCTGAGGGAAGGCGCCGCCCAGGGGCGGTTGTCCCAGGACACCTTCTTCCGCCGGATGGAGCTGGCCTTCGAGGCGAGCGGCCGGGACGAGCTGGACGCCCTCACCGCGGACCTGCCGCAGGAGAGCAGGCTGTCCCGGATCGTGTTCGGGACGGTCGCCAGGGCTTCGTCGTTCACGGCGCGGGTGCGCCGGGCGTGGTTCCTCGAACGCCTGCCGAAGCTGCTGATGCCGGAGCCGGGACCATATCCGCTGCGGATCGGCCGCGACCCGGCGAACGGGCTGCGGCTGAACGACGACACGGTCTCCCGCGTCCACGCCGAACTGTCCCGTGACGGCGCCCTCTGGGTGCTGTGCGACCTGGGCTCCACGAACGGCACCTGGGTCAACAGCCGCCGTGTGACGGGGCGTACGGTCGTCCGGGCCGGCGACCAGGTGACCTTCGGGAGCATCGCCTTCCGCCTCGCCGCGCGCTGACCTACGCGGTGTCGCTGCGACGCCTGGGTACGTGATGTGCAGCGATGCCGGTGCACGGGTGTCGTTGCGGCGCCGATGTACGCGGTGTCGCCGCGATGCCGACCTACGCGGTGTCGCCGGGCGCCGACGTCCACCGCGTCGCCCACCGCCGACGTGCGCCGTGGCCCATGAGGGCCCGCGTGACCCCGTGGCGCCCGCGTCCGTGGCATCCGCGCCCGCGGCGTCACGCCCACGCAGCCTGACGCGTGCACGGCGAACCGCACCGGCGGGCGCACCCGCGGCGGATCGCGGTGCGACCTCGGGGACGGCGACTCGTAGCGCACCGCCCTCGGCGGAGAGACCATGGAGACATGGCAAGGAAAGGTTCCGTCGGCAGCAGGGCCCACCGGGCCGCGCTGACGGCTGTCCGGGAGGCCCTGGAGCGGGGTGAGGTGCCGGTCGAGGCGCCCGAACTGGTCCAGGGAACCTCCGGAGATTTCTGGGTGGCCCCCGACGGCAGGGTGTACGTACGGCCGGTGGAGGTGCTCTCCTCCGGCACGGCCCGTGCACAGCGGGTACCGGATGTCCAGCTCGTCGTCGTTCCCGGCGGCCGCTTGGCGGGCGAAGGGCCTGCGGGCCCGGAGTTGCGCGGGTCGGCCCCGTGGACGGACGACATGTCGCGGCTCTGCCACTGGCAGCCCGCCGACGGCAGTCGGCTGGTCATCGACGAGGTCTGAGCGACGGAACGGACCGAGACGCTCCGCGTGGTCGGAGCGGGGGTTGGCGTGTGCTGCGCCAGGCTCCGCGCGGTGGTCGGAGCGCGGGAGGACGTGTGCCGCTCCAGGCTCCCTTCGGTGGTCGGGGCGGGGGCGTGGGCCGCTCCCGATCGGCCTGCCCGGGTCGGACCCCGCGGGATGAGGACCGTTGACCACCTATCGTGACCGGCCGGCTCCCGATGGCGAACCCCTCACCCCCCGCCGGAAGATCACCCCGCCCCGGTCCGGGTGAAGCCCGGCCCGCCCGAGCCCGGCCCGCCCGAGCCCGGCCCGCCCGAGCCCGGCCCGCCCGAGCCCGGCCCGCCCGAGCCCGGCCCGCCCGAGCCCGGTCCGGCGGAGGGCCGCTTCCCCTCCGCCGTACCTCGACACCACCCCGCCCGCAGGGAGGTCACCACCCGCGCTCAACCGCGTACCAGCAGTGCCACCGGGCTCTCCGTGAAGAGATCCGCGGCCCGCACCCGGTCCCCTCGCACCGTCCGGCCGCGCGACAGCAGGTCCGTCCAGGGGCCTTCGTCCGGGAGGGCCAGTGTCGTGTCACGCCAGCCGCCCGACTCTTCCAGGCGGCGTGAGAGGCGTGTGACCGCCGTGACCGCCCCGCCCCCGCGCGAGAACGCCACGCAGTGCGCCGCCGCAGATCCGGTCACGATCAGCGCTTCGTACGCCCCCGACTCCCCGAACCAGCCGGGGTGTTGGCGGCGCAGCCGCAGCGCCGTCGCGGTGAGGCGGAGCTTCTCCTCCGTGACGCCGTCCGGTGTCCGGCCCTCGTCCAGGGCGGCGATCAGGCGCGGCCGGAAGCGGGCCGGATGCCGGTTGTCCGGGTCCACGAGGGCCGCGTACTCCAGCTCGGTGCCCTGGTAGACGTCCGGTACGCCCGGCATGGTCAACTGCGTCAGGGCTGTGCCCAGGATGTTCGCGCGGGCCGCGGCCATGAGCGTGCGGCCGAAGGCGGCCATCGCGTCCCGCGGCGGACCGCAGGGCCCGGCCCGCAGGAACGCCTCGACCGCCGCCTCGTAGTCCGGGTCGCCCTCGGTCCACGAGGTGCGCAGCCCGGCCTCGCGCACGGCCTTCACCACCGCCGCAACGATCCGGTCCGCCGCCCGGCCGTCCGTGCGGTCCGCAACCCCGCCCCCGCCCTCGTCCTCGTTCCCCTTCGCCCCGTTCCCGTTCCCCTCGTCCCCGTTCCCGTTCCCCTCCGCCCCGTTCCCGTTCCCCTCCGCCCCGTTCCCGTTCCCCTCCGCTCCGGCCCCGTTCCCGTCCGCCCCATCTCCCTCCGCCCCGTCCGCGTCCGGGAAGCCGAGCCCGAAGACGGTCTGCCAGGCCGTCCAGGCGACGTGCGGGTCCGGGGCGCGAGTGCCGTCGCCGCGCGCGATCTCCTTGGTCACCCGCTCCAGCAGTTCGGCCCATTCGTCCGGTGCCTCGGTGAGCAGTGCGATCCGGGCGCGTACGTCGGCGCTGCGCTTGGTGTCGTGCGTGGATACCGCCGTTCCGCTCAGCGGCCAGTCGCGCTGGAGCCGTACGCAGAAGGCGTGGAAGGCGTCCGCCGAGACGGCCGGGCCGCCCGGCTCACCGCCGACCTCCCCGGCCGACAGCAGCGGCACGTACCGGTAGAACGCCGTGTCCTCCACGGACTTGGCGCGCAGCGCGGAGGAGGTCTGGGCGAAGCGCGCGCAGAACGCGGTGTGGTCGGGGCCCGCGCCGAGAAGCCCGAGCGCCAGATCCCGTACGAGGTCGACGGCCTCCGCCTCCTCGGGCACGGTGAACACGGTTCGCGCCCGCCGCGCCGCGCTCCGCAGCATGTCCGCGTCGCCCTCCGGGACCCGCTCGCCCGCGATCGCGTACGGCCGGTAGACCGGCAGCCGGACCAATACCTCGCGCAGGGCCGCGCGCAGCGCCCACGGGGCGTGGTCGCGCAGCTCCACGTCCGCCTCGCAGATCCGGGCGGCGATCCGGGCCAGCCAGGACACCTCGGCGGCCAGCTCGTGGGTGACCACCTTGTACGCGGCCCGGCGCGCGGTCGCCGACCACTCGCCGCCCCGGTCCGGAGGCTGCGCCGTGAAGCCCCGGTAGACGCCGAGCAGCTCGGTCGCGCCCGACGGGTCGACGAAGAGCCCGTCCACGCGGCGGAGCGCGTCGTAGCCGGTGGTACCGGCGACCGGCCAGTCCGCGGGCAGCCGTTCGCCGCCGGTGAGGATCTTCTCCACGACCGTCCAGCGGTCGCCGGTCGCCCGGTCCAGCCGCCGCAGATACGCCCCGGGGTCCGCGAGCCCGTCCGGGTGGTCGACGCGCAGCCCGTCCACCACGCCCTCGCGCAGCAGCTCCAGCACCTTGGCGTGCGTCGCGTCGAACACCTCCGGGTCCTCCACCCGTACGCCGATGAGCGTCGAGACGGTGAAGAACCGCCGGTAGTTCAGCTCGGTGCGGGCCAGCCGCCACCAGGCGAGCCGGTACCACTGGGCGTCCAGCAGCTCCGGCAGCGGCAGATGCGCGGTGCCGGGCCGCACCGGGAAAGCGTGGTCGTGGTAGCGCAGGACGTCGCCGTCCAGGCGGATGTGGTCCAGCTCGTCACCGAGCCGCCCCCCGAGCACGGGCATCAGCACGCGCCCGCCGTGCAGGTCCCTGTCGATGTCGAACCAGCGCGCGTACGGGGACTCCGGTCCGTCCCGCAGCACCTCCCACAGAGGCCGGTTCAGATGCTCGGGGGCGGGCACGGCCATGTGGTTCGGCACGATGTCGACGACGAGACCGAGCCCGTGCTCCCGCGCGGTACGGGACAGTGCGCGCAGGCCGTCCTCGCCGCCCAGTTCGGCCCGTACGGCGGAGTGGTCCACCACGTCGTAGCCGTGCGTCGAGCCCGGCACCGCCTCCAGCACCGGCGACAGATGGAGATGGGAGACGCCGAGCGAGGCGAGGTAGGGAACGGCCGCGGCGGCGGCGCCGAACGGGAACTCCGGCTGGAGCTGGAGACGGTAGGTGGCGGTGGGCGGCGCGACGGGCCGCGGTGTCTCGGGCACAGGCGTCATGGAGCAGACGTACCCGTTGTGCCGGACGTCGCAGCATGGTCGTACGCGCTCGGCCGGATCCTGCCGGGCGGCCGTCCGGGAGACGGCGGGCCCGGCCGTACCGCCGTACGCCTGATCCGTGCCCTGCCATCCCCTCAAGCAGGGCGTTGCAGCACCGTCAGGCTCCGGTCGATCAGCATCAGCCGGTCGCCCGCCTTCACCTTGCGGCCGGTGCCCGGCTCCACGCCCTCCGAGCAGGCCGTGTCCACGACGACCTGCCACTGCCGCCCGTGGTTGACCGGCACCACGAAACCCAGCGTCTCCTCGCTCGCGTTGACCATGAGCAGGAACGAGTCGTCCCTGATCCCCTCACCGCGCGGTCCCGGCTCGGAGATCGCATTGCCGTTGAGGAAGACCGTCAGGGACCGCGCCCACGAGGCCTGCCAGTCGCGCTGCCGCATCTCCTCGCCCTCCGGCGTGAACCAGGCGATGTCCGACAGCTCGTCGTGCGTGCCCTCCACCGGCCTGCCGTGGAAGAAGCGGCGGCGCCGGAAGACCGGATGGTCGCGGCGGAGCCAGACCATCGAGCGGGTGAACTCCAGCAGTGCACGGTCGTCGTCCGCCCCCGGCCAGTGCACCCAGGAGAGCGCGTTGTCCTGGCAGTACCCGTTGTTGTTGCCGCCCTGGGTGCGCCCGAACTCGTCGCCGTGGCCGATCATGGGCACGCCCTGCGACATCAGGAGGGTGGCGATGAAGTTCCGCTGCTGCCGGGCGCGCAGGGACAGGACGCCCGGGTCGTCGGTCTCTCCCTCGGCGCCGCAGTTCCAGGAGCGGTTGTGGCTCTCGCCGTCCCGGTTGCCCTCGCCGTTGGCCTCGTTGTGCTTGGCGTCGTAGGACACCAGGTCGCGCAGGGTGAAGCCGTCGTGGCAGGTGACGAAGTTGACCGAGGCGATCGGCCGCCGCCCGTCGTTCTGATAGAGGTCGGAGGAGCCGGTCAGCCGAGACGCGAACTCCGCGAGGGTCCGCGGTTCGCCCCGCCACAGGTCGCGCACCGTGTCCCGGTACATGCCGTTCCACTCCGACCACAGGGGCGGGAAGTTGCCGACCTGGTAGCCGCCCTCGCCGACGTCCCACGGCTCGGCGATCAGCTTCACCTGGCTGACCACCGGATCCTGCTGCACCAGGTCGAAGAACGAGGACAGCCGGTCCACCTCGTGGAACTGGCGGGCCAGCGTCGCCGCCAGGTCGAAGCGGAAGCCGTCCACATGCATTTCGGTGACCCAGTAGCGCAGCGAGTCCATGATGAGCTGCAGCACGTGCGGGCTGCGCATCAGCAGGGAGTTCCCGGTGCCCGTGGTGTCCATGTAGTACCGCTGGTCCTCCGCCAGCCGGTAGTACGAGGCGTTGTCCAGGCCGCGGAAGGACAGCGTCGGGCCCAGGTGGTTGCCCTCGGCCGTGTGGTTGTAGACCACGTCGAGGATGACCTCGATGCCCGCCTGGTGCAGTGCGCGGACCGCCGACTTGAACTCCAGCACCTGCTGGCCGCGGTCGCCCCACGAGGCGTAGGCGTTGTGCGGGGCGAAGAAGCCGATGGTGTTGTAGCCCCAGTAGTTGGCCAGGCCGGAGTCGACCAGCCGGTTGTCGTGGACGAACTGGTGTACGGGCATCAGCTCCAGCGCCGTCACGCCCAGCTCCGTCAGGTGCTCGATGACCGCGGGGTGGGCGAGCGCCGCGTAGGTGCCGCGCAGCTCCTCCGGCAGGGCCGGGTGGAGCATCGTCAGACCCTTCACATGGGCCTCGTACAGGACCGTGCGGTGGTAGTCGGTCCGCGGCGGCAGGTCGTCGCCCCAGTCGAAGTACGGGTTGACCACGACGGAGGCCATGGTGTGCGGCGCCGAGTCGAGGTCGTTGCGGTCGCCCTGCCGGCCGAAGTGGTAGCCGTAGACGGCCTCGTCCCAGTCGATCTCGCCGCTCATGGCGCGCGCGTAGGGGTCGAGCAGCAACTTGGCGGAGTTGCAGCGGTGTCCCTGGGACGGCTCGTACGGTCCGTGGACGCGGAAGCCGTACCGCTGGCCCGGCATGATGCCGGGCAGATAGGCGTGCCGGACGAACGCGTCGGACTCGCGGAGCTCGACCGCGGTCTCGGAGCCGTCGTCGTGGAGCAGGCAGAGCTCGATTCTGTGGGCGGCTTCGGAGAACACCGCGAAGTTGGTTCCCGCGCCGTCGTACGTGGCGCCGAGGGGATACGCCTGTCCGGGCCAGACCTGCATGATGTCGACTCTTCCACTTCTGATCCGGGCCGCGCGAGACGGCGAATTCCCCTGTCGGAGGCCGAAAAGGAATCCTTGCCCAGCCATCGGGCCTGCGAGGCGCTTTCGTTCAGATCTTCCCGAAAAGCGGAGCAACCTCCTACGACAACAGGTCGTCCTACCGGGTGACCGCCGCATCCACGCGTGCGGACTCGGCCGGGGGCCGGATTTCGGGATTCAGGGGCCGGATTCATGAGGGGGAACATGTGCGCAGGGTGATGCACCGCCACCTGGGCAAGGTGGTGGCGGGTGCGGCTATCGCGGTGACTGCGACCGCGGTGATGGTCGGGGTGACGCTGCCGGGGAATGCCGGCGCGGAGGACGGGCAGAGCTCGTCCGGCACCTCGGCCCGGGGCCAGGACGGGGCGCAGCTTCAGCCGGGTGTGGTCGAGGAGCAGGCGCCCACCGGGGAGAAGGGCACGGGGCGGGACGCCCTCACCGACGACGAGCTGAAGCGGGCCGAGAGCCTCGCGCTCGGCCAGGGGCTGCGCGAGCGCAGCGAGAACGCCAGGGGGAGCAGGGGGCCGCAGTGGCTGAGCACGGATCTCGCCGAGCAGCAGCCGTCGGAGGCCGGTGACGCCTCGGCGGCCCGCCGCGCCGAGATCGCGTACTACGACTACAAGAACGACGCGCTTGTCACCAAGACCGTCAACCTCACCACGGGCAAGGTCGAGGACACCGACACCCAGAGTGGTGAGCAGCCGCCGCCGACCCGTGCCGAGGCGGCCGAGGCGGTGAAGCTGCTGCTCGCCGATCCGCTGAGCGCAGGACTGAAGAAGGACTACCGGGACGCGACCGGCAAGGCGCTCAGCGAGCCCGAACAGCTCGAGGTCACCGGCATGATCTACCGGGTGGACGAGGAGAACAGCGGCCCGGCCGCGCTGCGCGAGTGTGGCGACCACCGGTGCATGCGGCTGTTCACCAAGGTCAGGAACGGACCGTGGATCGACACCCGGCACCTCGTCGTCGACCTCAGTGAACGCAGCGTCGGCCGCATCACCTGAGCCGAGCGCCTGAGCACAGCGGTTGAGGCGAACGGTTGAGGCGAACGGTTGAGGCGATCACCTGAGGGCTCGGCCTGCCGAGCGTCGAGGACCCGGGCCCTCAGCATGTGAAGCACCTCAGCGCATCAAGCACCTCAGCACATCAAGCACTTGAGCACTTCAAGCACCTGAGCATCGAGGGCCGGAGCGCACGCCAGCAGCCCCGGGCCTCCCCTCCGTCGCCGGACTCCGGCGTCCACTCCTCGTCGGCCGCGCCAAGGGCCGATCCCACCGTCGCGACCGCGATGCGCCGACCCGCACCGCGGTGACCGCAAGAAAGCGGAGCCACCTTTCCATGCGTGAGAACAGAGACAGCAGCGGCAGTCGCCGCACCGCGTTCGGCCGCGCCCGGATACGGATCCCGGCCGTCGCCGCGGCGGCCGTCCTCGCGGGCTCGGCCTTCGCGGCCGCCCCCGCCCAGGCCGCTGCCCCGAAGACGCCCCAGGCGCCCAAGGCCCCGGCCGCCGCGGCCGACTGCAGCGCCGCGTCCCGCATCGAGCAGAAGCTCAGCGGCGGCACGACCTGGCGCATGTGCTGGCACTCCGAGTCCAGGGCCGGGCTGGTGCTGGACAAGGTGACGTACCAGCCGAAGGGCGAAGCCCGCCCGATACCCGTCCTGACCACCGCCAAGCTCGGGCAGATCCATGTCCCGTACGACAACGGCGGGAACGAGTTCGACGACCTCACCAGCTACGGCTTCGGCGAGGGCGTGCAGAACCTCGGCACGGGCGAGTGCCCCGGCGGCACCCTGAAGAAGGTCAAGCTGCCCCACGCCGAGGCCGTCAACGGCCTGTGCGTCACCACGCGGGCCCGCGGGCACGCCTACCGCGCGGCCTCCGACACCAGCAGCAAGGTCTGGTCGGCCCAGGGCAAGGACCTGCTCATCTACTCGGTCAACAAGGTCGGCTGGTACGAGTACATCACCGAGTGGCGCTTCTCCGACGACGGCACCATCTCCCCCCAGGTCGGGGCCACCGGGAACCTCTCGCCGGACGACTACGACGCCTCGGACGGCCGCGGCTGGCCGGTCGGCAAGGGCGCCAAGGACTACGCGACGAGCCACAGCCACAACATCTTCTGGCGGCTCAACTTCGGGCTCGACGGCTCGCCGAAGTCCAAGGTGCAGCAGTTCGACGCGACCACCACCCCGCGCTCGGGCGGCACGCCCACGACGAAGACCAAGAGCACCGGCATCACCAAGGAGCTGGCCGGCAAGAGCGGCGAGCAGCGCTGGTGGCGCGTGGTCAGCACGGCGGGCAAGAACAAGGACAACCACCCGCGGTCGTACGAGATCGTCCTCGGGCACACCAACAAGTACCCGGGCCGCCCGTACACGCGGAACGACGTCTACTTCACCGAGTACGACAAGTGCCAGCAGTTCGCCACCCACAACCGCCGCTGCTCGGCGACCGTCGGTACTGGCAAGAGCGTCGACACCTATGTCAACGGTCAGTCCCTCAAGCACCCTGTCACCTGGGTGAACATCGGCTTCCACCACGTCGCGCGCGACGAGGACCAGACCCCGATGCCCGTCCACTGGCAGGGATTCCAGCTCGCACCCCGTGACGTGACCGCCATGAACCCCCTGACACCCCCCGGACTCACTCAGCAGAACGGTCAACCGACCGGTGGCTGAGATGAGTTGACGGACCAGTCGACGGATGAGGGTGCACCGCCCTCCGCCCACGCAGTACCCTTCCTTGATCGTGGAACCGGGGGGCGGAAGGCGGTGCACTGGTGAGCTCGGGCGGCGGTCTGGAGCTGCCACCTGGCGACAGGGGCCGGCAGGACGGCCCGGGTGGGGTCCCCCCGGGTGCGGTGTCCGTGGCACGCCCGATGGAGATCGGGGCGGAACTGGAGTGGGGCGCCGACGCCTGGAGCGAGGTCCGCACCCGGGCCCGCAGGGCAGGGCGCGCCTACATCTGGCTGAATCTCGTCGAACAGCGTCTGCGGGCCGTGGTCGCCGCCGTGCTGCGCCCCATCTACGAGCCGGTGCACGGCGACGAGTGGGTGGTCGCGGCCGCCGGGCCCGCGGGGCACGAATGGGTGCAACGGGCCGTCGCCGTCCGTGAGGTGAGCCGGCGGAAGGGCTATCTGCTCGACCCCGCCGACGACAACGTTCTCAGCTTTCTCACGCTGCCCCAGTTGCGCGAGCTGATGGTCCAGCACTGGCCCTGCTTCGAGCCGTATCTCGACGACCGCCGCGACGTCGAGCTCGCTCTCGACGAGCTGGAGGTGGCGCGCAACGTCGTCTCCCGCAACCGCGCCCTGTCCGAAACCGTACTGGCCCAGGCCGAACGCGCCTCGGGCCGGCTGCTGGAGATCCTGGGCAGCGGCGCGGGCACGCCCTCGGCCGACCGGCTCCCCGTCGACGCCGTGGAGGACCTGGTCGGCGACCGGTACGCCGATGTGGTGGGCGTCCACACCGACCGGGTGCGGTTGCAGCGGCAGTTGCCGGCAGAGGACCTCTTCGGAGGTGCCAGGCGGCTGGACGCGATCGGGATAGGCCTGAATCTGCTGGTGCAGAACTACTCGGGCCGGCGGCTGGTGCGGCTGGCCGAATCGGGCTGCCGCGCCCGGCTGCTGTTCCTCAACCCGGCGAGCAGCGCCGTGCGCCGCCGCGAACGCGAACTCGGCCTGAAAAAAGGTGAGTTGAGCCGCTCCGTCGAGATGAACATCATGCACATGCGCCGGGTGCGGGCCCGGCTCCGGGACACCGGAGGCTTCGAGGTCCGCGTCTTCGACGAGACGCCGCGCTTCACCGCGTACCTGGTCAACGGCGACGGTCCGGACGGGCTCGCCGTCGTCCAGTCCTATCTCCGCAGGACGCGGGGCATGGAGGCGCCGGTGTTCGTGCTGCGGGGAGGCGGCCGGGACGTGGTGCAGGGCAGGGGCGGCGGGAGCGAGGAGGCAGGGCTCTTCCCCACGTACCGGGAGGAGTTCGAGAGCGTCTGGACGGACTCGCGCCCGGTGTCGTGAGGCTGCTGCGTGATACGGACTCGTGCGACGACCACGTCGGGGATGCGGGCGCCGGGTTCGCGGGTGCGGTGCGTTCGCCCCCTACCGCCTACCGCCTACCGCCTACCGCCCTACCGGGAGTTCCGGAGCTTCGGGGCCCCGCGCATCCGCCTGTGGCCGTCGTCGGAGACCTTCTCCGTGATGTCCTGGCGATCGAGATGTTCCAGAAGGGGGACGACGACGCGTCGCGGCGCGTCCAGAGCGGCTCGCGCGTGGCTCACCCGGAACGGCTGGATTGGCCAAGGGAAACGCGGCAGTTGCCCTGCTGGGCGAAGCCGTGGAAGTACTGGCCGAGTCCGATGCGACGCTGGACCATGCGCGTGCCCTCGCCGATCTCGGCACCGCCCTGTGCAGGACCAACCGGCTCGCGGACGCCCGTCACCACCTCCGGCACGCCGCGAGCTCCGCGGAGCAGTGCGGCGCGACCTCGCTGGTGCGCCACGCCCGCGCCGAACTCGTCGCCGCGGGTGCCCGGCCGCGCAGCCGGGCCCACTTCGGCATCGAGTCCCTCACCCCGACCGAGCGCCGGGTGGCGACGCTGGCGGCCCGGGGGCTGAGCAACCGGGAGATCTCCGAGCATCTCTTCGTCGTACGGCGCACCGTGGAGCTGCACTTGAGCAGCACCTACCGCAAGCTGGGAATCCGGGGGCGAGCGGATCTGCCCGCGCGGATGCCCGCGGACCGGCCCTGACGGTCGACGACGTCCGGTGTCGCCTTCCCTGCCGGATCCGTGTGGGGAAGCGGATCGACAGGGGGGGTGGGCTTGCCGGGGCTCGGGCGAGGAACGCACGGACCAGCGAGGTGTGCCGGCTGACAGCCACGTCTGGTTCGCCGCCGGGTGGATTGCGGGCTCGTGGTTGCGGTGCCGACGCCTCCGCATCCCAGGTCGCCGGCCTGGCGCAGTAGCGGCGCCGACGGCGCAGAATCGCCTGGAACTGCTTGTGGGCGAGGCGGCATCGCAGGCTGATCAGCCACCCTCCCCATCCCTGAGCACTCACTGGTCTCGCCGGTGGACGCCGGCGGCCGCGACCGCGCATGCGGCGCACACCCACACCGCGTAGACGGTCCAGGCTCCGCCGGTGGTCTGTCCCTCTTTCACCCTGACCGCCCGTCAACGTCCCTGTGCGCACCCGCCCTCGGGGCCCGGCCGTGGACTGTCAGTGGTGCGTGCGAGGGTGAAGGCCGATGGGGGAGCGGGACGAATGAGGGGGTCCGCGGCTATGGGCTGGCACCGGGGTTTGCTGATCGGCTTCGACCTGGAGACGACGGGCACCGACCCGCGCGACGCACGGATCGTCACCGCTGCCGTCGTCGAGATGGAGCGCGGGGAGCCGGTGCGTCACCGTGATTGGCTGGCCGACCCGGGGGTGGACATTCCCGAGGAGGCCGTGGCGATCCACGGGGTCACGAACGAGCGGGCGGCGGCCGAAGGGCGCCCGGCGCGCGAGGTCGTGGAGGAGATAGCCGCCGCGCTCGTCGGCTACTGGTCGGCCGGCGTCCCGGTCGTCGCGTACAACGCCGCCTTTTATCCACTCACTTCAATAACGTCTCAGATGTCTCAGCCCGCAACGGTGAGCGGGGCCCTGCGATGAGCTGGACGAGCCGGCCGCTGGCGGCCTTCGACCTGGAGACCACAGGCACGGACATCGAGACCGACCGGATCGTCACTGCCGCGATAGTCGCCGTGGACCCGGACGGGCGACTTCCGGAACCTCGGACATGGCTCCTCGACCCCGGGGTGACAATCCCGCAGCAGGCTTCGGCCATCCACGGCATCTCCACTGACCACGCCCGCGAGCACGGGACCCAGGCGGCTCCAGCGATCGAGGAAATCACCTCGGCTGTCGCCGAGGTGCTGAACTCGGGGACTCCGCTGGTCGTGATGAACGCGCGGTACGACCTCTCGCTCCTCGACCGTGAGTGCCGACGGCATGGGATAAAGACATTGGGTGACCGGTTGTCCGGAAAGGCGTCGCCGGTCATCGACCCCTTGGTCCTGGACAAGCACGTGGACCGGTACAGGAAGGGGTCGCGGAACCTTCAGGCCCTCTGCACGCACTACGGCGTGCCGCTCGATCACGCGCACAACGCAGTCGCGGACGCGGTGGCCGCGGTACGTGCCGCGCGGTCGATGGGGATCAAGCACACGGTCATAGGGGCGTTGGCCCCGGCGGACCTGCACAACCTTCAGGTACGGGCGGCAGCCGAGCAGGCCGCGTCGCTGCAGAAGTACCTTCGACGTACCTCTGACCCGAAGGCGACTGTCGAGGCGGCGTGGCCCATCATCCCGTTCGTTGGCTGACGGTCTGGTCGGTCGCGATGATCGGCAATTCCGCCCGCGAGTTCACGACCGTGCGGGTTGGTTGGCGATCAGAAGGGTGATGTCAGCGGGACGGAAGCCCAGCCGAGTGTAGATGCGGGCTACGGCGTCCTCCGCGTAGGCGAGGAAGATCGTGTGCACACCGTGGTCGCGGGCACGGCTGGCCAAGGCCGTCGTTACGGCGGCTCCAAGACCTTGGCGGCGAGCGGTGGGGAGGGTGCCGATGCCGCCGATCTCGGTGGCGCCGTTCGCCGGGTGGTAGTGGCCCGCGGCGAGTGGAGTGCCGTCAGGGGCGACGGCGGCGACGACTACCTTGTGTCCTGCACGGATGGTCGGGGCGGTCGTAGCGACCGTGCCGTCCGCGACCAGTTCAGCGGCCACCACCGAAAGTTCTGTGCCACCCGCTGAGCCCACCTCGGTGCCCCCTTCGGCGAAGGCCAGGCGGGGGAGAGCGAGGGCCGCGGGCAAGGCCGGATCGTCGGCCGCCAGGACACGGATCGTGACACCGGCGGGCAAGGTCTGAGAGGGGAGTGGGTTGCGCGGGTCGAGCACCATCAGGGGGCGTTCCGCTACAGGGAGACCGGTGGCCTCGATGTGGGCACGCAACCCCGGTGCCGCCTCGGCGAGCCACTCGAAGGCTTCCGGAACACCGAGTTCACGCTGTCGGGTGCGTACCTGGGAGATGTCGGCGCGGGTGATGACCTCCGAGTCCGCCGTGGCAGGTTGCGCGTGACTTGGGCCGCCGTAGTAGGGGGTTCCTGGGTCCTTTCGCACGAACAGTCGTAACGGGCCGAACTCCTCCACGTCGGCGAAGTGCAGCGGCACTGTGGCGTAGTACTGCTCGATATGACCACGCAGCGATGGGTCGCTCATGCAGCGCATCCCACCATGGGCGGCGCAGGACTGCACCTGAGATTTCAGCGGCGGCCGTCGATACGGGTGACGCGATCGTGATGGTCGGTCGCCTCTGCGAGACGCTGATTCTCCAGGGTGAGGAACTGCACGTGCTGGGCGAGGACGTTGATCGAGGCGCGCAGCTCACGCACCTCGCGCGCGTGTGCCCGACGAAATTCGCGCTCTGCTGCCTTGAGGGCCTGGACCTCCTGCCTGAGCGTCATGGAGGAAGAAGCCGTGTCCTCCTGCTCGGCGACGAGCTTTCGGAATTCGGCCACGGCGTGGGGGCACCGGTAGGCGCTCGCCCTGCTGACGCCGGCTTCAACGGCCAGGGAGGCCACGGTGAGCGCACCATCGCTGCGCGTAGGTTCTCCGCGAAGGAGACGCTTGGAGGCCGCACGCAGAGCCTCTTCGATGGGTTCACTCGTTGGCATGCTCGACTCCTTCAAGCACCTTGTCGATGTCGCTCAAGTGTTGCCGGAGAGCAGTGCGTTGCAGGTCGGAGATTCCGACGAAGGCGAGTGCTCGCTCGGTCTCTCCGCGTGCCGATTCCCAACCCGGACGGTGCCGAGTGGTGATCGTCGAATTCGAGCAGCGATCCGGACGACAGTTGTTGAGCATCGGACGGTCGTCGCCGCCTGCGACCCGGCACAGGGCGGTCTCGGGCTGGTAGTAGCAGTCGTTCAGTGTCCCGACGTGCAGGGTGCGGGCTGACGTCTTGAGCATGGCGTGGAGGCGACGCTCATCGACCACTCGGCCGGGGAGGTCCTGAAGTTCTTCCCGCACACGCGCGAACTCGTTGTCAGTTCGCGCGCCGCCAGGTGCCGCGGAGCGGACACCGGC
This sequence comes from Streptomyces sp. NPDC048639, assembly GCF_043199075.1. Lineage (NCBI taxonomy): Bacteria > Bacillati > Actinomycetota > Actinomycetes > Kitasatosporales > Streptomycetaceae > Streptomyces > Streptomyces sp. NPDC048639. The sequence continues at coordinate 274,793 of NZ_JBICVP010000004.1, forward strand.
TTTGAAGTCCTCGTAGCGCTCCACGACATCGGCCAGCCGCGCCAGAGCCTCTTCCGCGGCGACCTCCGCACGGAAACCCGAGGCGGAGGTCCCGGCGTATCCCTCGAACATGGCCACGGAGAGATGCTTGTACTGGATCATTCCCGCGACCGTGCCGTAGGGGCGGTGGGCGATGTGCCAAGCCACGGTTCTGCGGAACTGGCGAGTAGTGAGATTCCACGGTTCCCCATCCACGTCGGGTACAGGGAAACCGATGCGCGTGCACTGTGCTCTGAACTCGTTGAGGTTCTCGTTCATGCGGTTGGCTGAGACGGTCGTATACCGCTCGTGGCTCACCGGTCGGCAGAACAGCGCCTCACGGTGGGGCAGACGCTCCAGGACAGCGATGGCTTCGGCAACAGGCTCGATGACCACCCAGCTCTGTGCCATGCCACGCCCGCCTTTGACGAGTCGTGAACGGACCTTGTGCCGGACGACGACGCCGTCCGCGCTCCGCTCGGTGTAGTGGCAGCCATCCCGGAGTTCTTTGACCTCCGAGTCGCGCATGCCGGACAAGTAGGCGATGAGGATGTAGCAGGCGGTTCTCAGGAGCCGTTCCTCGTAGGGCACCGCGGCGGGGCTGAATCTGGCGCGCCAGGGAAGGCCGGTCTGCGGATGTGGCGCGATGAATGTGTCCATGCCGCCGGGCTCAGGTCCCAGTCGCTCCAGTGCTCGGTCGACGCGCTCGTCGTAGACGCCGCCGCCGACTCCCCGGCCGGCTCCCGATTTCCGCATGACGTACGTGTAGGCGGGCGAACCGGCCAGGTGCGCTTGCCGCCCGAACTGGTCCACCACGGGGACCCCTCGTCCGTCGTGGGCGAGGCCGTCGAGATAGCGCTCAAGCCGACCGAGGGAGAGTCCGTGGATGTCTTCGACAGAGGCTTCCAGTTCTGTGAGCTCAGCGCGGGCGTTGATGATGTCCCCTGCCGCGGTACGGACATAGAACAGCGCTGCCTGAACCAATGGGCCGATCACCGTCGGGGGGATACGGGGGGTCGTGTTCTCACGCTCGCGCCTTGGTTCGGCACCGATGACTCGGGTGAGGGAGCGGCCGTTCCACGGGTTGACGACCAACGCGTCGGTGGTGAGGGCCGGTGCGGCGAGGTGCAGACGGGGGATCACCTGGAGCCGCTGGCGAAGGCCGCTCGTCAGCAAGCCCTCGCCCCGGCAGTGAACGAGGTAGGCGTCGAGAACCGGTTGCGTGACCGCGTCCAGGCGGAGGCTGCTGTGCTCGGTGTCGAGGAACCGGAAGAAGCACCGCAGATTCCACCACTCGGACGCGACGGTCGAGATGGACGGAAGCGGTCCACGGACCGGACGGGTGTTGAGCCGCCAGAAAAGGAATTCGCGTGCGGCTTCGCGTCGCACGGAGGAGCTGAGGGACTTGAAGTCGATCAGAAACTCGCTGGGGTACCTGTTTCCGGCAAAACCGGCTACGCCGAGGTTCCAGACGTCATCTGCGAACCGCGGCATGAGGGACGGGTCGCCGACCAGAGGACGTCCGGACAGAACGGGCGCGGTGTCGGAAGGACGTGCGGTGCCGTGCCCGAGCGGAAGTGGCTGTGCGGGCATCAGTGGCCTCCGAACAGGGTGGAGGGAAGGAAGAGGAGGGGATCGGTGGACTCGGCTACGGCCTTGGCGCTGAGGACGTCGTTCTCGCTGAACTTCGGAAGGACCAGTCGCAGGATCTGCTGGCGGGCCTTGCCGAAGCGCTCCGTCCACTCAGCTTCTGGCATCTTGGCCCGCTCGGCCTCGATGTGGTTGAGGAACCCCAGGATGGCCGGGAGCTTCCTCCGGGTGATGACAGCGTTTCCGCAGCCGAGACAGCCGAAGAACGATACTGGGCACGCTTTGCCCTTGGTGCCGAATGGTGAGTCGAAGAAGTCACGGCAGGACGAGAGCCACAGATCGGACTCACCTGACAGGAGCGGGCCGACTTCTGTCGGCGAGATCCCGACCAACTCCGTTGCATCGGCGGGCTGTTGAATGAGATGTGCTTCCACCTCCGGCGTGAGGACCGAAGGAGCACGGGCCTCGTCCAGCGCATCCTGTAAGCCATCTGCCACAGCCTGCTCATGGAGATCGCGCAGCGAGGGGATGTCCGCGTAATGCGCGGCGGCCACATCGGGCGAGTGTCCCTGTACGAAGGCCGACATCCTCCCTCCAGTGACCGTGTACACGGCGGCTTTGTAGGTTTTCCGCAGCCGCGACATGCGCAGTTCGACGGGTCGGACCCCGTCGCTGATGCCGTGCCGGGAGACGAAGCTCTGAGCCATGTAGGTCACCGCACTCGCACTGAACCCGGTGATCAATCCGCCTTCCTTGGTCCGGAACTGCCACAAGGCGGGTGAGCCGGTGATTTCCCTGACGGAGGCCGTGAGCCGAAGGGCCAGCCGTAGCAGCCCGCCAGGTGAGTTGGGCGAGCCGTCCCTGACCCGGAGCGTGTTCCATTCCTGCCCATGCCGACGACGCTTGAGGTACTCAACCTGCACGTAACCGCGATTCGGATTCTTGATGCATCCGGTGGTCAGCTCCCTCGCTGCTTCCACTTCCATGCCGCTTTCCAGGCAGAACAGAAGGAGCAGCGCGAACACGTCGCGGCTGGTCGCGTAGAGCAGGGGTGCGAGGCGACCGGGAGAATGTTCGTCAGCCGCGGCCTGACCGACCAGGTCGGCCAGTTCCTGACGCGTGAACTGACCCTGCCTCTTGCAGATCTCCCACGCCACGTTGGCGTCGGAGTCCCATTCTGCCACCCGAGGGTCCTGTCCCCGGGACAGGAGCGTTGGTCCCTCCACCGTCAACTGTCGGACGGCACGATCGACATCGGAGCGCGCGGCAGCGCGCAACTGCTCCACCACGTGCGGCGCATAGGCGTCGCGAGGGGCGTAGAAGCCGACCGGACCTGCCGAGGTATGGGCGAGCCGCCGAACCATGGCAGGTGAGAAGTCGCCATGTCTGTCGTTCAGACGCCGCAAGATCCAGACGATGTCGGCGATACGCGCGTACGGAGTTCTCGACGACTCCGGGTGTCTTTCGCGTAGATGGCTCTCGAACCCGTCGAGATGGCTGGGGAGGAGGTCACCTACACGCAGTTCCGCGTCTTCCGTGGATGCGATCCAGCGTGCCCACTCCCGGCACGAGCGGGCGCGATTCCGCAGGGTATACGGCGATCCTGTGCCTTGGCCCACCGCACACGAAGCCGCCAGTTCCGCCCCCAGTGCCCGCAACAGTCGCTGCTGAGGCTCCCGGGTCCAGTCCACGACGGCTGCCCGGTCGTCCGGGAAAGTTACTTCGATCCTCAATGGTCCAAGCGCTGTGGCGGCCGGCTCGGCAGTCTGCTGCACCGGCACATGCATCCGGGCCCGACGCTGCCCCCGACCTACCACGAGTTCACTCCCCACACCTGTTCCACGGGCCGTTGAACTTCCTGAGCGACCTGAGCAGCCGTGGCCGCGACCTCGGACGTCCACGCATCCACCGCACCGTCGATCAACGACTGCGCCTGGTCCGTGCAGTCGAGGTAGATGTACGTCGTCGTGATCGAGGAGTGCCCCAGCAGCCGGCGCAGGTGGTCGAGTGGGTCGCCGATGATCCGGCGGTACACGCCGTCGGCCATGTCCTGCCTGTCCACCGAGCCGATCTGCTCATGGATCAGAGCCGAGAGCAGATGAACGGCGAAAGTGTGCCGGAGCACATGGGGCGTGGCCGCGACATCGAACCCGTTGGTTCGGCACCTCTCCGAGGCCCGCACGAAGACGGACTCCCAAGCGGACAGGGTCACGGGACGTGCTTCCTGACCGAGCCACACACAGGCGGGGCCGAGGAGACGGTCCTGCTCGTCCGTGAGGAAGAGGCGGGACCGGATCGATGGCGCAATACGTGACCAGGGAACTTTGCGCAGTCGGCCGTCTTTCGTCGGCATGCGTACACCTCGCTGATCGGCGTGGCTCCCCAGCACCGCACCGGCCGGAAGCGGGCAGCCTCGGGCGCGCCAGCGGTCCAGCACCAAGGAGCGTTCAATCTCCATGTAGTCGGCCATGGCTGCGACGATCCGGTTGGGGAGTAGGATCCTGCGCCCCTTGTCCCGCTTCGCGGTCGGCGGCGCCAGGTCGAACGCCACGCTCCTCCTTCCATCCTGGCGGTCCGGGCCCGGAAGTTCCGGCCAGCACAGCGACGCGGCCTCCTCGATACGCAAGCCGGTGGTGACCAGCAGCTCCGCCATGACGACGTTGCGTTCCGCGTTTCGGCCCCGGAAGGACGGGTCGGTGGCTCCTGAAGGCCGTTGACCGCGCAGTCCGACATCGCGGAAGGCCGCATATCGAGGCACGGAGAGGAACTGGACGTCCCCGCGCTTGGCGGCCCTCTCCACTGCGCGGTTGTGGCGAATGGGCACCTGTCGACCGAAGTCGGCCGATCGTGAGCTGTCGTGGTACTTGAACGGCGTCCGCGTGACCAGGCCTTCGTCCGTCGCCCAGTTGTAGAACTTGTCCAGGGCCGCGACGCCCCGATTCCAGGTCGAGGCCGAGACGACCTGCGTGGGGTCGGGTGCTACGCGCCGAGCTCGGTGGAAGGCCGTGATGTCGTCACGGTCGGCTTGCCAGACGGTTTTGCCTCGATGTTCGTGGAGGAACCGCCCCCAGGTCAGCAGATCGAGAGCGTACGCCCGCCAGGAGTTCGCCGACCTCACGCCGAGTGTCGGCAGGGACCACAGGAAGCGGTTCAGGTGTACGTCGTAGCTGCCGTCCTCGCTGAGGATGAACGGCGCACCGGCATGCAATCCATGCCGCTGCAGTGCCTTTTGCGCTTCGGCTACCCCGGCTGCTTCCAATGCCTCCGGGTCGGTGAAGAAGATCTCCATCTGATCGCACCCCCTGGCCGATCAACGATGAGGGAGGCAGCGAGACACGGTCATGCGTGGATAACGCCTTCGACCTGACCATGCTCGCGGCGGAGTTGCGGCGGCACGGACTGCGGTCGCTGCCCGAGCGGCTGGGCGGGGGAGAGGTCGGGCCGATCGTCGACCCGTACACCATCGACCGCGCCGTGGACCGGTACCGCAAGGGGAAGCGCACCCTCGTGGCGACGTGCGGGGAGTACGGGGTGGTGCTCTCGGCCGCCCACCAGGCGAGCGCCGACGCGATCGCCGCGGTGCGGGTCGCGTGCGCTGTGGCCGAACGGCACGCGCGGGTGGCCGAGTTGGAGCCATGGGCCCTGCACCGCAGCCAGGTGAGCTGGTACGCGCGCTGGGCGGCGGGCTACCAGAAATGGTTGCGGCAACGCGACCCCGAGGCCGTTGTGGACGGGAGCTGGCCGCTGCGGGTGCTGCCGTCGTAGGCCGCACGTCGTAGGCGTACCGGTGGTCGTAGGCCTACCGGCGGGCGGAACCGGCGGGCGGCCGAGTCGGGCGGAGCCGGTCAGCCGGCCGAGCGGGCTTCCGCGCCCGTGCGTGGCCCGTGCGTGGCCGCCCGTGCGTGGCCCGTGCGTGGTTCGAGCCGGGCGGCGGGGCCTTCAGAACGCGTGCCAGCGGACCTCGGGATCATCCGCTCGCAGTGAGGCGACGCGGCGGCGGAACTCGGCCAGCGCGGCCGCGTTCGCCGGTGCGTGCTGGGCCACCCACGCGCAACTCGCGATCTCCCGGGCGCCGCGCAGCACACTGCATCCGTCCCACTCACGGACGTCCCAGCCGTACGCGGCGGTGAAGGCGTCGTACTCGGCGGGATCGAGCCCGTAGCGGTCCCGGGTCAGCACCATGACGACCAGGTCGTGTTCGCGCAGGTCGCCGGAGAAGGTCTCCAGGTCCACCAGGACAGGACCTTCCGGCCCGACGTGCACATTGCGCGGCAGCGCGTCGCCGTGGACGGGACCCGGCGTCAGGCGGGGGACGAGATGTCCGACCGCGGCGGCGATCCGGTCGCGCCTCTCGCGCAGAAAGGCCGTGTCGGACGGGTCGATCGCGTCCCCGGCCGACTGCAGCCACCGCTCCACGCCGCCGAGCAGTTCGCGCTTCGGCAGCGCGAACGGCGGTGCGGGCAGCCGGTGCACCAGCCGGAGCAGCGCGGCCAAGTCGGTGGCACGGGCGGGCCGTACGGCGTCGGGCAGGCGCTGCCAGACGGAGACGGGATGCCCCTCCACGAGCCGGGCCTCCGGCTCGGCGGGCCGTACCGCGGGGACATCCTGCTCCGCGAGCCAGGCCGCGGTGCGCAACTCACCGCGCATGCGGTCGAGGAGTTCCGCACTGCGGCCGACGCGGACGACGGGACCGTGGTGGGGAAGCGCGAACACGGCGTTCTCGCCGAGGGCGAGGAGCCGGGCGCCGGGGGCCGCGTGGCCCGCGGCGGCGAGGACATGGCGCGCACGCTCCTCGGTGAACGCGGCGGTCTCGAACTCCCGCGCCATACCTGTGCCCTCCGCGGTTCGCGTACAGATACGGCCCATCTTCGCAGGCCCACGGAGGCCACCGCTCACGCAGCAGTGTGACGGTGGAGCCGTGAAGCCCGGAGCCCGATGTGCCCACCGCGGCGGCTCAGTCGCGTGATCGCTGCTGCCGCGGGACGGGGCCCTCGGGGACGGAGTGCCGCGCACCCGGACCCCCGGCGCGAAAACGGCCCCTTCGCGCACGACATGTCCGGTGGCCGGTCTTGACGGTTGCCGCGTACCTCCGGACCATGACCACGGTCGCCGCCGCGAAGTACCTCGCACCGGGCGGCCGTTCGTCAGGACGAGCGCGCGCCGGCCCGGCGCCGCCGGTCGCCGTACCGGAAGGAGCGCCGTGACCGCCGTCGTCAACGGCCCCCGCGCGGCCCGCCCGTCGCCGCGCCGCGGTGGCGTGGGACCGATGCCGCGCACCCGCGCCTGGCTGCTCGTACTGCCCGCGCTGCTCCCGATCCTGGTCCTCAGCGTCGGCCCGCTCCTCTACGGCATCGCGCTCGCGTTCACGGATGCCCAGTCGGGTCGTACGGAGGCCACCGAGTGGATCGGCCTTCTCAACTTCTCCGACCTGCTGCGCGACACCCTCTTCTGGGAGTCGTTCCGGATCGGAGCGGTCTGGGCGGTCGGGGTGACCGTCCCTCAGTTCCTGCTCGCCCTCGGTCTCGCCCTGCTTCTCCACCAGGATCTCCGTCTGCGCTGGCTCGCCCGGGCCCTCGCGATCGTGCCCTGGGCGATGCCCGAGGTCGTCGTCGGCATCATGTGGCGGCTGACCTACCACCCCGACGCGGGCATCCTCAACGAGACCCTGCGGGATCTGCGTCTCGGCGACGGCACCGACTGGCTCGCCGGGCTCTCCACCGCCCTGCCCGCTGTGATCGTCGTCGGTGTCTGGGCCGGTATGCCCCAGACGACCGTGGCGCTGCTCGCGGGTCTGCAGACCGTGCCGCGCGAACTGCACGAGGCCGCGGCGATGGACGGCGCGGGAGCCTGGCGGCGGTTCCGTACGGTCACCTGGCCCGCCATCAGACCGGTGGCCCTGGCGATCAGCGCGCTCCAGCTCATCTGGAACGTCAATTCCTTCGCGCTGGTCTACGTCCTGACGAGCGGTGGTCCGGGCGGACGTACCCGGCTCCCGATGCTCTTCGCGTACGAAGAGGCGTTCCGTTACGGGCAGTTCGGCTATGCGGCCGCCATGGGCTGTGTGATGGTGGCGCTGATCTCCCTCCTCCTCGCCGTGTACCTGGTGGGCAGGCTTCAGGAGCGAGGTGAGGAGCGGTGACCACCACGGGACCCGGATCCAGGAGCGAGCCCCGCACCCGCTCCCGCCCGACCGCTCGCCGCAACGGCAACCGCAACGGCAACCGCAACCGCAACGGGAAAGGCAACGGCAGCCGCATCAGCCGCAGCCGTACCGTCAGCCGCCGGGCCGGCCGGGCGGGCCGGTACGCCGCCCTGCTCTGCTACATGGTCTTTCTCGCCTTCCCCCTCGTCTGGCTGCTGTCGACCGCCTTCAAGCCCCCCGGCGAACTGGCCTCCCTGCACCCCACCTGGTGGCCCAGGAACCCCACGCTCGCCAACTTCAGGCAGGCCTTCGACGAGCAGCCTCTGCTGCGCGCCGCCGCCAACAGCCTGATCGCCGCCGCGTCCGCCGCCCTCATCGCCGTCGCCGTCGCCACCCCCATGGCGTACGTGATGGCCCGGTACCGCAACCGGCTCACCGGTGCGGCGACCGGCTGGGTCGTCGTCAGCCAGGCGTTCCCCTTCGTGCTCCTGATCATCCCGCTGTTCCTGATCCTCAAGAGCCTCCGCCTGATCAACTCCCTCCCCGGACTGATCGCGGTGTACGTGGTGTGGGCGCTGCCCTTCGCCCTGTGGATGCTCGCCGGCTATGTACGGTCTCTGCCGCGCGAGTTGGAGGAGGCGGCCGCGGTGGACGGCGCCGGACCGGTCCGCATCCTCGTCTCGGTCACCGCCCCGCTGCTGGCGCCGGGCATCGCCGCCACCGCCCTGTTCGCCTTCATCACCGCGTGGAACGAGTTCTTCTTCGCCCTCGTCCTCCTCAAGTCCCCGGAGAAACAGACGATGCCGGTGATCCTCACCCGGTTCATCGGCGCCGAGGGCGTCGCCGACCTCGGACCGCTCGCCGCCGCGGCGCTGCTCGCCACGCTGCCCTCCCTGGTCCTGTTCGCCTTTCTCCAGCGCCGGATCACCGGCGGCATGCTGGCGGGGGCGGTGAAGAGCTGATGCGGCGACGGCGGTTCCTCGGCGGTACGGCCGCGGCGCTGGCCGCGTCCTGCGCACCGCTGTCCGGTTGCGGCGGAGGCGCGGAGCGCGGTGGACGCCCCCGGCTGCGCTTTCTCTCGCTCGCCTGGCAGAAGGAGTCGGTCGAGGCCAACCGGCAGCTCGTACGCGCCTGGAACCGAGTGCGTCCGGACGTGCCGGTCGACTACGTCCAGGGGAGCTGGGACAGCGTCCACGACCAGCTCCTCACCTCCTTCGAGGGCGGCGAGGCCCCCGACGTCATCCATGACGCCTCGGACGATCTGGCCGACTTCGCGTACGGCGGCAGTCTCGCGGACCTGAGCGGGCGGCTGCCGCGGCGGCTGCGCGAGGACATCCCGGAGCGGAGCTGGGAGGCGGTCACGTTCGGCGGCGGTGTGTACGGCGTGCCGTTCCTCCAGGAACCGCGCGTGCTCGTCGCCAACCGTGCGCTGCTGGACTCCTCGGGCGTCCGGGTGCCGACCCCCCGATCGCCGTGGAGCTGGGAGGAGTTCGAGGACGCGGCGCGCGCTCTGACGCGCCGGGGCGCGTACGGCGTCGCCTGGCCGCTCAAGGAGCCCGTGTCGGCGACCCTCAACCTCGCGCTCTCCACCGGCGGCCGGATCTTCCGCCGCCGCGCGGACGGGTCGGCGGAGATCCGCTTCGACGCCGTCGACCAGCAGGTGCCGCGCATCATCCGCGACCAGGTGGTGCGCCACGGCACCGCGTCCCGTACGACATTGGGCATGGGCGGCTCTGACACCCTCCCCGGCTTCTTCGCCGGGAAGTACGCGATGGTGCCGCTCGGCTTCTCCTTCCGTCAGCAGCTCGACCAGCAGGCGCCGAAGGGCTTCGCGTGGACCGTGCTGCCCGCGCCCGCGGGCCGGGGCGGCCTCCGGCAGGGCGTGAGCCCGCAGACCCTGTCCGTCGCGGAGGCCAGCCCGTACCAGGACGAGGCGGTCGCCTTCATCGACTTCGTGCTCCGTCCGCGCAACATGGTGCGGCTCGCGCTCGGCGACTGGATGCTGCCCACCGGCACCGCCGCCCTGCGGGATCCCGCGCTGCACACCGAGGAGCACGACTGGGCGACGGGCACCGCACTGGCCGCGCATCTGCGTCCGGCGCCCGCCCAGGCCGTGCGCGGCTATCCGGAGTGGAAGGACAAGGTCGCGACCCCGGCGCTCCAGGAGTTCTACAGCGGGGCGATCGGCGAGGACGAGCTGGGGGACCGGCTCGTGGAGGACGGGAACCTCGTGCTCGCGCGCTATCAGCGGTAGCGGCACCGGGCGACGACGGCACCGCGCGACGACAGCGTTCTGGGCGACGACAGCACTGCGCGACGACAGCGTTCGGGCGACGACGGCACCGCGCGACGACAGCGTTCGGGCAAAGGCTGCCGGCTGCGGAGTGACGGGCGCCGTTGCGAGGAGCGGCAACGGGGCGGGGCGGCAACAGGCAGTGCGCCAACGGGCAGTGCGGCGGCGCGCGGTGGCAGCGGAATCCGATTGCACGATACGTATCGTCTCGTCTAGCGTGTGGGTATGACCTCACCGAAGCGTGCCCATATCGCCATGTTCAGCATCGCCGCCCACGGGCACGTGAACCCGAGCCTCGACGTCATCCGCGAACTCGTCGCCCGCGGCCACCGCGTCACCTACGCGATCCCGGAGTCGTTCGCCGAGAAGGTCTCGGAGAGCGGTGCGGAACCCCGGATCTATCACTCGACCCTCCCCGCCCCCGACGATCCCCCGGAGGCGTGGGGCGAGGAACTGATCGACCAGATCGAGCCGTTCCTCGACAACGCGATCCAGGCACTGCCGCAGCACCTGGAGGCGTACGAGGGCGACGAACCCGACCTCGTCCTCCACGACATCGCCGGCTACCCGGCCCCGCTGCTCGCCCACCGCTGGGGCGTGCCGGCTCTCCAACTCTCGCCCTGCATGGTGGCCTGGGAGGGGTACGAGCAGGAGATCGGTGAGCGGATGACCGCCGGGCTCATGGGCACCGAGCGCGGACGGGCGTACTACGCGCGGTTCCGGGCCTGGCTGGAGGAGAACGGGATGCCGGGCGTGGACCCGGACCGGTTCGCGGGGCGCCCCGCCCGCTCCCTCGTCCTCATCCCCCGGGCGCTCCAGCCGAACGCCGACCGCGTGGACGAGTCCGTCTACACCTTCGTCGGTGCCTGCCAGGGCGACCGCGCCGGGCAGGGCGACTGGAAGCGCCCGGCGGACGCGGAGCGGGTGCTGCTGGTGTCCCTGGGCTCGGCGTTCACCAAGGAGCCGGAGTTCTACCGGCAGTGCCTCGCGGCCTTCGGCGGTCGGGACGGCTGGCATGTCGTCCTGCAGATCGGCAGGTTCGTCGACCCGGCGGAGCTCGGCGAGATCCCGGACACCGTCGAGGTCCACCCCTGGGTGCCGCAACTCGCCGTCCTCCGGCAGGCGGACGCCTTCATCACCCATGCCGGGGCGGGCGGCAGCCAGGAGGGGCTGGCGTGCGGGGTCCCGATGGTGGCCGTCCCGCAGGCCGCCGACCAGTTCCAGAACGCCGCCGTGCTGGAGTCGCTCGGCGTCGCCCGGCATCTGCCCAAGGAGGAGGTCACGGCAGAGGCGTTGCGTGAAGCGGTGCTGGCGCTGGTGGACGATCCGGCCGTGGCGCGCCGGTCGGAGGCGATCCGGCGCGAGATGGCCGCCGAGGGCGGTACGCGCCGGGCGGCGGACCTGATCGAGGAGTTGCTGCCGCGCCGGTGAGGCGCGGCCGGTGCGGCAGAGGTGGCGCGCAGGAGCGGTGCGCTGGAGCGGTGCTCAGAAGCGATGCGGCACGGCCATTGCGGCCGAGGCGCGCGGCCTCGCGCAGTCGTGAAGTACGCGCTCCACCCCGGTCGGTCGCCGGACCACAGCCGGTGAGGCAGGGCAGTCCCTCCGGGGTGCCCTGCCGCGCCGGCACGTCCGACCCCGGGCGACGAACCTGATGTGGCCATCGACCTGGATACCTACCCAGACGGTTACCCCGGTCGAAAGGTTGTGTCGGGCGGATCTTGTCTCTCGGATGACGGCATTCCTAACGTCGGGTGAACTGAGCAATTCCCCCCGCGCCGGAAGATGGTCATGCGCCGAGAGATACCGCCCCTTGCCGAGGTGCGCCGCACCACGGAGAAGAAACGCGACGCCTGGTGGACCGTGCTGCTGGTGGACCCGGTCGCGACTCCGCTCGTGCGCTGGACCGCCATGTGGACCAGGATCACCCCGAACCAGATCACCTGGTTCGCCCTGTTCCTCGGCCTCGGTGCCGCAGCCTGCTTTGCGGCCGGAAGCTGGGGCTGGCTGATCCTCGGCGCCGCGCTGTACCACGTGAGCTTCATCCTCGACTGCATGGACGGCAAGCTCGCCCGGCTCACCGGCACCGGCTCGGTGTTCGGGGCCTGGCTGGACTACGTCTTCGACCGGGTACGGGTCCTGGCCTGCGCCGTGGCCCTGATGGGCGGCCAGTTCGCCCGTACCGGCGAAGTCGTCTACCTCTGGCTCGCCCTCGCCGTGGTCTTCCTCGACATGCTGCGCTACGTCGACGCGTTGCAGATCTTCAAGATCCGGCACGGGATGCGCAAGCAGATCAAGGCCCGGGTGCGCGAGGCCCGGCAGGCGGAGGACGAGCGTGAACTCGCCTTCATGGAGGACCTGCTGGAGCAGAACCCGACCGCCGACCTGGAGCAGGACCAGAACCGGACCGTCGCCGAGGCCGCCGAGGCGGCCGGTCTGCCGGAGGGCGAGGAGCCGGAGCGTCCGCAGACCGCGGTGGTCGATCTGCACCAGGAGTTCCGCCACCGGTTCCCGTGGTACTCGCGCTTCCGGACGCTGCTGCTCCGCCACCGCATCCGCACCCACCTGGTCAGCGGCATCGAGTTCCAGATGGCCGTGTTCATCATCGGCCCCCTGGTCGACGCGGTGGCGGGGGTGACGGTCGGCGCGGGCGCGCTGCTGCTCTCCTTCGAACTCGCCATCATCTACAAGCTGTTGCTGTCCACGCGGGACTTCACCCGCACCCTCGAGTCGTTCGAGAAGACGGCCTGACCCCACGACGGCGCAGCGGCCCCCGGCGGCCCGAGAGCCGAGGCCGGCCAGGGCCGGGCAGACAGGGCCCGCGCGCGCCCCTGACCGCGTCCCGGCCCCGGGCAGGGTTCCGACTCCCGCTCGTCCGCACGCCGACACCGTGCGGACGAGGGAGTCGACGTGCATCCCGGGGCTGAGCCCGCCACCGGGTGAGGGCCAGTGCCGAGCCCCGCCGGCAGGCGTACGGACCCGGGGCAGACCGCCCCGAGCAGGCGTACGGGTCCGGGGCACACCGCCCCGAGCAGACGTACGGACCCGGGGCACACCGGCCCCGAGCCCGTACGTACCCCGTGCCGGAGCTAGACCCTCACGGGCTCCGGCTCCTCACCGCCTTCCAGGGCGGTGGTCATGGGCGGCGCGGTGAGCGCCGGTTCGTCGTGCGAGAGATCGGGCAGCCGCCGCAGCCATCTCGGCAGGTACCAGTTCCGCTCGTCCAGCAGGACCATCACGGCCGGCAGCAGCACGCCCCGGATGACGGTGGCGTCGATGAGGACCGCGGCCGCGAGCCCCACGCCCATCTGCTTCATGCTCTGCATCGACAGCGTGCCGAAGATCGCGAAGACCGCCACCATGATGACCGCCGCGCTCGTCACCACCCCGGCCGTCGTGGTGATGCCGTGCGTGATCGCACCCCGTGTGGTGAGGCCGCGCATCCGGGCCTCACGGATCCGGGACACCACGAACACGTGGTAGTCCATGCTCAGTCCGAAGAGGATCACGAACAGGAAGAGCGGCAGCCAGGACACGATCGCCCCCACTCCCTCGGCGCCGACCAGGCTCGCGCCCCAGCCGTGCTGGAAGACGGCGGTGAGGATGCCGTACGCGGCCCCCACGGACAGCAGGTTGAGCACGATCGCGGTGACCGCGATCGTCAGCGACCGGAAGCACAGCAGCATCAGGACGAAGGCGAGGACGACGACGAACGCGAAGACCGGCGCGACGCTGGAGGCGAGTTTGTCGTTGAAGTCCACCGAGGCCGCCGTCGGGCCGCCGATCGGCGCGCTGACTCCGGGTACGTCGCCGAGCGTCGCCGGCCGTACGTCCTCGCGCAGGGTCCGCAGGCTCTGCTCGCTGCGCGCCTCGTCGGAGCCCCCGGTGAGCGGGACCCGGAGGACCGCGACGTTCGCCGCGCGGTGCACGGTCACCTTGACCGGGCCCGTCGATGCGCCCGAGGAGACCGCGAGGCCGCGGAAGTCGTCGATGGCGGCCCGTACCGGGGCGGAGGTGATGTCCTCGGCCTCGACCACGACCTCCGCGGGGTCCTGGCCGCCGGGGAAGGCCTCGTTCATGTGCTGGTAGGCGCGCACGACGGGCAGATCGTCGCCCAGCTCCTGTTCGAGCGTCAGGTTCGCGGTGTTCATCCCGATCGCCGGGAGCGCCAGCAATACCAGCGCACCGCCCGCGAGGGCGACGGACGCCCGCGGCCTGCGCAGCACGCCGCCGAGCACCTTCCGCCAGAAGCGGCTCTCGCCGGTGCCCCCGCCGCCGCGCCTGATCCGGCTCAGCAACGGCAAGCGGCCCTTCTCGACGCGCTCACCGAGCAGGGACAGGAGCGCGGGCAGCACGGTGACCGATCCGAACATGGCCACGGCCACGACCATCAGCGTCGCCAGGCCCATGGACCGGAATTCGGCGATGCCGGTGAACAGCATCCCGGCCATGGCCACGATGACGGTGACGCCCGAGACCAGGATGGCCCGGCCGCTGGTCGCCGCCGCGATGCGGAGCGCCGTACGGGCGTCGTGGCCCGCGGCCCGTTCCTCGCGCTCGCGGCGCAGATAGAACAGGCAGTAGTCGACACCGACCGCCAGGCCGACGAGCAGCATCACGGAGTTCGCCGAATCGCCCATGGGCACGACATGGCTGACGACGGCCACCAGACCCGTCGTGGCCAGGAACGCGGTCATCGCGAGCGCCACCGGCAGCAGTGCGGCGACGAGGGCCCCGAACGCGATGAGCAGAATGCCGAGCGCGATGGGCAGGGCCGAGTACTCGGCCTGCTGGAAGTCGTCACCGAACGCGTCGTCGAAGACCTTCTCGGAGCTGGCCCCGCCGAACTGCTCGACCCGCAGCCCCTGGCCCTCGTGCGCGTCCGCGACCCTCCCCACCGCGTCGAGGACCGGTTGGACCTGTTCGGCCGCGGTCTCGGCGTCGCCCCGCATCTCGAATCGCACCAGCGCCGCACGACCGTCCCGCGAGAGGGTCCTGGAGTCGTACGGGGACACCACTGCGGTGGCTTCGCCCGTCTTCCGTACGGCGGTGATCACGTCGTCCACCGCGGTGCGGAAGGCGGGATCGGTCGCCTTGGGGCCGTCGCTGCCACGGGCCTGGACGAGCACCATCTCGCCGGCCGGCTCCTTGATGCCCGCCTCGTCGAGGATCTTCACCGCACGCCCGTACTCGCCCGGCACCTCCTCGCTCGCCGGGACCTCCGCCCGGCCCGTCATGGAGCCGACGACGAGGGCGAGTACGACGAAGAGCAGCCACCCGCCCACCGCCGCCCACCGGTGCTGTGCGCTCCAACTCCCGGCGCGGGCCGCGAAACCGCGCGGCCTGATGTCCGCCGGACCGGTGCCCGTTCCCCGGGCGGTCCCGCGTTCCGTCCCCCGTCTCCTGCGGTGTGTGCGTTGCCTGTCGCCGGCCACTGTTTCCCCCTCGGAACGCGCTGACGGCACCGTGCCGCCACCGCGCAATGACGCTAGGGCGCGGGGTGAAACGGACCCATCCTGCTGACCGGTGATCCGTGCGGTGGTGTTCTCCACCGAACGGAGGGGGGACATCCCTACCCCCTCCTGTCGAGGCCCCTTACAGGTAAAGGGAGTTGAGGTCCGGCGCTTCAACTCCGCCCGATATGGAGCGATTCCGGGGCGTTGGGAATGTGTGGCTCACATCACAGATTCGAACTGACATTGATTTTGCGGCCGCCAATCAGACAGTGTTTCGAGTTACCGGGGCGTAGTAATTACTGCCCGGGGGAGCTTTGGTGGCAAAGCTTCGCTTCCCCCCACACTGCACACGAGGAGATTTCTCTTCATGGCCTCACACAAGCGTTACAGCAAGCGCCGGCTGACCGTCGCGATATCCGCCTCCGTGGCCGCGATCGCCGGAGGAACCCTGCTGACGCTCCCCGCGGGCGCCGCTCCGCCCCAGGGGAAGATCTACGGTGCCGAAGCCAAGGGCGCCGTCGAGGGCAGCTACATCGTTCTGATGGACGCCGAGGACGGCGGCCAGTCCATCGCCAAGGCCGGCAAGTCCGACCTGGCCAAGGAGTACGGCGGCAAGCTCAAGCGCAACTACACCTCCGTGGGCGCCTTCTCCGCCAGCGGCCTGAGCGAGGACGAGGCGAAGCGGCTCGCCGCCGACCCGTCCGTCAGCAAGGTGGTGCAGAACAAGAAGTTCAGCATCAACGCGACCCAGGAGAACCCGCCGTCCTGGGGCCTGGACCGGATCGACCAGGAAGACACCAAGGGCGACAAGAAGTACACCCACCCCGACACCGCCGGTGAGGGCGTCACCGCGTACGTGATCGACACCGGTGTGCGCATCACCCACAAGGACTTCGAGGACCGTGCCTCGCACGGCTTCGACGCCATCGACAACGATGACTCGGCGGACGACGGCAACGGCCACGGCACCCACGTCGCGGGCACCATCGCCGGCAAGGACCACGGTGTCGCCAAGAAGGCCAAGGTCGTGGGCGTTCGCGTCCTCGACGACGAGGGCTCCGGCACGACCGAGCAGGTCGTCGCGGGTATCGACTGGGTCACCGAGAACCACAAGGGTCCCTCCGTCGCCAACATGAGCCTCGGCGGCGGCGCCGACGAGGCCATCGACGCGTCCGTGAAGAAGGCGATCGCCTCCGGCGTCACCTTCGGTGTCGCGGCGGGCAACGAGTCCGCCGACGCCGGCCAGGGCTCGCCGGCCCGGGTCAAGGAAGCGATCACCGTCGCATCCAGCACCGAGAACGACGAGCAGTCGGACTTCTCCAACTTCGGGAAGGTCGTGGACATCTACGCGCCGGGCTCGGAGATCACCTCCGCCTGGAACGACAGCGACACCGGCACCAAGACCATCTCCGGCACCTCGATGGCGACCCCGCACGTGGTGGGCGCCGCCGCCGTGTACCTCGGTGGTCACACGGACGCCAAGCCCGATGACGTGGCGAAGGCGCTGACCGACGGTGCCACCCCGGACAAGATCACCAACCCGTCCGAGGGCACCCCGAACAAGCTGCTGAAGGTCGTGGAGTAACCCCCTCCCGCCCTACCGCAGTCGCCGGCCGCCGCGCTCTCCCCCACGGAGCACGGCGGCCGGTCCTTTGGTGCACGGCATCACGTATTGCGACGTGTCGTACGTCGGGCGGGGCGGGTGTCCGCACCGTCGGATTTGCGTCCTCGGGGATTCGCTGCCCGGCTCCCGCTCACTCGGTCCATCCGATCCGGAAAAGCCCCGCAAGCGGTGCGGGCGAAATTGCGCGGGCACCACCGGCAATACACCGCCGCTCTGTGGTGGTTCATATTCGCAGGGTGATCACGGTGTCCGGAACATGAGAACTCCGAGGGTCATCGACACGAATTCCCTTATGCATCCGGATACTTCGGGCAGGACGGCCAGGAGGCCTATTCGGTACATCGGGAGGAATTCCTCCCCGCTGTGCCGCGCGTCAGGGTCAGGACCAGGGTGGTGCTGCCGTTGTCCTCCCGGATGTCCCGCGAGTGGACGAATCCGATCCGCTCCAGCAGCGTGACGGACGTGCGATTCGGTGCCGCCACGGTGGCATGCACCGCATCAAGCCCGAGCGCGTCGAAGCCGTACGCCACCAGGGCCCGCGCGATCTCGCCCCCGAGCCCTCGTCCCCAGACTCCGGGCGTGAGCGCGTAGACGATCTCGTGGCCGGCCACCGCGTCCGTGGGTTTGATCTCCGCGTGCCCGACCGTACGGCCGTCGAGCCGGACCGCCCACACGTCGAACAGGCCCTGCGCGTACACCTTGCTGAAGACGCGGCCGAAGAGCGCCCGGTCCTCCGCCTCGCTCTGCGGGCCGTCCCCCATCCACCGCGAGACACGGGTGTCCTGGAAGAGGGCCACGAAGTCCTCCTCGTCGGCCGGGGTGTAGGGCGTCAGCAGCAGGCGCTCGGTGCGCAGGTCGGGAGTCACGGCAGGGGACCGTAGGCGGAGGGCAGCCGGTGCGGCAACCGGTATTCCCGTAGGGTGCGGAGCGTGACGACGTACGTGGCGCTGTTGCGCGGGATCAATGTGGGCGGCCACAAGAAGGTCCCCATGGCGGACCTCCGCGATCTGCTCACCGGGCTCGGCCACGGCGGGGTCCGGACGCTGCTGCAGAGCGGCAACGCCGTCTTCACCAGCGATGAGCGGGACACCGGCCGGCTCCTCGCCGGACTGGAGAAGGCCATCGCGGGGCGCTTCGGGTTCGAGGTCGCGTGCCTGGTGCTGAGCGCCGGCGAACTGCGGGCGATCGCCGACCGCAATCCGTTCCCGCCCTCGTCCATCGAGCCGTCGAAGATGTTCGTGACCTTCCTGTCGGGCCCGGTCGATCCGGAGCGGCTCGCGCACATCGACCCGCAGGTCCATCTGCCGGACGAGTTCCGGGTGGGGGAGCGCGAGCTGTTCCTGCGCTGCCCGAACGGCATCGGGCGCAGCAAGCTCGCCGAGGTCCTGGGCAGGACCGACCTCGGCCTCACGGCCACGGTCCGCAACTGGAACACCGTCACCAAACTGCTGGCGATGACGGACGCCTGAGCCCGCGCGTCCGCCGCCGGGCCCCGCGCCCCGTCGTACGCCCCCGCCGGCAACCGGAAGGACACCATGCTCGAGGAGCTCGGCGACTTCTGCACCGACGCGCTCGCCACACACCACTGCCCGTCGGTCTCCGTCGCGGTGGCCGAACACGGCGAGGTCGTCCACGCCGCGGCGTACGGGAGCGCCGACCTCGCCACAGGACGCCCCGCCACACCCGGCACGGCCTACGGTCTTGCGTCCATCACCAAGCCCGTCACCGCGACCGCCGTCTGCCTCGCCGCCGACGCCGGGCTGCTGGACCTGGACGCACCCGTGCCGGGCGACTACGGCGGGACGGCGCCCACCGCACGTCAACTCCTGCGGCACCGGGGCGGGTTCGCCGCCCACTACGACTGGGACTACGGCGACGGCGGACGCCGGATCGACGCGGACCGCTACGCCGTGCTGCACCGGGAACCGGGCACGGCCTTCGAATACGCCAACCTCGGATACCGCGCCCTCGGCGGGCTGCTGGAGCGGATCACCGGGCAGGAACTCGGCGCCTTCGTCCGGCAGCGGATCTTCGAACCGCTCGGTCTCACCGACTGCCGGCTCGGCCGCACCTACCCCGGCCCGGCCCCGTCGGCGGCCCGCCACACCATCGACGGGCGCCTGTACCCGGACTACGGCTGCAGCCACCCCGGAGCCACGCTCGGCTGGGCGACGGCGAGTGAACTCGCCCTGTTCGCCCAGTCCTTCGACCGCCTGCTGAAACCGGAGACCGCCGAGGCCATGCGGGATGCCCGGCCCGTCAACCGGCACCTGGGATACGGGCTGGGGTGGTGCGTCTCGTACGGCGACGGGCCGCTGGTCCTCAGCCACGGCGGCGGCGGGGGCGGGGTCGCGGCGATGCTGGTCGCGGTGCCGGAGAGGCAGCTCTCGGTGGCGGTGCTGACCAACTCCACCGGCAAGGCGGCCCGCGACGCCGTCGTCCGGCACGTCCTGAGCACGCTGGTCCCGGGGTGGACGGATCGGCACATCTCTCCCGCGCCGGACGACCCCGTACACCCGGTGACGCTGCCGGAAGCGGAGTGGAGCGGCGGGATCGTCACGCCCGAGGGGGAGGTGCCGGTCGCGCTGCGCATACGCGAGGGCGGGCGGGCCGAACTGCGGCTGGACGGCCGGAGCGCCCTCGCGCCCGCCCTTGCCTCCGCCGCCCGGGACCTGGGGGCCGAGTTCGCGGTGCAGCTGCCCACGGCCGACGCCCGGGTGAGCAGTCCGCTCCTGGGGCTCGAACTCCGCCTGGAGAAGGAGCGGTTGACCGGGGTGGCGCGGGCGTTCAAGAGCGGTGACGCGGAAGGGCTGCTGGGTAATCTGCTCAGCCACCCGTGCGCGCTGGAGAGGTGCTGACCGGGCGCGCGTCACGACTGCTCTCACGTGTCCGGGCCGCCGCACCAGCACGTCGGGTCGATCCGCCCTGCGGGCACCAGCGGTCGGAGTCAGTGCCGCCTGTTGTGCCGCCGCCACGAGAAGCCACCGGGCAGCCGCACCGTCGTCGTACGGCGGCCGTGACGATGCCACGTCATATGCGCCTTCCTCGGGCCGACCGACACCGACCAGCCGTGCGGGCCAAGATTCAGATGCAGGAGCTTGGGGATGATCGTCACGCTCTTGTGGTAGTGGATCGGCATCGTGGGGCCTCTCTCGCGTCGGCAGGTCGGCAGGTCGGCAGGTCGGCGGATCGTGGATCGATGCATCGACAGATCGATGGATCGACCTCCCCTTCCATCATGTCGGATTGCCCGCGATGTCCCCGAGGGCCGAGACTGGGCGCGTGACTCCTAACCCCGAGGTCGTGCTGGTGGGTGTGCCCCTGCATTGCGTGGGCATGCCCGAGCCGGGCGACCCGCTCACCGGAACCGAACGAGCCCCTGCCGCCCTGCGCGCCGCGGGTCTCGCCGACGCCGTCGCCGCCGTGGCGGACCTCGGCGACCTGGACGTACGGCTCACCGGCCCCGACCGGGACGCCGACACCGGCGTCCAGGGCTGGCCCACGGTGCGCGCCGCGACCGAGAAGGTGCGCGCGCGGATCGCCGAGGTCATCGGCGCGGGCCGGGTGCCACTCGTACTCGGCGGCGACTGCACCGTGCTGCCCGGGGCACTGGCGGGCGCGCACGACGCCCTCGGGAACGTGGGACTCGCCTACCTCGACGGGCACCTCGACCTCTACGACGGCACGACGTCCACCACGGGCGAGCCCGCCGACATGCCGCTCGCCGTCGTGACCGGCAACGGCCCGTCGGCCTGGGGCGAGGCGGTCGGAGCGCCCTTGGTGTCCCCCGGCCGGCTGGCGCTCCTCGGGCCGCGTGACCGCGCGGAGGCGGCCGACCGGAACGCGGCCATGCCGGAGGACATCGGACTGCGCCCCGAGGCCGGCCCCGAGGACCTGCGCGCCCGCGGCATCCCGGAGGCCGGGGCGGAGGCCCGCGACCAGCTCTCCGTCGGTGCCTCCAGCCGCTTCTGGGTGCATCTGGACGTCGACGTCCTCGACGAAGCGGCCTTCCCGGCGACGGACTACCTGATGCCGGACGGGCTGACCCTCGGCGAACTCCACGCTCTGATGCGGCCGTTGACGGCCGACACCGGGTTGCTGGCCGGGCTGTCGGTCGGCTGCTACAACCCGGCCAAGGACCCGGACGGCTCCGGGGCCGAGGCGCTGGTCTCGCTGCTGGGGGAGCTGCTGCGGCACCCGTGACCGTGCACCGCTGACGAGGCGGCCGAGTACGGGTGGCCGTACGGAGCCGCTTGGTCGCGCCGGGTGCCCGGGACGCGAACACGCGCTCCGGGCAACCCGGTTACCACTTCCCGGTCCGGTCCCGGTCCTGGACCTCAGGCCTCGCTCGCCGGTCCCGTCAGAGTCTCCCGGTCCGGCTCTCCCGGCCCCCGTACGGCCCGGCCCCGTACCGCCCGTCCCCGTCAGCCGTCGAGCTGCGCCGGGCAGAGCCGTCGCGGCTTCTTATCCGTACGCAGCTCGGCGTCCACGCACCCGCCCGGCAGCCCGTCGTGGGCCTTGGTGCCGAAGTTGGCGGTGACGGTCAGCGCGCCGTCGCCGAACACCGTGCGCTGGACGCTGCGGTCGCCGGTCAGCCACCGGAACGACGTCATCTCCTCGGTCCCGGCGGACCGGTGCAACGGCGAGAAGTACTTCTGCAGCGCGGCCAGTTCGGGGCCGTTCTTCTTCAGTGCCGGCCCGTCGAGCACATAGTTGAGCGGAGTGTTGTAGAGCATCGCGAGCAGCGCCCGCGTGGTCTTCTGCTGCGGCAGCTTGTCGTAACTCAGCTCCCAGCGCTCGGCGTTGACCAGCGAGCCGTGCAGCGCCGTCTCGTGGAGCGGGACCCGGTACTTCGGGTCGTACATGGCCGTGGCCAGTTCCTTGGGCAGCTTCACCGGCTTGAAGAAGGCGCCCGGGGCATTCTCCGGGTAGTAGCCGCCCCACTTCTTCCTGTCGCGCTCCAGCTTCCACAGCCCGTCGGCGACCGGGGTGCCGGAGCCGTGGTCGAAGGCCAGCACCTGGTTGGCCCACGGCTGGGCGGACTCCGATCCGAGCACGAGGCCCTTCTGCAGGCGGCCCATCCGGGCCAGTCGCATCCGGCGGTCGCCCGCCTTGGTCATCTCATGGCCCTTGCCGTGGTCGCGGAACACCTCTCCCGTGGCGTCCACGTCGAGGAAGTAGGAGTCCGCGCCGTTGGCGACCATGGAGCGGGTGCGCCGTTCGAGGTACTGCTTGCGCGGTTCGGCCTTCTCGAAGGCGCGCGAGCTGAGGTAGCAGCCGCGCCCGCCGAAACCCTCCTCGGGGGTGCCGTCGGCCTTGCGGACACAGAAGTCGGGGTAGACCCGGTCCGGCCAGACCGAGGTGGGGCTGTCGGCCTTCTCGGGGTCCTGGCCGTTGGCGAACGTGTCGTACGGGCCGACGAGATAGCCCGCCTTCTTCGCGGCGCTCACGGCCCGGGCGTTCATCGGGCCCGGGCCGGAGTCGTAGCCGAGCCACATCCGGTCCACGCCCAGCTTCTTCAGCTCCTGGACACCGGACGCGGCCCGCGCGTCGCCCCATGTGTAGGCGTGGAAGGCGCCGAGCAGCTTGCCGTTCGCCGGGTTCCGCGCGATCTTCTCGCGCAGGCTGCCGAGTCGGCCGTGCTGGGAGAGGTAGGACCGGTAGTCGGCGGCGGGGGCGACCGGATTGCCGTCGGTCAGCGAGAAGGAGACGTCGTAGTCGCGGGTGCCCTCCCCCGCGTCGAAGGCGTGCGAGGCGGTCGCCCGCAGCCTGCCGCCGCTGGAGGCGAAGCGCAGCGAGGTGCCGATGTCGGTCGGTGTGAGGTAGCCGACGCCGCGCCCGCCCATCGAGTAACCCCACAGGGGGAGGGACAGTTCGGCGCCGACGTCCACGGTGGAGCCGCCGAGGCCGCCCTTGCCGGAGTCGGCGTTCCAGAACCGGTCGCGTACGGGGATGTCCAGGCCCTCCCCGCGCGGCAGTTGGACGGACTCGGCGCCACGGTCGGTGCCGGTCACCGGCCAGCCGACCTTCTGATCGCGATCCGACCGCATCGTGACCCGCAGCCGACCGCGCTCGGAGCGCGCGGTCACGCTCAGCCCCTTGTCCGGATAGCTCCAGCGGGCCTGGCCGGACGTACGGGTCACGGGCCCCGGCTTCCCGAGCGCGCCGTCGGCCGGGGCGGACAGGACCATGGGTCGTCCGTCGCCGGTCCGTGCCGTCACCTCCAGCGAGGTGGTGTCGATGATTGCCGTGCCGCCCTTGACGGAGAGTTCGACCCGGTCGCCGCCGTCCGCGGTGCCGGCGGTGGCGATGCCGTAGCCGGTGGCGCCGACGGCGACCGCGGTGAGGGCGAGGGCGATGGGGAGGACGTGCCGGGGTCGCCTCTTGTGGCGCCGCGCTGTCCTGGTCTGCGGGAGATCCGTAGTCATGGACGCATGAATAGTCCGCGGATCTAAGAGCGTTCTAAGCGTCCCTCCGGGCGGCGCCCCGGGCGAGCAACCGCGTCACGCCCCGGGCGGTCCGCCCGCGTTCAGGCCGACAGCGCCACCAGACTCGGCCGCCGCGCCTCGTCGTAGCGCCGCAGCAGCAGCCGCGCCAGTTCCGGAGCCGGGCCCAGCACACCCGCCAGCACATCGGCGCCCGCGTCCCGCGCGCCCCCGGCGATGCGGTCCGGCAGAAAGCCGGGCGCGATGACGTACGGCGCGACCGCGACGCGCTCCACGCCCTCGGCGCGTAGCGCGCGCACCGCGTCCTCGGTGCGGGGAAGGGAGGCGGAGGCGAACGCAGGCCGCACGGCGCACCATCCGGTGTGCCGCCACTCCCGCGCGATATCAGCGATCACTGCGATCGCCTCCGGGTCGGAGGAGCCCGCCGAGGCCAGCACGACCCCGGTCGAGGCCCGGTCGCCGGGGCGCACCCCGGCGTCGTGCAGCCGCCGTTCGAGGGTCGCCGTCAGCAGCGGCGACGGGCCGAGGACATCCGCCTGCCGTACGGACAGCCGCGGCAGGCGGGACGAGGTCTCGCGCAGCACGGACGGGATGTCGGACTTGGCGTGGAAGGCACGGGTGAGCAGCAGGGGCAGGGCGACGACATCCCGTACGCCGCCCCCGGCCTCCGCCTGTTCCGCGTTCAGCCGCTCCAGCACCTGCGGCACGCTCGGGGCGTTGAAGTCGAGGAAGGCGGTCTCGACCCGCAGCCCCGGCCGCAGGGACCGGACGCGCGCCGTGAGCGCGTGCACGGTCGCGGCATGCCGCGGATCGCGGCTGCCGTGGGCGATGAGGAGGAGTACGGGTTCGGGCATGGGAATCAGCTCTTGGCGAGAAGTCCGCGATTGCGCAGGACCCACCGCTCCAGCGGGCTGAAGATCAGCAGGTCGATCGCGATACCGACGATGAGGATGAGGATGATGGCGAGGAAGACGCCCGCCATGTCCGCGTTGTTGCGCCCGTTCTCCAGCAACTGGCCGAGGCCCAGGCCCAGATCGGGGGAGGAGGCGATGATCTCCGCGGCCATCAGCGAGCGCCAGGAGAAGGCCCAGCCCTGCTTCAGGCCCGCGAGGTAGCCGGGCAGCGCGGCCGGCATCACGATGTGCCAGGTGCCGCGGAGCCCCGAGGCGCCCAGGGTGCGTCCCGCACGCAGGAACAGCGGCGGCACCTGGTCGACGCCCGAGACCAGCCCGTTGGCGATCGAGGGGACGGCGCCGAGCAGGATCACCGCGTACATCATCGAGTCGTTGAGCCCGAGCCAGATGACGGCCGGGGGCACCCAGGCCACCGACGGCAGCGACTGGAGACCGGAGAGGATCGGGCCGATGGCCGCCCGTACGAACTTCACCCGGGCGACCAGCAGGCCGAGCGGCGTACCGATGGCCAGCGCCAGCAGGAAGCCGGACAGGCCGCGCGAGACGCTGGTCCACACGACGCCGAACAGCTCGCCCTGGAGCCAGAGTTCGGTCACGCTCTCCCACACCGCCGACGGCGCGGGCAGCTTGTAGGCCTCGGTGACCTGCGCCGACACCAGCACCTGCCACACGACGAGCACCAGCGCGACGGCCACCGTCGGCGGCAGCACCTTCTGCACCAGCACCTGGCGCAGCGGGGTACGGCGCACCTGCACGGTGTCCAGGGCGTCCAGACCCGCCTCGAGCCCGGCCAGGTCCTGGGCGTCGTCGGACTTCCCGGGCCGGACCGCGCTCCTGGTATCAGTGCTGGCCATGGCGGCGGATCTCCCCACGCAGTTGTTCGGTGATCTCGATGGACAGCTCGGCGACCGCGGCGTCCTCGATACGGCGCGGCTGGGGGATGTCCACCCGCCACTCGCGCGCGACCCGGCCGGGCCGCGAGGACATCAGGACCACGCGCTCGGCCAGCCGTACCGCCTCGCGCACGTTGTGCGTGACGAACAGGACGGAGACGTCCGTCTCCCGCCAGATGCGGGTGAGTTCGTCGTGCAGCACATCGCGCGTGATGGCGTCCAGCGCGGCGAACGGTTCGTCCATGAGCAGCAGTTGGCTGTCCTGCGCCAGCGCGCGGGCCAGCGCCACGCGCTGCCGCATACCGCCGGACAGCTCGTGCACCCGCTTGCCGTGCGCGCCCTTGAGCCGTACGAGCTCCAGCAGCCGCTCGGCCTCGTCGCGCCGCTCCTGGCGCGGGACGCCGCGGAGCTTCAGGGCGAGTTCGATGTTCTTGCCCGCGGTCAGCCACGGGAAGAGGGCGTGCTCCTGGAACATCAGGGCCGGGCGTCCGCCGGGGACCTCGATGCCCCCGGCGGACGGCCGGTCGAGCCCGGCGACCAGGTTGAGCAGGGTCGACTTTCCGCAGCCGGAGGCTCCCAGGATGGTGACGAACTCACCCGGGGCGATGTCCAGCGTGATGTCGTCCAGGACGAGCTGCTGGGCACCGGGCCGGCCGAAGGACTTCGAGACATGGTCGATGCGGGCGGCGTACGACACGTCGATGTCGGTGTCGGCAGCCTTGGTGAGGGTGGCGGACATGGGTGTCACCTCCTGGGAGATCCGGGTGCGGTCACTTCTCGCCGAGTCCTGCGTCGTCGACGGGGGGCTTGCCTTCGGCCTTCAGCACCTTGTTGAGCGGGGCGAGGTCGTAGATGCCGTGCAGATCCGTCTTCTCCAGCAGCCCGGCCTTGACCGCGTGCTGCGCCTCGGTCTCCAGCGTTGCGGCCAGCGGGTCGTCGGTGGTCTCGATGCTCTTCCACGCCGGGTCGAGGACCTCGGGCGGCAGCGGCTTGCCGGAGAGCTTCTTGAGAGCGGCGTTGGCGGAGGCCTTCGCCTTCTCCGGGTTGTCCTTGATCCACTGGTTGGTCTTCACCGAGCCGCGCAGCACGGCCTCGACCACGTCCGGGTGCTCGTCGAGGAACCGCTGCGACACGATGAGGTTGGTGATCACGAACTTCTTGTCGGGCCAGAGCGACCCCTCGTCGAGGAGGACCTTCCCGCCCTCCGCGACGAGCTTGGAGGCGGTCGGCTCGGGCACCCACGCGCCGTCGATCGCACCGGACTTGTAGGCGTCCGGGGTCACCTTGTTGTCCGTACGGACCACCGAGACGTCGCCCTTGCCGCTCTGCGGGTCGACCTTCCAGCCCTTCTCGGCGATCCAGTTGAGGAACGCCACGTCCTGGGTGTTGCCGAGCTGCGGGGTGGCGATCTTCTTGCCCTTGACGTCGTCGAGGGACTTCACCTTCTTGGGGTTCACGACCAGCTTCACGCCGCCCGACGCCGAGCCGCCGATGATCCGCAGGCTCTGTCCGTCGGACTTGGCGAAGCCGTTGATGGCGGGGGAGGGGCCGATCCAGCCGATGTCGATGGAGCCGGAGTTGAGGGCCTCGATCTCCGAGGGGCCCGCGTTGAAGGTGGAGGCGCTGAGCCTGGTGCCGCCCAACTCCTTCTGCAGGATGCCCTGCTGGTCACCCACGAGCGCGGTGGCGTGGGTGAGGTTGGGGAAGTAGCCGATCCTCACCTCGTCGGTGGAGAGCTTCTTGCCCTTCGGGGCGGGGGCTTCGGCCTTGTCCGTCTCCTTGGCCTGCGAGCCGTAGCCGCAGGCGCCCAGGGCGCCCGCCAGGAGCGGGAGGACGGCGGCCGCGGCGAGGATGCGGCCCCGACGGGACGGCTTCGCGGAAGAGCCGGATGGTCGGGAAGCGGAGGTGCGATCGGCAGACACGGGAGGGTGTTCCTCTCGGAGGGCCGGGGCGCTCTAGGGGGCGCCCGGCAGGTCGGAAGGTCTTCGGTACGGGGGGTGCGGACGGGAGATGGGGCCGTTCATCGGCGCACACATCGCCCGGTGCCGCCCTGCCCGCTGCCGAGGAGTCCGCTGCCGATGCGGCCGCCCTCCTTCGCGAAGGTCGAGAAGACATCAACCATGATCAGAAGTCCCACCCCTCGTCGTCCTGACCGGTCGCGGCCTCCGCGGCCTCCGCGGCCGCCTCGGCGAACGCCGTGCCTGCCATGCCCGCCGTCAGCGTGGTGCCGTCGGAGGGGTCGATGAGCAGGAAGGATCCGGTACGCCGCGACTCGGCGTACGCGTCGAGGGGGAGCGGCTCGGCGGTCCGCAGGACGACCCGACCGATGTCGTTGGCCGCCAACGCGCCCGGAGCCGGGTGCTGCGAGAGGTCCGCCAGGGTCAGCCGCGACGGGATGTCCTTGACGATCGCCTTCACCGTACGGGTCGTGTGCTTGAGCAGCACGCGTGCGCCGGGCCGGAGCGGGCGGTCGTGGAGGTGGCAGACCGTGGCCTCGATGTCCTGCGTGGTCGCGGGCGCGGAGGCGGTCGGCACGATGACGTCGCCGCGGGATATGTCGAGGTCGTCCGCGAGCCGTACGGTCACCGACTGCGGTGCCCACGCCACGTCGACGGGGTCACCGAGCGCGTCGATGCCCTCGATGGTGCTGGTGAGCCCCGACGGCAGGACGGTGACCTCGTCGCCGGTGCGCAGGATGCCGGACGCGATCTGGCCCGCGTAGCCGCGGTAGTCGGGGTGCTCGGCGGTCTGCGGGCGGATGACGTACTGGACGGGGAAGCGGGCCGGGTCGTCGGTGGGGTCGGTGCCCACGGAGACGGTCTCCAGGTGCTCCAGCACGGTCGGGCCGCCGTACCAGTCCATGTTCGCCGACGCCGTCACCACATTGTCCCCGGCCAGCGCCGAGATGGGGATCGCGGTGATGTCCGGGACGCCGAGCGAGGCGGCGTAGGCGGTGAACTCCTCGGCGATGGCGGCGAATACGGGCTCGGCGTACTCGACCAGGTCCATCTTGTTGACGGCCAGCACCACATGGGGCACGCGCAGCAGCGCGGCCACCGCGGCGTGCCGCCGGGTCTGCTCGACCACGCCGTTACGGGCGTCCACCAGCACCACGGCCAGCTCGGCGGTCGAGGCGCCGGTGACCATGTTCCGGGTGTACTGCACGTGCCCGGGGGTGTCGGCGAGGATGAACCGCCGCCGCGGCGTGGCGAAGTAGCGGTAGGCGACATCGATGGTGATGCCCTGCTCCCGCTCCGCGCGCAGCCCGTCGGTCAGCAGCGCCAGGTCCGGCGTCTCCTGGCCGCGGCTGCGGGAGGCGTGCTCCACGGCCTCCAACTGGTCGGCCAGCACCGACTTGGAGTCGTGCAGCAGCCGGCCGACGAGCGTGGACTTGCCGTCGTCGACCGAACCGGCGGTCGCGAAGCGCAGCAGCGACGTGGCCGCCGTCTGCTCCAGGATCGTGCTCGTGCTCGTCATGGCTAGAAGTACCCCTCGCGCTTGCGGTCCTCCATGGCGGCCTCGGACAGCTTGTCGTCGGCGCGCGTGGCGCCCCGCTCGGTGAGCCGGGACGCCGCGATCTCCGCGATCACGGCCTCGATGGTCGTGGCGCCGGAATCCACCGCGCCGGTGCAGGACATGTCGCCGACGGTGCGGTAGCGCACCAGCCGCTTCTCGACCCGCTCGCCGTCCTTGGGGCCGCCCCAGTCGCCGGGCGCCAGCCACATGCCGTCGCGCCGAAAGACCTCGCGGTCGTGGGCGTAGTAGATCTGCGGGAGTTCGATGTTCTCCCGGGCGATGTACTGCCAGACGTCCAGCTCGGTCCAGTTGGACAGCGGGAAGACGCGCACATGCTCGCCGGGGGAGTGACGGCCGTTGTAGAGCTGCCACAGCTCCGGGCGCTGACGGCGCGGGTCCCAGCCGCCGAACTCGTCGCGCAGCGAGAACACCCGCTCCTTGGCGCGCGCCTTCTCCTCGTCGCGCCGGCCGCCGCCGAAGACCGCGTCGAACCGGTTCTTCTCGATGGAGTCCAGCAGGGGCACGGTCTGCAGCGGGTTGCGGGTGCCGTCCGGGCGCTCGCGCAGCTCGCCGCGGTCGATGAAGTCCTGGACGGAGGCGACGTGCAGACGCAGCCCGTGCTCGGCGGCCGTACGGTCCCGGTAGTCGATGACCTCGGGGAAGTTGTGCCCGGTGTCCACGTGCAGCAGCGCGAACGGCACCGGCGCCGGGGCGAACGCCTTCAGCGCCAGGTGCAGCATGACGATCGAGTCCTTGCCGCCGGAGAAGAGGATCACCGGCCGCTCGAACTCCCCCGCCACCTCACGGAAGATGTGCACCGCCTCGGACTCCAGAGCGTCCAGGTGCGTCAGCGCGTACGGATTGTCGGTGCTCTCGCCGGTCTCGGCAACCGTCGTCATGCCAGTCCCCTCTCAACGAGCAGTGAGTGCAGCGCAGCGGCCGACTCCTGCACGGTCTGGGTGTGCGACTCGATGCGCAGGTCGGGCGTCTCCGGCGCCTCGTACGGGTCGTCGACGCCCGTGAGCCCGGAGATCTCGCCCGCGGCCTGCTTGGCGTACAGCCCCTTCACATCGCGGACCGAGCACACCTCGACCGGGGTCGCGACGTGGACCTCCAGGTACGCGGTGCCCTCCGCCTGGTGGCGCTTGCGCACCGCCTCGCGGGAGTCGGCGTACGGGGCGATGACCGGGACGAGCACCTTCACGCCGTTGCTGCTGAGCAGTTCGGCGACGAAGCCGATCCGCTGGACGTTGGTGTGGCGGTCCTCGCGGGTGAAGCCCAGACCCGCGGAGAGGAACTCCCGGATCTCGTCACCGTCGAGCACCTCCACCCGGTGGCCCTCGCCGCGCAGCCGCTCCGCGAGCGCATGCGCGATCGTCGTCTTGCCTGCGCTCGGCAGACCGGTGAGCCACACCGTGGCGCCCGCGTCGGGCACGCTCATCGACATCTCCTGGTCGCTCATCAGCCGTGCAGTCCGCACTCGGTCTTGTCCCGGCCGGCCCAGCGGCCGGCGCGGGCGTCCTCGCCCTCCAGCACCCGGCGGGTGCACGGGGCGCAGCCGACGGAGGCGTAACCGTCGGTCAGCAGCGGGTTGGTGAGCACGCCGTGCTCGGCGACGTAGGCGTCCACGTCGTCCTGCGTCCAGCGCGCGATGGGGGAGACCTTGACCTTCTGCCGCTTCTCGTCCCAGCCGACGACCGGGGTGTTCGCCCGGGTCGGGGACTCGTCGCGGCGCAGTCCGGTCGCCCACGCCTCGTACGCGGCCAGGCCCTCCTCCAGCGGTGCGACCTTGCGCAGGGCGCAGCACAGGTCCGGGTTCCGGTCGTGCAGCCTCGGCCCGTGCTCGGCGTCCTGCTCGGCGACCGACCGGCGCGGGGTGAGCGTGATGAGGTTGACGTCCATCACGGCCTCGACCGCGTCACGGGTGCCGAGGGTCTCCGGGAAGTGGTAGCCGGTGTCGAGGAACACCACGTCCACACCCGGCCGTACGCGCGCGGCCAGGTGTGCCACGACGGCGTCCTCCATGGAGGAGGTCACGCAGAAGCGGCTGCCGAAGGCCGCGTCGGCCCAGCGCAGGATCTCCGGCGCGGGCGCGTCCTCCAGGTCGCGGCCCGCCTGCTCGGCCAGCTCCCGGAGCTCGACCGCGGTGCGTTGCGGTGCGGTTGTCATGATGTGCTGCCCCCTTCGTCCGGTTCGCGCCGCAGGCCCTGGGCCAGCAGCCCGAGAAACGACAGGCGGAACGCCCGGTTGCAGGACGCGCATTCCCAGGCGCCGTGGCCCTCCTCGGAGGGCCGAAGGTCCTCGTCGCCGCAGTACGGGCAGTAGAACGGCGCGGCTCGCTCACTCATGACAGCGACTCCTCCGAGGCCCGGGCCGCCCACTGCGCGAACCGCTCGCCGTCCTCGCGCTCCTCCTGGAAGCGGGTGAGCACGCGCTCGACGTAGTCGGGCAGTTCGGCGGAGGTGACCTTCAGGCCACGGACCTTGCGGCCGAAGCCGGCCTCCAGGCCGAGCGCGCCGCCCAGATGCACCTGGAAGCCCTCGACCTGGTTGCCGTCCGCGTCCATCACAAGCTGGCCCTTGAGACCGATGTCCGCGACCTGGATACGGGCGCAGGCGTTGGGGCAGCCGTTGACGTTGATGGTGACCGGCACGTCGAAGTCCGGGAGCCGGCGCTCGAGTTCGTCGATGAGCGAGGCGCCGCGCGCCTTGGTCTCGACGATCGCGAGCTTGCAGAACTCGATGCCGGTGCAGGCCATCGTGCCGCGCCGGAACGGCGAGGGCTTGACCTGGAGGTCCAGCGCCTCCAGTCCGGAGACCAGCGACTCGACCTGGCCCTCCTCGACATCGAGCACGATCATCTTCTGCTCGACGGTGGTCCGCAGACGGCCCGAACCGTGTGACGCGGCCAGGTCGGCGATCTTGGTGAGGACGGTGCCGTCGACGCGGCCGACGCGCGGTGCGAAGCCGACGTAGTACCGGCCGTCCTGCTGGCGGTGGACGCCGATGTGGTCGCGCCACTGCTGCACGGGCTGCTCGGGCGCGGGACCGTCGATCAGCGTGCGCTTCAGGTACTCGGTCTCCAGCACCTCGCGGAAGCGCTCGGCACCCCAGTCGGCGACCAGGAACTTCAGCCGGGCGCGGGTGCGCAGCCGCCGGTAGCCGTAGTCGCGGAAGATGCCGATGACGCCCGCCCAGACGTCCGGCACCTCCTCCAGGGGCACCCAGGTGCCGAGCCGGACACCGATCTTGGGGTTGGTGGAGAGACCGCCGCCCACCCACAGGTCGAAACCGGGGCCGTGCTCGGGGTGGTTCACCCCGACGAACGCGACGTCGTTGATCTCGTGGGCCACGTCCAGCAGCGGTGAGCCGGAGATCGCGGTCTTGAACTTCCGCGGCAGATTGGAGAATTCCTTGCTGCCGATGAAGCGGCGGTGGATCTCGTCGATGGCCGGGGTGCCGTCGATGATCTCGTCCTCGGCGATGCCCGCGACCGGGGAGCCGAGGATCACGCGGGGCGTGTCGCCGCACGCCTCGGTCGTCGAGAGCCCGACACCCTCGAGCCGCCGCCAGATCTCGGGCATGTCCTCGATACGGATCCAGTGGTACTGGATGTTCTGGCGGTCGGTGATGTCCGCGGTGCCGCGGGCGAACTCCTGGGAGACCTCGCCGATGACGCGGAGCTGCTCGGTGGTCAGCCGCCCGCCGTCGACGCGCACACGGAGCATGAAGTAGCTGTCGTCCAGCTCCTCCGGCTCCAGGATCGCGGTCTTGCCGCCGTCGATCCCGGGCTTGCGCTGGGTGTAGAGGCCCCACCAGCGCATCCGCCCGCGGAGGTCGGCGCCGTCGATCGAGTCGAACCCGCGGTGGGCGTAGATCGTCTCAATGCGTGTCCGCACATTGAGACCGTCATCGTCCTTCTTGTTCTGCTCGTTGGGGTTGAGCGGCGTGAAATGACCCTTGGCCCACTGGCCCTCGCCGCGGTGGCGGCCGGCCTTGCGGCGGGTCGTTGCAGCGCTCGCGCGTTCTGGGGTGGCGGCCATGGGAAATACGTCCTTCGGGGCGGGTCAAAGGGTGCGGGTACGGCGGGGTGGCACACGTCTGACCTGCGATGCAGCAGGTGTCCTCGGCACAGCGCGGCAGCGCGTGCGGCAGGGGGATCAGGAGTGCGCGCTCGTCCGCGACGATGGGGACGGCGGTCGGTGCGACGCTCGAAACGGCGGTGCTGTGACTGTCAGCCCGCCGGACAGATGGCGCTGGACATGCGTCCGAGGTCGACGTGGCGTCGACTCACCAAGGCAGTTCCAGTGCGAGACATGACGAAAGCGTGTCATGGCGCTCTCGGGAGCGTCCACCGACATCCATGATGTGGACAGCATTGTCCCGCTCTGCGAGACGATGTGGCGAGGGTCACGCGCCCGTGCGCGGGCGCCATGCACCGCGCGTGGGGCCGGGCTCAGGCCCTGCGCCGGCCGCCGCGCCCAGGTGCGGGATCGGGCCCAGGTGGCGATGCGGTGATCGGGCTGATCGGGCTCAGGCGCCGGGCCACGGGCCGGGCGGCGGCGTCTCCGGCTCCTCGGCCGTCGTGGTGTCGAAGAGCCGGAAGCCGCGCCGCCGGTAGTTGTCCAGCGCGTGCGGGCCGTCCTTGCTGCAGGTGTGCACCCAGACGCGCTTGGTCGGGGAGAGCCGCGGATGGCGCTCGGCCAGGTCCCACGCGCGGGCCGTGCCCTCGCCGAGGAGATGGCCGCCGATACGGCGGCCGCGGAAGGCGGGGAGCAGACCGAAGTAGGCGATCTCCACGACGCCCTCGCCCTGGGCCTCCAGCTCGATGTACCCGGCCGGGGTCCCGTGCTCGTACGCGACCCAGGTCTCCACGCCCGGCCGGTCGAGGAAGGCCTGCCACCGCTCGTACGGCCAGACGAGCCGGTCCGTCCAGATCACATCGCCGCCGACGGCCGTGTAGAGGAAGCGGCTGAACTCCGGCGAGGCGGCCTCGGAGCGGACCACGCGGACGCCGCTGTCGGCCGCGGGCGGGTCCGCCGGCGCCAGGTCGGCGGGCGAGGTCTGCTCCAGGGACCAGGTGGTCACGGTGATGCTCATGCCCCACAGCCAATCACGGCCGTCCGGCCGCTCCCACCCCGGTCCGGGATCGGGAATCGCATATGAGGCCTTGGTGCGGTGTGCTGCGTCACGCCCGCGGCTGGTGCCGGAGTCCGCCGGGACGCCGGACGGGCGTCTCACGGTTCGGACCCCCGTGCCCCGTACGAGCCCGGTGCCGTCCGGCGCCCGTCACCGGGCGCCGGGTCCGGCGCATGCGGGTCATCGCCCGACGGCCGGTCCGTCAGGGGGTCATCGCACGTCGGTCATCCGGGCGAAGACGACCACGTTGCCCGTGTAGCCCTTCGCCTTGGAGAAACCGCCACCACACGTTATGACGCGCAGCTCCGGCTTGCCCGTGTCCCCGTAGACCCGCTCGGCGGGGAACTTCTGCTTGTCGAACACCTCGATGCCGTAGATCTCGAAAACGGCCGTACGGCCGTCCTGCCGGACCACCTCCACCTTGTGGCCCTTCCTGAGGGCACCGAGGTTGTAGAACACGACGGGCCCGGTCTTGTTGTCCACGTGCCCGACGATGACCGCGGTCCCCTTCTCGCCGGGTGAGACCGCGTCCTTGTACCACCCGGCCAGGTTCTTCTCCGTCGCCGGAGGAGAGGCGACCCACCCCTCGGGGTCGAGGCCGACCTGCGTCAGCGGGGCGTTGATCCGGATGGCGGGGATGACCACGCGGCTCGGCACGGAGGCGCCCAGCGGCTCGGGCGGCGGCTTCTGCGGCGCGCTCGTCGCCGGTGCGGGTGAGGCCGCGGTACGGGAGTCGGCCGCGGATTCGGAAGTCGGCTGCGGCGGTCCCGACTCCTGCGCGGCGCCGTTCCGTATGAGGGCCACGCCGATGAGGAGGGCGAGGATTATCAACCCCCAGGGCGAGCGCTTCTTGCGCTCCGGCGCGTAGGCGCCGCGGCCGGAGCCTTTCTTCGAAAACATCGGTCTCCCCTTGACGTTGTCCGCGCTATCCGGGTTGTCTCATTCGTCCCGCCCCGTCTTCACGGCACGGTAGGACGCGGCGATGGGAGCGGCGACCGTGGGCGGGCGAACGGGTGGCCTGCGCCAAACGGGCCGGAGCGCCCCACCCGGCCGGAGCATCGCCGCATGCGCGCCGTGCCGGGGCGCGCGAGCGTAGGAGCATGGACGCCTCCCGGGCCGTCGTGGCCGCCGCTGTCGCCGTGGCCGCTGCCGGCCTGCCCGTACTCGGACTGTCCGCCTCGCCGGCCGCCGCGGAAACGGGCCGGCGGCCGGGTCCGGGCGACATCGTGGTCTCCCCGAGGACGGTGAAGCAGGGCGACACCGTGACGATCACGGTCGGGGGCCGGAGCTGCCGCGGTACGGGCCGTGCCTATGACGCGATCGTCGAGTCCAACGCCTTCCCGCGCACCCGGCTCACCGGGCAGCGCGGTTCCTCGTCCTCGGTCGCCAGGCCCCGGATCTTCAAGGCCGTCGAACCCGGCCCGCACACCGTCGCGGCCACCTGCGGCGGTTGGACGGTCACGGGCGGGCGCTTCCGCGTGGAGCCGCGCGACGGCGGCCGGACCGCGGAGGACCGGGCCGCGGGCGGCGGCGCCGAGCGGGAGAAGGCGGGACAGAAGGCGGGCAGGCCGGGGAAGGCGGGGAAGGCCGACGGGGCGAAGAAGCACGGCACCGCGGCGGACCGGGCCGCGAAGGAGCGCGAGGCGAGGAAGGACGGCAGGGGTACGAAGGCAGGTGCGGCCGACGCCCGCGCCACAGCCGGCGCCGCCCGCGGGTCCGCCGACACCGTCGTCCCCCCGCACGGCGTGGCCACCGCCGCACCGCCGCCCGTGCAGAGTGCCCCGGCGATCCCGCAGAGGCCCGTCCGGGGCGGTATCGGCGGCGGATCCCAGCGGGTTCCGCCCGTCACCGTCGCCTTGGGAGTCGGCCTGGTCGCGGGGTCGCTGGCGGCCGGCGGCTACTACCTGATCCGCCGCCGCCCCTCGGACCTGACCTCGTAGCCCTCGCGGACCCGGCCCCGCGCGCCCCTCGCCTGCGGCTGCCGGGCCGCGCCCATGGCCTCAGCCGTCCGTGGCGCCCGAACCGCGCGGACCCGAACGATCCGGACTGCCCGGACCGCTCGGACCGGAGCCGCGCGAACCCGGAACGCTCGGACCCCGACCGCCCGCGCCGCGTGCGGCCACCAGCGCCGGTGCCGTCGACTGCGGCAGCAGGTCCGACGCGTCGGGCGGGGTGAGCAGTTCCACCCGGACCCCGTCGGCGAAACGGTACGGCCTGTGGTCGAGCACCCCGGCCAGCGTCCGCCGTACGCGCGAGAGTTCGGCCCGCACCGTCACCTGCCGCCCCGGCTCGCCGAAGAGGTCCCCGGCGAGCTGCGAGGCCGTGCGGCCTTCGGGATGGCGCGCCAGGACGTACAGCAACTCCGCATGGCGGGGCGTCAGTTCCTGGCTCCAGCTCCCCGCCGCGCCCGTCACCGACAACACCGGCTGCCCGGAACGCCGCAGATCCAGGACGACCCGGCTCGGCTCGGCCCCGTCTCCGCCGGTGACGGCGTCCTCGACGCGCAGCAGCCACCCGTCCGGCAGTGGCTCCGCGCTGCACAGGCCCACCGCGGGGATCCGGACCCAGCCGGCCGAGAGCGACTTGGGGAGCTGCACCCGGTCCAGCGGCAGCATGCCCGTCACCCCGGCCGTCCATCCGGCGCGGTCCACCGCCAGCGCCCGGCCGCCCACCCGGGCCAGGACCGGTGAGGCCACCGCTCTCAGCCGGTCGATCGCCACCCGGTGCTGCTCGCGCAGTTCGGCCTCGGCGACCCGGGCGACGGCCGTGACCAGCGCGAGTGTCGAGGGGTGGATCGCGGCGGCCGGGCCGGTCACGTTGACCACGCCGAGCAGCCGGCCGTCACGCGGGTCGCGTACGGGCGAGGCCGCGCAGGAGAGCGTGTGGAACGCGCGGACGAAGTGCTCGGCGGAGTGGACCTGCAACGGCGTACGGGAGACCAGCGCCGTGCCGATGGCGTTGGTGCCCGCCACCTCCTCGGCCCAGCTCGCGCCCACGCAGAAGCCGAGCTGGTCGGCCTTCCGCTGGACGGCCGCGTTGCCGTCCCGCCACAGCAGCCGGCCCTCGGCGTCGGTGACCACCATCATGTGCCACGCCTCGTCGGCCTCCGCCATCAGACCCTCGCGCAGGGTGGGGAGCACCGAGGCGAGCGGGGTGGACCGGCGCCGGTGCTCGACCTCGTCCAGCGCCAACAGCCCCGAGTGGCCGCCCTGGTCGGGATCGACGCCGTGCCCCAGGACCCGGTGCCACGACTCCCCGATCACCTCGCGGGGGGTGAACCGCGCGGGCGTGCCGGACAGCGCGGCCGCCCGTACGCCACTGA
Organism: Streptomyces sp. NPDC048639; assembly: GCF_043199075.1. Taxonomy (NCBI): domain Bacteria; kingdom Bacillati; phylum Actinomycetota; class Actinomycetes; order Kitasatosporales; family Streptomycetaceae; genus Streptomyces; species Streptomyces sp. NPDC048639. The sequence goes on from NZ_JBICVP010000004.1 coordinate 312,142, forward strand.
GGAGACGGGTGGCATGGCGAGTTCCCATGGCCGACAGCCTGGCCATGTGCAGCGGTTCGTCGTTCACGGATCCGGTCTCCGAAATGGACAGGAAGGGCGATCGAAGCGGGAAAATGCTGGTCCGGGCGGTCGTGCTCTCCTTGTGACGGCGTGCTCTCCCCATGGTGCCGCCGGTCGCCGCGACAGGGTGGGTACTTGGCGCAATTGCTGCAACCCTCCGCAACGTTTGTGCGCGACCGTGCGAGCGCACCAGAGTGGGGCACGTACGCGGACGGGGGTGGTGCCGTGTCGGCGCGGTGCCACCCCTGTTCGGAGGGCGGGCGGCTCCCTCGGATGCCTCCCCAGGATCCTCAGAGCGGTACGCGCGCACGCTCCACGACCGACGCCAGGTCGAGGGTGTGCGGAAGCGTGCCGAACGACCCGCCCCAGTCGCCGCCCAGTCGTGAGGCGCAGAACGCGTCCGCGACCTGGGGCGGCGCGAACCGTACGAGCAGCGAGCCCTGGAGCGTGAGGGCCATCCGCTCCACCAGCCGCCGCGCCCGTGCCTCGATGCCGCTCAGATCGGCGAGTTCGGTGAGCATGTCCTTGATGGCGCCGTCCAGGCGATGGTCGGCGCCGCGGGCCTGTCCGAGTTCGGTGAGAAACGCGTCGAGGGCGGCGGGTTCGCGCTGGAGCGCGCGCAGCACGTCCAGCGCCTGGATGTTGCCCGCCCCCTCCCAGATGGAGTTCAGCGGCGATTCACGCAGCAGCCGCGGCATACGGGAGTCCTCCACGTAGCCGTTGCCGCCCAGGCACTCCAGTGCCTCGACCGTCAACGGGATGCAGCGCTTGGTCACCCAGAACTTGGCGGCCGGGACCGCGAGGCGCAGCAACTGCCGCTCCGCTTCCGTCTCCGAGTCGTACGCCGCCGCCAGCCGCAGTGCCAGGGTCGTCGCCGCCTCGGACTCCAGCGCCAGATCGGCCAGGACGTTGCGCATCAGCGGCTTGTCGATGAGCGGGCCGCCGAAGGCGTTGCGGTACGCGCTGTGGTGCACGGCCTGTGCCACCGCCTGGCGCATGACGGCCGCGGCCCCCGTCACGCAGTCCAGCCGTGTCGCCGCGACCATCCCGATGATGGCGGCGATGCCGCGGCCCTCCTCGCCGACCCTGCGCGCCCAGGTCGTCCCGTCGAACTCCACCTCGGCGGAGGCGTTGGAACGGTTGCCGAGCTTGTCCTTGAGCCGCTGGATGCGGAACGAGTTGCGCGTGCCGTCCGGCAGTACGCGGGGGAGCAGGAAGCAGGTGGGGCCACCCACGGCTCCCGTGCGGGAGGTGCCCTCGGGCACCTGGGCCAGCACCAGGAATCCGTCCGACATGGGAGCCGAGCAGAACCACTTGTGGCCGGTGAGGACGTATTCGCCCTCGGCGCCGAGCGGCTCGGCCCGCGTGGTGTTGGCCCGTACGTCGGATCCGCCCTGCTTCTCGGTCATCGCCATCCCGAGGAGGGCGCCCGGCTTCCGGTCGACGGGCCTCAGCTCGGGCACGTAGACCCGTGAGGTCAGCTTGGGCTCCCACACGGCGGCCAGGTCCGGGTCGGTGCGCAGGGCCGGGACCGCGGCGTGCGTCATCGACACCGGGCAGCCGTGGCCCGCGTCGTTCTGCGTCCAGACCAGGAAGGCGGCAGCGCGCCGCACGTGTCCGTCGGGGCGGGTCCAGGCGTCGGTGAGCCCGTGGGAGACGGCCTTGCGCAGGAGCCGGTGCCAGGCGGGGTGGAACTCCACCTCGTCGGTGCGGTGGCCGTAGCGGTCGTGCGTGTGCAGCACCGGCGGGTGGCCATCGGCCTCGTCGCCCCACTCCTGAACCTGTGCGGAGCCCGCGGCCCGCCCCAGCTCCCCGAGCTCCTCCCGGACCTCCTGAAGCCGCTCCGGTGCGGTGTGCCGGGCCACGGCATCGGTGAGCGCGGCGTCCGCTCCGAAGACGTCGTAGCCGGTGAGCGGCGGGGCTTGATTGGTGACGGTGTGAGTCGAGGCTCCCATGACAGATACGTTAAGGAGGTGCGAGCAGCAGAGTCATCCCCCAAGCGGTCGGCGAGCCGCTGGCGCAGGGCACGCGCCCTTTATCCGCATGTGTCCAAAAGGCGAGTGGCCTGGCTGCTGCTGAAGGACACGGTCAACTCCTGCGTGGAGTACCGGATTCTGGGCCTGGCCGCCGAGGCGGCCTTCTTCTCGCTGCTGTCCCTGCCGCCGCTGCTGCTCGGCCTCATCGGGCTGCTCGGCTACCTGGACGCCTGGACCGGCACCGACACCATCGACAGCATCCGGCAGAACATCCTCACCGCCTCCGGGACCGTGCTCTCCGACCGGGGCGTCGACGAGATCGCCCGGCCCCTGCTGCACGACGTGACCCGCGGCCGCCCCGACGTCATCTCGATCGGCTTCGCCCTCGCCCTGTGGTCCGGGTCCCGGGCCGTGAACGTCTTCATCGACACGATCACCGTCATGTACGGCCTCGACGGTGTCCGCGGCATCGTCAAGACCCGGCTGCTCGCCTTCCTGCTGTACATGATCGGCCTGGGCGTGGGGGCGGTCGCGCTGCCCCTGATGGTCGCGGGCCCGGACGCGGTGATGGACATCCTGCCGTGGAGCGAGGGTCTCGTACGGGCCCTGTACTGGCCGGTGGTCCTCGTCCTGTCCGTGGCCTTCCTGACCACGCTGTACCACGTGTCCGTACCCGTACGGTCACCGTGGGTGGAGGACATCCCGGGTGCGCTGGTGGCCCTGGCGATGTGGGTGCTCGGCAGCTTCCTGCTGCGGATCTACCTCATCAACGCCGTCGAGGGCCCGACGATCTACGGATCGCTGGCCGCGCCCGTGGCCGTCCTGCTCTGGATCGGCGTCTCGGCCTTCGCCGTCCTGGTCGGGGCGGCGGTCAACGCGGCGATCGACCGGGTGTGGCCGTCGGTCGCGACGGCCGCGGCGCGCGAGGCGAACGAGCGCGTCCGCGAGGCCGCGGCCGAGGAGCTGATCGCGCGGGCGGCGGCGCAGCGAGCGGCCCGGGCCCGTCTGGACGACAGCGAGGAGGAGTGGGAGGACGAGGGCGGCGACACCGAGCCGCCGTCCGAATTCCCCGAGCGGTGGGCCCAGTTCCTGCCTCCGGAGGACGTCCGGGCGCGGCTGCACGCCAAGCGGGACGACTAGCGGGCCGGCCGGGCGCCACGGGCGGGTGCCGTGAGGGGCCGGGCGGCCGGTCAGCGGCGGTGGCGGGTGAGAAGCTGGGCCGCGCGGGGCGCCTCCTCGTGCATCAGCCGGCCCACGAGCGCGCCGCCGAACACGATGACCCCGACGCCCACCAGCCACGACTGGACGACCAGGACCGTGCCGAAGGGGCCGTACGTCACGGCGTTCGACGCGATGAGCGGCGAGAACACCAGCCGGGAGAACACCCGCAGACCGATCAGGCCGACGGCCGTCGACACCGCGCCCGGCAGCAGCGGGCCCCAGCCGACGCGCCCGCCGAGCAGCATCCGCTGCGACCACCAGAAGAACAGCACGGCGCTGATCGCCGCACTGAGGAAGTGCCACAGCGACCGCAGGAAGTCGTTGGCCGTCGGCTGGCGGTCCTGCGTGATCTGGGCCGACACGAAGAGATAGCCGATCAGCGCGGCCAGCCAGACCAGGTGCCGCCACATGGTGTGCCAGCGCGCTCCGGGAAGCTCCCACACCTTCTCGTAGCCGGTCTGCACGGCGGAGCCGAACGTCAGGCCGAAGACGCAGAGCGCGGCGAGACCGAACGCCGTCGTGGCCTCCAGCGCCTGCCGGGGCGAGGCGAACAACTCCTCGACCTCGGCCTGGGCCGTCGTCGACACCCCGAGACCCTCGCTCAGCCACTCGGCGAAGCCCTGGCCGTTCGCGGGGTCGACCGCCGCGACGACGATGAGCAGCGGCACCAGCGTGAGGAACCCGAGCGCGGCGAACCCCATCGAGCGATGCATCAGCTCCAGCTCCCTCGCCCGCTGCCAGCCGCGGGCGGCGGCGGAGCGGAGGAGCCCGTGGTACAGCCTCCTCCATGCCGATGCCTCGCTCTCGGCCCCGGAAGAGTTCTCGCCCATGGAATGTCGCTACCCCGTCGGCGTCACCGGGGTGCGACGGGGCACGGAGAGCCCCCGGAATGGCTCAGACCGTGAGCCGCTCGCCCGGGGCGATGACCCGCACGTCCGTCCCTGGGGCCGCGAGCCGCGCGGCGCGGACGTAGTTCTGCGGGTCGCGGTCGGTCTTGGTGATCAGCCGGTCACCGACCGGCCCGCTGGAGTACGCGTAGTGGTGCGGCACCGCCACCCGGGGCCGCAGCCACGAGGTGAGAGTGGCAGCCTCCTGCGCGCTCATCACCACCTGCCGGTTGAACAGCGGGCGCAGCCGCAGTCCGTTGGTCGGGACGAGCAGCAGGTCGATGTCGGGGAAGCGGCCGGCCAGCTCCTGCAACTCGGGGACCAGCAGGGTGTCCCCGGCGAAGTAGACGGTCTGGCCGCCGCCTTGGACGACGAACGTGACCTCGTAGACCCTGTGCCGGGCAGGGACGGCGGTGATGGTCAGCTCGTCGCGGCCGAATGACCCGCCGGCGATGCCGTCACGGCCGGTGGCGGGCTCACGGCCGGTGGTGATGTCACCGGCGGCAGCGGTGGTGGCGGCCCGCCCGGCCCGGCCCGCGTGGGCGCCGAGCCGGGTGCTCTCCCACGGGTAGAGGGCCCGGACCTGGCGGAACCCGGCCTTCCTGGCCCGTTCGACGACGGGCGCCGCCACGAGCATCGGCACGTCCTTGTCGCGGTAGGACGCGAACGACTCGAGGTCGCAGTGGTCGAAGTGGTGGTGGCTGATGAGGACGGCGTCGAGGTCGGGCAGGTCCGCGACGCCGAAGGCGATCGGCTCCCCGGGGTGATACGCCGCCCGCTCGCTGAACCAGGGGTCCGTGAGCAGTGTGAGGCCGCCGATCTCGATCAGATGGCAGCTGTGGGTGACCCTGGTGACGGCGAGCGGTGCGTCCATGGCCTGCTCCCGGGTATGCGGAAGGCCTCTCCCCACCCAGTCTCACACCACGGCCGCGACGCCGCTCCCCGGCGGGGAGTCACTCCTCGGTGCTCTTGCTGATCTCCCAGAAGCGGGGGACGGTCGAGGCGTCGAGGCTCCAGGCGATCCCGAACACGTTGTCCCGGGCCACCGCGTACTGCTTGCCCTGCCACAGCGGCAGTACGGGCAGGTCGTCGGCGACGATGGACTGTATTTCCGCGAACTTCCCGGCGGTCACGAGCCGGTCGGGCTGGGACACCGTCTCCGGGATGAGCTTGTCGACGATGCGCTTCGACAGGTAATTGTTCGCGACGACGTTGTTCCGGCTGAAGAACGGCGAGATGAAGATGTCGGGGTCCGGGTAGTCGGGCACCCATCCCTTCACGTACGCACCGTACTTGCCCTTGGCGATGCCCTTTTCGTATTCGTCGAGGGGCACGCTCTTCACGTCGACGTCGAACAGCTTGCTCGCGTTGAGCTGCCGGGCGAGCTCCTTGACCGCGGACACGGTGCTGGGCCCGAAGCGTATGGGGGTGGCCCACAGCGTCATCCTGACCTTGCCGTTGACGCCGTCCTTGCGCAGGGCCGCGGCAGCCTTGTCCTGCTGCGGACGGTCGCCGTACTTGTCGAAGAACGGCGTCTTGTGGCCGGTGATCCCCGCCGGGATCACCGAGTAGAGCGGCTTGGCGGTGCGCTGGTACACATCGCGGACGAGGGCCTGCCGGTCGACGAGATAGGCGATGGCCTTGCGGACACCCAGCTTGCCCACCACCGGGTCGCGCATGTTGAAGACCATGTGCATCACCTCGGCGCTGGCGCCGTCGACGACCTCCACGCCCCGCCGGTCCGCGGTGGTCGCGGTCTCCAGCTCGTGAATGTCCTCGGCCGCCAGGCCGCGGTAGGCGAAATCGACGCCGCCGTTCTGCACGGACTTGCGCAGACCGGCCTGATCGCCGTCGAAGAACTTCATCGTCATACCGGAGTTCTGGACGTCGGCTTCGCCCTTGTACCCCTCATTGACGGAGAAGACGGCTTTCTTCCGGTCGAACGAATCCAGTGTGTAAACACCCGAACCGACGACCTTGCCGTCCGTGCGCAGTTTGTCCGCGGGGTACTCGCTGTGGTCGACGATCGCGCCCGCGCTGGAGGCGATCTTCATGGGGAACGTGGCGTCGGAGTTCTTGAGATGAAAGACGACCGTCTTCTCGTCCGGAGTCTCCACACGGTCCAGTGACTGGAGGAGATAGGACGGACCCTTGGGGTCATTGATCTTCAGCGTGCGCTTGAAGGAGTACGCCACGTCCTCGGACGTGAGGTTGTTCCCGTTGCTGAACGCGAGACCGTCCTTGAGCTCACAGCGGTAGACCGTGCTGTTGCCGTCGGTGAACGAGCAGCTCTCGGCGGCTTCGGGCTGCGGGGTATTGGATCCCCGGGGGAAGCTGATCAGCGACTGGAAGACGTTGTTGAACACCATCCAGGAACCCACGTTGTAGCCCGAGGCCGGGTCGAGGGATTGCACCTGGTCGGTCGTCCCCATGACGACCGCCTCCCCCTCGCCGCCGCTGCCGGCCTCTCCCGCGCCACACCCCGTGAGCAATCCCGCGACTGTCCCCGCTCCGAGCAGGCCTGCCAGCCACTGGCGACGTATCCACAACTGCACGTTCTTCACACTTTCCGTTCGCCTACCGGTGCCCGAAGGCGCCGTGGGGGGAGTTGGCGGCCGCTCGCGGTCCCCCAAAGTCCCTGATTGGGGAGGAAATTCGGGGAACTGCTCCCCGGAGAAGAGCGGATCCGATCCATACCGTAGACGCCGTACTGACTCGTAGTACAGCCGGGGGGAGAACTCGGTTCGCCTGTTGGCAAGGCGAATCGCCGAGGGTCGCCGAGACGGTCACGAAGTCGGTCATGGAGACGATCAGGAGACGGTCACGGAGAGAGGCGCCGAAAAACCATTGGCGCCCCCGTACAGAGCCGGATTAAGCTGCGCGGGAACCCGGCGGCGGCCTTTACCGGCCCCCGTCGCCCAGCTGTGGAAGACCGGGAGGTGAGGACCGATGACTGTCATTGCGATGAGCGCTGCCCGCATCCAGAAGACCATCGTTCCCACCCCCCTGGTCTCCGGCTGACCGACGGCCCGCGCCTCTTCCGGCCGCCGTCCTCCTCGCCGAGGGACCATCCCTCGAAGGGTTCACTCCGTTGAACAACCACATCCCGCACCCGCTCACGCCCTACGGCTGGGACAGCGGGTTCGCAGATGACTTCACCCCGTACGCCGACCAGGGCCTCTGCCCCGCGCGGATCGTGCGGGTCGACCGCGGGCGCTGCGACGCCGTGGTCGCCGATCCCGGCGGCGACGGCATCCGGACCGTACGGGCGGACACCGCGCCCGTGTGGTCGCCCGATCCGCTGCGCATCGCGTGCACCGGCGACTGGGCGGCGCTCGACCCCGACCGGGAGGTCGTACGGGCGCTGCTGCCGCGCCGTACCGCGTTCCTCCGCTCCGCCTCGTCCAAGAAGTCGGACGGCCAGATCCTCGCCGCCAACGTGGACCACGCCATCGTCGCCGTCTCCCTCGCCGTCGAGCTGGACCTCGGCCGCATCGAGCGCTTCCTCGCCCTGGCCTGGGAGAGCGGGGCGCGGCCGATGGTCGTCCTGACCAAGACCGACGTCGTACCGGACGCGGCCGGGCTCGCGCACCTCGTCGCCGACACGGAGGCGACGGCTCCCGGCGTCGAGGTCCACGCGGTCAGCGCGATGACCGGGGAGGGCCTGGACGTGCTCGCCGCCTCCCTCGGGGACGGCACGGCCGTTCTCCTCGGCCAGTCGGGCGCGGGCAAGTCCACTCTTGCCAATGCCCTGTTGGGCGAGGAGGTCCAGCAGGTCCACGGCACGCGAGACAGCGACGGCAAGGGGCGGCACACCACGACCACCCGCGATCTGCTGCCGCTGCCCGGCGGCGGCGTCCTGATCGACACCCCGGGGCTGCGCGGCGTCGGGCTCTGGGACGCCGAGGAGGGCGTCGGTCAGGTCTTCTCCGAGATCGAGGCGCTTGCGAGCGCGTGCCGTTTCCACGACTGCGCGCACACCGTGGAGCCCGGCTGCCGGGTGATCGAGGCGCTGGAGAGCGGCGAACTCCCGGAGCGCAGGCTCGAGAGCTACCGCAAGCTGCTGCGCGAGAACGAGCGGATCGCCGCCCGTACGGACGCCCGGCTGCGCGCGGAGATCCGGCGGGACTGGAAGCAGAAGCAGGCGCTGGGGCGGCACATGATGGAGCAGAAGCGGGGGAGGAACCGCTGACGGTCCGTTTCGCCGTTCCGTTGATCGGCTGTTGTGGGATCGATCCGCTGAGCCCGATCGACACCTCAGCCGATGTGCTGGGGTTCGATCGATCCGCGGAGCCGATCCGAGCGGAGCTGATCCGCGGAGCTGATCCGCTGAGTCGATCTGCTCAGTCGATCTGCTGAGTCCGGGCCCGTCGGATCCGACGGGCCCGGACCCCGCGGGCGGACGTGAAGTCCCTTTGCGCGGAGACCGGTTGGCGTGACCGTAGGCGCCGCCCGGCAGGGGGCGTTCTGTATCGGATGCCCCGAGCACCGGCACCCCCACAGCCGCTGCGCGGGCCGGGACGGATGAGAGCCCGAGGGCCGGCGCGGGTGCGGACCCGCCCAGCCCGGGGCGGACGCGAGTACTGGCACGGGGGCGGACCCGGGGCGGGGTGCCGGGGCGATGCGCTCAGCCTTCCAGGCCCCAGCTGTGAACCTTCCGCGGATGGATGCGGATGACCTCCTCGCTGAAATGCGGGCCGAGCTCGTGCGGACCGACGAGCAGCTCCGCCTCCCCGCGTACCTCCACGCCTCGCACCACCCACGGCCGGACGCTCGCCAGGTCGTCGACGACCAGGGCGACCTTCGGATTCGCCTGCAGATTGCGCCACTTCTTGGTGGCGCCCATGCGATAGCCGCCGATAAGGACCGTCCCGTCCTCCTGCGGGAAGAAGCCGACGGGGTTCGCCTGGGGCTGCCCCGTCGGGTCCACGGTCGCCAGCCTCCCCAGGCGCTGGGTCTTCAGGTACGCGCGCTCGGCCTCGCTCAGATCGGTCATGGCGCCAGGATCACACCGGCACCACCTGCCCGCATCGGCATCCGGACCCAGGCCGTATGGGGCCGGGACGGGGCCGTACGACATCCGGGAATCAGGGCGTACGCGCCGGGACCCGGGCGTACGGGCCGGACCCGGGGCGTAGGTCGTACGGAGTGCGGACCCGGGTGCGTACGGCGGGCTGGGCTTGGCCGGTGCGGGCGGCGCGCGGGACTGGGTGCGTACGACGCTCGGGTGCCCGCGCGTACGGCGTGCGAGGCAGACGCCCCCGCGGTCAGCCGGCAGCCACCGCACCCGTCCACGCGCCCACGACGAGCAGGCACGCGAAGAGCTCGACGAGCACGGCGAGGCCGATCGCCCGCATCGCCGTCCGGGTCGACGCCCAGGCGTTGCCGTGGTCGCCGAGCCGTGCCCGCTCGGCGCCGTAGAGGCCGGCCACGAAGCCGATGACGGCGCCCACGACGGGCACCAGGAAGAACCCCACCATCGCCGCCGCCCCACTCGCGTACAGCGTCTGCCAGGGGATCCCGGAGTCCTTCATCCGGCGTGTGGGGAGCAGCCACTTGAGCGCCTGGTTCAGCAGGAGGACGGCCGTCGCCCCCATCAGCACCCACCAGGCGAGCGCGGTCTTCTCGGTGAGCGCCCACCACACCACCCCGCCCCAGACGATCGGGGGGCCGGGTGCGCCGGGGATCAGTACGCCGAAGAGGCCGAGCAGCATCACCAGTCCGACCGCGACCAGTTGCCAGGTCCCCATGGGCCCAGCCTGCCGGAAGGCGCCGGAGAGCGCTTCCCGGCGGGAGGCGGAGGGAGGCGGAGGGTGGCGGTGGGCCGGAGAGCGGGACCGGTCGGCGGTCGGGGAGCGGGCCGTTGCGGTCGGTCGTGGAGAGGTGGGGGAGAGGGGAGGAGGGGGAGAAGAGGAGGAGGGGGAGAAGAGGAGGAGGGGGAGAGAGGGGGTGGCAGGTGGCGCGAGGGGGCTGGTCGCTCGCCGACCGGGATCTGCGGAGGCCCGCCCCTCGGCCGGCGGCCCTCCGTCCCGGCCCCTCTCCCGTCCGGCTGCGCCTCGGTCCCGGCCGCCCCTCTGTGCCGGTCCCTCTGTCCCGGCCCCTCTCCGTCCCGGCGGCCCTCCCGCCCGTCGCACCTAGCGCTCGGGCGCCAGGCGGTCCTTGCGTGCCACCCATCCCAGCTCATAGGCGTGCCAGCCGAGCTGCAGCCGTGTGAACACCCCCGTCAGCTCCATCAGCCGTTTCACCCTGCGCTGCACCGTGCGCAACCCCAGTTCGAGCTGCTTGGCGACGCTCGCGTCGGTCAGCCCGGCCAGCAACAGGGAGAGAATCTCCAGGTCGGTGGCGTCCGGGCCGTCGGACCTGCCCTCGTACGGGATGCCGTCGGTGTCCAGGTGAAGCGGCAGGGCCTCGCGCCACACCCGGTCGAACAGGCCCGTCAGCGATTCGAGCAACCCGCTGGCGTGGACGACCACGGCGGAGGGCTCCGAGGCACGGCGCGTCAGCGGGACCATCGCGAGCGCGCCGTCCGCGACCACGAGCTTGGTGGGGACCCGGTCGATGACCCGTACCTGTTCCCGGCGGCCGAGCGCCGCCCTCAGCTCGGTGATCCCCGATGGCCCGGACAGGACGTCGCGCTCGATCACCACGCGATAGCGGACGCCGCGGTTCGACGCCCGCTCCTCCGCGTCGTTGTCCATGCCCCGCACGGTGGTCGGATTGCCCGTGACCAGTGCGCAGACCTCTTTCGTCGCGCCGAGCTGGAGCTGGAGGAAGCGGTGGGCGACCGCGGCCGCGCCGGTCACGACCTCCACCAGATCGTGCACGGCGGGCTCGGCGGCTTCGGCCCGGTACTCCTCGGTGAGCAGTGCCGCCGCGAGTTCGGCCTGTTCCAGCTCGTGGCGCTGTTGCCGCAGCAGCGCACCCAGCGCCACGGCGGGCGGGGCGGCCACCCAGCGGCCGGGGCGGGCTGAGGACTGGGCGGCGAGCCCATGCCGTTCGAGCCGCCGCAGGGCGAGGACGGCCTCCTCCTCCGGCAGCGTCAGCCGGTGCGCCAGGTCCGAGACCTCGGCGGCGCCGAGTCCGACCAGCGTGCGGTACGCCGACTCCTGTATCTCGTCGAGACCGATCGCGCTCAGCATCTGACTCCCCTGGATCCCTGGGCACCCGATTCCCCTGCCCCTGATGACTGACGCCTGTCCGCCGGCAGGGCGCCGACGGTCGTACGGCGGTGGTGATGTTGGTACGGCGGTACGGAGTGGTGCGATGGAGTGGTGCGACGGCGGTGGTGACGGTGGTACGGCGTGGCGATGATGGCGGAAATGAGCCACGGCGCAAACCCGCCGCGAGCATCATCCCCGTACAACCGGCCACTCTGCCAAGGTGTCGGAACTGTGGTACAGGCCAATGCCCCGTCAGCCCGCTGGGCCCTGCGCAGCCGTGCGCCGGAGGTGACGGTCCCGCCACGGTGACGCCGCCGGGCGGGTCCTGCCGTGGGGGAAGGGCCCGTCCGCCGGCCCGGCGCACACCGGTACGTTCGCATGCACGGACGAGCTCGCGCGCCCTTCCGAAAAGGGCGTGGCGGTGGACAATTGAGGGCATGAGCCAGCCCGGGGAGCGCCACGAGGACGACTGGTGGCGGGAGTTGTACGACGAGGCCGCACCGGACACGGGGCCCGTGGCCGGAACGGACTCGGTGGACGACCGATTCGACTCCGCCGCGCGGGCCGTCGGGGAGCCGGAGTCTCCGTCACCGGGTCTGCCGTCCGTGGACGGGCCATCACCGGACGGCATGTCAGAAAGCCTGTCCACGAAGGATGTCGGGCCGGACGCCTCGTCATCGGGCAATGGGCCAGGGGATGTTGCATCGCCGGAGCTCCCGGGCGATGGCGGAGATCGGCTCCCGGCAACACCGTCGGATGACCCCATGGCAACGCCGTCGGGTGCCCCCGCGCCGGACATCCCCACCCCGAGGCGGGTGCCGTCCGCGCCGGACCTGCCCCAGCGCGCTGCTGAGGAAGGCGAGTGGTGGCAGAGCGCGCCCCCGATGGTGGACACCTCCCAGTCCGGGCCGCGCCCCGAGGCGTGGCCCGAACCGACATGGCCGCCCCGCGACCTCCCGGGCGCCCGCCCGCCGATGCACCGAACGCCGGCGACCCGTCCCCCGCACCCGCGAAGGCCGGACGCGGGCGCTCGCCCCACCCGGCAGCGGCGGGAATGGTGGCAGGGGATCGCCCCCGCCCCGCCCGGCGGCCGGTCTCCGGCCCACCGGCCGCTCGTCCCCCCGACCCGCCCGCCCTGGGAGCCGCCACCGGGAGCAACTGCCGCGTCCGATACGGGTGATGGGGGAGCGGCAGACCCTCGCGCCGCCGGTCATGTGCCGGGCCACGGAACCGCACCGGTCCCCTTCGACGAGGGGGATGTGCAGCGAGGGCCGGATGCGACGCTCAGGCTGCGGACCGTATCGGCGCCGGGACAGGAGGACCCACCGCCGCCCCTCCGTACCGGGGAGAAGGCGTCGCCGGCGCCGTCCGGGCCGGGCGACCGGCCCTTGCCCTACCCGCCTTTGTCCGAGGCGCCGTTGTCCACGGCGCCCTCGGCCGAGGCGCCGTTCGCCGACCCGCCGTTGTCCGACGAGCGGTTGGCCACCCCGTCGTTGTCCGACCCTCCGGCGGCCGGATCCGGACCGGCCGCGGTCCCGCCCCGTACCGGCCGAGCCGGTGACGGTGACGGTGAGCGCGAGGGCGCGGGGACGACCGTCGGAGACACCGGCGCCGGTGGCCCGCTGCGGCAGCCCGGCGAGGCCGGGTTCACCGGCCGGCATGGGCCCGCCCACGAAGCCGAGCCCACCGCACTGCCGCTCGCCGACCCCGGCGCCCTCGACGACCTGGTGCCGGACACCGTCCTCGACGGCGCCCGCTATGGCTCCCTCGTGCTGCGTACTGCGTCGCTGCGCGGCGAGGCGGCCCGCCACCGGGGCCGCCCGCGGCGCGACGCGCTGCTCACCGCGCGGTTCGGAACCGGCGAGAACGCACTGCTGCTGGTGGCCGTGGCCCGCGCCCTACCGCCCCCCGACGCCGACGCCGACGCCGACGCCGACGCCGGCACCGCGCACGGCGCCGCGTCCGACCTCTGCCACTGGATCGGTACGGCCGTCGGCCGCAGCCATGTCCGGCTGGCCGAGGACGTCCGTGGCGGCCGGCGCGCCGCCCTCAAGTCCGGCCTGCACCGGCTCACCGACCGTGCCTACGGCCGCCTCCGTGCCCGTGCGACCGAACTCGGCCTGGATCCGGTCGAGTTCACCGCCACTCTCCGATGCCTCCTGCTCCCCGCCGACCCTGCATGCCGTACGCGTGTGTTCTTCGGCGTCGGCGGAGGCGGCCTCTTCCGTCTCCGCGACGGCGCGTGGCGGGACCTCGAACCCGCCGCCCCCGGAGGCGCCCCGGCCACCCCGCCCGGATCCGAGTCCTCACCCGGAGTCGAGTCACCATCCGCAGCGGAGTCCGGCGACGGAGCCCGAGCCGGGGCCGACGCCGGTGACCGGCTCACCATCGACCTCGGCGCTCTCCCGGCCGCCCCGACCGTCCACACCGACCCGATCGTCCACACCGACCCGACGGTCCCTACCGGCCCGACCGTCCACACCGACCTCGCCGAGCCGTTCCGTTTCCGGGCTTCCGTCGCCCGCCCGGGTGACACCCTCCTCCTGTGCAGTGCGGGCCTGGCGGAGCCATTGCGCGGCGATCCCGCCCTCGCCGGCGCGCTGGCCGAGCGCTGGGTCGCTTCTTCCCCGCCGGGACTGGCCGCCTTCCTCGCCGACGTGCAGCTCCCGGTCACCGGCCATGACGGCGACCGGACGGCGGCGGCCGTCTGGGACATCGGGACCTGGTCCGCGCAACCCCGGCCGCAGGCAGGCGCCCGTACCGCCCAGTGAGGTGCCCGTACCCGCCCAGGCAGGCGCCTGTACCTGACCAGGCAGGCGCGTGTACCGGTCGCAGCGAGGGCACTCGTACGCCGTACCGCGTAGCCCGTACCGCCCCCCCCGCCCCGGCCGGGAGGCGCGAGCGCGCGGACCGTGGGTTGATGGACGAGGGGGGTGACGGACCAGGGGGAGGGAATGGCCCGACCTCGACCCCGGAGAAGGAACCCATGGCCAAGCAGAGCGTGGCGGAGCAGTTCGTCGACATTCTCGTACGGGCCGGTGTGCGGCGGCTCTACGGAGTCGTCGGCGACAGCCTCAACCCCATCGTGGACGCCATCCGCCGCAACTCCGCCATCGACTGGATCCAGGTCCGCCACGAGGAGTGCGCGGCCTTCGCCGCAGGGGCGGAGGCACAGCTCACCGGCAGGCTCGCGGCATGCGCCGGGTCCTGCGGACCGGGCAATCTGCACCTCATCAACGGCCTGTACGACGCGCAGCGTTCGATGGCTCCCGTCCTCGCCCTCGCCTCGCACATCCCCAGCAGCGAGATCGGTTCCGGCTACTTTCAGGAGACCCATCCGGACCAGGTGTTCCAGGAGTGCAGCCACTACTGCGAGCTGATCTCCAGCCCCCGGCAGATGCCGCGGGTGATGCAGACGGCCGTGCAGCACGCGGTGGGCCGCAGCGGTGTCAGCGTCGTCGCACTGCCCGGCGACGTCGCCTCGCAACCCGCTCCGGAGCGGGCCGAGGAACATGCGATCGTGACGTCCCGCCCGACCGTGCGGCCCGGTGACGCCGAGATCGAGGAACTCGTCCGGATGGTGGACCGGGCCGACCGGGTCACGCTGTTCTGCGGCAGTGGCACGGCGGGCGCGCACAACGAGGTCATGGCGTTCGCGGAACGGGTGAAGGCCCCGGTGGGCCATGCCCTGCGCGGCAAGGAGTGGATCCAGTACGACAACCCGTACGACGTCGGGATGAGCGGCCTGCTCGGGTACGGCGCCGCCTACGAGGCGACCCACGAGTGCGATCTGTTGATGCTGCTGGGCACCGACTTCCCGTACGGCGCGTTCCTGCCGGACGACGTCAAGATCGTGCAGGTCGACGTGCGGCCCGAGCACCTCGGCCGGCGCTCCAAGCTCGACCTCGCGGTGTGGGGCGACGTCGCCGAGACGCTTCGCTGCCTCACCCCCAAGGTCCGGGTCAAGAAGGACCGGCGGTTCCTCGACAAGATGCTCAAGAAGCACGCCGACGCCCTCGAAGGGGTCGTCAAGGCGTACACCCGCAATGTCGAGAAGCACACGCCGATCCACCCGGAGTACGTGGCCTCCGTGCTGGACGAGGAGGCTGCCGCGGACGCGGTCTTCACCGTCGACACCGGCATGAACAACGTCTGGGCGGCGCGCTATCTCACCCCCAACGGCCGTCGCCGCGTGATCGGTTCGTTCACCCACGGTTCGATGGCGAACGCGCTGCCGCAGGCGATCGGGGCGCAGTTCCTCGACCGGAAGCGGCAGGTGGTGGCGATGTCCGGGGACGGCGGTTTCGCCATGCTCATGGGCGAGTTCCTGACCCTGGTGCAGTACGAGCTGCCGGTGAAGGTCGTGCTCTTCAACAACTCATCGCTGGGCATGGTGGAGCTGGAGATGATGGTCTCCGGCCTCCCGTCGTACGGCACCGGCAACCGGAATCCGGACTTCGCCGCGATCGCGACGGCGGCGGGTGCCTACGGGGTGCGTGTGGAGAAGCCGAAGCAGGTGCGCAGTGCGCTGCGGGACGCCTTCAAGCACAAGGGCCCGGCACTGGTGGACATCGTGACCGACCCCAACGCGCTGTCGATCCCGCCCAAGATCAGCGCGGAGATGGTGACCGGCTTCGCGCTCTCCGCGAGCAGGATCGTGCTGGACGGCGGGGTGGGCCGGATGGTGCAGATGGCCCGCTCCAACCTGCGGAACGTCCCGCGTCCGTGAGGCTGATTCGTACGGGTGACGGACGGGCGTCACTGCGGCGCTGACGGACGTGCGTCACTACGGAGGTGACGACGCGCGTCACTACGGAGGTGACGGGCGGGCGTCACTACGGAGGTGACGGGCGGGCGTCACTGCGCCGGTGACGGGCGGGCGTCATTACGGAGGCGACGGAAGGGACGTCACCGGGCCGACAAGCCCGTACGCGGTCCGGGCTCGGCCGTACGGGTGGAAGGGCCGGGCACCCGGTATGCCCGCGGGGCGTGCGCGGGATGTTCCGATTGTCGACTGTTGTGCAGCGGGTGACCGCAGCGACCGTCCTCCCCTGAGGCCCGGCACCGTTCTCCCGGCGGTGCCGGGCTTTGCCGTGCGTACCCCTGGGCATGCATGAGCAGGAGCCAGTTCGCACCAGATCGGACCGATACGGCTTACGGGGCGGGGGAGATGGCGGGGCAGCGCGGAGATTCCGTACTGAACAAGCGCCTGCGGAGGGCGGACCTGGCGGCGGTCGCCGAGGTGCGCGAGTCGCTGAGGGAGCTGCTGAGGCAGCAGTCGTGGGGGAAGGAGGAACAGGCCGATGTCGCCGAGCTGCTCATCAGCGAGCTCGTGACCAATGCACTGATCCACACGGGTCGCGGGGCGGAGGTGACGGCGACGCTGGTCGCGGGCCACACGCCGGCGGGCTTGGTCACCGCGTCACCGGACGAGGACCGGCTGAGGGTCGAGGTCAGGGACTTTGCCGACCGAAGGCCCGTCGTCCGGAGACCGGACGGTGAGGGGACGGGCGGCCGGGGGATGATGCTCGTCCAGACGCTGGCGGACGCCTGGGGTGTGCGGCCGATGGGGGCGGGGAAGGTCGTGTGGTTCGAGCTGGCCGGCGAACCGGTCTGACCGACCGTTCCGGCCGTACGAGCCATGTGGGTCACGTGAGTTGGGGCCCAGGGCCTCGGTCTTCGAGGCCTTCCGGTCCGGCGTCACGGCGTCACGGCGTCGCGGCCTCATGCTCCGGGGGCGTACGGGTCGTCCGCACCCTTCGTGCGAACCTGCCCGTACGCGTCCGTCCGTCGGCTCAGCCGAATTGCTGCTCGAGGTCCTTGAGTTTCCGCTCGAGGGAGTCGAGCCGGGGAATCGTCAGGGTGTCGTCCTCCGCGGTGAGGTCGACGGTCACGGGCCGGTCCTGTCTACTGCCGTCCGACGGACTGCTCTCGCCGCCGTCCGCCGACGCGGCGCGGAGCACCGGCCGTACGGCCACCGGGCCCGGCTCCACCATGGGCGTCTCCGCCCGGGACGCGGCGGGTGGGAGGCCCGGGGCGTCGACGACCTGCCGCCCACCGCGGCGGCCCCACAGCCCGTGCTGCCGGCTGAGGGCGCGGAGCTGCGCCCGCTCCCGCTTCTCCTGGTCGCGCCTGTGCAGACGGTGCTGTTCCTGCTGACGCCGGTCCTCGCGCACTTCGTCGACCGCCTCGTCCAGGCTCCGTACGCCCTCGAGCAGCATCAGCGACCAGGCGGCGAAGGTCTCGCGAGGGGCACGCAGCCAGCGGACGACACGGATCTGCGGCAACGGCCGTGGTACGAGACCCTGTTCGCGCAGCGCGGCCCTGCGGGTCTGCTTGAGCGCCCGGTCGAAGAGGACCGCGGCGGACAGGGACATCCCGGCGAAGAACTGCGGGGCGCCCGCGTGGTCGAGTCCGCGCGGTGCGTGCACCCAGTTGAACCAGGCCGCCGCACCCGCGAACGTCCAGACGAGCAGGCGGGATCCGAGTGCGGCGTCGCCGTGGCTGGCCTCGCGGACGGCGAGGACGGAGCAGAACATCGCGGCACCGTCGAGGCCGAAGGGCACCAAGTACTCCCAGCCTCCGGAGAGGTTGAGGTTCTGGCGCCCGAAGCCGACGAGGCCGTGGAAGGAGAGGGCGGCGGCTACGGCGGCGCAGCAGAACAGCAGCACGTAGGCCGCGGAGCCGTAGACGGTCTCCTTGCGCCGCCGCCGCTCCTCGCTGCGCTCCCAGGAGTCCGCGGGCCGGGCGTCCTTCCCGTCGCGCCGGCCGCGGGTGATGACGACCGCCGCGACCATCGTGCCGGCGAGCAGCACCAGGAGCGGGATGAGCCAGTTCAGCGACGAATCCGTAAGTCTCATCTCGGTCCTTGCACTCGCTTCCGTCACGCTGTTGCCGTGGGCCGAGTACGGACGCGGCACTCGACGGCGTCATCTTGGCGGAAACGGGCCTTGCCCCAAGGGGTTTCGGCCCAAGAGCGGCGCACGGCATTCGAATAGGGCCGGAAAGCTCGAACTCCCGTACGCAGTACGGGAGTTGCGTTCGGGGCGTCTCACCCGGACGGGTGGTTCAGTCGTGATCAGCTTGCGGTGAGGCGTGCGATGCGCTCCGCATCGCAGGTCCGGGGGCAGGTCACGCAGGTGTCCTCGGGGCGCAGCGTGTAGAAGAGGCAGCAGCTCGCCCGGTCGCGGGTGGGCAGCACCTCGCCCTTGGGCCCGGTCAGCTCGCGGAAGGCCGAGCTGCCGACGTACGGGGTGGTGCTGCCGGGCAGCAGGCGCTCCAACTCGGCCATCGCGCGCCGCTCTTCGCCGAGCAGATGGCCGACGTACCAGAGGCCCTCGACGATCTCGTCCGTCGCCATGCCCCACAGCGCGCGCGGGCCGCGGCGCATCCGCGGCCTGAACCCGTCGAGAACGGGGCCGAGATGCTCGGCAACCGCCTCGCGAACCTCGGCCCGCAGTGCCTCCTCGTCCGGTACGGTCCGCGCGTTCGGCAGCGCGGCCATCGGGTCGTCGGGCAGGCAGGCGAACTCCCGTACGCGCAGGGTCATCCGGCCGAGCGTCCGCTGGAAGGACACCTGGCCGACAGGGATCCGTGGCACACGGCGCAGCAGGAACCAGGGGACGGTGATGAGCAGGCAGGCGGGCCAGGCGTAACGGTGCAGCCCGAAGCTGGCGATGACGTCCGGGCGGGCCTGCTGGCCGTAGTCCCGCAGGACTTGGGTGTCGTCCCAGGCCAGGAACGCGTCGAGTGCCGGGCCGCCCTCGGCCAGCTCGGTGGCCGCGACCCAGCCGTCGCCGTGGCGCGGCGCCTCCTCGGTCACGCCCAGCCCGGGGAACACCTCGGCCAGCCGGGCGTAGGCCGCGGCGACGGGCGACGAGGCAAGGGCCGGGACGGCCGGAGCGACGGACATGCGCGGACCACCGAATCTCGCGATCGTTAGCAGGTAAGCCTTACCTTACCGGATGGTATCGATGTTTGAACTGCGGGTCGGGGCCCCTATGGTTCTGGGGGGCATTTCACGGAGGGCGATCAATGGATCAGGGCAGCGCACGGGCAGCGGGGCCGCGCCTGCCTGCCGCCGTGCCCTCGCCCGCGACGTCCCCCGAGACTCCCGCGACTCCCGCACAGTCCCCTGAGACTTCAGCGTCTGAGACTGCAGCGTCGGCCGGGACCGAGGGGGCGCCCGAGGTTCATGGGGCAGCCGGTACTCATGGGGCCTACGGAACTCACGGAACCTACGGGGATGCAATGGCCGCCGGTGCCCGTGCCCGCGTGACGCCACAGCGCACCGTCGAGGGCCACGATGGGCGGCCGGGAGCTGCCACCGCGCGTGAGGGCGGCGCAGAGCCCGAGGGCCCCCGGCCGCAGGACGCAGGGGTCCCCCCAAACCCGCCACGGGGCGCTGATCCGTCCGGGGGGCGGGAGACTGCTGCGGCATCGGGCGGCACGCCTCGCGGGCCGCTGCCCTCGGGCGTCGCCGGACCGGCCGATGCGGCGGGATCCGTCGACGCGACCGGACCAGCCGTTCCGGCCGGTCCGGCGGGGGCCTTCGTCACGCCCGGGGCGCGTGCTCCTGATCGCTCCGGCGGTGACGTCCCGGGTGCACCCGGTCACCGCTCACCGCAGGTACCGGCCCCGGCTCGCGGGCAGGTACCGGCCCCGGCTCGCGCGCCCCGGTCCTCCCGCCCCGTCCGAGCGGCGAAGGGCGAGCCCCACGCGCCGCGGAGGCTTCCGCAGCGCCACTCCGTACGCGGCCAGATCCTCGACGCACTGCGCAACGCGCTGGTCTGCGGCGAACTGACGGCGGGCGAGGTGTACTCGGCGCCCGCACTCGCCGAGCGCTTCGGCGTCTCCGCGACCCCGGTGCGCGAGGCGATGCAGCAACTCGCTTGCGAGGGCGCCGTCGAGGTCGTCCCCAACCGCGGTTTCCGGGTGGCCCGCCGTACGACCCGCGACCTTGCCGAACTGGCGGAGATACGGGAGCTGATCGAGCTCCCGGCCATGCTCGAACTCTCCCGCACCCTGCCGCCCGAGCGGTGGAATGAACTGCGGCCCCTCGCCGCCGACACCGTCGCCGCCGCTGCCCGCGGGGACCGCGTGGGCTACGCGGAGTCCGACCGTGCCTTCCACCACGCTTTGCTCTCCCTCACCGGAAACCGCCAACTCGCCCTGCTCGGCGACGATCTGCACCGGCGGGCCCAGGGGCCCCTCGACTGCGGCGGCCTCGTGCGCTCGGCGGACCTGATCGCGGACGCGGCCGAGCATGCGGTTCTCCTCGACGCACTCGCCGCCCAGGACCTGGCGGTCGTCGAGCAGCTCGTGCGCGAACACATCTCCGGCGCGCGCCGCTCCGCCTGAGCGCGACTCCTCGGTCCCGACCGCAACTCCCCGCGTCCGACCCGCAATTCCGCACATCCGGCTGCCGTCGCTCCGTTCGCCCGAAGGCGTCGCCGCCCGGCGGTCCGTACTCGCGCGGCCTCAACTCCCTTGCGAGAGCGCTCAGTCGGTGCTGTGCGGCTGCTTCCGTGGCGATGCGTCGGACGCGGCGGGTGAGGAGCGCTTCGTACGGGCGTAGTGGCGTCGGGCGCGGTCGCGGTTTCCGCAATCGCCCGAACTGCACCAGCGTCGCGTGTGGCTGCGGGTGCGGTCGAGGAACAGCCAGCCGCAGCCCGGGCCTTCACAGAGACGGACATCGCGCACCTGTGCGCCGGTGAGCAACTCCTCGGCAAGCAGCGTGAGTCGGTGGCACAGCCCATCGACCGTACGGGGTGGGTCCGTCCAGGAGAGCGGCAGCGTGGGCGCCCACGCGCTGCGCCGGCGGGCATCCAGAGACAGTCGGTGGAAGGCGCGTACGTCGGCGGTCGCGGGTTCGCGGTCGTGCGCGGCGGCGTCCAGCAGTCCGTGTACGACCTCCCGCATCCGGCGCACCCCCCGCAGCGCGGTCTCGGCGTCCTCCGGGTCGGCCGCGACCGACGCCCGCAGGACGCGGGCGTCCTCCGGGTCCGCCAGGCCGGTGGCCTCCACCCAGGAGACGAGGGCAGGGGCGTCGCCGAGGTGGTCGGTGCGGCGCTCGGGGACCAGGCGCCAGGACACGGTGTTCACCAGGTCCACCGCCGGGTGCCCGCCGATCATGGGCCGCGCCCGGTCGTCCCAGACTCCCGCGGTCTTCGCAGGCTTCGTGATCTTCGCGTCCTCCGCGGCGCTCACGGCCTCTCGCTCGCGCATGGGTCCCCTTCCTCCTGCCTCTGCCCTCGCCCTCATCTCTAACGAGCATAATCCGATTTTGGTTGTTAGGCTCGTCGCTATGGAACGCAACACCGCGGCGGGCGCGCACCCGGACGACGGAGCCGGTAACGGTGCTGGTGCGGGTGCCGAGCACTCGCAGGAGGGCCCCCGGCAGGGCTTCCGCGCGGGTCTGCGTGTCGGCGTCGGTCTGGGCGCGGCGACCTTCGTGCTCGGCGTCACCTTCGGCACGGAGGCCGTGGCACACGGCTGGGGCACCCTCGCCCCGATCGTCTGTTCTGTGCTCGTGGTCTCCGGGTCGGCACAGTTCGCCCTGCTCACAGCCCTGGCGGGCGGAGCGGGCGCGGTCACGGCCGTGACCGCGGCGGCACTGATCAACGCCCGTTTCATCCCCATGGGCGTCGCGGTCGCCGGCGATCTGCGCGGCGGCCGGGCGCGCAGGGCACTGGAGGGTCAGACCGTCATCGACGCGTCATGGGTGGCGGCACACCGTGGCGGCGGCAGGTTCGACCGAAGGAAGCTCTTCGGCGCCACGGCGATTCAGGCGCCCGCGTGGGTCGCCGGGACGGCGCTCGGCGTCGTGCTCGCCCCGTCACCGGCGCTCGTCGACGCCTTCGGGCTGGACGTCGTCTTCCCTGCGTTCTTCCTGATGCTGCTCCTGGAGGAGGTCCGCTCCTCGCCCAGGGCGCGTCTGGCGGCCGGGCTCGGCGGAGCCGTCTCGGCGGGTCTCGTACTCGCCGTTCCGGCGGGCATCGCACTCCTGGGCTCCACGACGGGGGCGTTCCTCGGGCTGGTGAGCCGCCGCCGTCGCGGACACGATGCGGGCGAGGTACGCGAAGAGCCGGACGCGCGCGAAGAGCCGGACGCGCGCGGAGAACCGGAGGACCGCGGAGACCGGCGGGCCCCCGTACCGCCGACCGCGTCGCCCCGCCCCGACTCCGGCCCCGTAAGCGATCCCGACTCGGCATCCGATCCCGACGCCGTGGCCCCGCCCGCGCAGGGGGCGAGTGAGGAGAGGAGGCATCCGTGAACACCCTGTCATGGGCAATCCTGGGTGCGGCCGCTGTGAGCTTCGCCTTCAAGGCCCTCGGCCCCGCCGTGCTCGGGGACCGTCGACTCCCCGCCCCCGCACAGGCGGTGATCGCCCTCCTGGCGCCCGCACTGCTCGCCGGTCTCGTCGTCGTCGCCGTGACCGGTCCGGGGTGGAAGGACCTGGACCTGACCCTTGTCGCCGGTCTCGCGGCGGCTGTGGGGGCTCGGTTGTGCCGGGCCGGCATCCTCGTGGCGGTTCTGGCCGGTGTCGTGGTGACCGCGCTGTTCAGACTCGCGCTCGGTGCCTGACGCCACGCGCACACGAGTCGTACGTCCCTCCCGGCCCACCGTCAACGCCTCTCGCGGACATCGTCGTAGCGGCACGGCCGACGACGGCCATGCGGGCCGGGTCCGCGAGGTGAAACGGGCCCGCGGCTGCTGACGTTCGGGGAGACGACGGCCGAGGTCGCGCGGGCCGCGGGCCCGGGCCGTGAGGTTCGGTATGTGCCGGTCGGCATCGAGGCGTTCGCGACCGCGGCGGCGTCACGGGGCGTTCCGGAGGATGTCCTCCGGCGGGTGACCTGTCTCCTCACCGAGGCTCCGGACGGCCTCAACGCGAGATGACGGACGGTGTCCGGCGGGCCGAGGGGCGCGCGCCGCGCGGCTTCTCCGTCTTTCGCGCGCCAGGCGGCGGTGAGCGGCGCGTGACGGGTCTGGCGCCCGCCACGACGCCATCGCAGAGGAGAACCGCCCATCGAGGGCACCCGGCTGAGGGACTGTCACCAGACGTACCCAGTCACCGGACATACCCAGTCACCCGACGTACCGGGTCGCCTCACGTATCCGGTCACCCAGACGTACCCCGCCACCAGGCGTACCCCACAGGCGCGTTCAGGCCACCGATCCGATGCGGCCCGCCGGGACCGCGCCGCCGTGGTGGATCGGGGTATGGGCGCCCGTCAGCGGGACGCCGGTGCCGCCCCGGCGGTCCGCGACGATCTCCGCGGCGATCGACAGCGCGGTCTCCTCGGGCGTACGGGCCCCCAGGTCGAGTCCGATCGGCGAGCGGAGGCGGGCCAGTTCGATTTCGGTGACTCCGGCCTCGCGCAGGCGCTCCAGCCGGTCGAGGTGGGTGCGGCGGGAACCCATGGCGCCCACGTAGGCGACCGGGAGCTTCAGTGCGCGCTCCAGCAGCGGAACGTCGAACTTGGCGTCGTGGGTGAGGACGCACAGCACCGTACGGCCGTCCAGCTCCTGGGATTCGAGGTAGCGGTGCGGCCAGTCCACGACGATCTCGTCCGCCTCCGGGAAGCGCGCGGCGGTCGCGAAGACGGGGCGCGCGTCGCAGACCGTGACGTGGTGGCCGAGGAACTTGCCGACCCGGACCAGAGCCGCGGCGAAGTCGATGGCACCGAAGACGATCATCCGCGGCGGCGGGACACTGGACTCCACGAGCAGCACGACCGGTTGGCCGCAGCGGCTGCCGTCGGAGCCGATCTCCACCGCTTCCGTACGGCCCGCGTCGAGCAGCGCGCCCGCCTCGCCCGCCGCCGTACGGTCCAGCTCCGGATGGCCGCCGAACGAGCCGTCGTAGGAGCCGTCGGGCCGTACGAGCAGGGCACGGCCGGTCAGTTCGGTGGGCCCATCGACGATGCGCGCGAGGGCCGCGGCCCGCCCGCCGGCGGCCTCGGACAGCGCGGCCGCGAGTGTCTCGCGTGCCGCGGCTTCCGCGGGCGAACGGCCCGAGCGCACCGGGGTGATGAGGATGTCGATGACGCCGCCGCAGGTCAGGCCCACGGCGAAGGCGTCGTCGTCGGCGTAGCCGAAGCGCTCGAGCACGGACTCGCCCGTCTCGAGCGCCTCTTGGCACAACGCGTAGACCGCGCCCTCCACACACCCTCCGGAGACGGAGCCGATCGCCGTGCCGTCACCGTCGACCGCGAGAGCGGCACCGGGCTGCCGGGGCGCGCTGCCGCTGGTGGCCACCACGGTGGCCACGGCGAAGTCACGGCCCTGCTCGCACCACCGGTGCAGCTCGTCGGCGATGTCCAGCACGGCGATCACCTTCTCCTTCGGGGGCGGGTAGTGGGGGGCTGGGTCAGCAGGGGGAGCACCAGGGCTACTTGACGCCCAGCAGATGCTCGATCGGGTCGAGGGCGAAGTAGGCCAGGAAGATGCCGGTGAGCACCCACATGAAGGCGCCCGGCTCGCGCCACTTGCCCTGCGCCGCCTTGATGGCGGTGTAGGCGATGACGCCCGCGCCGACACCGGCGGTGATGGAGTACGTGAACGGCATCAGCGTCACGGTCAGAAAGACCGGGAT
The DNA here is from genome assembly GCF_043199075.1 of Streptomyces sp. NPDC048639. Taxonomy (NCBI): domain Bacteria; kingdom Bacillati; phylum Actinomycetota; class Actinomycetes; order Kitasatosporales; family Streptomycetaceae; genus Streptomyces; species Streptomyces sp. NPDC048639. Next base: position 337,046 of record NZ_JBICVP010000004.1, read on the forward strand.
GGCGATGGACCGGTCGCCCCAGTCCACATGCCGGGCGTTCTGCATCATCATCGCGCCGATGACGACCAGTGCGGCGGCCGCGACCTGGCCGGGCACGATCTGGGTCAGCGGGCTGAAGAACAGGCAGGCCGCGAAGAACAGGCCGGTGACCACGCTGGAGAGACCCGTACGGGCGCCCTCGCCGACGCCGGTCGCCGACTCGATGAACACGGTCTGCCCGGAGGCGCCCGCGGCACCGCCGACCGCGCCGCCGGCACCGTCGATGAACAGCGCCTTGCTCAGCCCCGGCATCCGGCCCTTGGAGTCGGCCAGCTTCGCTTCCGTGCCGACCCCGATGATGGTGGCCATCGCGTCGAAGAACCCGGCAAGGACGAGCGTGAAGACGATCATGCCGACGGTCATCGCGCCGATCTCGTCCCAGCCGCCGAACTCCACATGCCCGAAGAGGGAGAAGTCGGGGCTGGAGACGGCCGCGCCGTCGAGCTCCGGCGGGGCCCCGCCCCAGGTCTTCGGGTCCAGGTTGCCGACGGCATTGACGACGACGGCTATCACCGTGCCGATGACGATGCCGATGAGGATCGCGCCCGGGACGTTCCGTGCCTGCAGCATGAAGATGAGCAGCAACGTGACGCAGAAGATCAGGACGGGCCAGCCGGTCAGTTCGCCGCCGGTGCCGAGCGTGAGCGGCGCCGAGGCGTTGTTCATGTGCACGAAGCCCGCCTTCACCAGCCCGATGAGGGCGATGAACAGGCCGATGCCGATGGTGATGGCGTGCTTCAGCGCCAACGGGATCGCGTTCATGATGAGTTCGCGGAGCCCGGTGACCACCAGAAGCATGATGACGACGCCGTACATCACGCACATGCCCATGGCCTGCGGCCACGTCATGTTGGGGGCGACCTGCGAGGCGATGACGCCGGAGACGCTGAGCCCGGCGGCCAGCGCCAGCGGGACCTTGCCGACAAGGCCCATGACCAGGGTCGTCAGGGCGGCGGCGAATGCGGTGGCCGTGATGAGACCGGTACGGCTGAGGGTGTTGCCCGAGACGTCCTCACCGCCGAGCAGCAAGGGGTTGAGCAGGAGGATGTACGCCATCGCCATGAAGGTGGTGATGCCGCCGCGCACCTCCCGAGCGAGGGTCGATCCTCTGTCGGAAATGTGGAAGTACCGGTCGAGCCAGGACCGGCCGGCGGGCGGACGCGAGCCGGAGCCCGCCTCCTCCGCCGAGGTCCTCGGCTGTACTGACGACTGGGTCATGATGCCTACTCCCAAGGTTCACAGGGGCACCCGCGGGGGGTCGTCCGCGGGATTTGGGATGTTGAGTTGGCTGCACGACCCGGGGGAACGGCCCGAGACGAACGGGGTACCGCGAGCGGTGCGGTACGTATCCGGCACCGCGAACGGTGCGGTCCTGCGTGTGCGGCACCGCGAGCGGTGCGGTACCGCGGTGGGGGGCTTCCGGGCGGGTACGGGACGGGGAGGCCGGTCCGCACCCACCCGGAGTCGGTTCACGTGCCGGTGATGTGCTCGGGGCGCACCGGTACGCGGTTGAGGGCGAGCCCGGTCGCCTGGCGTACGGCGGCGACCACGGCCGGGGTGGAGGACAGCGTCGGCGCCTCGCCGACACCGCGCAGGCCGTACGGCGCGTGCTCGTCGGCCAGTTCGAGCACGTCGACGGGGATGACCGGCGTATCGAGGATGGTGGGGATCAGGTAGTCGGTGAAGGAGGGGTTGCGGACCTTCGCGGTGGCCGGGTCGACGACGATCTCCTCCATGACCGCGAGACCCAGGCCCTGTGTCGTACCGCCCTGGATCTGGCCGATCACGGACAGCGGGTTGAGCGCCTTGCCGACGTCCTGGGCGCACGCCAGCTCGATGACCTTGACCAGGCCCAGTTCGGTGTCGACCTCGACGACGGCACGGTGCGCGGCGAAGGAGTACTGGACGTGGCCCTGGCCCTGTCCGGTGTGCAGGTCGAGCGCCTCGGTCGGGCGGTGGCGCCATTCCAGTTCGATGTCGACCGACTCGTCCTCGAGCACGTCCGCCAGCCCGGCCAGCACCTCGCCGCCGTCGGTGACGACCTTGCCGCCCTCCAGCAGGAGTTCGGCGGTGGCCCACGCCGGATGGTAGGTGCCCAGCTTCCGCCGGCCCATCTCCAGCACGCGCTCGCGCACGGCCTCGCACGTGTGCTTGATGGCGCCGCCGGTGACGTACGTCTGGCGGGAGGCGGAGGTGGAGCCTGCCGAACCGACCCGGGTGTCGGCCGGGCTGATCGTCACCTGGGTGACGCCGAGTTCGGTACGGGCGATCTGTGCGTGCACGGTCACGCCGCCCTGGCCGACCTCCGCCATCGCGGTGTGCACGACGGCGACCGGTTCGCCGCCCACGACCTCCAGGCGGACGCGAGCCGTCGAGTAGTCGTCGAACCCCTCGGAGAAACCGACGTTCTTGATGCCGACCGCGTAGCCGACGCCGCGGACGACACCCTCGCCGTGGGTGGTGTTGGACAGCCCGCCCGGCAGAGCGCGGATGTCCGCGCCCTCGCCCGCGGTCTCCCACTGCTTCTCCGGCGGCATCGGCATCGCCTTGACGCGGCGCAGCAGTTCGGCCACCGGGGCGGGGGAGTCGACCTCCTGGCCCGTCGGCATGATCGCGCCCTGCGACATGGCGTTGATCTGCCGGAACTCCACCGGATCCATGCCGAGTTCGGCCGCCACCTTGTCCATCTGCGCCTCGTACGCGAAGCACGCCTGGACCGCGCCGAAGCCGCGCATCGCGCCGCAGGGCGGGTTGTTGGTGTAGAGCGCGATCGCCTCGATCTCGGTGTGGTCGATGACGTAAGGGCCGGCGGCGAGCGAGGAGGCGTTGCCGACGACCGCGGGGGAGGACGAGGCGTACGCGCCGCCGTCGAGGACGATCCGGCACGTCATGTGCGTGATCCGGCCGTCCCGGGTGGCCCCGTGCTCGTACCGGAGCTTGGCCGGGTGGCGGTGGACATGGCCGAAGAAGGACTCGAACCGGTTGTAGACGATCTTGACGGGCTTGCCGGTGCGCAGCGCCAGCAGGCAGGCGTGGATCTGCATCGACAGATCCTCGCGGCCGCCGAACGCGCCGCCGACGCCCGACAGCGTCATCCGCACCTTCTCCTCGGGCAGTCCGAGGACGGGCGCGATCTGGCGGAGATCGGCGTGCAGCCACTGGGTGGCGATGTAGAGGTCGACGCCGCCGTCCTCGGCGGGCACGGCGAGCCCGGACTCCGGGCCGAGGAACGCCTGGTCCTGCATGCCCACTTCGTACTCGCCCGAGACGATGACATCGGCGCGGGCGCGGGCCGCCTCCACGTCGCCGCGGACGATCGGCTGCCGGTGGACGATGTTGGGGTGCGGTACGTGCCCCGCGTGGTGGTCGTCACGGCCCGGGTGCAGCAGCGGCGCGCCGTCGGCGGTCGCGCTCGCCTCGTCGGTGACGACGGGCAGTTCGGCGTACTCGACCCTGATCTTCGCGGCGGCGCGGCGCGCGGTCTCCGGGTGGTCGGCGGCGACGAGGGCCACCGGCTCACCGTGGTGGCGGACCCGGCCGTGGGCGAGCACCGGGGTGTCCTGGATCTCCAGGCCGTAGTGCTTGGTGTCGGTCGGGAGGTCGTCGTAGGTCAGCACGGCGTGGACCCCGGCCTGGGCCAGTGCCTGCGAGGTGTCGATCGAGACGATCTCGGCGTGGGCGTGCGGGCTGCGGAGGGTGTAGCCCCACAGCATGTCCTCGTGCCACAGGTCCGAGGCGTACGCGAACTCGCCCGTCACCTTCAGGGTGCCGTCCGGGCGCATCGTGGACTCGCCGATGCCGCCCTTGGTCCGGCTGCCCTGGGTGAGGTCGATGGGTGTGCGGGTGACGCCCATGCGGTCAGGCCCCCTTGTCCGCGGTCTCGGCCTCGCCGCGGGCGGCCGCGAGGCGGACCGCGTCGAGGATCTTCTCGTAGCCCGTGCAGCGGCACAGGTTGCCCGACAGGGCCTCGCGGATGTCCGCGTCCGACGGCTCGGCGTTGCGCTCCAGCAACTCGTCGGCGGCCACGAGCAGTCCGGGCGTGCAGAAGCCGCACTGGACGGCACCGGCGTCGATGAACGCCTGCTGGACGGGGGAGAGCTCGGCCGCTCCGCCGGTCTGCGAGTCGGCGGGCGCGGGCTGCCATCGCTTGGCCCGATCCACACTCGTACCGCAGGCGCTCGATGCACAACCGCCCTCGGCGCGCTCCCTGGCGTAGTCGGCCAGGCCCTCGACGGTCACGACCTCGCGGCCCTCGACCTGACCGGCGGCGACCAGGCAGGAGCAGACGGGCACACCGTCGAGGCGGACCGTGCAGGAGCCGCACTCGCCCTGCTCGCAGGCGTTCTTGGAGCCGGGGAGGCCCATGCGCTCGCGCAGCACGTACAGCAGGCTCTCGCCCTCCCACACGTCGTCGGCCTCATATGGGCGGCCGTTCACGCGGAAGTTCACGCGCATCGCTGTGTCCTCTCGTTGCCGCGGTACTCGTCCCAGGTCCAGCCCAGGGTGCGGCGGGCCATGACCGCGACCGCGTGGCGTCGGTACTTCGCGCTGCCGCGCACGTCGTCGATGGGGTTGCAGGCCGCCGAGCACAGCTCCGCGAACTGCCGGGCGACGGACGGGGTGATCGTCCGGCCGTTCTCCCAGAAGCCGCCCTCCTCCAGAGCCGCGGCGAGGAACTCCTCGGCCTCGCGGGCACGTACGGGCGTGGGCGCGGCCGAGCCGATGCCGGTGCGCACGGTCCGCGACTCGGGGTGCAGGGCCAGGCCGAAGGCGCAGACGGCGATGACCATCGCATTGCGGGTGCCGACCTTGGAGAACGCCTGCGGCCCGTCCGCCTTCTCGATGTGCACGCGGCGGATCAGCTCGTCGGCCTCGAGCGCGTTGCGCTTCACGCCGGTGAAGAAGTCGTCGATCGGGATACGGCGTGTGCCGCGCACGGAGGCGACCTCGACCTCGGCGCCCGCGGCGAGCAGCGCCGGGTGCGCGTCACCGGCCGGAGAGGCCGTGCCGAGGTTGCCGCCCACGCCGCCACGGTTGCGGATCTGCGGCGAGGCCACGGTGTGCGAGGCGAGCGCGAGACCCGGCAGCTCGCCCCTCAGGTCCTCCATGATCCGCGTGTACGGAACGGAGGCGCCGAGCCGTACGGTGTCCTCGCCGACCTCCCACTCCCGCAGCTCGGCGATGCGGTTCAGGTCGAGCAGGTACTCGGGCCTGCGATGGTCGAAGTTGATCTCGACCATGACGTCGGTGCCGCCCGCGATGGGAACAGCCGTCGGGTGCTCGGCCTTCGCGGCGAGCGCCTCCTCCCAGCTTGCGGGGCGAAGGAAGTCCATGAGGGGCCTCTTCTGGAAAAAGTGGGTCGGGGCAGGACCAGCGGCGAGGACGGGAGGTCGGGAAGGACCGCGTCCCGGCTGGTTGTTCATGTCCTGTTCACGCGCCGTGGAGCCAGTACACCGACCTGCACCCGGCCGGGTGCAGTCACCAAAACCATGAAGCGGTTGGGTGGGCGCGGCCCCCGTCTTGTAGATTCGAACGAAAGACGGGGGCGGGAGATCTCGCGGCATCGTCCCGGAGGGACCGTCCGGGGGCCGCGGAACCCGCACGGGACCGTGGACCACAGATGAGGATCGGCGGCGAGGAGATGCGGCTGCGCGCACTGCTGGAGACCGGCACCCTGGGCCTGCGGCTGCTGGCCGGCGAGGACGAGCTGGACCGCACCGTGCGCGGCGTGATGACCACGGACCTGCGCGACCCCAGCCGCTATCTGTCGGGCGGCGAGCTGGTGCTCACCGGCCTCGCCTGGCACCGCAGACCCCAGGACTCCGAGCCGTTCGTCCGCATCCTCGTGCAGAACGGCGTCAGCGGGCTCGCGGCAGGCGAAGCGGAGTTCGGCTCCGTACCGAAAGACCTGGTCGTGGCCTGTGCCCGGCACCGGCTGCCGCTGTTCGCCGTGGACGAGGCGGTGTCCTTCGCCTCGATCACCGAACACGTGGTGCGCCAGGTCTCCGGCGAGCGGGCGGGCGACCTCGCCGCGGTCGTGGAACGGCACCGCAAGCTGATGACCGCGGGCCCCGCGGGCGGCGGCCCCGAGGTGGTCCTCGACCTGCTCGGCAGCGACCTCGACCTGCGCGCCTGGGTCCTCTCGCCCACCGGCCGGCGGATCGCCGGAGCCGGTACCGACGGCTCGGCCACCCTGCCCGTCCCGCTGCGCCCGGCGCTGGCCGGAGAGCACCTGGCGGCGGTGCGCAGCGGGCGCCGCGGCCCGTACCGGCTGGTCACGCAGGCCGGGACGTACTCGCTGTTCCCCATCCGCAGCTCGGGCAGCCGCCCCGGCGCGGGGGCCGGCCGCACCGTGGCGGCGGACATACGGGAGACCGTGCTCTCGGACTGGCTGCTGGCGGTCGAAGCCGACGCCGGGGACTGGCCCGCCGAGCGGCTCGACCTGTTGCAGGGCGTCACCCAGCTCATCGCGGTGGAGCGGGAGCGCCGCGACGCGGCCCGTACGGTACGCCGCCGGCTGGCGCAGGAGGTCCTGGAGCTGGTGCAGACCGCCGCGCCACCCGCCGAGGTCGCCGCCCGGCTGCGGGTCGCCGCGCCCGTCCTGCTGCCCGGCCTGGGCGCCGCGCCGCACTGGCAGGTCGTGGTGGCCCGGGTCGAGTGGGAGGACTCCGGCCTCGACAGCGGCCCGATCACCCAGGCGCTGCTGGAGGAGATCCTCGTGGACCCGCAGTCCGGCGGCCCCGAGCCGTCGGACCGTATCGCGGTCGCGCACGCGGGGGAGGAGGCCGTCGCGCTGGTGCCGCTGCCGTCGCTGCCCGACGGCGAGGACGGGCAGGTCCAGGGGCTGCGGGCCGAGGAGTTGCTGGCGGCGGTCGCCGAACCGCTCGGGCGCGGACTGGACGGCGACGGCCGGCTGACGATCGGGGTCAGCGCGGTCGTCCACTCCGCCGAAGGACTGCGCGGGGCGCTGGAGGAGGCGCGCCACGCGCGACGGGTCGCGGCGGCGCGTACGGGACGGGTGTGCGCGGCCGGGCATCAGGAGCTGGCCTCGCACGTGCTGCTGCTGCCGTTCGTCCCCGACGACGTCCGCCGGGCGTTTACCGCGCGCCTGCTGGACCCGCTGCGGGACTACGACCGCAGGCACCGGGCCGAGCTGATCCCGACGCTGGAGGCGTTCCTCGACAGCGACGGTTCGTGGACGCGGTGTGCCGGGCGGCTGCATCTGCATGTCAACACGTTGCGGTATCGCATCGGGCGGATCGAGCAACTGACGGGGCGTGACCTTTCGCGGCTCGAGGACAAGCTGGACTTCTTCCTGGCGCTGCGCATGAGTTGAGCGGCGGCGGGGCGCGAGTGCCGCCCGAGAACGCCCCTCGAACGGGTGGCGCACAGGGGGCGTTCGGAAACCGCAGGAAGGTGCCACCGGAGAGCTCCGGGCAGCCGGACCGCCCGGCTCCGGCACCCCGCGCGGTCGTCACCACCCGGGCACGGGCGGTCCACGGCACCCCGGCGCGGGCGTCCGCTACGGCATCCGGTGAGAGCCCCGGCCTCCGGTGAGAGCCCCGCCGGAGGCCCCAGGCCAATGCCCCAGGCCCTGAGCCTTGGGCCCGGCCCACGTCACCGATGCTCAAGACAGCGCAAGACACCGCAAGACACCGAGGCTTGAGGGCCGAGGTCCGAGGCGGGCACCGAGGCCCCTCGGTTCCGTGCACCGCTGCGGTGCCGAGTCCGCCGCTTGGCCTGAACTCCCGCCCTGCGATGGCCGGAACGCCTGTCGCTCGTACGGGCGATGCGAGTCCGGCGTCCTCACAAGATTGTGAACGGATTCACCCATCCCCTATCCACCGCCGCGGAATCCGTGCTGAGATGCGCCCAGACTTCCGGCTCGACGGTGCGCTTGGGGAGGGAATGTGGCGGATACCGCCATGTCACGTTCAGGACGTTCGGGACCACCGGGAAGGCCCGATGCGGCCGACCGGGAGCACGCGCAGCATCCGCGCAGCATCGCCGTATGGCGGCTGCGCTCCCGCGGCTGCTGGGACGACGCGGCGGGGCTGCTCGCCCCGCACGCGGCTCACGACCCGGCCGTGGCTTTGCAGCGCGCCGCCCTGCTGGGCGAGCGCTGTCTGTTCACCGCTGCCGGCTGGTCCGAGGCGGAGGACGCACTTCGCGCCGCGGAGGCGCTGGCGAGCTCGGACGACGAGCGCGGCGCGGCCGCCTGCGAGCGGGGGCACCTGGCGTACGCGGCCACGGTCCTCGGCGTCCGCGACCGTGCCGACGAGGCCCGCGCGGCGCTCGGCAGGTCGGCCGCCCTGCTCGCGCCCTCGGCCGCCGGCCGCCCGCTGCTGGACTTCCGGCGCGGCCTGGTCGCCGAGCATCTCGCGGACAGCCCGCAGTCCGCCGAGGCCGCCTACCGCCGCGCGCACGCGGGGGCCACCGCGCGGGGCGACATGCTGCTGTGCTCCTTCACCTACCGACATCTGGCCGGACTGGCGCTGCGCGACGGCGAACTGGCCGAGGCCCGGCACGGGTTCGCGGAGTCGCTGCGCATCCGCGAGGAGCTGGGATACCTCATCGGCACGGCCCCGGCGCTCGTGGCGCTGGCCGGCGCCGAGCCGGAGCCGGAGGCGTCGAGGCTGCGGGAGGAGGCGGGACGGCTGTTCCGTCTGCTGGGGGGCGTACCGACGTGGCTCGCCGACCAGTTGGCCCCGGAGGCAGCGGCCTAGGACCGTCACGGGGGGCGTCAAAGGGGGCGTCACAGGGGTGTTGACCGCGAGCAGGCTCCGGTGCAGGGGCAGCGCCCGGCGGTTGCGGGGATCGCAGACGGAGGATCGGCCGCGTACCGGGCGTACGCGGCCGGCCCGGGCGACGCGGCGCGGTGCCCCACCAGGCGCCCGAGCAGGACGCCCCGTCGACGGCAGACTCCGCGAACCGCGCAGCGACGGCCCGGTCCGATGGCGATGGCCCGCCCGTACGGCGAAGGCCCGGTCGCACAGCGGTGGCTCGCCCGTGCGGCGATGGCCCGCCCGGTACTGCGAAAGCCCGCCCGTACGGCGAAGGCCCGGGCGGGTGCCGGTGGCACCCGCCCGGGCCGCGGCCGACGCGGGGAGTTCAGCCGCCCAGGGGTGGCACGGTCAGCCCGTGGTCACCGCCGTGTCGTCGATCAGGAAGCTGGTCGCCTTCGACCCGTCCTCCGTGCCGGTGAACTTGATCGTCACCGTCTTGCCCTTGTACGCGGACAGGTCAAGCGTCCGTTGGGTGTAGCCGCTCGGCGTGGTGTTGGAGTACGTGGCCAGGGTGGTCGTCGTGCTGCCCGAGACGACCTGGGCCTTGAGCGTGTCGTACGCCGTCGAGCCGGTCTCCGCCGTGTCGATGGCGAGGTGGAAGCCGAGCTTCGGCGAACCCGAGGACGGGACGGCCACCGACTGGGAGAGCGTGTCGGTGTGCGCGCTGCCGTAGCCGTTCAGCCAGGCGTAGTACGAGCCCGCGAACGGAGCCCCGTCGGCGCTGTTGGTGATCACACCGCTGCTGGCGCTCCAGTTCGTCGCCCCCGACTCGAAGCCGGGGTTCTTCAGCAGGTTGGAGCCGCCGGGCGTGGTGGTGCCGCAGGTCGTGGCGGTCGCGGCGACGGCCACGCCGCTCCATGCCTTCTCCACGGCCGCGCACTGGGTGCTGCTCGCGCCGTAGAGGTCGATGGCGGCCTTGATGCTGCCGGTGCGTGCCTCCGCGTAGGTGCTGCCGGAGGTCAGGTACGTGGTGAGCGTGCGGTACCAGATCTTGCCCGCGTCGGCGTTGCCGATCCCCGTAACGCTGGAGCCGTTGCAGGTCGGGCTGTTGCCCCAGCTCGATGAGCCGGAGCCGGCGGCGAGCAGGTAGAAGAAGTGGTTGCCGACGCCCGAGGAGAAGTGCGGGTCCAGGTTCTTGGTGTTGCTGGTCCAGCAGCTCTGCGAGACGCCGTCCTTCTTCGGGTCGTCCATCCAGCGCAGCGGGGTGCCGTCGCCGCGGATGTCGATCTTCTCGCCGATGAGGTAGTCGGGGGCGTCCTCGGGGTTGTCGGCGTCGAACTCGACCAGGGTGCCGAAGATGTCGCTGGTGGACTCGTTCAGTCCGCCGGACTCGCCCTCGTAGACCAGGTCGGCGGTGGCCGAGGTGACGCCGTGGCTCATCTCGTGGCCGGCGACGTCGAGTTGGGTGAACGGCTTCTGCCCGGGGGCACCGTCGCCGTAGATCATGCTGAAGCTGGTGTCGTCCCAGCCGGCGTTGTCGTAGTTCTGCCCGTAGTGGACGAAGGATCGGGCGCCGACGCCGTCGTTCTTGATGCCGTTGCGGCCGTGCACGGACTTGAAGTAGTCCCACGTCTGCTGGATGCCGTAGTGGGCGTCGACGGCGGTGGTGGCGCGGTCGGTGAGCTCGCCGTTGCCCCACACGTTGTCCGTGTCGGTGAACGCCTTGCCCCAGCCGGCGGGCGGGATGTCGCCCGGCGCGGTGAGGTTCTGGGCGTCACGCGTCTCGCCGTTGCCCCGCGCGCCGTCCTTGAGCTGGTAGCCGCCGGAGACGGCGGTGGTGCCGACCGTCACGTCGCCGACCTGGAAGCCGTGGCCGGTGCCGTCGGCGGTGTGGAAGTCGTTCCAGCTGCGGACCGTCTTGCCGGTCTCCGCGTCGACCAGGGTGTTGAGGTGGCTGGGGGACTGGTCGGGCGCGATGCCGTCGACGACGACCTGCCAGACGAGGCGGGGCTTGCCGGAGAGGGCGTCGACGACCAGTTTCGAGGACGTCGTGTGCGTGGTGCCGCGCTTGGCCTTGAACCGCCTCTCGGCGGTCCTTTCGGCCTTCTTCGCGCTCACCTTCGCGTCGGTCGACAGCGACAGGGGCGACTTCAGGGTCAGGCTGGTCTCGCGCAGATTGCCGTCGGGCGCCGAGTGGACGACGACGTCGCCGCCGAGCACCGGAAGGCCGCGGTAGGTGCGGTCGAGGTGGACGTGGCGCGTGCCGTCCTTGTCGATGCGTACGGCCTGGGAGGAGAACGTGTCGAACGAACTCGCCCTGACCGCACGGGGATGGTCGGCCGCCGCCTGCTTGGCGTCCCGCAGTGCCTCGCTCGTGCTCGCCTTCGGTGGGGACGGCCGGGGGTCCTCGGCCGCGGAGGCGGGGATTCCCGCCAGGGATATCAGGAGACCGCCGGCGGCAAGCGCCAGGGATCCCACGAGAAGGGGTCTCTTCATGGAGCGGGAGCGTGCTCCTCGGGACAACTCCCGGTCAACGAGATCCGAACTCTGTTAATTGAGGATGTCTGTGAAAAGGGCATGACATTTGCTCACCAGGGGCGACACCCACGGACACGGAAGCTATGGTCAAAACTGTTCACAGAGTGACCACGTTGGCCCGGAGGTGATCGTGGTAGCCGGTTCGCGGGCCGTGCCCGCCGATCTGATGGACGCACTGCGCAACGGGCCCTTCGAAGCCGCCCTCGACAGTGCGATCCGAGCAAGTGGTCTGAGTCTGGACCGTATTCAACACCGCCTCGCCCTCCGCGGCGTCGAGGTCAGCGTCACGACCCTCAGCTACTGGCGGCGTGGCCGCAGCCGCCCCGAGCGCCCGCGCTCGCGCCAGGCGGTCCGGCTGCTCGAAGAGCTGCTGGAGGTTCCGACCGACGCGCTCGTCTCGCTGATCGGCCCTCAGCGCCCGCGCGGCCGCTGGACCAACCGCGAGCTGGACGTGCTGGAGACCGCACGCCTCTGGCAGGGGTACGAGAGCCTGCCCGGGCTCCTGGGCGATATGGCCTCCGCCGACGACGGCCTCACCCGCCTCGCCGCCCACGACCGCTTCGAACTCGACGCGAACGGCGCCGAGTCGGGCTGCCGTACGACCCTGGTGCTGCGGGCCGAACGCGAACGCGTGGACCGCTGCCTGATCATCACGCGCGGCGACGACCCCGCCCGCGGACTCCCCGAGCTGAGCGACGTGCGCAACGCCCGCCCCGGCCGCGTCCGCGCGGACCTCGCGGTGCCGATCGCCGCGACCGAGCTCTTCCTCGACCAAGTGCTCGCCGAGGGAGAGACATCGGTGATCGAGTACCGGCTCACGTACCGGAAGACGGGCGCCCCGTCCCACGAGTGCGGCCGCGGATTCCGCGCCACCGCCAGCCTCTACACCCTCGAGGTCGCCTTCGACCAGGCCGCCGTCCCCGTCCGCTGCCACCGCTGCGCCGGCCCGTCGGTCATGGCCCCGCTGCCGAGCGTCGACCCGGTGTGGATCAGCAGCTCGGGCCGTACGCACCTGGTCGTCCAGAACCCCGCGCCCGGATTCCACTCCATGCGCTGGGAGTGGGTCTGAGGGCGCGCCCGCCCGCTCGGCCCCGGACCGCCCGCTCGGCCCGGCCCGGCCCGTCCGCGCGGGTCGCCGGTGCGGGCCGCACAATGGAGGAGAAGCGTGCCGGACCCGTCGGGGAGGCGATGACCTGCCATGGCCTACGTCGTCGTGAGCGCGCTGAGCCACATCGGGCTGGTGCGCGACCGCAACGAGGACAGCCTCGTCGTCGGTCCCTGGACGCTGTGCAGCACGGTCACCGAGAGCCCGCAGACCCTGCTCTTCCCGCTCGGCACCCCGCTGGTCGTCGCGGTCGCCGACGGGCTCGGCGGGCACCCGGCGGGCGAGGTGGCCAGCGCCATGGTCGCGCGCCGCCTCTCGCGGATCGGGCCGGACCTGGACAGCGAGGAAGCGGTACGCGACGCGCTGGAGGGCTGCAACCGGGCGGTCTACGCGGCCGCGGACGACGACCCCGACCTGATCATGATGGGGACGACCGTCGCCGGGCTCGTCGTCACCGAGGAGCGGGTCATCTGCTTCAACGTGGGGGACAGTCGCGTCTACGCCCTGGCCGACGCCGACGCCGACGCCGACGCCGACGCCGACGCCGACGCCGACGCCGACGAGGACACGGACGGGGAGGGCGCCGCGGGGGACGGCGCCGCGGACGGCGGCGGCAAGCCGCGGCTGCGGGAGCTGAGCGTGGACGACAACCCGCCGCTCGCCCCGGGACAGCGCACCACGACCATCGTCACGCAGACGCTCGGCGGCACCCCCGACTTCAGCCCGGTCGACCCGCACGTCTCCAGCGAGCCGCTCTCCGCCGGTACCCGGCACCTGATCTGTTCGGACGGGCTGACGGACCCGCTGCCGGACGAGGGGATCGAGCGCGTGCTGCGCGAACACGCCGATGGCAGGGCCGCGTTCGAGCTGTGGAAGGCCGCCATGGACGCGGGCGGACCCGACAACATCACGCTCGCCGCCGTCCGTATCGGCGAGTAGCGAGCACCGTGTCCCCTGCGGCGGGCACCGTGTCCCCTGCGGACAGAAGCTGTCCGCAGGACTGCCTAGCGTGGTCGTCATGACGAAGCGCACCGGCACCGCCGCGCCCGCCGCCCTGACCACCCGGGCCCTCAACCGGGCGTTCCTCGACCGCCAGCTTCTGCTCCGCCGGACCCGGATGTCCCCGGCCGACGCCGTCGAGCACCTCGTCGGCGTCCATGCCCAGGTCCCCAAGGTCCCGTACTACGCGCTCCACGCCCGCCTCGCCGGCTTCCGCCCCGAGGAGCTCTCCGACCTCCTCGCCTCCCGCCGTACCGCACGCATCGCGCTCCACCGCTCCACCCTCCACCTGGTCACCGCGCGGGACTGCCTCGCCCTGCGGCCGCTGCTCCAGGAGCTGCAGGAGCGGCGCTTCCGCGGGTCGTTCCGCAAGCGGGCCGAGGGCGTGGACCTGGTCAGGCTCGCCGAGGTGTCACGGGCCCTGGTGGAGGAGCGGCCGCTGACGTTCAGCGAGCTCGGCACCGCGCTCGCCGAGCACTGGCCGGACCGGGACCGGCTCACCCTCTCGATGGCCGCACGGGCCCTGCTGCCCCTCGTCCAGGTGCCGCCGCGCGGCCTGTGGGGGCAGGGTGGCCTCGCCCGGCACACCACCGTGGAGCAGTGGCTCGGCGAGGCGTCGGGCGCGCCGTCCGCGGAGGCCCTGGAAGCGATGCTGGAGCGCTATCTGGCGGCCTTCGGCCCGGCGTCCGTGCGCGATATGCAGATCTGGTGCGGGCTGACCCGGCTGCGGGAGGTCGTGGACCGCATGCGGCCGCGGCTGCGCACCTTCCGCGACGACCGCGGTGGTGAGCTGTACGACGTGCCCGACGGCCCGCTGCCGGACCCGGAGACGCCTGCCCCCGTCCGGTTCCTGCCCGAGTTCGACAACCTCTTCCTCTCGCACCACGACCGCACGCGGGTGGTCGCGGACGACTTCCGCGACCGCACCTGGAAGGGCAACCAGGCGTTCCCCGTCTTTCTGGTCGACGGCTTCATCCGGGGCGTCTGGCGCATCGAGCAGGAGCGGGCCGGTGCGGTGTCCGTGCTGGTCGTCGAACCGTTCGTGCGGGTGTCGAGCGCCGAGCACGAGGGCGTCGAGGCGGAGGGGGCGCGACTGCTGGCCTTCGCCGCCCCCGGCGCCGCGCACGAGGTGCGCGTCGCCGGGAGCGGGCGCTGAGTGTCCCGTTGCCGGGAGCGGCGCTGAGCGTCCCCGCCCGCGCCGGGCGAGGGGCGGGATGTCAGGTCGCGCTCGTGATCACCGCGAAGTCGGCGCCGCACGGATCGGTGAGCCGCGCGAAGCGCCCCACGCCCTCCGCCTCCACGGGATGCAGCGCGATCGAGCCGCCCAGCGCCTCGCTCCGCGCCGCCGTCACATCGCAGTCCTCCACCTCGAAGTACGGCAGCCAGTGCGCGGGTACCCCGGCCGGAGGCGCGAGCGGCATGATGCCGCCGAACGAGGTGTCCCGCCCGCCGTCCGCGAGGGTCAGCACGGTGTACGTGGTGCCGGCGAACGGCATCACCTCGGCGTGCCAGCCGTACACCGTCCCGTAGAACGCGCGCGAGGCGTCCGGCTCCTGGGTGTGCAGCTCGGTCCAGCACAGTGTCCCCGGGGCGTTGACGCGCTGGAAGCCGGGGTGGTCGCGCGGCTGCCAGGACGCGAACCGTGCCCCGGCGGGGTCGGTGAACGCGGCCATCCTGCCCTCGCTGAAGACGTCCATCGGCGGGAGGCGCACCGTGCCGCCCGCCTGCTCGACCGTCTTCGCCGTCGCGTCGGCGTCGGTGGTGTGGAAGTACACCGTCCACGCGCTCGTCGCGCCCTGCTCCGTCAGCGGTCCGACACCGGCGATGCGCTGCCCGTCGAGCAGGAACTCCGCGTAGTCGCCCGCCTCCGGACCGTGGCCCTGGGTCTCCCAGCCGAAGAGTCCGCCGTAGTACGCCCTGACCGCCCCGAGATCCGGGGTGCCGAGGTCGACCCAGTTGGGCGCCCCCGGCGCGAACCGCGTGCTGAGCATGGTGGCTCCCCTCCGTCCGTACGAGGTACATCCTCAGCGTGGACCCGGCGCGACGCCTCCGCACCCCGTCGCCCGCGTCCCCGCGTCCCGGACGGGCCCTCATGGATGCGGGGACGGGGGGTACACGCACCGCCGAACGGTCCCATCTCCCTGGAGGTGCCTGCGAGATGGCATTACCGCGTCGGTCCGATGCTGCCACCCACGACGACTCAACCGGCTCGGGGAACTCCCCGGCCGAGACCCGGGAGCCCCCTCACCGGCCCATGGCTCCCGAACCCCCCGAATCCCCGCGCACCCCACGCCGCCCGCCCCGTACGCGCATGGGCCCGCCGTGGTGGATCACCGTCCCGCTCTCGCTCGTCGTCCTGCTGGTCCTCATCGTGGCCGCGGGGCAACTGCGGCTGCTGCCGGGCCTGGAGAACCCGTTCGGGGTGGAGACCGAGGACCGCACGGGGCCCGCCGTGCTGAAGTCCGTTCAGGACATGAGCCGGTACGAGGCGGCCGCCGGCAACTTCCAGGTCGTGGTCGACCTGGACAAGGACGCGCGGTTCCTGCCCGACGCGGTGCGCGGCGACCGGACGCTGTTCGTCGGCAACGGCAGCGTCGGCGCGTACGTCGACCTGGGCGCCCTGGAGAAGGACGCCGTGGCGGTCACCGAGGACCGCAAGGGCGCCACGCTGCGGCTGCCGCGGGCGCATCTGAAGAAGCCCGTCCTGGACGTGGAGCGCAGTTACGTCGTGGCGCGGGAGCGCGGGCTGCTCGACCGCGTCGGTGACGCCCTCTCCGACAACCCCGGCGACGAGCAGGAGGTGCGCAAGCTGGCCGCACGGCACATCGGGGACGCGGCCGAGGAGAGCGACCTGGTGGGGCGCGCGGAGTCCAACACCCGGAGCATGCTGGAGAATCTGCTGCGTTCCCTGGGCTTTGAACAGGTCTCCGTCACCTTCAAGGGGAAGCCCTGACGGCTTAGGGGACACGGCGTGCGCCATGCTCCACCCGCCAGGGCGGAGCGTCAGGGCAGAAGCCCCACCCGCCGGGGCGGCGCTCGCGTCCTTGCCCTCGCCCCGGACCGGCGGAGCTCAAGGCAGAAGCCCCACCCGCCGGGCCGCGACGACCGCCTCCAGGCGGGTGTGGGCGCCGAGTTTGCGCATCGCCGAGCGGAGATAGCCCTTCACCGTCTCCGGCCGCAGTCCCAGCCGCTCCGCGGCCGTCGCATTGGTCACGCCGGCCGCGACGCAGGACAGCACGTCCAGTTCGCGGGGTGTGAGACGGACGCGCGGTGGCCGGAGTCCGGGGTTCGGCTCACCCGGCGCCCCGAGGATGTCCGCTCCGGCAGCGGCCGTACGGGCGTCAGGGCCCGAGGCGGCGGCCAGCTGCCCGCAGACGGTGAGGATCTCCTCCCGCAGGGCGGGGTCAGCCACCCGCGGTGCCAGCGCCCGCAGTGCGCCGTACGCCTCGCGGACCTCCTCCCACGCGGCGGCCCCGAGCGGATGCCCGGCGTCGCCCGCGGTCACCGGGCGGGAGGCCAGCAGCCGCTGCGCCGCATCCCGTATGGCCAGCGCCTGTTCCAGTTCGCGGGCGGCCTCGACCGCGGCGCTCAGTGTGCGGTCGCCGAGGTTCAGCGGCTCGCGTACGGCGCCGTAGAGCACGCCGCGCACCCGGCGCCGTACGACCACGGGCACGGCGAGCACCGCGCCCAGCCCCTCCTTGGCCACGGCCGCGTCGTATTCGTGGCTGATGGCGCGTGAGGCCTGGTAGTCGGAGACCGCCACGGGACGGGTGAGGGCGAGGGACTTCCCGCCCAGGCCGTTGCCCGTCGACACCACGAGGCCGCGCAGCGCGGTGCTTCTCGCGCCGCTCAGCTCGGCGATGCGGAACTGCCGGTTGTCCTCCAGAAGTCCGCCGAACGCGACCGGCAGGCCGCTGGTGCGGCGCAGGTTCAGCAGCGCCGCCCGCACCTCGGCCGCTTCGCCCGTCTGCGTCACCGCCAACTCCTTCACCCCCTTCCGGGGGTAGTGAGACCCAGGTCACTGATTACACGATGCTAGCCAGCGGTCGGGCAATGAGGAGGACACATGGCGGCAACCGGTGCGACGGAAGAGTTCCGGGAAGCCCGGGATTTCCTGCTCCGGCACAGAGAGGACTACGACGCGGCCTATGCCGGTTTCCGCTGGCCGCGTCCCGAGCGCTTCAACTGGGCGCTGGACTGGTTCGACCGGATCGCCGAGGGCAACGACCGCCCCGCCCTGCACATCGTCGAGGAGGACGGCACCGAGGCCCGGATCACCTTCGCGGAGATGCGCGCCCGTTCGGACCGGGTCGCGAACTGGCTGCGCGAGCAGGGCGTACGGCCCGGTGACCGGATCGTCGTCATGCTCGGCAACCAGAACGAGCTGTGGGAGACCGCGCTCGCCGCGATGAAGCTGCGGGCCGTGGTCATCCCCGCGACCCCGCTGCTCGGCCCGCTCGACCTGGTGGACCGGGTGGAGCGCGGCGATGCCCGGCACGTGATCGTACGGGCCGAGGACACGGCCAAGTTCGCGGAGGTGCCCGGCGACTACACGCGGATCTGCGTGGGCGGGGCCGCGCCCGGCTGGCTGCGCTACGAGGACGCGTACGGCGTCTCCGCGGACTTCGCGCCGGACGGGCCCACCGGCGCCTCCGACCCGCTGATGCTCTACTTCACCTCCGGCACGACCGCCCGGCCCAAGCTGGTGGAGCACACCCATCTGTCGTATCCCGTGGGCCATTTGTCCACGATGTACTGGATCGGGCTGCGCCCCGGGGACGTCCACCTCAACATCTCCTCGCCCGGCTGGGCCAAGCACGCCTGGAGCAACCTCTTCGCCCCCTGGAACGCCGAGGCGACCGTCTTCATCCACAACTACACGCGCTTCGACGCCCCCCGCCTCATGGCGGAGATGGACCGCTGCGCGGTGACGAGCTTCTGCGCGCCGCCCACCGTCTGGCGCATGCTCATCCAGGCCGACCTCACCCAGCTGCGCACGCCTCCGCGCGAGGCCGTCGCCGCGGGCGAGCCGCTCAACCCGGAGGTCATCGAGCGGGTGCGGGAGACCTGGGGGGTGACCATTCGGGACGGATTCGGGCAGACCGAGACGGCCGTACAGGTCGCCAACACCCCCGGCCAGCCCCTGAAGACCGGATCCATGGGCCGCCCCACCCCCGGCTTCACGGTCGCGCTGCTCGACCCGGTCAGCGGCGAACCCGGCGACGAGGGCGAGATCTGCCTCGACCTGACCGGGGAGGCGGGCGCCCCGGTCGGCCTGATGACGGGCTATCACGGCGACCCGGAGCGTACGGCCGAGGCCATGGCCGGCGGCTACTACCGAACGGGGGACATCGGGTCGCGCGACGAGGACGGCCACATCACCTACGTCGGCCGCTCCGACGACGTCTTCAAGGCCTCCGACTACAAGATCTCCCCCTTCGAGCTGGAGAGCGCACTGCTGGAGCACGAGGCCGTCGCGGAGGCGGCCGTCGTGCCCGCGCCCGACCCCGTACGGCTCGCGGTGCCCAAGGCGTACATCGTGCTGGCTTCGGGCTGGGAACCGGGCCCGGAGACCGCGAAGGCGCTCTTCGCGCACTCCCGCGAGGTCCTCGCGCCCTACAAACGCGTTCGCCGCATCGAATTCGCGGAATTGCCCAAGACGGTTTCGGGGAAGATCCGCCGTATCGAACTGCGCGAGCGCACCGCCCGTACTCCTGAGGGAAGCGCTGCCGAGTACCGCGAAGGGGACTACACATGACCGAGCTCTCCTACAGCAGCGGCATCGGTACCGGCCCGCTGCTCGGCGACACCATCGGGGCCAACCTGGCCCGTGTCATCGCGGCGCATCCCGACCGCGAGGCCCTCGTCGACATCCCGACCGGCCGGCGCTGGACATACGCCGAATTCGGCCGGGCCGTGGACGACGTGGCCCTCGGCTTGCTGGCCAAGGGCGTGCGCAAGGGCGTCCGGGTCGGGATCTGGGCGGTCAACTGCGCCGAGTGGGTCCTGGTCCAGTACGCGACCGCCCGCATCGGCGCCGTCATGGTCAACATCAACCCGGCCTACCGCGTGCACGAGCTGGCCTACGTGCTGAAGCAGGCCGGCACCGAGGTGCTGGTCGCCTCCGTGGCCCACAAGACCAGCGACTACCGGCGGATGGTGGAGCAGGTCCGCGCCGACTGCCCGGCCCTGCGCGATGTGGTCTACATCGGCGACCCGACCTGGCACGGCCTCATCGCGGCAGGCACCCAGGTGCCGCGCGAGCGGCTGGAGGCCCGTGCGGCCGAGCTGAGCTGCGACGACCCGGTCAACATCCAGTACACCTCGGGCACGACCGGCTTCCCCAAGGGCGCCACCCTCTCCCACCACAACATCCTCAACAACGGGTACTGGGTGGGGGAGATGATCGGCTACACCGAGCGGGACCGCGTCTGCCTGCCGGTGCCCTTCTACCACTGCTTCGGCATGGTCATGGGCAACCTCGGCGCCACCAGCCACGGCGCCTGCATCGTCGTCCCGGCCCCGAGCTTCGACCCGGAGGCCACGCTCAGCGCCGTCGAGCGCGAGCAGTGCACCTCGCTCTACGGCGTGCCGACGATGTTCATCGCCGAGCTGAATCTGCCGGACTTCGCCACGTACGACCTCTCCTCGCTGCGCACCGGGATCATGGCCGGTTCGCCCTGTCCTGAGGAGGTCATGAAGCGGGTCATGTCCGAGATGCACATGGCCGAGGTATCGATTTGCTACGGGATGACCGAAACCTCCCCTGTCTCCACCCAGACCCGGCGCGACGACGATCTGGAGCGGCGTACGGGGACGGTCGGGCGCGTGCTGCCGCATATCGAGGTGAAGGTCGTCGACCCCGCGACCGGGCGGACCGTGGAGCGCGGTGAACCGGGCGAGCTGTGCACCCGCGGCTACAGCGTGATGCTCGGCTACTGGGAGGAGCCCGAGCGGACGGCCGAGGCGGTCGACGCGGGCCGCTGGATGCACACCGGCGACCTCGCCGTGATGCGCGAGGACGACTACGTGCAGATCGTCGGCCGTATCAAGGACATGATCATCCGCGGCGGGGAGAACGTCTATCCGCGCGAGATCGAGGAGTTCCTCTACACCCACCCGAAGATCGCCGACGTACAGGTCGTGGGCGTACCGGACGAGAAGTACGGCGAGGAGATCCTCGCCTGCGTGGTGCTGCGCGACCCGGCCCAGCCGCTCACCCGCGACGAACTCGCCCGCTACTGCCGGGGCCGGCTCGCGCACTACAAGGTGCCGCGCCATCTCCGGATCATGGAGGCCTTCCCGATGACGGTCAGCGGGAAGGTGCGCAAGGTGGAGCTGCGGGAGCAGTTCGCGGAGGGAGCGGGGGAGAAGCCGCCGGGGCAGACCCGGGGGCGGACGCGGGACGAGCAGTCGGAGGGAGAGCCATCGCAGGGGCAGCCGTCGGAAGGGCAGCCGTCGGGTCCGTCGGCCGACCGGCTCACCCGGGCATAGCTCCGCACGTCGCCTCGATGCGTCGCTCTCTGCGCTCTCTGCGGTCTCCGACGCCTTCGCGTTCTCCGCGTTCTCCGGTGCGCCGGTCGCATCGCCGAATCGGCGCGGACCCGTCCGCCCGGGGGTTCGCCGCGGGACGTCCCGGCCCCGGGCAGGCGTAGGGGCGCGGCAGGTGTACGGGCGCGGGCAGGCGTACGGGCGCGCGACGCCCGCGCCGGGAGTCCTGCCCTCCGGCGCGGGCGCCGCGCGCCCCCTGGCTCACCTTCTCGTGACGGGCCCCGCACGCTCACCCGGTGACGCGCGGCGCCGCGCGTCACTCCGTGGCGTCGCGGTGGATGCCCAGCGTTTCCTGCGCCTCGGGGGAGAGGCCGAAGACGACGTCGGGTCCGCCCTCGGGGAGTACCCCGAGGGACACCAGTTCCTTGTCGGCCAGCGACCGGAGTTGCTGACGGACGGCCTCGCCCATCTGCTCGGCGAGGTCGTCCTCGGTCGGGTTGTCACCGGCCGCGAGTCTCTCGCCGAGGTAGGAGATGAGCGCGCGTTCCTCGCTCGTCATGTCGAGTTCCATGATTCGACGGTAATCCTGCGACCGGGCCGCCGCCGCCTCACGCCCCCATGCGGATGAGGTCGTCGGCCGCGTCGTTGACCGGCTGCGGTGTCCCCGTCAGGTCCATGACGAAGAGCGGCACATGCAGTTCGTCGGCGCGGGCGCGGGCGTCGCGCGCGTAACCGGCGAGGGAGAAGAACACACAGCCGGTGGACGAGACGAGGCCGTCCAGCCAGAGGCACTCCACGTCGCGCAGCGCCGAGGGCCGGGTCGTGGGGTCCACGCGGGCGACGACGCCCCGGCCGCGCAGATCCACCCCGGAGGCCGTGCGCTCCGCGGAGGGCATGACCTCCTGGAAGCCCAGCCACTTCAGATACTGCGCGGCGGCGGTGATCGCGTCCCGGCTCGTACGGATCGTCACCGGCCGGAACGCCGGGCGCAGCACGGCCGAGGACGGAGCCTGCGCGACGGCGCCCGAGCCGGACGGCGCGGAGGACCCGAGGCCGCCCGAGCCCGTGGTCGTCGGACTGGTCGCCGACGGTTTGGGCGGAGGGGGTACCGGGACGCGCAGCAGCACGCCGCACGGACAGCCCAGCTCCGGCTGCGGCCACTGGCTCTCCCGTTCACAGGAGGGACAGCGGACGGTCACCCACGCCTCCTCCCACGTGTGGTGGACCACCGGCTCGGGCTCCACCCCTTTCCGTACGGGCACCGTCAGTGGTGCCCCGCAGGCGCAGGGGAAGGTGAGCGGGGAGAAGGAGTGCTCGCGGCGGCACGCCGGGCACCGCACCGGCACGCTCTCGGCCATGTTTCGGCTCCAGCACGGTTCCGTAGTAAGGGTGTTGACTCCATGGTCCATGAAGCGAGTGGTGTTGGGGAGAGACCTGCGACATTCGTTCGTGGCAGATGGGGTGCGCGCGCTGCGTACTGTGCCGTGCCGGACGCCCTGCATCTGCTCCGGAGGGGCGCCCGGTGCTCTCCGGGCGCCCCTTGAGGCCGGCTAGCGCAGCGGCGTGATCGCGGTGGGGGCGTGGCCCGGCTCCGTGGCGATCTCCTCGAATTCCACGACCTTGTCGAGGTCGCCGCTCGGGCTCATCGCGATGTTGGTGACCCGCTCCAGGATGGCTTCGACGACCACCGGCACCCGGTGTTCCGCGGCGAGCTTCTTGGCCTCCTCGAAGGCCGGCAGCAGGTCGCCCGGATCGGTGACGCGCAGGGCCTTGCAGCCCAGCCCTTCGGCGACCTTGACGTGGTCCACGCCGTACACGCCGAGTTCGGGGGTGTTGATGTTCTCGAACGAGAGCGAGACCTGGAAGTCCATGTCGAACGCCTTCTGCGCCTGGCGGATCAGGCCCAGGTACGAGTTGTTCACCAGCACGTGGACGTACGGGATGTTGAACTGGGCGCCCACCGCCAGCTCTTCGATCATGAACTGGAAGTCGTAGTCGCCGGACAGCGCGACCACGCTCGCCTCCGGGTCGGCGGTGGCGACACCGAGCGCCGCCGGGACGGTCCAGCCCAGCGGGCCCGCCTGGCCGCAGTTGATCCAGTGGCGCGGCCGGTGGACGTGCAGGAACTGGGCGCCTGCGATCTGGGAGAGGCCGATCGTGGAGACGTAGACGGTCTCCGGCCCGAAGGCCCGGTTCATCTCCTCGTAGACGCGCTGCGGCTTGATCGGCACGTCGTCGAAGTGGGTACGCCGCTGGAGGGTGGCCCGGTGCTCGCGTGCGGTGGCCGCCCACGCGGTGCGGTCCGGCAGCCGGCCCGCGTCCTTCAGCTCGCGCGCGACCTCCACGAACAGCCGCAGCGCGGCTCCGGCGTCCGAGGCGATGCCGTAGTCGGGTGCGAAGACCCGGCCGATCTGGGTGGGTTCGATGTCGACATGGATGAACGTGCGGCCCTCGGTGTAGACGTCGAGGTTGCCGGTGTGGCGGTTGGCCCAGCGGTTGCCGATGCCGAGGACCGCGTCGGAGGCGAGCATCGTCGCGTTGCCGTAGCGGTGCGAGGTCTGCAGGCCGACCATGCCGGCGTTGAGATCGTGGTCGTCGGGGAGGATGCCCCAGCCCATCAGGGTCGGGACCACGGGGATGCCGGTGATCTCGGCGAATTCCACGAGGAGTTCGGACGCGTCTGCGTTGATGATGCCGCCACCGGCGACGATCAGCGGACGCTCGCTCTCCGCGAGCAGGGCCAGGGCCTTCTCGATCTGCCGGCGGGTCGCGGCCGGTTTGTAGACGGGCAGCGGCTCGTACGTCTCGGGGTCGAACTCGATCTCGGTGAGCTGGACGTCGAGCGGCACGTCGATCAGCACCGGTCCGGGGCGTCCGGAGCGCATCAGATGGAAGGCCTGCTGGAAGGCGCCGGGCACCTGTGCGGGCTCCAGGACCGTGATCGCCATCTTGGTGACGGGACCGGCGATCGCGGCGATGTCGACGGCCTGGAAGTCCTCCTTGTGCAGGCGGGCGGTGGGAGCCTGGCCGGTGATGCACAGGATCGGGATCGAGTCGCCGGAGGCGGAGTACAGACCGGTGATCATGTCGGTTCCGGCGGGGCCCGAGGTGCCGACGCACACGCCGATGTTGCCGGCGCGGGTGCGGGTGTAGCCCTCGGCCATGTGGGACGCGCCCTCGACGTGGCGGGCGAGCTTGTGCTCGATCCCGCCGGAGGCGCGCAGCGCCGCGTAGAACGGGTTGATCGCCGCGCCGGGGACGCCGAACGCGGTGTCCACGCCTTCGCGCTTGAGGATTTCCACTGCCGCGCGAGCGGCCGTCATTCGAGGCATCGAGAACTCCTGAGTCGACCATCGTCCGTCGCGCCCGTATCGCAGAACCCGCTCTGTCATGACTTCCGCATCATGAAAGTTAGCTTCTGCTATATGGAAGACAATCTAGGAGGTGGAGGTGAGGGCGTCAAGAGCGGTGCGGACGTGGCGCAGGCGCGGCAGGGGAACCGTGCGGGCCTCACCTGCGGTAGTCGAGCGGGCATGCGGAAGGCGCGGAGCCCGTGGTGCGCGGACTCCGCGCCTGCGGATCGAAGGGGGCGGCGGGTTGCGGGAGTTGAAGGCTTTCGCGTCCGCTGGTCCTGCCGTCCTGCCGTCCTGCCGTCCTGCCGTCCTGCCGTCCTGCCGTCCTGCCGTCCTGCCGTCCTGCCGTCCTGCCGTCCTGCCGTCCTGCGGTCCTGCGGTCCTGCCGTCCCGCCGGTCCTGGTGGGTCTTCACGTCGCTGTGCCGTCCGCGCGGCCGGATAAGGCCGTGCCGGCCACTGGAAGCGCGCATAAGGGGTGCCGGGCCGCCGCGAGGCAGGCGCCCACTCACCCCTCCCTTCGGGGGAGTTCTGCCACCGCACTGGCAGTGCTGCCGCCGCGGCGGCCCGGAGCGTACCCGGTCGGCCCCCTCATCCGGACCGGCCGGCTACGCGCGGCGGGCCGACGGAACGCCGGCCCGCGCGTTCAGTTGTCGCGCAGTTCGCGGACCGCGGCCTCGACCCGCTTGCCGTACTCGGCGTCCGCGGCGTGGAAGTGGGCGAGGTTCTTCTCGACCACGTCGTCCCGGCCGACCTGGGCGAGGCCGCCCGCGATCGTGGCGACCAGGCGCTGCTTCGCCTCCTCCGTCATCAGCCGGTAGAGCTCGCCGGCCTGGAAGAAGTGGTCGTCCTTGGTGTGGGCCGGCGCCTCGTGGGTGCCGGTCCAGCCGGAGACGGGCAGCGGGGCCGAGAGCGCCTGGTCCGTCTGTGCCGGCCCCCGGTGGGAGTTGGGCTCGTAGTTCTTCGCGTACCGGCCCTGGGAGTTGGTGGCCATGAGGCCGTCCCGGCCGTAGTTCTGCGCGGTCGTCGCCCGGGGTGCGTTCACCGGAAGCAGGGTGTGGTTGACGCCCAGTCGGTAGCGGTGGGCGTCCGCGTAGGCGAACAGCCGGCCCTGGAGCATCTTGTCCGGGGACGGGCCGATGCCGGGAACGAAGTTGTTGGGCGAGAACGCGGCCTGCTCGACCTCGGCGAAGACGTTGTCCGGGTTGCGGTCGAGGACGAGGCGGCCGACCCGCTGGAGCGGGAAGTCGGAGTGCGGCCAGACCTTGGTGAGGTCGAACGGGTTGAAGCGGTACTCCGCCGCCTCGGCCGCCGGCATGATCTGCACGTACAGCGTCCAGGACGGGTTGACGCCCCGCTCGATCGCCTGCAGCAGGTCGGTCTGGTGCGAGTCGGGGTCCTTGCCCGCGGTCTCGGCGGCCTGCTCGTTCGACAGGCAGCGGATGCCCTGGTTGGTCTTGAAGTGGTACTTGACGAAGAAGGCCTCGCCGGTCGCGTTCGTCCACTGGTAGGTGTGCGAGCCGTACCCGTTCATGTGGCGGTACGAGGCGGGTATGCCGCGGTCGCCCATCAGCCAGGTGACCTGGTGGGTCGCCTCCGGTGCGTGTGCGAGGAAGTCCCAGACGT
Organism: Streptomyces sp. NPDC048639; assembly: GCF_043199075.1. Taxonomy (NCBI): domain Bacteria; kingdom Bacillati; phylum Actinomycetota; class Actinomycetes; order Kitasatosporales; family Streptomycetaceae; genus Streptomyces; species Streptomyces sp. NPDC048639. The sequence goes on from NZ_JBICVP010000004.1 coordinate 362,921, forward strand.
TGTCGGGCTCCTGCTTGCCGGTGAACGGGTCGCGCTTCTGCGAGTGGATGAAGTCGGGGAACTTCAGCGGGTCCTTGACGAAGAAGACCGGGGTGTTGTTGCCGACGAGGTCGTAATTGCCCTCCTCGGTGTAGAACTTGACGGCGAAGCCGCGCGGGTCCCGTACGGCGTCCGCGCCGCCGAGGCTGTCCGCCACCGTCGAGAAGCGGACGAAGACCTCCGTGCGCCGGCCGGCCTCCTTGAGGAAGTCGGCCCGGGTGAAGCCGGTGACGTCGTCGGTCACCTCGAAGTAGCCGTACGCGCCGGAGCCGCGGGCGTGCACCACGCGCTCGGGGATGCGCTCACGGTTGAAGCGGGCGAGCTTCTCCAGCAGGTGCTGGTCCTGGAGGAGGAGCGGGCCACCGGCTCCGGCGGTGGCGGAGTTCTGGTTGTCCGCGACGGGGGCGCCGGACTCCGTGGTGAGAATCCGGGCGTCGGGCGTGCGCTGAGACATGGCGACCTTCCGTGCGGGAGACCTGCGGACGGAAGGGTTTCCGTCGTACGGAGCCTAGGTATGGGTGAATCCGAACGTCAACAGTTTGTTGAAGTGCTGGAGAGGCGGAAGAAGGCGTGCCGAAAGCGGAAGGCGGCACAGCGCGGAAGGGGGGAACGAGATCCGGGCGGCGGCACTTTGGGCGCGACAGGACTGGTGTCAGCGCCGCCGCCCGGACGTTGAGGGCCCCGGAGCTCCGGGGAGGGTGTCAGACCTGCTGCCCCGAGAGGCGCTCGACGGCGCGCAGCAGGGCGGAGTGGTCCAGGCCGCCGTCGCCCTGCGCGCGCAGGGAGGCGACGAGCTGGGCGACGACGGCACCCACGGGCAGGGCGGCGCCGACGCTACGGGCGGCGTCGGTGACGATGCCCATGTCCTTGTGGTGAAGGTCTATGCGGAAGCCCGGTGCGAAGTCCCGTTGCAGGAAGTTGTCCTTCTTGCGGGCCAGGACGGTGGAGCCGGCCAGCCCGCCGTTCAGGACGTCGAGTGCGGCCGCCAGATCCACGCCCGACTTCTCCAGGAACACCACGGCCTCGGCGCACGCCTGGATGTTGACCGCGACGATGAGCTGGTTGGCGGCCTTGACCGTCTGCCCCGACCCGTGCGGTCCGCACAGGACGATCGTCCTGCCGAGCGCGTCGAAGATCGGCTCGGCCTGCTCGAAGTCGGCCCGCTCGCCGCCCACCATGATGGACAGCACCGCCTCGATCGCGCCCGCCTCGCCGCCGGAGACCGGGGCGTCCAGTACGCGGATGCCCTTCGCGGCCGCGGCCCGTGACAGGTCGACGGAAGTCTGCGGGGTGATGGAGGACATGTCGATCAGCAGCGCGCCGGACCGGGCGTTCTCCAGGATGCCGTCCTCGCCGTAGGCGATGGCCTCGACCTGGGGGGAGGCGGGGACCATGGTGATGACGACATCGGCGTCCGCCACCGCGTCGGCGACGGAGGAGGCCACGGAGCCGCCGGCGGCGGCGAGCCGGTCGAGCTTCTCCTGTTCGAGGGTGTAACCGGTGACGGAGTAGCCCGCCTTGATGAGGTTCTCGGACATGGGGGAGCCCATGATGCCCAGCCCTATCCAGGCGATCTTCGGAAGGTTGCTCATGAGAAGGGTGCCTCTCTGGGACGTCGGGGAGGTCGGAGCCGCACGCCGGAGCAGGGGAACCGGTGCGCGAACGGCGGGTGCGGGGGCGGGTGTTGAGGGCCTGCCCGGTGCGGTGGACGCCGGATGGGTATCGCGTGCCCATGCCGTACGGCGGGTGATGGGGCGCGGTGCGGCGTGCGCCGGTCAGTGCCGGGCCGCGCGCCGGTCGGCGGGCAGCCAGGCGAAGGCGCTCTCGGCGGGGGACTTGTACTCCAGGCCGAACCAGCCGTCGTAACCCGCCTTGCCGAGATGGTCGGCGAGGCCGTCGAAGTCCAGACCGCCCGAACCGGGGGCCCCGCGGCCGGGGTTGTCGGCGATCTGTACGTGCCCGGTCTTCGCCGTGTGGCGGTCGATGACGCGGTGCAGGTCCTCACCGTTCATGGACAGGTGGTAAAGGTCCATCAGGAAGCGGGCGTTGCCCAGTCCTGTGGCGGCGTTGACCCGGTCCACCACCTCGACCGCGGACTCCGCGCTCACCAGGGGGTAGTCCGGCGATTCGGGCCGGTTGAGCGCCTCGATCAGCAGGGTCGCGCCGACCCGGTCGGCCGCCCGCGCGGCGAGGACCAGGTTCTCCAGCGCCAGCGCGTCCTGGACCTCCGGATCGACGCCCTGGACGCGGTTGCCGTAGAGGGCGTTGAGCGCGGTGCAGCCCATGGTCTCCGCGAAGTCGGCGGCGACATCGATGTTGGCCCGGAAGCGGTCGGACTCCTCGCCGGGCAGTGACAGTGCGCCGCGGTCCGGGCCGGGGAGCTCACCCGCGTAGAAGTTGAGGCCCACGAGGTGGGTGTCGGCGGCGTTCAGTGCGTCGCGCAGGGCGCCGAGCGCCGCCTGCTCGGGGGTGGGGGTGTCGGTCCAGGGCCACCACAGCTCGACCGCGGTGAAGCCGGCCTCGGCTGCCGCCGCGGGCCGCTCCAGCAGGGGGAGCTCGGTGAAGAGGATCGAGAGATTCACATCGAAGCGCTGGTCGCTGAGGCCCATCAGGGTCGCGTCCCTTCCGTATTGCGGAAGTTAGTTTCTGCTTAACGGAAGGGTGCCTCTGGTCTCCGAGGGCTGTCAAGTGGGGCTGCCGGATCCTCCCGGCGGGGCGCTAGGTTGAGTGGCGTGAAACTCAGGGTGGAATTCACGACCGAACCGTTCGATCTCGACCAGCCGCCGCACCATGCCGTCGTCGCGCGCGAGATCGTCCAGGCCGCCGAGCTGGATGCCGTGGACGTCGGCCCGTTCGGCAATACCGCGGAGGGTTCCGCGAGCGCGGTGCTCGCCGCCGTGAACAAGCTGCTGCGCAAGTCCCTCGACGCCGGCGCCACCCGGGTCTCCCTCCAGGTCAATGTGGTCGGGGAGGGCGAGGAATGACCCTGCCCGACGACCACCCGTTCATCGCGGCCGTGAAGCCCCTGGTCGACGCCATGGGCGGGGACATGGTCGCCCCGGAGGCCGCCCGGGGCGACGACGTCGTCCTCGCGTGGGAGGGCCGGGACGTGGTGGCCGTACGGCTGCCGCATCTGTCCGACTCCCTCGACCACATCCTCGCCGAGCTGGAGCGGCGCCACGGTGTTCCGCTCTCGGAGTTGCAGCGCAAGGAGAAGCAGTCGGTCGTCCGGATACTGGAGGCACGCGGCGCCTTCTCCGTACGGCACGGGGTGGAGACCGTCGCCTCGGCCCTCGGGGTCAGCCGCTTCACCGTCTACAACTACTTGAACCGCGAGGCCGCGGCCAAGGGGGAGTAGGGCCACCGGCACCCCGGGGCGGGTGTTCCCGGTCGTGGCGGGGGCGACGCGCGAATTTCAACAAAGTGTTGACGCGGCGAGGTGTGAGGGCGTTAGCTGGTCGCAGCCCACCGCACCAGGCCACGGAGGCTTCTCGTGACGTCGAGCACCCAGCACACGCCGGGCGCGACCCCAGAACCCCCGGCGGGCCTCGCCCGGTTCAACGCCTCCGGCGAGACGGCGGCCCGCGCCGCGCTCCACGAGGCGTGCGCCAGTACGGCATGGGGCCGCGCCCTGCTCACCCACCGCCCGTACGCCACGACCGATGCGCTGCTCGCCGCGAGCGACGCCGCCATGGCGGGCCTCACCGCGGACGACCTGGCCGAGGCCATGGCCGGGCACCCGCCGATCGGGCGGCCCAAGCCGGGCGATGCCACCTCGCGGCGCGAACAGAGCGGCGTACAGGAGTCCCTGCGCGCCGAACTCCTCGAACTCAATCTGGCCTACCAGGACAGGTTCGGCCATGTCTTCCTCATCTGCGCCACCGGCAGGACCGGCGACCAGATGCTGGATGCGCTCAAGGAGCGGATCGGCCACGACGCGGACACCGAACGCGAGATCGTCCGTACCGAGCTGGGCAAGATCAATCGCATCCGGCTGTCGCGCCTCGCGGAAGGACCGTCATGACGGACACCGTCACCGTCTCCACGCACATCCTGGACACCAGCATCGGACGTCCCGCCCACGGCGTCGCCGTCGAACTCTCCGTACGCCCCGGTGCGCGGGCCGACTGGGCCGCGCACGGGGCGTCGGCGACCGACGCGGACGGGCGCTGCAAGGACCTCCCGGCGCTGCCGGAGGACACCACGCACGTACGGCTCCGCTTCGAGACCGCGCCGTACTTCACCGATCAGCAGAACCAGCACGACGAGCAAGGCAAGCAAGCCGAGGAACAGCAGGACGCCCCCCGCACAAGGGACAGCGGAGCCTTCTTCCCGGAGGTGGCGATCGTGTTCGCCGTCGAGCCGGGTGAGCACTACCACGTGCCGCTGCTGCTCAACCCGTTCGGCTACTCCGTATACCGAGGGAGCTAGCACCGACATGTCATCCGCCACCCCGCCCGCCCGCCCCGTCCTCCTCGGCCGGAACCAGTACGGCAAAGCGGAGAACCGCGTCGTCCGGATCACCCGGGACGGCAGGACCCACCACATCAAGGACCTCAACGTCTCCGTCGCGCTCTCCGGCGACATGGACGAGGTGCACTACAGCGGCAGCAACGCCAACGTCCTGCCGACCGACACCACCAAGAACACGGTCTACGCCTTCGCCAAGGAGCACGGGATCGAGTCGGCCGAGCAGTTCGGCATCCACCTCGCCCGTCACTTCGTCACCAGCCAGGAGCCGATCCACCGCGCCCGCATCCGGATCGAGGAGTACGCCTGGGAGCGCATCGAGGCTTCCGACTCGGGCTCCCGCTTCATCGGCGCCGACGAGATCAAGCACTCCTTCGTCCGCAAGGGCCAGGACGTCCGTACCGCCCAGATCACCTACGACGGCGAGAGCTGGGAGGTCCTCACCGGACTCAAGGACCTCACCGTCATGAACTCCACCGACTCGGAGTTCTGGGGCTATGTGAAGGACAAGTACACGACCCTGCCCGAGGCGTACGACCGCATCCTCGCCACCGAGGTGCAGGCCTGCTGGCGGCACAACTGGACGGACGAGACGGAGCGGATGCCCAACTGGGAGCGGTCGTACGCGCAGTCCCGCAAGCATCTGCTGGAAGCCTTCGCCGAGACCTACAGCCTCTCGCTCCAGCAGACGCTCTACCACATGGGCGCGCGCGTGATCAACGGCCGCTCCGAGGTCGACGAGATCCGCCTCTCGCTGCCGAACAAGCACCACTTCCTGGTCGATCTGGAGCCGTTCGGCCTGAAGAACGACAATGAGGTCTACCTCGCGGCCGACCGCCCGTACGGCCTCATCGAGGCCACGATCCTGCGGGAGGGAGCCGAGCAGCGGATCCCTGTCGACGTCACCAACCTCTAGACCTCCGACCGCCCATCCCCTCCGACGCACGCGCCGGCGTCCGCACCACCCGAGGGAGAGCGGGGGCATCTGCGCACGCGAGCACCACCGCGGACCCGGTCGTCACCCCGCCCGGCCCCCGGGTCCGCGCCACCGAAGGAGAACGAGGAATCGCCATGGCAGCCCAGCGCATCGTCATCGAGAACTGCGCGATCGCCACCGTGGACGCGCAGGACACCGAGTACGCCTCGGGCCATGTCGTGGTCGCCGACAACGTGATCGAGTCCGTGGGGCCGGGACCGGCACCCGCCGGACCGGAGAACGTCGTCCGGCGCATCGACGGCACCGGGCATCTCGTCACGCCCGGCCTGGTCAACACCCATCACCACTTCTACCAGTGGCTCACCCGCGGACTGGCCCAGGACTGCAACCTCTTCAACTGGCTGGTCACGCTCTACCCGGTGTGGGCGCGTATCGACGAACCCATGGTCCACGCGGCCGCGCAGGGCTCGCTCGGGATGCTCGCCCGCGGTGGCGTGACCACCGCCATGGACCACCACTACGTCTTCCCGCGTGGCGCCGGCGATCTGCTCGGCGCGGAGATCCGTGCCGCCCGCGAGATGGGCGTCCGCTTCACCGCGGCCCGCGGTTCCATGGACCGCGGCGAGTCCGACGGCGGACTGCCGCCGGACTTCGCGGTGGAGACCACGGAGGCGGCGCTGATCGCCACCGAGGAGGCGATCGACACCCATCACGACGCGTCGTTCGGCTCGATGCTGCAGATCGCCGTCGCGCCCTGCTCGCCGTTCTCGGTGTCGACGGAGCTGATGCGCGAGGCCGCGGTCCTGGCCCGGCGCAGGGGCGTACGGCTGCACACCCACGGCTCGGAGACCGTGGAGGAGGAGAAGTTCTGCCACGAGCTGTTCGGCATGGGCCCGACCGACTACTTCGAGTCCACGGGCTGGCTGGGCGAGGACGTGTGGATGGCGCACTGCGTCCATATGAACGACTCCGACATCGCCGCCTTCGGCCGTACGGGGACCGGCGTCGCGCACTGCCCGTCCTCCAACGCGCGCCTGGGCGCCGGGATCGCCCGGGTCCCGGACATGCTCGACGCCGGAGTCCCGGTCGGCCTCGGCGTTGACGGCACGGCCTCCAACGAGTCGGGGGAGCTGCACACCGAACTGCGCAACGCCCTCCTCGTCAGCCGCCTCGGCCCCCGCCGCGAGCACGCGCTGAATGCCCGTCAGGCACTGCGCCTCGGTACGTACGGCGGTGCCCAGGTCCTCGGCCGCGCGGGCGAGATCGGCTCGCTGGAGGCGGGCAAGCTCGCGGACCTGGTGCTGTGGAGGCTCGACGGCATCGGGCACTCCTCCATCGCCGACCCGGTCGCGGCTCTCGTCCTCGGCGCGGCCGCCCCGGTCGCCCTGTCCCTCGTGGGCGGCAGGCCGGTCGTGGAGGACGGCCGCCTCACCACGGCGGACGAGGACGCGATCGCGCGTGTCGCGCGGGAGCAGGCCCGGCGGCTGGCCCGTATCGCCGAGGTCGGCTGACCGGCCGTTCGGCGTCGCGGTCCCCGGACGGGCCGTGGGCCACAACTGAACATCGCCTCCGGCACATCGGTGCCGGACGGCGCCGGCCGGCGGACCCCAGGCGAAGCCCCGCGGACCGCCGGCCGGTACGGACCCCGGCCGGGAAGGACGGTTCCTGGCCGGTGCCGCCGCGGCCCGAGCGGGGCAGCGGCAGCGGCCGGGCCAGGGCGCAGCGGACTCAACTCCGCGCCCCGGTCCGGCCGTTCGGCGTCGCCGGCGGGCCACCGCAGCCGTGGGGGACGCGTCAGCCGACGTGGTAGGGGTCGCCGTAGACCTTCCAGTCCAGCGGTGTGTCCAGATCCAGATTGCCCCGGTCGAGGAAGACCCGCTGGGCGGTGTCGACCCGGCTGGTGTCGCTGTGTGCCTCCTCCTCCTCCTTCATCGCCTTCACCCGGGCGTCCAGGAACGCGTGCAGATACCGCTTCTCGTCACCGCCCTGCGCCGGGGGCTTCGCGTGGCGCATCGCGTTCTCGCGGATCGAGCCGAAGCTCGCCGAGTCGCCGCCGTCGCCGTGCATCACGATGGCGTCGTAGTACGCGAACTGGCCGAGCGTGCCGACCCCGTCCGCCTTGGCGCGGCGGACCGCCGGGTCGAAGTAGACGCGGTCGCGCTCCTCGTCCTGGGCCCGGGTGAACTCCGGGTCGTCCGCTGCCCTTTCCCAGTCGCGGGGGAAGCCGGGGTCGAGCCCTTCGTGCGAGTCGGAGCCGTCGACCTCACGCAGTGCGGGCAGATAGCGCGCGAGCACGTTGTCCGGCGTGCGCTCGGTGTAGCGCTCCACGAGGTCCAGCATGTCGCCGGTGCCGGAGCAGAAGCCGATGATGCCCGCGGTGTAGCCGCGGCCGTCGCCGATGTCCTCGATGTAGCCGTACTGCGCCTTCCAGTCCAGCGAGGAGTTCTCCGCGCTGGACACGAGCTGCATCGCGATCTCCTTCTTCTCCGGGTCGTCGAGCCCGGAGGAGGCCCGGGCGGCGGTCGCGTGAGCGGGATGCGGGTGCTCCGCGGGAGCGCGACCACCGGTCGTGGCCGTCGCAGCGACGGCGGTGGCGGGGAGCGCGAGCACGGCGAGGCCGAGCAGGAGCCGGGAGGCGGGCCGAAGTCCGCTCCGCGGTGGGCGAGTTGACATGAACTCCTCCGATGGGGGCGGGGCGTCGGCGCGAATCATCAGGAAACTTTCCTATCAGGCCTGGGAGCTGACGGATACCCATCAGGCGCGGAGGTGCGTCGACGTGGCGTTGCTCACGCCGTGCCGCCAGGTCCGGAACAACTCCCGCGAACAGAACGGCAGTTCGGGCCGGGGTACGTGACTACTCAGGTCTGCCCGCCGGTTGAAACCACTACGGTCCCTCAACCCTCTAGAGAACAAAGGCGTCCCTGGAAGCCGGAGAAACTACACAGAGCCCTGAAACAATTACGTTTACCGGTACGTATTGTTATGTGTGTGGGGTCGGCGGGTGGATCGGCCGGCTCGCTGAACGATGGCGCGAACGCAGTCGCGTCCGAGAGGAGGGTCGTGGAGAGACGCTGTCGCCCCTCCCCGCAAGAGGAGGAGAACTCATGCGACCGTTCGCGTTGAACTACGCCCGGCCGGCCGTGCACGCACCCGTCACGCCTCCCTACGCCTATGAATCCACACGTCAGTTGAACGTCCTCCCCGACGGGCGTCCGGCCATAGTGGAGCCCGCCGTGCTGCTCGCAGCCGGTACCACCACCTCCACCGCCGGTTCCAAGACGCATTTCGACGACTGACTGAACTCCCCATGACCGTACTGGTCCTGACGTGTGAAGAGGATGTGACCGCGGACATGGTGGTGTCCGCGCTCGACGACCGCGGCGTCCCCGTCGTCCGCCTCGACCCCGCCGACCTGCCCGGGGAGGTCGCCCTGTCCGCCGAGTACGTCCAGGGCGACTTCCACGGCCATCTCTCCAGCGGTGGGCGCCTGGTGACCATGAGCGGGCTGCGCTCGATCTGGATCCGCCGGCCCGGCGAGCCGGGGGCGAACGCCGTGGAGCAGTCCGCCTGGCTGACCACCGAGTCCACACACGCCCTCTACGGGGCGCTGAACTGCACGGCGGCGCGCTGGATGAACCATCCCGCCGCCGCCGCGCAGGCCCGCCACAAGCCGTGGCAGCTTCATGTCGCCCACCACAGCGGCTTCGCCGTACCCCCCACGCTGATCACCACCTTCCCGCAGATGGCGCGCGAGTTCGCGGAGCGCTACCGGGACCTGGTCGTCAAGTCCGTCTCGGGAGCGCACCCCAGCAATCCGCCGATGACGCTGCCGACCACCCGTATCGCTCCGGACGCGGACTTCGCGGGCGTCGCTGCCGGGCCCACCCAGCTGCAGCAGCGGGTCCCCAAGTACGCGGACATCCGCCTGACATGCGTCGGGCAGGTGATGTTCGCCGCACGGAAAGCGTCCGATCCCGACCCCGAGCAGGTGGACGGGCGGTTCACGGAGGACGGGTCGGGCTGGGAGCCCACCGTGGTGCCGGACCGTATCGAGAAGGCCGTCCGGACGTACATGGAGCACGCCCGGCTCGCCTACGGCGCCTTCGACTTCGCCGAGGACGCGGAGGGCACCTGGTGGTTCCTGGAGTGCAACCAGGGCGGGCAGTTCGGCTTCATCGAGCTGGACACGGAACAGCCGATCGCCGAAGCCGTTGCCTCCTGGCTGGCCACCGGAACCGCCTGAGACGCAGGCGCGCCCCGGCCCGTATGCCCGCGTTGTTCGGCGGGGTGACGGGCCGGGGCGCATCAACGCGGTGGTTCCGAGCCGGAGTTGAACGGGACCGGACCCGGCCTCAGAACAGCCGGGACCCGGAATTCGGAGCCCCGTGGGACCCTGAGCTCAAGGTCCCGTGGGACCCCGAGCTCAAGGACCGGTCGGGCCCGGACGTCAGGGCCGGCCCAGGAGTTCGTACGCGGGCAGGGTGAGGAAAGCCGCGTAGTCCTCGTCGAGCGCGACCTTGAGCAGCAGGTCGTGCGCCTGGTTCCAGCGACCCGCGGCGAAGGCCTCCTCGCCGATCTCCTCACGGATCGCGGCCAGTTCCTCGGCGGCGACCCTGCGGGTCAGCTCGGGTGTCGCCTTCTCGCCGTTCTCGAAGACCACGCCCGCGTTGATCCACTGCCAGATCTGGGAGCGGGAGATCTCCGCGGTGGCGGCGTCCTCCATCAGGTTGAAGATGGCGACGGCACCCAGTCCGCCGAGCCACGCCTCGATGTAACGGGTGCCCACCTGAACGGCGTTGCGCAGTCCTTCGTAGGTCGGCCTGGCCTCCAGCGAGGCGATGTCGATGAGCTGCTCGGCCGTCACCCGGACGTCCTCGCGCAGCCGGTCCTTCTGGTTCGGCTTCTCGCCGAGAACCGCGTCGAAGCAGTCGCGGGCCACCGGCACCAGGTCCGGGTGCGCCACCCACGACCCGTCGAAGCCGTCACCGGCCTCGCGGTCCTTGTCCGCCTTGACCTTCTCCAGCGCCTTGGCGTTGACCTCGGGGTCGCGGCGGGAGGGGATGAACGCGGCCATGCCGCCGATGGCGTGGGCGCCGCGCTTGTGGCAGGTGCGGACGAGGAGTTCGGTGTAGGCGCGCATGAACGGGGCGGTCATCGTCACCGCGTTGCGGTCCGGCAGCACGAACCGCGGGCCGCCGTCACGGAAGTTCTTGACGATGGAGAACAGGTAGTCCCAGCGGCCCGCGTTCAGTCCGGAGGCGTGGTCGCGCAGCTCGTAGAGGATCTCCTCCATCTCGTACGCGGCGGTGATCGTCTCGATCAGGACGGTGGCGCGGATGGTGCCCTGGGGAAGGCCCAGGTAGTCCTGCGCGAAGACGAACACGTCGTTCCAGAGGCGGGCCTCCAGATGCGACTCCAGCTTGGGGAGGTAGAAGTACGGGCCCTTGCCCAGGTCGAGAAGGCGCTGGGCGTTGTGGAAGAAGTAGAGCCCGAAGTCGACCAGTCCGCCGGGCACCGGACCGATCTCGCTGCGCAGATGGCGCTCGTCCAGATGCCAGCCGCGCGGGCGCATGACGACGGTCGCCAGCTCCTCGGCGGGCTTCAGGGCGTACGTCTTGCCCTCGGGGCTGGTGAAGTCGACGCGGCGCTCGTAGGCGTCGGTGAGGTTGAGCTGGCCGCCGACGACGTTCGCCCATGTGGGGGCGGAGGCGTCCTCGAAGTCGGCGAGCCACACCTTGGCGCCCGAGTTGAGGGCGTTGATGGTCATCTTGCGGTCGGTGGGGCCGGTGATCTCCACGCGCCGGTCGTCGAGGGCGGCGGGCGCCGGAGCGACCTGCCAGTCCCCCTCGCGGATGTGCGCGGTCTCCGGCAGGAAGTCCAGCGTGCTGGTCCGGGCGATCTCCGCGCGGCGCTCCGCCCGGCGGGCGAGCAGTTCGTCGCGGCGGGGGGTGAACCGCTCGTGGAGGGCGGCGAGGAACGCGAGGGCCTCGTCGCCCAGGACTTCCCCCTGCCGCGCGGGTGCCTGGCCGGGGTCGACGTCGACGATGGCCAGCGGTGACGGCGCTGGTGCGGGCATGAGCGGTCACTCCAATACGGCGGTCATGAGGCGGTCATACGGTGGTCGGTGCCTGAAGGGCCGCCGGAACACGGGGGCGGCACGGGGTGCCGTCGGATCCGGGAGGCGGTTGCGGGCGCCGTCCGTGGTCGAGGATGCTTCTGACCAGTGGAGAATAGTTTCCTCATAGTGGAAGTACAAGGTGTGTTGACGTCGAGATAGTTGTTCGGGTGATCCACGGGCCGCCGTATGGCTCTCAGTGCCACCCCTTTTACGCTCCTTCCATGCTCGGGAACGGGCGTCACCGGCTCCTGCGGCATTCCGTACGGCCCGCGTACCCCATCCGTTCGCGCGTCCTTCCGCGCATCCTCCGCCCGTCCTTCCGCCTGTTCTTCCGGCCGTCCTCGCGTCCGTAGTCGCCACGCCCTCAGTCGAGGAGTGTCAGGTCCTCGGGGGTGTCGATGTCGTCGGGGGCCGCGATGTCCGAGCAGTCGACGACGTCGATCTCCCTCTCGTGCCGCCGCAGGTACGCCCTCGCGCCCCGGTCGCCGGTCGCCGCCTCGCCGACCCCCGGCCAGTGGTCGGCGCCCAGCAGCACCGGATGGCCGCGCCGTTCGCCGTACGCGGCCGAGGCCAGGCCCGACGGCGACGCGTACGCCGCCCGAACGCGCGCCACCGCGTCCGCGCCGATGCCCGGCTGGTCCACCAGTGCGACGACCACCGCCTGCGCCCCCGTACCGGCAAGGGAGTCGAGCCCGGCCCGGAGCGAAGTGCCCATGCCCTCCGCCCAGTCGGGGTTGGGGACCAGCACGCAGCCCGGGAGGTGAGCCCCGGCGCGTACGTCGTCCTCGGCGGCGCCCAGTACCACGTGCACCGGCGCGCAGCCGCCGTCGAGGAGTGCGCGGGCGGCGTGTTCGACCAGCGGGCGCCCCCGGAAGTCCAGCAGAGCCTTGGGCCGTCCGCCCAGCCGGCGGCCGCCGCCGGCGGCGAGAAGCAGCCCCGCGACCTGGGGCCGGCGGGTCGCTTTGGGGGCCTCCGAGAGGCCTGTCGGTGAAGGTCTCATGCGCCCTGCATATACCGGATCCACCGCGAGGGCTGAATTTCGCCCTCTGTGTGGCGCCGGGTGCGGAGAGTGGCGTTAACTGATCCGCGGCCTCTCATGTCGAGGGAGCGACCCGCGGGGCCGGAGGAGTTGTGGGAGGGGGCAGCGTGGCACGGAGCAACCAGATGGTCCGCGGCAGGCCGACGGGCGCCGCGACAGCGGAGGGCGCCGTAGTAGTGGAGCAGAGGCGATCGGCCGGCAGCGGCCAGGACCTGGGGACGGAGGACCCCAGGGTGGCGGAACTGTGCGCCGCCGTGTCCCGCCTGCGCCGTGAACTCGCCGCTCATCCCGCGGACTTGTCCGACCGGGGCGTCGCCGAGGACGAGCTGGCCACGCTGGACGCCATGGCTCGCGCGGGTGCCCCAGAGGTGCCCCGGCTGCGCCGGTCGCTGCTGCTGGTCGCGGGCGCGCTGGGTTCGGTGAGCGCGCTGGCCCCGGCACTGGCCGACATGCGTGCGGTCATCGACAGCTTCAGCGACGTGCCCTGCCCGCGCGGGGGTGACTGACGCCCCGGGCACCCGCCGGCCCCCGGGGTGCCTGGCGCCATCCCTCGGCTCCCCGGGTGTGGCGCCGCAGGGCCCCGGGGATGTGAACTGCCGGACGGTGCGGCGGCCTTGATGCGAACGGCGCCGTCGCTGCCGCGCCTCCGTACGGCCGTTGCCGAACCTGTGCGATCACCGCCGTGCCCATACCGCCGTTGCCGAACGACCTACGGGCGTTGCCTCGCCCCGTACCGCCGTTGCGGCGACCCGCGTGATCCGCGCGCATCGCTCGGTCTTTCGGACGGCGGCCGGTGCGCGCCCGGGGGGCCGCGCACCACGGCGCCGCATCTCAGCCGCCGTTGCCGTTCTGCCCGCTCCCCGGCTGGCCCGTGCTGGCGAGCGCCACCGACAGCTCCGCGGCGACCTCCTGCAGCAGCGGTACGATCTTCTCCGTCGCCGCGTCGGTCACCCGGCCCGCGGGCCCGGAGATGGAAATGGCGGCCGCCGTGGGGGAGTCGGGCACGGATACGGCGAGACAGCGGACGCCGATCTCCTGCTCGTTGTCGTCCACGGCGTAGCCGAGCTCGCGCACGTGGCGCAGTGCCGCCAGGAAGCCGTCGGGCGTCGTGATCGTCTTGTCGGTGGCGGCGGGCATGCCCGTGCGCCCGAGCAGCGCCCGTACCTCGCCCTCCGGCGCATTGGACAGCAGCGCCTTGCCGACGCCCGTGGAGTGCGGCAGCACCCGTCGCCCGACCTCGGTGAACATCCGCATCGAGTGGCGCGAGGGCACCTGCGCGACGTACACGACCTCGTCGCCGTCCAGCAGTGCCATGTTCGCGGTCTCGCCGGTCTCCTCGACCAGCCGTGCCAGGTGCGGGCGGGCCCAGGTGCCCAGCAGCCGGGCCGAGCTCTCGCCGAGGCGGATCAGCCGCGGGCCCAGCGCGTAGCGGCGGTTGGGCTGCTGGCGTACGTAGCCGCAGGCCACCAGGGTGCGCATCAGCCGGTGGATCGTGGGCAGCGGCAGGCCGCTGCTGGTGGAGAGCTCGCTCAGCCCGACCTCCCCGCCCGCGTCGGCCATCCGCTCGAGCAGGTCGAAGGCGCGCTCGAGGGACTGCACGCCGCCGGTGGCGGTGGACTTAGGCGTTGCGGAGGTGCTGTCGCTGGACGGCGGCACGTCGCGTTCCTTTCGGGGCAGGTGGCGCCGACCGCCGCGCGGTTGCGGACGCCGCGGCTGTTCCGGCGGGGACACCACGGCACGACCGGCAGAACGGCAGCTTACCCGGGGACCGGAGATCCTCACATCGGTCGTGCGTCGGCGTTCGCGCCGGTCACGGGGTGTTTTGCGGTCCGATCGGGCAGGTCGGGGAGGGAGCGGGCGGTCCTCCATCGGGCGTGATCATGTTTCGACCGGCGAAACTCTCCTCCCATGTGGTGGAAACCTCTCAGTGGAGAGTGGGTCTTGACGGGCGTGCGTGCGGCGTGAAGACTCGTTTCAACAGAACGTTGAAATTTCTGAGGGAGAGGAGCCCGGGTGCCGGAAACCGGCCTGGTACTGCGCTCGACGCGCGTGATCACCCCGGAGGGGACGCGCCCCGCGGACGTCGCCGTCACGGGCGGCACGATCACGGCCGTACTGCCGTACGACACCGAGCCCCCGGCCGGTGCCCGGGTCGAGGACGTCGGGGACGACGTCCTGCTCCCCGGCCTCGTCGACACGCACGTCCACGTCAACGACCCCGGCCGCGCCGAATGGGAGGGCTTCGCCTCCGCCACGCGCGCCGCCGCGGCCGGAGGCGTCACCACGCTCGTCGACATGCCGCTCAACAGCATCCCGCCCACCACGACCGCGCAGAGCCTGGAGCTCAAGCGCAGCGTCGCCCGCGGCAGGACGCACATCGACGTCGGCTTCTGGGGCGGCGCCGTCCCCGGCAACGTCAAGGACCTGGCGCCCCTGCACGAGGCCGGTGTCTTCGGCTTCAAGTGCTTTCTGCTCCACTCCGGTGTGGACGAGTTCCCGCAGCTCGACCCCGCCCAACTGGAGGAAGCCATGGGCGAGATCGCCGGCTTCGGCGGCCTCCTCATCGTCCACGCCGAGGACCCGCACCTCATCGGGAGCGCACCGCAGGCGCCCGGCCGCCGCTACGCCGACTTCCTCGCCTCCCGCCCCCGCGCCGCCGAGAACACGGCCATCGAGGGGCTGATCACCCTCGCCCGGCGGCTGGAGGCCCGCGTGCACATCCTGCATCTGTCCTCCTCCGACGCCCTGCCGCTGATCGCCGAGGCCAAGCGGGACGGCGTACGGCTGACCGTCGAGACCTGCCCGCACTACCTCACACTCACCGCCGAGGAAGTCCCCGACGGGGCCACCGAGTTCAAGTGCTGCCCGCCCATCCGCGAGGCCGGCAACCGGGATGCGCTCTGGCAGGGGCTGGCCGACGGCACCATCGACTGCATCGTCTCCGACCACTCGCCCTCCACCCCCGACCTCAAGCGCTTCGACACCGGCGACTTCGCCGAGGCGTGGGGCGGCATCTCCTCCCTTCAGCTCGGCCTCCCGGCGATCTGGACCGAGGCCCGTACGCGCGGCCACGGCCTGGAGGACGTCGTGCGCTGGATGTCCGCCGCCCCGGCAGGGCTCGCCGGGCTCGGCCGCAAGGGCGCCATCGAGGCCGGCCGCGACGCCGACTTCGCGGTCCTGGCGCCCGAGGAGACCTTCACCGTGGATCCCGCCGAACTGCACCACCGCAACCGGGTCACCGCCTACGCAGGGCGCACACTGCACGGCGTCGTGCGGTCCACCTGGCTGCGCGGGCGGCGGATCGCCGACCACGGAACGACCGCAGAGCCCACCGGCCGACTTCTCGAGAGGCAGCAGCACTCATGACCGTGCATCAGCCCGGCTCCGGTTCCGTCGAAGGCCACGGCGAGGGTTCCGCCGAGGTGCCCCGCTTCACCGGTGACGCGAACCCGTACGGAGGCGGTGACCCGTACGCCGATCACCGCACCGCCGACTTCCCCTTCACCCACCTGGTGGACCTCGCCGACCGGCGGCTGGGCGCGGGCGTCATCGCGGCCAACGACGAGTTCTTCGCCCACCGCGAGAATCTGCTGACGCCCGAGCCCGCCCACTTCGACCCCGAGGCCTTCGGGCACAAGGGCAAGGTCATGGACGGCTGGGAGACCCGGCGCAGGCGCGGCGCGGGCACGCTGGCGCCGCACCCGACCGCAGAGGACCACGACTGGGCCCTCGTACGTCTCGGAACGCCCGGAGTCATCCGCGGAATCGTCGTCGACACCGCCCACTTCCGCGGCAACTACCCGCAGGCGGTGAGCATCGAGGCCACCGCGGTCGACGGCTCGCCCTCGCCCGAGGAGCTGCTCGCGCCCGAGGTGAAGTGGACGGAGATCGTCCCCCGTACGGCCATCGGCGGCCACGCCGCCAACGGCTTCGTCGTCGAGGCCGAGCAGCGCTTCACGCATCTGCGCGTCAACCAGCATCCCGACGGCGGCATCGCCCGTCTCCGCGTCCACGGCGTGGTCGTCCCGGACCCGGCATGGCTCGCCGCCCTCGGCACGTTCGACGTCGTGGCGCTGGAGAACGGCGGCGCGGTCGAGGACGCCTCCGACCGCTTCTACTCCCCGCCCGCCAACACCATCCGGCCCGGACGGTCGCGGAAGATGGACGACGGCTGGGAGACCCGCCGTCGCCGCGACCGGGGGCACGACTGGGTGCGCTACGCGCTCAGCGGGCAGGCCGAGATCCGCGCCGTCGAGATCGACACGGCCTATCTGAAGGGCAACGCGGCGGGCTGGGCGGCGGTGTGGGTGCTGGACGCCACCGGCGGCGCGGACCCGTCGGACCACGAGGCGGCCGCCTGGACGGAGCTGCTTCCGCGCACCCGGCTCCAGCCCGACACGCTCCACCGCTTCGTGCTCGACGCCCCGGCGCCGGCCGCCACGCACGTCCGGATCGACATCTTCCCGGACGGCGGCATCGCCCGGCTGCGTCTGCACGGCTCGCTGACGGAGGAGGGCGCGCGGCGTCTCGCGGCCCGTCACGCGTCGCTGAACGGCTGACGGCGCCAGGCTCCGGCTCCCGCCCGGGCGCTCCGGCGGGGGCCGGAGCCTGCGGGTGCGCGGACGGGACGGTCCCGTCGGTGGCGTGCGGGCGGGTGGCGGTCGCGGGGGAGGGCTTCGGCGGGGGCGGGCGGCCGTACGGAGCCCGACGGGCGTACGAACCCGCGTGGCGATACGGAGCCGGGCGGCGATACGGAGCCGGGTGGGCGGCGTACGGAGACGCGCGGCCGCGCCGAGGTCGCGCGGGCCCCGGCACCCGGGGGGACCATGGGCCTATGAACACGACAGTCCGGCTCGCGCAACAGCCCGAGGCCGATGAGCTGCTCGGACGCAGCCCGCTCGCGGCCCTCGTCGGCATGCTCCTCGACCAGCAGGTCCCCATGGAATGGGCCTTCACCGGCCCGTACACCATCGCGGCGCGCCTGGGCGGTGACGATCTGGACGCCCACGAGATCGCCGCCTACGAGCCGGAGGCGTTCGCCGAGCTGCTCTCGGCCAAGCCCGCCGTGCACCGCTACCCGGGCTCCATGGCCAAGCGTGTCCAGCAGCTCTGCCAGTACCTGGTCGAGAACTACGACGGCGACCCGGCCCGGGTGTGGCGCGAGGCCGCCGACGGCAAGGATCTCCTCGCCCGCCTGAACGCCCTGCCCGGCTACGGCAAGCAGAAGTCGCAGATCTTCCTGGCGCTGCTGGGCAAGCAGTACGGGGTGACACCCGACGGATGGCGCGAGGCGGCGGGCTCCTACGGCGAGGAGGGCTCGTACCGCTCGGTCGCGGACATCACCGGGCCCGAGTCGCTGGGCAAGGTGCGCGCGCACAAGCAGGAGGCGAAGCGCGCCGCGAAGGCCGCGCAGGCCACCAAGAAGTCCTGAGGCTGACAGGGAGTCCTGAGGTCGTCCGGGGGGCCGTTCAGAGGTCGCGTCGCATGCAGACCCGCGGCCATCGGTCCAGCCCGTAGGCCGCTTCCCGCCGCCGGATCGTGCGCAGCCCGGGGGACAGGGCGCTCTCCTGAAGGCGGTGGAAGCCGCAGCGCGCGTAGTAGGGCGCGTTCCAGGGCACGTCGGCGAACGTGCAGAGGGTGAGGGCCGGGATGCCGCCGGCCGTGGCGCGGTCCGCGAGATGGGCCAGCAGGGACCTGCCCACGCCGCGGCGCGCGTGGTGCGGATGGACGGACACCTGCTCCACGTGGAGGTTGCCGTCGACCGGTTCCGCGATGAGGTAGGCGCTGGGGCGGTCGGCGCCGTCGACCGCCACCCAGGCGAGCCCGGCCCGCTGGTAGCGGGCCAACTCGCTTACGGGGAGCGGTGCGTCGTCCGCGATCTCGGGCATGCCGATGTCGCGGAAGCACTGCCCCGCGGCCCTTTCGATGTCCTGGAGGAGCGGGAGTTCCCCGTCGCGGACGGCCCGGATGCTCATGCGGCCATGCTCTCTCGTACCGTGAGTGGCCACCACTCGGTTTCGGGTGTCCGGGGAGATATGTCGACATGTTGTGGCGGTCGTCCCCGGGGAGTCCGGCCGGCAGTCGGAGGGCGACACCAACAGCGTCTCGACTGCCCCGCTTTGGACCCATTTGGATGCGGGGATCCTGTGAACTCCTGGGGAACTTCGGTGACTTGGCGTTGACATGACATGCTCTACGCGCGTCATGCTGAACGGTATGCGAATCCCCCCACGATTCCTCAGGATCGGCGCCCTCGGCGCCCTCTCTTCCGTCCTTCTGATCGGCGGTCCCGCACTCGCGTCGGCGACGCCCGACGCCGGACCCGCCCCCGTCCAGCGCACGCAGGTCGTCCAGCAGGTCGCCGACGTCGGCGACATCTGCGAGTCCAAGCTGCCGAAGGAGGCGAACGAGACTCTCGACCTGATCGAGAAGGGCGGCCCGTACCCGTACCCGGAGGACGACGGCGTCTTCTCGAACCGGGAGGGCGTCCTGCCCGACCAGAAGTCCGGGTACTACCACGAGTACACGGTCGAGACTCCCGGCTCCCCGGACCGCGGTGCCCGGCGCATCGTGACCGGTGAGAAGGACAAGGAGGACTACTACACCGCCGACCACTACGAGTCCTTCGACCTCGTCGACTACAGCTGCTGACGCAGCGTCCGGTTCGAACCACCCGCCGCGGCGGCCGCTTTCCCCCACAAGCGGCCGCCGCTCGGCGTATGCGGCTCCGTGCCACGGCGTTCAGCCGCCCGACCGAGCCCCGGTCGGTCGGCTCGGAGGAGCGGTTGCCGACGACCACGCCTTCGCACGGGGACGTACGGCGCCTTCGCGAGCGGCAGCAGGCGGTGGCCGCGCGCCCTTCGCCCGTCCACCGAGGTACGAGGTCTGCGTCGGCCCGGGATGCGCGACGGCCGCGGGCGCCCGCCCGCAGCCGTCGCGCACGTCGCCTTCCAGGCCCGACCGGGCGCCCTACAGGTCCCGCACAGAGCTTGTCGCCGAACCGTTCTCGCGGATCTCCCGTAACGCCTGGGCGATCAGCGGGCGATGGACAGGACGTCAACCGTGTCCAGGCCGGTCGCGGCGGCTGACGGCGGGGTGTCGGTCACGACGGATCGGCTGACTTCGCTGCTTCTTTCAGGCGGTCGGCGGCTCGGCCGGACAGGATGCCGTGCGTCGCAGTGACACCCCGTGAACAGCAGGAGCATCCGGCGCTCGGCGGACCGCACGACCTGCTTCACCGGCTGCTTCCCTGGCCGAGGACCGGGTAGTCGGTGTAGCCACGGTGGTCGCCGCCGTAGTAGGTGGACTCGTCGGGGGTGTTGAACGGACCGTCGGCCCGGATTCGGGCGGGCAGGTCGGGGTTGGCGAGGAAGAGGGCGCCCAGGGAGACGGCGTCGGCGAGGCCCTCGTCGAGAACCTGCTGGGCGGTGTCCGCGGTGGCCGGGAAGGAGTCCGGCGTGGCGTGCGGGTTGAGCACCAGGCTCCCCTGCCAGAGGGCGCGGATGACACGGGTCACCGGTCGGGTGACCATCTCGGACACCTCGAGGAAGGCCAGCTCCGGCAGGGCCGGCACAAGGGCCGCGTACAGCGCCTCGGTGTCGCCCTCGGCGATGTCGTTGTAGGGGTTGCCGGGCGAGAGGCGCACGCTGGTGCGCTCGTTGCCGATCGCGGCCGCGACGGCCTGGGTGACCTCGACCGTGAAGCGGATACGGCCGGCGATCGAGCCGCCGTAGGCGTCGGTGCGGTGGTTGGTGTTCTCGGCGAGGAACTGGTGCAGCAGGAAACCGTTGCCCGCGTGGATCTGCACGCCGTCGAACCCGGCCTCGACCGCGTTGTGGGACGCGGTGACGAAGTCCTCGACGGTGGCGGCGATCTGAGCCGACGTCAGCTCCCGCGGGACCGGGTAGTCCTGCGGGCCTTCAGGGGTGAAGCACTGGCCCGTGGCAGCGATCGGCGAGGGCGCGACGGACTGATGAGCGCTGCCGTAGAGGGACGGGTGTCCGATGCGGCCGGAGTGCATCAGCTGGACGACGATCCTGCCGCCCCTGGCGTGTACGGCGTCGGTGACGGCGCGCCAGGTCCTGACCTGCTCGGGGTCGTGGAGGCCGGGGGTGTTGAGGAAGCCCTGGCCGACCTGGGAGGCCTGCGTACCCTCCGTGATGATGAGGCCGGCGGACGCGCGCTGGGCGTAGTAGTCGGCCATCAACTCGGTGGCGGTGCCGGAGGAGTTGGCCCGGTTGCGGGTCATCGACGCCATGAGGAGGCGGTTCTTCAGCTCGATCTTGCCGAGCGTGATGGAGTCGAACAGGGAGGGCATGAAGTTCCTTACCGTTGTCAGGAGACCGTTGTCAGCAGCCGGCGGCCTGATGGCGGGCGTAGGCGGCGGCCATGCGGCCCCCGACCTCGGCGGTGGAGATGAGGACGGCCATGTTGGCCTGCGCGGTACGGCCCCCGGTGGCTCTGTCGACCGCGTGCATCAGGTACTTGGTCAAACCCTGGCCGCTGACGCCGTCCCGCTCGGCCTGCGTCAGCGCATCGGCGATCGCGGCCTCGGCCTCGGCGGGGTCGACGGCGTCCTCTTCGCGCGGTGGCGTGGTGATGACCACGCCACCGGGGTGGCCCGCGGCCCAGTGGGTGGCGACGACCGAGGCGATCAGGTCCTCGTCGTCGATGCGGTGCGGGGCCTTCACACCACTGGAGGCGCAGTAGAACGCGGGGAAGTCGTCCGAGCCGCAGGAGATCACCGGGACGCACTGCGTCTCCAGGTACTCCATGGTCAGCTTCAGGTCGAGGATCATCTTCGCGCCGGCGCAGACCACCGCGACCTTGGAGCGGGTCAGCTGGATCAAATCCGAGGAGATGTCCATGGTCGTGTCGGCGCCGCGGTGGACGCCGCCCAGACCGGCCGAGGCGAAGAACGGGATCCCGGCGAGCTCGGCGGCGACCAGCGAGGAGGCGACCGTGGTGGCGCCACGGCCGCCGCGGGCCAGCACCACCGGCAGGTCGCGGCTGGAGACCTTCGGGATGCCGGACTCGGACGCGAAGCGCTCGATGTCCTGCTCGGTCATGCCGACCCGGATCGCGCCGTCCTCGATGCAGACGGTCGCCGGGATCGAGCCGCTCTTGCGCACGGCGGCTTCGACCTCGTACGCCGTCCGGGCGTTGTGCGGGTACTTCAGGCCGTGCGTGATGACATTGGACTCCAGCGCGACGACCGGGCGGCCCTCGTGCAGGGCCTCGCGGACCTCTTCGGTGCAGACGATCGGGATCGCGGAGCTCGCGGGACTCATCGGGTTCCTTCGGTAGGGAGTGGCTCGGAGTGGTTCGGCTGCTTCTCCAGCAGGTGCGCGTTCGCCTCGATCTCCGGCTGGTGCACGGTGTTCGTCCACCGGGACGGCTCGACCGGGTCCCCGGCGATGGACACGGCTCCCCGATCGGTGCCGAACATCCGGGTGACGCGGTGGATCGACGAGGTCACCGGGGCGGCCTTCTCGGCCTCGGTGAACGTGCGGGAGAAGGTGTTGCTACTGACGTGCGGCACGGCAGCGGATCCGTTTCGGTGTGGTGAGGGGGGCCTCGCCCCGCGGCGGGGGAACTCGCGGGGCGAGGGGCTCTACGGGTGACTGGCGCTCGGCTACCGACCGCCGTCCGCGTGCCGGATGTTGGCGATCAGTTCCCCGACGCCGTGCTGCTTCAGCACGCTGTAGTGGTCGCCGTCGAGGTCGATCACCCGGGGCGGCCGGGCGGAGTAGCCGGAGCTGCTCTCCAGGAAGGAGTAGTCGTCGCCGCGCGCCTTGAAGATCGTCACAGGGGCTTCGATACGGCGCTCCTGCAGTTCGCGGAAGGTGTACTCGAACTCGTAGGTCTCGGCGATGACCCGCGTGATGCGGCGAATCGTCCCCTCGTCGAGAGCGGGCATCCGCTTGTGCACGAAGGCCACGAAGGAGTTCTCGTCCGTGACCTCACGCAGGCAGGTCTCTACGGCGGGGCCGTGGGCGGTGCCGGCGAACACGGAGAACAGGATGGTGACGTAGGCCGGGTTGGCGAACGAGGCCTCGCGGCCCCAGCGCTGCCCGTCCTGCCCCCGGACCTCGGGGTTGCCGGGGCATATCAGCAGTACGGTCTCCACCTTCTCGCCGAACTGCTCCAGCTGCCAGGCCGCCTCGAAGGCCACACGGGCGCCGAAGGAGTAGCCCCACAGCGTGTACGGTCCCGAGGGCTGAACCCGGCGGATCTCGGCGATGTCGGCCATCGCCATCTCCCGAATCGTCGGGTACGGCACCTCGCCGGGGTTGATGCCGTGCGCCTGGATTCCGGTCACCGGCCGATCGAGGTCCACGCCCCCTGCGAGCAGCCGCAGGTTCATCGGGTAACCGCCCAGTCCCGGCCAAGCGAACACCGGGGTGCCGGAGTCGGCGCGGTGGAGCGGCACCAGACGGGAGCTGCGCACCGGCGCACCGCCGTCGACCCGGGCGGCCAGGTCCTCAAGCTTCGGCGTCTCGAAGAGCACCTGGAGGGGGAGCTGCGTCCCGAACTCCTTGTTGATCCGGTTCACCAACGCCACGGCGTGCAGGGAATTGCCGCCCGAGGCGAAGAACTCGTCCTGAGTGGACACGCTCTCGTAGGTGAGCATCCGGCCCCACTCGGCCGCGATCCACTGCTCGGTCGGCGTCGCCGGGGCGACGTAGACGCCCGAGGCGTTGGCCGCAGTCACCTCCGGCAGCTGAACAACGGCCTTGGCATCGGTCTTGCCGTTCGCGCAGAGCGGCAGTTCGTTCACCACGACCACCCGCGCGGGGATCATGTAGTCGGGCACGAACTGCGCGAGGTCGTCGCGGATCACCTCCGCCGGGCCCTGGGTGTGTACGGCATCCTCGTTCATGCCCTCGTGCGCGGTCTGCTCGGACGTGATGAGGCCGCCGACGAAGAAGTACGAGGCAGGGGCCGCAGGGATCTCAGCGGCGGCGAGCAGGTCGTCCAGGCGCCGTGAGGCCGGCAACGGGTTGCCGGTCTTCGAGGAGTACCCGGACGACATGAAGCCCATGCCCGGGATGCGCTGGAGCCGGTGCAGCAGCGTGCCGAGCACGATGTAGTGGCGCCATTCCTCCTCCGCACGGGACACCGCGCTGATACCGATCGACGCCCGGTCGTACACGCCCTGGTTGATGGCGATGACGTGCCGCCGCTCCACCATCTGCTCGCTCAATGACTGCAGTTCCCCGTCCCGGTAGCGGTACGAGCCGGCCGGCAGCCCGGCCACTCGGTCGCCGTGTGCCTGCACGAACAGCTCGACCTCGTCCGTGCGCTGGCGTCCGTCGTGCGCGGTGACGGCGAAGGTGCCGAGGTAGTGGTCCTCGTCGGCCACGTCGAGCCGTGACGTGACGGAAGGGTCGAAGCCCAGGGGGCTGACGGTCAGCCCATGGCTGGGCAGGACCTCCTCCAGCACGCCGAGTATGTGACCGGTCTCGAACTCCAGCACCTCGACGATGTTGTTCTTGTAGACGGGCTCGATGGCCTGCCGCTTGCCGAGGAAGTGCAGCTTCAGGCCGGGGGTACGGCCGACTTCGGGGAGATCGCCGACGCGGACCAGGGTGTGGTCGACGGGGTGGTGGTAGTAGACGCCCGACAGGCCTGCCGGCCCGTCGACCTCCAGGTAAAGCTGGGTGGCGTAGAGGGCCCCGGGCGAGGCGTAGGCGTACTTCGACAGCAGCCGCTCCTCGCTGCGGAACGGGCCCAACCAGCGGAGAAGCGCGCCGAGTTCGCCGAGCGTCAGGTCGGTGACCTCACGCGGTGCGGCGGCCTCGACCGACCGTGGGGCGAGCAGTCCGAGCACGTCGTCGACGGTCATCCCGCCGCCGTCGTAGAACCGGTA
Source organism: Streptomyces sp. NPDC048639 (assembly GCF_043199075.1). Classification (NCBI taxonomy): domain Bacteria; kingdom Bacillati; phylum Actinomycetota; class Actinomycetes; order Kitasatosporales; family Streptomycetaceae; genus Streptomyces; species Streptomyces sp. NPDC048639. Next base: position 387,396 of record NZ_JBICVP010000004.1, read on the forward strand.
GCTCTTACGGGCGAAGGCCACCCGCCGCTGCTCCTCGGTGCCCTCCCGACCGGGCAGTTCGATGGCATGGCGGCCCGCCAGCTGCTGCTCCTCGCGCAGGCCCGGGTTGGAGAGCTGGGCCTTGACCTGGAGCTTTGACGCCTTCGACTGATGGTGGGCGGCGTCGCTGCGGCCCTGGTCCATCACCGCGGCCGTACGCTCGTTGAGCTCGACCGCTGCGACGAGGGTCTTGCCACCGGTGCGGGGGTCGTCGGTGACGACCGCGGCGGCCTTGCGCACCCAGGTGTGCTCCTCGATCCGTGAGGCGACCTCTTCCAACTCGACCCGGTAGCCGCGCAGTTTGACCTGGTTGTCGGTGCGGCCCATGAACTGGATCGTGCCGTCCGGGTTCCAGTGGGCGAGGTCACCCGTGCGGTAGAGGCGCTCGGCAGGGTCGAACGGAGATGCAAGGAAACGATCCTGTGTCACCTGGGGCAAGCCGATGTAACCGCGGGCCACCTGGATTCCGCCGATGAACAGCTCCCCGCTCTCGCCGATGTCCACCTGCTGGTGGTTCTCGTCGAGGATGTAGCAGGTGACGTTGTCGGCCGGGACGCCGACCGGGATGATCCCGGGGGACGACTGGTCGAGGGCGTCCGGGTCGACCCAGAACGACGTGGCGTTGATGGTCGTCTCGGTCGGGCCGTACAAGTTGACCAGCGAGACGCCGGGCAGCGCACGGAACAGGTCCTGTGCCAAGGTGCGGGTGAGGGCCTCACCTCCCGAGAAGACGTCCGTCAGGGAGGAGCAGGCGCCGAGCTCTTCGCTGTCGACGAGAGCCTGCAGCAGCGTCGGCACACCCTGCAGGGCGGTCACCCGGTGCTCGCAGATCATGGTGATGATGCCCTGCGGGTCCCGGAAGAGACCCGGGGTGCCCATGACGACCCGGGCGCCGACCGCGCACGCCAGAATCTCCCACTGGGCGGCGTCGAAGCTCATCGGCGTCTTCTGCAGGATGGACACGTCCGGGCCGAGGTGGCCGCAGTTGTCCAGCCAGCGCAACTGCGAGACGATGCTGCGCTGTTCGATCATCACGCCTTTGGGTTTACCGGTGCTGCCGGAGGTGTAGATGACATAGGCGAGATGATCGCTCTGAGCGTCGGGCAGCGTGAGAGGGGTGCCGACCGCCGGGGCGTCGGCGGCTGTGACCACGGTCGTGCCCTCGGGGACCAAACGGCAGAGCCGGTCGCGCAGGTGCGGCTGGGTGACGACGACTCGGACGCCCGCGTTCTCGACCATGTACCTCAGCCGGGCCTCGGGGTACTCGGGTGACATCGGCAGGTAGGCGGCGCCTGCGGTGAGGATGCCCCACACACCGGTCACCAGATCCGCGGAGGGTTCGGTGTAGAGCCCGACACAGGTGTCGGGTGCGACGCCGAGCGCGGCCAGGTGGGAGCCCAACCGGTCTGCCTCGGCCTTGAGTTCGTGGAAGGTGAGGTCACCGCCGACGGCGGTGACGGCGATGTCGTCGGGGCGCAGCCGCGCCTGACGGTGCAGCAGGCTGCGCAGCGACGCGTACTCGGATAACAGTCCGGACATGGGCGCCTGGATGGTCATTGCGGGTGATCCCCCGTGGTTGTGGGTTGGAAAAGGCCCGGCCGGTGGCCGGGCCGACTGTGCCGGAGTTGGTCTGTTCTGCCGGCACACGATGTGGGTGAGGACGACGGCCGCGATCGCGGCCGCCGCCGAGCGGCTGCAGCGGTCAGAGGGGCAAGCTGCCGGCAGCCCCAGCCCCCCTCGTGCGAGGGCGGCTGGAAGGCGTGTCAGGCGTTCGGGATCGGCGCCCTACAGGGTGCCGAGGAGGTGATCGACGACCGCCGGGAAGGTCTCCACCGTCCAGGTGGGCTCGGCGGCTTCGAGTTGGGCCGGGGAGTGGATGCCGTACGTGACGGCGATGGAACGCATGCCGGCGTTGTGAGCCATGAACACGTCGTGCGTCGTGTCTCCGACCATGATGGCCCGGCTCGGGTGGTGGCCGAGTTCCGCGGCGATGAGGAGGCCTGACTCCGGAGCCGGCTTCGGCTGGGTGACGGCGTCCGCGCCGACGACCATGGCGAAGTCGTCGCGAATGCCGGCCGCCACCAGAAGGACGTCGGCGCTTGCGGTGAACTTGCTGGTGGCGACAGCCAGGGTCATGCCGTTGGCGCGCAGGCGAGCGAGACCTTCGACCACGCCGGGGTAGAGCAGTGTCCGGGCCTGGGGCACGATCTGCTCGCGATAGAGCACCTGGTAGCGCGCGACGGCCGCCTCCACGGGGTCGGCCGTGGAGGGGAGGCCCATGAGGTATGCGAAGGCCTCGGCCAGGGGGCGGCCGATGGTGCTGCGGATCGCGTCGGCGGTGATGCCGTGGATGCCGAGCGAGGCGAAGGTGTCGGTGAAGGTCGTGACGATGGCGTTCGGCGTGTCGATGAGGGTGCCGTCGAGGTCGAACAGGACCAGGCGTGTCATGACCGCTCCTGTGTCGGGCGCAGCCGGCGGCTGCGCCGCCTCGGTGATGTCAGGCGACTGGGTCATGAGTCCGCTCCTTCACAGGGTGGATGTCGTCGTGCGGTCGGACTTTTCGCGCGGGCATTCTCTGGACGAGCAGGACCGAGGCCACCACCGTCACCGCGCCTGCCGCCTGAATGAACGTCAGCTTCTGGTGAAGGAAGGCGTAGCCGAGGAGAGTTGCCGCCAGCGGGCTGGCGAAGCCGAGCATCGACACCGTCAGCGCGGGCAGCCGCTCGATGCCGCGGAACCAGACGGCGTAGGCGAAGAGCGCCCCGATGAGGCTGAGATAGCCGAAGCCGGCGATGTTGGACCCGGTCAGGCGAGCAGGAAGACCTTCGGTGAAGAGGGCCACCGGGGCCAGCAGCAGGCCGCCGACGGCGAGCTGCCAGCCGGTGAAGGTGAGCAGGCTGACACCCGGTGGCCGGCCCCAGCGCTTGGTCAGGACGATCCCGGTTGCCATGCAGGCGGCTCCGCCCATGCCGGCGAGCACTCCCACCGTGTCGAGTTCGGCCTTGGGGCCCAGGACCAGCAGCCCGACGCCGAGCGCCCCGAGCAGGCAGGCGGCGACCTGCCGGCCGCGTATCGCTTCCCGCAGCAGCAGTGCCGACAGCAGCAGGACGATGACCGGCTGGATGGAGCCCACGAGTGCGGCCACTCCACCGGGCAGGTGGTACGCGGCGACGAAGAGCAGGTAGAAGAAGACCCCGATGTTCAGGGCCCCCAAGGCGAGGGCACGCCACCACCATCTGCCCTGGGGCAGGGTCCGGCCCACCGCGGTGAGGATCAGTCCGCCTGGCAGGGCCCGGACCGCCGCCGCGAGCAGGGGACGGTCGGGCGGCAGTAGTTCGGTGGTCACCAGGTAGGTGCTGCCCCACACCATGGGTGCCAGGGCCGTCAGCGCCGAGTCGAGCCCGGTTCGGTCCTTCACGAGGTGCCGGCCCGCGGGAGCGTGCCGAAGAACCTGTCCCCGAAGTCCCCGATCCCGGGAACCATGAAGGCGTGTTCGTTGAGACCGTCCTCCACGGCGGACGTCACGATCCGCACGGCCGGGGCCTCACGGCCGACGCGCTCCAGTCCCTGAGGCGAGGCCAGGAAGTTGATCAGCACGATCCTCTCGTCCTGAACTCCGCTGCTGCGCAGCACATCCAGCGCGGCGAGCGCCGAGCCCGCTGTGGCGAGCATGGGCTCCAGCAGGAGGACATGGCCTTCGGCGATGTCGGCGGGAAGGTTCTTGTAGAGCAGATCAGGAAGCTTGGTCCGCTTGTCCCGCTGAATCAGGATCTTGCCGATGCTGATGCCGGGCAGCATCTCGCGCAGCTCCGTCTCCATGCTCTCGCCCGCGCGCACCACCGATACGCCGCACAGGGGCGAGGTGAAGCCCAGCCCGTCGTACGTCTGCCCCACCGGGGTGGTGACCTCGCGCTTGTCGAAGGGCAGCAGATCCAGCCCCGCTTCGAGAAGCAGGCGGATGATCCTCCGGGAGAAGACCGCGAAGTCCGTCTGGGAGGCGTTCTTGTCACGGATGACCGTGTGCATCGCACGTAACTGATTGGTCTGCGGCAGCAGCACCACATTGCTGACCGGTGTCATAGGTCCCCTCCTGGCGGCAGGCGAACGCGGCACACAACTGCCGCTCGGAGCCGTACCGCTGAACTGCGCCGGGCGCAGACGATCACCGTCTGCACTCCGGCCTCACGTCGAAGTGTTCATGATCGAACGTTCCGATGTCGAACTGTTCACCGATGCTAGAAAGTTGCTAGCTTGGTGTCAAACAGTTTGATGTCGAATGTTCGGGTGTCGAATGAATGACGTAGTTGACGTGATCCTGAATCAATGGGCTGATAAACGAGCAGATCTGGATGTCTCACCCATGGCGCCCATCGGCCGAATCCACCGCGCGTACCGGCTGCTCTCCAAGGAGATCAGCGACCACATGCACACCCACGGCCTCGAGTCGTGGGAGTTCGACGTGCTGGCCACCCTCTGGCGCAACGGCCCCCCGCACACCCTGACTCCGAAGGACCTGGTGGCCACCTCGATGGTCGGGTCGTCCGCGCTGACCAACCGGGTGGACCGCCTCGTGCGCCGCAATCTGGTGACGCGTCAGGTCGACCCCGACAACCGCCGCCGACTGCTCATCACCCTCACCGACGAAGGGCGGGCGCTCGTCGACCGCGTGGTGGTCAGCCACGTGGAGAACGAGCGCCGCCTCCTCGGTGGCCTCCAGGAGGACGAGCGCGAAACCCTCAACCACCTGCTCCGCAAACTCCTGCTCAGCCTCGGAGACGCTCCCCACGCGGCATTCCGCGACTGAGGGGAAGCCGGCGACCGTCAAAGGCGTCCGGCTCGGTGCCGACGCCCCGGAGGCGGCGAGCCCTTCGGGTCCCGGGGCCGTACGGACGTGGAGTCCGAGGCGGTAGGGGAGTCCGGCCCGGACGCTGCGACGGCATGGCCGGTCCCGTCCGGTCCCGCCTGCGCGCCCTCGGCGATGTCACTGAGGGCGCCTTCGGTCTCTCCCGAGTCGTGACCGGTTTCCCCGGGGCGGCGTGCCGGGTGCTGCCGGCCCTCGGTCGGTACCGCCCCGATGTCCCGCAACTCCGGCCGATCCAGGGCCGATTGACCACACGCGGCCATGGTCAACGGCGGCTCCCTGCGAGGGCCAATGGCGGCTCCTCGCGTGGGCCAATGGCGGCTCCCCGCGGGGGCCTTGCCGAGACCAGGGCTCGCTCATCTCCCCGATCGGCAGGGAGAGCGGCGCGCGGGAGAGCCGATCCTGGTGCTGCTCGTGGAGACGACCCGCTCGTACGGGCCGGGTTGCGGCTCACTCTCGGCGGCACGTCCGACGTCGAGATCGCGGGCAAGGCGGCGGATAGCGTTGAGGCGCTTTCCCCGTCGACAGGCAGGAGCCGGATGTGGTGCTGGTGGGCATCTGCATGCCCTACGGACGGCCTCGCGACGGCAGTGAAGCTGCGGCGGCACGAACGGGCCCCGGAGGTCGTCACGTTGACGACCGTCAATGAGACGATCATACACGGCGCGCGCTTCGCCGGGGCCGCCGGCGCGGGCGGTCGGCAACGGGCGGCCGTGACTTCGTGATGAGCGTCGCGACGGTCAAGGTGGTCTCGCGCATCCTGACCCGGCTCGGCCTCAATGACCCTGTCCGGAACGCGCTGCTCGCAAGCGACGCCGGACTGCCGGACGGTGAAGCGGAGCTGTGGCGGGGGCTGCGCGCGGGAGCGGTGGGCCCAACTCCCTTCGCGGCCCGAAGGCTTGACGGCCCTTTCCCGTATCGGTTAAACCAAGTCGTGAACTAAGGTTCAGACCAATCCCCGGTGAGAGCTCCATGCCCCGTCGGCGGCTTGTTGTATGGCAGGTGCATGCCACCCGCATGCTCCTGCCCGGACTTCCGCCCGCGGACCCTCCCCCCCCCGGCAGCCCCCGCCATGCCCACCCGGACCGGCCACTCGGTGCGCCGGACCACCGGAACGGCGGCGGGACGCAGACGAAGGAGCACCCCCACATGACCACCAGCGATACGGCCACATCCACCGCCCAGGACCCGGACCGCGACGGGGCGCCCGCCACACGCAGGCGCACCCGTACCCGTACGGCCGTGATCGGTGCGGCGGCCGCGGCAGCCCTGACCGCGACGTTCCTCGCCCCCTCCGCACAGGCGGGCCCCGCCGCGCAGCGCGCGCAGTCCCCGGCCGCCGTCACCTTCAGCGACGACTTCGACGGTCCGGCGGGCAGTCCGGTCGACGGCAGCAAGTGGCAGCTGGAGACCGGCGACAACGTCAACAACCACGAGCGGCAGTACTACACGAGCGGTACGGACAACGCTGCCTTGGACGGTCAGGGAAATCTGGTCATCACGGCGAAGAAGGAGAACCCGGCCGACTACCAGTGCTGGTACGGCCGGTGCGAGTACACCTCCGCCCGCCTCAACACCGCGAGCAAGTTCACGCAGAAGTACGGGCACTTCGAGGCGCGGATGAAGCTGCCGAGCGGGCAAGGGGTCTGGCCCGCGTTCTGGGCACTCGGCGAGGACATCGGCAGCGCCGGATGGCCCGCCTGCGGTGAGCTGGACATCATGGAGAACGTCGGCAAGGAGCCGGGCACCGTCCACGGCACCCTGCACGGCCCCGGGTACTCCGGCGAGGGCGGCATCGGCGCGGGCCACACGCTCCCCAACGGCGAGAAGTTCTCCGACGACTTCCACACCTTCGCCGTCGACTGGGCCCCGGACTCGATCACGTGGTCCGTGGACGGCACCGTCTACCAGACCCGTACGCCCGCCGATCTCAACGGCAACAAGTGGGTCTTCGACCACCCGTTCTTCCTCATCATGAACTTCGCGGTCGGCGGCTACTGGCCGGGCGACCCGGACGACAGCACGGTCTTCCCCCAGCAGCTCGTCGTGGACTACGTACGCGTCACTGCGTAGTTGACGCCCCTGCGCATCCCCGGAGGTCACCCGGCAGGTCGCCCGGAGCCCTACCGCAGGCTAGGTTGCCTGCGGGAGGGAGACACCCATGGGCGAGCCGAGCCGGCGGACCGTGCGCGATCTGCGGCGCGCCAACCGCGCCCTGCTGCTGCGGCATCTGTACTTCGAAGGCCCCTTGAGCAGACAGGAATTGGGGCCCGCCACGGGTCTCAGCTCCGGCTCCGTCAGCAATGTCGTCGGCGAACTGGTCGCGGACGGGCTGGTCGAGGAGGCAGGCTCGGCGGCCTCCGACGGCGGCCGCCCCCGTACCCTCCTGCGCGTCGCTCCCGGCAGTGGGCGTCTCGTCGGCGTCGACGTCGGCGAAACCCGGGTGCGTGTCGCGCTGTTCGACCTCGCGCTGGCCGAAATCGCCTCTGCCGACCTCCCGTTGGCGGGGCACGGGCATGACGTGGACCTCGTCGTCCGGCTCATCCTCGACGGCCTCGACGCGGTCCTGAACGACGCGGTCCTGAACGACGCGGTGCTGAATGATGCAGTCCTGAACGACGCGGTGCTGAACGATGCGGGCCTCAGCGACGCGCCGGTCCTCGGTATCGGCATCGGCGTACCCGGCATCGTCGACGCCACCGGACCCGATGGGGCCGTGGTCCACGGTCAGGCGACCGGCTGGGACGGCGTACCGCTCGAAGCGCTGCTGCGCCGGTCGACCGGCCTGCCTCTGCACATCGACAACGGTGCCAAGACGCTGGGCCGGGCCGAGACGTGGTTCGGCGCCGGCCGCGGTGCCCGCAACGCCGTGATCGCACTGATCGGCTCGGGCGTCGGCGCGTGCGTGATCACCGACGGCGCGCCCTACCGGGGCGCGTCGAGCAGCGCCGGGGAGTGGGGCCACACCACGCTCCGGGTCGGCGGCCGCCGATGCCGCTGCGGCGCCCTCGGCTGCCTTGAGGCCTACGTCGGCGCGGCGGCCGTGCTGGACCGCTGGCGCGAAGCGGGCGGCGACCCGACCGGGCCGGACGAGGAGTCCTCCGTCGCCGAGCTGATCGCGACCGCGGACCGCGGAGATCCGGCGGCGGGCGCGACCCTCGACGAGACCGCGGAGTACCTCGGCGCGGGCATCGCCGACCTCGTCAATCTCTTCAACCCCGAGCGGATCGTGCTCGGCGGCTGGGCGGGCCTGATGCTCGGGCCCCGGCTCCTGCCCGCCGTACGGACCGCCGCAGCGGCTTACGCCCTGCGCCACCCCTGTGCCCAGACCTCGATCGAGCTCGGGCGCCTCGGCCCGGACGCGGTGACGGTCGGCGCGGCCACCCTTCCGCTGGGGCGTTTTCTGGACGGCGGAGGAGCTGGACGGGCCCCCGAGCGCGTACCGGATCCCGAGCGCCGCCCCGCCATGGGGCGCTTCCCGGCCCCCGGCCACGCGCCCGCCCCTGAACACGCCTCCACCCCCGGCCACGCGCCTGCCCCTGAACACCCCTCCACCCCCGGCCACGCGCCTGCCCCTGAACACGCCTCCACCCCCGGGCACGCGTCCGATCACGTACCGGCAGCGGTGCGTCGTCCGGCCTGACCAGGCGTCCATCCCGGGCCGGCCATCGCAACCCGACGGCCGCCCGACCCTTCCCGGCCGGACGGGCCGGACGGGCCGAACAGCCGGACCGGCCGGACGAGTGGGGCCGGGAACGCCGTGCCCCGGCGCGGGCGTTGCCGCAGCCGACCGGTACGGTTCCGGCAGATGCGAGCGTACGAGGCGTACGGGCGAGCAGCGGAGGCAACGGTGGGCAACGGGCCCTGGGTGGTCACCTGCGGGGAGGCCATGCTGCTGCTCCTCGCGGAGCCAGGCATTCCGCTCGACCGCGCCGTGCACTTCCGCCGCTCCGTCGCGGGCGCCGAGTCCAATGTCGCCGCGGGCCTCGCGCGCCTCGGCCACCCCACGCGCTGGATCGGCCGGGTCGGAGCCGACCCGGCGGGCGAGGCCGTGCTGCGCGAGCTGCGTGCCGACGGCATCGACGTGTCGTACGCGGAGGTGGACGAGGACGCTCCCACCGGGCTGCTGCTGCGCGACAGCCACCCGCGGCGGGCCATCGACGTCCAGTACTACCGAGCGGGATCCGCCGCCTCCCGGCTGGCGCCCGGGCACCTGCGCCCGGAGGCGCTGGACGGCGCCCGGCTGGTCCACGTCTCGGGGATCACGCCGATGCTGTCCCCGACCGCGGCCGAGGCGACGGCCCGCCTGATCGAGCTGGCGAGGGCGGCCGGCGCGACCGTCTCGTTCGACCCCAATGTGCGGCGCAAGCTCGGCGGCGCCGACGATTGGGTACGGACGGTCGGCCCGCTGCTGCGCGAAGCCGATCTCGTCCTCGCGGGGGAGGAGGAGCTGGAGCTGCTCACCTCGCGGCCCGCCGATCAGGCCGCGGCCGAGCTGCTGGACGCGGGCCGCCCCCGTACGATCGTGATCAAGCGTGCGGACCACAGCGCGACCGCCGTCACGGGCGGGGCGCAGTGGACCCAGCGGCCCTTCGAGGTGCCGCTCGCCGATCCGGTCGGCGCGGGCGATGCCTTCGCCGCCGGTTACCTGTCCGGTCGGCTGCGCGGACTGTCCGAGCCGGAGGCGCTGGCCGAAGCGGCCTGTGTCGCCGCGCTCGTCGTCCAGGCCCCGGCGGACACCGACGGTCTGCCGACCGCCGCCGCCCGGGACCGTGCGCTTGCCGCCTTCACCGAGGGCGGGGATTCCGTCCACCGATGACCCGCCCATCGCCGTCCGCCCCCACGCCGACCCGCTGATCCGACGGCCGGCCCGGCCCAGAGCCCACCGGCCCCGAGACTCCCCCCAAGAGCACCACGTACGACAGAGCACCACGTACGACGCACAGAGCACCACGTACGACGCACGCTGGACCACGTACGACGCACAGAGCACCACGTACGACGCACGCTGGACCACGTACGACGTATCGCGTATGACGTGCGACTCGACGCGCGCCCGACCGAGAAAGGCGGCCAACTGCCGTGTTCCGCTGGGAGATCACCCGTGCCGCGCTGGCACAGCGGGTCTTCGCCATCATCCGTACCGGGAGCTACGACGAGGCCGCCGCCGCGGCCGACACCCTGATCTCCGGGGGGCTCAGAGCCCTGGAGATCTCGCTGACCACGCCCTTCGCGCTGGAGGTCGTCACGACCCTGAGCCGTGAGGTCGGTGACGAGGCGCTCATCGGCGCCGGGACGGTGCTCGACGCCCCGTCCGCGCGCATGGCGATCGACGCGGGGGCCCGCTTCCTCGTCTCGCCGTCGCTGGACGCCGAGGTGATCCGTACCGCCCATCGCTACGGCGTGCCGATCTTCCCCGGTGTCGCCACCCCGAGCGAGATCGTGCGGGCCATGGAGCTCGGCGCCGACGCCATCAAGGTCTTCCCGGCGTCGGACCACAGCCCGCGCTGGATCTCGGACGTGCGGGCGGCGCTGCCGCAGGCACCGCTGCTGCCGACGGGCGGCGTGACGGTCGAGGACGCTCCGGACTGGATCGCGGCGGGTGCGGCCGCCGTCGGCCTGGGTTCGGCTCTCTCGGAGGGGGACCGTGACGCCGTGGCGAAGAGGGTCGCGGACCTTCTCGCGCGGGTGGCGGAGGCGGCCCCTCCGTCCAGCACCGTCTGACGCGCCTGCGCCGGGCGGGCCCGGCGCCGCCCGGGTGCCACTTGGCCCCGCCTGGTGCCGCCCGGCCCCGATCGGCGACGTTCGATCCGCGATGCTTTGGGCGTCGAAGACCAGGTGGCGGGCGCATTTCCCGTCGGCGGCCGGAGTTGGCCGAAGTCCGATCCTCCATCCGGCCGACGCGGCACCTGCGTGCGCCTGCCTAGGGTGGCGTCAGTCGACCGAAGGGCGGGGCAGCTCATGGCCGAGCGCACGGAACCGGAGAAGACCGCGATCGTCGATCTCACCGCCGACGGGGGAGCGGCGTTCAGTGCCGACCCCTACCCCGTCTACGCGGAGCTGCGCGCCCAGGGCCCCGTGCACCGCATCCGTACGCCCGAGTTGGGCGAGGTCTGGCTGATCGTGGGCCACGACGAGGCGCGCGAGGCCCTGAGCGACGGGCGATTCAGCAAGGATTGGCGCACCGCGGGATGGTGGGACGGCTCCGTCACCGCGCTCAACGCGAACATGCTGGAGGCCGATCCGCCGCACCACACCCGGCTTCGGAAGCTGGTGGCACGGGAGTTCACGCCCCGCCGCGTCGAGGCGCTGCGCCCGCGTGTCCAGCAGATCACCGACGAGCTGCTGGACGCCATGCTGGCCGGGGAGGACAGCCGCGCCGATCTGGTCGACGCCCTCGCCTTCCCGCTCCCGATGACCGTCATCTGCGAGCTGCTGGGCGTACCGTCCCTGGACCGCGAGACCTTCCGCGGGTGGTCCAACGAGATCGTCGCCGCCACCAGCAAGGAGAACGAGGCCGCTGCGGTCGCCGCGATGCACGACTATCTCGTCGAGCTGATCGAGGACAAGCGGTGCAGTGAGCCCGGCAAGGACCTGATGAGCGCTCTGATCCGTACGCGCGCGGAGGACGGGGACCGGCTCTCCTCGGACGAACTCCTGGGCATGGCTTTCCTGTTGCTCGTCGCCGGCCATGAGACCACCGTCAACCTCATCGCCAACGGTGTGCACGCCCTCCTCACGCACCCGCGTCAACTGGCCGCCCTGCGCGGCGACTTGTCCCTCATGGACGACGCGGTGGAGGAAATGCTGCGGTATGAGGGGCCGGTGGAGACATCGACGTTCCGTTTCACCCGCGAGGCGGTGGACATGGGCGGCACGGTCATTCCGGCGGGACAGCCGGTCCTGGTCGGCCTCGCCTCCGCCGACCGCGACCCCTCCCGATTCCCCGCCGCGGACCGCTTCGACATCCGCCGGCCGGCGATCGAGGGGGGAAGCCGCGCCCATCTGGCGTTCGGCCACGGCATCCACTACTGCCTGGGAGCCCCGCTGGCCCGGCTGGAGGGCCGGACCGCGATCCGTACGCTGCTCGAACGCTGCCCGGAGCTCGCCCTGGAGACCTCGGACCCCGCGGCGCTTCCCCGCCTCCCCGGCCTGCTGATGCGCGGCTTCCGGAGCCTTCCGGTGCGCTGGGCGTGACGCGCGGGCGGCGCCCCGATCGGCTGCAGCCTGCCGCCCGCAGTCAACGTTCAGGCGGGGCTGAGGCGTTCATAGCAGTCGTAGTTGCGCTGGGAGGAGATCTTGCCGTCCCGGAAGGTCAGGAAGGTCGCGATGTGGGCCCGCAGGACGTGGCCCGCGGGCAGGTCGCCCAGGGGGCGGGCGATGGTGCCGGTCCACAGCACCTCCAGAGCCACCTGATGCTCCGAAGCCACCGCGTTGAGCACCTCGAAGCTCTGCTCCGTCAGGCCCTTGCGGCCGGCTTCGGCCGCGGTGCCCAGGCCGGCGAGATCGCGTACGGCGCCGTCGGGGTAGAGCGCGTTGGGCAACTCGTGGTGGACGGCGTCCTCGTGGAAGAAGGCGGCGAGTTCGTCGCCGGTGGCGAACCGTGAGACGGCCGCGTGGTAGCGGACGGCCAGGTCGATGAGCGGGTGCTGCTGCAATGCGGTCTGCTGAAGCTCGGACATATCTACAACCATAGTTGCACAACCTTGGTTGTCAAATGCAGAATGGAGCCATGCGACAGGACGTGGAACCCCATGAGCTGGACACCGGCACCCTGGCCCTCTTCGTCGGCTTCGCCGCGGCAGGGGCCGTCCAGGACGAGCTGAGCGCCCGGGGCTTCGGCGATCTGCGGTTCTCCCACGGCTACGTCTTCCAGCACCTCATCGATGGACAGCCCACGGTCGGCGAACTGGCCGACCGGCTGGACATGACCCAGCAGGGTGCCTCCAAGGCCGTCGCCGAACTCGAACGCCTCGGCTACGCCGAGCGCGTCCCGGACGACCGCGACGCCCGCATCCGCCGCGTACGGCTGACCGCGCGCGGGCGCGAAGGGGTCGAGGCGGCGCGCACCGCACGGGCAGAGCTCGATGACCGCCTGGCCGCGCGGTTCGGGAAGCGGAAGCTTGCCGAGCACCGCACGCTGCTGGCCGGGATCCTGGACGGACTCGGCGGCGCCGCCGCCGTCCGCCGCCGGGACGTCAGACCCCCGCAGTGATCGGAGCGGGGCGCCGGGCGGAGGCGCCGTACCGTGGGCCCATGGGCACCGTCTCGCTGGTCACCGGCGGCAATCGCGGCATCGGGCGGGAGACGGTACGCCGGCTCGCGGGGCGCGGGCACACGGTCCTGCTCACGGCCCGGTCGCAGGACGCCGCCGAGGCCGCGGCGGCCGACCTGGTGTCCGCGGCCGAACCGGGCGAGATCCTGCCGCTGCGGCTCGATGTCACCGATGCCGCCTCGATCGAGCGCGCGGCCGCGACGGTCGCGGAGCGGCACGGCCGCCTCGACGTCCTGGTGAACAACGCGGCCATCGCCTACGACACCTGGCAGCGGCCCTCCGGCGCGGACCTCGACGTCGTACGGGAGGCCGCCGAGACCAATCTCTACGGACCCTGGCGGATCATCCAGACCTTCGCCCCGCTGCTGCGCGCGAGCGCCCACCCGCGCATCGTCAACGTCTCCAGCGAAGCCGCCTCACTGGCGAGCATGGGCGCGGGCACCCCCGCGTACGCCGTCACCAAGGCCGGGCTCAACGCCCTGACCGTGATGTTCGCGGCCGAGTTCCGCCGCGACGGGATGCTGGTCAACGCGGTCTGCCCCGGCTGGGTCGCCACCGACATGGGCGGGGCCGGAGGGCGGCCCGTGGGGGAGGGGGCCGCGAGCGTCGTCCGGGCGGCGACGCTTCCGGACGACGGGCCGACGGGCGGGTTCTTCCGGGACGGGCGGCCGCTGCCCTGGTGACCGCGGGCGGTACGGGAGCTGCCCGGGTGCACGGTTTGTCCGGACAATCGAACTTCACGACTTCCCGTCATCAGTGCTTACGGCTAGTCTCGCCTGCGTGGCGAAGCAGCAAGAGGCAGACTCCACCAGGTCTCTCCAGCTCAGCGTGGACCGCAGCAGCCCGGTCCCCCTCTACTTCCAGCTCTCCCAGCAGCTCGAGGCGGCGATCGAGAAGGGCAGACTCGCACCCGGCAGCCTGCTCGGCAACGAGATCGAGCTCGCGGGCCGGCTCGGCCTGTCCCGGCCCACCGTCCGCCAGGCCATCCAGTCGCTGGTGGACAAGGGGCTCCTGGTCCGCAGGCGCGGGGTCGGCACCCAGGTCGTGCACAGCCAGGTCAAACGCCCGCTCGAACTGAGCAGCCTCTACGACGACCTCGAAGCCGCCGGTCAGCGCCCCGCGACCCGCGTCCTGGTGAACACCACGGAGTCCGCCACCGCCGAGGTCGCGGCGGCGCTCGGTGTCCCCGAGGGCTCCGAAGTGGTCCTCGTCGAACGGCTGCGCCTCGCACACGGCGAGCCCATGGCGCACCTGTGCAACCACCTGCCCGCCGGACTCCTCGACCTGGACACCGCGCGGCTGGAGTCCACGGGCCTGTACCGCCTCATGCGCGAGGCGGGCATCACGCTGCACAGCGCCCGCCAGGCGGTCGGGGCGCGTGCCGCATCCGCCGACGAGGGCGAGCAGTTGGGGGAACCGGAGGGGGCGCCGGTGCTGACGATGCAGCGGACGACGTTCGACGACACCGGCCGCGCGGTCGAGTTCGGGTCGCACATCTACCGGGCGTCCCGTTACGCCTTCGAGTTCCAGTTGCTCGTCCGGCCCTGAAGACCCAGACCCTGAAGACCCAGGCCCTGAAGACCCAGGCCCTGAAGCGGTGCGTGTGCGTCCGGCCTTGAAGGGCCGGGCTCGGAAGCGGGCCTCCCGTAGGACCCCTGAAGCGGGGCTCCCGCGCGCGCCCGGGGTCCTCCCCGTACGGTGCTGCACCGGTGCCCGCCCCCGGGCCGCACACCCCGTCCGCGTAAGAATGTTCGGACAAAGTATTGACGCGGCCAGTCGCCCGCCGTTAGAACTCCTCCAGCCGCAACGATGCGGCTCAGGAGGGAAGGCGGAGCCACCATGGCGGGCAGACCCAGGATTCGTACGGCGGCGGTGCTCACCGCGGCCATCGCGCTCGCGGTCGCCGGTTGCAGCAACTCGGGCGGCAAGGACGCCGAGGACGCGCCCGCGGGCGGCGGCAGCGGCAAGGGCGTGGACACCCCGCGGATGAAGATCGCGATGGTGACGCACTCCGGCGAGGGCGACACGTTCTGGGACATCGTCCAGAGCGGCGCCAAGCAGGCGGCGGCCAAGGACAACGTGGAGTTCCTCTACTCCGCGAACAAGGAGGGCGACGAGCAGGCCCAGCTCGTCCGTACCGCGATCAACAAGAAGGTCGACGGCCTGATCGTCACGCTCGCCAAGCCCGACGCCCTGAAGGACGAGATCGCCCGGGCCGTCAAGGCCGGCATCCCCGTGGTCACCATCAACTCCGGCGGCCAGTACTCGCAGCAGTTCGGCGCCCTGTCGCACATCGGCCAGGACGAGGCCGTGGCCGGTGAGGCCGTCGGCGAGGAGCTGAACAAGCGCGGGAAGAAGAAGGCCCTCTGCGTCATCCACGAGCAGGGCAACGTCTCCCTGGAGGAGCGCTGCGCGGGCGCGAAGAAGACCTTCAGGGGCTCGCTGCAGACGCTCAACGTCGAGGGCACCAACATGCCCGCCACCCAGTCGTCCGTCGAGGCCAAGCTCCAGTCCGACAACGGCATCGACGCGATCGTCACGCTCGGCGCGCCCTTCGCCGCGGCCTCCGTCAAGGCGAAGGAGCAGTCGGGCAGCAAGGCCGAGATCGACACCTTCGACCTCAACGCCCAGGTCGTGAAGTCGCTGAAGGCCAAGGAGATCGGCTTCGCGGTCGACCAGCAGCCGTACCTCCAGGGCTACCTCGCGATCGACGAGCTGTGGCTCAACAAGACCAACGCCAACGTCCTCGGCGGTGGGAAGCCGGTGCTCACCGGGCCCGCGGTCGTCACCGAGAAGGACGTGCCGCGGCTGGAGAAGTACACCGCCCGCGGCACCCGATGACGAGGCGGGAAACGCCCGTCACCGATACTTGGTCGGCCGTGCCCGGATCCTCCCGGACACGGCCGCACCAGGACAGACATCAGGCGGTACGGCGCGCGGCGCGCGCCCCGCGCAGGGAGAGAGGCACGTCTTCGTGGCACGGGTTCGGACAGGCACGCGAGCGATGGGCGCCGTGATGGCGGCGACACTCGGCGCGACCCTGGCGGGATGCAGCAGTACGGGCGGCAAGCGCGCGGAGGAGCGCGCGGCCGAGGCCACCACCGGCCGGGCCGCCGTGAGCACGCCCCGCTGGACCTTCGCCATGGTCACCCACTCCGGCGACGGCGACACCTTCTGGGACATCGTGCAGAACGGCGCCGAGCAGGCTGCCGCGAAGGACAACATCAAGTTCCTCTACTCGCACCACAAAGAGGGCCAGCAGCAGGCGCAGCTCGTCCAGAGCGCCATCGACCGCGGCGTCGACGGCCTCATCGTCTCGCTCGCCAAGCCCGACGCGATGAAGGACGTCATCGCCAAGGCGGTCAAAAAGGGCATACCCGTTGTCACCGTCAATTCCGGCTCCGCGCAGTCCAAGCAGTTCGGCGCGCTCTCGCACATAGGCCAGGACGAGACCATCGCCGGCGAGGCCGTCGGCGAGGAACTCAACAAGCGCAAGAAGAAGAAGGCTCTCTGCGTCCTGCACGAGCAGGGCAACGTCGGCCACGAGCAGCGCTGCGACGGAGCGCGCAAGGCCTTCGACGGGGACATGAAGAACCTCTACGTCGAGGGCACCAACATGCCCGAGGTCCAGTCCTCCATCGAGGCCAAGCTCCAGACGGACAAGAGCATCGACTCCGTCGTCACCCTCGGTGCGCCCTTCGCCGACACCGCCGTCAAGGCGAGGGAACAGGCGGGCAGCGACGCCGAGATCGACACCTTCGACCTCAACGCCAAGGTGGCCCAGTCCCTGAAGGACGGGGACCTCGGCTTCGCCGTCGACCAGCAGCCGTACCTCCAGGGCTACGAGGCGGTCGACCTCCTCTGGCTCCACCACTACAACGCCGATGTCCTCGGCGGCGGCCGGCCGGTGCTCACCGGCCCGCAGATCATCAGCGAGAAGGACGCCGCCGAGCTGCAGGAGTACACGAAGCGGGGAACGCGATGACAGTCCTTGCCAAGACACCGACCACCACCCGGGACGACCGGCTGCTCGAAACCTCCCTGATACGCCGCCTCATGGGCCGGCCCGAGCTGGGCGCGACCGTCGGCGCCGTCGCCGTCTTCATCTTCTTCGCCGTCGTGGCCGACAGCATCCTGCGGGCGCAGAGCCTCAGCACGGTCCTCTACGCGTCGTCGACCATCGGCATCATGGCCGTCCCGGTCGCCCTGTTGATGATCGGCGGCGAGTTCGACCTCTCCACCGGCGTCATGGTGACGTCCTCGTCGCTGATCTCGTCGATGTTCAGCTACCAGATGACCGCCAATATCTGGGTCGGCGTCGCGGTCTCGCTCGTCCTGACCCTCGGCATCGGCTTCTTCAACGGCTTCCTGCTGGTCCGTACGAAGCTGCCGAGCTTCATCATCACGCTCGGCACCTTCCTGATGCTGACCGGCCTCAACCTCGGCTTCACCAAGCTGATCAGCAGCACCGTGTCGACCAAGTCGATCGGCGACATGGAGGGCTTCGAGTCGGCGAAGGCACTCTTCGCCTCCCGCCTGAGCATCGGCGACGTCGACCTCCAGGTCACCATCCTGTGGTGGTTCGCCCTCGTCGCCCTCGCCACGTGGATCCTGCTGCGCACCCGTATCGGCAACTGGATCTTCGCCTCCGGCGGCGGGCCCCAGGCCGCGCGCGCCGTCGGTGTCCCGGTGGCGAAGACGAAGATCGGGCTCTACATGGGCGTTGCCTTCTGCGCCTGGATCTCCGGACAGCATCTGCTGTTCAGCTACGACGTCGTCCAGTCCGGCGAGGGCATCGGCAACGAGTTCCTCTACATCATCGCGGCCGTCATCGGCGGCTGTCTGATGACCGGCGGCTACGGGTCCGCGATCGGATCGGCCGTCGGCGCCTTCATCTTCGGCATGACCAGCAAGGGCATCGTCTACGCCGAGTGGAATCCCGACTGGTTCAAGTTCTTCCTCGGAGCGATGCTGCTCCTGGCCACCCTGCTCAACGCATGGGTCCGCAAGCGGGCGGAGGCACGCGCATGACCGCACTGGTCCGGCTCACCGACGTGAGCAAGTTCTACGGCAACATCAAGGCCCTCCAGGGCGTCTCCCTCGAAGTGCACGCGGGCGAGATCACCTGCGTCCTGGGCGACAACGGCGCCGGCAAGTCCACCCTGATCAAGATCATCGCGGGACTGCACCGGCACGACGCGGGCGTCTTCGCCGTCGACGGCGAGGAGACCTCCCTCGGCTCCCCGCGCGAGGCGCTCGACCGCGGCATCGCCACCGTCTACCAGGACCTCGCCGTCGTCCCGCTCATGCCGGTCTGGCGGAACTTCTTCCTCGGCTCCGAGCCCACCCGGGGCAAGGGCCCCTTCCGCCGCCTCGACGTGCGGAAGATGCGTGAGACGACCCGTACCGAGCTGCTGCGCATGGGCATCGACCTGCGCGATGTCGACCAGCCGATCGGCACCCTGTCCGGCGGCGAGCGCCAGTGCGTGGCCATCGCCCGCGCCGTCTACTTCGGGGCCAAGGTGCTCGTCCTCGACGAGCCGACCGCGGCGCTGGGCGTCAAGCAGTCCGGCGTGGTCCTCAAGTACGTGGCTGCCGCCCGGGACGCCGGCCTCGGCGTGGTGCTGATCACGCACAACCCGCATCACGCCTACCTCGTCGGTGACCGTTTCGTCCTGCTCAAGCGCGGCACCATGTCCGGCAGCTACACCAAGGACGGGATCACCCTCGACGAGCTGACACGGCAGATGGCGGGCGGCTCGGAGCTGGAGGAGCTGAGCCACGAGCTGAAGCGGGCGCCCGTACCCGAGCATCTGAAGGCGGCCGCCGACCAGGCATGAGGTGCTCGGACCGGACGTGCGGAGGCCGGCGTCGGTCCCGTTTGGCAGAATCGCCAGCAGTACCGCATGTCCGCGACCACCTAGGGACGAGATGAGCACGTACCGCGAGCCGGCACCCCGCGGCTCGGCCAGGGCGACCGTCCTGCGTACCGTCGGCACCCGCGAGCGCCGCTCGCACCTCACCGCCCCTCGGGTCCCCACCGTCGGCATCGACATCGGCGGCACCAAGGTCATGGCCGGTGTCGTCGATGCCGACGGCAACATCCTGGAGAAGCTGCGCACCGAGACGCCGGACAAGTCCAAGAGCCCCAAGGTCGTCGAGGACACCATCGCCGAGCTGGTTCTCGACCTCTCCGACCGGCACGACGTCCACGCGGTCGGCATCGGGGCCGCCGGCTGGGTCGACGCCGACCGCTCCCGCGTCCTCTTCGCGCCGCACCTCTCCTGGCGCGACGAGCCGCTGCGCGACGCCCTCGCGGCCCGCCTCGCCGTCCCCGTCATGGTGGACAACGACGCCAACACGGCGGCCTGGGCGGAGTGGCGGTTCGGCGCCGGTCGCGGCGAGGACCACCTCGTCATGATCACGCTCGGCACGGGCATCGGCGGCGCCATCCTCGAGGACGGCCAGGTCAAGCGCGGTCGCTACGGGGTCGCGGGCGAGTTCGGGCATATGCAGGTCGTCCCCGGCGGCCACCGCTGCCCCTGCGGCAACCGCGGCTGCTGGGAGCAGTACAGCTCGGGCAACGCCCTGGTCCGCGAGGCCCGTGAGCTGGCCGCCGCCGATTCCCCGGTCGCGTACAACATCATCGACCGCGTCGGCGGCCAGATCTCCGAGATCACCGGGCCCCTGATCACCGAGCTGGCGCGCGAGGGCGATGCGATGTGCGTCGAGCTCCTCCAGGACATCGGGCAGTGGCTCGGCGTCGGCATCGCCAACCTCGCCGCCGCCCTCGACCCCTCCTGCTTCGTCATCGGCGGCGGTGTCAGCTCGGCCGACGACCTGCTCATCGGCCCGGCCCGGGACAGCTTCCGCCGCCATCTCACCGGGCGCGGCTACCGTCCGGAGGCCCGTATCATCAAGGCGCAGCTCGGCAACGACGCGGGGCTCGTCGGCGCCGCCGACCTCGCCCGGCTCGTCGCCCGCCGCTTCCGCCGCGCCACCCGGCGCCGCGTCGAGCGGTACGAGCGCTACGAGCGATACGCGCAGTACGCACAGGGCCTCCGAGGGAGCCGTCGATGACCATGGCCGACCGCCCGGCCGTCCCCCGCCAGACCCCGTCCGCCCCCGGCGACGGGGGAGAGGGCCCTCAGCGGACCCCTCCCAGCACCCGCCGGCGGGTCCTGACCCTGATCATCGTCGTGCTGCTCATCGGCATTCCGGCGGGCTATCTGGCGATCTCCGCGAACCAGAGCCGGGACAGCGGCAAGGACAAGGAGGGCAAGGCCGCCGCGACGGGCCTGACCGAGGGCTGGCCGTCCCGGGTGTCCCGCCGCATCTACGACGTGCCCATCCCGGCGTACTCCGCCGACGTCGCGTCCTACGAGTCGAACTCCTGGAAGATCAGCAAGCTGTACGTGCAGTTCGTCACATCGCAGGACGGGCTGGACCAGTTCCTCGGACGCATCGGAACCAGCCGTTCCTCCCTGGAGCAGGGCAAGGTCACCATCAGCACCAAGGAGGCGGCGACGGTGGGCTGGCAGCTCGGCGCGGGCGAGAAATCGAAGTGGGCGGGTACCGTCCACAAACACCCCAAGCCCCAACCCGTGCAGGACATCACGGTCGATTTCGCGAACAAGGCCCACCCCAAGGTCTACGTCGTCTCCACCGTGACCCCATGACCCAGCCGCCCCGAGGCGGCGGATAGCGTGGCGAACGTGAGCGAGAGCAAGACCCTTCAGCACCGGATGGACGGCCCGCAGGACGCCCCTGTGCTCGTCATCGGCCCCGCCCTTGGCACCACCTGGCACATGTGGGACCGGCAGATTCCCGAACTCGCCCGGCGCTGGCGGGTTCTGCGCTACGACCTGCCCGGTCACGGCGGTGCCCCCGCCCACCCCGTAGCCTCGGTCGCCGACCTGGGCGACCGCCTGCTGGCGACCCTCGACGAGCTGGGCATCGACCGCTTCGGCTACGCGGGGTGCGGGCTGGGCGGCGCGGTCGGCGTCGATCTGGCGCTGCGCCGGCCGCACCGGCTGGCCGCCCTCGCGCTCGTCGCCGCCTCCGCGCGCTTCGGCACCGCGGACGAGTACCGGCAGCGCGGTGTGATCGTGCGCACCAACGGGCTGGAGCCCATTGCCCGTTCCGTCCCGGAGCGCTGGTTCACGCCCGACTTCGCCTCCGTCCAGCAGGCCATCGCCGACTGGTCGGTGCAGATGGTGCGCACCACCGACCCCGGCTGCTACATCGCCGCCTGCGAGGCCCTCGCCGCCTTCGACATCCGCACCTCGCTGGACCGGATCGGCGTGCCCACGCTTGTCGTCGCCGGATCCGAGGACCCGGTCACCACGCCCGCCGACGCCCGTGTGCTGGTCGCCGGAATAAAGGATGCCCGGCTCGCGCTCGTCCCCGGCACCTCGCACCTGGTCCCGGTCGAACAGCCATCGGCCGTCACCGATCTGCTCGTACGCCACTTCGACAGCTCCGGGCAGGACAAGCACAGCGGCGGGGGGCAGACCACCCTGCTGCGGCCGGTGCCGTCCAGCGCCTCGCCGCAGACCGGCAGCCAGGCCGTCGTCCCGCCGGACGCGGAGCCCGGGTCCGCCGAGGCCCCGCCCGAGGTGGAGGCACCGCGCCCCGACCCGTACGAGCAGGGTATGAAGGTGCGCCGGGCGGTGCTCGGCGACGCCCACGTGGACCAGGTCGCGGTCGACACGGACGACTTCACGAGCGACTTCCAGGAACTGATCACCCGCTACGCGTGGGGCGAGGTGTGGACCCGGCCGGGCATCGACCGCCGCACCCGCAGCGTCATCACGCTCACCGCGCTCGTGGCCGGCGGCCACTTCGAGGAACTGGCGTTCCACACCCGCGCCGCGCTGCGCAACGGCCTGACCCCCGCCGAGATAGGCGAGGTGCTGATGCACACGGCCGTCTACTGCGGCGTCCCGGCGGCCCATTCGGCATACCGGGTGGCGCGGGAGGTCATACGGCAGGAGACGACGCCCCAGGAGTAGATTCTCCCGGCAGGCCGGCGCGGGACGTCACAGGCAGGACGTCACGGGCAGGACCGCACAGCCCGCACGTCACCGGACCCCGGGAGGACACCCCGTGCAGCTCACGAAGAAGGGCCACGCCTGCATCCGGCTGGAGAAGGACGGCCGGGTGCTGGTCGTCGACCCGGGCGCCTTCAGCGAGAAGGACGCCGCGGTCGGGGCGGAGGCGGTGCTGATCACTCACGAGCACCTCGACCACTTCGACGAGGAGCGGCTGCGCGCGGCCCTGGAGGCCGACCCGTCCGCCGAGATCTGGACCCTGCGCAGCGTCGCCGAGCAGATCGCGTCCGCCTTTCCCGGGCGGGTCCACACGGTGGGCCACGGCGACACCTTCAGCGCCGCGGGCTTCGACATCGAGGTGCACGGCGAACTGCACGCCGTCATCCACCCGGACATCCCCCGGGTCACCAACGTCGGTTACCTGGTGGACGGTTCGGTGTTCCACCCCGGCGACGCGCTCACCGTCCCCGAGCGTCCCGTCGAAACCCTGATGCTGCCCGTGCACGCGCCCTGGAACAAGGTCGCCGAGGTCATCGACTACGTCCGCGAGGTCGCCCCGCGGCGCGCGGTGGACGTCCACGACGGGCTGCTCACCGACATCGCGCGGCCGGTGTACGACCGAATGCTCGGCCCGGACGGTCCCGGTGTCGCCGGTGCCCACCACGACCGGCTGGCCCCGGGGGAATCCCTCGCGCTCTGAGCGCGGACCGGACTGTCGGTGGCCCGCTGTACATTCGTCCTCATGCGCATCGCCACCTGGAACGTCAATTCGATCACCGCCCGGCTGCCCCGGCTGCTGGCCTGGCTGGAGAGCAGCGGCACGGACGTGCTGTGCATCCAGGAGACCAAGTGCACCGACGAGCAGTTCCCGCGCGAGCAGCTCCGCGCGCTGGGCTACGAGTCGGCGGTCAACGCGGACGGCAGGTGGAACGGCGTCGCGATCGTCTCCCGCGTCGGCCTGGGCGAGGTGACCCACGGCCTGCCCGGCGGTCCGGACTACGACGGTGCCCAGGAGCCCAGGGCCATCTCCGCGACCTGTGACGGCGTCCGCGTCTGGTCGGTCTACGTGCCGAACGGCCGCGAGGTGGACCATGCGCACTTCGCGTACAAGCTGCAGTGGCTGGAGGCGCTGGGCGCCGCGGTGACCGGGGACGCCGCGGCGGAACGGCCGTTCGCGGTTCTCGGCGACTTCAACATCGCGCCCACGGACGAGGACGTCCACGACCGCTCCGCCTTCGAAGGGCTCACGCATGTGACCCCGGCCGAGCGGACCGCCCTCGAATCGCTGCGCGGCCTCGGCCTCACCGATGTCGTCCCGCGCCCGCTCAAGTACGACCACCCGTACACGTACTGGGACTACCGCCAGCTCTGCTTCCCCAAGAACCGCGGGATGCGGATCGACTTGGTCTACGGGAACAAGGCGTTCGCGGGCGCGGTCAAGGACAGCTACGTGGACCGTGAGGAGCGCAAGGGCAAGGGGGCCTCGGACCACGCACCGGTCGTGGTCGATCTGGACGGTGCGGCCGTCCGCCAGGCCTAGCCGGGGCAGGGCTCCCGGCGCGGGCGGCGGGGAGTCCGCTGCCCGCGACCGGGAGTCGTCACGGGGCCAGCAGCCGCAGGTCGATGGAGTCGGCCAGGGCCTGGAGTCCCTTGTCCCCGGGGTGCAGATGGTCGCCGCTGTCGTAGGCCGGAAGCATCCGCTGCGGGCGTGACGGGTCGCGGATCACCGCGTCGAAATCGAGCACCGCGTCGAAGGTCCCGGCGTTCTGCCGGAGGAACGCGTTGACGGCGGTGCGCCGTGCGTCGACCTCCGGCGTGCAGTCCGGATAGCCCTCGCAGGGGGCGATCGTCGCCGCGACGACCCGCAGCCCGTGCGCCTTGGAGCGTTCGGCGATGGCGCGCAGGCCCGCGATCACCTGCTCCGGCGTGGTCCCCCAGCGCACATCGTTGATGCCCTCGAAGACCACGACCGTACGGGCCCGGGTCTGGGCCAGCACATCGCGGTCCAGCCGGTGCTGGGCGCTCACGCCGCCCGTGTCCGCGCTCACCCCGTCCCCCGGGTAGCGGTCGGTGACGATCCGGTTCGCCGAGATGCCCTGGTTGAGCACGCCGTAGCGGGGGACCGCGCTCTGGGCCTGGAAGCGGCGGGCGAGGACGTCCGGCCACCGCCGGTTGCCGCCCACCGTCGACTTGTCCCCGTCCGTGATCGAGTCGCCGAGGGTCACCACCGAGCCGGGGCCGCCGCCGGTGTCCACGCCGGTGAGGAAGGGCCAGGTGCTGATCGTTTCCGTGTACGCCTCTCCGCCGCTGTCGGCCGTCCGGTCGCCGCTGCCCTGCGTGCTCACATAGCTGATCTGGTTGGTCCTGCTGTGCAGCGGCGCGGCCGTGACCGGGTCCGGCAGATGCAGGCTGACCAGGAGGTTCGCATCGGCCGGTACGCGGAAGTCCGCCGGGTCGCTGAACGCCTCGGCCCCGGCGGGGATCACCGCCTCCTGCCGTCCGCCGAACGTCAGTCGCCGCGGGGACCCGGCCGCCGCCGCGCCAGCCCCCTGGACGGCGACCGACGCGTGCCCGATGCGCACCGGCGCGGACGCGAAGGTGTTGGCGAGCCGGATGCGGATGCCCCGGCCGCCCGCGCTGGTGTGGACGACGAGCCGTACGGTCCGGTCGGCCCACGGCCCGACCGCGGCGTAGCCGGAGGCGCTCGCCGACCACGTACCGGTCCATCCCGGCGCCGGGCTGCGCACGGCTGCCGCGAAGATGTGCAGATCGGCGGTGGGCCCGGGGTCCGGGGGCAGGACCACCGACGCGATCTCCCGTCCGCGCTCGACCGGCACGGTCACCGCGTACAGCCGGACCTTCTCGGTGCGCTGCCCGCCCGGGGTGTTGATGTGCGGCAGCGCGACGGCCTTGGTCGCGAGCGGCCCGGTGCGCCAGTCCGGGACGGCGAGGGTGTACGCGGTGCGTCCGCCGTCGCGGTAACGCACCGTGCCGGCGCCGGCCACATCGGCGCCCGCCCCCGTCGACGCGACGAGGAACGACACCGCGTCGCCCCGGCCGCGCAGCCGTACCGCCTGGCTGTTGGCCCGGACGTTGTCGGGCCGCCCGGCCGCGGAGCGGGGCCAGGTCAGCCGGGCGCCGTCGAGCGCGAGGATACGGCCGGGTGTCCAGCCCGCCGCGCGGAGGTCCTGTGCGGACAGTGACTGACCGGTGCCGTCGAAGTCGGCCTCGGTGGGGCGGGCGTCGTCACTGACCGCCGTGTTGTCGAAGAGCCGCTCCAGAGGGAGCGGCTCCGTACGGCTTTCCTGGGCGACGGCGGGGGACGGTGCCCCGCCCGCGGCGACGGCGACGGCCGCCCCGACTGCGACGATTCCGGTGATCCATCGCCGTGCGACGAGCATGTGGCCGTCCCCTCCCGCATCCGCAGTGATCCGACAGGTGCGGGATGAAAGTAGGGAGGCGGCAGGGCGCCGTCAATGATCCCGGTCTGAACCGCGGTTGAATTCCTGCCATCGAGCGCGCCCTGTGGTGCATGCGGGGGGCCGGATGCGAACCTGAGTGGTATGAACATCCCCTTCTTGGACAACTGGCGCAGGCGCCACGGGCGCCCGTCCGTGGCGGTGCTGCCGTCCGAGGCGGATTCCGAAGGAGTGGCCGAGCTGCTCTCCGAATGCGAGCTGCTCCGCAGCAGGGCGGTCGGAGCCGGGCTCGAACTCGACGACTCCGTACGGTCGTTGGAGGCGCTCGACCAGCTCCTGCCGCGCTGGCGCGACGACCCCGAGGAACTGGCGTGGCTCGGCAACGACGCGGGTCTCTACCTGGGGACCGTGATCGTACGGACGGTGGCCGGGGCCGCCTGGCAGGTCTGGCCGAACGGCAAGCCGGTGATCAGGCTCGCTTCGGGCCGTGAGATCGACGTCGTGGTCGCGGGCCTGGACTGGGCCGCCACCGGGGCTCCCGAGCTGTCCCAGATCTACGCGGAGGCGTCGGAGGGCTGACCGTCCCCGCCGTACGGGCCGGTGCCCGGGACCGTACGTGCCCGGCCACCCCCGTGTCGGCGACGGCCCCGATCGTTCCCCGGAGTCGAGCCCACCATACGGTTAATGGCCTTTGGTGCGTGTCATGGGGAACTGCCGCTTTCGGCCGGATAGTTTGCGCTGACCGCGCGAACAGCCGAGAGGGGGCGGGGGCGCCATGGCCGCCGAGGGAGCCGACGCCGGAGGAGCCGACAACGGGGGAGCCGACAACGGGGGAGCCGACAACGGGGGAGCCGACAACGGGGGAGCCGACAACGGGGGAGCCGACACCGCCGTATCAGCCGATCCGCTGATCGAGCTGCGCGGCGTGAACAAGCACTTCGGGACCCTGCACGTCCTGAAGGACATCGATCTCACCGTGGGCCGCGGCGAGGTGCTGGTGGTCATCGGCCCGTCGGGCTCCGGCAAGTCCACCTCTGCCGCGCCATCAACCGCCTGGAGACCATCGACTCCGGCACCATCGCGGTCGACGGGGAGCCGCTCCCCGAAGAGGGGCGGGACCTCGCCAAGCTCCGTGCCGATGTCGGCATGGTCTTCCAGAGCTTCAATCTCTTCGCGCACAAGACGGTGCTGGAGAACGTGGCGCTCGCCCCGGTCAGGGTCCGCAGGCGCCGCAAGGACGAGGCCGAGCAGCGGGCGATGGAGCTCCTCCACCGTGTCGGGCTCTCCTCCCAGGCCCCCAAGTACCCGGCCCAGCTCTCGGGCGGACAGCAGCAGCGGGTCGCGATCGCCCGCGCCCTGGCCATGGACCCGAAGGTGATGCTCTTCGACGAGCCGACCTCGGCCCTGGACCCGGAGATGATCAACGAGGTGCTGGAGGTCATGCGCCAACTGGCGCAGGAGGGGATGACGATGGTCGTCGTCACCCACGAGATGGGCTTCGCCCGCGCCTCCGCGAACCGCGTGGTCTTCATGGCGGACGGCGCGATCGTCGAGGACCGCACCCCCGAGGAGTTCTTCACCGCGCCGGAGACGGACCGCGCCAAGGACTTCCTGTCCAAGATCCTCAAGCACTGAGCGGGGTGACGGACATGCACCGCGCCACCACCGCGCTCCTGCGCCGCCTCGTCGCCGTCCTCACCTTCGCCGTCCTCGCCCTGCTGGCCGCCGCCTGCGGAAAGGAGGGCAGCCCGCCCGTCAAGGGACCGCAGCCCGACCAGCTCCCGCAGTACCGCGTCAACGAGGGCTACGAGCTGCCGCAGTCGCCGACCTGGCGCAAGGCGAAGGCTCGCGGCCACC
This sequence comes from Streptomyces sp. NPDC048639, assembly GCF_043199075.1. Classification (NCBI taxonomy): domain Bacteria; kingdom Bacillati; phylum Actinomycetota; class Actinomycetes; order Kitasatosporales; family Streptomycetaceae; genus Streptomyces; species Streptomyces sp. NPDC048639. The sequence continues at coordinate 414,900 of NZ_JBICVP010000004.1, forward strand.
TCGTCGTCGGCGTCAAGGAGGACCAGCCGTTCCTCGGTGAGAAGGACCCGGCGACCGGCGCCTACACCGGCTTCGACATCGAGATCGCGAAGATGATGTCCGCCTATCTCGGCTTCGAACCTGGCACGGTCGACTTCACGACGATCGCCTCCGCCAACCGCGAAACCGCCCTGCAGAACGGTCAGGTCGACTACTACGTCGGCACCTACACCATCAACGATCTGCGCAAGAAGCAGGTCGGATTCGCCGGCCCCTACTACATGGCCGGCCAGTCCCTGCTCGTGCGCGCCGACAACAACGACATCAACGGCCCCGGCGACCTCGCGGGCAGGACCGTCTGCTCGGCCGCCGGTTCGACGCCGCTGCAGCGGATCGAGAAGGACTACCCCGAGGCCGAGCCCGTCGCGTACGACACGTACTCGATCTGCGTCGACAACCTCCTCACCCTCCAGGTCGACGCGGTCACGACGGACGACACGATCCTCCTCGGCTATGCGGCCAAGGTGCCCGATGAACTGAAGGTCGTCGGCCCCACCTTCTCGGACGAGCCCTACGGCATCGGCGTCCCGCGGAGCGACAACACGCTGCGCCTCGCCCTCGACGACGGGCTGGAGGCGAGCGAGAGGAACGGCGACTGGAAGAAGGCCTACGACGCCACCCTCGGCCTCTCCGGGCATCCGGCCCCCGAGCCGCCCCCGATCGACCGCTACCCGGCGGGCTGACGCCGCGGAACCGCGTCCGCCCCGGGCGATGCAGGTGATGCAGGCGATCCAGGAGACCTAGGAGTTCAAGGAGCCCGATGGACGTCCTCCTCGACAATCTCTCGCTCTACGGCGAAGGGCTGTGGGGCACCGTGCAACTCACGCTCCTCGCCTCGCTCCTCGCGCTCGGGCTCGGCGTCGTCATGGCCGGATTCCGGGTCGCGCCCGTCGGCTCGCTGCGCGCCTTCGGCACGGTGTGGGTGACCGTACTGCGCAACACCCCGCTGACCCTGCTGTTCTTCGCCGTGCTGCTGGGGCTTCCCCGCTTCGGGCTCGTACTGCCCTTCGAGACCTTCGCGATCCTCGCCCTGGGCTGCTACACCTCCGCCTTCATCTGCGAGGTGGTGCGCTCGGGCATCAACACCGTCCCGGTCGGTCAGGGCGAGGCGGCGCGCAGCCTGGGCATGTCCTTCGGCCAGTCGCTCGGCATGGTGGTGCTGCCGCAGGCGTTCCGTACGGTCATCCCGCCCATCGGCTCCACGCTCATCGCACTGGCCAAGAACAGCGCCATCGCGGGTTCGTTCAGCGTCACCGAACTGCTCGGGGTCTACAAACCGCTGGGCGAGCTGGGCTACAGCATCGTGTGGTCCTTCGTGTGGATCGCGGTCGGCTATCTGATCGTGACCCTCGCCATCAGCCTGCTGTTCAACGTGCTGGAGAAGCGCTGGGGGGTTCCGCGATGACCACCACCACCGCGCTCTACGACGTCCCGGGCCGCAAGGCCCGTGCCCGGCACCGCTGGTACGGCATCGCGGCGACCGTGGTGCTCCTCGGCCTCATCGGCTGGATCGTGTATCTCCTCGCCGACACCGGCCAGTTCGAGGCCGAGAAGTGGCGGCCCTTCGAGTACCGGGGCATCCAGGAGCTGCTGCTCGACGGGCTGGGCAACACCCTCAAGGCGTTCGGCCTCGCCGCCGTGCTCTCCCTCGTCCTCGGCGCGGTGCTCGCCTGCGGCCGGCTGTCCGAGCACCGGCCGCTGCGCTGGCTCGCCACGCTGTTCGTCGAGTTCTTCCGGGCCATGCCCGTGCTGGTGATGATCTTCTTCGTGTTCGTGGCGCTGAAGGTGCAGCCGCTGCCCGCCCTGGTGACGGGGCTGACGCTCTACAACGGCTCGGTCCTCGCCGAGGTGTTCCGTGCGGGCGTCAACTCCGTCGAGCGCGGGCAGCGCGAGGCCGCCTACTCGCTGGGCCTGCGCAAGACGCAGGTCATGGCGTACGTCCTGGTCCCGCAGGGCGTACGCGCCATGCTGCCCGCCATCATCAGCCAGCTCGTGGTGGCCCTGAAGGACACCTCGCTCGGATTCCTCATCACCTACGAGGAGTTCCTGCAGGCCGGAAAGCTCATCGCCACCAACCTCAACTACGACCTGCCCTTCATCCCGGTCGTCCTGGTGATCTCCCCGATCTATATCGGGATGTGCATGCTGCTGTCGTGGTTCGCCAACTGGGTCGCCCGTCGCGAGCGGCGGAGCGTGAAGACCCGGGCCGCGGAGGTGGCGCAGCCCGGGCCGACCGATGTGCTATCGGGCCCCGGCGGACGCGGCTAGGGGAACCTCCACGTAGGAGGGGTCGTCGGCGGGGGAGGAGAAGGTGAGCTTCGCCCGGCTCGGGTTGTGCTCGGCGTAGAGGGGATCGACGGTGTCGACGACGACGGCGAGCTTGTGCCCGGCGGGGACGTCGTACGCCGTCGAATACAGCTCCATGTCCACGCCGAACGGCTCGCCCGGCGTCTTCCCGTGGAAGGTGTACGGGGCGTGGCTGATCAGTTTGCCGACGCCCAGCGGCCCCACGTCGTAGAGGTAGGCGATCGCGGTGCCGCTCTTCTCGGTGCTGGTGACGGTGGTGTGCAGCTTGACCGTGCCGCGGACGCGCTGCCGGGTGTCGTAGCGCTCGGTCTGCCAGACGGCGGCGAAAGCGCGCGGCAGCAGCGGGACGGAGGCCACCGGCGGCAGCTTGAAGAGCTGGTCGAGCGCGCTGGAGAGGATGACGATGCCGCCGTCGGCGCCGGAGTCGACGTTCGCGTGGATCCGCTTCGAGCCGTCGAGGGGGATGCGGCGGGTCTGCGCCGGTACGGACGCCCAGCTCTCGTAGCCCTCGTAGTCGCCGGCGGAACGGGACTTGAGCTGGACGGGCTTCTCCTTCTCGACGCCGTTGTCCGTGTCCTTGAGGTAGTGGTCGAGCCAGCGGCGGGCGTTGCTCCATGTGTCGTTCGGGAGGCCGAGCAGTCCGGCGATCTCCGGGGTGGCGTGGTCGCCGGGGCGGAGCTCCAGGCGCTTGGGACCGGTCAGTTTCTCGTAGAAGTCCGCGTACTGGTTGGGCGGGAAGATGGAGTCGCCCCAGGCGTTGCCGAGCATGATCGCGGCGCCGTTGGCGTTGATGCGGTCGACGTAGGTGGCGGGGGAGCGCTTGCGCCCCCACTCGATCAGCTCCTGCTCGTCGTCGATGTCCTTGTCGAGGAACTGGCCGAGCATGTGCTGGAATTCGGGGCTCGGGCGGCCCGTGATGTAGCCGGTTCCGGCGAGGAACGCGGAGGCCTGGAGGTGCTGGGTGCGGCCGCTGTAGATGGAGCCGACGAGGTCGGCCCAGCCGCTCATGGAGACCACGGCCCGTACGCGCTTGTCGAAGGCGGCGGTGAGCAGGGAGATCCCGGCGCCGTAGGACATACCGGCCATGCCGACCCGCTCGGGGTCGGCCGGGGTGTTGTCCAGTGCCCAGTCGATGACCTTGCGGGCGTCGGCGACGTCCTTGGGGCCCGCGACCTCGATGTTGCCGCCGGATTGCCAGAATCCGCGGACGTTGTAGCTCAGCACGATGTAGCCGGAGTCGGCGAGCTTCTTCGCCTGCGCCAGGTATTCCACCTGGGGCACGGCCCAGCTCGTGGGCAGGACGACGACGGGGTAGCGACGGTTCGCCGCGCCGGGGTCGTCCGCGTCGCTCGGCGTCACGACATTGGCCTTGAGTACGGTTCCGTCCTCGCCGCGGATGTCGACGAACCGTACGCCCGCGACATCGGCGGCCGAGGCGGAGTTCGTGAGGGCGGGTGCCTGGGCAGGGGTCTGCGCCGGGGCTGCTCCGGCCGCAGGGGCGAGGCCGAAGGTCGTGCCGGCGAGGACGGCGGCCGAGACGGCACCGACTGCGGAGGTACGCAAAGCCTTGCGCGGGTGTGGGTGTCCCATGGGTCGGCTCCTGACGTCGGTACTGACGTGGGGGGTGTCAGCACGCGCGCTGAAAAGTAACCCGAAGGTAACCTCTGGCCACTACCGCTGGTAACGCTGAGGAGAGTTACGCCTGAGTAACAATCTTCGCCTCTCAACTATCCGCAGGCGGCGCGGTGCTGGGCTCCGGAGCCGGGCTCATCGCGGCCCGCGTGACATCCGCGACGAGTTCCACCACGTCAGGCCCGTACGCGTCCGAATTCACCACCTTCAGCAGTAGCGCGAAGGAGTGCGAACCGTGCTTGCGGGCCAGCCGGGTGTGGTTGCGGGCCAGATACCGCACGGCGGCGTGATTGGCGTTGGAGTGCTGACCGGAGGCGAGGAAGACCGGGCGGCCGTTCTGCCCGGCGGTCAGCCGGGCCAGGAGCACATGCTCGACCGTGCCCTTGTCCATGCGGTAGCGCTCGCCGCCGATCGTGAACGCACCCCGGTCCGGCCCCGGTTCACTGTCCGTGTTCACCACGACGCCCGGCACCAGCGACGGCAGGTGCGCCGCCATCCGCTGGTTCGACACGGGACCGCCGATGCAGAACTCCGTCCGTTCCCCGAAGCCCTGCTCCGCCGCGTCGTGCGCCACGATCTGGGCGTTCGCCCCGCAGTCCTTGATGATCGCGGACAGTTCCAGCAACGCGAAGACATCGCGCCGGGCGACCGTCCAGTCACCGCTGCCGGCCGCCCGGTTGACCACCAGCAGGCACTCGGAGTTCGTGGGCAGCCCGAAGAAGCGCTGCTTGCGCCGGAGCGTGCGGCGCCACAGATACGTACGCACGCACCAGCCGACGGCGGCGCTGATGCCGGCGGCTATCACGCCGAGGAGAATGTTGCGCACGTCATCGTTCATGGGCCGGGATGGTAGCGCTGTCATGCAGCCTGTTCGAGAGGGAAGACGCTGCTGACGGCCCGCGGCCCCCGGGATAGGCTGCGGCCCCACAGCGCTCACATGGAGGTCCCATGCGTCGATCCGCCGTCCGGAGTCTGTCGCTGCTGGCCGCCGGAGCGGCCGTCGTCTCCATGGCCGCCGCGGCCGCGCCCTCCTCGCCACCGGTCCCCGGCCAGGCCGGTACGCAGCCCAAGTCCCCCGTCGCGGTGGGCCACGGCGGCGCGGTCGCGAGCGTGGACCCGGACGCCTCGGCCGCCGGCATCGAGGTGCTGCGGCGCGGAGGCAACGCGGTGGACGCCGCCGTCGCCACCGCCGCCGCGCTCGGCGTCACCGAGCCGTACTCGGCCGGGGTCGGCGGCGGGGGCTACTTCGTCTACTACGACGCCAAGCAGCGCACCGTCCGGACCATCGACGGCCGCGAGAGGGCACCGCTCGGTGCGGACAAGGACCTCTTCCTCGAGAACGGCAAGCCGATCCCGTTCGCCGACGCCGTCACCAGCGGGCTGAGCGTCGGCACCCCCGGCACGCCCGCCACCTGGGACGCGGCGCTGGACGCCTGGGGCACCAAGCCCCTGGGCCAGGTGCTGAAGCCCGCCGAACGGCTCGCCCGCGACGGCTTCACGGTCGACGCCACCTTCCGGCAGCAGACCGCGGACAACGAGGCCCGCTTCCGCGACTTCCCCGCCTCCGCCGAACTCTTCCTGCCCGGCGGCCGGCTGCCGGAGGTCGGCACCACGTTCAAGAACCCCGATCTGGCGAAGACCTACGCCACGCTCGCCGAGAAGGGTGCCGGCGCGGTCTACGCCGGCCCGATGGCCCGCGACATCGTCGACACGGTCCGCAAGCCCCCGGTCGATCCCGCCTCGGAACGCGTGGCACGCCCCGGTGATCTGCGGGAGAAGGACCTTCGCGCGTACCGCGTGAAGCACCAGGCACCGTCGCGGACCGCGTACCGAGGGCTCGACGTGTACGGGATGGCGCCCTCGTCCTCGGGCGGGACCACGGTCGCCGAAGCGCTCAACATGCTGGAGAACAGCGACCTCTCCGAGCTGAGCCGGGCGCGGTATCTGCACCGCTTCATCGAGGCGAGCCGTATCGCCTTCGCCGACCGCGGCCGCTGGGTCGGCGACCCGGCGCACGAGGACGTCCCGACGAAGGGGCTGCTCTCACAGCGCTTCGCCGACTCCCGCGCCTGCCTCATCAGCGACGACGCGGTACTGAAGAGTCCGGTCGCCCCCGGTGACCCGCGGAACCCGGCGGACTGCAAGGCGGGCGACAAGGCGGCGCCCACCACGTACGAGGGCGACAGCACCACGCATCTGACCGCCTCCGACAAGTGGGGCAACGTCGTCGCGTACACCCTCACCATCGAGCAGACCGGCGGCAGCGGCATCACGGTCCCCGGACGCGGATTCCTGCTCAACAACGAGCTGACCGACTTCTCCTTCGCCCCCGCCGACCCGGCGGTCCACGACCCGAACCTGCCCGGTCCGGGCAAGCGGCCGCGCTCGTCGATGTCGCCGACGATCGTGCTCGACGACGGGCGGCCCGTGGTGGCCCTCGGCTCGCCGGGCGGCGCGACGATCATCACCACGGTCCTGCAGACCCTGACCGGTCACCTGGACCGCGGCCTTCCGCTGGTCGACGCCATCGCCGCACCGCGCGTCAGCCAGCGCAACGCTGCCACCACGGAGATGGAGCCGGGCCTGTGGAACAGCCCGGTACGCGGTGAACTCGAAGCCCTGGGCCATGCGTTCAAGCAGACCCCGGAGATCGGCGCGGCCACCGGCATCCAGCGTCTCCCCGACGGCCGCTGGCTCGCGGCCACGGAGAAGACCCGCCGGGGCGGCGGCTCGGCGATGGTGGTGCACCCGACGGGGCGGCCGTAGGGGCCCGGCAAGTGGTCCGCGGCCTGTGGTCCGTGGCCCGTGGCCTGCGGCTCATCCCGCTCCTGTGCGGATCCGCCGCAGGCCCTGCGCAAGGTGTGGTCACCCGCATCCCGTGCGGGTGATCCCCGCCAGGCCCGGGACGGTGAGCTGTTGGCCCACCCGGAGTTCGGTGGTCTTCAGGCGGTTCATCCGGACCAGTTCGGCCACCGAACTTCCGTACCGGCACGCCACCGAGGAGAGCGTGTCGCCGGGGTGGACCGTGACGACGTGCTTCGGCCGGAGGCCCAGGACGGGAAGACACCTCCCGCCGTACGACAGGTCCGTCGGGCCGCAGGTCGAATGCGGATGGCCGGAGGGGAGGCCCGGGGCGACACTGCCGCCGACCGGTGGGGAGAGGCGCGGGGCCGGAGACGCCGCGAGACCCGAGGGCGTCGGGAGCGCCGGCTGCGGGATCGCCCCGCCCGGGGCGGAATCGGCCGGGGTCGGGAACGCCGGCGTCGGCAGGCCCAGTGCGGGGCCGTCCACGGGCCGGACCGCCGACGGTCCCGGTGACGGCTGGTCCTCCTTCATGAAGCCCGCGAAGAAGATCAGGCCGATGACGATGACCGCCGTGAGGGCGGCGACATTGACCGTGCCCTTCCGCGCCGCGGCGTCGGGTGGCGAGCCGACCGGTCGCGGGGGCACCCGCAGTGCGGAGGCCTGGCCGACCCCGTCCAGCGGGACGCCGGTGTTGATCCCGCAGAGCACGAGATGGAAGCGGAGCGCGGGGATCTCGGAGGGCCGTTCGACCGCGGAGCGCACGCGCGCGTAGAGCTCCGCCGCGTCCGAGTCCAGCGTGACGAGCCGGCCCGGGCCGGTCCACTCGACGCTCCAGCTCGCCCGGTCCGCCGTGACGAGCCCCTGCCCCACTTGGGCCCAAACGGCGGTGAACAATTGCTCCTTGCCCAAGCCGCCCCACTGCCGCGCGCCCCAGCGCGTATCGCGGAGGGCGTCCGCCAGTTCGGAGCCGCGCCCGGATTCGAGCAGATCGAGCAGGTCGCCGAGCGTCGGCGTTCCCGCGCCTCCCGGAGCGCCGGCCGCACCGCCTGCCATTCCGCCGGACGCCCCGCGGGACGCGCCGTCGGCGGTCGCGTCCGACGTTCGGCCCCACGTCCTGCCCGACGTCCTGCCGGACCCGCCGATGAGACCGGCCGGCTCGCCCAACTCCTCGATGGCGCGTATCACTTGGAGCTCCGCGGCTTCGTCGATCCAGTCCTGCCACGGCCGGTGTTCCAGTCGCACGCCGCCTTCACCGCGCACCAGCGCCGACCACACGCCCTCCGGAACGGTCCCCGAGGCTCCGCCCAGCAGGGTCAGCGCGGGCGAACGGTCGCGTACGGCCGGGCCCCCGGCACAGCGGTCCAGGGCGGCGAGGCGCCGCCGCAACGGAGGGTGCGAGTCGAACCGCGACCTGGCCCGCTCGGGCAGTGCGCGGTGGCTCCGCGCGAGCGCCGCCTCGTAGTCGGGGTCGGTAACCATCAGCCCGAACGCGCGCAGCGGATCGTCCGGTACGCGGCCGATGTCGCGCATGGGATCGAGGAACCGGGCGCGGAAGTCCTCCCACGCCGCGCCCAGTGTGTGCACCAGCGACAGGGCTTCGGCCGTCGCCTCCTTGCCCACGACCGCCGCCGCTGCCGCATCCGCCTCGAACTCCTGGCGGCGGCGTACGGCGAACGACGCGGCGTCGTACAGCCACGCGTACGCCGACAGCACACGGAACTGGAGGCCGGAGTAGGCCGCGACCATCCGGTTGCCGGCCGCCGCCTTCGCGATACCGCGCAGAGTGGTGTCGAGGGCGGCCGAGCCGCGGTAGACCGTGGCGCCGAACCGGGTGTGGCGGCGCGCGTAGTGGCCCAGTTCGTGGCAGAGCACCGCCCGCATCTGGTCGGCGCGCAGGCCCGCCAGCAGCGGCACCCCGATGTACATCCGCCGCTGCGCGACCCCGAAGCCGAACCGGGTCTCCTCGCTGACCGCGGCGTTGACGTCCAGGGTGAGCCGGATATCCGTGGGGGCGGGGGCCCCGACCCGCTCGGCGAGTTCCGTGACGGTCCGCCACAGTTCGGGGGCCTGCCTCCGGCTCACCCGCACCGAGCCCGGTTCCGCGTCGGGAGTGGCGCCGCCCGTGAACAGTCCCCGTACGACCGCGACGACCGCGGGGGCGCCGAACGCCACGAGGTAGAGCGGCGTGGGCGACGACAACGGCTCGCCCGAGCTGAACACCAGGTAGAGCGTGAGGAGGGCCAAGGCGAGGTAGACGAGGACGATCGTCCAGGCCAGCACATAGAAGCCCGCCACCAGGGCCAGCGCGAGCAGCGCCCGCAGGGCCGCGCTCACGCGTCACCGCCCTGAGCGTCGCCAGGTCGACCGTGGCTCGTACGGCCCGGTCGACCGTAGCTCGTACGGTCCGCTCCACCCTGGCTCGTACGGCCCGGCTCCTCGCCCTTGCTCGTACGGTCCGTGTCGCCCCCGCCCGTACGGCCCGGCGCCCCGTCCCGCTCCTCCGCCGTCACCGCGTCGCGGATCCGCTCCAACGTCCGCCGCTCCGCCGTGAATCCACCGCGGAGCCAGACCTCCGTCCGGCGCAGCAGCTCGGACAGCTCGGAGAACTCGGACGGTTCGGGGAGCCCGGACGGTTCGTACCGCGGATCACCGGGACCCGGCGTCCCGGCGGCGAGCCGTGCCCGGGGCGCTCCCGGACCCACCAACGCGTCGTGGCCACGGGCCCGTTCACCGGCACCGCCGGTTCCCCTCTCCGGCATGCCCAGCACCTTCTCCAGCCTCTTGCGGCCCTTGAACAGGCTGGCCGCGACGCCGCCGCGGCTCAGCCCCAGCTCTCGCGCGATGGCCTCCTGCGACATGCCCTGGAGGCAGTGCAGGACCACGATCGTGCGCTGCCGCTGCGGCAGGGCGGCGAGCGCGGTCAGAACGGCGCGCGCCTCGACGGTCCGCTCCACGGCGGCCGCGGGCGGGTGCGGTACGGCGTCCAGCTCGGCGGGGCGCCAGCGGGCCCGGCGCCGGGAGACGGCCGACAACCGCTGCCGGACGACCCGGAAGACCCAGGCGTCGGGGGCGTCGTAGGTGCGTAATCGGTCCCATCGGCGGAAGGCCTCCGCGTACGCCTCCTGCACCGCGTCCTCGGCGTCCTGCCGGTGTCCGCACAGGACGAGGGCTCGCGCCAGCATGCCGGGAAAGGAACGTTCGAAGAATGTGCCGAACTCCTCGGGTTCGGGCTGCTCACCAACGACGTGAAGGAGCGCCCTCTTCCCACCGGCCTTCCCACCGGCGTCATCAGCTCCGGTCGACTCGGTCGTCACCGCATCCCCCTCGCTCCGCGCACCCCGCCCGCAAGTCCAGCCGGGCGCTCTCCGGGCCGCTGTGCTCCATGACGACATCGGTGCGCCCTGCGTGCAGCGCAAGGGAAAAGATACGCGTCCGCTCCCTCGACATCAGCCAGAAGAGCACGACTCTGGGCACGGCCGCGGCCACGGAGAGCACAACGGCGACGATCACCGAGTCGGCCACCATCACGTCACCCCCTGCCTTTCGTTCGCTTCGGGTCCACACCCGGTAACAGGCTTACGCGGCCGATGTGTTCACCGTCGTTTCCAAAAAATCCCGGGGGCGGTCCCGGCAGGACTGTGGTGTCACGGCTGCCGGCCATCGGTGGCCGGTAGCGTGGCCGGATGGTGACGTACGACGCGTATGGGGAGCTTGGCGAGGCCGCCTGGTCGTGGGTGCTCAGTCAGGTACGTGAGGACGAGGGCCCGTGGTTGCCCGAGTCGGTACCGGAGGACGGCCAGGCCATGGCACCGGCGAAGGACCGTGACACGCTCTACGCCGGTATTGCCGGCCTGGCCCCGGTGTTGGCGGAGATCGCGCAGAACCGGCAGCTGAGCGACAGGGAACAGGCCCTGGCGGCAGGGATCGTGACCCGGCTTTCGGAAGAGGCCGAGGACAGAAGGGAAGCGTCGCTGTACGAAGGTCTGGCAGGCGACGCGATGGCGCTGAAACTGCTGGCCCCGGGTGCGGAATCGGTGGCGCTGAAGCGGGTGGCGGAGCTGGCGACCGGTGAAGGCTGGAAGACCACCCACGAGTTCGAACCGGATTCCGATGCGCCGTTGAACGACCTCGTGATGGGCACCTCGGGTGTGGTGCTGACGGCCGTCTGGGCGGGTGGCGAGTTCGCGGAGAGGATCGCGGCCACGGGCGGCGAGGCCCTGTTGCGAGCCGCTGACCGTACGGAGGGCGGCCTTGATTGGGGGATGGCGCCGGGTTCGGAGTCGAGGATGCCGAATTACTCGCACGGCACGGCCGGGGTTGCCGCGGCACTGGCAGTAGCGGGTGCGGCGCTCGGCCGAGAGGACTTCGTCGAGGCTGCGGTACGGGGAGCCCAGCACCTGCTGTTCGTCGGTTCCTTGGAGAGCAACGGCTTCATCGTTCCGCACACGATCCCGCCGTCCAAGCGGGAGGTGGAGCCGGTGACGTACACGTGGTGCCACGGCCCGGCGGGCACCTCGCACCTTTTCGCGGCGCTGTCGCACGCGGGTGTGGCAAAGGTGGCGGGGCAGGAGGTCGGCGAGCTACGGCACCGCTGCCTGACCTCGATCCTCACATCGGGAGTTCCCGAACGCCTGCGGCCCGGCTTCTGGGACAACGACGGCCGCTGCTGTGGAACGGCGGGAGTGGGGGACGTACTTCTGGACGCCGCGCAGGACTGCGAGGAGGGGCCATGGGCGGAGCGCCTCGTGCAGGCTGCGCGGAGGATGGGTGACGCGCTGGTGGAGCGGACGATCCAGGACGAGGCGGGCGCCCGTTGGCGTTTCCTGGAACACCGCAAGGAGGCACCGCTCCTGCCGCCGGGCACATCATGGATGCAGGGCGCGGCGGGTATCGCGGCCTTCCTCCTGCGCCTGAGCCGGTTCGTCGAGACCGGTCCGAACGCACCGGTGGTGGACCGCCCGGACCAGTGGTGGGCAGTACCGGCGCACCTGCGCAGTACCTCCTCGTGATGCCGGCCGGGCATGCGGCCCGGGCCCGCCGGATGTTCGTCGACGTCCACCGCCCGATCACCGCCGACGAACTCCGCAAGGGCACCGCCCGGTTCGCCAAGGACGGCGTAAGGGCGTGCCGGGTGACCGCCAAGACGCGGCCGTGGATGGGCGAAGTGGGTGTACCTCCGTCGACGCCGATGACGGAGACAACTCCCCTTTGTCGACCGCAGTTCAAAACTGACAGGTCTCCGGGTATCGCATTGAACGATCTGCCCTCGGATTCCCTGGCCCGCTGCCCCGCGATCTAACCGCAGGCAAGAACGGCGAGTTACCGGCAGGGAAGATCATTGTTGGCCAAGTGATCTGAACTCATGTTATGTTCCTGTCGCACCGAACGACCCGGCCGACCAACCGGGTTGGAGGGCGAGAGATTCAGTTCCTCTGTGTGATCTGACCACTCGCCAGGATCCGAACGGTGCGGTAATCGGGGGAAGAAGTCCGGGGGGACCTTTGGTTTCCACGCCTGTTCAGGTCGCCCGTTCGGGCTTCCTCCCCCTTGCGATTTTCACGCAAGGGAGATTCTACATGAACCGCAATACGCTGCGGATGGCGGCTGTCTCGGCTGTCACCGCCATCGCCATCGGCGGTGGCGCCGGTCTGGCCCAGGCGCACCAGGCCCCTGCGGCCGTTCCCCACGCCGTCTCGGCCACGCAGCAGGCCCAGGCTCAGCAGGCCGCGCGCGCCTTGCTGGCGAGCCCGCTGGCTGCCGAGCTTTCGGCCGCCGAGCGGACCGAGATGAACAAGATTGTCACCGGCAAGCTCTCGGCCGCCAGCAAGTGGAGCGCCATCAAGGCCGCCTTCAGCAGGGTCGGCGGCTTCGCCAAGGCCATCGGCGGTAAGTTCAGCGACTTCAAGAAGTGGTACGACGGCCTGTCCTGGTGGGTCAGGGCCCCTCTCGCGGCCGTCTCTCCGGGCCTGACGCTCCTTGAGATCTACAACGCCCTCCGCTGACGACGGCCGGGCCGAAGTACTTGCGGCCCTCTGATTGAACCGGCGTCGGTTGGGTCTGCCCGGACAGACCCAACCGGCCACCGGTACATGGCGATACGGCGACACGGAGCGTTCCAGATGACCGATACCAGCATTCCCCGCACGGCCACCGAAGGCACATGGGCCGTGCCTCTTCTGGCGCTTGTGCCATTGGCGCTGATCAGGCTCCTCACGGAGCTTTCCACTCCATGGCTCTTCATTTCCTGGGTGTTCTGCGCCCTGTCCGTCCTTTTGGTCGCGGCAGGATGGACGACGGTATTCCGTTATGGGACGCGCGGACCGGGGGCATGGGGTACATGCATTCTCGTGCACGCGGTACTGGCCTGGCAGTTGATTGCCCTCGTGAGGCACTAAGGGCTGTCCCTTTACGGCGGCTGTTTCGGCTATCGAACTCCCGAGAGGAAGCGCGCGTGGAAAAGGGCGACGTGCTCGTCGAGGCGCAGAGCCTCGGCCGGTCCTTCGGTCCCAAGCGGGTTCTGGACAACGTCTCGCTGACCCTCCACGCCGGCGAGGTGACAGGCTTCGTCGGCGCGAACGGGGCGGGGAAGTCCACCACGTTCCAGCTGATGCTCGGCCTGCTGCGAGGTGAGGGCAGGACCCTCTTCCTCGGACGCCGGCTGCACGAGTGGGGTGCGCCCGGGACAGTCGTCGGGGCGGTCCTCGGAGGCGTGGCCGGGCATCCGAAGCATCGCGTGCGTACCCATCTGCGGATGGTGGCCGCCGGTTCCGCAGCCCCGGACCGGCGCGTCGACGAGCTGCTGGAAACCGTCGGACTGACCGAAGCGGCCCATCTACGGCTCGAGCAGCTGTCGTTGGGAATGTCGCAGCGTGTGGCCATCGCACAGGCCCTCGTGGGCGATCCGCCCGCGCTGATTCTCGACGAACCGGCGAACGGGCTCGACCCCCACGCGATCCGCTGGCTGCGCGACTTCCTCCGGGCCCAGGCCGATCAGGGCCGGGCGGTCCTGGTGTCCAGTCATCTCCTGGGTGAGATGGAGCAGCTTGCCGACCGCGTGGTGGTGCTGTCGCGTGGCCGGGTCGTCGCCGCTTCGCCGATGGCCGAGTTGCTGGCCGACGCGGCCAGCCGGCGGGTGGTGACCGTGCAGACGCCGGATCTGCCGAAGCTGGCCGCTCTGGTCGAGGCGCGGGGCGGGCTGCTCGCGCCCACCGGCGGTCAGTGCGCGAACGTCCAAGGCCTGGACCGGATACAGATCGGCACCCTCGCCTCGGAGAGCGGGGTGCCGCTGTACTGGCTGCACGAGGAAGGGCCGTCCCTGGAGGACTTCTACCTGGGCATTGCGGAAGAGGAGTTCAAGATCTCGTGAGGCCATCAGCGACGTCGGCGATGAGGACCCCGGTGGTCGTCGCCCCTGCCGAAGCGTTCCGCAGGGCCTGCCGGTACGAGTGGCGGCATCTGACAGGACTCCGGTCGACCTGGGCGCTGCTCGGCGTGGTGGCGGTCCTGAGTCTCCTCACGGGCATCACGGTCCTGCTCGACCTCGACAGGAATCACGCGGTCGGTTCGGCGGCGATGGCCGATGTCATCGCGTGGACCCCGTTGGCGACCCAGGTCCCGGCCCTCTGCTTCTTCATGCTGGTCCTCGGCACCGGACCCGTCTCGACCGATCTGGTCAGGGGAGCCGCCCGCACCACGTGGCTGGCATCGAACGGACGGAGCACCGCCTACGCGGCGAAGTGTGTGGTCGGCTTCCTGGTCGGGGCCGGCGTGGCCGCCGGTAGCGCGCTGCTGGGCGGCCTCTCCTCCGCACTCGTCCTGGCGGTGGCGGGAGCACCTCAGCCTGCGTGGGCCGGAGTTCTGGTGCCGGCCCTCCGTTTCGTCGTGTGGGTGGGCTGCTGGGCACTGCTGTGCCTGGCGCTGGTGGCCCTGGTCCGCAGCCGGATCGTTCCGGTACTGATCCTGTGCATGTGGCCGCTGATCGGTGAGCGCATCGTGGGAGGTCTGCTCGGGTACGTGCCGGGCCTGAACGGCGTGGGTGACTGGCTGCCATTCGCGGCAGGCAGGGCCATGCTCACCGATGTATCCGCCTACCCGGCCGACGACCGGCCCTTCGCGCAGGCGCTGGTCGGATCGCACCTGTCCACGCCGACGGCGACGGCGGTGTTCTGCCTGTACGCCGTGCTGATCACGGCGGCGGGGCGTTGGGCCTACTGCCGACGGGACGCCGCAGGGCGCTGAGCAGATTCGGGGACTCTGCGACCGATTCGGGGGCTGTGCGACCGGGTCGGGGACTGTGCGAGCCGACCTGTGCGACTTGCCCGGGGAATCGAGGCTCTTCGCTGGATTTGAGCGGCGCAGAGCCCGGCACACAGGCCAGGCTTTGAGAAGCGGGGCGAGTGTTCCGGTCCGGTCCCTTCAGGCACCTGTCGGCCCTGGCGGAGAACGACCCGCGGATCCTGCCGATCACCGCACCGCCCGGCGAAGGCGAGGCCGGATCTGCCCTGCCTACCGAACGCTTCATGCGCCCGGCACCAGGGGCCTGGCCCTAGTGCTGCCCACCATGGCCACGGCCGACGCCATGTGGTCCCGGATCAGCAAGTACGGCCGCGCCAACTGCCGTACACCGTCACGGTCACCCTGCTGCACACCCTGGCCTGGCTCGGATTCCGACTACACCCGTGTCGCCTCGATATCTTCATTGGCGACGCGAAGCCGGCGGGCGAGCCGGCCGGACGGTTCGTTGGCGAACCCTGCGGATCAGCACTCCAGCCAGTCCTCTTCGGACCAGGCGAGCTCGAGGGACCGGGAGACTAGCTTGTTCTTCTCCTGGCTGTCGTACAGCTCGAACACGTCCGTCCGGAGGAACACCACCAGGTCGACACTGTCCAGCCGGGGAATCCGGGCCTCGGCTGTTGGGGTCATACTTGTCTGACCACCGAGGCGCGGTGAGCCTCCTGTGGCTCCCGCTGTTCTCAGCGTGCGGGATCGGCGCGACGGCGGCTCGTGGCTGCTGCAATTGCCGGAGCCAGGAAGCCTGCAGCTGCAACCCAGGCCCGCCATGCACCGTTGTCGTGCGCGAGCAACAGAACGCTCATGCACCCCAGTGCGATCATCAGTCCCGCCAGCACTGGTTTCGATACGGTGGTGGCCCAGCCCGCGCCGAAGTCGAGAAGTTCGACACGCCTCTCCGGATCAGGGTGAGCCGATTTGTTCGGAATGTCATGGGCGGCTTGGTCAGCCGCCTGCGTCGGTACCGCGCCGGGCAATTGCCAGCCGTCGTCGCCGACGAACTCCGCAAGAACGTCCTTGCTGCGGCGCTGATCGGGGTGCCACAGCAGCCAGCCCCGCGCACCCGAGAGAGCGGCAGCCGCGTGCTGGGTGGACATCTGGGAGTGGAAGGGCAGCCGGTACTCGGAGCCCTCCACACCCAGGAACAGGCAGGGCAGCTGACGGGTGTTCTCCCGGCGCTTACGCTCTGCAGCGGGGCCCGTGCCCTCGGCCGGTGGGGAATCGACATGCTTCCCTGCGCCCGTGAGGGTGACGCGGAAGGCTACCCACCCGGAGTCGACGGAGCGTGACGGGCGTCGCGTACGGCTCTGCACCCACCAGCCGATGAGCAGTGCAAGCGTTACAAGAAGTCCGAATGCGGCAATCGTCCATGCCGTGGCGGCCTCGACAGCTCTCCCGGCCAACAGCCGCTCGACCTCCGGCCGCTGGTCGTCGCCGACCGCTCCCAACTCCGGGCGGTCCGGCGCGTACGCCACGAAGAGGTCACTGCCAACGCTGTGCCGACGGTAGACGTCCGCGGTGAAGGTGGCCGGAACGCTGGGCTTCCCGCCTCCGGCCGCGGGGAGCAGAACGCCGTACTCGGCTGTGGCGCCCGATCGTCGCCCGTGCCCTTGGACCTCTTCGTTCTCGACCGTGACGATGGGGCGCTGTTCTATCGTCACCCCGGCCTCGACCAGCGCGGCGTTCTTCTCGGGGTAATGAGGGTCGGCAACCCCGAGAGCAATCCACAAGGCCAGTAGCGCGGGAACGGACACGAGAACGGCCGCACTGCGGATCGCCTTGTGCCGACCCCCGGCCAGCCGCGAGGGGGCCGCACCCTGGACATGCCCCCGGGTGACCGACGCTGCCTGCGCCGCGAACTCGTAGGACTTGGCACGGGACAGACTTCCGGCGCGTACCGCCGCTGTTCCCACCGCCAGAACGCACACGCCGAGACACACCAGGCAGAACAACACCACGAACTCGCGGAGCCGGGTGGAACCGAGGAAGAGCCATGCAGCGGTCATGACTACAAGCGCGGTGGGCGCTACAACGGCGACGAATCGGCCGCTTCGACTCCATGCCGCCCCGACCGAGCGGGTGTCTTCGCTCTTTTCGTGGCCCGCCTTCTCGAACCGGTCACGACTCATCCGAACGCTCCGTACTTCCGGGGATCCGGTCGGCTCTGCAGATCCTTAGCTTCCCCTTCGGCTTCCTTGCGTGCCTCGGATGCGGATCCGGGTTTGTCTTCGGGCGCCTCGGCATTGGGATCGCCATACACCACTGCGTCGATCTCTTTGACGATGTTGCCTTCGATGCCGAGGCCGACGCTGATCGGGGCATTGGTCGCGACGTCGCCGGCCATGCCGCGAGCGCCGGAGAATGCCTGACCATCCGTTGCGCGATGGACTGCCGCGCTGCCGGATCCTGAGGTGAGACCACCGAACGCTGCTCCAAGGGCCATTTGAGAAGCGTCGAACTTCTCGCCGTTCCGCAGGTTGTTCACGGTGTCCCCCGCCAGAGATGCTGCAGCACCCGCGGTGGCCCCTCCGGTCGCACTGCCCACCAGGCCGCCTCCGAGTCTTTCCGTCAGAGGGCCGGCGATGTACTTTCCGCCCAGTGCGCCGAAGGCGCCGTTGGCCATGTTGTTCCCGAGTTCGAACTCACCCTTCGTGGCAAGGCTCGTAGCGATACCGGTGCCGGTACCGGCAGCCCACTGCACCCCCAGTTCCACAGTCAAACGTTGCAACTTGCCGGCGCGTGCGAACGTTCGAATGCCGCGAAACATGCGGGCGGCCATGCTGAGCAGCTTGCCCAATTTCGAAGCAGCGTTTGCAGCCTGCAGTGCCAGCCGTGCGGCGTTGGCGGCGCCGGCAGCCGCCGAGAACCCCAGAGTGACGAAGGAGAGAGCGACAGACGCCCCGATCGACACTCCGATCTCCACATAGATCTGGTGGATCTGGTCGTTGATCTCCTCGATGTTCTTGGCGGCTTCGTCCAGGCCCTTGGCCGCTTCCTCAAAGAGGGGGACGGTCTCACGGACCGCATTGCCGACCTTCGTCCAGTGCGCGGAGAAGGCATCGGCCGAGTCTCCTCGCCAATGCTCGCCGAGCTTCATCTCCACTTGCTTGTCGACGGCGCGGTACGCCTCCTCGAGCGCGTCACTCATGTCCCGCCAGCCCTTGGCCGCTGCGCGCAGCACGTCGGGCCGCCCGCCAGGGTTGACCAACTCGATACCGGCTTCGTAGACCTGTTCTGCCACACCCTCGCTCATGCCCGTTCCCCTTTGAAGATTCCCTCCAGGGCTTCGTCCGCGGCTTCCGAGTTCTTGGCGTTGTCCTTGAGTGACTGACCGATTTCATCGAAATGCCGGGCCAGATTGTCCAGCGAAGTGGCTACGTCCGAAGCGAGTTCAATGTAGGCGGAGGTCACATCTTCGGACTCCGTCAAGAATCCGAATCCGTCATGGATCTGTTCCGCATCGGTCTGGCTGCGGAAGTCCTTGATGGCGCTGGTGAGGTCATAGGCCCGAGAATCAAAAGCACCGGCGAGCTTCGTGAGCTCTGGAGGATCGATGTAGAAATCTTTGGGCATGAAGTACCTAATTCCCGGGGCAGGATGTCGAGCCAGCTGCTGACGCCGGTTGGCGTGCTGTGTGGATGAGGCCGGCGCTGTAGGGACCATAGTCGGTGCCACCAAGGAGCGGATGCCCCGGGCCGCCTTTCGCCACATGGGAAGGGCTGGTCCGGGCTCGCCTGCTGGCGGCAAGTCTGCGGGGCGGGCCGTGTCATCAACCGATCTGTTGAACGGGGTTGCTTGCCGTCCCGGTGCGATCTGGAGGGCGTCGTGGCCGAGACGTTCGAGCATTGCTTCGCGCCGGGGGATCGGCGCCATCGGGGAACGCGCATGACACAGCGAATTTACGGCTCCGGGCTCCGTGGTCGGCCTGCCCGGCCGTCGACAGCCGTTCCCCGCTCCAACGAAGCGATCCTCCCCGGCGAACACCGTTCCGGTACTAGGCTCGGGCGGCATGACGCCACCCCCGACGGTCCCGGTCGAACTCGGCCGCAGCCCGTACGTCAGCCTGGTGACCCACCGCCGTGACGGCACCCCCGTGCCCACGCCCGTCTGGGCCGCCTCGGACGGCGAACGCCTCTATGTCTGGACCCGCAGCGACTCCGGCAAGGTCAAGCGCATCCGCAACAGCGGCCACGTCTCCGTGACCCCCTGCGACGCCCGCGGCCGTATCGCCGAGGGCGCCACGGCCGTGGAGGGCGAGGCCGAGCTGCTGGACGCCGACGGGCTGCGCCGCGTACGCCGGTTGCTCACCGGCAAGTACGGCTGGCGCTTCCGGATCGTCGACGGCGGGGGTGCGCTCGTGCGCCTCGGCAAGCGTCCGCACACGGGAATCGTCATCACGCTCTGACACCGTGGCGCGTGCGCCATCCGAAAACCGTCTGTAGCACGGCTGTCACACGGGCCTCATCCGGCCGGTGTCGAATGCCAGCGGGCCCGGAGGCCGCGGCCTCCGGGGGAGAGGGGCCGGACAGTGCTGGACGAACAACTCCCGGGCGACGTCCGCGAGTTCGCGGGGTACCTGCGTCAACTCCTGGACGCGCTCGATCCGGAGGCGGGCTGGTACGGGGTGTTCGCGCAGCGCGACCCCGACGGCGTACGGGCGTGCCTGGAGGGCCGCGAGGTGCTGCCGTGGGACGTCGTGGACTCCCTGCTGCAGGATCTCGCCGTGCGGCACGGGGCCCGGTTCGCCGAGAGCCGGCGGCCGCGCACCCGGGAGCTGCACCGCGCCGCGATCGCCGCGTACGACCGGTGGGTGGGCGGCCATGACGCGCTGCTCGACCGGCTGGACGTCATGCTGCGCGAGAAAGCCCATGCGGGCACGCGCGAGCGTGAACTCGGCACCGCGCTGGGCTCGGTGGAGGACCGGGCGGAGGCCGGGCGTCTGGAGGCGGAACTGGCGTGGGCGCGTGACGACCGCGAGCGGGCGGCGGCCCGTTGCGCGGAGTTGAGGGCGCGGTTGGACGCGCTGGAGCACGGGGTTCCCGAGCGCGACACGCGCCCGCATGCGCAGTTCCCGCATGCGCAGCCCCCGTACGGGGCACCCCCGCATGCGCAGTCCCCGTACGGGACGCCGCCGCACACGCAGCCCCCGTATGCCCGGTTCCCGCACGCGCCGTCCCCGCACGCGCAGTTCCCGCACGGGGCGCCCGCGTACGCGGAGTCCGGGCACGCAGACCCCGCGAACGCCGCGAACCCCGGCGCCGCGCACGATCACTTCGCTCACACCGATCCTGTACGCGGCACCTCTCCACCCGCCGACCCTCCACCCGCCGACCCTGCGCCCGCCGACAGCGCCCGAAGACGGACCGACGGCCGTGATGTGCCGTTACGGGGCGCGCGGTTCGCCGGAATCGAGTCCGCGAGCGGCACCGAGGCGCCGGCCGTGCCCGACACCGCCGAGCCACCCGCCGACGCCCCCGGGACACCGCGCGGCGCCCGCTTCGCCGGTGCCTACGCCGCAGCCAAGCAGCCGCGCGCTCCGAAACAACCCCGGGCGGGCAGGCGCGGCAACCGAGACCGAGACCGAGACCGAGACCGAGACCGAGAGCGCCGCCGCGACCGCGACGAGGCCGCCGCCTCCGACCCGCAGCCGTCCCCCGAACTCGCCGCCGCCGGGCGGGCCACCGACGAGGCCGTGGCCCGGCTCGCCGCCCTGCGCGCCGACGGCAGCGGCGGCGAGGCTTACGTCCTGCTGTGCGAGGCCGTCGCCTGGCCCGCCGACCGGCTGCCCCTGCTCGTCGCAGCGCTGGAGCGGTCCGGTCTCGCGGCGGACGTCGCGACGCTGCTGTGGGAGGCGTCCTGCCTGCCGCCGCCCGCGCTGGCCGCCGCCGCGGCAGCCCTCGCGGACGCCGGTCGCGGCGACGACTGCCGTACTCTGCTGCGCCAGGCCGTGGCCCGTCCCGCTCCCGAACTCGCCGCCACCGTCTTCGTGCTGCGCGCCGAGGACCGTACCGGCGAGACGCGCGCGCTGCTCGATGCGCTGCTGCGCTCCCGTACGCCGGAGGAGGCGGCCCGGGTCGCCGAGGCGGATCCGGAGACGCTCGTGCCGCTGCTCCTCGACGCGGCCGCCGGCGTCTCCACGCACCGGCTCCGCGATCTCGCCCATGTCCTGCGCCTCGCGGGGCTGCAGGGTGTGCCCGACACCGTCTGAGTGCGGCCCGGCACGGTCCGAATACGGTGGATTCCTGCCGCGGACGAGCGGGAAAAGAGCGGGCACGATGACCGGAAAACACCCCCGGGGAGATAACACAGAGTGCCCGATGTCGCCCGTTGCGGCACGAAACGTGACCGACTCGGCGGCGTACGGGCTATGGTCTTGCCACGGTGCGTAGCGGGGCTTACGTTCTCCATCTACGCCCGCATCTACGCCCGTAGAGGTGGCGTAATCAGCTCTCTGAAACCGGCGGGGAGCGGGCCCCGCCGCGCCCGCACAGCGCACTGAAGGAGCAGCTCATGGCCAATGTCGTCCGTGCCGCACTGGTCCAGGCGACTTGGACCGGCGATACCGAGTCCATGATCGCGAAGCACGAGGAGCACGCCCGGGAGGCGGCCCGTCAGGGCGCCCAGGTGATCGGCTTCCAGGAAGTCTTCAACGCCCCCTATTTCTGCCAGGTGCAGGAGCCCGAGCACTACCGCTGGGCCGAGCCCGTGCCCGACGGGCCGACCGTGCGCCGTATGCAGGACCTCGCCCGCGAGACCGGCATGGTCGTCGTCGTCCCGGTCTTCGAGGTCGAGCAGTCGGGCTTCTACTACAACACCGCTGTCGTGATCGACGCCGATGGCTCCGTCCTGGGCAAGTACCGCAAGCACCACATCCCTCAGGTCAAGGGGTTCTGGGAGAAGTACTACTTCAAGCCGGGGAATGTGGGCTGGCCCGTCTTCGACACCGCAGTGGGCAAGGTCGGCGTCTACATCTGCTACGACCGCCACTTCCCGGAGGGCTGGCGCCAACTCGGCCTGAACGGGGCCCAGATCGTCTACAACCCCTCCGCCACCTCCCGCGGACTCTCCGCCTATCTCTGGCAGTTGGAGCAGCCGGCGGCCGCGGTCGCCAATGAGTACTTCATCGCCGCGATCAACCGCGTCGGCCAGGAGGAGTACGGCGACAACGACTTCTACGGCACCAGCTACTTCGTCGATCCCCGGGGCCAGTTCGTGGGCGAGACCGCCAGCGACAAGGAGGAGGAACTCGTCGTACGGGACCTCGACTTGGGCTTGATCGAGGAGGTCCGGCAGCAGTGGGCCTTCTACCGGGACCGCCGGCCCGACGCGTACGAGGGGCTGGTCCAGCCGTGACGTCGCAGTCCCATCCCGAGATGCACCCCGCTCTGCTGAGCCGTCACCGGGCCGTCATGCCCGACTGGCTGGCGCTCTACTACCGCGACCCGATGGAGATCACCCACGGCGAGGGCCGCCACGTCTGGGACGCCGAGGGCAAGCGCTACCTCGACTTCTTCGGCGGCATCCTCACCACGATGACGGCGCACGCGCTGCCCGAGGTGACCAAGGCCGTCGCGGAGCAGGCCGGCCGGATCATCCACAGCTCGACGCTCTACCTCAACCGCCCCATGGTGGACCTGGCCGAGCGCATTGCCACGCTCTCCGGGATCCCCGACGCGCGGGTCTTCTTCACCACCTCCGGCACCGAGGCCAACGACGCGGCCCTGCTGCTGGCGACCACCCACCGCCGGTCGAACCAGATCCTGGCCCTGCGCAACAGCTACCACGGGCGCTCCTTCTCCACCGTCGGCATCACCGGCAACTCCGCCTGGTCGCCGACCAGTCTGTCCCCGCTCCAGACGCTGTACGTGCACGGCGGTGTGCGCAGCCGTGGCCCGTACGCACAGTTGACGGACGATCAGTTCATCCGGGCCTGCGTCGGCGACCTGGAGGACATGCTCGGGCAGACCCGGCCCGAGTCGATTGCCGCGATGATCGCCGAACCGGTGCAGGGCGTCGGCGGGTTCACCCTCCCGCCCGACGGACTCTTCGCCGCTTTCCGTGAAGTCCTCGACCGCCACGGCATCCTGTGGATCTCTGACGAGGTGCAGACCGGCTGGGGCAGGACGGGCGAGCACTTCTGGGGCTGGCAGGCGCACGCCGAGCACGGCCCGCCCGACATGCTCACCTTCGCCAAGGGCATCGGCAACGGCATGTCCATCGGCGGTGTCGTCGCCAGCGCCGAGGTCATGAACTGCCTGGAGTCCAACTCCATTTCGACCTTCGGCGGCAGCCCCGTCACCATGGCCGCCGGCCTGGCCAACCTCGCGTATCTCATCGAGCACGACCTCCAGGGCAACGCCCGCCGCGTCGGCGGTCTGCTCATCGAGCGGCTGCGCGCCGTGGCCGCCGGACTGCCGATCGTACGGGAGGTGCGCGGCCGTGGCCTGATGCTCGGGATCGAGCTGGTGGACGCCGACGGCGCGCCCTCGCCGCAGGCCGCGTCGCTGGCCCTGGAGTACGCCCGCGAGGAGGGGCTGCTCATCGGCAAGGGCGGCCGCGAGGGGCACGCGCTGCGTATCGCCCCGCCGCTGTCGCTCAGCGTCGCGGAGGCCGAGGAGGGCGCGGCGATGCTCGAAGCGGCCCTGAAGCGCGTGCAGTCCGAGATCGAGGGGAAGACGCAGTCATGACGCGCACCGTCATCCGGGGCGGCCTGGTCATCACCGCCGCCGAGGAGACCCACGCCGACGTCCTGATCGAGGACGGCAGGATCGTCGCCCTCGCCGCGCACGGCAGTGCGGCGGGGGAGAGCTGGACCGCCGACCGCACGATCGACGCCACCGGCAAGTATGTGATCCCGGGCGGTGTCGACGCCCACACCCACATGGAGCTGCCCTTCGGCGGCACCTTCGCCTCCGACACCTTCGAGACCGGGACCCGGGCCGCGGCCTGGGGCGGCACCACGACGATCGTCGACTTCGCCGTCCAGTCCCAGGGGCAGCCGCTGCGTGCCGGACTCGACGCCTGGTACGCCAAGGCCGACTCCAACTGCGCCATCGACTACGGCTTCCACATGATCGTCTCGGACGTCAACGAGGGCACCCTGAAGGAGATGGACCTCCTCGTCGCGGAGGGCATCACCTCGTTCAAGCTCTTCATGGCCTACCCGGGCGTCTTCTACAGCGACGACGGCCAGATCCTGCGCGCCATGCAGCGTTCCGCCTCCAACGGCGGCCTGATCATGATGCATGCCGAGAACGGCATCGCCATCGACGTCCTCATCGAGCAGGCGCTGGCCGAGGGCCGCACCGACCCCCGCTACCACGGCGAGGTGCGCAAGGTGCTGCTGGAGGCCGAGGCCACGCACCGGGCGATCCAGCTCGCCCGGGTCGCGGGTGCCCCGCTCTACGTCGTGCACGTCTCCGCCGAGGAGGCCGTCGCCGAACTGGCCCAGGCCCGCGACATGGGGCTGAACGTCTTCGGCGAGACCTGCCCGCAGTACCTCTTCCTGTCCACCGACAACCTCGCCGAGCCGGACTTCGAGGGCGCCAAGTACGTGTGCTCCACGCCCTTGCGGCCCCGCGAGCACCAGGCCGCCCTGTGGCGGGGCCTTCGCACCAACGACCTCCAGGTCGTCTCCACCGACCACTGCCCGTTCTGCTTCAGCGGACAGAAGGACCTGGGACGCGGGGACTTCTCCAAGATTCCCAACGGCCTTCCGGGCGTGGAGAACCGCATGGACCTCCTCCACCAGGCCGTCGTCGACGGGCACATCTCCCGCCGCCGCTGGATCGAGATCGCCTCCGCGGCCCCGGCCCGGATGTTCGGCCTCTACCCGCGCAAGGGCACCATCGCCCCCGGCGCGGACGCCGACGTCGTCGTCTACGACCCGCACGCCGAGCAGGTCATCTCCGCCGAGACCCACCACATGAACGTCGACTACTCGGCTTACGAGGGGAAGCGGGTCACCGGCAGGGCCGAGACCGTCCTCTCGCGCGGTGAAACCGTCATCGACCGGGGCGAGTTCACCGGGCGGGCCGGCCACGGCCAGTACGTGCCGCGCGGCACCTGCCAAAATCTGATCTGAGAGAGGCGCCATGGACTTCGGACTCGTCCTGCAGACCGACCCGCCCGCGTCGGCCGTCGTCGGCCTGATGAAACGCGCCGAGCGGCAGGGGTTCCGGTACGGCTGGACCTTCGACTCCGCCGTGCTCTGGCAGGAGCCGTTCGTCATCTACAGCCGCATCCTGGAGCACACCGAGCGGCTGACCGTGGGGCCGATGGTCACCAATCCGGGCACCCGCACCTGGGAGGTCACCGCCTCCACCTTCGCCACGCTCAACGAGATGTACGGCAACCGCACCGTCTGCGGTATCGGCCGGGGCGACTCCGCGATGCGCGTCGCGGGCCGCAAGCCCAACACCCTTGCCCGCCTCGGCGAGGCCATCGACGTCATCCGCGACCTCGCCGAGGGCCGGGAGACGGTGATAGAGGGCGAGACCCTCCGCCTCCCGTGGGTCAAGGACGGAAAGCTGCCGGTGTGGATGGCGGCGTACGGGCCCAAAGCCCTCGCGCTCGCCGGGCAGAAGGCCGATGGATTCATTCTGCAGCTCGCCGACCCGTATCTGACGGAGTGGATGGTCCGCGCGGTGCGGACCGCCGCGGAGGAGGCGGGCCGTGACCCGGACGCGGTGACGATCTGCGTCGCCGCACCCGCGTACGTGGGCGACGACCTGGCCCATGCGCGCGATCAGTGCCGGTGGTTCGGCGGCATGGTCGGCAACCATGTGGCCGACCTCGTCGCCCGCTACGGGGAGCACTCCGACCTCGTCCCCGAGGCCCTGACGGACTACATCAAGTCCCGCGAGGGCTACGACTACAGCCACCACGGACGGACAGGGAACCCCTCGACCGACTTCGTCTCGGACGAGATCGTCGACCGCTTCTGCCTGCTCGGCCCGCCAGAGGCGCATGTGGCGAAGCTGAAGACGCTCCGTGACCTGGGCGTCGACCAGTTCGCGGTCTACAACATGCACGACGCCAGGGAATCCACCATCGACGCCTACGGCGAGCACATCATTCCCGCGCTCGCCGAATGACGCCGTAGGGCCCGGCGACCGCCCGGACCGCTCACCGTCGTCCCTCCGGACCCGCTCCCGTCGTCCCGCCCCGCCGTTCCGGGGCGGGACGACGGTGAATCAGGTACTTCTCCGCGAACGAACGGCTCCCCATATGAAAGACAGAGTCCCCGCCGGCCGACCGCCGTCCCCGATACCACGCCAAGTGACCCATCCCGACGGCCGGGTGGAACTCCCGCCCGGCACCGAGCTGCCCGACGGCCGGTTCTCGAACCAGGACCTGCGGCCCGTCCCCCTCTCGGGCCGCCACTGGACCACGTACAACTTCGCCGCCCTGTGGGTCGGCATGGCGCACAACATCCCGTCCTGGACGCTCGCCTCCGGACTCGTCGCGCTGGGCATGGGCTGGCAGCAGGCCGTCCTCACCATCGCCCTGGCCAATGTCATCGTGCTCGTCCCGATGCTGCTGACCGGGCACGCGGGACCCAAGTACGGCATCCCGTTCCCCGTCCTGGCCCGCGCCTCCTTCGGCCTCCGCGGAGCCAATCTGCCCGCCCTGATCCGCGCTGCCGTGGCCTGCGCCTGGTTCGGCATCCAGACCTGGATCGGCGGGCAGGGCATCTACATCCTGCTGGGCAAGCTGTTCGGCGGCGGCTGGGAACGCGCCGGCGAGATCGGCGGCTACCCCTGGACCATGTGGCTCTGCTTCGTCATCTTCTGGGCGCTCGAACTCGCCATCATCCACCGGGGCATGGAGACTCTGCGGCGCTTCGAGAACTGGGCCGCCCCCTTCGTCCTCCTCGGCGCGCTCGTGCTGCTGATCTGGATCGCGAACAAGGCGGGGGGCTTCGGCCCGCTCCTCGACCAGCCCTCGAAGCTCGGCTGGGGCCCCGAGTTCTGGACGGTCTTCTTCCCGTCCCTCATGGGCATGATCGGCTTCTGGGCCACCCTGTCGCTGAACATCCCGGACTTCACCCGCTTCGGCAAGGGCCAGCGTGCCCAGGTCTGGGGCCAGTCCCTCGGCCTGCCCACCACCATGACCGCCTTCGCGCTGCTGTCCGTGCTGGTCACCTCCGGCTCCCAGGCGGTCTACGGCGTGCCGATCTGGGATCCGGTGGTGCTGTCGGGCAAGACGGACAACGCCTTCGGACTGATCTTCGCCCTGGTGACGGTCCTCATCGCCACCATCTCGGTCAACATCGCGGCCAATGTGGTCTCGCCGGCCTACGACCTGGCCAACCTCGCCCCGAAGGTCATCAACTTCCGTACCGGCGCACTGATCACGGGTGTCATCGGCGTCGTCATCTTCCCCTGGAAGCTCACGGAGACGCCCGAGTTGTACATCTTCACCTGGCTCGGTGTGGTCGGCGGACTCCTCGGCACGGTCGCGGGCATCCTCATCGCCGACTACTGGATCATCCGCCGCACCGTGCTGGACCTGGCCGACCTCTACCGGCCCGAAGGCCGCTACTGGTACGCCTCCGGCTGGAACTGGAGAGCGGTCGTGGCGTTCGCGGTCGGCGGTCTGCTGGCGGTCGGCGGTTCGTACTCTGCACCGGGCAAGGGCCCCTTCCCGGAGGACGGCCTCATTCCCTTCCTCCAGCCGCTCGCCGACTACGGCTGGGCGGTGGGGCTGGGCGCGTCGGTGCTGCTGTACACGGTGCTGATGCTGCCGCAGCGGCCGGCGGTCCCGCCCCGCTGAGGCCGGCCCTCGGCTCGCGGTGCGGTGGGAGGCCCCCGGCCCCTCCTGGTGCGGCCCGGTCCTCGTCACCGGGCCCGCCGCCGTACGGCCCGTCCCTCCCCGGGAAGAGAGGGACGGGCCGTACGCGCCTCGAGGCGAAACTCAAGGCGAAACTCAAGGCGAACTCGACGCGAACTCAACGTTGTTGCAGGGAAGTTGGTCGCCCTGGTGGGGCTCTCAAGACCTACGGCCGTCAGCTCTCCGCCCTCGCGAGGCGGGCCGTACGCTCCGCCAGATCGGTGATGCGCGCGCCGTCGAAGCCGAAGACCGCGCTGCGCACCGTGTCCCGCAGCGGTTCGGTCCACTGCGCGGGGATCGCGGACGCCCCGCACAGCACGCCCGCGACCGAACCCGCCGTCGCGCCGTTGGAGTCCGTGTCGAGCCCGCCGCGGACCGTGAGGGCGATGGTCGCCGTGAAGTCGCCCTCGCCGTAGAGGAGTCCGGCGGTCAGGACAGCGGCGTTGGGGACGACATGGATCCAGTGCAACCGGCCGGTCTCGGCCTCCAGTTCGGCGAGGGTGCCCTCCCAGCTCAGGCCCGCGTCGTGGAGGGCGGCCGTCCTGCGGACCGTACGGGCCAGGCGGCACCCGGCGGGGATGTGCTCCAGCGAGGCGTCCAGCGCGGCGCGGACCGACCGGGCCGTGAACGCGGCGGCGATGAGGGCGGCGGCCCACATCGCGCCGTAGACGCCGTTGCCCGTGTGGGAGAGGACGGCGTCGCGACGGGCCAGGCCGGCGGCGCGGCGCGGGTCGCCGGGGGAGGTCCAGCCGTGCACGTCGGCACGGATGAGGGCGCCGATCCAGTCCTGGTACGGGTTGTCGACGGTCGCCGCGACCGGAGGCTTCAGCCCCCGTGCCAGATTGCGGTAGGTCGCGCGCTCCGCGGTGAAGGTCTGCAGATACGGCAGCCGCAGCAGCCAGAGTTCGCCGACTTGCTCGGTGGTGAAGCCGAAGCCGCGGGTCTCCAGCAGATGCAGGCCGAGGATCGCGTAGTCGACGTCGTCGTCGCGGGCGCTGCCGCGGATGTTGCCGCGCGTGCACTCCGGCCACTCCGGGCGCAGCTCGAACTCGGCCGGATCCAGGGGGTGTTCGGGGGTCGGTCCCGGGATGTAGTCGGTGAGGGGGAGCGCGTCCGCACGGCGCAGGTAGCGGTCGATCCGCTGCCGCGTCCAGTGGTCGCCGCGCTCGACGGGCTTGCCGAGCATGTTGCCCGCGATCCGGCCGAGCCAGCCGCCGAGGATCTTGTCGTCGAGGACGTCCGGGGCGAGGGCCGCCGGCCCGGGGACGGCGGTGCGATGCGCAGTCATGTCTCCGGTGTACTCGACGGGGCCGCACGCCGGACGTATTTGGCGCCGTGGTTCCGGTGCCGAGTCCGCGTGCCGGGCGCGGGGGCCGCGGCCGGTTTCCCTACGGCCTCCGCTACCGCGCGGCCGGGGTCTCGCCCCGCGTACCCCATGGCTCGTACGGTGAGGCGCGTACCGCGCACCGGCAGTCCTCTCGCGCACCGGCAGGACCTCGCGCACCGGCAGTCCTCTCGCGCACCGGCGGACCTCGCGTACCAGCAGGACGTCGCGTACCGGCAGGACGCCGCGCCACCGCATGAGGTCGCGCCACCGCATGAGGTCGCACAATGGCAGGAAGGAGCGCTGGCGATGTTCACCACCCGGCCGACCCTCCAGGGCACCTTCGGCATGGTGTCCTCGACCCACTGGCTCGCCTCCCAGTCGGCCATGGCGGTCCTGGAGCGCGGCGGCAACGCCTACGACGCGGCCGTCGCCGCCGGATTCGTGCTCCATGTCGTCGAGCCGCACCTCAACGGGCCCGCAGGCGAGGTGCCCATCATCCTCGCCCCCGCGGGCGGCCGCGTGCAGGTGCTGTGCGGCCAGGGCCCGGCACCCGCGGGCGCCACCATCGAGCACTACACCTCGCTCGGCCTCGACCTCGTCCCCGGCACGGGGCCGCTGGCCGCCGCGGTCCCCGGCGCCTTCGACGCATGGATGCTGCTGCTGCGGGACCACGGCACGCTCCCTCTCGCCGATGTGCTCGGATACGCCATCGGCTACGCCGAGCACGGCCATCCGCCCGTCGAGCGGATCGGGTCCACCGTCGAGGCGGTGCGCGAGCTGTTCGAGACGGAGTGGACGTCCTCCGCCGAGCTGTATCTGCCCGGCGGCATGCCCCCGGCCGAGGGCGCGCTCATGACCAACCCGGCGCTCGCCGCGACTTGGCGCCGCCTGATCAGCGAGGCGGAGGCGGCGGGCGGGGACCGCGAGAAGCAGATCGAGGCCGCACGGCGCGTCTGGCGCGAGGGTTTCATCGCGGAGGCGCTCGCCGTGGCGGCCGCACGCCCGGCCATGGACACTTCGGGCGAGCGCCACTCCGGCACCCTCACAGGCGACGACCTCGCCGCCTTCTCCGCGACGTACGAGGAGCCCGTCCGCCATGCGTGGGGCGGCTGGACGATCTGCAAGGCCGCCGGGTGGTCCCAGGGCCCTGCCCTCCTGCAGCAGCTCGCGCTGCTCCCCGACGACCCGGCCGAACTGCCGTACGGGACCGCCGAGTACGTGCACCGGCTCATCGAAGGGTGCAAGCTCGCGATGGCCGACCGCGAGGCCTGGTACGGGGACGCGCGGGGGCCCGGGACCGTACCGGTGGAGGATCTGCTCTCGCGCGCGTACAGCCTGGCGCGCCGTGCCCTGATCGGCCCCGACGCTTCGTACGAGCTGCGCCCCGGCAGTCCGGGCGGGCGCACCCCGGTCCTGAGCGAGCATGTGCGCAGGCTGGCGGCGGGAGAGGCCGGCGCCCTCGCGCAGGCGGGCGGCCCGGGCGCGCTCGGCGCGGGCGAGCCGACGGTGGGCGCGCCCGGGCCGACGGTGGGCGCGGGCGGGCCGACCGTCGACGCGGGCGAGCCGCGGGTCGGCGGGAACGGCGCGACGGCGGGCGACACCTGCCACCTCGACATCGTCGACCGCTGGGGCAACATGGTCGCCGCGACACCCAGCGGCGGATGGCTCCAGTCCAACCCCGTCATCCCCTCACTCGGCTTCCCGCTCGGCACCCGGCTCCAGATGGCCTGGCTCGACCCGGGACTGCCCAACTCGCTCACCCCGGGCCGACGCCCCCGTACGACCCTCACGCCCTCGCTGGCACTGCGCGGCGGAGTCCCCGTGATGGCCTTCGGCACGCCGGGCGGCGACCAGCAGGACCAGTGGCAGCTGCACTTCTTCCTGTCGGTCGCGCTGCGCCCGGCCGTACGCGGCGGGCTCGACCTCCAGGGCGCCATCGACGCCCCGAACTGGCACAACGACAGCTTCCCCGGGTCCTTCCACCCGCGCGGGATGCGGCCGGGCGGCGTCACGGTCGAGTCCCGTACCGGGGCGGAGGTGATCGAGGGGCTGCGGCGGCGCGGCCATGACGTGACGGTCGGCGAACCGTGGTCGGAGGGGCGGCTGTGCGCGGTCGCCCGCGACCCCGGCACGGGCGTGCTGTCCGCGGCGGCGAACCCGCGCGGTATGCAGGGGTACGCGGTCGGCCGGTGACGGAGGGCGGCGGGACGCGCGGAGAGGCGCGCGAAGGAATCGGGTGCGCGAACGGACGGGGTGCGCGAGGACGGGGCGAGGGGCGAGTGGAGGGGGACGGGGCCCGCGAAGGGACAGGGCGCACGGAGATGGGGGGGCGCGCGAAGGGACGGGGCATGCCCGCGCCCCGGAGGTCCCGCCCAGTGCACTGAGCGCGCAGGGCGCGGAGGCGCTGCGCACCGAGCCTGCCGGGCGCGGGTGATCCGGGGCGGGCGGCGGCGGCCCTGCGGCCTTCACCTCCACGTCACCCGGCGTCCCCCCGCCCGCCAGCAACGGTGTCGGTGGTCCGTGGTTCCATGGCGGGGTGATCGATGAATTCCTGTCCGGACCCGCGGCCGCACGCCATCTGTACGACGTCGAGGAGGCGCTGCGCTCTGCCGCGGCGGCCGAGATCATGCCGCGTTTCCGGCAGCTCGCCGCACACGAGATCGTCGAGAAGAACGGCCCGCACGACCTGGTCACCGTCGCCGACCGGCTCGCGGAAGAGCATCTGACGACCTCGCTGACCAAGCTTCTGCCCGGCTCCGTGGTCGTCGGCGAGGAGGCCGTCCACGCGAATCGCGGCATTCTCGCCGAGTTGAGCGGCGAAGCGCCGGTCTGGATCGTCGACCCGGTCGACGGGACACGGCAGTTCGTGCACGGCGACCCGGGCTTCACCACGCTCGTCGCCCTCGCGTACCGGGGCGAGGTGCTGGCCTCCTGGACGTATGCCCCGGCGCTCCTCGGTCTGATGGCCGTCGCCGTACGGGGCGGGGGAGCCACGCTGGACGGCGTACGGCTGCGCTCGGGCCGGCCGGAGACGGACGCGGTGCTGGAGGTCGCGGTCTCCCACCCCGACTTCACGACGCCGGAGGAGGACGAGGCACTTGCCCGGCTCGAGGTCGAGGGCGTGGCACCGCGGCCCTGCGGCTCGGCGGGCCTGGAGTATCTGCGCGTGGCTCAAGGAGCCCTCGCGGCCGTGGCCTTCGGCTGGGAGAACCCCTGGGACCACGCCGCGGGCCTGCTGCTGGTCGAGGAGGCGGGCGGAGCGAGCGCGACGGTCGCGGGCGAGCCGTTCCGGGTCACCGGAGGGAACGCCCTCCCGTTCACGGCTGCCCGCGACCGGGCGACGGCCGACCGCCTCCTCGCGCTGATGCGGGGTGCGGGCGCCGGCCGCGACACGGCACGCTCCGGAGCCTGAACCGGGGGTTCGCGCGGCGGACTGCGAGTCGCCGGGCGTACGCGCCGCCCCTAGCGCCCACCGGCCCGACGCGCCTTCCGTACCGAGCTGTGGCCGGGCGTCCGTCCGATGGTCGATGTGTTGTGCCGTGTGGCCACGTCGTCGAGCCCCAGGCCGTCGAACGCGGCGAGTTCGTGTTCGTTGGTCATGAGCCCGGGGCCCAGCGGTGGTCGGGCGGTGGGCATGCTCGCCACCCAGGGGTGGCGGCTGTACAGATCGCGGTTTTCGTGCGCGACAGCCTCCACCTTCGTGCGCCATGGGGCGGCCACGGGCCGGCCGCAACGCGGGCGGTCGGCCCGTGAGACAGGAAGCGTCGGTCCTGGCCCTCGTCGTCCTCGACGGCGTCCGGGTCCCGAAAGGGGCGCAGGCCCCGGCCGGGGCCGCCGGCCTTGATGCTGCGCGAGTCCGTTCGCCCTGATCCTCAGCCGGTTGCGAGGGCCGTCCGTACGGAGGCCACCACGGCATCCGCCGCGTCGAGGGTCGCCGCCAGGTCGGCGGGCGTACGCCCCGGCGCCGCGAGCAGCGCTTCGGCGCGTACGCGGAAGTCCCCGGGCGCGCCCGGCAGGGCGGCGGCCGCCGGCAGCGCGCCCTTCTCGTTGAGGCACCACGCCCGATGGCCGGCGTGCAGGGCCTGGCAGAGGAGGCCCACCGCCCGTGACAGGCTCAGCACCACATGCAGGACGTCGCCCGCCCGCGCGGACTTGCGCGCCGTGCTGAGGCAGAACTCCGCCTCCCACAGCCCCGCCGCCATGAGCGCGTCGCGCAGCGGCCCGGGGTAGTCGATGGTCCGCCGCAGAGCCGCCAACTCCCCGCCGGGATCGGCCAGTACGCGCCCCAGGGCCACCTCCCCCACGTATGCCGGGGACCAGAACCCGAGGGGATGCCCGGCCTGTATCCCGACCTCGTACCTCCCCTCGCGGCACTGCGCCCAGACCTCCTCGACGCGGTCCAGGTCGCGCCAGATCCAGTCGACGTGCGCCTCGCCGACGGTCAGCCAGGCCCCGCCGTTCACCCACGGTCCCCAGCCGCCCGGTGCCGCGATCTCGACGTCCTTCCCGGTCACCTCGGCGGCGAGCCGCCGCAACGCGTCCAGGTCCGGCCCTCCGCGGTAGTAGACGCCCAGGTCCCAGTCGGAGTCCGGGCGGTGCGTGCCGCGGGCCCGGCTTCCTCCGAGCGCGACGGCCCGGACGCCGCCGACGCGGACGAGTCGTTCCGCCATGGAGCGGACGGCGGGCTCGTCGCCGGACCCGGCGCTCACCGCGCCGGGTCCGGCGCGTGTTCCGCGGGGCGCAGGCCCAACGCGTCGTGGTGCAGCGGCATTTCACCGTGCTCGTCCCGCGGTGCGCCTCCGTGCCCCTCGCCTCCCTGGGCGCCGCCCGGGCCGCCCGCGGGCCTCTCGCCGCGGCGCAGCTCGTTCAGACGCTGCCATCCCGCGTCCGAGCGCTCCCCGAGCAGGACCCAACTCACCAGGACCTCCAGCATCACCGCGTCGTAGGCGTCCGACGTACGCCGGTGGCGCCGCGGATCGCCCTCGACCAGCGCCCCGGTGATGATCCGTGCGCCGCCGTTCGCGGAACCGCCGGATGTCCCCGGCCCGCCCGGCCCGCCCGGCCCGCCTGCCCCGCCCGATCCCTCCGGCCCGTCCGTGCCGGTGTCCGGGGCCGGCGCGAACACGGCCTCGTAGATGCGGTGTCCCGTCCAACTGCGATGGAGGAAGAGCCGGTCGCCCTCGGCGAAGACGTTCCATCGCTCGTCCATGCCTCTGGCCCGGTAGCCGAGCCGGATGCGGTCCCATTCGGCGGCTGACCAGACGCGGGCCGGGAGGAGCGAGAGGGAATCCGCCTTCGAAAAGCCATGCACCTTACGGAAGTCGGTGCGGACGATGCGTTCCATGCGCGAGAGGGTAAGGCCTTCCCGGAGGGCTCCAGTAGCTCTCCGGGATGCGCCGTCGCACTCGTCCGGAATACGCCCGTCCGGCCCTGCACGCGACGCTACGTGATCTTTGTCGGAGCCGTCTTGTCCCAGGTGGGGCGGGGTTGTCCCGCTGTGGCTGCACCTCCGCGGCGCCACTCGCCCGACCCCGGCGTACGGATCTCCACGCCGCTCGCCCCGGCCATTTGCATCGCCCCGGGCCGGAAGGGGCCGCCCGGGGCCGGCCCGTCACACGCGCCGCCTATCCTGGGCAGAGCCCCATGGCGGCAGGTCGCCGTCCGGGGGACCGGCCGTCGGATGACGAAGGAGTCTCGCGGTGCCGTCGATGCTCGATGTGGTCGTGGTGGGGGCCGGGCCGAACGGGCTGACTGCCGCTGTCGAACTGGCCCGCCGCGGCTTCGCGGTGGAGCTGTACGAGGCAGGGGACACGGTCGGCGGCGGTGCCCGCACCGAGGAGCTGACCCTCCCCGGATTCCGGCACGATCCATGTTCGGCCGTCCACCCCTTCGGCGTGGGCTCACCGGCCTTCGCCGACATGCCGCTCGACCGCTACGGCCTCGAATGGGCGCACGCCGAGCTGCCGATGGCCCATCCGTTCCTCGACGGCACCGCCGCCGTCCTCGCCCACACCGTGGGCGAGACCGCAGCCTCCCTCGGCCACCGCGACGCCGGCGCGTACCGCCGTCTCGTCGCGCCCTTCATCGGGCACTGGGACACCCTGGCCGCCGACTTCCTGCGCCCGCCGTGGCTCGGCTTCCCGCGCGACCCCCTGCGCTTCGCCCGTTTCGCACTGCTCGGACCGCAGCCCGCCGCGCTGGTGAACCGCCGGTTCCACGACGAGAGGGCACGCGCCCTCTTCACCGGACTCGGCGCACACGCCGTCACCGGCCCGGGCACCATCGTCACCGGCGGCATCGCGGTGATGTTCGCCCTGGCCGCGCATGCGGGGGGCTGGCCCGTGGCACGCGGCGGCTCGCAGGCCGTCTCGGACGCGCTGGCCGGCTACTTCCGCGACCTGGGCGGCACGATCCGGACCGGCACGACGGTCAAGCGCCTCGACGAGCTGCCGCCCGCCCGCGCGTACGTCTTCGACACGTCGCCCACCTCGCTCGCCCGGATCGCCGGACTCGGCAACGCCTACGCCCACTACCGTTACGGCCCTGCCGCCTTCAAGATCGATTACGCGCTCTCCGGTCCCGTGCCCTGGACCGCCGAGGAGGCGCGGCGCGCCGGCACCGTCCATGTCGGGGCCTCCTCCCGCGAGATCGCCGTCGCGATGAGCCGGGCCGGGCGCGGCGAGCAGCCCGAGACACCTTTCCTGATCACCTCTCAGCCGACGGTCGCGGACCCGAGCCGTGCCCCGGAGGGCAAGCACGTCCTCTGGGCTTACGGGCATGTCCCGAACGGCTGGAGCGGTGACGCCACCGATGCGATCGAGCGGCAGATCGAGCGGTTCGCGCCCGGCTTCCGCGACCTGGTGCTTGCGCGCGCCGTCGCAGGCCCGCCGGAGCTGGCCGACCGCAACGCCAACTACGTCGGCGGCGACATCGCCTGCGGGGCGTTCTCCGGGCTCCAGACCGTCCTGCGCCCCAAGCTCGCCCGCGTCCCGTATGCCACGGCCCACCCGGCGGTGTTCCTCTGCTCCTCGGCGACGAGCCCGGGCCCGGGAGTCCACGGCATGTCGGGGCACCATGCGGCCCGCGCGGTCTGGCGCAGGCTGCGGGCGTTCGACGCGGCCTGAGCCGACACGACCTGACCGTCGGAGCTACGACGGGCACCGCGGGACGTACGTGAGCCATGGCCGTACAGCCCGACGTCGGCGGCCGCCACGTTGATGTCGGATTTCCGCCAGCCATGACCACCGTCCGTAGCCGATGCTGGGAGCCATGCACACCGACACCGACCGGTGCGTGCGCGCCGTACAGGCGAAGGACGCCCGCTTCGACGGCTGGTTCTTCACCGCGGTCCTGACCACCGGCATCTACTGCCGTCCGAGCTGCCCGGTCGTGCCGCCCAAGCCGGAGAACATGCGCTTCCACCCCAGCGCGGCCGCCGCCCAGCAGGCCGGATTCCGTGCCTGCAAGCGCTGCCGTCCCGACGCCAGCCCCGGCTCCCCGGAGTGGAACGAACGAGCCGATCTCGTCGCCCGCGCCATGCGGCTGATCGCGGACGGCCTGGTCGACCGGGAGGGAGTGCCCGGCCTCGCCGAACGCCTGGGCTACAGCACCCGCCACATCGAGCGGATGCTCCTCGCGGAGGTCGGTGCGGGCCCGCTCGCCCTCGCCCGCGCCCAACGGGCCCAGACCGCCCGGCTGTTGATCGAGACGAGCGCCCTGCCGATGGGCGAGATCGCCTTCGCCGCCGGGTTCTCCAGTATCCGCACCTTCAATGACACGGTCCGCGAAGTCTTCGCCCTGGCACCGGGCGAGCTGCGCGCTCGCGCGAACCGCGCCTCCCCCGCGGGGCCCGACGGCCGCCCGACCGCCACCACCGGAACGATCGCACTGCGCCTGCCCTACCGCGCCCCGCTCTGCCCGGACAACCTCTTCGGGCACCTGGCCGCCACCGCCGTGCCCGGTGTGGAGGAGTGGCGCGACGGCGCGTACCGGCGCACGCTGCGTCTGCCGTACGGGCAGGGCGTCGTGGCACTGAGCCCCCGACCCGACCACATCGGCTGCCAGTTGGCCCTCACCGACCTGCGCGACCTCACCATCGCGATCAGCCGCTGCCGCCGCCTCCTCGACCTCGACGCCGACCCGGTGGCGGTCGACGACCTCCTCAGGGCCGATCCGCTGCTCGCGCCGCTGATCGACAAGGCTCCCGGCCGGCGGGTCCCTCGTACGGTCGATGCGGCCGAGTTCGCCGTACGCGCGGTCATCGGCCAGCAGGTGTCCACGGCAGCCGCCCGTACGCACGCGGGGCGTCTGGTCCTCGCGCACGGCGAGCCCGTCGACGACCCGGCCGGCGGACTCACACACCTCTTCCCCGGCCCCGAACGGCTCGCCGGCCTCGGTCCGGAACAGCTCGCGATGCCCCGCACCCGCCGTACGACGCTCACCACGCTCGCCGCGGCACTCGCCGCGGGGGAGATCGCGCTCGGCGCGGGCAGCGACTGGGAGCAGGCCCGGGCCCGGCTCGCCGAGCTGCCCGGCATCGGCCCCTGGACGGTCGAAGTGATCGCCATGCGCGCCCTCGGCGACCCCGACGCCTTCCCGGCGAGCGACCTCGGACTGCGGCGCGCCGCACAGGAGTCGGGCCTGCCGTCCACACCGGCCGCCCTGATCCGGCGGGCGGCGGACTGGCGGCCCTGGCGGGCGTACGCCGTCCAGTACCTCTGGGCGACCGACGACCACCCCATCAACCACTTGCCGGCAGGCTGAACCGCCCGGCGCACTCCACAGGAGCCCCGATGTCCACGATGCCCACCGCACGCGCCGCGACGGCCGTTCCCGAGCGCACCCACTCCGTGGTCGACAGCCCGCTCGGCCCGCTCACGCTCGTCGCCACCGACGGCGTCCTCAGCGGCCTCTATATGACCGAGCAGCGGCACCGCCCCCCGCAGGAGACCTTCGGCGTCCCCGACGAGACGCCGTTCGCCGAGGCCGTGCGGCAGCTCGACGCCTACTTCGCGGGCGACCGCACCGACTTCGACCTCCCGCTCCACCTGCACGGCACGCCCTTCCAGCAGCGCGTCTGGACGGCGCTGCTGGAGATCCCGTACGGCCGGACCCTCTCGTACGGGGAACTGGCCGACCGCCTGGGCAACCCCAGCGCGTCGCGCGCCGTGGGTCTGGCCAATGGCAAGAACCCGGTCAGCATCATCGTCCCGTGCCACCGGGTCGTCGGCGCCGGCGGCAGTCTCACGGGCTACGGCGGCGGGATCGACCGCAAGCGCCGCCTGCTGGACTTCGAGTCCGGGGCGCTGCCTCTCGGGTGACGGGCGGGCCCCACGGGAAACCGGCGGAAGACCGGGTGGAAGACCGGTGGAAGAGGCGGCGACGGCCCAACGGCACATGCTCGCCCCCGAGTTCGACTCGGAGTGTGCCTGCCCTGGCCGCGACGGGGCGGCTCAGGCGTCAGGCGCCGGAGCCGTCCGCCGCGATCCGGGTGAGCAGGGCGGGCAGCGCCGTGCCGATCGGCTCGCGCACCACCTCGTCCGCCAAGTCGTCGTACGGCGTCGGCTCGGCGTTCACGATGATCAGCCGGGCGCCGTGGTCCGCCGCGATGCCCGCCAGCGAGGCGGCCGGCTGCACCTGGAGGGTCGTTCCCACCGCGATGAAAACCTGGGACGCCTGGGCGATGGCCATGGCCTCGCCCAGCACCTCCGGGTCGAGCCGTTCGCCGAACATGACGGTCGCCGACTTGAGGATGCCGCCGCACTCCCGGCAGTCCGGGTCGTCCTCGCCGGCGGCGACCCGGTCCAGCGCCGCGGCCATCTCGGAACGGGCGTTGCAGCAGGTGCACTGTACGACCCGGGCCGTACCGTGCAGTTCCAGCACCTTGCGGGCGGGAAGCCCGGCCACCTGGTGCAGCCCGTCGACGTTCTGTGTGATGACCCGGACCGGAACGCCGGAGCGTTCGAGCTCGGCGACCGCATGGTGCGCCGCGTTCGGCTTCGCGCGGAACGCCGGGCTCTCCCGCCGCATCAGCCAGGACCGGCGCCGGATGTCGGGGTCGGACATGTAGGAGCTGTACGTCACGAGCTTCTCGGCCTCGGGGTCCTTGCGCCACAGGCCGTTCGGCCCGCGGTAGTCGGGGATCCCGGAGTCGGTGGAGATCCCGGCCCCGCTGAGGAGGGCGACGAGGGGCCGCCGCGCACCGTCCGCTCCGCTGTGATCCGCTCCGACGCTCTCCGCGTAATCGCCGTTGCTCATGGCGCGAGCCTACGCACGCGGCGAGGGCGGGAGCGAGAGCTTTCGCCGGGCCCGAGGCCGGGCCCACCGCACCCGGGGCCGGAACGGTTCAGGCCGACGGGGTACGGCCGTCCTCCAGCTCCACCGGGCCGCTCCCCGCGGCCAGCGCCGCGAGGGCGCCTTGGATACGGCGGTCGAGTCCGCTGTCGACCAGTGCGCCGGCCTCGTCCGGGGGCACCATCCGCCAGGACACCAACTCGGCCTCCTGGAGCCGGATCGCGGCGAGACGGTCCTCATCGAGCACCCCGCCGTCGTACAGGTACGACACGAGCGGCGGGCGGGTCGTGCCGCGGACCCAGTCCACGGCGAGAAGTGGGCCGAGCTCGATGTCGAGGCCGATCTCCTCCGCCGTCTCGCGCCGTGCGCCCTGCCGCGGCGTCTCGCCCTCGTCGGATTCGACGGTGCCGCCGGGCAGCAGCCACCTGCCGTCCTCGCGGTAGTTGGGTTCGACCAGCAGGATGCGGCCCTCCGCGTCACGGAAGACCACGCCCGCCCCGGCGAGCACCTTCGGGAGTCCGGCGATGTAAGTGGCGTAGTCGATGGTCACGGGCGCGAGCCTAGCGCCCGTCCGTGGCCCCCCGCGGACCGCTCCCGCCCCCGCTCCCCGTACGTGCGCATCCCAGCATGCGGCACCGCGGATCCCGGCCTGGGCAGGGCCCCTCACCTCCGGATAAGGTCGCACCCGGCGCGACCGCATGTTCGATGGCAAGGGGTAGTAAGTGGCGGACGCAGCAGTTGAGGCAACCGGACGCGTGCTGATCGCCGCGGACAAGTTCAAGGGCTCGCTCACGGCCGTCGAGGTCGCCGAGCGCGTCACCGCCGGGCTACGGCGGGTGGCTCCCCGCATCGAAGTCGAGTCCCTTCCTGTCGCCGACGGCGGGGACGGGACGGTCGACGCGGCGGTCGCGGCCGGATTCGAGCGCCGCGAGGTGCGGGTCACCGGGCCGCTCGGAGCCGAGGTCACCGCGGCGTACGCGCTGCGTGACGGCACGGCCGTCGTCGAGATGGCCGAGGCCTC
Source organism: Streptomyces sp. NPDC048639 (assembly GCF_043199075.1). Classification (NCBI taxonomy): domain Bacteria; kingdom Bacillati; phylum Actinomycetota; class Actinomycetes; order Kitasatosporales; family Streptomycetaceae; genus Streptomyces; species Streptomyces sp. NPDC048639. The sequence continues at coordinate 455,447 of NZ_JBICVP010000004.1, forward strand.
GGGCCTCCGGCATCTGCCCCCGGGCGTGTTCGCACCGCTGACGGCCACCACGTACGGCACGGGCGAGCTACTGCGCGCCGCCCTGGACGCCGGGGCGCGCACCATCGTCTTCGGCGTCGGCGGCTCCGCGACGAACGACGGGGGCGCCGGCATGCTGTCCGCGCTCGGGGCGCGACTGCTCGACCGCGACGGGGAGGAGATCCCGCACGGCGGCGGCCCGCTCCGCGAACTCGTCTCCGCCGACCTCTCCGGCCTCGACGCACGGATCGCCGAGACGGAGATCATCCTCGCGAGCGATGTCGACAACCCGCTGACCGGGCCGAAGGGCGCAGCCGCCGTCTACGGCCCGCAGAAGGGCGCGAGCGAGGAGGACGTCGAGATGCTCGACGCCTCCCTCGCGCACTACGCGGAGGTCATGGAGGAGGCCATCGGGCCGAAGGCGGCCGACTACGCACGCTCGCCCGGCGCGGGCGCGGCGGGCGGTATCGGCTACGGCGCGCTGGTCGGGCTCGACGCGAGCTTCCGGGCGGGGATCGAGGTCATGCTGGACGTCCTCGGCTTCGCGGCCGCGCTCGAACGGGCGGACCTCGTGATCACGGGCGAGGGCTCGCTGGACGAGCAGACCCTGCACGGAAAGGCCCCCGCGGGCGTCGCGGCGGCGGCGCGGGCGCGCGGGACGCGCGTGGTCGCTGTGTGCGGGCGCCGGGCGCTGAGCGACCGCGAGCTCGTGAAGGCGGGCATCGCCCGCGCGTACGCCCTGACGGACCTGGAGCCCGACCCGGCGACGTGCATCGCGAACGCGGGGCCGCTGCTGGAGCGGGCGGCCGAACGCCTGGCGGCCCAGGAGCTCCGCTCCTAGCCGCCTCTCGGGGCCGGTATGTGGGCCGTCGATCGTGCTGCCGCGGGATGAGGCGCCGGTCCTCGGGCCGAGCCGGCTGTCCGGCCCGTTCAAGATCATCAACTGCGCCTCTTGCGGCTGGGCCGGGCTGGGCTGGGCCGGGCTGGGTCGGGCCGGGCCGGGCTGGGCTGGGCCGGTCTCGGGACGCGACGCGGGGCGGCGCGGCAACGGGCCACCGTCGGCTCAGCGGCACCTGTATCCCGAGGGCGCCGGGCAGCTGCGGTGCTGAACGCTTCATGGGCGGGTGAGTCCGGCCCCCGTCGGGCTCTGTCCGAGCCCCGGTCTGCCGACCGCTCGACCACTGAGCGCCGGCGCCGTAGCCGTGTGCACACTGTGACGGCTCTCGCACCGGAACTGTCGCGACGGGGTGCGCCCTGGTGGCCGGTGTGCCCGTCCAGGCCCTTGCCGGTACCGGCCTCGCGGACGCCGGGCTTCGCGGGTCCTCGGACATGGCCGGGCCCCTGGGCTCCGCGGGTCCCGGGGCGTTGCCGGGCCTGGCCCCTGCCGGTCCTCGTTTCTGGTCCGCGGGCATTCACCGGTGGTTCCTGGACCTTGCCGGTGGTCCCCGGACCCTGTCGGACCGGACCCGACTTCGCCCGTTCTCCCGGGGCGCCCGCCCCTGTGATCGCGGCCCTAGAGCCATGGGACGCCCGCCCAGGAATGACGAGGGGCCCGAGCCGGATTCGGCTCGGGCCCCTCGTCATGGCGTTCGTCGTCGCGTGCCCCCGCGGAGCGGCTACGGCAGTTGCGCCGTCCGCGCCTCGCGGCGGTTGTCGCGGAAGGTGTTCACCCGTCGCGCCGTGGCGAAGAGGGGAATCACCGCGCCCAGCACCAGCTGCAGCGCGCAGCCGGTCTGGAGCAGGAGCTGCCCGCCCGGGGCGTCGAACGCCCAGGCAGCCAGCATGCCCATGCTGACCACGATCCAGCCGAGCATCGCCACCGCGAGGCGTCCTCGTGGCTTCGGGTACTCGACGCGGCTCACCATCAGCCAGGCGACGCCGATGATGGCCAGCAGCGTCGGGATGAACGGAAGCTCCAGCAGGACGATCGAGACGACCGTCAGCGCACCGAACGGGCTCGGCATGCCCTGGAAGATCCCGTCACGCAGTGTCACGCACGAGAATCTCGCAAGCCGCAGCACCACCGCCAACAGCACCACGATCGCGGCCACCGCCGACACCCGCTGGTGCGCGTCGTCGGCGACCATGCCCCAGACCACGACGAAGTACGCCGGGGCGAGGCCGAAGCTGATGAGGTCGGAGAGGTTGTCGAGCTCCGCTCCCATCGCCGAGCTGCGCAACTTGCGCGCCACGAGCCCGTCGAAGAGGTCGAAGACCGAGGCCAGCAGCATCAGCATCACGGCCGTGGCCGCGCTGTGCCGGGCCATGCCGCCGTCCTCGCTGCCCGTGAGGTGCGGGATGAGAACGCCGGTGGTGGTGAAGTAGACGGCCATGAAGCCGCACGTGGCGTTGCCCAGAGTGAGGGTGTCCGCTATCGACAGCCGCGTGGACAGCGGCATGTCGTCCATCTCGTCGGAATCCGCCTCGACCTCGGGAACCCAGGCGGCGGAGGCCTGAGGCTCGGGATCAATCACGGTCAAGACGAGTCACCCCCGCGATCGTGGGCTGTCCGACCTCGACGTCCACCTCGACCCCCTCGGGGAGGTAGATGTCGACGCGAGAGCCGAAGCGGATCAGGCCGATCCGCTCGCCCTGCTCCACCTTCGTGCCCTGCGGCACGTACGGGACGATGCGACGGGCGACGGCGCCGGCGATCTGCACCATCTCGATGTCGCCGAGCTCGGTGTCGAAGTGCCAGACGACCCGCTCGTTGTTCTCGCTCTCCTTGTTGAACGCCGGAACGAAACCGCCGGGAATGTGCTCGACGGACGTCACCGTGCCCGCCAGGGGCGCGCGGTTGACGTGGACGTTCAGCGGGCTCATGAAGATCGCGACGCGGGTGCGCCCGTCCTTCCAGGGCATGATGCTCTGCACGACGCCGTCTGCCGGAGAGATGACCCGTCCCTGGGTGATCTCACGCTCCGGGTCGCGGAAGAACCACAGCATGCCCGCCGCGAGTGCGGTGGTGGGTACGGCAACTGCCGCCCATCGACCCGAGCGACGGGACCGGGCAAGGCTGAGGGCTGCGGTGGCCACGGTCGGAAGGAGCCACGGCGACGCTCCGCGCGCTAGGCGGACGCGGCCGCGTGGTGCAGAGGATTGGCTGTGGGGCATGGATGACCTTCGTAGCGGATGATGCCGCATGGCGCTGGGGGACGGCACGGCTTTCCGGGATGGTATCGGTAACGCGTGGCAACTGGGCAAGCCAGAAGCCGAGTCGATGCTCGAAAGACCAGTGACAGGGTGTGATCTTCTTCGCGAAGAAATCTCCCCAATTCGGACATTTACCCCTGGAACCGGTATTCCTCGAGCAGTCGGCGGCCGATGATCATTTTCTGAATCTCGGCAGTGCCTTCACCGATCAGAAGCATCGGTGCTTCACGGTAAAGGCGCTCGATCTCGTACTCCTTCGAGAAGCCGTAGCCGCCGTGGATCCGGAAGGCGTCTTCCACGACCTCTTTGCAGTACTCGGAGGCGAGGTACTTCGCCATCCCTGCCTCGAGGTCGTTCCGCTCCCCGGAGTCCTTTTTGCGTGCTGCGTTCACCATCATGGCATGCGCGGCCTCGACCTTGGTAGCCATCTCGGCCAGCTTGAACTGGATCGCCTGGTGCTGGGCGATCGCCTTGCCGAAGGTGTGGCGCTGCTGAGCGTAGGAAACGCCCAGCTCGAAGGCGCGCTGGGCGACGCCGCAGCCCCGCGCGGCGACATTGACGCGGCCGACCTCGACGCCGTCCATCATCTGGTAGAAACCGCGCCCGGTCCGCCCGCCGAGCACGCGGTCCGCGGGGATGCGCAGACCGTCCATGATGAGCTCGGTGGTGTCGACGCCCTTGTAGCCCATCTTGTCGATCTTCCCGGGGATGGTGAGGCCCGGCTTGACCTCGCCGAATCCCGGCTCCTTCTCGATCAGGAACGTCGTCATCGACTTGTGCGGCGCGGTGCCCTCGGGGTGGCCCTCGTCCGTGCGGCACAACACCGCCACCAGCGTGGACGAACCGCCGTTCGTCAGCCACATCTTCTGGCCGTTGAGGACGTACTCGTCGCCGTCCTTGACGCCCTTGGACGTGATCGCAGACACATCCGAGCCGAGTGCCGGCTCGGACATCGAGAACGCTCCGCGCACCTCGCCGAGCGCCATCTTCGGCAGGAAGTAGTCCTTCTGCTCCTGCGTGCCGTGCTGCTTGAGCATGTACGCAACGATGAAGTGGGTGTTGATGATGCCCGACACACTCATCCAGCCGCGGGCGATCTCCTCCACGCACAGCGCGTAGGTGAGAAGAGACTCACCGAGACCGCCGTACTCCTCCGGGATCATCAGCCCGAAGAGGCCCAGTTCCTTGAGCCCCTCGACGATCTGTGCGGGGTACTCGTCGCGGTGCTCCAGCTCGGTGGCGACCGGCAGGATCTCCTTGTCGACGAAGTCCCGCACCGTGGACAGGATTTCCTGCTGAATGTCGGTCAGCCCGTGGGTCTGCGCGAGACGGCTCATCACTTCTCCTGCGCCTTCTTCGTGGTGTCCTGCAGCTCGGGGCGGCCGGGCTGCTCGCCGCCGCGCTCCTTGATGTACGTCTCGGTGGGGACCATCACCTTGCGCCGGAAGACGCAGACCAGGGTGCCGTCCTGCTTGTAGCCCTTGGTCTCGACGTAGACGATCCCGCGGTCGTTCTTCGACCTCGACGGCGTCTTGTCGAGAACGGTCGTCTCGCCGTAGATGGTGTCGCCGTGGAAGGTCGGCGCCACATGCTTCAGCGACTCGATCTCGAGGTTGGCGATCGCCTTGCCGGAGACGTCCGGGACGGACATGCCGAGCAGCAGGGAGTAGATGTAGTTCCCCACCACCACGTTCTTGCCGAAGTCGGTCGTCTTCCCCGCGTAGTTGACGTCCATGTGGAGCGGGTGGTGGTTCATGGTGAGCAGACAGAAGAGGTGGTCGTCGTACTCGGTGACCGTCTTCCCGGGCCAGTGCTTGTAGACGGCCCCGACCTCGAACTCCTCGTAGGTGCGTCCGAACTGCATGGTGGTTACGCCTCCGGGGCCTGGAACGTGGACGTGCGGGACATGCCGGCGGCGCGGCCCTTGCCCGCGATCACCAGGGCCATCTTGCGGCTGGCCTCGTCGATCATCTCGTCGCCGAGCATCGCCGAGCCCTTCTTGCCGCCCGCCTCGGACGTGCAGTAGTCGTACGCGTCCAGGATCAGCTCGGCGTGGTCGTAGTCCTCCTGGGAGGGCGAGAACACCTCGTTGGCCGCGTCGACCTGACCGGGGTGCAGCACCCACTTGCCGTCGAAGCCCAGGGCCGCGGCGCGGCCGGCGACCTCACGGAAGCCGTCCACGTTCTTGATCTGCAGGTAGGGGCCGTCGATCGCCTGGAGGTCGTTGGCGCGGGCGGCCATCAGGATCTTCATCAGGATGTAGTGGTAGGCGTCCGCCGGGTAACCGGGCGGCTGCTCACCGACGACCAGGGACTTCATGTTGATGGACGCCATGAAATCGGCCGGGCCGAAGATGATGGTCTCGGTGCGCGGCGAAGCCTGCGCGATCTCGTTGACGTTGTTCAGACCCTGCGCGTTCTCGATCTGCGCCTCGATGCCGATCCTGCCGACCTCGAAGCCCATCGTCTTCTCGATCTGGGTGAGCAGCAGGTCCAGCGCGACGACCTGCTGGGCGTCCTGGACCTTCGGCAGCATGATGCAGTCGAGGTTCGGGCCCGCGCCCTCGACGACGGTGACGACGTCGCGATAGGTCCACTCGGTCGTCCAGTCGTTGACCCGCACAACCCTGGTCTTGCCCGTCCAGTCACCCTCGTTGAGGAACTTCACGATGGTGTGGCGGGCGTCCGGCTTGGCGAGCGGCGCGCACGCGTCCTCCAGGTCCAGGAAGACCTGGTCGGCCGGCAGCCCCTGGGCCTTCTCCAGAAAGCGCGGGTTGCTGCCCGGCACGGCGAGGCAGGAGCGGCGAGGACGAAGCCGGTTCACGGCGCCGGCGACGGTCTCGGTCATGCGGGGACCTCCAGGGGATTGAGCTTGTTCGCTGCACGGATCTCGTCGACGATACGTCCGATGATCTCCGTGATACCGAAGTCCTTCGGGGTGAAGACGGCCGCGACTCCGGCCGCGCGGAGCGCCTCGGCGTCGGCGGAGGGGATGATCCCGCCGACGATGACCGGGATGTCCGACGCACCGGACTGGCGCAGCCGCTCCAGGACATCCGGTACGAGTTCGGCGTGCGAGCCGGAGAGGATCGACAGGCCGACGCAGTGCACGTCCTCGGCCACGGCCGCGTCGACGATCTGCTCGGGCGTGAGCCGGATGCCCTGGTAGACCACCTCGAAGCCGGCGTCCCGCGCGCGTACGGCGATCTGCTCGGCGCCGTTGGAGTGGCCGTCGAGGCCCGGCTTGCCGACGAGCAGCCGCAGCCTGCCGCCGCCCAGTTCCTCGGCGGTCCTGGCGACCTTCTCGCGCACCGAGGCCAGCGGAGTGCCCTGTTCGGCGGCCACCGCGAGCGGCGCGCTGCTGACGCCGGTGGGCGCCCGGAACTCGCCGAACACATCCCGCAGTGCCCAGGCCCACTCGCCCGTGGTCACGCCCGCGCGGGCGCACTCGAGTGTGGGGCCGAAGAGGTTGGTGTCGCCGGCGGCCGCCCCCTTGAGGGCGGACAGCGCCTCCTGGGCCCGTCCCTCGTCGCGATTGTCCCGCCAGTCGTGCAGGGCGGCGACGACCTTGGCCTCGTTCTCCGGGTCCACTGTCATGATCGCGGTGTCGAGGTCCGCGGTGAGCGGGTTGGGCTCGGTCGACTCGAAGCAGTTGACCCCGATGATCTTCTCCTCGCCGGACTCGATTCGAGCCCGGCGTTCGGCGTGCGACGAGACGAGCTGGGCCTTGAGGTAGCCCGACTCGACGGCGGCCATCGCGCCGCCCATCTCCTGGATCCGCTCGATCTCGGTCATGCACTCCTCGACGAGCGCGTCGACCTTGGCCTCGATGACGTGCGAGCCCGCGAAGATGTCCTCGTACTCCAGCAGGTCGGACTCGTGGGCGAGCACCTGCTGGATGCGCAGCGACCACTGCTGGTCCCAGGGCCGGGGCAGGCCCAGCGCCTCGTTCCAGGCGGGGAGTTGGACGGCGCGGGCGCGGGCGTCCTTGGAGAGGGTGACGGCCAGCATCTCGAGCACGATCCGCTGGACGTTGTTCTCCGGCTGGGCCTCGGTCAGGCCGAGGGAGTTGACCTGGACTCCGTACCGGAAGCGGCGGTGGCGGGGGTTCTCGACCCCGTAGCGCTCGCGTGTGATCCGGTCCCAGATGCGGCCGAAGGCGCGCATCTTGCACATCTCCTCGACGAAGCGGACGCCCGCGTTCACGAAGAAGGAGATGCGGGCGACCATGTCGCCCATCTTCTCCTGCGGCACCTGCCCGGAGTCGCGTGCGGCGTCGAGCACGGCGATGGCGGTGCTCATGGCGTACGCGATCTCCTGGACCGGGGTGGCCCCGGCCTCCTGGAGGTGGTAGCTGCAGATGTTGATCGGGTTCCACTTGGGGATGTGGGCGACGGTGTAGGCGATCATGTCGGTGGTCAGACGCAGGGAGGGCCCCGGCGGGAAGACGTGCGTCCCGCGCGACAGGTACTCCTTGACGATGTCGTTCTGCGTCGTCCCCGACAGCTCGGTGATGTCGGCGCCCTGCTCCTCGGCGACCACCTCGTACAGCGCCAGCAGCCACATGGCCGTGGCGTTGATGGTCATCGAGGTGTTCATCTGCTCCAGCGGAATGTCCTGGAACAGCCGCCGCATGTCACCGAGGTGGGAGACCGGGACCCCGACCCGGCCGACCTCGCCGCGGGCGAGGATGTGGTCGGGGTCGTAGCCGGTCTGCGTCGGGAGGTCGAACGCGACCGACAGGCCGGTCTGGCCTTTGGCGAGGTTGCGCCGGTACAGCTCGTTGGACGCCTCGGCCGTGGAGTGCCCGGCGTACGTCCGCATCAGCCACGGACGATCCTTCTGACGCTCAGTCATCTAGGTGTCTCTCAGACGTTCCTGAAGCGGTTGATGGCGTCGATGTGCTGGGCGCGCTTCTCCTCGTCGTGCACGCCCATGCCCTCCTGCGGAGCCAGGCACAGCACGCCGACCTTGCCCTGGTGCACATTGCGGTGGACGTCGTGAGCGGCCTGGCCGGTCTCGTCCATCCTGTACGTCTTGGAGAGCGTCGGGTGGATCTTGCCCTTGGCGATGAGGCGGTTGGCCTCCCACGCCTCGCGGTAGTTGGCGAAGTGCGAGCCGACGATGCGCTTCAGGGACATCCACAGGTAGCGGTTGTCGTACTCGTGGTTGTAGCCCGAGGTCGAGGCGCAGGTGACGATCGTGCCGCCCTTGCGGGTGACGTAGACCGAGGCGCCGAAGGTCTCGCGGCCGGGGTGCTCGAAGACGATGTCCACGTCCTCGCCGCCGGTCAGTTCGCGGATGCGCTTGCCGAAGCGCTTCCACTCCCGCGGGTCCTGGTTGTGCTCGTCCTTCCAGAACTTGTAGCCCTCGGCGTTGCGGTCGATGATCGCCTCGGCGCCCATGGCGCGGCAGATGTCGGCCTTCTTGTCGCTGGAGACGACGCAGATCGGGTTGGCGCCGCCGGCCAGGGCGAACTGGGTGGCGTAGCTGCCGAGTCCGCCGCTGGCGCCCCAGATGAGGACGTTGTCGCCCTGCTTCATGCCGGCGCCGTTGCGGGAGACGAGCTGGCGGTACGCGGTGGAGTTGACCAGGCCGGGGGCCGCGGCCTCCTCCCAGCTCAGGTGCTTGGGCTTGGGCATCAGCTGGTTGGACTTCACCAGCGCGATCTCGGCGAGGCCGCCGAAGTTGGTCTCGAAGCCCCAGATGCGCTGCTCCGGGTCGAGCATGGTGTCGTTGTGGCCGTCGGCCGACTCCAGCTCCACCGAGAGGCAGTGGGCCACGACCTCGTCACCGGGGGTCCAGGCGTTCACGCCCGGGCCGGTGCGCAGGACCACGCCCGCGAGGTCGGAACCGATGATGTGGTACGGCAGGTCGTGACGCTTGGTGAGCGGCGACAGCTTGCCGTAGCGCTCCAGGAAGCGGAAGGTCGACACCGGCTCGAAGATCGAGGTCCACACCGAGTTGTAGTTGACCGAGCTGGCCATGACGGCGACGAGGGCCTCGCCGGGGCCGAGCTCGGGGACCGGCACGTCGTCCACGTGGAGGGACTTGCGCGGGTCCTTGTCCCGGGTCTCGAGACCGGCGAACATCTCCTCCTCGTCCTTGTGGACCGTGACCGCTCGGTAGGACTCGGGGAGCGGCAGGGCGGCGAAGTCGGCAGCGGTGCTGTCGGACGAAAGGATTGCGTCCAGGATCTGGTTCACTTTGGGGCCTCCGGCGAAGCGTCGGGGAACGCTTGAGGGAACGCTGGGGTCGCTGACGGGTCGTGTGCTGGCCGTCGGTTCGGCGCTGGGTGGTGCTGGCGGCGCGGGTAGCGCTGGAGAGCCTGTGACGCAGGCGTCCGGGCACGCATATGTTGCGGGGACAGCCGAACGTGGGTGCGATCGCTCCACGCCCGGCCGCCCGGACACTTCCAACGTATGGCACGGCGTGCCACTCGGCAAGACACTGCGTGCCAGCAATTTCTCTCAGATGTCATCCCGCAGGTACGTATGAGCAACAACGGCCGCCCCTCCGGAGGCGGCCGTTGCCGACAGTGGTGACCCGTGTGCTGTCCGTTTCCGGATTGTCCCCGAGGGCGGCGCCGTGGGCGCCGCGCCCCCGCGCGAGGGAGCCGTCAGGGTGAGCCCGCGTCAGCCGCTTGGCCGGATCGGGTCGACCACCTGGTGGAGCGGGAGCGCCCCGGCCCGCGGCGGCCGGCTGCGCCATGACCTCCGCGGCGGGTGCCGCCGACCCGGCAGGGCGTGAGACCGACGGGCCGTCACCCATCGCTGATGCGACGTCAGAACGCAGTGGTGGCCTGCCGCCACGGATATCCGCGGCGACAGGCCACCGACCTGTTCACTTCTCCTTGAGCGCCTGCTCGATGGTGCGCATGACCTCGCGCAGCGGCGCATCCGTACGCGCCACGGTCACCAGTACGTCGCCTTGGGTGGACGCCGACACCATGGGCTCCCGGTCGTGGGCGGGACGGCCCGCGCCGATCCCCGTGCCGAAGGTGTCCCGGACGATCGCGAAGGCGTGGTCGAGCTGCGTCTCCACATCCCCCTGGCCGCCGCTGCGCAGCCAGCGCCGCAGCACGTGGTTGTGCGCGGTGACCACCGCGGAGGCGGCGACCTCGGCGAGCAGCGGGTCGTCGTCGCCGTCGCGGTGCGCCCGCTCGTCGAAATGGCCCAGCAGATAGCGGGTGAACAGCCGTTCGTAGCGTGCGACGGAGGCGATCTCTCGCTCCCGCAGGGTGGGCACCTCGCGGGTCAGCTGATACCGCTCCACCGAGACGGCGGGGGAGGCGGCGTACATCCGCATGACTTCCTTGATGCCCCGGCAGACGGTGTCCAGCGGGTGCTCGTGCGCCGGTGCGGCCTCCAGGACCGCCTCGGCCCGTACGAGCGTGTCGTCGTGGTCCGGGAAGATCGCCTCTTCCTTGGAACGGAAGTGCCGGAAGAAGGTCCTGCGGGCCACCCCGGCCGCTGCGGCGATCTCGTCGACCGTCGTCGCCTCGTATCCCTTCGTGGCGAAGAGTTCCATCGCCGAGGCCGCCAACTTGCGGCGCATGGAGAGCCGCTGTGCGGCCGCCCGGCGACTGCCCGCGCTCTCGGAGGGCTCCACAGGAGGGGTACGAGGGGACTTAACGGGCTGGGCCATGTGGGGAACGTAACACGACGCACGGACACCGTGTGGGGGCGGACTGTCGACCGGGCCCAGCAGCCCGCCCCATGCCGGGTCCCGGTCAGCGCCGGGCATACTCGCGGAAGCCGCGCCCCGTCTTACGGCCCAGGCAGCCCGCCGCGACCAGATGCTCCAGCAGCGGTGCGGGCTTCAGACCCGGGTCACGGAACTCGCGGTGCAGCACCCGCTCGATGGCCAGCGACACATCCAGGCCCACGACGTCGAGGAGCTCGAAGGGGCCCATGGGATAGCCGCCGCCCAGCTTCATCGCGGCGTCGATCTCGTCCAGCGACGCGTAGTGCTCCTGCACCATCTTGACCGCGTTGTTGAGGTACGGGAACAGCAGCGCGTTCACGATGAAGCCGGCCCGGTCGCCGCAGTCCACCGGGTGCTTGCGGACCTTGCCGCACACCTCGCGCACGGTGGCGTGCACATCGTCCGCGGTCAGCACCGTGCGGACGATCTCGACGAGCTTCATCGCCGGCGCCGGGTTGAAGAAGTGCATGCCGATCACGTCCTGCGGCCGCGACGTGGCGCGGGCGCACGCGATGACGGGCAGGGACGAGGTCGTGGTGGCGAGAACGGCACCGGGCTTGCAGACCTTGTCGAGCGTGCCGAAGAGCTGCTGCTTGACCTCCAGGTCCTCGGCCACTGCCTCGACGGCCAGATCCACCTCGGCGAACGCGTCCAGGGACCCCGCCGGCGTGATCCGGTCCAGCGCCGCGTCCCGCGCCTCCGCCGTCAGACGGCCCTTGTCGACCGACCTGCCCAGCGACTTGGCGATACGGGCCTTCGCCGTCTCCGCCTTCTCCAGGCTGCGGGCGGCCAGCACCACGGCGTAGCCCGCCTTGGCGAAGACCTCGGCGATGCCGCTCGCCATGGTGCCCGAGCCCGCGACACCGACGCCGGCGACCGTACGGGCCCCGGCGACCGTGCCGTCGCTCTCGGCCGGAGCCTCGGCGTCCGGCACGACGGTGCCGCTGCCCGGCGCCTCGTACGTGTAGAAGCCGCGGCCCGACTTGCGGCCGGTCAGGCCTGCCTCGCTGAGTTGCTTGAGGATCGGGGCCGGGGCGTGCAGCCGGTCCCCGGAAGCCGCGTACATGGCGTCCAGGACGGTGCGGGCGGTGTCGATCCCGACGAGGTCGAGCAGGGCCAGCGGGCCCATCGGCAGGCCGCAGCCGAGCCGCATCGCGGCGTCGATGTCCTCGCGGGTGGCGTACTTCGACTCGTACATCGCGGCGGCCTGGTTGAGGTAGCCGAAGAGCAGACCGTCCGCCACGAAGCCGGGCCGGTCGCCGACCGCCACCGGCTCCTTGCCCAGATCGCGGGCGAGTTGGGTGACCGTGGCGACGGCGGCGGGCGCGGTCAGCACCGAGGAGACGATCTCGACGAGCTTCATGGCGGGCGCCGGATTGAAGAAGTGCAGGCCGAGGACGCGTTCGGGGCGCGCGGAGTCGGCGGCCAGACGCGTCACGGAGAGCGCGTTGGTGCCGGTGGCGAGGATGGCGTCGGGCCGGACGACGGTGTCCAGCGCCGCGAAGACCTCGCGCTTGGTCTCGTAGTGCTCCGGCACGACCTCGATCACGAGGTCGGCCTCGGCCGCTGCCTGCAGGTCCGAGAACGTACGGAAGCGGGCGAGGACGTCCTGCCGCTCCTGCTCGGTGATCTTCTCGCGCTCCACGGCGCGGGCCGTCGACGCCTCCAGCGCGGACGTGGCCTGCACGGCCGCGGCGTCGCTGATGTCGATGCCGATGACCTCACGGCCCGCACGGGCCAGCACCTCGGCGATGCCGCTGCCCATGGTGCCGAGGCCGACGACGGCGACGGTGCCGAAGATGGTGGGTGCGGAGTGGGGTTCCGGACTGGACGGACGAACCATCGCGGGACTCCTGAGGGTGTTCCCCGGGCCGAGGGCCGCAGGGAGAGTGACGACTGAGGGTTTTCCGGGTGCGCGGCGGTCGTTCCCGATCGGGGTGATGTCCGATCGAGGACCGGGTGCGCGCGGAGAGCCGGACTGAAAGGGATTCCGGCCGACGGGCCCGGGTGCACATGCTCCGGGTCGGTGCCCGACCAGGGCGCCGACGAGCGGGTGTCGTGGTGGCGATGCACGTGGGCAGTGCTGCCCGACGGGCAAGAGACCGGCCGGCCCTGTCCCGAGGCCGAGCCGTACTGCGTGCTGTGCAGAACCGACTGCACAAGGCGGCTGCGTCACCAGGCCGCCCGAGCGGGTGTGCTCGTGGCCCCTACCTTAACTCGCGGGTAACAACTTCGCCAGAGGAAGTTGGCGATCCGGGCTGTGGCACGGGCCACGCGCGGGGAGGGACAGTCCATGGACACCGATGACGCACGACGCTCTCTGGTGGAGCGAGCCCGCAAGGAAGTCACCGGGCCCGAGGAGGCGGCCGAGTACGCGCGCCTGATGGCACTTGCCCGGGACGGCTTACCACCAGCGCGCAGGGACGAACTGGTCCGCGTCCTGGCCGAACCGGGACGCCCGTTGTGGGCACGGGAGATGGCGGCGTTCGCGCTGGGATGCGCGGGGGACCGGCGGTCCTTCGAGACGCTGGTGCTGCTGCTCAACCACCGGGACGCACCGCGCTGCGCCTCGGCCGCGCACGCACTGGCCCGCCTCGGCGACCCGCGTACGGCCCGGGCGGCCGCGGCCCTGGCCACCAACCCGCTGCGCACGGCGTACGCGCTGCACCCGGTCCGGCTGCTGACCGCCCTGCGCGCCCCGGAGTCCGTGCCCGCGCTGACCACCACGCTGGAACGGCTGCTGGCCGCGCGGACGCCGTACTGGCCGGTGGCGCTGGCCTGCGTCGAGGGGCTCGGCGCGCTGGGGGACCGGCGGGCGATACGAGTGCTGAAGACCGCCCGCGACCACGCCCGCCTCGCCGCTCCGTCGGAAGCGGCCCTGGCCCGACTGGACCCCACGCCGAAGGGATAGCGGGGGCGGGGGCGGGGTGAGCCTGTGCTGGGGCGGCGGAGTGCGGACGGGGTTGAGACGCCGGGGGAGAGGAGGGGGGGCTCAACCCCGTCCGGGTTGAGACGCCGGGGGAGAGGAGGGGGCTCGGCGGGCGGGGCGCCAGGTCGGTCCGCCCCGGCGCCGCGGTCAGAGCTGGTCGACGCTCGCGGAGTGCCGCTCCGGTACTGAGGGAGGGCCGATCCGGCAGTGAGGCGCCCCTGCCCCGCTGCCCCCCTGCCCCGCTGCCCCGCTGCCCCGCGAAGAGCGGAGCAGGGGTGAACGCCCCCGCCCCGCCCGGCACTTGGGGAGGTCACCGGCCTCTTCGGCGGCCCGGTCTCACCCTGCCCCGGGCCCGCCCCGGGCGGCGACGCACGCACGAATGCCCACGGCCATGGCCACGGCGTCGTCGTGCTCCATCGCCAACACGCCGTTCTCGGTCATCAACGCGTGGAACTGCTGCTGCTCGTACGGAACGCCCGGCGGCAGTACGGCGATGTGCCAGTGCAGATGCGCGTTGCCCTGTTGGCTGCCCAAGGAGTACAGATACGTCCGCTCGGCTCCCACGAAGTCCTCCACCGCGAGGGCGACTTCCCGGACGACCAGCATGAGGCGCGTGTACGCATCCTGATCGAGATCACGGACGACGTGCTCGACATGCTCTTTCGGAGCGACCAGAACCTTGCCGGCGAGGGTGGGCCACCGGTCGAGGAAGGCAATGTGGTCCTCGTCCTCGAACACCGTCTGATGCGCATGGTCGGGATGCCCCGACAGGAAGGCGCACACGAAGCATGGCCCGTTGCGTGCCCTGGCCGCGTAGGCGGCCACGTCCATGGCCCGCATCTCCCGCGGCGCAGGTGTCCCCCTTGCCGGAGCGTCCGGTCCGCTGCTCCGGCGAGGATCGGGCTGCCCGTCCGGGCGGCGCTCGTCGGGCGGGCGGGAACCGGACCGTCCTCGCGGGCTCATGTGGGCCCGATTCCCGCGAGGGGGAGCACGTACCGGACCTCCGGTACGTCCGTGCCGCCCGCGTCGTCCGCCCGCCGTGCGCCGTCCGGCGCGAAGCCCGCGATGCCGTAGAAGCGGCGTGCGCGAGTGTTGCCCTCGACGACCCACAGCAGCAGCCGCCGGAATCCGCGCCGGGCGGCCCGTGCGACCGACTCCTCCAGCAGCGCGCGGCCCGCCCCGGTGGACAGGTGCTCGGGCAGAACGTAGAGCGCGAGCAGTTCGCCGTCACCGGGACGGGAATCCTCGTCGCGGCAGGGGCCGGTGCACGCCCAGCCGACGACCGCTCCGCCGCGCTCGGCCACGAGGTCGGCCACCGTGCCTCTCCCGGGCGCGAAGTGCTCCCGCCGCCGTTCGGCATCGGCCTGGACGGTCTTGGCGTCGAGGTACGTCTTCGGCATCAGGCCCGCGTAGGCGGACTGCCATCCCCGCACCCGGACGGCCGAGACCGCCTCGATGTCCCCCTCGTCCATCTCCCGTATCCGCACCACGCTCGCCAGGCTAGCCGCCGTCTGTGGCAACTCTCCGTATGGACTGGCTCGCCGGCCACCATGTCTCCACCATCGCGCCGGTGTGCGGCGCCGAACAGAGGCGCTCGCCCGGGCCGCGGGGCGCCGCACGGACGACGGCGAGTGCCCCGGCATCGTTACGCCGGCGTACACCGCGCGGTGCGCATGACCGCATCCTCCGCCTGGCGCCCGGATCTCGGGATTGGTGAACTCGATGCGCTCGCACGGCTGTTGGGCTCCCGCAGTGGACGAGCTGGTCGGCCCGTGGACGTACGGCACCGGGAGTGGATCACGCGGGCCCCGGCCCTGACCGGACGCGGGCCGGACGGCGGTGTGCGGCCGGGCGGTGGGAGCGGGGGCGCTCAGAGCAGCGTGAGCTGGGTGGGTTCCGGCTCCGCCGGGTCCGGTTGCGGGGCCGGCGGTTCGGTGATGCGGCGCGACGCGCCGGCGCGGGACGGCCCGATGCCGAACTCCCGCGCGTACTCGTGCACTTGGCGGGTGATGCGGCGCTGGTACCAGGTGGGGGCGTACGAACCGCCCGCGTACATCGTCGCGTAGCGCCGCACCAGATGCGGATGGTGGTGGCCCAGCCACTCCATGAACCACTCCCTGGCCCCCGGGCGCAGATGCAGTACGAGCGGTGTCACAGAGGTCGCGCCCGCGGCGGCGATGGCGCGGACCGTCGCGCGGAGCTGCTCGGGGGTGTCGCTGAGGAAGGGGATGACCGGGGCCATCAGGACGCCGCACGGGATGCCGTTGGCGATGAGGGTGCGGCAGACCTCCAGGCGGCGGTCGGGCGCCGGGGTGCCGGGTTCGACCGTGCGCCACAGCTCGTGGTCGAGGAAGCCCACCGAGACCGAGGTGCCGACCTCGGTCACCTCGGCGGCCTGCCGCAGCAGTTCGAGATCGCGGAGGATCAGGGTGCCCTTGGTGAGGATCGAGAAGGGGTTCGCGTGGTCGCGCAGGGCGGCGAGGATGCCGGGCATCAACTGGTAGCGGCCCTCGGCCCGTTGGTAGCAGTCGACGTTCGTGCCCATCGCGATGTGCTCGCCCCGCCACTTCCGGGACGCCAGTTCGCGGCGCAGCAGCTCCGGTGCGTTGACCTTGACGACGATCTGCGAGTCGAAGCCGACCCCGGTGTCCAGGTCCAGATAGCCGTGCGTCTTGCGGGCGAAGCAGTAGACGCAGGCGTGCGAGCAGCCGCGGTACGGGTTGATCGTCCACTCGAACGGCATCCGGGAGGCCCCGGGCACCCGGTTCACGATCGACCGCGCACGGATCTCGTGGAAGGTGATCCCGCGGAACTCCGGGGTGTCGAAGGTGCGGGTCACGGCGTCCGTGCCGAAGAGGGCGGGCGTCGTCGCGGTCCCGTCGCTCGTCAGACCGTCCCAGCGCATGGTGCCTCCTTCTGTCGCACCTGTTCTGTCGCACCCATCGGGGCACGTACGCCACGCTAGAACACATTTTCGATTTACGCCACGGGGTGGCCGGATCCCGACCCCGATTTGGGCGGGCGAGGTGCCGGTGGTTGGCTTGGTCACCAGCACGCACCGCGGGACAGCAGGGCCCGCGCGTCGACGTGCTCGAGGGAAGGGAAGAAACGATGGCGCAGGTAGAGGCCACGACGGAGCGGATCATCGCGGCGGACCCCGAGACGGTGTTCCGCGCGGTCTCCGATTACTCGGGCACCCGCGCCAAGCTGCTGCCCGAGCACTTCAGCGAGTACGAGGTGCGCGAGGGCGGCGCGGGCGAGGGCACCCTCGTCCACTGGCGGCTCCAGGCCACCAGCAAGCGGGTCCGTGACTGCCTCCTCGAGGTCTCCGAGCCGACGGCCGGACAGCTCACCGAGAAGGACCGCAACTCCTCGATGGTCACGACCTGGACCGTGACCCCGGCGGGCGAGGGCAAGGCCAAGGTCGTCATCACCACCGTCTGGAACGGCGCGGGCGGCATCGGCGGTTTCTTCGAGAAGACCTTCGCGCCGAAGGGTCTGGGCCGCATCTACGACGAGGTGCTCGCCAAGCTCGCCACCGAGGTCGAGAAGTAAACCCCGCGCCCTCACCGGAACGAGTGGTTTTCGCCCGTGAACCGGCGTGCGCCTCGGGCGCGCGCCGGACGCGAAAGCCGCTGATGAGCGCCCGAAAGCCGCCCCGGGCACCGTAGTTGGCCCGCCGTCCCCGCACCTCCCGCGCATCGCGCCGCGCTTGCTCGTAGTTGTCGCGTAATGCGAGAAATGGGCGCGCGGTGCAGGTGCGACGAGGGGAGCGGCACGTGGGCGGGACCACACTGGTGAAGGAGCGCGGCGAGCAGGCCGCCGCGACCGCCCCCGCCCCCGGCACGCCCGACGGAGCGGACCCCTTCACGGCGGCGGGAATCGACCAACTGTCCCCGAGCCGGGTCCGGATGGTCTTCGTCGGCCTGATGCTGACTCTGCTGCTCGCCGCCCTGGACCAGACGATCGTGGCCACCGCGCTGCCGAAGATCGTCGGAGAACTCCACGGCCTGGACAAGATGTCCTGGGCCGTCACCTCGTACCTGCTCGCCTCCACGATCGGGTTGCCGGTCTACGGCAAGCTCGGCGACCTCTTCGGCCGCAAGGGCGTCTTCCAGTTCGCGATCCTGGTCTTCGTCATCGGCTCCCTGCTCGCCGGCTGGTCGCGGACCATGGAGCAGCTCATCGCCTTCCGCGCCGTCCAGGGCATCGGAGGCGGCGGCCTCATGATCGGCGTCCAGGCGATCATCGCCGACATCGTCCCGCCCCGTGCCCGCGGGCGCTACATGGGCCTGATCGGGGCCGTGTTCGGGCTGGCGTCGGTCGCGGGCCCGCTGCTCGGCGGCTTCTTCACCGACCACGCCTCCTGGCGCTGGTGCTTCTACATCAACATCCCGTTCGGCCTCGTCACCATGGCCGTCATCGCGGTCGTCCTGAGGTTGCCCAGGCCCGCCGTCCGGCCCCGGCTCGACGTTCTCGGCGCACTCCTGCTCGCCGCCTGCTCGACGTGCCTGGTGCTGCTGACGAGTTGGGGCGGCACGGAGTACGCGTGGGGCTCCCGGACGATCCTCGGGCTCGCCGCGGGTGCGGTCGCCACGGCGCTGCTCTTCGTCGTCGTCGAGCACTTCGCCGTCCAACCGGTCATCCCCCTGCGGCTGTTCCGCGACCCGGTGTTCACCATGACCGGGCTCATCGGCGCCGTGGTGGGCGTCGCGCTCTTCGGCGCCGCCAGCTATCTGCCGACCTTCCTGCAGATGGTGGACGGTGCCAGCGCCACCGAGTCCGGGCTGCTGATGCTGCCGATGATGGGCGGAATCGTCATCGCATCGATCGTCTCCGGCCGGTTGATCAGCGGTACGGGCCGCTACAAGGCGTACCCGATCCTCGGCGGCGCCCTCTCGGCGGTCGGCATGTGGCTGCTGTCCCTGCTCGACGCCGACACCTCGCGGCCCGAATACAGCATCTGGATGGCCGTCCTCGGCACCGGCATCGGTCTCGTCATGCCGGTGCTCGTCCTGGCTGTGCAGAACTCCGTGCCGCCCGCCGACCTCGGCGTCGCCACCAGCGCCAACAACTACTTCCGGCAGATCGGCGGTTCGGTCGGCGCGGCGGTCTTCGGCACGCTCTTCGCCGACCGGCTCGCCGACCGCCTCGCGCACGAACTCCCGCCCGGTGCCGGTCTGCCAGAGCCGGAGTCGATCACCCCGCAGATGGTGCACGCCATGGACGCGGCGCTGCGCGACGGCTACATCCGGGCGTACGCGGAGGCCATGCCGCGGATCTTCCTCTACCTCGTGCCGGTGCTCGTCCTCGGCTTCCTGCTCGCCTTCCTGCTGAAGGAGAAACCCCTGGTGTCCCACAACGCCCCCGCCGCCCCCGGCCCCTCCACCACCGCCACCACGGTCGTCATCGAAGCCGGGGCCGTGCCGTCCGCCCGCTCGGCGGCCGCCGGCCGGCAGCAGGACCCGCTGCTCGCCGGTGTCCCGGTCTGCGGCACGGTCCAGCACTACGACGGGAGCGCCGTCCCCCGTGCCGCGCTCACCCTCATCGACGTCGCCGGGCGCCAGATCGGCCGCGGCGCGGCGGGCGAGGACGGGCGGTACGCGCTGAGCACACCGGGCGCCGGGTCGTACGTCCTGATCGCGGCCGCAGGCGGTCATCAGCCGCAGGCCGTGAGTGTGAAGGTCGCCGAGCGGCCGGTCGAACTCGACGTGGTGCTCGGCGGCGCGGGGCGTCTCGCCGGAGCCGTGACCACCGCCGACGGCACGCCCGTACGGGATGCCACGGTGACGCTGACGGATGTGCGCGGCGATGTGGTGGCCTCCACCCGCAGCGGGCGCGAAGGCGGCTACGTCATGCCGGAGTTGGTGGCGGGGGAGTACGTCCTGGCCGCGAGCGCACCGGCGTTCCGCCCGGCCGCCCTGCCCGTCACCGTGCAGGCCGCGCGCGAGACCCGCCAGGACATCGAACTCGCGGGCGGGGCGATCCTGCGCGGCATCGTACGGGCCCACGGCGGGCGGCCCGTCGAGGACGCGCGGGTCACGCTGCTGGACGCCGCGGGCAATGTCGTCGACACGCTGACGACGGGAACCGACGGCGTTTTCCTGTTCGTTGACCTCTCGGCGGGTGAGTACACGGTGATCGCCTCGGGCTATCCGCCGGTGGCCACGGTCCTTCAGGTCTCCGGCGGCGGGCGTACGGAGCGGGATCTGCAACTGGGCCACGAGGACTGAACCGAGGACTGCAACCCGGGGTTGCCCGCTGCCAGTCGGGGCGCGCGGGGGCGTGTCGCGTGCACCGGCGCACCACCCGCGCACAGCAGCTTCGGCAAACGTGCCTCGCCGAACCCTACTCGCCCGTACGGTGGTGACGGTGCCGCAGATCATGCGGCAGGGGAAGGAGCCTCCCGGCCATGGACAGTGGTCTTCCGCCGCAGGCCGCGCAGCAGAGCGCCTTGTCCGGAAGGATCCCGCTCGCGATCGTCGTCGTGGACGCGGACGGCCTTGTCTCCCACTGGAGTTCGGGCGCGCGGCGGCTCTTCGGCAGCAGCCGGGAGGAGGCTCTCGGGGTCCCCGCGACGGATCTTCTCCCGGTCGCGGGAGTCCTCTCCGCCGACGTGGACACCTTCGACGTGCCGGAGGAGGACCCGGGCTTCGGGATCGGTGACACCCTCAGCGGCCGGATGCCCTACCCGGCGGCGGGCCGGGCCCGCATGCCCGGCCCCGGCGCGGACGCGTCCGGGCAGGCGGGTGCGGAGCGGCTCGATGTGGTGTGGTGGGCGTATCCCCTGGTGGCGCCGGGACCCGAGCGGCTGCTCGTCCTCGCCGCGGACGCCCGCGAACTGGACGGATCCGAGGACGGCGACGAGGCGCGGCCCGACGGCAGGAGCGGAGAGGCATATCTCGAGGGCGGGGACGCGTACGACGACGGCCGGGACCGGGACGCGTACGACGACGGCCGGGACCGGGACGCGTACGCCGGTCGCCGCCGGTACGGCCGCACCGTCGCCCCTGGGTTCGCGCTGCACACCGAATTCCCCGGCGCCGACGCCCTCGCGGCCGGGCTCCCCGAGATCCTCCCCAGCATGAGCGTCGCGCTCAGCACCCGGATCGCCGGACAGGTCCTGGAACTCGGCTATCCCGTCCTGGAGTTCAGCCACCTCGACCGCGTCCCCGTCACCCCCGACTGGGGAGTTCCGCGCCGCCCCGGGCGCCCGCCCAGGCCGCCGGCCGCGGTCCACGCCCCTTCCTCGGAACCCGCGGCCGGAGCGCCCCCTCCGCCCGAGGAGGACCTCGAGCACGCGGCCGTGCGCGAGCGGCTGGAGTTCCTCAACGAGGTGAGCGGCGGCATCGGTTCCTCACTCGACCTGGAGCGGACGATCCGGGAGGTCACCAGCGCCGCCGTGCCCCGCTTCGCCGACTTCGCCGCGACGCATCTGCGCGCCGCCGTGCCGGCGGGCGAGGAATTCCCCGACGGCGTACCGGACGCCACGACGGTCTGGCACCGGGTCTGGGTGGAGCACAACGACGAACCGGGCCGCTGGGACGACACCGTGCCGGTCGGGGAGTGCCTCAGCTTCCCCGAGCACACCCCGTTCTCCCGGTGCATGGCCACCGGCGAGCCGGTGCTGATCCCGCGGATCACCGACGAGGCGGGCGACCGTGTCTCCCAGCTGTTCGAGAAGCGCGATCTGCGACCGCTGATCAACGGCCGGTCGCTGCTCATCGTGCCGCTCAAGGCGCGCGACGTCGTGCTCGGCTTCATGGTGCTGATGCGCAGGGCGGACCGCGGGCCGTTCGACGCCATGGACCGGGCCACGGGTGCCGAACTCGCCGCCCGCGCCGGGCTCGTGCTCGACAACGCGCGGATGTACACCCGGCAGGAGCACGTCGCCGAGACGCTCCAGGACAGCATGCTGCCCCAGGTGAGCCCGCGGCTGCCGGGCTGCGACACGGCGACCCGCTATCTGCCGGGGACGCGGCTGGGGCGTGTGGGCGGCGACTGGTTCGACGCCATCAAGCTGCCCGGCTCGCGCACCGCGCTCGTCGTCGGCGACGTCATGGGTCACGGCATCACCTCGGCCGCCATGATGGGCCAATTGCGCACCGCCGTGCAGACCCTGGCCGCGCTCGACCTCCCGCCCGCCCAACTGCTGCGGAGCCTGGACGACTTGGCGCAGCGCCTCGGCGAGCACTACCTCGCCACCTGCCTGTACGCCGTCTACGACCCGATCCGCTCCGAGCTGCGCATCTCCAACGCTGGCCATATCCCGCCCGTCCTCGTACGCGCCGCCGACGGCCGCGGCGAGCTGCTCCAGGTGCCCACGGGGGCGCCGATCGGCGTGGGCGGCGTGGCCTTCGGGACGGCCACGGTCCGCGTGGCATCCGGCGACCGGCTCGTGTTGTGCACGGACGGCTTGGTGGAGGTGCGCGGCCAGGACATCGGCGCGGGCCTCGCGGCGCTGTGCGCATCGGCCGCGCATCCCGCCGCCTCCATGGACGATGCCTGCGACGCCGTCATCCGCGCGCTCGCCGCCTCCACCCGCGACCAGGACCTGGGCCGCAAGGACGATGTCGCCCTGCTGATGGCACGGCTGAACGGCATTCCGCACGAGCACGTGGCCACCTGGCGGTTCGGCACCGACCCGCGGGAAGCGAGCCGCGCCCGGCGGCTCGTGCGGGAGCGGCTCACCGGCTGGGGCCTGGACGAGGCCGTGGAGACGGCCGAACTGCTCGTCAGCGAGGCGGTCACCAATGCCGTCCGGCACGCGGACACCGACCGGGTGGAGCTGCGGCTGGTGCGCACGGACGCGCTGCTGTGGGAGGTCTCCGACGAGGACCACGCGCTGCCCGAACTGCTCGACGCGGACCGCGAGGACGTCCACGGGCGCGGGTTGCGCGTGGTCGGATCGCTCACGCGCGAGTGGGGGACCAGCTCCTCGGTGCGCGGCAAGACGGTGTGGTTCGAGCAGTCGCTTCCCCGGCCGCCGGGACCGGCCCGTACGGCGGGGCTCACCGCGGTCCGCTCCAACAGCGGGTGAAGGATTCCCTCGGTAGGCGGAGCGGCTGCTGCGGGAGGCGGGGCTGACGGTACTGGCGCGCGGGTCCGATGGTGCTGCCGCAGACCGAGTACCTCGGGGACGGCGCGCGGCCGGAGCTTCCGGCCCAGTGGCCGGTTCTGGCCCCGGCGGCCCGACGGCCCGGTTCCGCCCGCATACGAGGGACAGGCCCGCCCGCATACGAGGGACAGGCCCGCCCACGTACGAGGGACAGGGTCGTTCCCGCACGGAGAGGGTGCCCGGTGCCCCGTAGGGCGGCTGGACGTATCTCGTCCGGCCCGCATCGGTGGCCTTCTTCGGTACCCGGTGCCTGGTCAAGGTCCGGGGCACGATCGACGGCCACCCGTTCCGCAGCTCGTTCATGGCCCTGGGCGACGGCACGCACATGCTGCCCGTGAAGGCCGAGGTGCGCCGGGCGATCGGCAAGGAGGCGGGGGACACCGTGGACGTGGTCCTGGAGGAACGGGTGGACGGCCGGGCCGTGTAACCGCTCCTCCCGACGGCGTCGGGGAGTCCGGGCGGCCGCTGCCGCCGGCCGGGGCACCGGGGCCGGTGCGGGACCGGGCCGGGACCGCCCCGTGTACCACGACTCCGTCCAGAGCCCCGGACACGTGCCCCGCGCCCCCGATAAGATCACCCGGTTGTCGGGTACGGACGGAACGGGAGCCGGCACAGGCGCCGGCGGGCGCATTCCGGCACGCGCGACCGAGCTGCCGGAATGCGCCGGGGTGACGGCTCCGTCAGGGGGGAGGGGCACACGTGGCATCACGACGATTCCTTCCCTCCGCGGCTGGGGAGCGATCGGGGGCAATACACAGCGGTATGGCGCGATACGAAGCAGGATGTCATTGGAGATCCCCCGGGGTGCGACGAGACTGATGTCAGCCACGGAGGCCGGGCTGCTCCAGGAGCGGCACCCCGACCAGGGAAGACGGAGGCATCCTTGAAGATCCTCATCAGCGCGGACATGGAGGGCGCCACGGGCGTCACCTGGCCCGCCGATGTGCTCCCGGGCAGTGAGCAGTGGCAGCGCTGCCGCCGGCTGTTCACGTCCGATGTCAACGCAGCGGTCGCCGGGTTCTTCGACGGCGGCGCGGACCAGGTGCTCATCAACGAGGCCCACTGGACCATGCGCAATCTGCTGCTCGAAGAGCTCGATGAGCGCGCCCAGATGCTGACCGGCCGCCACAAGGCGCTCAGCATGGTCGAGGGTGTGCAGCACGGTGACGTCGACGGCATCGCGTTCGTCGGTTACCACACCGGTGCCGGGACCGAAGGCGTCCTCGCCCACACCTATCTCGCCAACTCCATCACCGGGGTATGGGTGAACGGCACGCGCGCCAGTGAAGGCCTGCTCAACTCCCTGGTGGTCGCCGAGTTCGGTGTGCCCGTCGTCCTCGTCACCGGAGACGACCGTACCTGCGAGGACGCCCTCGGCTACGCACCGCGGGCGCGCTCGGTGGCCGTGAAGGACTATGTGTCGCGGTATGCCGCGGTGTGCCGCACCCCGGCCCGTACGGCGGCGGACATCCGGGCGGCCGCCAAGGAGGCCGCGGGACTCGCGGTGCGCGGCACGCCCGTGGAGGACGGGCCGTACACCGTGGAGCTGGAGTTCGACGCCGAGCATCTGGCGGGCGCGGCAACCGTCGTGCCGGGCGTGGTCAGCAGCGGCGAGCGCAAGGTGGCCTACTCCGCCGGGACCATGTACGACGGCATCCGGTACTTCAAGGCCGTGACCACGATCGTGTCGTCCGCAGTGGAGGAGCAGTATGGCTGAGGCCGTTGACGACCAGGCCTTGGAGGAGGTCGTACGGTTCACCTCCGAGCTGATCCGCATCGACACCACCAACCGCGGTGGCGGCGACTGCACCGAGCGGCCCGCCGCCGAGTATGTGGCGGAGCGGCTCGCCGAGGCGGGACTGAAACCGCAGCTCCTCGAGAGCGCCCCGGGGCGTACGAACGTGGTGGTGCGGATCGAGGGTTCGGACCCGGACGAGGACGCCCTGCTGGTGCACGGCCATCTGGACGTGGTGCCCGCCGAGCCCGCCGAATGGAGCGTTCACCCCTTCTCCGGCGAGGTCAGCGACGGCATCGTGTGGGGCCGCGGCGCGATCGACATGAAGAACATGGACGCCATGATCCTGGCCGTCGTGCGGGCCTGGGCGCGGGCGGGCGTACGGCCCCGGCGCGACATCGTGGTGGCGTTCACCGCGGATGAGGAGGACAACGCGGCGTACGGGGCGGGCTTTCTCGTCGGCCGCCACGCCGGGCTGTTCGAGGGCTGCACCGAAGGGATCAGCGAGTCCGGGGGGTTCACCTTCCACGACGGCGACCGGCGCCTGTATCCGATCGCGGCGGGCGAGCGCGGCACCGCCTGGCTCAAGCTCACGGCCCACGGCACCGCCGGACACGGCTCCCGGGTCAACCGGGCCAACGCGGTGAGCCGGCTGGCCGGCGCCGTCTCGCGTATCGGGGAGCACGCGTGGCCGGTGCGGCTCACCCCGACCGTACGGGCCGCGCTGACCTCGCTCGCCGCGCTGCACGGTCTGGAGGCGGACCTGACCTCGGACGACCCCACCCGGCTCGCCCGTGAGGTCGACGCGTTGATCGCCGGGCTGGGGCCCGCGGCCAAGCTCGTCGAGGCGACCGTGCGCAACAGCGCCAACCCGACGATGCTGGAAGCCGGTTACAAACTCAATGTCATCCCCGGCAGCGCGACCGGGTTCGTCGACGGCCGCATGCTGCCCGGTGGCGAGGAGGAGTTCGGGGAGACGCTCGACCGGCTCACCGGGCCCGATGTGGACTGGGAGTTCCACCACCGGGAGATCCCGCTGCAGGCGCCCGTGGACTCGGCCACGTACCGGGCGATGAGCGAGGCCGTCGAGCGGTTCGACCCCGGCAGCACGGCGGTGCCCTACTGCATGCCGGGCGGCACGGATGCCAAGCAGTTCTCCCGGCTCGGCATCACCGGCTACGGCTTCTCGCCGCTCAAGCTCCCCGAGGGGTTCGACTACACCGCTCTCTTCCACGGGGTGGACGAGCGGGTCCCGGTCGAGGCGCTGCACTTCGGCGTGCGCGTGCTCGACCACTTCATGAGGAACAGTGCCCCGAAGGCCGGCACCGCGGACGCGGGCGGCCCGGCCGGTGGCGGGCACGGCAGCGGCACAGCACAGGAGGCGTGAGGAACATGGTGTCGACGGCCCCGTACGGCGCCTGGGAGTCGCCGATCGGAGCGGCGCTCGCGGCGTCCCACGACGGCAGGCCGGAGTTCGTGGGCGCGGTCGGCGAGGAAGTGTGGTGGACCGAGCCGCGGCCCGAGGAATCCGGGCGCAGAGCGCTTGTCCGGCTGCGCGCCGACGGCACCGAGCAGTCGCTGTTGCCGGCGCCCTGGAACGTCCGCAGCCGCGTCATCGAGTACGGAGGCCTGCCCTGGGCCGCGGTGCCCCGGGTGCGGGGCGGACCGCTCGCCGTGTTCGTCGACTTCGCCGACCAGCGGCTGTACGCGTACGAACCGGACGCTCCCGGAGCCCCCGCGCCCCGGCCCCTCACCCCGCTCTCGACGGTCGGCGACGGGCTGCGCTGGGCCGACGCCGAGATCCACCTGGAGCGCGGAGAGGTCTGGTGCGTGCTGGAGGAGTTCACGGGGGAGGCGCCGACCGACGTACGACGTGTCATCGCGGCGGTCCCGCTGGACGGTTCGGCCGCCGAGGACGGCGGCGCGATCCGTGAACTGACCGACGACCGGCACCGTTTCGTCACCGGGCCGAGGCTGTCCCCGGACGGCGCCCGCGCGGTCTGGATCGCCTGGGACCACCCCGGGATGCCCTGGGACGGTACGGAGGTGATGGTCGCCGACATCACCGAGGACGGCCGGTTCACCGGCGTCCACCGGGTCGTGGGCGGCACCGTCGAGTCCATCGCCCAGGCCGAGTGGACCGACGACGGGTCCCTGGTCATCGCCAGCGACCGCAGCGGCTGGTGGAATCTCTACCGCATCTCCCCGGAGGACGGGCGGGCCACCGCGCTGTGTCCGCGGGCCGAGGAGTTCGGCGGCGCGCTGTGGAAGGTCGGCTTCCGCTGGTTCGCCCCGATGTCCAGCGGCCTCATCGCCGTCGTCCACGGCCGCGGCACCACCGCTCTCGGCGTCCTGGACCCGGAGACCGGTGAGTTGTGCGACGCGGCCGGGCCGTGGACGGAGTGGTCGCCGAGCCTCGCCGTGACCGGGAGCAGGGTCGTCGGCATCGCCGCGAGTCCCCGCACCGGCTATCAGGTGGTGGAGCTCGACACCGCCACCGGCCGCACCCGGGTGACCGGTGCACGGCACCACGACCCGGTCGACCCGGCGTACTACCCGGAGCCGCAGATAAGGATCTTCACCGGGCCCGGCGGCCGCGAGATCCACGCCCACATCTATCCGCCCCACAGTCCGGACCACACCGCCCCGCCCGGCGAACTCCCGCCGTACGTGGTGTGGGTGCACGGCGGCCCCACCGGCCACGCGCCGCTCGTCCTGGACCTGGAGGTGGCCTACTTCACCTCCCGCGGCATCGGCGTCGCCGAGGTCAACTACGGCGGCTCGACCGGCTACGGCCGCGAGTACCGCAACCGGCTGCGCGGCCAGTGGGGCGTGGTGGATGTCGAGGACTGCGCTGCCGTCGCCGAGGCGCTGGCCGCCGAGGGCACCGCCGACCGCGAGCGGCTGGCCGTCCGCGGCGGCAGCGCGGGCGGCTGGACGGCCGCCGTGTCACTGGCGGCCACGGACGTCTACGCCTGCGGCACGGTCATCTACCCGGTGCTGGACCTGGCGAGCTGGGTCGCCGAGAACGGTACGCACGACTTCGAGTCCCGTTATCTCGAGGGCCTGATCGGCCTGCCCGACGAGGTGCCGGGCCGTTACCGGGACCGCTCGCCGCTGCACAACGCCCACCGGATCACCGCGCCCTTCCTGCTCCTCCAGGGCCTGGACGACGTGATCTGCCCGCCGGAGCAGAGCGAGCGCTTCGTAGCGGAAATGGCCGGACGCGGTGTCCGCCATGCCTACATCGCATTCGAAGGAGAAGGCCATGGATTCCGCAGGGCGGACACGATGACCAGGGCTCTGGAGGCCGAACTCTCCCTCTACGCCCAGACGTTCGGCCTCGCGGCCCCCGGCGTCCCGGTCCTGGAGATGGCCAAATGACGCCCACGGTGCGGCCGGGCCCGGCCGCGGGACCGCAGCCGGAGCGCTCCGCCGGAGCCGAGGAGGGACAGCGGACGCCGTTCGTGCCGTACCGCTACGGCGCCGACCCCCTCCCCGGGCCCCGCGTGGGCCGGGGGACGGAGGTATGGCTGGTGCAGGTCTCCTCGCACGCGAAGGACGCGGCCGCAGAGAGCCATGTGCTGGACGGCGAGGAGCGGGAGCGCGCCGCGGCCTTCCTGCGGGAGGCGGACCGCGACCGCTACCGGGTCGCGCATGTGGCCCTGCGGCGGCTGCTCGGCGGGTACCTCGGCCGCGACCCGGCAGCCGTGGAGTTCCTGCGCGAGCCGTGCCCCGGCTGCGGGAAGCTGCACGGCCGTCCCGCGCTGTCCGGCGAGTCGCTGCACTTCTCGCTCTCGCACTCGGGCGACCTGGTCGGGATCGCGGTCGCGGACACCCCCGTCGGCATCGATGTGGAGGAACTGCCGGCGCCGCAGGTGGTGGCCGAGGTGGCTTCCGTGCTGCACGCGGAGGAGCGCGCCGAGATCGAAGGCCGGCCCGAGGGACTGCGCCCTGCGGCGTTCGCCCGCTGCTGGACGCGTAAGGAGGCCTACCTCAAGGGCACCGGCATCGGGCTCGCGGAGGACCTCTCGGTCACGCTCGTGGGCGCGGGACCGGAGCCGGTCGATCCGCCCGGCTGGGACCTGGGCGACGTGCAGCTGCCCCCGGACCTGCGGGCGTACGCGGCGGCCTGCGCCGTACGCCGGGCGGCCGAATAGCCGCTCACCCGGGGCAGGCCCGTGCCGGGCCGGGCGGCTCACTCGTACGGGCCCGCGGAGGCGCATCGCCGGGCGCGGCCGGGGCAGGGGGCGTGCGGCCGGCTGCGGGCGGATGGGGCCGAGCCCGGGCGGGGCCGGGTGGGGCCGGGTGGGGCCGGGTGGGGTTCCGGCGGCGCGGTGCGGGCGCAACGGGCGCATGCTGGAAGCGAGGGGT
The DNA here is from genome assembly GCF_043199075.1 of Streptomyces sp. NPDC048639. NCBI lineage: Bacteria > Bacillati > Actinomycetota > Actinomycetes > Kitasatosporales > Streptomycetaceae > Streptomyces > Streptomyces sp. NPDC048639. Next base: position 484,480 of record NZ_JBICVP010000004.1, read on the forward strand.
GGCGGTACCCGCAGGGAGGTTCCTTCCATGAGTTCCAGGACCTCGACCAGAAGAACGTCCGGTGGCCGGCGCGGTGGGATGCACGGATCGCGCTGGGGCGACGTCCTGACGCCGTCCCGTGTCGTCGTGGGCCTGATCATGATCCTCTGCCTGGTGTTCGTCTTCGAGAACACCGGCGAGACCAAGATCCGCCTGCTGGTCCCCGAAGTGATCATGCCGCTGTGGCTGGCGCTCCTCGGAGTGGGAGTCATCGGCTTCGCCTGCGGTGCGTTCCTCTTCCGCCACCGGCGGAGGTAGGCCGCGCGCGGGCCGGCCGGGCTCCTTAGGATGGGCGGATGCCGTCCGACCGTGTCTATCTCGCAGTGGGCCCCCGCGTGGCCATCCGCCCCATCGAACGGCGGGACCAGGAGGAGTTCACCGCGAGGGTGCGGGAGAGCGCCGAGTTGCACCACCCGTGGGTGTTCCTGCCGACCGAAGCCGAGGAGTTCGAGCGGTGGTCGGCCAGATTCCGTACGCCCGCGGGCGAGGGCTACGCGGTGTGCGACCGGGAGACCGGCGAGCTCGCGGCCGGCATCGCGATCAACAACATCGTCCGCGGCGGCTTCCAGTGCGGGGCCGTAGGCTACGGGGCCTTCGCGCACGCGGCCGGGCGCGGCCTGATGACCGAGGGCCTCGGACTCGTCGTACGGCACGCCTTCGGCCCGCTCGGCCTCCACCGGCTGGAGGCCAACATCCAGCCGGGCAACGAGGCTTCGCGCCGCCTCGTCCAGCGCCTGGGCTTCCGGATGGAGGGATTCTCGCCGGACTTCCTCTTCATCGGCGGCGCCTGGCGCGACCACGAACGCTGGGCCATCACGGCCGAGATGACGGACAGTCGGACAGCGGAGCAGGCCTGACGGATACGGGCAGGCTCGCGGCCCGGCCGCACGCTCCTCGCCGCACCGTCGTGCGTCGCACCCACCACGGGCGTACACACCCGTAGCACCCCCTCGCCCACGCCCGCCTCGCTCGCACACACCCGTAGCACCCGTTTCGCCCGCGCCCGTCGCGCCCGTAACGCCGCACTCCGTCCCGGCCCGCCGCGCGCCCCCGCCGCCACCGGCCTTTTGCCCAACCCTGACCGGAGGCGGGCCTGGTCAGCCGCGCCGGGAGCGTGTTCCATGGTCATCGGGGGCGGCCGGTCAGGCGGCGGCCCGTACGAGGGAGCGAGGTTGCCGTGGCCACGACCGTGCGACGCACCGTACTGACCCTGCCCGGCGCGCCCGTCGGGCCGGAGAATCCGCTGCCCGCACTGCGGCCGCTCGACGGGGTGCACACGATCGGCGACCGCGAACGCGCCGCCCTGCCCGCGGACATGGCCCGGCAGGTCGGTTACGAACCGCTGCGGTCGGTGCTGCCCGTGCGGCTGCTCGACGGCTACGCCCGCGCGCGCGGCCCGGTCGGCCTCGACGCGCTCGTGATCGAGAACGACCGGCTCCGCGCCACCGTCCTGCCCGGCCTCGGCGGCCGCATCCACTCCCTCCACCACAAGCCGACCGGACGCGAACTCCTCTACCGCAACCCGGTGTTCCAGCCCGCGGACTTCGCGCTCAACGGCGCCTGGTACTCCGGCGGCATCGAGTGGAACATCGGCGCCACCGGGCACACCACCCTCTCCTGCGCCCCGCTGCACGCCGCACGCGTACCGGCGCCGGACGGCGGCGAGATGCTGCGGCTGTGGGAGTGGGAGCGGCTGCGCGACACCCCGTTCCAGGTCGATCTGTGGCTGCCGGAGGACTCGGACTTCCTTCTCGTCGGCGTCCGGATCCGCAATCCGCACGACCGTCCCGTCCCCGTCTACTGGTGGTCCAACATCGCCGTGGAGGAGCACGGGACCACCCGTGTCCTCGCGCCCGCCGACGAGGCGTGGCACTTCGGCTACGAGCGCAGTCTGCAGCGCGTACCGGTGCCCGAGTGGCAGGGCGCCGACCGCACCTATCCGCTGCGCAGCGAGTTCCCCGCCGACTGGTTCTACGAAGTGCCGGACGGCGCCCGGCGCTGGATCGCGTCGCTGGACGCGGACGGCCGGGGCCTCGTCCAGACCTCGACCGACCTGCTGCGCGGCCGGAAGCTCTTCGTCTGGGGCGCGGGGCGCGGCGGGCGGCGCTGGCAGGAGTGGCTCACCGAGCCCGGCACCGCCGGCTACGCGGAGATCCAGGCGGGGCTCGCCCGGACCCAGCTGGAGCACGTACGGCTGGAGGCGGGTGCGGAGTTCGCCTGGCTGGAGGCGTACGGCCCGCTGGCGGCCGACCCCGCCGCCGTGCACGGAGCGGACTGGTCCGCGGCGCGGGCCGAGGCGGAGGCCCGGCTGGAGGAAGTGCTGCCGTGTGCCGACGTCGACGCGGCGTACGCGGCGTGGCTGCCGTGCGCCGACACCGAGCCGAAGGAGGTCCTGGCGGCGGGGTCGGGCTGGGGAGCGCTCGAAGTGGCGCGCGGCGCCCATGAGTTGCCCGGAACGCCGTTCGACGCGTCGAGCCTCGGCGAGCAGCAGTGGCCGTGGCTGGAGCTGCTGCGGACCGGTTCCCTGCCGGCCGAACCCGTGTCACCGCACGACCCGGGGCCCACCCCGGTCTCGCCGCCCTGGCGGGAGATTCTGGAGACGACCGGGCCCGGAGCCCTGGCCGACTACCACCTGGGGGTCGCCCGGTGGCACGCCGGTGACCGTGCGCAGGCCGCGCGGAGCTGGGAGTGCTCGCTGGCCGCCGCGGAGACTCCCTGGGCGCTGCGATGCCTTGCGGTCGCGGTCGCGAACTCCGGGGACACCGAGCGCGCGGCCGATCTTCTGGCGCGAGCGGTCCACGTGGCGGCGGGAGGTGTCGCGGCGGGACGTGCGGTGGCAGGGAACGGCCCGGAAGCCGGGGCCTGTACGGGTGCCGAGACGGGCGCCGGCACGGGCACGGGCACGGGGCCGGGGTTCCGTACGGGGGAGGGGAGCGGGACCGATGCCCGCGGCCCCGAGCACGCCCTGTCCGCCGCGCTCGCCCGGGAGGCGATTCCCGCCCTGCTCGCGCGCGGACGGGCGGCGGAAGCGCGCGGCGTGCTGCGCCAACTGCCGCCGCAGCTCCGGGAATGCGGCCGGTTCCGGCTCTTGGAGGCGCAGATCCTCCTCGCCGAGGGCGACGCCCGCGCCGCGCGTGCCGTCTTCGACGCCGGGTTCGAGGTCGACGACCTGCGGGAGGGCGACGAGGTGTTGGAGGAGACCTGGTACGCCATCGCCGAGCGGCTGCTGTCGGACGGCTCCGGGGCTGACGAGTCCGCGGCGGACAGGGCCGGGACGTACAGGGCCGAGACGGACAGGGCCGGGACGGACAGGGCCCGGGCGGCCGGGGACCCGGCGGCGACCCTGCGGGCACGTGCCCGCGCCGAGCATCCGCTGCCGGGCCGGTACGACTACCGCATGCGGCCACAGGGCTGAATTCGGCAGTGAACCGCGGACCCGGGAATGATCGGCTCCGGTCCGCGGTTCCCCGGGCATGAAGGCTGCAACGATCAACGCCTATGGCGAGACCCCTCGGATCACGGAACAGCCGGAGCCCAAGGTCGGCCCGGACAGCGTGCTCATCCGCACCAAGGCCGCCGGGGTGAACCCGGTGGACTGGAAGATCACGGAGGGCTATCTCGACCCGCTCGTCTACGCCGACTTCCCGCTCGTCCCCGGCTGGGACATCGCCGGTGTGGTGGAGAAGGTCGGGGTGTCCGTCACCGAATTCGCGCCCGGGGACGAGGTGATCGGCTACAACCGCCAGGACCATGTACAGAACGGCACGTACGCCGAGCTGGTCCCCGCACCCGTCCGCGTCCTCGCCCGCAAGCCCGCCTCGCTGAGCTGGGCTCAGGCCGGCGGTCTGCCGCTGGCCGGCCTGACGGCGTATCAGTCACTGCGTGCGGCCGAGGTCGGCAAGGGCGACACGGTTCTGGTGAACGCGGCGGCGGGCGGCGTCGGTTCGCTCGCCGTGCAGATCGCCGTCGCCCGGGGCGCTCGCGTGATCGGCACCTCCAGCGAGGCCAAGCACGACTATCTGAGGTCGCTGGGCGCGGAGCCGGTCACCTACGGCGAGGGCCTCGTCGACCGGGTGCGGGCGCTGGCGCCCGAAGGGGTCGACGCCGCCTTCGACTTCGTGGGCGGTGACGCCGTCCCGGCGTCCCTGGAGCTGGTGAAGTCCCCGGCGCGGGTGGTGTCGATCGCCGATCACACGGTGGCCGAACACGGCGGCCGCTATCTGTTCGTCCGCCCGAGCAGCGAGGACCTGACGGCGCTCGGCGAGCTGGCCGACGCGGGGAAGCTCACCGTCCACGTCGAGAAGGAACTTCCGCTGGAGGAGGTCGCCGAGGCCTTCCGGGCCAGCCAGGAGGGCCGCGCCCGCGGGAAGATCGTCCTGGTGGTCGCCTGACGTACGTTCACCCGGGGCTGTCACGGATCGCGTCCGACGGAAGATCGCGTGCGGCGGATCGCGCACGAGGACGGGATCGCGCACGACGACGGGATCGCGCACGACGACGGGATCGCGCGCGGACGACGTGCGTCCGGCAGCCCCGGGGCCGGCCCGGCGTCAGTCCGCCGACCCGCCCCGATCGACGTACTCGAAGACGGAACCGTCCGGATGACGGGCCACCAGATTGCGGCCCATCGGGGTGGGCACGGGCCCGGCGATGATGTCGGCCCCCACCTCGGACAGGACGGCGTGCGCCTCGTCCAGGTCCTTCACGGCGATGGTGGCCGTGACCTTCCGCAGCACCTCGAGTTCCCAATCGGGACCGCTCATCAGCAGAAAGGCGCCGACCGCCGCCACGGAGACACCGCCGCGGCCGAAGCGCACCGCCTGACTTCCCGTCAGGCGTTCGTAGACGCCCACGGCGTGATCGAGATCGTCGACGCAGACGCGCAGTGAAGTACCCAGGATCTCCATGCGAACGAGCCTAGTCGGCCCGGCCGGAGCGGGTGATCGTATCCCCGTCGCGTCCGGTCCCGCCGATCGGCGGGTGACGGCCTCGCGTGTCAGCGGTGTCCTCCAACAGCCGTGTCTCGACACGGTGTTGGGACCTTCGGCTGCGTGGTGCGGCTCAGCGGCGGCAGAGGATCTCGCCGTGCAGCACCGCGAACCAGCCGTCCTCCCGGCGTCCCCACTCCCGCCAGGCGTCCGCGATCCGGCGCAGCTCCTCCGGTGAGGCGTGGCCGCCCTCCACGGCCCGGCGCGCGTACGAGGACTCGGTCGTGCGGTCCGCCCACAGGCCGCTCCACCACGCTCGCTCCTCAGGTGACGCGAAGCACCAAGTGGCCGCCGTGGACGTGATGTCGGTGAAGCCCGCCCGCCGGGCCCAGGAGAGCAGGTGCCGTCCGGCGTCCGGCTCACCGCCGCTCGCCCGCGCCACCCGCTCGTACAGATCCAGCCATGCGTCCAGGCCCGGCACGGCCGGGAACCATGTCATCGCCCGGTAGTCGGAGTCGCGTGCCGCGACGACGCCTCCCGGTCGGCACACCCGCCGCATCTCGCGCAGGGCGGCCACCGGGTCGCCGACGTGCTGGAGCACCTGGTGGGCGTGGACGACATCGAATGAGGCGTCGGGGTGGTCCAGTGCATGGACGTCGGCGACCGCGAAGTCGACGGTGTCCAGGCCGCGTTCGGCAGCCACGCGTCGCGCGTCGTCCAGAATGCCGGGGGCCGCGTCGACGGCGGTGACCCGGCCGGGCGCCACCCGTGCGGCCAGGTCCGCGGTGATGGTCCCGGGGCCGCAGCCCACGTCGAGCACGGAGAGGCCCGGGCGCAGCTCGCCGAGAAGATAGCCGGCCGAGTTGGCGGCAGTACGCCAGCGGTGGGAGCGGAGCACGGATTCGTGGTGTCCGTGCGTGTAGACGAGGGCCTTGTCCGGCATGGCGGTCCTCCCTCGGGCGGTGGCCTCTGCTGCGCAGCCTAGGCCGGAGTCTCGCATAGCGAGAGAGGGGTATCACATGCTGGACGACGTTTCCGTCGGGCGATAGACCGTCAGGGCCTCCACCTCCTTGTCGAGGAGGAACGCCGACGGTGCGGGCGCCACCTCGCCGTCGTACGCGAGGAGCGTGCCCGTGGGCAGGCCCGAGACCCGCAGCGAGGGCACCCCGGCCGCGGTGTGGACGGGGGAGTGCCGGGCGAAGCCCGTCACGGCCGCCGCGAGCAGACGCGTCCGGGCGAACCGTCCGCCGTGCGCGATCCGCACGTCCAGCAGCCCGTCCGCGAGGTCGTAGCGCCACGCCGGTGCCAGACCGACGCTGCGGTAGGTCCCGTTGCCCGCGAACAGCATCCACATGGAGCGCAGTCGTCCGTTCACCTCGGCCGTGACCGGCCGCGAGGTGCGCAGCGCGTGCACGGCCCCGAGCAGCATGGCCGGCGGACCGCCCAGCCGCGGGGCCCAGCGCTCCCGCGCCCGTACGAGATCCGGGTACGAGCCGATGCTGAAGGTGTTCAGGAAGTGGACCGGCGCCGCCCCGTCGCCCCCCTGTCCCTGCGGGGTCATCCGGCCGACGTCCACCCGCACCGCGCTGCCCGCCACCACCGCGCCGAAGGTGTCCTCGAAGCTCTCCACCCCGAGATCGCCGGCGAAGTGGTTGAACGTTCCGCTCGGCAGCACCGCCAGCGGCACGCCGTACCGCATCGCGACACCCGCCGCCGCGTTCACCGTGCCGTCGCCGCCGCACACCCCGAGTGCTCCGCCCCGCCCCGCGACGTCGGCGGCCGCGTCCTCCAGGACCTGGAGGAGCGGGCCCGCCTCCTCCTCGTGGAAGACCACCTCGGCCTTGGGCAGCGCCGCCCTCAACTGCCGTACGCGTTCGGCCAGTACAGCCGGTGCGCCCTGACCGGAGCTCGGGTTGACGACCACGGTCAGTCCGTCCCCACCGGTCAGCGCAGGCGCGTCGGTACGCGGTCTGGCGGGCGGCGGAAGCTGATGGCGCGTCGGGACCAGCCCGCGCACCGCGAACGCCGCACCCGCGCCCAGCGCCGCACCCGCCACCACGTCACTGGGGTAGTGCACGCCCGTGTAGATACGGGAGAACGCCACCGACGCGGCGACCGGTGCCAGCACGGCACCCCACCGGCGCGACTCGAGCGCCGCGCCGACGGCGAACGCAGCGGCGGAGGCGGAGTGTCCCGAGGGGAAGGAGGTGGTGATGGGCTGCTTGGCGAGCCGCCGTACGAGGGGTACGGCATGCAGGACCGGCCGGTCGCGGCCGAACGAGCCCTTCACCACGGTGTTGACGGTCGCCGAGGCCAGCGTGAGCGACGCGATCCCGCGCGCGGCGGCGCGGCGGGAGCGCGGATGGCCCATCACCCACATCGCGCCCGCGATGCCGAACCAGAGGCGGCCGTGGTCGGCGCTCCGGCTCAGCCGGGGGAGTACGCCGTCGCCGCCCGGCCAGTGGTGGGAGGCGACCCGGTGGAAGAGGGACCGGTCCAGCCTGCTCGGCCACCGCCTGCCCCGTCGCTTCATCTGTGCGTGCCCGAACAGCTCGTGCCTCCTCAGACCTCATGCCCGTACCCGCGGGCCGGACGGTCTCCGTCCCGGGGCTCCTAGCCTGGCGCCTACCCCGTCGTTCCGCCTTTCCACGGCCGGTGATCAATCGCGGCCTGTGGTGGTCCCGACCCGTGAGGTGCCCGACCCGGGAGCGGGAGCGGCCGCGGGCTGTGATCAGCCGCGACCTTCCCGTGGCGCCCGTACGGCGCGCCCGGCCTCGCCATGGCCGGCGCGGCGCACCCCCCGTCCACCCGAGTCCCTGGACGGCGGGGTGAGGGGAGGTGCGTCGCCGTGCGTCGCGTGCTGCGCTGCGGTGCTATGTGCGCGTCGACCGGCCGAGGGCCTCGACGACCTCCTGCACATTCCTGTACGTGTCGTGCGGCGGCACATCGCCCACGATCTCCACCAGCCGGTCCGGTGCGTGCCGCTCCTCCAAGGTGTGAAGGAGCTGCCGTCGCTTGGCGGGGAACGGCGTGCGAGCCAGGTGTCGCGCCAGCTCGTAGCGGAGTGTCTCGGCGTCGCCGATCGAGCCCCGCGCCGGGATCGGGCCCCAGGCGACCTCCGGGTCGTCGTCCGCGGCGGGCTCGGGGTCGTGCCACTCCTCGGCCCGGGTGGGGTGACCGGAACGAAGCAGGCCTTGCAGCTCGTGCTTCATCTCGTCGTCCCGGTGAACATTGAGCCGGTTGCTCCCACGCTCCATGGCGTCCTCTCTCGTCCTGATCGGTCCGACCGGCCCGCGCTGTCTGCGGACCCTCGGTCGTATCGATCCGTCGGGATCTGTGTCGGTCGTGCGAGGCGGGTACCCGTCGTGCGGACAGCAACACGGCTGCGCTGCGTGGCCGTCCCGGCCCGCGCAGGTGACGGAAGGGAGTGGCCCCATGGCCGACCTCGGACGGCGGGGCGGCGGCGTCGACCCGGCCGCGCTCGACGAACCGCAGCTCATCAAGGAACTCGAGACGATCCACCGCACCCGCCACGAGACCTTGATGTACGGGTCCCCGGACGCCCTCGACCGGCACACCTCGCGCATGGCGGAACTGGAGGCGGAGTATCTGCGGCGGCACCCGGACCGGTACGTGGCCTCCGGCCGTACGCGGGACGGCGCCAGGGCCAGGACCTGCAGCAGCTGAGGGCTTCCCGTCTGCGTTTGACAAACCGGGGATGTTCGTCGGGTGCGTTTGGGGGCAGACGGGTTGGCAACCCGGAATCCGGCCCGAGCGGCCGTGAGTTGGGGAGTAGAGGGACTCCGGGCCCGGGACTTCAGGGATCCCGGGCCCGGAGTATGTTTCGGGCATTTAGGACGTTTGGCAATGGTGAGCGGGGTCACTCGGTCCTGAGTCCGCGGCGTTGTTTCCCAGCGCGCGCGGGCGCTCAGGGAAGGGACAGGGCCCATGGCGTTGTTGCTCGCCCTACTCATGCCGATCGTGATGCTCATCGTGGTGTGCGCACTGGGGCGGTATGAGGAAGCGCTGCTGAAACCTCCGGCAGAGCTGGTCACGGCCCCACCGTCGTTCACGCCTGAAGAAGGAGGCGAGGACACATGACGGACACCTCTCGAGACACCAGGTCCACTCGCCCGTCTGAATCCGAGATCCGGAAGACCTCGGCAGCCCCGGCGGCCCCGGTGGAAACCCAGGGGAACGGACACCGTACGAGCCCCTCGCAGGACGGCAAGTCCGTGGGCGTACTGGTGAAACAGGCATCGGAGCAACTGTCCGACCTCGTCCGCAGCGAACTCCGACTCGCCCAGGCGGAGATGGCCGCCAAGGGCAAGCGGGCCGGGCTGGGTGGGGGATTCTTCGGCGGAGCGGGCCTCATGGCCCTGCTCGCGCTCCAGGCGCTGGTGGCCGGCGGCATCGCGGCCATCGCCCTGAAACTGCCCGTCTGGGCAGCCGCGCTGATCATGGCCGGCGGTCTGCTCCTGCTCGCGGCCGGACTCGCACTCCTCGGCCGTATGGAGACCCGCAAGGTCACGCCACTCAAACCCGAGGAGGCGATCAGCGGGGTCAAAACGGATGTCGAACGGATCAAGGAGAGGGCACACCGATGAGCGAGAGCCCCGAAGAGCTGCGCGGACAGGTCAACGAGGCCCGCGAGCGGCTGGGCGCCACGGTGGAGGAGCTCGCTGCCAAAGCGGACGTCAAGGGCCGGGCCCAGCACAAGGCGGCGGAGGTCAGGGAACGCATCCAGGCGAAGGCCGCCGAAGCCGGCCAGAACGCCCGGGACACCGCCTCGCACGCCCGCCACTCGATGCAGGACCGCACGTCGCACGCTCGTCACAGCGTGCAGGACCGCGCCTCGCATGCCCGTCACGCGGCACAGGACCGTAGGGCGGGAGCGGCGCACGCGGCGCAGGACCGGACCCCGCGTGCCGGCCACGCGGATCACGACCGGACCCCGGACCACATCTGGTCCGCGGCCACCCGCGCCGCCAGGAGCGGGCAGCAGCGTCCCGTTCCGACCGCCGTCGTCGGCGGGCTTGTGGTGCTCGCGGCGGTGGCGGCGACGCGCGGGATGCGCGGCCGGCACGGTGGGCGCGGCAGCCGCCACCACGGCTGGGGCACCGGCATGAGCGGGAGGTGGTGAGCCGTGGGCAGGATGATCTACAAGGTGCTGGCCATGGTGTCCGGGATCCTCGGTGGCATGGTGGCGGGCGCGATCTTCAAGCGCGTCTGGCGGATGCTCCCGGGCCAGGACCGGCCTCCGGCCCCGACGGACGAGGACCGTACGTGGCGCGAGGTGCTGCCGGCGGCGGCGCTTCAGGGCGCGATCACCGCGGGCGTGCGCGCGGGGGTCAAGCGGGGCGAGGCCAGCGGTATGCGCAAGCTGACGGGCACCTGGCCCGCGTAGGGCGCGGGGCTCCCTCCTCCCGCGACCGGTTCCGACGTGGGACCGGGCGGGACAGGTCCCGGGGCCGGACCGGGCGCGACCGGTTCCGGCGTCGGACCGGGTGGAACCGGTGCCGGGGCCGGACCGGGGAGCCGGTACCGGTCTCCGTCCCGGCGGCGGAAGCCGTGCCGCCGGGACGCCCGGCGGTCGCCCGGTGGAGTGGCGGATTCCACCCGTCCGGATGCGTCCGCCGCCTCTCGTGGCTACGTTGGAGGTAGTCCCGCGACGGTGGTGTCACGCCGATCGGCCGGGCAGCGAAACCGTGCTTCGGACCGGAGGCACGCCCGCGGGAGCCGTTGCGCCCGCCCGGGTGTCCCTGGCCCGTCCCGGGCGCATTCCACAGCTCCCGCGGTGAACAGAACCGCGTAAGGGGAGCTGTTCTCATGACGACCGTTCGAGCACCGGGCAAGGCTCAGGCCAAGCGCCGTTCCGCGAAGCATCCGCATGACGACGCCCCCGACACCACCGCCGAGTTCCAGGTCCTCGCCGGTCTCCCCGACGGCCCGGAGAAGGAGGCCCTGCGGCAGCAGGTCGTCCGGGCGTGGATACCCATGGCCGAGCGGCTGGCCCGCCAGTTCCGCAATCGCGGGGAGTCCCTGGAAGACCTTGAACAGGTGGCCGCGCTGGGCCTGGTGAAAGCCGTGATCCGCTACGACCCGGCGCGCGGTACGGCGTTCGAGAGCTTCGCCGTCCCCACGGTCGTCGGCGAGGTCAAGCGGCACTTCCGCGACCACATGTGGGGCCTGCACGTACCCCGCCGCGTCCAGGAACTGCGCAACCGCGTACGGACCGCCTACCGCGAGCTCTCCCACTCCCTCGACGGACGCGGACCGGGCGTTCAGGAGATCGCCGAGCACACCGGGCTGACCGAGCAGGAGGTCCGGGTGGGTCTGGAGGCCCTGGACAGCTTCACCCCGCTCTCGCTCGACGCCGAACTGCCCGGCTCCGAGGACGGCTACGCGCTGCTCGACACCCTCGGCGACCAGGAGGCGGGCTACGACCTGGTGATAGACCGCGAGGCGCTCAAGCCGAAGCTGAGCAAACTCCCCGAACGCGAGCGCCAGATCCTCTACATGCGGTTCTTCTGCGACATGACCCAGAGCTGCATCGCCGAGCAGCTCGGCATCTCCCAGATGCACGTCTCCCGCCTCATCAGCCGCACCTGCGCCTCGCTCTGCGACCAGGTGATGGCCGACGCCCGCTGACACCGGAGCCCGTACGCCCGCTGACACCGGGGCCCGTACGCCCGCTGACACCGGAGCCCGTACGCGCACGGGATCCGCGCCGTGGCGGGGCCGTGCACACGCCGGATCCTCGTCGGCGGCCCGTACGCGAGCGGGATCCCGACCGCGCGCCCGAGGCCCCGGACGCGGCCGGTCACGCCCCACCCGCCACCCCGACGCCGTACCGGCCCCCCGGTACGTACGAGGCCCTGCCCTCCCGCCGGGCGAGGTCGTGCGCCGGGCGCGGGTCGTCCCGTTGACCGCTGTCCCGTTGCCGGTCGCGGGCGATCTGCGAGGGTGGAGGTCCGAGCCCCGCGGCGGACATGGCGCTGGGCGCGGACCGACCCCGTCGGAGGTGGGTGATGGAGCGGACCGCACCCGTGGCGCGCGGACCGGCGCCGTTCGGGCCGCCGGCGTCCGAGCCCGGCCTGCCGGTCCTCCGGGAGCTCGCGGACCTGCTCGCCGCGGCCGCACCCACCGCGGGCCCCGAGCCCGTCGGCGGCGGACACGCCCTGCGCTACGCGGCGTGCGCCTACTGGGCGCTGCGCGGGCTGCCGACCGATCCCGCCCACGTGGCCGCCTCCCCCGGCGCCGAGTCGCTGCTCCTCGCGCTGCTCGCCGCGACGGGCGGGGACGTCCTGCTGTCGCGCCCCTGCGCCGCCTGGTACGTCCCGCAGACCCGGATCCTCGACCGGCACGCCTACCACGTCCCGATCCCCGCCGAATGCGGCGGCGTGCCCGATCCGTTCGCGTTGCTGGAGACCGTACGGCGGGTGCGTCGGGAGGGCGGCGATCCGCGGGTGCTCCTGCTGTCCGTGGCCGACGACCCGACCGGGACCGTCGCGCCGCCCGAGCTGATGCACGAGGTCTGCGAGGCCGCGCTGGAGGCGCGCCTGCTGATCGTCAGCGACGAGACGTACCGGGACGCCGTGCACGACGCGGACGGGCCGGTGCTGCTGAGCCCCGCGGAAATGCTTCCCGACGACGTCGTGGTGCTCTCCGACCTCGGCGCGTCCCTCGTACCGCCCGCGTGGCCCGCCGGGATCGCCCGGTTCCCGCACACCTCGCGCGGCGCCGAACTGCACGCCGCCACCCTCGACGCGCTGTCCGGCCTGCGTGCCGTCCTCGCCGGTCCCGTCGCGGCCACCGTGACCCACGCGCTCGGTGAGCCGGGTGCCGTCACCGCCCGCCGCGCCGCGGCCAACCGCCTGCAGGCGGTGCTCGCCTCCGCCCTGCACCGCACCGTCACGGCCAACGGCGTGCTGGCCCGTCCGCCCCTCGCGGGCAGCCACCTCTACGCCGACCTGGCCCCTCTGCGTTCCGCGCTCTCCGAGCGCGGCATCACCGACTCCGTCGAGCTCGAGGACCATCTCACCCGTCGTGTCGGCGCTCCCGTACCGGGCGGGCACCGCTTCGGGGACGGCCCGGACGGGCTCCGGGTGCGCTTCTCGACCGCACCCCTCCTCGGTTCCACCGACGAGGAGCGGACGGCGACCCTCACCGCCCCGGCCCCTCTCGAATTGCCGCACGTGGAGGAGGCATTGAGGCTGTTCGGATCAGCACTCGCCGAACTGAACGGAGGGCCGCGATGACGGAACGGACCGAGCGCCCCCTCTCCGATGCCCCCGGGCGCACCGGGACCTCCGGTGGCTCCGGTGCGGGATCCCTGCCGGGCGCCGGCTCCGGCCATGGCGCGCGGGCGAGGCCGGATACGGGTCCGGGGGCGGGCTCCGTCACCCGCCCCGCACCGCGTGCGCCCGGTGAGGTCCGCGTCTGGCCCCGGTCCTTCGCGGGCCGGCTGACCGCCCCGCTGCCCGGCGTACGGGACTTCGCCCGCATGGCGCGGGAGGGCGGGCTGAGGCCGGCCGATGCGGAGGCGCGGCGCGACATCCCGCGGATTCCCGTCGAGCCCGCGCCGCTGCCCTCGGCCGGGCCGGACACCGTCGCCGTGACCTGGGCGGGACACGCCACGTGGGTGCTGCGGATGGGCGGCCTCACCGTCCTCACCGACCCCGTGTGGTCCAGCCGCATCCTGGGCACTCCGGCGCGCATCACCCCCGTCGGCGTCCGCTGGGAGGACCTGCCGCGGATCGACGCGGTCGTCATCAGCCACAACCACTACGACCACCTCGACGCACCCACCCTGAAGCGGCTCCCGCGCGAGACCCATCTGCTCGTACCGGCGGGGCTCGGGGCGTGGTGCCGGCGCCGCCGCTTCACCCGCGTCACCGAACTCGACTGGTGGGAGGCGGTGGAGCTGCCGTCCGAGGGCGGCGGTGTGCGGTTCGACTTCGTACCCGCCCATCACTGGAGCAAGCGGACGCTGACCGACACGTGCCGGTCCCTCTGGGGCGGCTGGGTGGTCACCGACGCCCGGGGGCGGCGGGTGTACTTCGCGGGCGATACCGGATACGGCCATTGGTTCGCCGAGATCGGGCGCCGCTTCCCCGGCATCGACCTGGCCCTGATGCCGATCGGGGCGTACGACCCGGGCTGGATCCTGCGCCCCGTGCACACCGACCCCGAGGAAGCCGTGCTGGCCCTCCATGACCTCGGCGCGCACGCCCTGGCACCCATGCATTGGGGGACGTTCCTGCTCTCCGCCGAGTCGCCGCTCGAACCCCTGACCCGCGTGCGGCAGGCATGGGAGGCGGCGGGGCGCTCGCGCGAGGACCTCTGGGACCTGCCGATCGGCGGTTCGCGCGTACTGGGTGACTGAACTCGCGCGTACGGGGTGATGGAACCCCCGCGTATGGGGTGGCCGAAGGAGACCGAGCGCGGCGCGCGGCCCCGCGGGCCTCCCGGACCGCGGCTGCGCCTCGGCCTCAGCCCCCGTCGGCCCGGCCCGACGACGTGAGACGCCGCCACACCGCCGGCACCGCGCTGACCAGCACGGTCAGTGCCACCGCCGCCACCACGCCCTCCCATGGCTGTGCGAACAACGAGCCGCCCGCGATCCCGATCAGCCCGTACGCCGCCGCCCACGCCAGGCACGCCGGCGCGTCCCCGTGCACGAATCGCCGCAGCGGCATGCGGGAGAGCAGGCACGCCACCATGACCGGGATACGGCCGGCCGGGAGGAGCCGGGAGACCACCAGGACCGCCACCGCGTGCTCGCCCAGCCTTCGCCGTGCCGTCTCCAGCCGGTCGGGCGCGGCACGTTGACGCAGCCGGTCCAGCAGGCGCGAGCCGTTCGCCGAGCCCACGCCGCGCAGCCCGAGCCAGTACAGGGTGATGTCGCCGAGGAACGCCGCGAAGGCCGCCACCACGAAGACCACCAGCAGCGCCAACGGCGTGCTCTGGTGGAAGGCGACCACGGCGGCCGTACTGACGAGGGCCCCGGTCGGCAGCACCGGGACGAGTGACCCCAGGGCGACGAGCAGGAACAGCGTGGGATAGCCGACGGCCTGCTGGGTCGACTCCGGCGGCACCGTTTCGACGACGCCCCGGGCCACCTCGCGCACCGCCTCGGGGAACAGCGCGAGAATCACCGCGCCACCCCCGGACGCACGCTCTCGCCGTGCTCCAGCCGGTGCACCGCGACCTCCGGCGCCAGCCGCCCGGCATGCCGTACGAACTCCTCGCCCGGCGCGTGGAATTCATGCGGCCGCACCGGGTCCATCCCGATCGGCCAGTACGTGCCGTAGTGCACCGGCACGGCACTGCGCGGGGCCAGCAGGGCGAGCGCCTGCGCGGCGCGCACCGCGTCGAGGTGGCCCGGGCCGAGGTACGGGCCCCAGCCCCCGACCGGCAGCAGCGCCACATCGCACGCCCCCACGTCCTCGGCCATCTCCGCGAAGAGCCCGGTGTCGCCCGCGAAGTACGTCCGGGCCTCGCCGTGCACCACGTAGCCGAGCGCGGGGGACCGGCGCGGCCCGTACGGCAGTCTGCGCCCGTCGTGGGCGGCCCGCACAGCCCGGATCACCACGTCGCCGACCACGACCTCGTCGCCCGGCACGACCTCGGTGAGGTGCAGCCCGGCGCCCCACAGCCGCCGCAGGCGCGGCACAGCGCGCTGTGCGCCGTACGGGAGGACGAGCCGGGTGCCGGGCGCGAGCCGCCCGAGCGACGGCAGATGGAGGTGGTCGGCGTGCAGATGGGAGACGAGGGCCACGTCCGCGACGGCCGCCTCGGGCGGAGGCAGCGCGCCCCTGCGACGGCGGAGATGGGCCAGGCGGCGTACGAACAGCGGGTCGGTGAGCACCCGGACCCCGGAGTCCACGACGGTCGCGGTGGCATGACCCCACCAGGTGATCTCCACCGGCACGCGCCACCTCCCGCTGCTCACATCCCGGTCGCATCCCGGCCCGTCGCGATTCCCGGTCCGCGACGGAGCGCCGGTTCCGCGCACTGTCGAGCGTAAGCGCTGCCGTGACCGGATCTCCGGTCTCCCGCCCCTTTGCCCGGGCGGACTTCGTTCGGGGCTTCCGGGCCGGCATCTGTCGACGTCCGGGCGCCCGGGATCCCGGCCCGCCGTACGGACCATGCCCCAAGGGTCCTGAACCGGCCTGGAGGCTGGGCGAGTTGCCGTGGGCCCGGCACGCAGTGCGGTCGCGTCCCCGCGCTCCGGTCTCCCGGCCCGGTGGGACTCGTGGATGCCGCACGTCCCCTGCCCGTGTGCGGCTGCCGCGCCGGTGAGGATGCCACCCCCGCCCTTCTCCACGCCCGTTGCAGGCGGTTCAGCGGGCCGGACTCGACAGGAGCCACCCCCTGTGACGCCGATGCCGTCACGCGCCCAGCGGTCCCGCCCGGCCGGGTGGGACCCTTTGGCACGATGGTCACGAGGGGACGTGCGTACCGCGGCGCCGCGCCGGCCCGGCGGCCGTACGTCAACCTGCCCCGGGCGGCGCCGAGTTCCCCGCCGGCCCCTTCTCTGGAGGATGCGTGAACGCGACACCCAAGACCGTGGCCGTGCTCGGACCCGGTGGCGTCGGCGGGCTCGTCGGCGCCCTGCTGGCCCGCGCCGGGCACCGTGTCATCTGCCTGGCCGGGCCGGACACGGCCGAGGCGCTGCGCCGGGACGGGCTGACGGTGACCAGTGCGCGGTACGGCGACTTCACCGTGCCGGTCGCCGCGGGCACCGAGCTGACGGAGCCGGTCGACGCCTGTCTGATCGCCGTCAAGGAGACCGCGCTCGCATCGGCCTGCGACCGCGTGCCGCCGGACGTTCTCGGATCCGGCCTGGTCATACCGTTCCTCAACGGCTTCGAACACATCGCGCTGCTCCGTGACCGCTACCCGGCCGAACAGGTCGCCGCCGCCACGATCATGGTCGAGTCGACCCGCGTCGCGCCGGGGAGGATCGAGCACACGAGCCCGTTCAGCGCCATCGCCCTGGCCGGAGCCACCGTGCCCGGGGAGCGTCTGGCCGGGGCCGCGGAGCTGCTGAACGACAGCGGACTCGAGGTGACCGTACGGGAGGACGAGGCGGCCATGCTCTGGGACAAGGTCGCCTTCCTCGCCCCGCTGGCCCTGCTCGCCACGCGCTACGAGATGCCTGTCGGCGGCCTGCGCTCCGAGCGGCGCACCGACATGCTCGCCGTCCTCGACGAGATCACCGCCGTGGCGCGGGCGGGCGGGTCCGCGGTCGAGGCCGGGCAGGTGCTGACCGCCTTCGACCGCATGCCCGCGGGGACGAAGCCGTCGATGCTGCGCGACGCCGAAGCGGGGCGGCCGCTGGAGCTGGAGGCGATCGGCGGGGCGCTGCTGCGGGCGGCGCAGCGGTACGGCGTCGACGCGCCTGTCACATCCAGGATCGTCGCGGAGCTGCGCGCCCGCCGACGGCTCACCGGCGGTCCGTACGCGCGCCCGCCGACCGGTCAGCCACAGTCCGTACGCGCCCTCCGACGGGGACCGCCGGCCGCGGATGCGCTGCGGCGGCGCTCGCCGGACGCGCTCACCGGCCGGCCGTGGAATCCGCCCCGCATGGACTCGGCGACCGGGAATGCGTACGGGCCGAAGATCGTTGACCCGAAGGCAACTGCCCGACGACAGAAGGATCGACCTCTCGTGAGCAAGGTCCCCCAGATCCCCTTGAACAACGGCGTCCACATGCCCCGGATCGGCTTCGGTGTCTGGCAGGTGCCGGACGACGAGGCGGAGCGGGCGGTGGGCATCGCGCTGGAGGCGGGCTACCGCAGCATCGACACCGCCGCCGCGTACGAGAACGAGGAGGGCACCGGCAGAGGCATCGCCGCCTCCGGGCTTCCCCGCGAGGAGCTGTTCGTCACCACCAAGCTGTGGAACAGCGCGTCCGAAACCTGGACACGGGACAGTGTCCTGCGGGAGTTCGACGCCTCCCTCGCCCGGCTGGGCCTGGACTATCTGGACCTCTATCTCGTCCACTGGCCGCGCCCGATGCGCGAGGACTACCTCAACATCCTCCGGGCCTTCGACGAGATCAACAAGAGCGGCCGGGCCCGCGCGGTCGGCGTCTCGAACTTCCAGCCCGAGCACCTCCGCCGCGTGATCGACGAGACCGGGGTCGTCCCCGCGGTCAACCAGATCGAGCTGCACCCCTACTTGCAGCAGGCCGAGGTCCGCGCCTTCCATGCCGAGCACGACATCGCGACCGAGGCGTGGTCTCCGCTGGGCCAGGGCAAGGGGCTCCTCGAGGACCCGGTCATCGCCGCTCTGGCGCGCAAGTACGACCGCACGCCCGCCCAGATCGTTCTCCGCTGGCATCTGCAGATCGGGAACGTCGCGATTCCCAAGTCGGTCACCCCGGCCCGTATCCGCGAGAACATCGATGTCGTGGGCTTCGAGCTCGACGCCGACGACATCGAGGCCATCGCGGGTCTGGACACCGGGAAGCGCCTGGGCCCCGACCCCGACACCTTCGACTGGAACTGACCCGGTCGGCAGCAAACCCGCGACAGCAAACCCGCGAGAGCAGAACCCGCGGCAGCGGAACCCGCGTGCCGACCACGCGGAAGCGGAACCCAGCGAAACGGAGGGTGCCGCCCGGTACGGAACCGGGCGGCACCCTGCACGTTCGGGCCTCTCCCGCCCTACAGCGGGACGACGTTGAGGGCGCGCAGCTCGCCGCCCGCGCCCTTGGTCAGCTCGTACGACACATGCTGATCCTTGATCAGGCTCTCGACGACATTGAGTGCGGTCTCGTCGACCGACACGTCCGGGCTCCCGTCGTCCGGAGCGAGGTAGCCGAAACCTCGGTCGGCGTCGTAGTACTTGACCGTTCCTGTGGGCATCGCGTCACCCTTCCCCTGGCCCGTCCGCCGGCCGCGGGCGTCGCCGCGGGCCGGGCACCGCGGTGGGCGGTGCGATACCCGTGTCCCCTCTCGCGCGGACACGGAATCCCGGAGCACCCCTGACAGCACCCGGATGAACGAATCCCGTGAAGATTGTGGTGCACGCTGCCAATCCGCGTACGCTCCGGCTCCGAATGATCTGCGGAGCCCGCGGTCGAGCGGGCCCGCCGGCAGGAAAGAACGGGCGGCGACGGCCGCCCCGCAAGGGGAGGAAACATGGCGCCCGCTGATCTCCGCAGCCATCCCAGGCCCGGTCCCGCCGGGCCGGATCTGCAGGAGTTGCTCGGCATGGTGGCCCGGGGTGACCAGGAGGCGTTCAGCCGTCTCTATGACGCCGTATCAGGTCCGGTGCTCGGGCTGGTCCGCAGCGTCCTGCGGGATCCGGCGCAGTCCGAGGAGGTCGCGCAGGAGGTGCTGGTGGAGGTCTGGCGCACCGCGGCCCGCTACCGGCCGGACCGGGGCGGCGCCATGGCGTGGGTGCTCACTCTCGCCCACCGCCGTGCCGTGGACCGCGTACGGGCGGCACAGGCGGCGGCGGACCGGGAGCAGCGGGCGGCACTGCTGAACAGGACGCCCGCCTTCGACGAGGTGACCGAGCAGGTGGAGGCCCGGCTGGAGCGGGAGCAGGTGCGCCGCTGCATCCGTACCCTCACCGAGCTGCAACGGCAGTCGGTCACCCTCGCCTACTACCGCGGTCTGACCTACCGCGAGGTCGCCGAGCTGCTGTCCCTCCCCCTGGGAACCGTGAAGACCCGCCTGCGCGACGGCCTCATCCGGCTGCGCGACTGCCTGGGGGTGAGCGCGTGAACGCCCCGGATCTGCACCTGCTGACCGGTGCCTACGCCATGGACGCGCTGCCGGAGGGCGAGCGCGCCGCGTTCGAGCAGCATCTGGCCGAATGTCCCTCCTGCGACCAGGAGGTCCGCGAACTGACGGGCACCGCCGCCCGGTTGGGACTGGCCGTCTCGCTGGTGCCGCCGCCCGGAATGAAGAACCGGGTGATGACGGGCGCCGCCGCCGTACGGCAGGAGCCCCCGCGGATACCCGGGCAGCAGCAGGCCCAGTCACCGCCGCAGTCGCCCGCGCAGTCCTGGTCCGGGGGACGAGCTCGGCGCCGTACGCGGTCGGCCCCGCGCTATGTCCTGGCCGCCTGCCTGGCCGCGGCCGCGGTGCTCGGCGGAGCGGTCGCCGTGGTGAGTCACGGGGACGCGCAGAAGGCGCGGCAGATCGCGCAGGACGCCCGGAAGGAGGCACGGGAGAAGGTCCGGCGGTCCGAGCGCGGCACCGAGGAGCTGGCCCGGGTGCTGGCCTCACCGGACGCCTCCGCGGGCACCGGCCGGCTGAAGAGCGGCGGGACCGTCACCGTCGTCGTCTCCCGCGATGAGGACAAGGCCGCCTTCCTCATGGGACACATGCCCGAGCCGCCGTCGGGAAAGGTCTACCAACTATGGTTCGACGACAACGGATCGATGCGTTCCGCAGGCCTGCTGGACGCCTCGAAGGACACGGCCGCGACACTGATGCACGGCTCCGTCGGGAAGGCCACCGGCATGGGCATCACCCTGGAACCGGAAGGCGGTTCGAAGCAACCGACCACAGAACCGCTGGCCCTGATGGACCTTCCGCCCGCGCGTAGTACGTAGGAGCACAACCCCCATGCGCGTGTCGATCGCCCTGCTCACCTCCGATCTCCGGCTGCACGACAACCCGGTGCTGCGCGCCGCGCTGCGCGGCTCCGACGCGGTGGTGCCGCTGTTCGTCACCGACGCGGGTGTGCGCGAGGCCGGGTTCGACGTACCCAACCGGCGGGCCTTCCTCGCCGACTGCCTGGCCGACCTGGACGCGGGACTGCGCAGACGCGGCGGCCGGCTCGTGGTGCGGACGGGCGACGTGGTGGAGCAGGTGAGCCGGGTGGTGTACGAGTCCGGTGCGCGCCGCGTGCACATCGCGCGCGGGGCCACCGGCTACGCACAGCGCCGCCAGGAGCGGTTGCGCACCGCGCTGGCGGAGGAGCGCTGCGCGCTGCACGTCCACGACGCGGTGAACACCACGCTCTCCCCGGACGCCGTGCGCCCCGACGACGCCGATCACTTCCGCGCGTTCGGTCCGTATGCCGAGCGCTGGGAACGCGCGGTGCCGCGCGAACCGGTGGGCGCGCCGCGCATCGTGCGGGTGCCGGACCACATCGGCTCGGACGACCGTCCGTCGAGGAGCGACGTACGGGGGGTGTCACCGGGTCTCGCGGTGGGCGGTGAAACGGCGGGGCGGCGGTCCATGGCGACATGGACGGCCGGGCCCGTGGACGCCTACGCCGAACGGATCGACGACCTCGCCGCCGACGCGACGTCACGCCTCTCCCCGTATCTGCACTTCGGTTCGCTGTCGCCGGTCGAACTCGCCCACCGGGTACGGAAGTCGGAGGCGGCCGGTGCGGAGGCGTATCTGCGGCAGCTCGCCCGGCGGGACTTCTGTCACCAGGTCCTGGCAGCCCGGCCGAGGGCCGCTTGGCAGGACAGGGGAGGGGACCGCGGAGGCCGCGGTGATCCGGAGCGGACCGCGGCGTGGCAGGAGGGCCGTACCGGCTGGCCCGCGGTCGACGCGGCGATGCGCCAGCTCCGGTACGAGGGCTGGCTGCCGGGACGGGCGCGGCTGTTGGCGGCGGGCTTTCTGACGGGTGTCCTGCGCACCGACTGGCGGGTGGGCGCGCGGCACTTCCTCGGGCTGCTGGTCGACGGGGACGTGGCGGAGAACCAGCTCAACTGGCAGGCGGTGGCGGGCACCGGTCCGGGACCCGAGGGGCCCGCACCGGTCGGGGGACCGGGCCCGTGTCCGCTGGTGCAGGCGGAGCGCTTCGACCCGCACGGCACGTATGTACGGCGCTGGGTGCCCGAACTGGCCGGGGTGGAGGGCCGTGCCGTCCACCGGCCGTGGCGCCTTCCACGGGAGGCCCGCGACCGGCTCGACTACCCCGGGCCGATCGCGGTACCGGGCGAGGTCGCCGTGGATGCCGACGACGTCCTGGCCCGTCCGCACGCGGACTGACGGCACGTCGGATGACGGGGGGGCCTCTCGTCCGGAGGTCTCGCCCATCGGCCGATGCGCTGCGGGGGCGCGCCTCGCTTGCCCGGCAGCGAGACGCGCCCCTGGCAGACGTGGTCAACTCGTGTGTACGGCACCGGTGTTCAGCCGGGCGTTCAGCCCTCGTCGCCGGGCCGGGTCAGCAGGAGCTGCTGCACGTCCAGCCGGTGCGACCGGAATCCGGCCTCGGCGCAGGCCAGATGGAAGGTCCACATGCGCCGGAAGGTCTCGTCGAGGCCGATCGACGCCAGCTCCCCGGCCGACCGCTCGATGAAGCGTTCGCGCCACAGCCGCAGCGTCTCCGCGTAGTGCGCGCCGAAACCCTCGCGTGCGGCGATCCTCAGGTCCGTGTACGCGCCTGTGACCTGCTCGATCGCCTCGACCGAAGGGATTCCGCCCCCCGGGAGTGCGTACTTGCGGACCCAGGAGGGCGTCGAGCGGCAGGCGGTGAGCCGGTCGTGCGGCATGGTGACCGTCTGCAGCGCGATCCGGCCGCCGGGCGAGAGCATCCGGTCCAGCAGCGAGAAGTACAACGGCCAGGACTCCTCGCCGATGGATTCGATCATCTCCACGCTGACGATGGCGTCGAAGGCGCCGAGGAGGCGCCGGAAGTCGCGCTGGATGACGGTCGCCCGTTCCGCCATGCCCGCCTCCGCGATGCGCCACCGGGCGGGTCCGAGCTCCTCCCCGGACGCGGTGACGCTCAGGACGCGGGCACCGCGCGCGGCTGCGCGTACGGCCAACTCCCCCCAGCCGGTGCCGATTTCCAGAAGCTGCGTGCCGGGCCCCACGGCGGCCAGGTCCAGCAGCCGGTCGATCTTGTAGTGCTGCGCCGCGGGCAGCGTGGCGTGGTCGGCGGGGAAGCCCGGGAAGACGGCCGAGGAGTAGGTCATCGTCCGGTCGAGGAACCCGGCGAACAGCTCCTTCGGCAGATCGTGGCGGGGTGCGGTCTCCTGCGGACGGGGGTCCGGGGGCCGGGGCGGATTCGGTGCTGCCCGCCGGCCGCGCAGCCGTCGGTGCCGCCGCACCGGCTCCGGCGCCTCCGCGGTGAACGCGCCTTCCAGTTCGGCCAGTTCGGCCAGTACGGCCACGAGGTCGTCGGCCTCCCACTCGCGCGCCATGTACGACTCCCCTAAGCCGACCGGGCCGCACGCCCCGATCCGGCGGAAGAAGGCGGCCGGGTCGTACACGTGGAGCGTCGGGCCCGTCGTGCCGATGACCTCCCCGGGGCCGAGTCGCACCCGCATCGGCCGCCGGGCCGCCGCGCCGCGCACGGCCTTCTCGGCCGCCAGGGCACGGGCGCGTGGGCAGTCCGGCACCTTCACCACGTCGGGCCAGCGCCGCGAGTCGGCGGCCGCGGTCGCCGACTCGTCCATCAGGGCCGCCGGATGCCGTCCCACCGTCATGCCGCTCCCCTCTCGCACCTTGCCGCGGGCTCATGCCCCTCGGCGGCTATTCGGAGCCGGGGCGGCGGGGGATTGGTGCCGATCGGCAGCAATGCGGAACGGGCTTGCCAGGAGCTTTCCGCACATGCCGACCGGGGCGCGACAGGGTGCCGACTCTCCGCGGACGAACGGGGAACCCCGGGGCCTCAGCCCGCGGTGGTGCCCACCCCGTGCTCGGACGCGATCTGCTCGATGCGGTGGGCCAGTTCGAGATCCAGCTCCGTCACCTTGCCGCCCGCGCTGTGGGTGCTGGAGGTGGCGGTGAGCTTGTTGTACGAGAGCGTCAGATCCGCGTGGTGGTTCAGCGTCTCCTGGACGCGGGCGATCTGCCCCACCATCGCCGCCGCCGCGAGATGTCCCTCGCAGGTGTACGTCCGCGTGATCCGGTCGTCGTTCAGCGTCCAGCCGGGGAGTTCGGCGAGCGCGTCCTCGATCTCCTGGTGCGACAGCGGTTCCGGTGCCATGTCTGCTGCCTTCCGTCCGGGGGGTCGTCCGGGGGGTCGTCCGGGGATGCCGTATGCGTACTCCCAGACTGCCACCGGACGGGGTCGGATTCGCGCCAATGTGGGTCCGGCGTGGGCGTGTGCTTCCCGCCGCCGGAAGCGGCTCATAGGCTCCTGCGCCGTACCCGACCATTACCGGCGAGTAGCAGGGGGAACGCGACCATGGAAGGCAATCGGAGCACCAGACGCACGTTCGTCACCGGCGCGGCCGCGGCGGGCGGCGCCCTGGCCCTCGGGGGGACCGTCTCCACCGGCCGGGCCGAGGCCGCCTCACGCGCCGGACTCCGGTCCGGCGCGGCCGGGCCCACCGTCGCCGTCCTCGGAGGGGGCGTGGCCGGGCTGACGGCCGCGCACGAGCTGGCCGAGCGCGGCTTCGCGGTGACCGTCCACGAGAAGAAGGCGCTGGGCGGCAAGGCCCGCAGCATGGACGTGCCGGGCAGCGCCACCGGCGGCCGCAAGCCCCTGCCCGGCGAGCACGGCTTCCGCTTCATCCCCGGCTTCTACCTCAACCTCCCCGACACGCTGCGCCGCATCCCCTACCCCGGCAATGCGAACGGCTGCCACGACAACCTGGTGGCCTCCACCGAGCTGCTGTTCGCCCGTACCGGACGCGAGGACATCCGGCTGCCCTTCGCCACGCTCGGCACCCCGCCCGGCCCCATGACCCCCGACGAGCTGGTCCGTATGATCCGGGGGCTGCTGATCACCGCGTGCAGACTGCCCGTTCACGAGGCCCTGTACTTCGCGAACCGCGTGCTCGTCTTCCTCACGAGCTGCGAGCAGCGGCGGCTGGAGAGGTGGGAGCGCACGCCCTGGTGGGAGTTCATCCGGGCCGAGCGGATGTCGCCGGAGTACCAGCGGCTGCTCGCCATCGGCATCACGCGCAACATCGTCGCCACCAAGGCCGAGGTGGCCAGCACCCGGACCGTCGCCAACTGCTTCGAGGCGTTCCTCTTCAACCTCCTGGGCCGCGGCTCCGACGGGGAGCCGGACCGTGTGCTCAACGCCCCTACCAACGAGGCGTGGATCGACCCCTGGGTGCGCCATCTCCGCGGTCTCGGCGTCCGGTTCGAGGTCGGCTCCGCGGTGGTCGACCTGCCGTACGCGGACGGGCGGGTGAGCGGAGCCGTGCTCCAGGACCCGGACGGCACCCGGCGCACCGTCACCGCCGACCACTACGTCTGCGCGATGCCCGTCGAGCACGCGCGGAGGACCTGGGGCCCCGCTCTGCGGGCCGCGGACCCCGCGCTGAGCCGCGCGGACGCACTGGAGACCGACTGGATGACGGGCATTCAGTTCTATCTCACCGAGCCGACGCCCGTGATCCACGGCCACGTCAACCACCTCGACTCGCCCTGGGCGCTGACCTCCGTCGGCCAGGCCCAGTACTGGAAGGGCCGCGACATCCCGGCCGAGTACGGCGACGGACGCGTCCGCGAGTGCTTCTCCGTCGACATCTCCGAATGGGACCGGCCCGGCACCCTCTACGGGAAGACGGCCAAACAGTGCACGCGCGACGAGGTCGCCCGCGAGGTGTGGGCCCAGCTCAAGGCGGCGCTCAACGACACCGGCCGTACGGTGCTGCGGGACGGTGCCCTTCACTCCTGGTTCCTCGACCCGGCCGTCGACGGCCTGGGCACGCCCGAGCCGCGCAACGACGAACAACTCCTCATCCACCCCACCGGTACCTGGTTCGACCGGCCCGCGTCCAGGACGAAGGTGCCGAACCTCTTCCTGGCGGGTGACTACGTGGCCGTCGACATCGACCTGGCCACGATGGAGGGTGCCAACGCCTCCGGACGCCAGGCGGTCAACGCGCTGCTGGACGAGGTGGGTTCGACGGCGCCGCGGTGCGAGGTGAAGCCCCTCTACCGCGCCCCGGAGTTCGAGGACCTCAAGCGCCACGACGCGTTCCGCCACCGGCTCGGGCTGCCGAACGTCTTCGACCTCGGCTGACGGGGCCCGGAGACCGGCGCGCCTGCGGGGGACCCGCGCGCCTGCGGGGGACCCGCGCGCCTGCGGGTCCCGCCTGCCTCAGGGGACGCGTCGGGGCCGCGATCACGCTCGATGGTTCGCGGCCCCGGCCCGGTCGCCTCCTTGATTTCGCGGTCCGTCACCACGTCCCCTCCCCGGCGGGCGAAGGCATTCCGGCAGCAGTCACCCCGGCAGCGGGGACACACCTCGCGTGCCCGGCTCCGCGCCCGGCTCCTCCTCCCCGGACGGGAGGCCGCCTCGTGCCTCCGGCACCCGCCCGTGGTTCTCACCGGCCCCGGACGGATTCCCAGCCCCGGACGGATCCCCGGCCCCGGACGGATCCCCGGCCCCGGGCGGGATCCCGGATCCGGCACCGACTCCCTTCGAGGGACGCGGAACTGACGTGGCCTCACCCGACGCCGTACCGCCGGAGCGCGGTGCCATGAGCGGAACCTCGGGACCGCTGGCCTGGCGAAGCCAGTGGCGCAGTACGCCGTGGATCGCCTCGGCCCCGTACAGCTCCTCGCCGTCCGCCACCGGTGGGCTCAGCTCGGCGGGCCACAGCAGGAAGGCCCGGTTCTGGCTGCCGCCGAGGCCGCCGTGGGAGCCGATCTGCTCCTCGAAGGCGTACACCTCACCGGACTTGGGGTCGTACGCGGAGTTGACCATGATGTCGGCCGTGTGCGGGAAGTCGGCCGTACGGCGCACCGCGTCCTCCGCACCGGGCCCGAACCGGGCCAGGGGGTTCTCCGCCGGAGCGCCGCCGCCCGACGCCAACTCGGTCGTATCGAGGCGCAGTTCGGCACCGCCCGCGCCCAGCACCACCGGCCCGTGTTCCTCGCTGTGCACCAGCAGGAAGCCGATGCCCGGGTGCTCGGCCAGCGTGCGCAGCAGCGCCGGATGGCGGGCGTCGATCGCCTCCCGGCTCGCCCGGCCCGGGATGCGCGGGAACGAGACGAGCCCGAGGTTGCCGGAGGCGAGGACGACCGGGTCGCTCGCCCGCGCCCGCCGCGACCGCTGCTCGCCGTGGTCCTTCTCCGGCCGGCCCAGCGCCGCCCGCGCGGCCGCCCGTGCCTCCGCGCCGCTCGCCGAGCGCCCGGCCCGCCGCGGGACGGCGAGCCCGCACCCGGCGCGTACGAGGTCCTGGAGGGCCAGTCCGTAGGTGCCGGCGAACGTGGGTCCGGGGCTCTGCCCGTGATCGGAGAGGAGCACGATCCTGTACTCGCGCGGCGCGTGCTCGGCGACCTTGGCGAGCAGCGCGATGCTGCGGTCCAGCCGGGCGAGGACCTGTTCGGCGTCGCGGCTGCGCGGGCCCGAGTGGTGGGCCACCTCGTCGTAGCCGACCAGGTCCGCGTAGACCGCCGTACGACCCGCCAGCATGTCGCCGATGACGGCCGCCACGACCACGTCCCGTTCGACGACCGTCGCGAACGCCCGGATGAAGGGGTACAGGCCGCCCCGCCGGACCCGCGGCTCCTCGCGCCGCAGCCGCGCCCGCGTGGACTGGCCGACCTCGCGGCAGACCTCGGCGGCATAGGAGAGGACGGTACGGGTCGCATTGGCGGGATCGGAGAAGTACGCGTAGTAGCCGGAGCGGGAGCGGTGGCCGCGTCCGCGACGGGCCGCCACCGACAGCACGAGCGCGAGCTGGTCGGCCCCGCCGCCGAACAGATTGCCGCGGCTCGCCCCGTCGACCGTGAGCAGCCCGCCGTCGCGGGTGCGCGCGACGGCCCGCCGCTGGAGTTCGGCGACACTCGTCGGGCGGCTGCAGACCATGACCTCGCCGGTCTCCTTCTCGTACCAGCGGAAGGCGGGCACGTCGTAGGCGGTGCCGTGGAGGATGCCGAGTTGGCTGGCGCCGGTCTGGCTCGACCAGCCGGTGCGCCAGGGGGTCAGCCGGTGGCTGCCGTGCGCATACCAGGACGCAACCGTCTCCATGACCGGCGGCCCGGGCTTTCCGGCCGGACCCTGGGGCGGGCGTTCGCGTACCGCGTCGGCCAGGACGTCGAACCCCACCCCGTCGAGCTGGAGGAAGACCGTGCCGGGAGTCGCCGACCGGGCGCGGCGGTCGATGCCGCGGCGCCTGCGCCGGTCGGCGAGCCGGTACAGCCGCCGCCGGTAGGCGCCGTCGTCGCGGACGGCGAGCGCCGTGCTCGTCGCCGAGGCGACCGCCGACATCACCGCCGCGACCACCACCGCCGTCTCCGGCGTGAGCTCGCCCCGTTCCTCGGGGACCAGCCGCAGCGCGACCAGCAGCACGGACCCGTTGAGGAAGAACACCAGCAGCCCGAGGACGAAGGCGGGCACCAGCAGCAGGGCGCGTACGAGCGCGGGCCACACCAGTGCGCTGAGCAGACCGAAGGCACCGGCACCGAGGGCCGCGGTGACGGCGATCCGCGTGGCGCTGTCGCCGTCCGCCGACTGGAGCCGGAAGTCGGGAAGGACGCCGGCGAGGGCGAGCATCGTCAGGGTGCTCGCCCCCCAGACGATCAGCACCCGCAGGACGGCACCGCCCAGCGCCCGCCACTTGCCCATGACCACGGCGTCCCACCTCGTCGGCTCGCCCGCGCCACCGCGGGCCCGCTCTCCAGCGTGGCACAACGGGACGCGCGCCAGGGCGGGATGCCGGGCGGGCAGGTGCCGGGCAGGGCCCGCGGGGACGAGGCGCGGCCCGGCGCGGGCGAGGCGGAGGTGGTGCGTCCCTGGGTGCCCTGGGGACGGGACCGCCGGGCGTCAGGCGTGGTAGAGCGCCTCGACCTCGGCCTCGTACGCCTTCTCGATCGCCCGGCGCTTCAGCTTCAGCGAGGGCGTCAGCAGCCCGTGCTCCTCGGAGAACTGCCCGGCCAGGATGCGGAAGGTGCGGATCGACTCGGCCTGCGAGACGAGGGTGTTCGCGGCGACGACGGCACGCCGGATCTCCGTCTCCAGATCCGGGTCCCGCACCAGGTCCGCGGCCTTCAGTCGGGGCTTGCCCCGCATCGCCAGCCAGTGCTCCACGGAGTCCGGGTCGAGCGTCACGAGCGCGGCGATGTACGGCCGGTCGTTGCCGACCACGATGCACTGGCCGACCAGCGGATGGGCCCGGACCCGCTCCTCCAGAGGGATGGGCGACACGCTCTTGCCGCCCGAGGTCACCAGGATCTCCTTCTTCCGCCCGGTGATGGTGAGGTAGCCGTCCTCGTCCAGCGCGCCGAGGTCACCGGTGGCCAGCCAGCCGTCCCGCAGGACCGCCTCGGTCGCCTTGGGGTCGTTGAGGTACCCGGAGAAGACCTGGCCGCCGTGGATCCACACCTCGCCGTCGTCCGCGATGTGCACGGTGGTGCCCGGGATGGGCTGGCCCACGGTGCCGTAACGGGTGCGGCGGGGCGGGTTGGCGGTGGCGGCGGCGGTGGACTCGGTGAGCCCGTAGCCCTCGTAGACGGTCACACCCGCACCCGCGAAGAACAGCCCGAGCTGCCGGTCCATCGCCGAGCCGCCCGACATCGCCGTACGGATCCGGCCGCCCATCGCCTCGCGCACCTTGCCGTACACGAGCTTCTCGAAGATGCCGTGCTGCACGCGCAGGCCGGCGCTGGGTCCGTGCCCGGTGCCGAAGTCGCGGTTCTCCTGCGCCTCCGCGTACCGCATGGAGACATCGACGGCCTTGTCGAACGGCCCGACCTTGCCCTCGGCCTCCGCCTTGCGCCGTGCGGCGTTGAAGACCTTCTCGAAGACGTACGGCACGGCCAGGATGAAGGTCGGCTTGAAGGCGGCGAGATCCGGGAGAAGCTCGGTGGCGCTGAGGTTCGGCTGGTGGCCCAGCTTCACCCCACCGCGTATCGCCGTCACCTGCACCATCCGGCCGAAGACATGGGCCAGGGGCAGGAAGAGGAGGGTGGACGCCTCGTCGCCGGGCTTGGAGTGGAACACCGGCTCCCAGCGCTCGACGAGGGTGTCGCACTCGAACATGAAGTTCGCGTGCGTGATCACACAGCCCTTGGGGCGGCCGGTCGTGCCGGAGGTGTAGATGATCGTGGCGGTGGAGTCCGGAGTCACGGCGAGCCGGTGCCGGTGGACCGTCTCGTCGTCGATGTGGGCGCCGGCGGCCTTCAGTTCGTCCACGGCGTCCGCGTCGAGCTGCCACAGCCTGCGGAGCTGGGGCAGCCGGTCTATCACCGAGCCGATCGTCATGGCGTGGTCCTCCTGCTCGACCAGCACCGAGGAGACACCCGCGTCGTGCAGCATCCAGAAGGCCTGCTCGGCGGACGAGGTCGGATAGACCGGGACGGACTGGGCGCCGATGGTCCAGAGCGCGAAGTCGAAGAGCGTCCACTCGTAGCGCGTACGGCACATGATGGCCACACGGTCGTTGAACCGGACGCCCTGGGCGAGCAGGCCCTTGGCCATGGCGAGAACATCGTCGCGGAACTCGCCCGCCGTCACGTCCTGCCAGACGCCGTCGACCTTACGGCCGAGAGCCACCCGGTCGGGATCCTCTGCGGCATGGTCGAAAACGGCATCGGCCAGACCTCCGGTCCGGTCGGCCGCCACCACGGGAGGGGACATGAACTCACGCAATAGCTGCTCCTCAGCGTGCTTCGCACAGCGCGGCGACCGTACCTGATGAATCCCCTGGAAGGGAGACCTGATTCACACCCGGGATTCGGTACAAAACGGCTGGTCAGGAGCTGATCTGCGGTCCATGCAGGGGGATTGGGCGCTCCGCCTGACTCGTGAGTAAGGTCCGTGGCCGGAAATCTCCACTGAATCCGCGCTCAGTAATCACCTGCGCATTACAGCCAACGGCGCTTTCCGGCCGTTCGCGGCAAGGGACTTCGGATTCCGCTTTCGTCCGGGTCCGTCCCTCTCGGGGGACCGCGGGACAGGGTGGACTGCTGCCACTTCCCCAGACGACGGCGACGCGTGCCGGGTTGCCTCCGCGGTCGGGTCTTTTCCGCCACGGCCACTGCGCCCTGCTCCGGGCCTGGCGTGTTCATGCCCCCGATGCGCACCGTCACGCCGGTGCCATCCCGTACGGCGGGGGTCGCCGGTCGGCCGCGTCGGGGCAGCGCCACCCCGTGGGCCCCTGCCCGGGCCGGGAGCCGGTCCGGTCCGGGCAGAGGCCGTTACGCGGGTGAACGCACAGGTGAAGGCCGGGGGCCGGTTCATGATCCGCCGGTCATGATCCGCCGTTCACGAACCACCTGTCACACGCCACCGTCCACGAACAACTGGTCACGAACCACCGGTCCGGCGGTCGAGCGGCAGCCGGAGGACCGTTGCCCCCGGGACCTGCGCGTTGGACTCGCGGACGCGCGCGAGTTCCTCGTCGGACAGCGCCCGGCCGTAGACCCGGATCTCGTCCAGCGATCCGGTCAACCAGCCCCGGCTGTCGGCCTTCTGGCCCACGTGCACGCCGAAGGTCGAGCCCCGGCTCACCGTGCCCGGCACGTCCGGGGCGGCCGCCTCCGCCCCGTCCACGGTCAGCCGGAGCTGTCCGCCCGAGCGGCGCAGGGCCACGTGGTGCCACTGTCCGTCGTTGTACGGCCGGGTGGTCCGTACGGATGCGGTCGCGGCCGGCGCGTTGCGCTGCACCGTGGTGATGAGGGCGGTCACCCGGCCCCGGTCGGGCTCCCCGCGCAGCCACACCTGCGGGCTCCTGCTCCCGACCCCGCCCATCCACAGGAACGGCTGGTCGCCGGAGACCGCGCTGTAGCGGAACCACAGACTCGCGGTGAAGTCCCGTGTGCCGAGCGGCAGCGCGTTCCGGAACGGCAGCCGGACGGCGTCGTCCCTGCCGTCGAAGGACAGGGCCTTCCCGAAGCGGCCGTCCGTCACCGGCGCCCCGCCGAGGACCGACGCGCCACGGGCGAACGGCGCCAGGTCCGGCGTCGTCGGATCGGGCCCGCGCCGCGGTCCGAGCCAGTCCTCGGTGAACCGCGCGAAGCGGATCTCGTCGCGCGCGTCGACGGCCCCTCCCTCGTACATCAGCCCCACCTCGCGGTCCGAGAGGGCGACCATGTCGGAGTAGCCGGACCAGTCGGTGGTCACGGTCGCGCCGCGGTCCAAGCCCTCCCAGGTGCGGCCGTCGTCGTACGAGGAACGGACCGTCATCGTGCGCCGTCGGTCGGGGTCGGCCGGCGCCGCGAACAGCAGCCGCCCGCGCCCCTCGTGCTCGCCGGGCATGCGCAGGACGGAGGCCTGCACCATGGGGGAGTAGAGGTCGGGGGCGGCACGGAAGGGGGCCGCGAAGCTGTCCCCGGCGTCCCGGCTGACCGCGGACGTGCGATGGCCGAGGTCGGTGCCGTCCTGCTCGCGCCCGTTGACGTAGATCGAGCCGTCGGTCCGCTCCACCAGGGTCATCTCGGACGGCTTCTGGCGGAACAGCCCGTCAGGCGCTATCGGCCAGCTGTCCACCGCGCCGACGCGCCAGTTCCGGCCGCCGTCGTCGCTGTGCACCAGGGCCGCGTGGTTGGCGGTGACCCGGGTCCCGTCGTGCGTCTCGGTGTTGACGCCGAACACCAGCCGCCCGGCGTGCCGCCCGCGGGTGAGCTGGATCCCGTGCACGGGCCCGGTGGCGTACCAGGAGTTCCAGTCGGGGCGGCGGATGGCGTCGGTCAGGTCCTGGGGCCGCGACCAGTTCGCCCCGTCGTCGTCGCTGTACTGCAGGTGCGGTGTCCTGTCGCACGGTGCCTCGCAGGGCAGCGAGTCGTCGCGGCCCTTGTTGTACGTGGTGGCCAGCACGATGCGGCCGGTCCGCCGGTCCACGATCGGGGCGGGGTTGCCGTGGGTGTCGCCCCGGCCCTCGTCGATCACCTGGAGCGGCCCCCAGGTGCGGCCGCCGTCGGTGGAGCGTTTGAGGACCAGGTCGATGTCCCCGGCATCGCCGCAGTTGTCGACCCGTCCCTCGGCGAAGGCCAGGAGGGTGCCGGCTCGTGACTTCACGACGGCGGGGATGCGGAAGCAGGCGTAGCCGGGGTCCTGCTCCGCCTTGAACAGCACCTGTTGCTCGATGCCGCTACGGGCCGCGGCCGGGGACTGCTCCGCGGCCGCGGCCCGTACGGTGACGGCCGGTGCGACGAGCACCGAGACGAGGAGTAACGCCGCGAGGCGGCGCCCAGGGGGGCCGGTGTGTGCACGGACAGGGAGAACTGACGGCATGACACATCCCTTCAGCCGAAGGTCCGGACATCCCACGTCCCATGTCCGGGCGTCGAAGGTAGGTGCCAGGGAAGGCTTCCCACAAGGCATCTGCACGACTCGGCCGGCGGCGGATCCGTCCCGCTTCCGTACGGATCCGCATCTGTCGGTCTCGTGGGCCATCTCGCCCTCCTGAGGGGGGAGTTGGGGCTGCGCGGCGAGGTGCGGGGCCGCGGACCGCGCCCTCCATGCCTGTCACCTTCGCCGCGGCGGTACGCCGTTCCCCCGCCGGAATCGCCCCACCGCCTGAACGGAGGCCACCAACCGGCCGAACGGGCGAGGCGCGATCCTCCGGGGCGGATGCGGCCGTCACGGCGAGTGCGGGAGGAGGCAATGTGCTGCCGAGGGCCGGTTCTCTCTGATCGAAATGAGCCAACTCACCGTCATACTGAAGAAGTTGACGGTGCACCACGTCCGGTCCCGGTGGGACATCGGCAGGCGGAACCGCTCCGGAACCACTCCGCCTCGCGACCGCCCGGCTCAGACCGCTCAGACCCCGCTCAGATCCGCGAAAGGACCCCATGGACACCGCGAACCGCAGCTCGGTACCGGCCTGCCCGCTCGGCCACGACCAGCACGCCGACAACGTACGGCTTCGCGAGGCGGGAGCGGCGGCCCCGGTGGAGTTGCCCGGTGACGTGCCCGCCTGGGCGCTGGTCCGTCATGACGCGCTCCAGGCAGCCCTCTCCGACCCCCGGTTCGCCAAGTCCCACGAGCACTGGGCGGCGCTCGCCGAGGGCGGAGTGCCCGCGGGCTGGCCTCTGATGACCTTCATCGTCAACAAGGGCATGACGACGGCCGACGGCGAGGAGCACCGGCGGCTGCGCGCCCTGGTCACCCAGGCCTTCACCCCGCGCCGGGTGGCCGCGCTGCGCCCGCGGGTCGAGCAGCTCACCGAGGACCTGCTCGACGCGCTCACCGCCGACCCCGGACCGGTCGACCTGCGGGCCCGCTACGCCTACCCGCTCCCCATGAACGTCATATCCGAGCTGCTCGGCGTCCCCGAGGACCGGCGGGACGAGCTCCACCGGCTGTGCGAGATCCTCGTCAGCACGGAGACCGCACCGGACGAAGCGGTCGCGAACGTCCGCGCCCTCCACGGTGCGCTCGCGGAGATCATCGAGGGCAAGAGGCGGGCCCCCGGCGACGACCTCACCTCCGCGCTGATCGCGGCCCGCGAGGAGGGGGACCGCCTCAGCGAGGAGGAACTCGTCGGCACCCTGCTGCTGATGTTCCTGGCCGGGCACGCCACCACGCTCAACCTCATCTGCAACGCCGTCGGCGCCCTGCTCACCCACCCCGCGCAACGCGCCCTCGTGACGTCGGGCCGTATGCCGTGGAGTGCGGTCGTCGAGGAGACCCTGCGCTGGGACAGCCCCGTCGGCCAGTTCCCGATGCGCTACGCGACGGAGGACCTGGACGTGGAGGGCACGGTCATCCGCAAGGGCGAGCCGGTCCTCGCGTCGTACGCCGCCGCCGGGCGGGACCCGCGCAAGTACGGCCCCGACGCGGGGAGCTTCGACATCGCCCGGGGCGTCAGCCGGCATCTGTCCTTCGGATACGGGACGCACTTCTGCCTGGGTGCGGGGCTGGCCCGCATGGAGGCAGAGACGGCGCTCTCCCGGCTCTTCGCGCGCTTCCCCGGCATCAGGCTCGCGGTGGAGCCGGGAGCACTGGAAAGGCTGCCGTCCGTTGTCTCGAACGGCATACGGGCCCTGCCGGTGACGCTCCGCTGAGGGGCCCCGCCGGCTCCCGCTGAGGTGCGGGTGTGCGTGGGTCGCACGGGGCGCGCGTGCAGCTTTTCCGGGGGCGATGTGGTGTCCGTACAAGGGGCGGCGGGGACCGGCCCGCGCAGGGGGCGCTCCCCGCCGGCCGGTCCGCCGACCCGTGCAGCAGGCGGCGGGCGACTCAAGTCCCGGCGGCCGCGGTCCGCAGGGCCACGCGCTCCTCACCCGCGTACACGTTCATGGAGCTGCCGCGCAGGAATCCCACCAGCGTCAGCCCGGTCTCGGCCGCCAGGTCCACGGCCAGCGACGACGGCGCCGAGACGGCCGCGAGCACCGGGATGCCCGCCATCACCGCCTTCTGCGCCAGCTCGAACGACGCCCGCCCCGACACCAGAAGGATCGAGCGGGACAGCGGCAGCGAGCCGGACTGCAACGCCCGGCCGATCAGCTTGTCCACGGCGTTGTGGCGGCCGACGTCCTCCCGTAGGTCCAGCAGCTCGCCCTCCGCCGAGAACAGGCCCGCCGCGTGCAGGCCCCCGGTCCGGTCGAAGACCCGTTGCGCCGCCCGTAGACGGTCGGGGAGGGCGGACAGCAGAGCGGGCTCGACCCGGACCGGGGGAGTGTCGGATATCGGCCAGCGGGCCGTGGTCCGTACGGCGTCCAGGCTGGCCTTGCCGCACAGCCCGCACGACGACGTGGTGTAGACGTTCCGCTCCAGGGTGATATCGGGGACGGGGACACCGGGCGCGAGCTGTACGTCCACCACGTTGTACGTGTTGCTCCCCTCGGAGGTGGCGCCCGCGCAGTACACGATGTTCGCCAGCTCCTCCGCGCTGCCGAGAACGCCCTCGCTCACCAGGAATCCGGCGGCGAGCGGGAAGTCGTCGCCCGGCGTGCGCATGGTGATCGCCAGCGGTCTGCCGTTGAGCCGGATCTCCAGCGGCTCCTCGGCGACGAGCGTGTCGGGGCGTGTGCTGACGGACGCGTCGCGGATGCGCAGAACACGGCGTCGCTCGGTGACCCGTCCCATGATCAGCCTCACTCGTTTCGGTCGGCGCCGCGTACGTGCTGGTAGCCGAAGCGGCCCTTGATGCAGAGATTGCCGTGGGTCACCGGATTGTCGTGCGGTGAGGTGACCTTCACGATCGCATTGTCCTGCACGTGGAGGGTCAGATTGCAGCCCACACCGCAATACGCACAGATCGTGGTCGTCTCGGTCTGCTGGGACTCGTCCCAGGTCCCGGCCTCGCGCATGTCGAACTCGGATTTGAAGCTCAGGGCGCCCGTCGGGCACACCTCGATGCAGTTGCCGCAGTAGACGCAGGCCGAGTCGGTCAGCGGGGCGTCGTGCTCGGCGGAGATCCGGGCGTCGAAACCACGGCCGGCGACCGCGATGGCGAAGGTGTCCTGCCATTGGTCGCCGCAGGCGTCCACGCACTTGTAACAGAGGATGCACTTGTCCTAGTCGCGGACGTAGAGGTCGTTGTCGACCGTGGGCTGATGCCGTACGACACCGGGCGCCGCGAGTTCGGTGGCCGCGTGGACGACACAGCCGATGGCCCGGTGCGGCGGCAGCGTCGCGCTGACCGAGCCGCCGGGGTCGACGCTCTCGATGCGGTGGTCGCGGTGCGGGCCGGGCAGGCCGTGGAAGTACCACCAGGGGATGCCGTTCTGCGCGGCGATCACGGCGGTGTGGCCGTCGATCAGGGGATGCACCAACGGGCCGCAGGAGGCGTAGGAGTTGGCCTTGAGCCCGAGGAACACATAGTCCACCGGCCCGACTTCGGCCGGGTCGTCGGTGGCGGAGGGCCGGGCCGTGAAGTCTCCACGCGGGCTGACGACCCGCACGCCGTCCTTTCCGCATGGCCTCCAGGTGGGGCCCGCGAGCGATGAGATGGACGTCGGCGCCGGCGCGGTCGAGCGCGGCACCGGCGCCGACAACTGCGACTTTCACGAGGGCTCCGATCGGTTAGGGGACCGAGAAGGGGGGCGCAGATCCGGGGTTGAGGTAGACAGAATATTGCCTACAGTATGCCTCGGGGCGATGTGACGTGCTCCGCAGGCCGATTGCATACCCTCGGTCCCGGCCTGTGTCGTACAGTGCACGCCTCGGCGGATGGGGGGAGCGGGGTTGAGCGTCGGGCCGCGCGTGCCTCGCCCGTCGGTGAGCCCGACGTCACCACACCTGGAGCGCACATGGCCTTCCGCAGGCAAACCCTTGCCGGTATAGCCGCCTGTATCGGCGTCGCCCTGGCCGCGACCGGCTGTGGGGACTCGGAGCCGGAGGCCAAGGACGATGTGTGGGTCGTTCCCAACCCCACCTTCGAGCCCGGCTCCTCCATGGAGAAGCTGCACGAGAAGGGCAGGATCACCATCGGTGTGAAGGTCGACCAGCCCGGTGTCGGCCTGAAGGAGCCCGGTGCGGATGTGCCGGAGGGCTTCGACATCGAGATGGCGAAGATCATCGCCGGCAAGCTGGGCATCGAGCCCGAGAAGATCAAGTGGGTCGAGGCGATCCCGGAGAACCGCGAGAAGTACCTGGAGAACGGGACCGTCGACCTCATCCTGGCCACCTACTCGATCACGCCCGAGCGCCGCAAGATCGTCGGCATGGCCGGGCCGTACTACGAGACCGGGCAGCAGCTGCTGGTGCGGAACGACGACTCCAGCATCAAGGGGCCGAGCGATGTGGACGGCAAGAGAGTCTGCTCGGTCGCCGGCACCACGTCGATCCAGCGCGTGGAGGACAAGTACGGCGCGGAGCCGGTCCCGGACAAGACCTACACCGCCTGCGTGGACCAGCTCCTCGACGGGGATGTCGACGCGGTCACCACGGACGGCGCGCTCCTCCTCGGCTATGCCGCCGAGAAGCCCGACGATCTGAAGGTCGTCGGCGATCCCTTCAGCACGGAGCGGTACGGCGTGGGCTACCGCAAGGGCGACACCGAGATGTGCGAGTTCCTCAACAAGACGCTGAATCGTTCCTACAGGGACAGCACCTGGGTCGACGCGCTGTCGAAGACGCTCTGGACGACCACGGGCGCGGTGCCGTACCCGGACCTGGACCCCTGCCCCGGGGCCGAGAACTCCTGACCGTCAGGCGTCCCCGGCCATCCCGTCCGCGCCCCGCGGAGCGCGGACGGAGGGGCCGTTCAGGACCGGGGGCCGCGGGCGCCCGGCTCGTACCACATCGGCCACATCGGCGGGCCGTCGGGAAGCCGGACCATCCGGTCGGTGACGGCGAATCCGAGACGTTCGTAGAGCGCCTTGCTCCGTGCGTTGCTCGCCTCCAGATACGCGGGGGTCCCCTCGCGGTCGCAGCGGTCGAGCACCGGGGTCAGCAGGGCGCTGCCGAGGCCCTCGCCGTGCCGGGCGGGCGTCACGGCGATCAGTGGCAGATAGTGGTGCGCCCGGTGGTGCGGGTGCGCTTCCGAGGTGAGCTGCCCGACGACGCCGGTGCGCTCGTTGCCCGGGTCGGCCGCCTCGAACCGGGCGGCCATCTCGTCGTCCTCGTCCTGCTCCTCCTGGCCGGACCCGGCCGGGACGGGCAGCCAGAGCGCCGCGGCCGTCAGGTCGTCGGTGACGTCGACCCAGCCGTTGTGCAGGGCGGCGTCCAGGAAGACGCCGAAGAAGCGGGGCTGGACGTCGTGCCGGTGCGCCGGGTCCGGGAACACCCACCGGCTGACCGGATCCTCCATGAACGCGTCGCTCAGCAGACGGCTGACCGCGTCCCGTTCCTCCCCCTGCGCGCGCCGGATCCGCGGCGTGACGCCGGCAGACTGGTTCACGAGCAAAACCCCCTCAATGGTCGAATACCCGTGCCCGGTATATCAGTTGGGCACACGGGCGGGGTATGCCGGGATCGGCGACGCGGGGGAGAGGCGGCCCGCGCGGGCGATGCGCGGGACCGGGATGTGCGGGACCGGGATGTGCGGGACCGGGATGTGCGGGACCGGGGTCTCGGGGACGTACGAGAGAGATGTGCGGCACACATGGCCTCTGCACTGTGTGCAGAGCTCCCTACTCGGTAGACTGTAGACGATAACCAATCCGGCCCCGCCGAGCCCTCAGGGAGACCTCGATGCTGTCCGCAGGACTTCCGCAAGGAGCTGTGCCCAAGCTCGAACGTCCGGGTCCGCTCCGCGAGCGGGTCTACGAAACGCTGCTGGAACTGATCACCACCCGCTCGCTCCAGCCCGGCCAGCATCTGGTCGAGAGCGAGCTCGCCGGCCACCTCGGGGTCTCCCGGCAGCCGGTGCGCGAGGCGCTGCAGCGGCTCAATACCGAGGGGTGGGTCGATCTGCGGCCCGCACAGGGGGCATTCGTCCACGAGCCCACCGAGGAGGAGGCCGAGCAACTCCTCACCGTACGGACGCTGCTGGAGGCCGAGGCGGCCCGCCTCGCGGCCGCGAACGCCACCTCCAAGGGCATCGCGCGGCTGGAGAAGCTGTGCGCGCAGGGCGAGGAGGCCGTGGAGCGGGATCTGATCGACGTCGTCGTCGACACCAACGCCGCCTTCCATGCCGCGGTGATGGAGCTGGCGGCGAACGCGGTGCTGGCGGAGCTCGCCGCACGGGTCGGCCGTCGCGTCCGCTGGTACTTCACGCCCGTCGCCCGGCAGCGCGGCAAGCAGTCCTGGATCGAGCACCGCGATCTGATCGCGGCGATCGCGGACCGGGACGAGCAGCGGGCCACGCAGATCATGCGCGAGCACACCGAGCACACCCGGACCTCGTACCACGAGCGCAACTCCGGCTGACGGCAGGCCTGTTGGGCGTAGCGGGAGGGCGCTGCCGGAGGCGTGCCACTTGCGCAGGCGCGCCACTGCCGGAGGCGCGCCATGCCCGCGGGGCCCGTCCGCGCCGCGGGGGACACTTGCCGTACCGCGCACAACGGCCGGCTCCGGACCCCGCGAGGCGGGCCCGGACCCGGACCGGTGCGTGATGTTGATGTCCGCCGCCGTCAGAGGGCTTCGGCCTCCCGGCTGATCGGCTGCCCGAGGGCAGGACAATGGGACATGCAGGAGCCATCGTCCGGGCTCCTCCGGCGCGGCGCAGGCCAAGAAGGAGGCTCTGGAGACGGCCGGGATCCCGGTCGGCCGGGCCCCTTCCGAGGCGGCCGCACTCGTCCGTGACCGGATCGCGGCGCTGAGTGACCTCACTCATAGTTGACGTGGACTCCGTTCACGGATCCCCGACCAGTCACTACCGTCCGGTAGACCATTACCGGCGGGTAGGTGGGGCAGTGCAGCACCACCCGTCCGCCGTAGGACCGCCCGTCCGTGCAACGAGAGCGGAGACACCCGAAATGGCATCCACCCTCACCCTCAAGCCCGGAACCGCCTGGTCCGACGCATGGCAGCGCTGCGTCGCCCTCGCCCCCGAGGCCTTCCGGGAGGACCGCGTCCTCAACCTCTGGGCCGGAAACTGGCAGGCCGACGGCCACCCGCTGCCCGCATCGAGCCCCGTCGACGGCAGCCCCATCGCGGGACCGCCCCGGCTCGACTCCGGCATCGCCCGGGAGGCCGTACGCGCATCACTGGACCAGCACCGCGGCTGGCGGCACGTCCCGCTGGCCGAACGCAAGGCCCGTATCGCCGCCGCCCTCGACGCCCTCACCGAGCACCGTGAGCTGCTGGCCCTGCTGCTCGTCTGGGAGATCGGCAAGCCCTGGAGGCTTGCCCAGGCGGACGTGGACCGGGCGATCGACGGCGTGCGCTGGTACGTCGACGGCATCGACGACATGCTCGGCGACCGCACCCCGCTGGAGGGCCCGGTCAGCAACATCGCGAGCTGGAACTACCCGATGAGCGTGCTCGTCCACGCCATGCTCGTCCAGGCCCTCGCCGGGGACGCGGTCATCGCCAAGACCCCCACCGACGGCGGACTCGCCTGCCTCACCCTCGCCTGCGCTCTGATGCACCGCGAAGGCGTCCCGGTCACGCTGGTCAGCGGCAGCGGGGGCGAGCTGTCCGAGGCCCTGGTGCGCTCGCCGGAGATCGGCTGCGTGTCCTTCGTGGGCGGCCGGGACACCGGCGGCCGCGTGGCCTCCGACGTCGCGGACCTCGGCAAGCGCCACATCCTGGAGCAGGAGGGGCTGAACTGCTGGGGCATCTGGGAGTTCAGCGACTGGGACAAGCTCTCGGCCGTCATTCCCAAGCTCTTCGACTACGGCAAGCAGCGCTGCACCGCCTACCCCCGCTTCGTCGTCCAGCGCTCCCTCTTCGACGAGTTCCTCGCCGCCTACCTGCCGGCCGCGAGGCGGGTGCGGCTCGGCCACCCGCTCGCGGTGGAATCGCCCGAAGACCCGCTGCCCGAGCTGGACTTCGGCCCGCTCATCAACGCCGCCAAGGCCAAGGAGCTGAACGACCAGGTTGCCGAGGCGATCGACCGGGGCGCGGTACCGCTGCACCGAGGCAGCCTCGACGACGGGCACTTCCTTTCCGGCCAGGACACCTCGGCCTACGTCCCGCCCGTCACGCTGCTGAATCCGCCGCCCAGTTCGCCGCTGCACCACGCCGAGCCGTTCGGCCCGGTCGACACGATCGTGCTCGTCGACACCGAGGCCGAGCTGCTGGCCGCGATGAACGCCAGCAACGGCGCGCTGGTCGCCACCCTGTCCTGCGACAACGACACGACCGCCGAGCGGATCGCCTCCGAGGTGCGGGCGTTCAAGGTCGGGCTGGGCAAGCCGCGTTCGCGCGGGGACAAGGACGAGCTGTTCGGCGGGTTCGGCGCCTCCTGGCGCGGAGCCTTCGTCGGCGGCGAGCTGCTCGTCCGGGCCGTGACCCAGGGCCCGGACGGCGAGCGCCCGCCGGGGAACTTCCCCGACTACCACCTGATGCCGTAGGGGCGCCTCTTCGGGTGAGCGCGGGGCCCGGCCGTACGACAGGCCGGGCCGCGCCGCTCGTACGACAGGCCGGGCCGCGCCGCTCGTACGACAGGCCGGGCCGCGCCGCTCGTACGACGGGAACGTCCCGCCGCGTGGACCTTCAGCCGATGCCCTGGCGGTCGGGGCGCGCGGAGAAGTCGCGCTCGGCGGGATCGGGCACCGCCCGCTCCAGGCCCCGCTCCAGCACCTCGCGCTGACGCAGCAGCGGCTCCCGGCGGGGCGCCGGGGCGAGCAGCATCAGATCGTCGAGCGCCGCGACGATGCGCCGCGTCACCTGCGGCGCCGCGATACCCGCCCGGCGGATCTCCACCAGCCCCAGGTCCACCAGGTCCGCCCAGCCGGGCAGCGGCTGCACCAGCCGCAACTCCCCGTTCGCGTCCCGGTGGTGCACCTCGCCCAGCGCCCGGCCCGCGAGCGCCGCCAGGAGCTGATGGATGCGGTCCAACGCCTGTACGGCCGTGGTCGGATCGTTGACGGCGGGGGAGAGGGCGCGCAGCGCGATGTCCGAGAGCTGGCGCAGCCCGAACCCGAGATCCTGGTGGAACGTGCGCTCGGGACCCACGTGGAACGCGAACCGCAGCCGCCTCCGGCCGGTCGGCAGCTCCCCGCCGTGCACCGTGCACACGGGCGTCCCCGGCACGATGAAGTCACCGATCCGCGGCTCCAGTCGCAGCACCGTGCCGTGCCGGCGGGCGATCCGGGTGAGCTGCGGGACATCGATGCTGCGCAGCACTCCCGCAGGCCCGGCGTACGTGATGCGCCCCGTCTCGGGCGGAAGGTCGACGCGCTCCTCGGACACCGCGAGCCGCGCATGCCGGTCGAGGACCTTCACCGACTCGCGGGCGACCCGGTCGATCACGTAGGTCACGCGCAGCAGCCGCAGCGTGGTGTGCACATACGCGATGAACAGCAGCAGGCTGACCATGACGAGGCACACCCCGACGAGGCTGGAGATCACCGGCACCGAGCGGACGGTCCCCGGGTCCTGGTCGCCCTGCCGCCCGGACTGTGCCAGCAGGGCGAAGACGAACGTGGCCAGGAAGACCGCGAACGTCGTCTTGACGATGCGGCCCCGCACGTACAGCCGCAGCACGCGCGGGGTGAACTGGCTGGACGCCATCTGCACGGCTACCAGCGAGATGCTGAAGACCACGCCGATGAAGGTCAGCATCGACGAGCCCACGGTGTCGAGCAGAGCCCGCGCGTCGTCCGAGACATTGATCAGGTCTTCGATCGCCCCGGTCTCGCCCGCCTCCCGCAACCGGCTCACCAGGAACTCGTCGGCGGACGTCGTCAGCACCGCCAGCACAACCGCGCCGAGCAGCCCCACCACCGGTGCGAACCAGAACGCGTCGCGCAGCCGCTCACGCAGCGGCGAGAGCGGCCGCGGCCGTCGGCTGCGCCAGGATCCACCACCGGTCACCATGTGTGTCACGGCGCTCACTCTAGGTGGATAGTCGGCCGTGGATACGCAGGTGAAAGGCACGTCGAACCCCTGGTATCGTGGTCCATGTCGCCGCGGGAGACCGCGGTTCACCTCGTCCGGGTGGCGGAATGGCAGACGCGCTAGCTTGAGGTGCTAGTGCCCTTTATCGGGCGTGGGGGTTCAAGTCCCCCCTCGGACACCACACGTACGACGGCAACGGGCTTCGCCCGGGACGGATGTCCCGGCGGGGCCCGTTTCGCATGTCCGCGCAACGGCCGGGGCCGCCGCCTCGGGGGCGTGGGGCTGCAGCGGCCCGGTGATGCGGGCCGAAGGTCCCGGACCGGGGGCATACCGGCCCATCGCGCATCGCTCGCCCCCGGGCGGACGGTTCTCCCAGAGGCACCGCCAGGTGCTGCGCTCCCGCGGAAGGCGGTGGGGACGATGGAGTCTCCCCTGGTTGTCGGCGTCGACGGATCGGAGTCCAGCCTTCAGGCCGTGG
Organism: Streptomyces sp. NPDC048639; assembly: GCF_043199075.1. Taxonomy (NCBI): domain Bacteria; kingdom Bacillati; phylum Actinomycetota; class Actinomycetes; order Kitasatosporales; family Streptomycetaceae; genus Streptomyces; species Streptomyces sp. NPDC048639. Next base: position 528,109 of record NZ_JBICVP010000004.1, read on the forward strand.
ACTGGGCGACCGACGAGGCAGCCGCCCGCGGCGCACCGCTGCGTCTCCTTCAGGCCTCCCTCTGGGAGCAGTACGAAGGGCGGCGCCCGCATGTCTTCGCCGGACGGCCCGCGGAGAAGGTCATGGCCGAGCACATCGTCGCCTCCTGCGCCGAGCGCGTACGGCTGCGCAACCCGGACGTGAAGGTGTCGGGGGAGGTCGTGCCCGACGACGCCGTGACAGCGCTGCTGCGGGAGGGGAGAGAGGCGTTCGCCCTCGTCACCGGCTCACTGGGGCGCGGGGGGCTCGCCGGACGGCTGCTGGGGTCGGTGGGCCTCGCGGTGGCGGCCCGCGCCGCGTGCCCGGTGATCGTGGTCAGGGGAGGGGAGCGCAACCGTACGGGAGTCTTCGGCCGCGTCGTTCTCGGTGTGGACGAGCAGAACGAGAGTGCCGCGGCCATCCGGTTCGCCTTCGCCGAGGCAGAGGTCCGCGGGTGCCCGCTGCACGCGGTACGGGCCTGGCGGTGCCCGGTGTTCGAGAGTGAGGACGGGGCCCGTGACTCGGCGCGTGAACACCGTGAACGGGCCTCGATGTTCCTCTCCAAGACGCTGAACCGGGCGATGCCGGACGGCCATGGCGTCCAGGTCCGGCGCCAGGCGGTGGAAGGCCCCGCGCACCGGATCCTCCTGGAGAGCACCGCCGACGCGGACCTCCTGGTGGTGGGCGCGCCCCGGCGCAACGGCCGGCAGGGACTGCAGCTAGGCCGGGTGAACCACGCCCTGCTGCACCACTCCGCGTGCCCGGTCGCCGTGGTCCCCCAGACGATGTGAGGTCCGGCGGCGGATGGAGGGCCCGCGGCGGACGGGACGTCCGTCCGCGTGGTCAGGCGCCGGGCCGTGGGCGTCAGGCGCGCGCTCGCCCATGGCCCCGGTGCATGCGTGCACTGCGACTGTGCACTGCGACGCGGTGCATGTGCCGGGCCGGGACGGGCCGTACGTGTCCGGGCGAGGCCCCGCGCGTGCGGGCCGCCGTACGCGTCAGTCGTGGGGGACGACCGCCACAGGGCACGCGGCGTGGTGCAGCGCCGCATGCGCCACGTGCCCCAGGCGCGACGCGGTGTGCGGCGGGTGCACGGGCCGCCCCAGGACGAGCAGTTCGGCCATGGAGGACGCCGACAGCACGACATCCGTCGCACTGCCCATCTCCACGTGCTCGGTCACCGGGACCTCCGGGTACTTCTCCCGCCATGGGTGCACGGCCTCGGCCAGCGCCTTCCGCTCGCGGGCCTCGAGGTCGCCCTCATGGTCCGTCTCCTGCGACGTCCGCTGTCTGCGCGCGAAGAGCGGAGGCGGGGTCCAGGCCCGGACGGTCCGTACGCTCGCCCCGCGCGCCGCGGCGGCGACGAAGGCGACTCCGAGCAACTCCTCGGCCGCCGCGCCCGGATCCTTGATGCCCACGACCACCTCGCCGCCGGCCGTACCGGACCCGCCGGCCGTACCGGACCCGCCGGCCGGTCCGGCCTCCGCGGCGCCGGGTCCCGAGCCGTGCCGGACCATGACGACGGGCCCCTCGGCCCGCAGCAGAACGTGCAGGCCGAGGGAGCCGAGCAGGAAGCCGACCACGACACCGTGTCCGCGGGAGCCGAGGACCAGCATCTCCGACGATCCGCTACGGGCGAGCAGTGCGTCGAACGGCATCTCGGACACCTGCTCGGCCGTGACGGACAGCTCCGGGTACCGGTCGGTGATGTCGGCCTTCGCATCGCGCAGCAGACGCATCCCCCAGTCCTTGCGCACCTCCGGCTCCTGGGCGGAACGGGCCTCCGCCGGGGGCAGCATCCAGGCGTGCAGCAGATGCAGCGGCACGTTGCGGCGCGCGGCCTCGCCGGCCGCCCAGTCCGCGGCGGATCGTGCCTCGGCCGAGCCGTCCAGGCCGACGGTGATGGGACGCATCATGACCTCCGATTCCGTGCTGGTGCGCCACCGACGCCGCGGTGCGGTGGTGGCAGGGGACATCGTTCCCCTTGCCTTTCAGCCTCGTTCGCGCCGTGCACCGCGCCCAGAGGCCGATGGTCCCCGGGGCGCCGCCACCCGGCCCCACCACCACGGGGCTTCCGGACGGTGCCGCACCGCCCGGAAGCCGACGGCGGTGGCGCGCCGGCTCCGGTCGCGAGGGCTGTCCGTGATGCCCGGCGTACGCGCCGTCATGCCCGGCGTACGCGCGACGACAGCCGCGGCTACCACAGAGCTTCGTCCGGGAGGTGCCCCCGGCTGCTGATACCGGGTCGTCCGAAGGCGACCCGGTATCAGGGCGACCCTCCGACTCGTGACGCACCGCATCCGACAGCCGCTGATCCACCAGGGATTACGGGACTGCTCTCGGACAGCGGGAATTCGTATATCGAGCCGCATGTCCCGGCCGCTTTTGAGAAGCTGTAGCGGCTCGTGCCGAATGGCCCAACGCGTAGGGCACGGAAGCTCGTTGACTTCCTCTGCATCCCGGGAGACTCATCATGGCGACACCTGACTCCGATCCGAATTCCGAGGAGAACTCGAGCGGGTTCTCCCGGCGCGGGCTTCTCCATCGAGGAGGCGCCGCGGGAATCGGGGCGCTGTGGCTGTGGGGCGGCTTACCCGGCGGTGCCGGCGCGGAGCTCGGGGCGGAGCAGGCCGCGTACGCGACGCCGCGTACGGACGGTGACACCGGAGGCGGCATCGTGGAGACGCACGAGAGCGCCAATCTCTGCGTCTCCGTGTCGCCCGACGGCCGGACCCTCGCCATGGACGCGCTCAACGCGATCTGGCTGCTTCCCGCAGCCGGCGGCCGGGCCCGCCGGCTCACCGACGACGTGCAGGACGCGACGCAGCCCCACTGGTCGCCGGACGGCAGGGGCCTGGTGTTCCAGTCCTTCCGCGAGGGTGCGTACGACCTGTGGTCCATCGGCGCCGACGGCAGCGGACTCCGCCGTCTGACCGACGGCGCCGGCTACGACCAGGAGCCCAGGTACTCGCCCGACGGCAGCGCGATCGCCTTCGCCTCCGACCGAGGCAATGCCGGCCGCATCTGGTTGCTGGACACCGCGACCGGCGCGCTGCGCGCGCTCACCGACGGCGACCGGGCGGTCTCCATGCCCACCTGGTCCCCGGACGGCGGGCGCGTCGCCTATGTCGACGGCGGGACGATCGAAGCCGTGGACATCCGCTCGGGGGCGCGGGAGCGCCTGCTGACCGGTCCGGAGGGCGCGACGCTCCACGGGCCGGCTTTCAGCCCCGACGGGCGCAGCATCGGCTACGTCCGGGTGACCGGCCCGCGGGCCGAACTCATGGTGGACGACCGGGCGTTGACGGAGGGCGAGGACGTGTTCCCGCTGGCCCCCAGCTGGCTCTCCCGCGACGAACTCCTCTACACCGCCGACGGTCTGATCCGCCGTCGGAAGCCGAACGGCGGCGGCAGCGGCGAGATCCCCTTCACCGCCGCAGTCGCCGTGGCCCGCACGCCCTACCGCCGCAAGCGCCCGGATCTGCGTCCCGGCCGCTCGCGCGATGTGCTCGGCATCGCCGATCCGGCGCTCTCGCCGGACGGCCGCACCGTCGCCTTCCGCGCGTTGAACGCGCTGTGGCTCCTCCCCGTCGGCGGGCGCCCGAAGAAGATCGCGGCCGACGGCTACTTCAACGCCGCGCCGGACTGGGCCCCCGACGGACGCTCGCTGGTGTACGTGAGCGACCGTGCGGGCACGGCGAACCTCTGGACGTACGACGTCGCCAGTGGGAAGACCGAGCGGCTCACCGACCTGCCGAACGCCCAACTCGCCCCGCGCTGGTCACCGGACGGGTCCCGTATCGCGTACCAGGACGAGAGCGGGGCGACCTGGGTGCTGACCGTGGCGGACGGCACCGTCACGCAGGTCGTCGAGGCGCTCTACCAGCCCGGACCCCCGGCGTGGTCGCCCGACGGCAAGGCGATCGCACTGGCCGCGCTCGCGCCGTACTCCAAGCGCAGCAGCAACGGCCACAACCAGATCCTCACCGTCGACCTGGCCAGCCACGAGGTGCGCTATCAGGCCGCGGCGCCCGGGCGTTCCCTCTCCACCCGAGGCGGCGACGGACCGCTGTGGACGCCAGACGGCACCCACCTCGTCGTGGGCATGGAGAGCCTGGCCTGGCGCATCCCGGTCGATGCCACCGGCCGGATCACCGGTGAGCCGCGGCGGATCACCGACGAGACCACGGACTCCCTGTCGGTCGGTGCGCGCGGAGGCACGCTGCTGTACCTCTCCAACGGACGTCTGCGCACGGTCCCGCTCGACGGCGGCGAGCCCCGCACCGTACCGGCGCATCTGACCTGGAAGCGCCGCCCCGCCCCTGCCGGACGCACCGTCGTACGGGCCGGAGCGATCTGGGACGGCACCGGCCAGGGCCTTCGCCACGACGTGGACATCGTCGTCGTCGACGGCCGGATCGAGGAGGTCGCCCGCCGCGGCGCCGTACGCGGCGCGAAGATCGTCGACGCGTCCGCACTGACCGTCATGCCGGGCCTCATCGACACCCACAACCACTGGCACTGGCGCGGCCCCCAGTGGGGCGACCGCCAGGGACGGGCCTGGCTCGCGTACGGCGTCACGACCAGCCGGTCACCGGGCGATCCCGCCTACCAGATGGTGGAGACCAGGGAAGCACTGGCCGCGGGAACCAAGGTCGGGCCGCGCTTCTTCGGCTCGGGCGAGGGCCTGGAGGGCACCCGCGGCTCCCATCGCGTCATGCGCCCGGTCTTCTCCCGCGCACAGCTCGACCGAGACCTGGAGCGGGCGTTCACGCTCGAGTACGACCTGCTGAAGTCCTACATCCGGCTGCCGGTCGCCTACGAGCGCGACGTCGTCGCACGCGCGCACGCGCACGGCGTCCCCGTCACCTCCCACTACCTCTATCCCGCTCTGCACACCGGACTCGACGGGATGGAGCACACGGGTGGGGGCAACCGGCTCGGCTACTCACGGACGTTGAGCTATGCGGCCGGACGGGCCTCCCAGGACTCCGTGGACCTGCTCGCCGCGAGCGGCATGTGGATGTCCACGACCACGCTGTTCGCCTCCGAACTCTTCCTCGACGACCGGTCGCTCATCGAGGACGAACGCACCCGCGTGCTCTTCCCCGCGTGGGAGTACGAGCGGCTTCTGAAGAAGGCGGAGGACGCCGCGGGCCCCGAGGGCGAGCTCAACCACGCCTGGACCCTGGGCGATGTCGACATGCTGCTCCGGGTGCACCGTGCCGGCGGGCTGGTCGTGGCGGGCACGGACGCGGCGCTGGACGACATCGGCATCAGCATCCACCAGAACCTGCGGGTGATGGTGAAGTACGGGTTCACCCCGCGGGAGGCCCTGACCACGGCGACGGTCAACGCCGCCCGCTCCCTGGGCCTCGGTGATCAACTGGGCGCGCTGGCGCCGGGGTTCCTGGCGGATCTCGTGTGCGTGGAGGGTGATCCGCTGCGGGACATCGACGCGGCCGCCGCCGTACGCCGGGTCATGGTCGGCGGCGAGGTGTCCACCGTCCCCGAACTGCTCGCGCCCTTCCGGAAGTCCGCGGTGGAGGAGGCGGCACCGCCGGCCAGGACCCGGACCCGGGTCCTGCGGTCCGCCCCCACCGCGCGCCGCGACGCGCAGCACTACTGGCACCAGCCCGAGTGGAGCCACCACGGCTGCTGCCGATCCCGCTGACCTACCGTCACATGACTCTCCGTCACGGCGGAAGCAACGGCGGAGAGTCGGAGGAAGGCGCGGGCTCCGGGTGGAACCGGCATCGACCGGATCCACCCGGAGCCATTTCCGTGACGTACTCAGGGAAAGTCCGTGACGTACTCAGGGAAAGCGGTGCGGCGTCAATTCACCATACGGTCGCGGCCCGCCCAGAATTCCTCGCGGAGTTCCCGCCGAAGAATCTTCCCGCTCGGATTGCGCGGCACCCGTTCGATGAACTCGTACCGCTGCGGGGACTTGAATTCGGCGATCCGGTCCCGCAGGAACAGCTTCAGTTCCCGCGGCTTCGCCTCCATGCCCGGGCGCAGCACGATGAACGCCAGGGCGCCTTCGCCCCAGCGCTCGTCCGGCACCCCGATGACGGCGGCCTCCGCCACTGCCGGGTGCTTGCACAGGGCGTTCTCCACCTCGGCCGGGTAGACGTTCTCCCCGGCCACGATGATCGTGTCCTTGATGCGGTCGCACACATACACATAGCCGTCCGCGTCGACGTACCCGGCGTCGCCGGTCCGCAGCCAGCCGTCGGCCAGGGTCTCGTCCGTCGCTTCCTTCATGCCCCAGTACTCCAGCATGACCGCCGGGGTGCGCAGGCAGATCTCCCCGATCGTGCCGGTGGCGACCTGCTTCCCGTCCGAGTCGACGACCCGCACCCGGACCCCCGGGTACGGCTTGCCGGCGGCCCTCATGCGCGGGCTGCCCGCGACGTGGTCGGAGGGCGGCAGGCACAGCGCGGTGTTGCCGCTCTCGGTCAGGCCGTACAACTGGCCCAGTTCGCAGCCCAGGATCTCCATGCACTGCGTCATCAGGGTCTCGGAGATCGGGGAACCGCCGTACGTCACCTTGCGCAGAGAGGTGAAGTCCTCGGGCCCCGCGCCCGGTTCGGCCAGCATCATCTGGAGCATCGCCGGTACGGCGCAGGTCGTGGTGATGCGCTCCTCGCGGATCAGGCGCACCGCGTCGTGCGCCGCGAACATCCGCATCGCCACATTGGTCACGCCCGCGTTGAACCCCTGCATCGCCCACCAGATGCCGGCGACGTGGAAGCCGGGGATGCTGATCAGGCTCCGGTCCTCGGGCTTCCAGTCGATCCAGTCCAGGTCGTGCTCGGCGAGCAGGTCGCGGATCGCGAAGAAGCTGCGGTGGGGGAGCACCACTCCCTTCGGCAGACCGGTCGTTCCGCTGGTGTAGATCTGGGCGATCGGGTCCTCCGGGGCCGCCCCGGCGGCGAGGTCGTCCGCCGGCTGCCCGGACTTCCACTCCCGGAACCCGGCGCCGCGCTCCTCGTCACCGTCCAGAGGGACGATCCGCGGCTCGGAGGGCAGCCCCGCCCGCGCCTCCTCCGCGCTTCCGCTGAACTCACGCTCCACGAAGAGCAGTTCCGCACCGGAGTCGCGGAGGATGTGGTCGACCTCGGCGGAGGTGAGGCGCCAGTTGATCGGTACGAGCACGGCCCCGGTCTTGGCGCAGGCGAAGAAGACCTCGTAATAGTGCTCCGACTCCTTGCCGAGGTAGGCCACCCGCGACCCCCGGCCGACCCCGGCGGCCAGGAGCGCGTGGGCCGACCGGTTGCTCTCGTGGTGCAGTTGCCCGTAGGTGACCTCCCTGCCCTCGCACACCAGGGCGGTGCGGTCCGGCTGCCGCGCGGCGTGGAAGGCCACCGTGCCGTCCGCGGTCTGCAGTTCGGGAAAGTACATGTGCGGTGTCCAATCCGTAGGAGATCAGCGCCAGTTGTTGTGCTCGGGCCAGTAGCGCCTGCCGGTGAGCGCCGGGCCCGGAAGGCGGAGCAGCCGCGGTCCGGGTGAGGGCCACAGCTCGGGGAGGGCGAGGGCGGCACCCGCTCCGAAACGCTCGGCGAGCAGCGCCAGCCAGCCGGCCAGGTCCGTACGCGCCGGGGTCAGCGTGGGGACGGAGCCCGAGGACTCGCGGCGGCGCAGGGTCAGGGCCCCGTCCGACTCGGTCTGCTGCCAGGTGCCGGGCAGGGGCGGCGCGGCGGCCGAACCGGCGGACCACCGGCCGGAGCTGATGTCGTCGGCGGTGGCACCCCGGGTGACCACCGCGGCCAGGGCGTGCCGCCCGGGTCCGGTGAGGCGGGCGCCGGCCACCTCCAGCCCGGACGTCTCCAGCAGCCCGATCCAGCCCAGCGCCCACGCCAGGTACGAGCGGCCGTCCGTGTCCACGGAAGCCGTACCGCCGTTGCCCTGATCGCCCCCAGCCGGGGGTCCGCCGTCCGCGCCCAGCGCCGCGGTGTGGTCGCGCACCATGCGGTCCAGGGCCTCGAACCCGGGCCGGCCGGTGGCCTCGAGCGCCAACCGCAGCTCCTCGCCGTCCGGTTCGGGCAGGTCGAGGAAGACCCCGCTGCGGTCGCCCGCGCCGGCGAGGGGCGCCCTTTCGCCTTCCGCGGCCCGGGCCAGCGCGTCCAGGACCGCGTCCCGGTGGTGGACCACGGCCGCGTACCGGACCGCCATCGGATCCCGGCCCTCGGCCAGCGTCCTGCACACCTCCGACGGGCTCCAGCCCGGGGTGTCGTGGAGGTGGCGGCGCAGCCGGGCGGCGGTCCGGGTGAGCGCGGTCCCGTTGTGGCCGGAGACGACGAGGAGCCACGGTCCCGGTGAGTCCGGTTCCGCGGTGGGCCGTTCGGGCGCGGCCTCCAGGACGACATGCGCGTTGGTACCGCCGAATCCGAAACCGCTGATCCCCGCCCGGCGCGGCCCTCCGTCCGAGGGCCAGGGCGTCGCCTTGGCGGCGAAGCGCAGCGCCATCCGCTGCCACGGGATGTCGGGGTCGAGGTCGTTCTCGCCCGGCTGCGGCGGGAGTTCGGCGTGCGCGAGGGCGAGCGCGGTCTTCATCAGCCCCGGGGCGCCGGAGGCGGTTTCGAGGTAGCCCAGATTCGCCTTGCACGAGCCCACATGGAGCGGTGCCGCGGCGGGGGAGTGGCGGGCGTAGGACTCCGCCACGGACTCGGCCTCGATGACGCCGCCGAGCTTCGACCCGTTCGCCTGGGCCTCGACGTACTGCACCCCGTCCGGCTCCACGCCCGCGTCCCGCAGGGCGAGTTCGACGACGGCCTTCTGCCCGCGGGCCGAGGCCACGGACATGCCGGGCCGGTCGCCCTGCTGGTGGACCGCGCTGCCGCGCACCACCGCGTACGGCTCGTCCCCGTCGGCGACCGCGTCCGCATACCGCTTGAGCACGACCACGCCGCACCCCTCACCCCGCACATGCCCGTCGGCGTGCCGGGTGAAGGGGCGGCTGCGTCCGGTCGGGGAGAGCATCCCCGCCCGGTCCAGAATGCCGGTACTGAACGGGGACATCAGCACGTTGCAGGCCCCCACCAGCGCGATGTCGCACTCGCGCCGGCGCAGCGCCTGCACCGCCAGATGGACCGCGGTCAGCATCGACGAGGACGCCGTGTCGACGGTGATCACCGGGCCGTTGACACGCAGGGCCAGTGCGATCCGCCCGGAGAAGGCGCTCGGTGAACTCCCGGTGCTCATATGCCCGGACAGCGCCCCCTCCGGCAGCCCGCCGCGCAGCCACGCGTACGGGTACTCCACCGGTCCCGCGCCCGCGAACACCCCGACGCTGCGCTCTGCGAGCCGCGCGCGGGACAGATTGGCGTCCGCGAGCGCCTGCACGGCGGCCTCCAGCAGCAGCCGCTGCTGGGGGTCCATGTGCACGGCCTCCTGGTCCGGGATCCCGAAGAACTCGGCGTCGAAGAGGTCGATGTCCTTCAGATACGCGCCCTGGCGCAGCCGGCCGGCCAGCGGCGCCAGATCGGGTGCGTCGAGGTTCCAGCGCGGCCGGCCCAGGCTGTCGGTGGGAACACCGGGGTCCTCGGTCGGCAGGACGTGGCCCTCGCGCAGCGCGGTCCACAGTGCCCGGGGGTCGTCGATGCCCCCGGGCAGCCGGCAGCCCATGCCGACGAGGGCGATCCCCTGGGTCTCCTCCTGGCGCCGCCGTGCCAGCATCACCATGAGCTGCTTCTTGGACAGCGAGTCCAGATAGTCGATGTAGCTCGTCACCGTTCCTCGTCCCGTCCTAGAACGCCTGCTCGCGCAGCGCCGCGAGTTCGTCGTCGGCCTCCGCGTCCGTCAGGTCGTGCACATCGTCGTCCGAACGCCCCGCACCCGCCGCCGGAGCGGCCGCCGCGGCGTCCTCCTGCTCGGGTACCAGCCGGCCGTCGATGAACTCCGCAAGGGACCGCACGACGGGGTGGTCGAAGAGCGTGGAGGTGGGCAGCGGGATCCTGAACAGGGCCTCCAGCGCGTTCTTCAGCTCCACCGACCCCAGGGAGTCCAGGCCCAGATCCACGAAGCGCGCATCGAGCTCCACGTCGTCCGGCGCGTCGTAGCGCAGCACTTCGGCGACCTTGGCCCGCAGCAGATCGCGCAGCGCCGCCTCCCGGTCCGGCTTCGGCTGGGCCAGCAGGGCGTCCAGGTCGACGTCCGGGGTCCCGCTCGCGCCGTCCGACAGCAGATCCTTGAACAGGGCGTTGGAGAACGGCTGTGCCGCGGCGTACGCGTCCCAGTCGAACGCGCCGACGACGGTCTGGCCGTACGGCCGGCCGAGCGCCGTGAACAGCGCCCGCAGGGCCGCGCCCGGCTTCACGAACTTCAGCCCGCGGTCCTCGATGCTCCGGATCTGCTGGCCGGTGAGCGAGGCGGCCATGCCGATCTCGGCCCACGGGCCCCAGTTGACGCTGAGCCCGGGGAGGCCGGCGGCGGCCCGCCACTGCATGAGGACGTCCATGTACGCGTTGCCCGCAGCGTAGTTGGCCTGTCCGGCCGCGCCCAGTACCGAGGCGATCGAGGAGTAGCCGACGAAGAAGCGGACGGTGGGGACGGAGGCGAGGGCACGGTGCAGCAGCCAGGTGCCGTAGACCTTGGCCCGGAACACCGTCTCGATGCTGTCCCACGTCTGCCCTGACAGCGGGCTGTCGGCGAGTACACCCGCGGCGTGGACGACACCGCCGAGCGGTGTCTCGCCTCCGGTCAGCGCCCCGACGATCCGCTCGACGTCGGCCGCCTCGGAGATGTCGCCCTGATGGACGGTGACTTCGACGTGTCCGCCGAGCCCGGCGGCGAGTCGGGCCACCTCCTCCGCCGGGAGCGCGCGGCGGCTGACGAGCGCCAGATGCCGGGCGCCCTCGGCCACGAGCTTGCGCGCCGTCGCCACACCGAGCGCGCCGAGACCACCGGTGATCAGATACGTCTCCTTCGGGCTGAGACGGACCGGCTCCGCGGGTACCGCGGCGTCGCGGTCGCGGAACTCGATCACGATCTTGCCGAGGTTGGCGCCCCGGCTCAGCACGCCGAAGGCCTCCTCGACCTCGTCGAGGGCGTAGCCGACCGTGGGCAGCGGGCTCAGCCGGCCCGCCTCCACATGCCCCGCCACCGTGGTCAGGATCGTCTTGTTGAGACGGTCCAGCTCCCCGGCGGGCAGCTCGCTGAGGTCGAAGTTGTGGTAGTCGACGTCGGGGCGCGCGTCCCGGACCTGCTCCGGCGACCAGACGCCGATCTTGCCGAGTTCGACGAAGCGCCCGTCCTTCGCGAGGCTGCGCATGCCGGCCGGGATCCAGTCCCCGTTCAGGCTGTTGAGGACGATGTCCACGCCCCGGCCGCCGGTCGCCTCCAGCACCTCGTCCGCGAAGTCCAGCGTGCGCGAGTTCATGATGTGCTCCACGCCCTGCGAGCGCAGCAGCTCCCACTTGCGCGGGCTCGCGGTGGCGTACACCTCGGCGCCCGCCAGCCGGGCGAGCTGGACGGCGGCCTGCCCGACACCGCCCGCCGCGGCGTGGATCAGCACGCGGTCACCGGACTTGATGGAGGCGAGGTGGTGCAGGGCGTGGTACGCGGTGACGTACGCGGCGGGCAGACCCGCGGCCTCCGTGAAGCCGAGCCCGGCGGGCTTGCGCACGACGACAGTGGACGGCACCGTGACGCGCCGCCGCATACAGCCGAGCCGGCTGAGCAGCACCTCGTCACCGGGCCGGAACTCGGCGTCGGGCCCGGCCGCGACGACGGTCCCCGCCGCCTCGAAGCCGAGCGGCAGCGGCTGGTACGGAATGCCGTGGTCCAGAGCGTACTGGCGCAGCATGCCGAGGGCGTTGAGGACGTCCTTGAAGTTCAGGCCCGCGGCGTGGACCTGGACGGTGACTTCGTCACCGGTCGGTTCCACGTCCTCCACCGGCACCGGGCGCACCGCGGAGAACTGCCCGTACTCGGTGATCTGCAGCTCGGCGTTGCCCTCGTCCGCCGCTCGGGCGGCCGGCGGTGTCAGACGCTTCACATGGCGCACGCCACCCCGGTACGCGACCTGGAACTCGCCGCCCGCGGCGTCCCCGGCCAGCCATTCGTCGATCAGCGGCTGCGGGTCGGGGCCGTCCAGGTCCAGCAGCAGGGTCCGCAGCGCCGGGTACTCGTTGAGCAGCACCGAACCGAAGCCCCACAGCGAGGCGGCGACCGGCGGCTCGGACGCCTGCGCGTCAGCGGAGTCGCCGGGCAGCCACTGGGCCCGCTCGGTGACCAGCTGGATGCGCAGATCCCGTTCGGAGCCCGCGCGTTCGGCCTCCGCCACCAGCAGGAGCAGGTCGCGGTGGTTCCGTTCCGTCTCGGTGCGCAGCCGCTCCTCCCCGTCGAGGCCCGTCTCGGGCGTCCACAACCAGCACAGTTCCGTGATCTCGGGGTGCTCGGCGAGCAGACGTCCCGCGGCGGCCGCGTCGGGGGCATGGCGCAGACCGATCCCCGCCCCGTCCGCACGGTCCGCCAGACCGGGCAGCGCGTCCCGGTCGCCGCTGACGACCAGTACCGAACGGCGGCCCTCCGCGGCGGACTTGGCGGACGGCAGCGAGCGCTTCACCCAGCGGGGCCGCAGCAGCATGCGCTCGGCGGGGTCGGCCGGGGCGCCGGCGACCCGCTTGAGCCGCACGCCGTGGACCACGAAGACGGGGCGGGACCCCTCCAACGCCACGATGTCGGCGGTCAGTTCGGTGGCGGCCTCGTCGAGGGCCACCTGAATCAGCACCCGCAGCCCACCCTTGGGCCGCTTCAGCAGCTCGACCCGGCCGAACCCGACCGGCAGATAGGTGCCGTCGAGATCGATCGCCGCGCCCAGGGTCTGCATGGCGCAGTCGAGGACCGAAGCGCGCAGGTGCTCGCCCACCGGGGTGTCCAGGCCCCGGAGTTCACCGATCGCGAAGCCGTCCGCGTACCGGTCGACGGCGACGACCCGGCGGAACTCGGGGCCGTAGGGCAGACCCAGCTCGGCGTAGCGCTCGTACAGGTCCTCCCCGCGGTGCCGGATCTCCTCGGCGCCGCAGCCCGCGGCCGAGATGCGCAGCCGGTCGACGACATCGCCGAGGGCCGTGGGTCCGGCGGGGGCGCGGCCCAGCGTCGCGGTGGCGTGGACGCGTTCGATGATCCCGTCCCGGCCGTCGACGCGGCTGGCGATCTCGACCGCGGCGGGGCCGCCGGGGTCCTCGCCGGCCGGACGCAACCGGGTGCGGACCTCGACCGGTTCGCCCTCCCGCAGGAAGAGCGGTTCGAGGATGCTCATGTCCTCCACGAGCCGTGCGGTCTCACCGTGGACGGCGTCCTGGAGGGCCAGCGAGATCTCGACGTACCCGGCTCCGGGGAAGACGACCTGGTCCATGACGACGTGCTCGGCCAGATACGCCGGGGCGCCCGGGTGCAGGAAGGCGGCGAACTCCCGCTCTCCGGCGTCGCGTTGGGCATCGCTGGTCACCTCGTGCCCCAGCAGCGGGTGGTGGACAGGGCCCGCGGGCGTCGCGGGCAGCGCGGCACCGGCGCGCGCACCGGGGAGCGGATAGCGCTTCTTGGCGAAGACATAGCCGGGCAGCGGGATGCGGCGTCCGGGGCGCTCCTCGTGGTAGCCGCTCCAGGAGACCGGAAGCCCCGCCTCGTAGACCCGGGCCAGTGCGTTACGGATCGTGGTGGCCCCGGAGTCGGTACGCGACATGCTCGCGACCCACACGTGCGCCGAGGCGTCACCGCTCTGCTTGCCGATACCGGTGAGCGCGGAGGACGGGCCCACCTCGACGAAGACATGGCGGCCGCGGGCCTGGACGCAGCGCATCCCGGCCGCGAAGTCGACGGGTTCGGCGATGTGCCGCACCCAGTACTCCGGGGTGCCGACCTCGGCGAGCGTGGCGACCCGGCCGGTGAGGTTGGAGACGAAGCTCAACCGCGGCTCCTGGAAGGCGATGTCCCCGACCGCCTCCCGGAAGGCGTCGAACACCTCGGTCATCAGGGGGGAGTGGAAGGCGTGCGACACCGGCAGCGCCTTGGTGGCCAGCCCCTGCGCGCGCAGCTTCTCGTTGATCTCCGTCAGCGAGCCCAGACCACCCGAAACGACGCACTGACGCGGGGAGTTGACCGCCCCGAAGCTGACGTCGTCATAGCCCTCCAGCATCGGGGCGACATCGTCCGCCGCGGCCATCACGGAGACCATGCCGCCGGGGGCCGACACCGACTGCATCAGCCGGGCCCGCGCGGCGACCAGCTTGACCGCGTCCGGCAGGGAGAACAGACCGGCGAGAGCGGCGGCGGTGATCTCGCCGACGCTGTGGCCCAGCAGGATCCCGGGCTTCACACCCCACGACATCCACAGGCGGGCCGTCGCGTACTCCAGGGAGAAGAGCGCGGGCTGGGTGTGGACGGTCTGGTTGATCCCCTCGGCGCTGTCCGGCGCCTGACCGAACATCAACTCCTTGACGGAGCGGCCGAGGTGGGTGGAGAAGAGCCGGTCGCAGGCGTCCAGATGGCGCCGGAAGACCGGATAGCGCTCGTACAGGGCCCGGCCCATGCCGGCGTACTGCGAGCCCTGGCCCGTGAAGAGGAAGGCGACACCGGCGTCGCGGAACTCACCGTCCGGGCCGTCGCCCTCGCGCTCAAGATGCCGTTCGAGGAGCCGGTCGAGGTCCTCTCGGGTGGAGACGGGACCGGCGAGCCGTGCGCCCAGGTGCGTACGGCCGAGATTGGAGCTGTGGCACAGGTCGGGGATCGCCAGTCCGGGCCGCTCCGCGAGGAACGTCCGGTAGTTCTCGGCCTGTTGGCGCAGCGAGGAGCGGTCCTTGGCGGAGAGCGTGAACACGGCCGTGCCGTCGTCGGATGCGGACGGAGCGGGCGCCGCCGGCGGGGCCTGCTCCAGGACGACCGAGGCGATGGTGCCCGCGAAACCGAAGGAGTTGACCAGGGCGCGCCGCGGGCCGTCCGCCTCCCATGGGCGTGTCTCGGTGGGTACGGTCACCCGGTAGCGGTCCCAGGGGATGTGGCGGGAGGGCGTCTCCAGATTGATGTGCGGGTAGATCGCCGCTTCCTGGAGCTGGCAGACGACCTTGGCCACCCCGCCGACGCCCGCCGCGGCCTCCATGTGGCCGATGTTGGTCTTCACGGATCCGACGACCAGCGGGTCATCGGCGGTACGGGCCTCGGCGAACACGCTGTTGATCGAGCCCATTTCGATGGGGTCGCCCAGCGAGGTGCCGGTGCCGTGGGCTTCGACATAGCCGATGTCGCCGGGCTCCAGCATCGCGCTCGCGAGCGCGTCCCGCATGAGGGCGACCTGCGCGGTGCCGTTCGGCACGGTCAGGCCGCCACTCTCGCCGTCCTGGCGGACCGAGGAGCCGCGGACGAGGGCGAGCACGGTGTCGCCGTCGCGACGCGCGTCGGAGAGCCGCTTGAGGACGAGCATGCCGGAGCCCTCACTGCGGCTGTAGCCGTCCGCGGAGTCGTCGAACGTCTTGCACCTGCCGTCGGGCGACAGCATGTTGGCCCGGGAGTAGACGATGTGGTTCCGGGGGTGGTGGTTGACGTTCACCCCGCCGGACAGGGCGATGTCGCACTCGCGCCGCCGCAGCCCCTGCACGGCCAGATGCAGCGCCACCAGCGACGAGGAGCACGCGGTGTCCACGCTCATGCACGGGCCGCGCCAGCCCAGGAAGTAGGACAGCCGGCCGGCCGCGGCGCTGTGAGCGGTCCCGGCGGCCACGGAGGCGTCGAGCTCGGAGAGGTCCAGCGCCTCCACCTCGATCGCGAAGTCCATCTGTCCGACACCGAGATACACGCCGCCGTTGCCCCCGCGCAGGGCGGCCGGATCGATGTTCGCCGACTCCAGGGCGTGCCAGGCGGACTGCAGCGCCCAGCGGTGCTGCGGGTCGATGAATTCGGCTTCCTTGGGGGATATGTTGAAGAACTTGGCGTCGAATTCGTCCAGTCCGGAGACGAATCCGCCGCCGGCCGCGAGAGGCCGCCGGCCCGCCTTTTCCTCCTCGGCCTGGAATGTTTCCATGTCCCAGCGGTCGGGTGGGACGGGTCCCGTTCCTGCGAGTCCGGCGCGGAGGAATGCGGAGAATGCTTCGGGGGTGTTGTTGTCCCCCGGGAAACGGATACCCATGCCGACGACGGCGATCGGCTCGTACTTCTCAAGGAGCAACTGCTTGACCATGGCGTCATTACGGGACGGCGAAGCCGTGTCGGTCACTGGTGATCCCTGCCCAACTGCGATGAGATGGCGGTGTGCGATGCGTACGGAAAGCAGTCCCGGTCAGGACTGGTGAAGCTCGGTGCCGGTGGAACTCAGGACCGGTAGAGCTCCCTGAGCATGTCGTCGACCAGGTCCTTCGTCGGAGCGTCCGGCTTCCCCGCGGCCTGGGCCGGCTCCGAGTCCATGGTGAAGAATTCCGGCAGGACCTCGGCGATGAGAAAGTTCACAAGATGGCCGACGGTCGGGTTGTTGAAGAGATACGCCGAATCCAGATGGCGGCCGATCTCCCTTTCGAGCCGTGTCCTGGTATCCGTGGCTCCGAGCGAGGTGAGACCGAGTTCGAAGTAGCTCTCGTGATGCGGCAGGACATCCGTCTCGTCCATCATGAGTTCCCGCTTGAACTCGGTAACCACCAGCGATTCGAGCATGGCTCGGCGCTCGGACAGAGGTATTCCGGCCAAATCCTTGAGCCAGGGTGTGGGCGTTGTCATGCCGCTCCTCGGGTCGGTTTTTTCGATGCCTGTTGACCACCGGTCCGTGCAGGGATCAGGATCAGGGAGTCAGACGATGCTGAATGGACAAGGAAATGGGGGAGCAGTGACGCACGAGGAGACCGACCCGAACGCCGCCGCCCGGCAGCGGGCCGAGGAGCTCTACGCCACGGACGAGGCCTGCCGGATGCTGGGCATCACCCTGAAGGAGTCCGGCCCCGGAAGGGCGACCGTATGGATGCGCATCACGGACACCATGGTCAACGGCCACGGCACGGCGCACGGCGGATTCCTCTTCCTGCTGGCAGACGCGGCCTTCGCTTTCGCGTGCAACACCCACGGTCCTGCCACCGTCGCCCAGGGCGCCCAGGTCACCTTCCTGCGCCCGGCGCACCCCGGTGACGAGCTGGTCGCCGAGGCCGTGGAGCGCGCCCGGTACGGCCGCAGCGGCGTCTACGACGTCACCGTCCGCCGCTCGGACGGCGTGGTCATCGCGGAGTTCCGCGGACAGAGCCAGATGCTGGCCGGCCGGCCCTCCAGGCCGCCGCAGGACTGACCGCGTCACCCGCGGGACTGACCGCGTCACCCGCGGGACTGACCGCGTCACCCGCGGGACCACTTCGGATCACGGCCGAGGACCGCGAGCATGCGGTCCTCGGCGCCGTCCTGATCCGAGGCGGCGAGCGCCGGACGGAACGCTGCCCCCGGGCGCTCGCGCGAAGGTCCCTCGGGCACCTCCGTGCGCGCCACCTCCTCCGCCCGCTCGACCAGCTCCGCGTCGTACCCCGCCGGGATCCCGATCGCCGCGGCCACGTCCCAGCCGTGCACCACGTAGTCCAGGAAGTGGAAGCCGATGGCGCGGGCCGCCGGGAAGCGCATCTTCGGGTGGATCTCCGGCAGCCAGAACTCCCGCTCCAGCACGCCGTCAGCGGCGAACGCGGCGAGCACACGCTCGACGGAATCGGCGTACCCGCGCCAGGGATCCTCCAGCGGCACCTCCCGCCACGCGGAGGTGTCGGAGACCTCGCCCTCCGCGGCCGCGGCGAAGCCGTGGTGCTGGGCCGTCATGTGCTCCACGAGCCGGCGCAGTGTCCACTCCGAGCACGGCGTCGCCGCGTCCCAGTCGCCGGCCCGCACCTGGGTGACGATCTCCGCGCTGCGCCGTACGGCCCGGCGGTTGAGGTCGAGGATGTCGGTCATCGTCATGCCTTCCTGTCGCCGTTCTCCCGCCACCAGCGCCGTCCGGCCTCGGGCAGGGTGGAGATCGGGTCGTAGAACGGATAGCGGCGGGAGAGAGCCTCGGGGTCCTCGAGCTCGATGCCGGTGCGGTAGTTCTTCGTCCAGTACGAGATGCCGTACTCGCGGTCGTAGTCGGCGAGTTGGTGGACCCAGCGCTTCCCCACGTACGGCACGTCGCAGATGATCCGCGGGGTGGCGTAGCCCGGCAGGTACCCCATCACGTTGTGCTGGAGCTCCTGGGCCTCCCAGACGGCGACCCGCCAGTGCTCGGCGTTGGGGATCATGTCGCACATGTAGAAGTAGTAGGGCAGGATGTTCGCCTCGCCCTGCAGCAACATGCACAGATCGAGCAGAGCCCCGGGCGTGGTGTTGACCCCGCGCATCAGGACGCCCTGGTTGCGGATGTCCCGTACGCCGGCGTCCAGCGCCGCCCGCGCCGCCTCGGCCACCAGCGGGGTGACGGA
Organism: Streptomyces sp. NPDC048639; assembly: GCF_043199075.1. Classification (NCBI taxonomy): domain Bacteria; kingdom Bacillati; phylum Actinomycetota; class Actinomycetes; order Kitasatosporales; family Streptomycetaceae; genus Streptomyces; species Streptomyces sp. NPDC048639. The sequence continues at coordinate 546,537 of NZ_JBICVP010000004.1, forward strand.
CTGCGCGTGGTTGACGTGGGTGTGGACGGCGAGGTTGACGGCCCGTCGCGCGGCCGTACGCCCCACCCGCTCCAGCCCTTCCAGCACCGCCGGCTGCAGCCAGTGCTGCGGCAGCCCGGCCAGGGCCTTGGTCGCCAGACGGATGTCCCGGATGTTCTCCAGGTCCAGCAGGCGCATCAGGAACGACTCCAGGCGCGGCCACGGCACATTGGCCACGTCCCCGCCCGACACCACCACGTCGCGCACTCCCGGCGTGCGCTTCAGATAGTCGATCATCTGGTCCTGGCGGTCCGCCGGGGTGAGCGTCAGCTTCAGCTTGTCGACCTGAGGTGTGGAGACGCCCACGAGGTCCATACGGGTGCAATGGCCGCAGTACTGGGGGCAGGTGGACACCAGCTCCGCCAGCACCTTGGTCGGGTAGCGGTGGGTCAGGCCCTCCACCACCCACATCTCGGCCTCGTGCAGCGAGTCCCGCTCGGAGTACGGGTGGCTCGGCCACTCCGGGTCGCGGTCACTGGCCACCGGCAGCATGTAGCGCCGCACCGGATCGGCCAGGAACGCGTCCGTGAAGGACTGCGGGTCCGAACCCGCCTGCGGAGCCATGGTGTTGAGCATCTGCGGGGTGAGCAGGGTGGACATCGTGGCGAACCGCTGCTGATCGGCTTCCAGGTCCTCGAAGAAGCGGTCCTGGAGGAGCGAGCCGGCCACGGCCCGGAGCTGCTTGGCGTTCTTCACGCAGTGGGCGCGCTGCCACTGGGCGCTGCGCCACTGCGCCTCGGTGACGTCCCGCCAGCCGGGCAGGCGGCGCCAGTCGGGTTCGGTCAGGGTCACGCGCTCGTACTCGTAGGGCTGCTGACCCGGTAAGGCGTGCGAATCCGATGCCGTCAGGGCTTCCATAGTGATTCCTAGCCGATCGACGTGGGGCGGGTGCGGTGGCGGTGGAGCACGCGCGTCACGCACTCGTCCGCGGCACCCAGGTAGTTGGCCGGATCGAGCAGATCCGGGAGCGCCGTACCATCGGTGAACCGGTCGGCCAGTTCAGGTGACGCGGCCAGCACCTCCTCGAAGGGGCGATGGGTGGTGACGGCCTCCCGCGCCACCTCACCCAGCAGGCGCTTGGCGTCGGCCTTGCCGAGCAGCGGCGCGAGCGCCGCGTTCAGGCGCTCGGAGACGACGGCGCCGCCGGTCAGGCGCAGATTGTGCAGGAGGCGCTCGGGGAACACCGTGAGTCCCTCGGCGAGTTCGGCCGCGGTGCTCGCGGCGCCCGCCGCCAGTCGCAGTCCCTCGCGCAGCGGCTGCCACTCCGACTGCCAGCCGCCCGGGGAGCGTTCGTCCTCGGCGAGGAGACTCTGGCCGAGCATCGAGGCGTACGCGGGCGCCTGCCGGGCCGCCGACACGATGAGCGTGGCGAGGACCGGGTTGCGCTTCTGCGGCATCGCGGACGACACCCCGCTGCCCTCCACCGCCGGCTCGGCGACCTCGCCCACCTCCGTCCGTGACATGCCCAGCACGTCCGTGGCGAACTTGCCGAGGCCGCCGGTCACCGCGACCACGGCCCAGCCGAGGTCGGCCAGCGGCGTACGGACGGTGTGCCAGGGCGATACGGGCTCGCGCAGGCCCAGTTCGGCGGCGAACGCGGCCGTCAGCTCGGCGGCATGACCCTGCGGGCGAAGGCCCGCGACACGCGCGTACTCCACGTACGCGGCAAGCGTGCCCGCCGCGCCGCCGAGCTGCGCGGGCAGCGAGGCGCGTACCTGCCGGACGCGGTCGCTCGCGTCCAGGACGAGTGTGAGCCAGCCCGCCGCCTTGAGCCCGAAGGTGACGGGGACCGCGTGCTGGGTCAGCGTGCGCCCCGCCATCGGGGTGCGGGCGTGGTCCTCCGCGAGCCGCGCCAGCGCCGCGGCGGCTCGCGACAGGTCCACGTCGATGCCCGCCAGAGTCCGCGCCGCCAGCAGCATCGCGGCCGAGTCCAGGATGTCCTGGCTGGTGCTGCCCCGATGCACGTACTCGGCGGCCTCCGGGTCGGCCCCGGCGACGGCCTGTGTGAGCATGCGGACCAGTTCGACGACCGGATTGGCCGATCCCCGTGCTCGGCGGGCGAGTTCGGTCACCTCGACCGGCGACGAGGCGACCACGGACTCGATCGGCCCGACGGCGGACTTCGGGATCACCGCCAGCCGCGCCTGGCAGCGCGCAAGCGCCACCTCCACCTCCAGCATGGCCGCGACCCATTCCTCGTCGCACAGCGGGTCGCCGGTCCCGGCCCACACCGGGGAGAGAAGACCGGCGTCGACGCCGGGAGTCCTCCGTGCGGACGGTGCGTCCATCGTCACTCTCCTTCCAGGGTGGTGACCGGCGGCCCGGCGCCCTGCTCCGCACCGGAGTCCGCGGGAGCGCGCCTGCGCGCGGCCAGTGCCGTACGGGCGATCGCGTCGGCGTCGCCGAGGATCACCGAGTCCGAGCCGGGTCTGATGCCGGCCGCGGTCGCCCAGTGCACGGACTCGGTGGGAATGCCGAAGGCGAACCGGCGCGGATGCGGCAGGCCCCCGGCACCCACCACGTGGTACGGCTTGGGCGTGACCGCGAGGCCCCCGGCCTGCCACGGCTCCCGGCCCGGGTGGTCGATGGCGTACGTCCGGCAAGCCCCCTGGGCCACGAGGTCCCGGATGAGCGGATCGGTCGTGGTCCGCAGATCGAACTCCGGAAGCCGCGCCTCGATGAGCGCCGTCGCCTCCACCGCCGGCCCGGGAACGCGGTCCGAACCCACCACGAACGCGCGGCGGTCGGGCGAAGCGGTGACCCGCATCCCCGGGCCCGCCACGTCGAGCACTCCGGCCTCCATCAGCGCGGTCATCTCCTCGATGCGGCTGACCGGCGGGCCGATCGAGACGAACGCGTTCAACGGCGTGTACCAGGAATGGAGTTCGTCCCGGTAGGAGTCACCGGTGATCCCGGAGTGGTCCACGACCAGCCGCACCTCGTTGCGGAGATCGCGCATCACGTCCAGGGCGGCCTTCAGCGGCCCCCGTACGTTGCCGCGCCGCGCCTCGGCGATGTCCTGCCGCAGATGGTCCAGCAGCCAGGCCCGGTACGCCCCGGCGTCCGTGAACTCCCGGTCCCCGTACGGCCGGGCGATACGGTCCCAGTCCCAGCGCCGGTCCTCCCCGATACCGAAGCGCCGCAGTAGCGACTCCTCGAACGCCGCGGATCCGGTACCGTCCCCGGGCTTCCCCAAGCCCTTGCAGAACTCGGCGAGGAAGACGTCCGCGTCGTACCGGCCGCGCTCGCCGGCGATCAGCGCGTGGTAGTAGACCGCCCGCACTTCACGGTCGACCAGCGGCCAGATGTCCGCGGTGAACTCGACCGGCCGCCCGGCCTCCTTCCGCCGCCTGAACAGGGCGATGGCCTCCTCGGTGAGGAACAGCGGATGGTGACGGCCCGCCGCCCCCTTCTGGTTCTCACCCCGCGAGTGGTACGGCACGCCGCGCCGCGAACCGGCGATCAGCTTCGGCTCGTCGCCCGAGGGCCGGTAGCGCAGCGCCCCCGACTCCTCCCGGACGAACGAGCCGCCGCGCCCCGTGGTGAGCAGCGCGAGATGGTCGAAGAAGTTCAGCCCCATTCCGCGCAGCGCCACCGTCTCGCCGGCCGCGATGTGCCCGAGGTCGGCGTCGGCCGGGTTGCCCTTGGGCACATACGCGAGCTCGTGCTCGCTCGCGAACGCCCGCAGCCGCCGCTCCTCCGCGCTCAGCGGCATGTCGACATGGCCCAGGGCCAGGACGACCGCGTCGCAACCGGTCAGCTCGACGCCGTTGTCCAGCGTCACCGTCTGCGACCCATCGGCCTCGTCCCGGACGGCCAGCGCCCGGCAGCCGTGGGTCTCCACGACGATGTGCTCCGGCACCGTGCGGATCAGCCGGTCGAACACCCAGCCCAGATACCGCCCGTAGAAGGCCCGGGTCGGATACGAGTCCGGGCCGAGGTGCCGCGCCTCCTCGTACACATGAGGCGGGTACGGCACGAACGGCTCCAGCCGCTCCAGCAGCTTCGCCCACTCGTACAGGCTCGGCCCCTCGGACAGCGGGCCCTCGCAGTTCACGCTCTCGTCGGTGAACATGGTGACCTGCGAGGCGACGGTGTTCATCAGCAGCACGGAGGGCTGGCTCGTGCGCCACACCTTGCAGCCGAGCCGCAGATACGGCTCGACGATGTGCACGACCACCTGCTGTCCGGTGGCCGCGGCGTTGGCGCAGGCCCGCTCGACCACCGACAGCCCACGAGGACCGGCCCCGATCACGCATAACGTCGTGGCATCGCTCTCCAGCATGCCGGAGTTCATCCTTTGCTCGAGTTGAGTGCGGACCGGGGCCGGGCGTGGTAGCGCATGGGAGCCTCAGCCCTGCGCGGACGTGCGGTCCGCCTCGGTGAAGAGGCCGGCCCAGCGGGTCCGCAGCTCGCGCTTGAGTGCCTTGCCGGTCACGCCGGTCGGGTAGTCGGCCGCCTCGCGGGCGACGATGACGGCGGCCAGCGGGGTCAGCCCGGACGAGGTGAGCTCCTTGTTGGCCTGCTCGCGCAGCTCCTCGGCCGACGGCTCCACCACCCCCGGCTGCAGGCGCACCACGGCGACCGGCCGGTGGCCCTCGCCCTGCGCACCCGGCACGCCGACGACGGCACAGTCCAGGACGACCTCGGCGCAGTCGGCCAGCAGCACTTCCTCCAGGGGCAGGCTGTAGACCGGTCCTGCCGCGGTGTCCATGACGTCGACCGTCCGGTCGAGGTGGTAGAAGTTCCCCTCCTCGTCCTTCTTCGCCACATCGCCGGTCAGCCAGTAGCCGTCGAGCTCGAAGCTGCGCGTCAGCTCGGGCGCGTTCCAGTAACCGGGCGTACGAGAGGGGGTCTTGACCGCCAGCAGACCGACGGTGCCCACCGGCACCTCCTCACCCTCGGGGGTGAGGACCGCGGCCGCGTGCACGACCTCGGTCGGCTTGCCGACGCAGCGGTCGTTGCGCTCCGTCTCCGGCGTGGTGACCTGGCCGAACAGAGCCATGCCCATCTCGGAGGAGCCCAGTCCGTCGATGAACTGCGAGCCGGGCAGGGCGGCTTCGGCCTCACGGTCCTGGGGGAGCAGCCACGGCTTGATCAGGCCCGCCGGTCGCTCCCCGAGGGTGACGAGGCGCCGGATGTGCCCGTAGTGCGCACCGTCGCCGGTGTTGAACCAGCTGTGCACCTTGGCGGCGCCCCTGGTGGGCAGTTCGCCGGTCGCCAGCTCCACAAAGGTCCGCGGGAAGGAGGCGACCATCGTCGGCCGGAAGGCCTCCATCACCGGCTCCACGACGCTGCGCCGCCAGTCGCCCATGACGACGGTGGGCAGGCCGAGAAGCGTGGCGGTGAGGAAGTAGCTCAGGCCGCCGGCGTGCGTGTGCGGCATCAACGACATCAGCTTGTCGTCCGGCCCGGCCGGGAACCGCTCCATCCGCGGCTCCTTGCCGGCCCAGAACTGCCGGTGCGCGAGCATGGTCGACTTCGGCGTGCCGGTGGTGCCCGAGGAGTGGATGAGCGCCACGACCTCGTCCGCGGCGTGCTCGTACGGGTAGACCTCCGGGAGTGCGCCGTCCTCCGGGTCGTAGGCCCGCAGTTCGGCCGCCGGGATGATGAAGCGCGGCCTGCGCCGGTTGCCCTCGGCGCGGTAGGCGGCGACGAGCCGGGTGGGGTCGTCCGCGACCAGGCCCGCGGCGCCGACGTGGTCCAGGTAGCGGATCGCGGTCCGTTCCGGCATGGCGTCGTTGATCATCGCGGGGATGGCCCCGAGGGCGGTGAGTGCCATGAAGTGCAGCAGCGGTTCGAGGCCCTCGGCGACGTAGACACCGATCGGGTCGCCCGGCTTCACGCCGTTCGCCCAGTACCAGCGGGCGTAGCGGTCCCGCAGCCCGGCCAGGTCCCGCAGGCTGTGACCGCGCAGGACGACCTCGCCCCGGTGGTCGGTGGTGTGGGCGAAGGCGTACGGGACATCGGCGTGGGGATTGGCCTCCAGCGCCTTCTGCAGGAAGTTGCCGGCGCCCAGGGCGGGGTCGGTCATGAACTGCCGGCGTACGGACAGCGGGGCTATGGGGCTCTGGACACTCATCGTGCACTCCCGGAGTGGTGATCGAGGGACGCTGTTTCCGCGGCCGCCCGGTGGCCCGAGCGGATGGCGCCTTCCATGAGGCCGAAGAACTCGGTGCTGGTCTCCGCACCGGCCCAGTGGACCCGCCCGTGCGGGCGGATCAGCTCCGGGCCCTGCGCCACCCAGTCGCCGGGGCCGAAGAGCGCGGCATAACAGCCGCGGCTGTAGGGCTCGTTGACCCAGTCCGTGGTGTGGAAGCCGATCGGCTCGGGCAGGTCGGGGAAGAGACGGGCGGCCTGGGCGAACGCCGCCGCCCGCTGCTCGGCCGCGGGCAGCGCGCCGAACCGGCGGGCCTCGTCACCTGTGACGAATCCGGTCAGCACGCCCACTCCGTCGCCGGAGGGCGAGTCGTCCACGGTGGACAGCAGCGGACCGTCCGCGCTGACCGACCACCCCGAGAGCCCTTCCGCACGCCACAACGGGGACGGGTAGATCAGATGGACCTTCACGGCGCAGCCGGGCGCGGTGCGTTCGCTGGACCGGGCCACGGGCAGGCCGGGCCGGAAGTCGATGCGGTCGGCCAGGACCGGGGGGAGTGCGACGATCACCGCGTCGGCCCGTACGGAACGGGTGGCGGAGTGCACCGTCACCCCCGAGTCGTCCTGCTCCACGGCCCGTACGGGCTCGCCCAGGCTGACGCGGTCGCCGAGCCCGTCCGCGAGCGCGGCGCACAGACCGTGGGCGCCGCCTTCGATGCGCCACTCCTGGGCGCCGCCCTCGAAGGCGTTCAGATACCGCAGCCCACCTCCGGAGCGGAGGTAGAACGCCATGTGCAGTACGGAGACGTCCGCGGGCGCGGCGGCCATCATCTCCCCGAGGAACAGCGGGAAGAACAGCCGGCTGTCGGGGTGGCGGAGGTTCGCCTCCGCCCACTCGGCGGCCGTCATGGAGTCCAGGCGGGCGGCGTCGGGGGTGAGCCAGGGCGCCTCGGGGCGCACGCTGCGCGTCACCTCGTCCAGCAGGTCGAACATCTCGCCCAGCGCCACACCGTTGAGCGGCGGGAACCTGCCGGGGACGGTCTCGCTCCCGGACGGGGAGAGCGCGAAGCGGCTGTTCCCGTCCATGGTGGTGGGGACCGTCTTGAGCCCCATGTCGGCCATCAGGCCCAGCAGTTCGGTGTGGCGCTCGCCGAGGTACGCGGCGCCCGCGTCGACCCAGCTCCCCGGCGCCACCTCGATGCCGTGCATCCGGCCGCCGACCCGCTCCCGTGCCTCCAGCACGTCGACCTCGACCCCGCGCGAGGCCAGATCATGGGCGGCGGTGAGGCCGGCGATGCCCGCCCCTATGACGACGACGCTCACCGGCTCACGCTCGCGATCCTCGCGGACAGCGCGCTCGCCGTGGGGGCGGCGGCGAAGTCGTCGAAGGACAGCTCCACCCCGTGCCGGCGGGCGACCGCGCTCAGGACGCGGGTCCCCAGCAGCGAGTCGCCGCCGAGCTCGAAGAAGTCGGAGTCCACGGTGATGCTGTCGGTCTCCAGCACGCGGCGGAAGATGTCGACGATGTCGTCAGCGCTCATGAGCTGTCCTGTTCTGTGAAGCCGGCGGGGCGTGATGCAGCCGGTGCGTCGCGGCGCGATCGACCTTTCCGCTGGCGGTGTAGATGAGTTCGGGAACGACGGTGACCCGGTGCGGTACGAGATGGCCCGGGACCGTTCTGCGCAGTTGGGCCAGGACCTCCTGGGCGAGGCTCCCGCCCGCGTCGTGCGAGGCCACCAGGTAGGCGGCCATGGTCGTGCTGCCCGCGGTGCGCGTGCCCACGACGGCAGCGCCTGCGACGCCGGGGTGACTGGTGAGGTGGGCCTCGACCTCCCCGGGGTCGACCCGGATGCCGCGCACCTTGATCTCCGCGTCGAGACGGCCCTCGTGGACGACATGGCCGTCCGGCCGCCGGCTGACCCGGTCCCCGGTCCGGAACCAGCGCGCCGGTCCGTCCCGGCCCTCGCGGACCACGAACTTCTCCGCGGTCACCTCCGGGAGGTCCCGGTAACCCAGGGCCAACGACGGCCCGGAGACCAGGAGTTCGCCGTCCTTGCCGAGGTCGTCCCGCACATGCGGCAGAGGTCGGCCGATCGGCACGCGGCCGTTCTCGCCCCACCAGACGCCGGGGCCGGGGGCGCCGGGCCCGTGCAGGTCGACGGCGTGGGTGATCAGTGTGGTCTCGGTGCAGCCGTAGGTGTTGACCAACCGGATCCGGCCGGTGCCCAGCACGCGCCAGTCGGCCAGGCGGGCAGGGCTCACCGCCTCACCGCCGATGACCACCGTCCGTACGCTGTCGGGCAGCCGCGCGCCGTCCTCCATGAGGTGGTGGACGAGCTCGTGCCAGAACGCGGTGGGCAGGTCGAGCAGGGTGATGCGCTCGACCGCGACGGCACGGAGCAGCCGGGGCAGCGAGCCGGTGTACGCCTCGTCGTGGAAGACGAGGGTCGCTCCGGCGGTCAGGGCGGGCAGGATCTCCTCGAAGCTGGTGTCCCAGTTGAGCGAGGCGAACTGCAGTACCCGGTCCTCGGACCGGAGGCCGAAGAGGCCGCGGAGCGAGGCCACCGCGGCGGCGATCGCCCGGTGCGGGGTCACCACCGGCTTGGGCTTCCCGCTGGAGCCGGAGGTGAAGAGCGTGTACGCCGGGTCGTCCTGCGCCGGGCCCGGGAGCGTGGCGTCATCCGAGGTGCCCGAGGACTCCGGCTCGGGAAGCGCGATCGTTGCGATCCCGGGGGGCGCGACGGCTCCGGGCTTCGCCGCCAGCACCGTGGTGCAGTCGACGGACTCCAGCAGTGCCTGCTGCCGGGCGGCGGGGAAGGTCGGGTCGACGGGACAGTAGGTGCCGCCGGCGCCCAGCACGCCGAGCATGGCCACGATCGTGGCGGGGGAGCGGTCGGTCAGAACCCCGACGACCCCGGGGGACGGCCCCAGTCGCGCGGCCGTGGCGCGCACCCGGCGCACGAGCCCGGCGTAGGTCAGTGCCTGTCCGTTGTGAGAAATTGCCGTGCTGTCTGGATGGTTACGGGCCGCCGCCATGAAGGCGTCAACTAAGTCCGACATCAGAACCGTATTTCAATCGGCGAGGCGGAGAAGGGAATTGAGGGAAGCTCACCCGGAGGAAACAGCCCAGCGGGGCATAACGATGACGCTAACACCAGGGCTTCACGCTGGGTCAAGAATTTTGCCGACGTGATCCACATCACCTGCGGCCTGAACGGAACGTTCCATTACCGGCGTGCTTGCGGCGCGATGATGAGTGGGGTAGGAACTTCACGATCGACTAAGGAGGTTGCCGGGCATGGCACAGCCATTTCAGTTACGCATCCTGGTCCGGGGCTATGAACTGGACACGCAGGGACACTTGAACCAGGCCGTCTACCTGCAGTACTGCGAGCACGCGCGGTGGGAGAGCCTCCGTGCGGCAGGGATCTCCCAGGACGACCTGATCGCCACACGGATCGGTCCGGCGGTGCTGGAGAACACCATGAGGTTCCATCGCGAACTCCGCGGCGGAGACGAAGTCGACGTCACCTGCCAATGGATTTGGGGTGACGGAAAGACGTTCCGCGTGCATCAGGAGATCCGGCGGACCGACGGTGTGCTCGTAGCGGAATTGACGAGCGTCGCCGGTCTCATCGACCTGAACAAGAGAAAATTGATCTCGGAGCCGGCCGAGCATTTTCATAAGCTCGCCGAGAACCCTGAAATCATGGGATTCTGAACGGAGTGGCGCCCGGTGGAGACCTTGCCCCGCGGAAGGGCGAAGCCTCCGCGGGCGCTTTCCGTCGGTACCGTTCCTGAACCCTCATTCCGCCGGCTTCCCCCCGTCCCCGTTCTGCGCCGCTCCCCGCGCCTCGTGTCCCGAGCCGCCGGATGTCATCAGCTGCGACAACGACAGCACGGCACGCGCGATGTCCGCGCCCTTCGCGCCGAGCCGGTCCGCGAACCGGCCCAAGGTCCGGTTCTCCCAGGCAAGTTCCGTCGCCGGAAGGCCCGACATCCGGCGAACCGACTGGTACCTCCTGGCCAGTTCGGCCCGGCGCAGCACCATCGCGACGATCTGCTCGTCGAGATCGTCGAGCACCGCGCGGATCTCCCGCCCATGAGTCTGGGCGGCACCGCCTCCCGGCACGGCCGCGCGGCACTGCACCGCGGACTGGCGCCTCGACTCCACCGACGCCGTCACAGGAGATCCACCTGCCCGGCCGAGACCCGCGTGATGTACTCGAGCCCCGCGATGGCGTTCCTGGCCAGAGCGAGCGCCTCCTCCGCGGTGCCCGCGTGAGCGCGGGCCTGTGCGAGACGGGAATCGGAGTTCTGCAGTCCGACCAGCGGGCGCCCGGCGGCCCCGAGAACCTCCAGCCGTACGCCCTCCGGGTGCGGGCCGTCCGCGCCGGCGACCTCGATCAGCACGCCGGCCGCGGGCGCCCCCGCGAACCAGATCGCCTCGTGGCGCCTCGTCCGCGCGGGATCGGTGAGCACCGCGCGGATGTCGGGGAGGACCTTCTCCCCGGCGCACTGCCGCAGTTGGTACTCGACCAGGTCGACGCCCGTCGCGTCGGTGACCATGTTCCAGATCTCGTCACCGCCCACGCGCAGATGGGTCTCGATGATCCGCGGCCCGGCGTCGGTGAGGACGACCTCGGTGTGCGTGGGGCCGTACTCCACGCCCAGCGCGCCCAGCGCCGCGACCACATGGGCGCGGACCGTCTCCGCCTCCTCCGGTGGCAGCGGCGCGGGCATCACATGGCCCAGCTCCACCAGGCTGACCGGGTCGGAGAACTTGCGGGTGATGGCGACGACTTCGTGCTCACCCAGCTCGGAGAAGGACTCCACGCTGTACTGCGGGCCGGTGAGGAACGGCTCGGCCACCACCTCGGCCGGCTCGTCCGCACCGCGCGCCCGCGTGAAGGCCGCCTCCGCCTCGTCCGGTGCACGGACCACGGTGACACCCGAACTCGACGTACCACTACGGGGTTTGACCACGTAGGGATAGCCGTGCTCGGCCGCGAAGGTGTGCAGAGCGGCCGCGCCGTCCACAGCCGCGGATCCGGTCGTCTCCAGACCCGCCTCCGCCAGGTGCTGCCGCATGGCGAACTTGTCGAACACCAGGCGGACGGTCTCCGGCGTGTGCGTGGGCACCCCCAGGGCGTGCCCCACGGCGGCGGCCTTCTCCTGGCACTGGTCGCCGAAGCTACCGATGCGGCTCACCGGCTCGATCGCGTGCATCGCCCGGGCGAGCGCGATCCAGTGCTCGACGGGCGCCTCCGCCCCCACCGCGACGATCCGCGCATGCCCCCCGGCCTCCTCCAGCTTGGCCAGATGCTCGGGGCGGCACAGCACACTGGTGGTGATTCTTCTGCCCGTCGCAGCGCCGAGCGCGCGCATGCGGCCGGGAATGTCGTAACCGTTCCCGAAGACCAGTACGTGTTCTGACATGACGTCTTTCCCTCGTTCGGATACCGCTGCCGGACGGGTGCTGGCGGTCGGCATGCCGGTCAGCTCCCGTCCGGCGTAGTGATCACGGAGATCTTTCCGGCGAGCTGCTCGCCGAGTGCGACGGCCGCGTCGGTGTCGGGGCCGGTCACCAGGACCTGGCCCACGCGGTCCCAACTGGCCTCCAGGGGGCGGATGGTGTCACCCACCGCGACGGTGACCTCCACACCGAGGACGCTCTCGTGACCCCGTACGTCGGTGTCCCCCTCGATACCGCTGACCTGTCCTGGCTCGGCGGTGAGGAAGCGGGTGGCGGCGGCCGCCCGCGGCGCCGGCCGCCCCTCCAGCGGCGGCAGCACCCCGGCGGCCCAGCCCGACGCGTAGGCCTCGATGTCCACTCCGTAGGCGGCGTCGACCAGATCCATCAGGCGATCGCCGCCGGGGCGGCTGTGCGACTCGATCAGCCGGGGGCCGCGCCCGGTCAGCTTCACCTCCGTATGAGCCGGGCCATGGCGCAGACCCAGGGCGTCGAGTGATTCCAGGGCGCAGCGCAGCACGGCGTCCTCGTCGGCCGGCGACAGCCGGGCCGGCATGGCATGGCCCGACTCCACGAAGGTGCCGAGCGTGGTCTTCTCGGTGACCGCGAGCGGGACATGGCGTCCGTCGAAGCTCAGCGACTCCACGCTGAACTCCGGCCCGTCCAGGTACTCCTCCATCAGGAAGCGGTCGAGGGGGAAGTAGTTCGCGAACGGGTGGTCCGTACTGCCGCGCAGGTCGGTGATTCCGCGCCATACCTCCTCGACCGCTTCCGGCCCCTCCACCTTCCGCACGCCGAAGCTGGCCGCCGCGTCCACCGGCTTGACGATGAACGGATAGCCGTGGCGCGCCCCGAAGTCCGACAGGGCGTCGCGATCGGTCACCGGCCCCGCCGCCACCGCGTCCGCCCGCCAGGACAGATGGAGGCGCATCGCCTCCTTGTCCCGCATCAGCCGGGCGCAGCGATGGCTGTTGCCGCGGAGGCCGAGGGTGTCGCTGATGAGGCCCACGGGCTCCACGCCCGGCTCGGTGATGGTCGCGACCCCCGCGAAGCCGAACACCTGGTGGGCCGCTGTCACCAGTGGTTCCAGCACGGACCAGTCGGTGTAGTCCGCCAGCAGGGCGGCATCGACCAACTCCGCGTGTCCCGGCCGGTATTCCTCCGGGCGCTGTACGTTGACCACCCGCAGGCCGAGTTCCTTGGCCTTGCGGACCGTCTCGACGCGCCCGCCGATGATCAGCACCGTACGCTCGTCCGTCCCCATGGCGCCTCAGCTCCTGGCCAGTTCGCCGGACACGTCCGGACCGGTCGTGTCCTTGTCGTGCGCGTCCGGACCGGTCGTGTCCTCGCCCTGCACCGCACCCGGGGCCGGACCCGATGCGCCCGCATCCGTTTCCGGCGTCACCGGCCGCTCGGCCATCCTGCGTTCGCCCCACCGCACGACCGGGATCATCGCGAACCCTGCCGCCGCGAAGAGCGCGCCGAGCAGGAGCCAGCCGGGCCAGCCCCAGTAGACGAGCATCCCCGTCAAGGCGAGCGGGCCCACGATCTCCGCCACCGTCAGACCCGAACCGAAGAACGCCTGGTACTGCCCGTGCTTGCCGTCCGGGGCCAGCCCGAAGCTGATCTCCCAGGTGCCGGCCATCTGCACCATCTCGCCCAGGGTCTGCACCGCGGCGGCAGTGATCAGCAGCAGGACCGCCGACCAGGCCGAGCCCCCGCTGCCGGAGAAGGCGAAGACCACACAGCCGGCGCCCAGCAGCAGACCGCCGCGCACCACGTACCGCGCGGCGCTCGTCAGATCCGAGACCCCGCGGGCCACCCGGACCTGGAAGACCACCACCGCAAGGGTGTTGAGCACGAACATGACGGACAGCACCCAGGCCGGGGCCTCGGTGTGTCCGACGATCCACAGCGGCAGCGCCACATCGATCAGCGGGACATGCAGGACAAGGACCAGGTTGATCAGGCTCGCCGCGACGTACGGCCGGTCCTTGAAGACCGTCTGCGCCTTCTCGCCCTTGGCCGCCGCCGGCACCGATGCGACCGGAGGCACCCGCCGCAGCACCAGCGCCGCCACCACGAAGCCCGCGGAGTTGAGCGCGAACGCCGCGAGGTACGCCTCCCGCGCGTCGAAGAGCAGCACGATCCCGCCCAGTGCGGCACCCACCGACAGCCCGGCGTTGTAGCTCGCCTGCAGGAACGCGCGGACCCGGGTGAGCTGTTCCTTGGGCACCACCCCGGCGAGCAGCGCCTGCTGGGCGGCCGAGCCGCTGCGCTGGGCCACCGCGTACAGGCTCGCCGAGAGCACGAACAGCGGGAAGGAGCGCACGAAGAGATACGACCCGACGGCGACCGCCGCGCAGCAGAAGAAGAACACCGTCGTCCCGCGCACCCCCCTGCGGTCAGCGAGATGCCCGAGCGGCACGCCCAGGACCAGCGCCACCGTCCAGGCGATCGTCAGACCGAGCCCCAACTCGGCCGGGGACAGCCCCACGACCTTGGTGAAGTACAGGGCAGCGGTGACGTAGTACGCGCCGTCACCGGTACGGCTGATCAACTGCGCCAGAGCGAGTGTCCGGGGCGGGCCCGGTGGCGGGATCATGGTCTTGATCATGGGACTCCTCGGGTGGCCCGGCAGGCGCGGGCGCCCCGTTCGTGTCGACGGCCCGTGCCGGGCGAGCGGCTAGGCGGTGATCGGGCCGAGTGCGTCGACGGCCGTTTCGAGGTGGGACTTCTCGTGGGTGGCGGAGAGCGCGAACCGTATGAGCCCGGTCCCCTTCTCGACGGTCGGGAAGAAGGCGGGCAGCACGAGCACCCCGGCGGACCGCAGCCGGCGGGCTGCCTCGAACGCGGCCGCCTCCGTCCCGAAGTGCGCGCCGCGAATCGGCGAGTGCTGACCGGCGCTGACCAGCCGTCCTTCCGTCAGCTCGTCGAACACGGCGGCGTTCGCCCACAGCCGGTCCTGGAGCCGGGCCACCTCTCCACCGAGGTGGAGTTCCGCCGCCGCCACGTCCGCGGCGAGCAGGGGCAGCATGATGGAGTGCCCGAAGACCAGCGGATTGGCGAACTTGCGCAGTACACGGACGTCTTCGGCCGACCCCAGCACCGCGAAGCCCCCGGCGCCGCCGAACCCCTTGGACAGCGACCCGGCGATCAGCACATGGTCCGGAAGCCGCCCGCCGAACGCCTCGTACGCGTAGCCCGCGCCGTGGCGCCCCTCGATGGAGATCCCGTGCGCGTCGTCCACATACAGCAGTCCGTCGGCCTCGCCCAGCGTGCGGGCCAGACCGACCACGTCGATGAGCCCGCCCATCGAACCGACCCCGTCGACGAGCGCGATGGGCGTACGACCCTGGGCCGTGGCCTCCTTGACACGCGTCGCCAGCGACTCGGGGTCGGCCAGGTCGAAACGGCGGACCGGGCCGAGCTGTTCCATCACCCCGCGCAGCACCTGGATCGAGGCGTGGGCGGTCTTCTCGACCAGGAACACCGGGCCCTTGGCGGAGACGGGGTAGCCGGGCAGCGTGCCGTTGCCCAGCAGCGGCAGCACCCCGAGGTGCACATTGCTGACCGAGGTGAACGGCACGACGGGGCGACCGCCGTAGATCTCGCTCAGCAGCGCCTCGAGTTGGCCGAGGTACATCGGGCGCATGCGGTTGCGTGAGGAGGAGAAGTGCGCGCCGAACCGGCGCAGGGCGTCCTCCGCGGCTCCGACCAGCGCCGGGTGCGCCTCGAGGCCCAGGTAGGAGCAGGAGACGAACTCGATCGCGCTGCTGCCGTCCTCCAGTTCCACCACCTTGCCGTCGCGGCCGGTGATGACGTGCCCCGTCAGCCCCTCGTCGAAGGCGCGGTCCAGCGAGTCTGTCGTCTTGTCGATACGGGCGGACACCCAGTTGGCGGGCCGGGGGCCGATCTCCGTGGTGCTCTCCGGGCTGGTGTCTGCTGTGGTGGTCATGACGCATCCTTGGGTCCGGCGGCGGGAATCCGGGTGAACAGGTCCGCACAGAGGTCCCGGTAGTGCGGAAGCCTGTCGCCGAGCCCGCCGGAGAGTTCATGCAGAAAGTGGGCGAAGGTCTTCTCGTCGTTGTCGCGCACGAGGTCCTTCAGCCGGGCCGCACCACCGGCGAGCGCGTCCCTGGCGTCGCCGGCGTACGGGTTGGCGGACTGGATGTCCCAGTACACCTCGGGTGTGCCTGACGCGATCCGGGCCAGCAGCGCCAGCAGTGCCGTGTGCGGGGGAGGAGCGATCGCGGCCAACTCCTCGATGTCCACGTCCAGTTCGGCAAGCGCGTGGCCGAAGGCGAGCACGGTGGCATGGGTGAGGGCCTGTGAGGCGGCGGCCAGCCGGTCATGCCGCTCGGCGCCGACCCGTACGACCCGGCCGCCGTTCCGGGCGACCAGGCCGAGCAGTTCGGCGACCAGCGGGCCGTCGTGCAGGACCACCGCGGCCACCGGACGGCCGTCCATGCCCAGCGAGGGCGCGAACATCGGGTTCAGGCCCACGGCTTCACGCCGCGCCGCATGGGCGGCGACCTCGGCCGCGACGCGGGTCTTGACCGAGAGCGTGTCTGCGAGAAGCGCTCCGGGCCTCAAGCTGCCGGCCGTGGCCCGTACCGCGTCCAGGGCGACCTCTTCGGGCACCGCGAGCAGCAGCAGATCCGTCTCCGCCAGCTCCGCGCGCAGGGCCTCGTCCGGTGCGGTGATGTCGCCGGGGTGATGACGGAGGCCGTCGGAGCCGGCCGCGGGCGGCGCGGGGTCGACGACGCAGACGTCGATGCCCGCACCGGCGAGCAGGCCGGCGAACAGGCCGCCCACGGCGCCGGATCCGCCCGCCAGCACACACCGGCGGATCCGGCCGGGCACCGCCGTCTCCGGTGCCGTCCTCGTCGGGGAGCCGCTCATGAGTGCGCCGCCTGCTCGTCGCGGGCCGTCGTCGTGCCCGCCGCGATCGCCTTCGCCATCGCCCGTGACTTCACCAGCGTCTCCTCGAACTCCTCGGCGGGATCCGACAGGGCGATGACGGCGCCGCCGACCCCGAACGACACGCCCTCCTGGGTCGCCACGATCGTCCTGATCACGATGGACAGATCGGCGGCGCCGCTCAGCGAGAACCATCCGAGCGCGCCCGAGTAGACGCCGCGCGGCCCCTGTTCGAGCCGGTCGATGATCTCCATCGTGCGCAGCTTGGGAGCACCGGTCATCGACCCGCCCGGGAACGAAGCCCGGACGCAGTCCACCGCGGACACCCCGTCGCGCAGGGTGCCGCGCACCGTGGAGACGAGCTGGTGCACCGGAGCATAGGTCTCGACGTCGAAGAGCTTGGGCACATGGACGGACCCGACCTCGCACACCGTGTTGAGGTCGTTGCGCAGCAGGTCCACGATCATCAGGTTCTCTGCACGGTCCTTCTCGCTGCCCCGCAGCCCCTCGCGCAGCGCCCCGTCCTCCGCGGGTGTCGCCCCGCGCGGCCGGGTGCCCTTGATCGGCTTCGACTCGGCGACACGGTCCGTCCCTATGGTCAGGAACCGCTCCGGGGACGCGCTGAGCACCGCCACACCGGGGAAGTCGAGCAGCGCCCCGTACGGCACGGGGCTGACGCGCCGCAGATGGCGGTAGGTGGCGAGCGGGTCGACCGTCGTGCCGGTGGAGACCATGTTGGTCAGGCAGATCTCGTACGACTCGCCGTTGCGGATCTCCTCCAGGCAGTCGTCGATCAGCCCGAGGTACTCCTGCCGGCTGTGACGCGAGGCGAGCGAGGCCGCGCCCGGCTCCCCCACGCCCAGCAGAGGGCTGTGCTCACGGACGGTCTCGGTGGGCAGGACGGCCAGCCGGCCGATCGTGGCGTCCAGCCACTTGGTGGCGTCCGGGTCGTCGGCGGCGATGCTCAGGCAGAGCAGATAGGTGACGCCCTCGGCGTGGTCCACCACCACGGCCCGGTCCGCGAAGAGCATCGCGGCGTCCGGGGTCGGCGCGGTGTGCGCGGCTTCGGCGCCCGCCTCGGCCTTCAACTCGTAGCCGAGATAGCCGATGTAGCCGAGGTTGAAGGAGAACGGCAGACCCTCCGGCCGGGGGAGTGCGCGCCTGCGCAGCTCCCCGTCGAGGTAGTCGAAGAAGCCCTGCCGCACCTCCTCGTCGGGCAGGCCCTCGCGCTCCACCCGCACGGTGCCGGTGGAGACCCGGTGGGTGACGTACTCGGCCAGGGGCCCGGTGCCGTCGCCCAGGACGGAGAAGCGGGCGTTGCCGTCGGCGTGCGACCCGCTGTCCAGCCAGAAGCTGTGCCGGCGCCCGGCGAACAGCTCGCCGTAGGCGATCTCGGCGTCCGGCGCTGTCTCCAGCCGCCGTACGTGCAGCTGGTACGGGGAGCGGGACGCTGCGGGCGCCGCCAGGTGCCGCCGCCGCGTCAGATCGCGGAAGTTGGCGAGCAGTTCGCGCCCGTACTCACTGGAGATGGACTCCGGGTGGAACTGGACGCCCCACACCGGGTCGGTGCGGTGGCGCAGCCCCATCAGCACACCGTCCTCGGTCCACGCGATGCCCTCCAGCTCGTCGGCGAGTCCGGTGACCGCAAGCGAGTGGTAGCGCACCGCGGAGAACGGCGAGGGCAGCCCGGCGAAGATGTCCTCGCCGGTGTGCCGGACCGGGGAGATCCGGCCGTGCACGGGCTCGGGCGCGTGCTCGACCGTGCCGCCGAAGAGTTCGGCGATGCCCTGGTGGCCCAGGCACACCCCCAGGACGGGGAGCCCCGAATCGCGGATCGCGCGGGCGCTCACCCCGAAGTCCAGCTCCCGGCCCGGCCGTCCGGGACCGGGGGAGACCACGATGTTGTCGTAGTCGGCCGGATGCAGGGCGGACCAGGCGACGTCGTTGCGGACGACGGTCGGTGGCTGCCCGTTCACCTCGCCGAGCAACTGGTAGAGGTTGTAGGTGAAGGAATCGTAGTTGTCGATCAGCAGGGTGCGCGTGGGGGCCGTCATGAGGCATCGCCCTGTGCTGGACGGCTGTCGGGCCGGCCGTCGTCGGCGACACCGTCGATGACGAGGTCCTCCACCCGGCAGGTCTCCTCGATGATCAGGTCGTAGAGGCGCCGCAGGAAGGTCCCGTCGATGCCGTGCTCGGCTCCGAAGCGGGCGGCGCGCTCCTGGACCAGCCCGATCCGGTGCGGCTGCATCATGGGGACGCCGTGCTCCCGCTTGTGCTCCGCGATGCGGACACAGCATTCGATCCGCGCCCTGAGAATCTCCAGCAACTGCCCGTCGATGGCGTCCAGTTCACCGCGCAGCACGGTCAGACCGGCTTCCCCGGCGGTCGAGGTGGTCGTCATGACACCGCCTTCCTCAGCGTGGTGGTGTAGCGGGGGCGGTTCTCCTGATCGCGGTGGCCCTCGGCCTCCGCGAAGGCCCCGGTCGCCGCGAGCAGGCCGGGAACGACGTCGATCTGGGCGTCCCCGTGCTCGATGGCCAGACCCCCGCCGGGCCGCAGCAGGCGCGCGGCGCAGGCGATGACCCGGCGGATCACGTCCAGCCCGTCGTCGCCGGCGAAGACGGCCTGCCGGGGGTGGTGTTCGCCCCACTCGGGAAGCAGCTCCGTGCCCACCGGCACATACGGGGGGTTGGCGAGGACCAGATCGGCCGTGCCGTCCAGGTCCGCGAGCAGCACCGGATCCGTGACATCGCCCTGGTGCACGGCGACCGGCCGGTCACCGGCCGCCGCGCGCTCGGCGGCGTTGCGCCGGGCGCACTCCAGGGCCGCCGCGTCCAGCTCCACGGCATGCACCGTGGCGTCTGGGCGGGCGTGCGCCACGGCCAGGGCCACCGCCCCGGAGCCCGTGCACAGGTCGACCACGACGGGGTCCTTCGCCCCCTCGACGGCCGACAGACCCCAGCGGAGCAGGAGTTCGGTGGGAAACCGCGGAACGAACACATCCTCGGTGACCGTCACCTCGATGCCGCCGAGCCGGGCCCGCCCGGTGAGGTGCCCGAGCGGGATACGGGAGGCTCTGCGCCCGACCAGTGTCCGCAGCCGC
This sequence comes from Streptomyces sp. NPDC048639, assembly GCF_043199075.1. Lineage (NCBI taxonomy): Bacteria > Bacillati > Actinomycetota > Actinomycetes > Kitasatosporales > Streptomycetaceae > Streptomyces > Streptomyces sp. NPDC048639. Next base: position 566,174 of record NZ_JBICVP010000004.1, read on the forward strand.
TCGGCCGCGGCGGCGGGCACCGGGTACTCGGGCTTGAGCGCCTCCTCCGTGAGCCCCAGCACATGGGCGGCCAGGGCTGCGGCGTCCTCGCGCGGGCCCCACACACCACTGGCGGTGAGCACGCGCTCCGCTTCCCGGAGTAAGTCTGCGAGCGGCTGTTCAGCCACCGTCGTCGATCCTTTCAGCAGCAGCGAGCAGGGATGTGCCCAGCGGTCCCGTGGGCCGGTGACCCGGCGAACGGGACCGGAGGACGGGGCGTCAGGCGCCGGACGCGGCGTGGCTGGCCGCGTAGTACTCCCGCAGGGCCTTGGCGATGGAGGGGTGGATGCGCGAGGAGGCGAGCAGCTCCGGCGGCGGCGTGAAGAGCGGGTCGAACTCGTCCGCGATGCGCGTGTACGCGACCCGGAGGTAGTGCTCGATGGTGAACGGCCACTCGACGGGGACGCTCCAGTTGGACTCGTAACCGGTCGCCAGCATGTGCGTGACGGTGGTCTCCACGACCTCCTCGCGAGTCATCGGCTGGATCGGGGCGCGGACCGGGCGGAACATCTCCAGGTCCACCGAGGTCTCCTCACCGAGCAGGCGCGCGGTCATCTCGCGGGCGAGCAGCGGGGAGAGGGTGAGGCCGTCACGGTAGGTCCCGGTCATCATCCACAGGCCGGCCAGCTCCGTCTCGCCCAGCAGCGGCATGCCGTCCAGGGCGACGGGCCGGTTGCCCACCTGGATGGTGCGCAGCCCGCTCTCGCCGAGGTTGCGGCGGATCTGGCGGTTGCCGCAGTTGAGCAGGAACAGGACGTCGGAGATGAGCGGGGTCTCGCGCGGCTCGGGCGAGATGATGTTCGTCGCGCCGACGTACACCTGACCCTCGCCGCGCGGGACGACATGCAGACCGCAGGCGAACGCGCGGTTGGGCGTCCTCAGGACGCTGCGCGGGGCGGTGCCGTCCTCGGTGTCGACCAGGGCGGAGACGCCGTAGCCGCTGATGAGCCGCGGGATACGGGCCGCCTGGTCGGGCACGCTGTCCAGGACGGTCTGGGAGGCGGAACCGGCGGCCAGCACCAGCTGTTCGGTTGCCAGGACGGTCCCGGACTCCAGCTCGACGCCGCGCACCCGGTCCGCCGCCCGGTCCACCCGGATGGCGAGTTCGGGGATGAGGGTCCCGCCCTCGGCGACGAACGCCTTCTCCAGGCGGTCGAGCAACGCGTGGGCGTCGACGGCGTGTTCACGCGGAAGGAAGATCGCCTGGAGCGGGCGGCCGGTGGGCTCCGCGTCGAGCCAGTCGATGTCCTCGGGGTCGACGTCCTCGAACTTCTCGCCGTAGTCGACGAGCGTCTTGCGGATCGCCTTGAAGTTCTGGGTGTCGATCTCGGGAACACCCACGGCGTTCAGCATGACGACGGTGCCGTCGGCGGTCAGCAGCTCGGAGCCGTCCGACTCCGGCGAGATCCCCTCCAGCCAGTCCGGCCACAACGTGGCGGCCTGGTGTGCCCAGTCGAGTTTGGTGCGGCCGAACTCGCTCTTCAGCAGCGTGGTCGTCACCTCGCCGAACGTCCCGATCATCGCCCCCGCGGCCGAGGACGCGGCCCAGGGCCGGTGCGGGCGGCCGAGTACGGCCACGCGCACATTCCGCCGTGCCAGGGTGAGGCCGAGCGACAGACCGAGTGAGCCGTTGCCGACGACGACCACGTCGTAGGCGCGCTTGTCCCCGGTAGATGTTGCGGACACCTTGGATGTCCCCCCAAGTCAAGTGAGTGATCGTCTGCGGGTCTTGCGAGGCGGGCGGGCTCCCCGGTGATTCCGGCAGGTGGATGCCTCGCGTGCGGCCCGGACGGTATGTGGTACTTCGCCCGCGTTCCTGTCGACGTGCCGGAGTAAGCCAAACACAGGCGCCGGAGGAGCCCAAGCGTTTTAGACGGGCCTAAATCAGTGCTCCGCGAGGCCTGTTGGGGCCGGGCGGAGGCAGCGGGTCAGGCCGCACGACCGACGGGCCGGGAGCCCAGGACGAGCGCCTCACCCGTCTCGGACAGGGAGTGGATGACCCGCCGGCCGGCCCGGCGGCTGAGCACCAGATTGCAGTCCCGCAGCACGCCGACATGCTGGCTGATGGCCCCCGGGGTGACATCGATCGCGGTGGCGAGCTCCGTCGTCGTGGCGGGTGTCACCAGTGCCTCGACGACCGCCGCGCGCACGGGCCCCATCAACGAGGCCAGGGCGCTGGAGTGCTCGAGTCTCTGCCTGCTCCACACCTCGCCCACGTCCGGCCGCGGATAGACGATCATCGAGCCCAGCGGCGGCAGCATGGTCAGCACTTCGGGTCCGCAGAAGATGCTGGGGACGAGCACGAGCCCCTGGCCGCCCAGCTTCTCCTTGAAGTCGTAGTCGCTGCGCACGGTGATACGGCTGTCGCTCCATCCGACACGCCTGTTGAGCGAGGAGAAGACGGAGGCCGTCCCCGATGTCTCCATCACGCGGGTCCTGGAGCGGATGTCCGACTGGAGCCCGCCGTGCAGCCGGCGCCAGTGCGGCTCCAGCGCCAACCGCCAGTAGACGTCCAGGAGTTTGGTCACCGTCCTGATGGCCTGTCCGGGGTCGGCGAGCATGCGCCGGTGCATGGGCGCGGCTTCCTCGCGCCAGGCCGCGGGTGTGCCGGTGTCGGCCGCCATCCAGGCCACTTCGTCGACGAAGTGCTCCGGCGTCGTCGAGCGCACCTTCTCCAATTCCTCGGTGATGACCGCGGGTTCGGCGCCCGGTGCCGGAGTGAGGAAGTCCGGGACGTAGCCCATGGGCGGGACGACCGCACGCAGCGGGCCGAAGTCGACTCCCTTGAGACGCGCCCGTACATCGCTCACCCACGGCGCGTGGAGCTTCCTGCGCTCCGGTGAGGCCAGCATGCGAAAGCTGTAGACAGCCTCCCCGAGCGGGGTCGGCGAGAACCTGACCTTGGATACGTCTTCCGCCGTCGCTTCATAGCAGATCACAACAGTTTCCCCCTGTTTCCCCCATACTGCGATGCTGCGCACCCTGCCAGGGGGTGTGTCGGCCCCCCAGCCGAGCAGGTGTGCGGCGAGCCTGCCGGAGACCCGGCGGCGGCTCGTCGACCACCCACGCACGATCGTGCCATGCCCGGGTGACATCGCTCATGGTGATCGCGAAGGGAAGGAACAGGGGCGTACTGTCCGCCGTGCGCGGGCGCGAACGCGGGTCTCCCGCGCCCCTCTTGCGCCCGGCCTGGTCAGCGCCCGCGCGTCGGACCGGAATGCTGTATTCGAGCGGCGGCTCCCGGTGCGAGCCGATCGTGGCCTCGCTCGTTCCGCGTGACCGAAAGGCATTCATAGAAGGCCGGATTGTCGCCCCGGTGGTACGTGGCGGCGCGGTCCGCCGGAGCGGCAACTCCTGGTGGACCCCGGTCGCGCAGCACCCCTCCCGGACCGCCCCTCCGGGCTCTGGGATCGGAGCGCACGGCTGGTCCGGCGGCTCGCCGCGTCCCGTCGGGGGCCGGGCGCCCGCACGCCCGGCTCGCGGCAGCGCTCGACCGACCCGCCCCGCATCGCGCGGCCCCGGACCGCGTGGACCCGCACCGCGCGGACCCCGACAGCGGCAGGTCCGGTGCGCGCGGCACCGGACCTGCGGTTCTCTGCGGACGGGACGAGCGCGACTACACCGGCAGCTGGGCCTCCACGGCGGAGACCAGTGCGCCGTCGCCGGGCGCGGTCTGCGGACGGAACCGGCCGACCACCTCGCCCGCCGGGCTGACGAGGAACTTCTCGAAGTTCCACTTGATGTCGCCCGCGACGCCCTCCGCGTCCTGCGCCGTCACCAGTTCGGCGTAGAGCGGGTGCCGGTTCTCGCCGTTGACGTCGATCTTCTCCAGCAGCGGGAAGGTCACGCCGTACGTCGCCGAGCAGAACTCCGCGATCTCCTCCGAGGTGCCCGGCTCCTGCCCGGCGAACTGGTTGCACGGAACGCCCAGCACGCTGAAGCCGCGTCCTGCAAAGCGCTCGTGGAGCTCCTCCAGGCCGGTGTACTGCGGGGTCAGGCCGCACTTCGAGGCGACGTTCACGATGAGCAGGGCCTTGCCCCGGTGCTCGGCCAGGGAGGTCGGTTCGCCGGACAGCGTGCGCAGCGGAATCTCGTAGATGGTCATGCCGCCCATCAAAGCAGCAGGCCCGGTGCGTGAGCACCGGGCCTGCCTGTCAGTAGCGGGGACAGGATTTGAACCTGCGACCTCTGGGTTATGAGCCCAGCGAGCTACCGAGCTGCTCCACCCCGCGTCGGTGAACATGACCTTACGCGGTCGGGGCCCAGCAACCAAATCGCTTTCGCTTCCCTCGCTCCCGTCCCCTCCGCCGCTCCTGTCCTCTTCCTGTGTTCCGGCCCCCGAGTGGGCCCGTGCAGGTCCCTCGTAGGGACCTGCAGGTCCCCCGCATGGCCCCCCGTGGTCCCACTGGATTGCCGTACGTCGTGCGTGCACCGCCCCCGCAGCGGCGCAACGCGGTCAGTGGCGGCGCAGGCGCTGCCGCTCCTTCTCGGAGAGGCCGCCCCACACCCCGAAGCGCTCGTCGTTGGACAGCGCGTACTCCAGGCAGCGGAGTCGCTCCTCGCAGGCCGTGCAGACCTGCTTGGCCTCCCTGGTGGAGCCGCCCGCCTCGGGGAAGAAGAATTCGGGGCCGGTCTGCGCGCACAGGGCGCGCTCCCAGTCGGGCTCGCTCCGTTCCATACCGGTTTCCGTGTCGGTGACGTCGATCAACATATGGCCCACTCTCCCGGCAGCTGATCAACGGTCTCTGAACGTCTCATCAACGGTCGCACGCGCCTGTGACCTGCATCACATAAGCTCTTGTCCGTACACGCCACGCGTACACGCCACGCGTGCGTGCCGCGCCCCGGGCATCCGGGCGGACCCGGAGGGAGCCCATGCCGGACCTCTACATCGACGGCCGATGGACGGCCGCTGCGGACGGCCAGACCCGCGAGATCCGCTGCCCCGCGGACGGCTCGCCGGTCGCGATCGTGGACGAGGCCGGGCCGAAGGACGCGGCCGCTGCCATCGCCGCGGCCCGTGACGCCTTCGACCGCGGCCCGTGGCCCCGTACCCCCGCCGCCGAGCGCGGCCGGCTGCTGCTGCGTGTGGCCGACCTGCTGGAGCGCGACAAGGCCGATCTCGCCCGGGCCGAGTCGCTGGACACCGGAAAGCGGTTCGTGGAGAGCGAGTACGACCTCGACGACATCGCGAACTGCTTCCGCTACTTCGGCGACCTCATCGCCGGCAGTGGCGGCGGCCGCGTGATCGACACCGGTCAGCCCGAGATCGACAGCCGGGTCGTGCACGAGCCGGTCGGCGTCTGCTCGCTGATCACACCGTGGAACTACCCGCTGCTCCAGACCGCCTGGAAGGTCGCACCCGCGCTCGCCGCGGGCAACACCTTCATCCTCAAGCCGAGCGAGCTGACCCCCCACACCGCCATCGGCCTGATGCGGCTGCTGCGGGAGGCCGGGCTCCCGGGGGGCGCAGGAAACCTGCTGCTGGGCGCCGGCCCCGCCGTCGGCGCACCGCTCACCGGCGACGAGCGGGTGGACATGGTGTCCTTCACCGGCGGTGTCGTCACCGGCCGGGCGATCATGGCCGCGGCCGCCCCCACCGTCAAGAAGATCGCCCTCGAGCTGGGCGGCAAGAACCCGAACATCGTCTTCGCCGACGCCGACTTCGAGACCGCCGTCGACTACGCGGCGCTGGCCGTCTTCCTCCACTCCGGCCAGGTCTGCTCGGCCGGTGCCCGGCTGCTGGTGCAGCAGGAGATGCACGACGCGTTCGTGGACGAGGTGGTGGCGAGGGCCCGGCGGATCCCGCTCGGCGGCCCGTTCGACGAGCACGCCCGTACGGGCCCGCTGATCTCGGCCGCCCACCGCGAGAAGGTCGAGGCCTACGTGGCGGCGGGCCTGAAGGAGGGAGCCGTGCTCCGCTGCGGCGGCAAGCGCCCCGACGACCCCGCCCTCGGCGACGGCTACTACTACCTGCCGACCGTCCTGGACGACTGCGTTCCGGGCATGGCCGTGGTCCGCGACGAGTCGTTCGGCCCCGTGCTGACCGTCGAGCGGTTCCGCGACGAGGACGAGGCCCTCGCGCTGGCGAATGACACGACGTACGGGCTGGCCGGAGGTGTCTTCACCCAGGACGAGGGCAAGGCCCAGCGCGTGGCCTCCGGGCTGCGCGCCGGCACCGTCTGGATCAACGACTTCCATCCCTACGTACCACAAGCGGAATGGGGAGGCATGAAGCAGTCAGGCATCGGCCGTGAACTCGGGCCCGCGGGGCTCGCCGAGTACCAGGAGGCGAAGCACATCTGGCGCAACACATCGCCGAAGCCCCAGAGGTGGTTCGAGTGACCGCCACGGAGCCGACGGGGTCCCCCTCGTCGCCCGGTGACGGCAATGACGACGACTCACTCGCCGAACTCGGTTATCGCCCCGAACTCAAGCGCACGCTCGGCAACTTCCACACCTTCGCGGCCGGCGTCAGCTATATCTCCATCCTCACCGGCACCTTCCAGCTGTTCTACTTCGGCATCGCCTTCGGCGGTCCCGCCTACTGGTGGTCCTGGCCCATGGTCTTCGCGGGCCAGCTGATGGTCGCCCTGTGCTTCTGCGAGCTCGCCGCCCGCTATCCCGTGGCCGGTTCGATCTACAACTGGGCGAAGAAGATGGGCGGCCCGCACGTCGGCTGGATCGGCGGCTGGATGATGCTGACCGCCACCATGGTCTCGCTCGCCGCCGTGGCCCTGGCCTACCAGGTGACGCTGCCGCAGATCGACCCGGTCTTCCAGTTCGTCGGTGACGGCAGCGGAAAGAACGACGCGGCGGCCAACGCCGTGCTCCTGGGTTCCGTGCTCATCTTGTTCACCACCCTGGTCAACGCCTTCGGCGTCAAGCTGATGGCCCGCATCAACTCGGCCGGCGTCCTGATCGAATTGGTCGCCGCAGTCGTCCTGATCATTCTGCTGGCGGCACACATCACACGGAGCCCGAGCGAGACGCTGACCGACACCAACGGGCTCGGAGCGGGGCAGAACCTCGGCTACCTCGGCGCGTTCCTGACCGCGTCCCTGGCGTCCGCCTACGTGATGTACGGCTTCGATACGGCGGCATCCCTCGGGGAGGAGTCCCACAACCCCTCCCGCAACGCCCCGCGCGCCATTCTGCGAGCCCTGGTCGCCTCCTTCATCATCGGCGGGCTGATCCTCCTCTTCGCCCTCATGTCGGTGCCGGACCTGCATGCGAAGGAACTGTCCGTGGACGGCCTCCAATTCGTGGTGCTCTCCACCCTCGGCTCGACCATCGGCGACATCGTGCTGTGGTGCGTGGTCATCGCGATCACGGTGTGCGAGCTGGCGGTGCACACGGCCGGCATCCGGCTGATGTTCGCCATGGCCCGGGACAACAACCTCCCCGCGGGCACCCACCTCGCGCGGGTGAACCCCCGCTTCCAGACACCGGTGATCCCGGCCGTCGTCATCGGCCTGGTCGCGATCATCATCCTGGTGATCAACATCAACCAGCCGCAGATCTTCTCGGTGATCACCAGCATCGCGATCATCATGATCTACCTGGCGTATCTGGCGGTCACCGCGCCGATGCTGGTCCAGCGGCTGCGCGGCAAGTGGAAGCCGCGCGAGGGGAGCTTCTCGCTGGGGCGCTTCGGTCTGCCCATCAACATCATCGCCGTGCTGTGGGGCGCCGGGATGTCCATCAACCTGGCCTGGCCGCGCCCCGACGTCTACAACGCGCAGCCGCCGCACCACTGGTACCTGCAGTGGGGCGCCTTCGTGTTCATCGGCATCGTCGGCGGTGTCGGCTTCGCCTATTACTGGTTCGTCCAGCGCCACCGCACCGGCGTGCTGGAGGAGCACCGCTCCGAGCAGCCGCCGGCTGCCGGAACACCGGGGTCGCCGGAGACGCCTCGCTGACGCGCCGCTCCGGCGCCGCCGCAAAGGGAGTGACTGTGGATTCGACTGTGGACTCATTCGACTATGTGGTCGTTGGCGGGGGAACGGCCGGATCCGTCGTCGCCGCGCGGCTGTCGGAGGATCCCGGCGTGACCGTCTGCCTCCTGGAGGCGGGCCCCTCGGACGTCGGCGACGAGAACGTCCTCCGGCTCGACAAGTGGATGGGCCTGCTGGAGTCCGGCTATGACTGGGACTACCCCATCGAGCCCCAGGAGTACGGCAACAGCTTCATGCGGCACGCCCGCGCCCGGGTGCTCGGCGGCTGCTCCTCGCACAACTCCTGCATCGCCTTCTGGGCCCCGGCCGAGGACCTCGACGAATGGGAGGCCCTGGGCTGCACGGGGTGGGGCGCCAAGGACTGCTTCCCCCTCTACCAGCGGCTGGAGAACAACGACGCGCCCGGGGACCACCACGGCAGGCACGGCCCCGTGGTGGTCCGCACCGTCCCGCCCCACGACCCCTGCGGGCGCGCGGTGCTGGAGGCGTGCGCCGCCGCCGGGATCCCCACCACGCCCTTCAACACGGGCAGGACGGTCCTCAAGGGAGCGAACTGGTTCCAGATCAACCGGCGCGAGGACGGCGTCCGTTCCTCGGCCTCCGTCTCGTACCTGCACCCGATCCTCGGCAAGCGGCCGAACCTGGAGGTCCGCACCGGGCTGCAGGCCAAGCGCCTGGTGCTGGACGCCGACGGGCGCTGCACGGGCGTGGAGTACCTGGCGCCCGACCTGATCCGTACGCTCACCGTCGACGCCCGCCGTGAGGTCATCGTCTCCTGCGGCTCCATCGACACCCCGAAGCTGCTGATGCTCTCCGGGATCGGGCCGGCGGACCATCTGCGCGAGACGGGCGTGGAGGTACGGGTGGACTCCCCGGGAGTCGGCGCGAACCTCCAGGACCACCCGGAGGGCGTCATCATGTGGGACGCCAAGCAGAAGATGGTCGACTCCTCCACGCAGTGGTGGGAGATCGGGATCTTCTCGGACACCGAACCTGGCCTGGACCGGCCGGACTTGATGTTCCACTACGGTTCGGTGCCCTTCGACATGAACACCTACCGGCGCGGCTACCCGACGTCCGAGAACGCTTTCTGCCTCACCCCGAACGTCACACGCGCCCGCTCCACGGGCACGGTCCGCCTGCGCACCCGCGACTTCCGGGACAAGCCCAAGGTCGATCCGCGCTACTTCACGGACGCGGACGGGCACGACAGGCGCGTCATGACGTACGGGCTCAGGCTGGCCCGGCGGATCGCGGAGCAGGCGCCGCTCGCGGACTGGGCGGGCGCCGAACTCGCCCCGGGGCCCGACGCGCAGAGCGACGACGAGCTGTTCGACTACATCCGGCAGACCCACAACACCGTCTACCACCCCTCCTGCACGGTCCGGATGGGGGCGGCGGACGACGCGGACGCACCGCTCGACGCACGACTGCGGGTCAAAGGCGTCCGGGGGCTGCGGGTCGCCGACGGGTCGGCCATGCCGTTCCTGGTGGCGGTCAATCCGTGCATCACGACGATGATGATCGGCGAGAAGTGCTCCGACATGATCAAGGAAGACGCGGGCTGACAAGCCTCGGACGGGTCGGCGAGCCGGCCGGTGGACCGGCCGCCGACGCGTGCCCCGCTGAGCCGCTGACCGGGTAAGGCGTGCGCCGCGGGTGCAGCGGCCCGCAATCGGCACAATCCCGGCCGTTAGGGTGCTTGTCCATGCCCCCACTGGAGATATCCGACCTGATCACCGTCACCGACCCGGGCAGCGGGCGGCGCCTGCCGGTGCGCCGCGACGACGTGATCCGCCGGCTCCGGGAGAACGGTGACCGCCGGGCCGTGCCCATCGTCGCCGCTCTGCCCGTGGACCCTGACGGCATGCTCGACCCGCACGCGGTGGACCGCCTGATGGTCGGTGTGCACACCGAACTCCAGCGCCTCAGCCAGGAGTTGCGCGTCGGAGAACGCCTGGTGAACCTGGTCGGCCCGCTGTTCGACGCCATCCGCGCCGGCTCCGCACGGACCGGGAGGCTCCGCCTCGTCGACGTCGGTTCGGGCCTGGGGTACGTCGTCCGCCGGCTCGCGGCGACCGGGGACCTGGGCCCCGATGTCGAACTCGTCGGCGTCGACCTCGATGCAGCCCTGGTCTGCGAGGCCCGTCGCCTCGCCCGCGCCGAGGGGCTCGACTGCCGCTTCGTGCACGGCAATGCGTTCGAACTGCCCGAGGCGGCAACGGTGTTCGTCTCCACCGGGGTGCTGCACCACTTCCGCGGCGCCGGTCTGGCCGCGTTCTTCCGCGCCCAGGCCGCCACTTCGGCCCTCGCCTTCTGCCACTTCGACATCGCGGCCGGCCGGCTCGCCCACCTGGGGTCGTGGATGTTCCACCGCGCCCGGATGCGCCACCCCCTCGGCCGTCACGACGGCGTGGCCTCGGCCTTGCGCGCCCACTGCGACGCGACGTTGCTCGACGCCGCGGCGGTGCCCGGATTCCGGCCGCTGCTCCACGAGCCCCGTGGTCTGGCGAATCCCTTCTCCACGACGCTGCGCCCCGTTCTCGGGCTGCGTCCATGGCTGGAAGAGCCGTTTCGCCGGGCCCTCGGCCGTGGCTCACGGAAGCTGGTCGGCCCGGAGCACTTCACCGAGGGAGCCGCATGACGCCGGCTGTCGCACTGGTCGCGCTCGGCCTCGTCGACGCGGCGTTCAGCGGCTACCGCGCCTACGCCGGACGTGACGCCCGGATCCGCAGACGGCGTGCCATGGCCCGAGCCGCGCTGCGCGGCCTGGCCGTCGGTGCGCTCCTGCTGATGGCCCCCGCACTGACGGCCGGCTCCGTGCTGCTGACCGCCGGTGACCGGGCCCAGTCGTACGCCGCCCTGGCCGATGGAGCGACCGGCTACCTTCCCCCACTGGCCCTCTACGCCGCCGCGGTACTGCTCTCGCTCGCGGCCTACCTCGTCCTGCCGTTGGGCGGCAGCACCCTCGCGACGGCGATCGGGCTCGGGCCGCTGACCCTGCTGCGCCCGCTCGTGATCGCCGCCGCCTGCCTCTGTGCCCTCGCCGAAGGGGGCCGGCCCTCCGCGCTGGTGGGTGCGGTCGCGGGGGCCGCGGTGCTCTGCGTCGAACCGGTCGTTCATCACCGCTGGTACAGGCAGGTTCTCTGATCCGGCGCCCGGCCGCACCAGGGGGTGGTGCCGGGCGCCGGATCGTGCCTGGCGCCCTGCTAGCCGATGCGGTGGCCGGCGAGGCCGTGCGGCTCGTAGCCGGGGAGTGAGCCGTCGGGGTCGGTGACCAGGAGGAGCCCGGACATCCCCATGTCCGCGTGCGTCTGGACGTGGCAGTGGTACATCCACGCGCCGGCGCCGATGTTCTCTCCCGCGATGATCTGGAAGCCGAAGGAGTCGCCCGGGCCGGTGACCTTGTTGTCGATGACACGGCTGGGATCGTCCGGGCCCATCAGGACGCCTGTGCGGTTGTCGGCCCAGCGATGACCGTGGATGTGGAACGTGTGGAACGTCTTGCCATGCGTGATCATGATGATCTCGAGGCGATCGCCCACCTTCGCCCGGATGTTGGGGCCCTCATGGCCCGGCCCGTTGTTGATCACCTTGTCGTTGAAGCAGAGCGTGAACTGCTTGTCCGGCAGGATGTCGCCCTCCCTGCGCACCACGACGCCCCCGTAGAGGCCCTTGTGGATGCCGCCGGTGCCGTGGTCGGTTCCCACCGCATGGTCGTGGTAATGCCAATATCCCGCGCTGCCGGTACCCCAGGTGCCGTCCTCGCGGCGGCCCGGGGTGTGGGTGCGCCAGGTGTAGGTGCGGGATTTCCCCGGCTCCACGGCGCTCCGGTTGAGCCGGGTGCCGTCGCTGAGGGTGTCGTAGTCCACGCCGTGGACGTGCAGGCTCACCGGCACGTCCATCGTGTTCTCGAACTCCACGTGGAGGGTGTCGCCCTCGGTCATCTCGATCAGCGGGCCGGGGACGGTGGCTTTGCCCTTCGCGAGCGCGTAGCCCAGCCGGCCGTCCGGCATCTTCTCGGCGTACAGCTTCAGACGGCGGACCTTGCCGCCCGCTGGGGCTCGGGCCGGTGCCTTCGCGGATGTCCTCGATGCGCTTCCCCGCGCCGCTCCGGCGGCGTCCGCCTCCTGGGCCTCTGCGGGCTGGGCGCCGAGGGCCATCGGCGACAGCGCCGCGGCGGCGGCGCCGCCCGCGAGGAAGCGCCTGCTGAAGATGCGTCTGGGCATGCTGTCGACCGGGTCGGTCATTGCTCCTCCTTGGTGCCGTAAGTTCACGCGCACCGGGGGAGCGGAGGCCCGGTCCCGCCGGTCGTCTGTCGCTGCGACCGGGGGAGGGCTGGTCCGGCCTTTCGGCACACATATGATCACATACCCGTCGCATGGCAGGGGCTGATCATGTGTCAGCTGACATTGCGCCACTTGGCGCCGGGCCGTACGAGAACGCGTCGCACCGGCGCCGGGAGGGTCCGGCGTGTCGCTTCCGCCCTTCGGGGCGGGGACGGCGACATGGCCCGCGCGGGCGGTCCCGAGTCGTTCGCCGGGGTCACCGGACGGGACAGCCCGGGAACGGCACCTCGTCCGTTCCCGGGCCCATGTCCCCGGGACGCCGACCGGACGCGACCGGACGCCGACCCGGCGCCGATCAGGCGTCGATCTCCGCATCCGTCAGCGGATACGCGACACAGCTGTGCGTGTAGCCGAACGGCCCGTCGGACAGGCGCAGTCGGGCCTCCTCCGCCGTGTGCACCTCGCCCTTCACCACGCGCACCACGCACAGCCCGCACTCGCCCGACCGGCACGCCGCCTCCGGGCGGATGCCGTGGTCCTCCAGGGCGTCCAGGAGCGGACGGTTGCGGGGCGTACGGAACGACGTGCCGCCGGCCGTGACCGTCACCTCCTCCGCCGGATCAATCCCGTCGGGCCAGTGCGGTTGCGCCTCGGGGTGTGCCGGTGCGCCGTTCGCCTCGAAGCGGATCCGGCGGCGGGGGTGGCCGAGGCGTGTGAGCTGTTCGAGTGCGTACGGGTACAGCGCCTGCGGACCGCACACGTAGACCATTCGGCCGGCCGGCGGGCCGGCCAGCGCCTCGATGGTCTCGGCGGTGAGCAGCCCCGTCGGCCCTGGAACGGACGGATCCGGTTCGAGGACGACATGGTCCACGCGGATGCCCGGGTGTTCGGCGGCGATCGCGTCCAACTCGTCCCGGAAGATGATGTCGTCCGCTCTGCGGGACCCGTAGATCAGATGGAGGCGGCGGGGCAGTCCGCGGTCCACGATGTCGCGGATCATGCTCATCGCCGGGACGACCCCCGAGCCCCCGGCGAGGAAGACGACGTCCTCGCCGTGGAAGAGCGGGTTGTGGTGGAACGTGCCCATCGGGCCGGTGGTGGTGAGCCCGTCGCCCACGGCGAGCGTGTCGATGAGGTGGTTGCTGATACGTCCGGTCGCCACCCGACGCACCGTCAGGTCGTAGTGGTCGAGCCGTGCGGGGCTGGAGGCCATCGCGTACGGCCGGCTCGTGCCGTCCGCGAAGACCCCCACGTACTGGCCCGCGAGGAACGGTGGCAGCGGGCCGCCGTCGGCGGCGCGCACGCGGAACGTCCTCGTGCTCGCCGTCTCGGTGATGATCTCCGCCACGGTCAGGGTGAGGCGCCGCGGGTGATGGGCGTCGACGTCCGCGGTGCGCGCCACGGACTGTGCCTCGCGGCGGTCGATCTCGGCCTCGATGTCTTCGTGGCCGTCGAAGAGTTGGGCGATGGGGTGATGCATGACGTCTCCCTCCGGGAGGCAGCCGGCGGTCAGGCGGCTGCCGTGGTCTCCAGCACGCGGCGGGCGGCGTTCGCTCCTGCGGTGAGGGTGGGCTGGAAGCCGCCCATGCCCGTCCACGCACCGGCGAGATGCAGTCCGGGGACATGGCTCTCGCGATCGCTGTCGCGGAACAACCAGCCTTCGGTGGCGTCCTGTTCGTATCCGTAGAAGGCGCCGCCGGGGTGGCCGAGGTAGCGCATCATCGTCAGCGGGGTGGCGACGTCGACCTCCTCGATCGCGTCCCGTACGCCCGGTGTGACGTTCTCCAGGAGGTCCAGCAGGCTCTCGGCGTAGGCGAACTTGGCACGGGCGTACTCCTGCGGGGGGAGGGCCTGCCAGGCGTCGGCGTACTGGAGCGTCATCAGGCTGACGTGCGAGGCACCGGCCGGTGCGAAGCCGATCGGCTCGACGTCGTACGACGAAGCCACGATGCCCCTCGCCGGTTGGAGCGTGCGCATCGACGCGTACGTGCGCTCGTCGTCCAGGTCGGCGTTGACGAAGGTGGTGCTGGTGGTGAAGCCCAGCTCCTCCGGGGTGGCGTCGAGGCCCATGTGCAGGACGAAGCCGGACACGCCGACGCGCCGTGAGCCGAGGTCGCGGACGACGGCGGAGGGCAGGGACGGCCCTTCGAGCATGCCGTAGGTGGTGGGCAGGGAGGCGTTGGAGACCACATCGGCCGCGCTCACCTCGTCGCAGGTGTCCAGCCGTACGCCGACGGCCCGGCCCCGGCGGGTCAGGACGGCCTCGACCGCGGTGTTGAAGCGGACCTCGCCGCCCGCGCGGAGGAAGGAGTCGAGCAGGGCGCGCGACATCATCTGCGAACCGCCGCGTATGTGCCACGGCTTGAACTCGAAGTAGGCGAACAGGACCAGCGCCAGATCCTGGAACGGCAGCCGCGAGGGCGGCAGTCCGAGATAGCCCCAGTACGTGCCGAGGACGCACGCGAGCCGTTCGTCGTCGAAGTGCTCGTCCAGGACCTCCTTGAACGGCCGCAGGCCCTGCCGGAAGAGCACCGGGTCGAGTTGCTCGACGGGCGTGCCGCCCCGCGCTGCGACCTGCCAGAAGGTGACGGTGCGCACCAGCTCGAAGAACCGCTCGATGCGGGACCGGTTGCCGGGGAAGGCCGCCTCCAGCGCGTCGGCCGCACCGGCCCAGTCGGCGGGCAGCGTCACGTCGTAGACGCCCGGAACCACCGCCCGGTACAGATCGCGCTCCTCGACGAACTCCAGGCCGTCGGCAACGTCCAGTTCGGCGAGCAGCTCGCGCAGGGAGAAGGCCTGGCCCGGGGCGCCGATCCCGGAGAGCTGGTGCAGGGCGACCTCGAACTCGAACCTGCCGCGCCGGAAGGAGGTCGCGCAGCCGCCCGGTACGGTGTGCCGCTCCACCAACAGGGTGCGGGCGCCGCCCCGTTGGAGGGTGGCGGCGGCGGTCAGCCCGGCGTTGCCCGCGCCGATGACGATCGCGTCGTAGTCGTTCACGCGCCCTCCGCGTCCCGCTTGATCTGCTCGAACTGGGCGCCCATGGCCTCGGACAGGGCCTGCGCGGCGGACAGCGGACGGACCATCACCATGAAGTCGTCGATGAGGCCGTTCTCGTCGGTGTGCAGGAAGTCGCAGCCGTTGATCTCCAGTCCGCCGACGCGGGCGGTGAAGACCAGCGCGTGGTCGCGGCAGTCGGCGCCGGCGATCTCGCGGACGTACCGGAAGTCCTCGAAGACCCGGGAGACGCCCTTGAGGATTGCGGCGGTGATCGCCTTGCCGGGGTACGGGCGGAACGCGACGGGGCTGGTGAACACGACGTCCTCGGCCAGCAGGGCGCGGATGGCGTCATGGTCGCCGGCCTCGACGGCCTTGCGGAACGGATGCATGGTCGGCTCCTCCACTCTGGAGACTCTAGTATTCAACTTTGCGACTAGGTGTGGAAGAGAGTAATCACGGAAGTGATAGCGTGTCCAGATGTCTCTGAAGTACGCGGTCCTGGCGGCGCTCCTGGAGGGCGAGGCATCCGGCTACGACCTGGCGAAGCGCTTCGACGCCTCGATGGCCAACTTCTGGCAGGCCACCCCGCAGCAGCTCTACCGGGAGCTCGAAAGGCTTGCGGGCGACGGCCTCATCGCCGCGCGCGTCGTCCAGCAGGAACGGCGGCCCAACAAGCGGATGTTCACGCTCACCGAGGAGGGGCGCGAGGACCTGCGCACCTTCGCGGTCGCCCCGCCCCGGCCCACCACCATCCGGGACGACTTCCTCGTCAAGATCCAGGCGGTCGACGAGAGCGACCCGGATGCGGCGCGTGCGCTGGTGGAGGAGCGCCTGGAGTGGGCCCGAGGCAAACTCGCCCGCTACGAGCGGCTGCGCGAGACCCTCCTCGACGGCCGCAGCGAGGACGCGTACCTGAGCACGGCCGAGCGGATCGGCCCGTATCTGACGCTGATGCGCGGGCGGGCCTTCGAGGAGGAGAACCTGCGCTGGGGCGAACAGGTGCTGGAGATCCTGGCACGTCGCAAGGCGGTCAGGGCACGCGCGTAACGCCTGTGCGGATAGGGGCTCTCGCGGGCCGGCGCGCTGTGACGTATCGCGCTGTCACGATGGGGTGGTCGATCGCCCCGATGCTCTTCACGCTTCGTGACGGTGACATGGGGTGGGTCGTGCCAGGACGGCACTCCTAGGATGCGGAGGGACGGGATCTACGACCTGCGGGGGACGTGTTGAGGGAGCTGGCCTGTGTCGCGCCGGAGGTCCGGGACCGGCTCGTCGTCCGGTTCGGAGCCGAGGTGCTCGCCTGGTGCGAGGAGTTGCCGGCTCTCGCCGGTGAACTCGCTGCTCGCTGGAGTCTGGAACCCGTCGCGGCGGGTGGGGGAGGCACCTCACGGGTGTTTCGCTGCTTGAGACGTGACACCGGCACTTCGGTGTGGCTGAAGCTCACGCCGGAGCCCGCGATTGCCCGCGAGGAAGCCGAAGCCCTGCGCGCCTGGGCAGCGACACCGTCGGTTGTCACTCTGCTCGACGACGATCTCGCCATGGGGGCCTTGCTGCTGGAGAGCGTGGAGCCGGGGGCGCCGGTGACACAGCCTGCTCGACGGTTGCCCGAGGTGGCGACGCTGCTGCGGGAGCTACGGGTGTCTGCTCAGGCACCGGCTCCCGCGACGAGGGAGCACTCGGTGGTGCGGCCTCTGTCCCATCGGGTCGACTTCCTCTTCGGCTTGGCCGACCGGAGGCTGGCGGCGGCCGGCGCGAGCGATGTGTTCGACCGAGCCATGCTCGGTCGCTCCCGAGCGGCGGCTCTGGATCTTGCCGCCAGTGGGCCGGTGGGACTCGTGCACGGGGACCTCCATCCGGCCAATGTGTTGTACGGTTCGGCCGCCCGCATGGTGGCGATCGACCCGAGGCCCGCGTGGGGCGATCCCGACTTCGACGCGGTGGACTGGGTCCTTGAGGGAGTTGCAGACTTCGCCGTGCTGGAGCGGAGGATCGAGAAGCTGGCGGCGATGGTTCCCGGCCAGTCTCCCGATCGTGTGGTGGGCTGGTGCCGGGCCCTGGCCGCCCTCAATGCGGTTCCGGGAATCTGCGCGCGGAGGCACGACGCGGGAACGCAGTTCCTCATCGCCCTGGCCAGTGGGTGATGTCACGCATCCCCGGCCGATCGCGGTACCGAACCGTCGCGTTCGAGGGCAGGCGTTCGGCGCCGCATGCGCGACAGCGGCCGTGTCCCGCGTAGCCGACCTTGGCCGGTCCCGTGTGACCCGACCTTGGCCGGTCCCGTGTGACCCGGCCTTGGCCGGTCCAGTGGATCGCGCCGTCCGGCCAAGGTGCGGGCTTGGCGGCCCGACCACACCATGTGCGGGTGCGGGCGGGCCCGCAGCCCGCCCGCAGCACGTACTCATCGAGCGTGGTCAGTGCAGTCGGGCATGACCTGCAACCCGGGCGGACCGGCGTCCAGGTGGCGGGCGATGCGCGTGATGGTCTCAAGGTTGCCTTCGAACAAGTGCCCCTGCATTCCGATCACTTGGGCCGCCTCGACGTTGACTGCAACATCGTCGACGAAAAGACAGCTCCCCGGACGCACGTCCAAGCCCGCGCATGCCGCCTCGAAGGCTTGCGGGTCGGGCTTGGCCAAACCGATCTCGTGCGAGTACACGATCCGGTCCACCAACTCGTCGAAGTGGTAGAGCGCCGTCTCCCGCTCCCGGGCGCCGATGAAGCTGTTGCTCAGGATGCCCAGCTTGCACTGCCCTCGCAGACCTAGCACAAAGGCGATGAGTTCTTCGTTCGGCGTCCCCAGGTATTCCGCCCACAGGTCAGCCATGAAGGCTTCGACCTGAGGCGCGTCGAGGCGTAGACGAGCCGCTACTTGCTCGTGCACCTCGCGTTCGCCGATGCGTCCGACACGCCCGGCACGCCAAACGTCGCGCAGCCGCTCATTCACCGTGCCCAGGGGCAACTCCAGTCGCTGTTCCCACCGTTGCACCCATCCCGTTTCCGGAGTGATCTCCAAAACGCCACCGATATCGAGAATGACGCAGGCTTCGGTCATGCGAACCCCCATTTCATCCTGGCCGTATGCGAGCACGGACACCGCTCGCTCGCGTGATCTGCGCTCACTGTTGGCCCTCACCCTGGGGACAGGTCAAGCGGTCCGTCCATCCGTCGGCAATCCTCGCGCCGGTGACAGCCTTACGAGCTGGTGTGAGCGATACGCATCCGCGTATCTCAAGCCGCGCCCTTGGGACGGCCCACCGCCTGGTCCGCCCAGATGACCTTGCCCTCCGGTGTGTGCCGGGTGCCCCAGCGGCGGCTGACCTGGGAGATGAGGAACAGCCCCCGGCCGCCCTCGTCCGTGCTGCCCGCGCGGCGCAGATGCGGGGCCGTGGAACTGCCGTCGGACACCTCGCAGATCAGGGTGTCGCCCCAGATGAGACGGAGCCGCACCGGTCCCGCGCCGTAGCGGATGGCGTTGGTGACCAGCTCGCTCACCACGAGTTCGGTGGTGAACGCGGCCTCGTCCAGGCCCCATTCGCTGAGCTGACGGATCGTGCACTCCCGCGCCTCGGACACCACGACGGGGTAGGCGGGGAACTCCCAGGTGGCCACGCGCCATGCGGGAAAAGCGTGCGTACGGGCGACGAGCACGGCCACGTCGTCGGGGCGTTCGGGCAGCAGTGCGGAGAGCACCGCATCGCACACCCCGTCCAGTGAGGTCCCTGCCCGGGCCGCTGCTCCCAGGGTCCGGCACAGTTCGTCCAGCCACTGGTCGACGTCGCGGTCCCGGAACTCCATCAGCCCGTCGGTGTAGAGGAACAGCGTGCTGTCGTCCGGGACTTCGACCTCCATGCTCTCGAACGGCAGACCGCCCACCCCGAGCGGCAGGCTGGGCGGCATCTCCAGCAGCTCCACCTTGCCGTCGGGGCGTACGAGGACCGGCGGCGGGTGGCCCGCGCATGCCAGGGAACATCGGCGGGATACCGGGTCGTACACCGCGTACAGGCAGGTCGCCCCCTCGCCGGTGTCCGCCTCGGGCAGGGCGTCCTTCTCGTCGGGATCGACCGGGTGCGCCACCTGGTCGTCGAGGTGGGTGAGGAGTTCGTCCGGCGGCAGCTCGACGTCGGAGAGCGTACGGACGGCGGTGCGCAGCCGGCCCATCGTCGCCGAGGCGTGCACCCCGCGGCCCACCACGTCCCCCACAACGAGCGCGACCCGGGCACCGGACAGCGGGATCACGTCGAACCAGTCGCCGCCCACCCCCAGGCTCGTGTCGCCGGGCAGATAGCGCGAGGCCACGTCGACGGCGCTGCGGCGGGGCAGGCGGCGCGGCAGGAGGCTGTGCTGCAGGGCGAGGGCGGTGGCGCGCTGCCGGGAGTAGCGCAGACCGTTGTCCACGCACACCGCCGCCCGCGCGGCCATCTCCTCGGCCAACAGCAGATCGTCGGAGTCGAAGGGCTCTCTGGTCCGGTGGCGGGCGATGAACGCCACGCCGAACGTCGTGCCGCGGGCCCGCAGGGGGACCGTCATCGCGGAATGGAGCGGATATTCGGCCGCGCGCTCGGCCCGGTGCGGTTCGAGCGCGACCCACCACTCGAACCCGATGTCGTGACGCGGGTCCATCAGCCCCGCGCGGCCGGTGCTCACGGCCCGCGCGTGCGGTGCGAACTCCGGGTACCGCTCCACATCGCCCAGCTGCAGCGTGGCCTCCGGCGTCCCGTCGATCACGGAGAGCTGCGCGGTACGGCGGAGCGTCACCGAATCGGCACGGAGCGTGCTCGCACTCGGCTCCTGCCCGGACAGTACGGACGTCAGCAGATCGACGGTGACGAGATCGGCCAGCTCCGGTACGAGGGCCTCGGCCAGTTCGTGCGCGGTGCGCTCCGTGTTCAGGCTGCTGCCGACGGTTCTGCCGGCCCGGCTGAGCAGCGCGAGCCGCCGGCGGGCGAGGTACTCGGCGGTGATGTCGATGCCCAGCGAGTAGAGCGCTCGCACCTGCCCGTCGGGGTCCTTCAGCGGGGTGAAGTGCTGGACCCAGGCGTGCCCTTCCGGCCCGCCCGGCAGTCGCAGAAAGGTCTCCATCGACACCGATTCCCCGGTCCGTACGGCCCGTCGCATGAGCGCCGTGACCTCGGGCCCCACGTCGGGCGGCAGCAGATCGGCGGGCCCCTTGCCGAGCATCTCACCGCGCGAGAGATTCCATGCACGGCAGGCGTGCTCGTTGACCTGCGTCAGCCGCAGCTCCAGATCGTGGATGCCCCCGGTGAAGGGGATCTGCTCGAAGCCCCACTCGACCAGGTCCGTCGACCCGTCGTGGTGCCAGGGCGTCAGCCGGATCAGCCACACGGCGCGAACCGGACCGTCGTGGTCCTCCCAGGGCCGGACGACGAACTCGGCCTGCACGGTGCCCCCGTCGCGGTGCCGCAGCCCCACGCTCCCGGCGTACCCGCCGCGGACCAGGTCCTCCGAGGTGATCCCGTACCCGTCCGCCAGCAGCCCCGCCAGCGGCTGCCCTTCCATGTCCTCGGCGCGGTAGCCCATCAGCTGCTGCGCGTCGGCCCCCCAGGAGACCACGTGTCCGTGCTCGTCCAGCATCCCCATGGCGATCTGTGCACTGTCCGGGCCGCCTGGGTCCATCGGATCATCCCCGGGAATCGGTCGCACGGCGCGGCGAGCGACGACGCACCTTCTTGCAAGTCTGATGAGCGGGGGGTGTACGCGCAAGATGTGCCGTTTTGGTTGCACAGCGGGCCGCGACCGGCGTGAGGGACGTGACCAGCGCCGGGGACGTGATCAACGCGGGTGACGTGATCAGCGGGAACGGGTGCGAGCGGGTGCGAGCGGGTGCGAGCGGTGCGATCTGCGTGATCAGCGCGGGGGATCAGCGTGTACGAGCGCCGGTCCGCTCGTAGCGGAGCATGACCACTCCGTTGCCGAATGTATGGCTCTCGGCGAGCCGGAGGTCGAGCTGGGTGTCCGACTCCCGGAACAACGGCCTGCCCCGACCCAGCACCACCGGGTGGATGTAGATCCGGTACTCGTCGATCAGATCGTGCCGCCGGAACGTGGCCGCGAGGTCCGGGCCGCCGACCACCAGGTCCCCGCCCGGCTGGGCCTTGAGCTCCTCGATCTCCTCGACGACGACCTCACGCCTGATCGTGGTGTTCCAGTCGGCCGTCTCCAGAGTCCTGGAGAACACGATCTTCGGCATCTCCCGCCAGATACCCGCGAATTCCACCATCGCCTCGCTGGCGGATGGGTCTGCGTCGGCGGTCGGCCAGTAAGCGGCCATGAGTTCGTGGGTGACGCGTCCGGTGAGGAATCCGCCCATCACCCGGATCCGATCGTTGAAGTGCCGGTGCACCTCGTCGTCGACCAAGGCCCAGTCGATCTCGCGGTCCGGCCCCTCGAAGTAGCCGTCGAGGGACACCGAAATCGACAGGACGATCCTTCTCATCGCGGACCTCGCCGAGTCGTCGCGGGATGGGGGTGAGGGCTGCGCCCCCTCACCGCCCGCGACGATACCCCGGGCATTGGGCCGGTCAGGGGCGTACGCGCCGGGCGTGTGCCGAGACTCTGCGGAGCGAGGGCTCAGTCCCGGGCGCCAGGGGGCCGGGCGGTGAACTCCAGGAATGCGGCCCAGGATTCGGGGGTGAAGGAGAGTTGTGGGCCGTGCGGGTCCTTGGAGTCCCGTACGTGGACGGTGTCGGGGCAGGTGGCGACCTCGACGCATTCGCCCCCGTCTCCGGCGCTGTAGGTGCTCTTGTGCCAGGTGACAGCGACCTCGACGCAGGCACCGCCTTCTCCGCCGCTGTGGCTGCTCTTGAACCAGGTGAGTTCCGGCTCCTCGATTTTCATTGCTCTCCCAGCAACTTCTCGATCAGGGTGTAGGACTCGCGGGGCGTGAGGGCCTGGCCCCGGATGCTTCCATACCGTGCGGCAAGGATACGGACCTCCTCCGAGTCCGTGACCAGCCGACTGAAGCTCTGCACTTCGAGATAGCCCACTTGTTGGCGGGCCTTCGGGGTAAGCAAGATGAATGGACCTTCAAGCGCTGCGTAGTCCTCGCAGGCAAGCGGGAGAACCTGGATGGTCATGTTGCGTAACTTCCCGAGGTGCAGCAACTGTTGCAGCTGAGCCCGGAGAACGACGCGTCCGCCGATGAGCCGACGCAGAACTGATTCGTCGATAACCGCGGACACCATAGGTGCCGGCCAGCGGGTCAGGATCTCCTGGCGAGCCAGCCGGGCAGTGACCCGTTGCTCGATCATGGCCTCGTTCAGCAGGGGCTGGCGGACGACGAACGTGCTCCGTGCGTAATCCTCGGTTTGCAGCAATCCGGGGATGGTCAGAGTGCTGAAGAAATTCAACTCGACCGCCTCCGACTCCAGCCGCGCGTAGTCGCGGAACCAGGCCGGGTGGCGGACGCGGGCCTTCGATCTCGCTCGGGCGACGTCGTCCTTCGCCGTCTTCAACAGGCCGCCCGCGTCCAGGAATTCGTCCGCCGCGTCGATGAAGTCCGGCTGGGGCGTGCGCCGGCCGCGTTCCAGGGAGGAGATCAGGTCCTCGCTGTAGCCCAGCCGTTCGCCCAGCTCCTTCTGCGTCAGACCCTTGCGCTCCCGCAGCAGCTTCATCTGCTTGCCGACGGCGCGGAAGAGGTCCGCCGCGTCGTCCGCGCCCTCCGAGGGTTCCGGGCGCTCTTCACGACCGCGGTTGTCCGTCACCATGCCGCTCACCGTTTCGTATCCCGGGCCCTGCCCCCGGTTACGCCCGCCGGGGCGGACACGCAACCCCCCGCGCCCGTACACGTACGCGGTGTACCGGCTGTCCCGCTGGTCAGGCTACGACGGGTCGACCACGCTCGGTGACATGAAGCCCGAAATCACCCTCCCGGCAACGAGGTTCAGCCAGCGGTTCAGTTCCACTCCCCGCGGCGCGCGGCTCGCGCGCATCTCGGCGGTGCAGCAGCTCGCCGCGTGGGGCCGGCCGCACGGCGGGGAGGTGTCCGAGGCGGTCGCACTCGTCGTGGCCGAGCTGGCCGCGAACGCGGTGCGTCACGGACGCGTACCCGGGCGGGACTTCGGACTGCGCCTCACCCTCGCGGACGAGCCCGGCCCGCCGTTCCTACGGATCGAGGTGTCCGACGCGCGCGGTGAGAGCGCGCCCGGACCTACCGCGGGCGCCGCGGATCCGGATGAAGAGTCCGGACGCGGGCTGCTGCTCGTGGCAGCCGTCGCCGCGCGCTGGGGAGTCGAGCCACGGGTCCCCGTCGGCAAGACGGTGTGGGCCGAACTCCCCCTCGCCGGTGGGTGACGGACGGGCTGTCGGCATGCCCGTACGGCAGTACGCCCGTACCGCCGCAAGCGCCTGGAGCGGGACCCGCGTCGGCCGGGCACGCCTACTGCCGGTCCGCGTACTGCCCGGTGCGGCGTACTGCCCGGTGCGCCGAGCCGACCGGGCGCTCCGTCAGTCCGACTTGGCGGCGCGGGCCGCCCGTCGCGCGAGGAGTGCCGCGCGGCGCTCGTCGAACTTCGTCGCCTGATCGTCGAGGCCGCCCATGAACAGGCCCAGTTCTTCCTGCGCCTTGAGGCCCTCGGGCCCGAGGCCGGAGATCTCCAGGACCTTCAGGAAGCGCAGGACGGGCTCCAGCACATCGTCGTGGTGGATACGCAGGTTGTAGATGCCGCCGATGGCCATCTGGGCGGCCGCGCGCTCGAAGCCGGGCATGCCGTGACCGGGCATGCGGAAGTTGACGACGACGTCGCGGACGGCGGCCATGGTCATGTCGGGCGCCAGCTCGAATGCCTTCCCCAGGAGGTTCCGGTAGAAGACCATGTGCAGGTTCTCGTCGGTGGCGATCCGGGCGAGCATCCGGTCGCAGACCGGGTCACCGGAGTGGTGGCCGGTGTTGCGGTGCGAGATGCGGGTCGCCAGTTCCTGGAAGGCCACGTACGCGACGGAGTGCAGCATGCTGTGCCGGTTGTCGGACTCGAAGCCCTCCGACATGTGAGCCATGCGGAAACGCTCCAGCTCGACCGGGTCGACGGCCCGGGAGGTGAGGAGGTAGTCGCGCATGACGATGCCGTGCCGGCCCTCCTCGGCGGTCCAGCGGTGGACCCAGGTGCCCCAGGCGCCGTCGCGGCCGAAGAGGGTCGCGATCTCGTGGTGGTAGCTGGGGAGGTTGTCCTCGGTGAGCAGGTTCACCACAAGCGCTATCCGGCCGATGCCGGTGACCTTGGACTGCTCGGGTGCCCAGGGCTCGCCGTCGAGCGGGCCGTCGAAGTTCCGGCCGTCGCTCCACGGCACGTACTCGTGGGGCATCCACTCCTTGGCCACCTTGAGGTGCCGGTTGAGCTCGGTCTCGACGACCTCCTCCAGGGCGTACAGAAGCCGGGCGTCGCTCCAAGCCCCGGACGACGGGGCGAGAGGGGTGGGGCTCATGGTCACGGCGACTCCTGGGGACGTGCGCGGGCATGCCGAAGGCATGCAAAACAGCTACGGCTGCGTAGGTTACGAACCCGTAGGTTAAAGCCCCGATAAGTATCCGGCCAGGCGGGCGAGAACTGCGGGAGGATATGCGCTGTTTGTGCGGAAAGTCCGATTGTTCGGTGCGGAACGCGGATCTCCGGAAATGGGAGGGCCGCCGCGAACACTAGCGGTACAGGTCCCGCAGCCGTACCGACAGGCAGGTGACGCAACCTTCCAGCTTCTCGAACTCGCTGATGTCCACCGGCACGACGTCGTAGCCGAGCCCGCCCAGCAGCTCCGCGGACTTCGGCGCGCTCGCCGCCATCAGCAGCTTGCCGCCGCCCAGCAGCACGACATGCGCCCCGGACTCCTCGGGAACGGGCAGGAAGTGCGGGAAGACCGACGGGTCGTCGACGAGCGGGGGATGGCCGATCACGGTCCCGTCCGGCAGCGCCGTCACCGCGGACTTCAGATGCAGCACCCTGCTGACGGGCACCGCCACCACACGGGCGCCCAGCGGCTCGAACGCGGCCCGGAGCTGCTGGACGCCTGCCGCGTTCGTCCGCCCGCCCCGTCCGACATAGATGGTGTCGCCGACCTTGAGAACGTCGCCGCCGTCGAGCGTGCCCGGATCCCAGACCCAGTTGATCGAGCAGCCCATCCGTGCGACGGCCTCCTCGACCTCCGTCGTCTCCGGCTTGCGGGCGTCTGCGCCGGGGCGGGCGATCAACGCGACGTTCCGGAAGAGGACCACCGTGTCCTCGATGAAGACGCTGTCCGGGCAGTCGTGCGCGGGCTCGACCTCGAACGGCTCCCAGCCGTGGGCCTGGAGCGCCCCGACGTAGGCCTCCCACTGGCTCAGCGCGAGGCTGTAGTCCACCGGCGTGCGTTCGACATGAGTGACGATGCCCTCGGCGAGACGCGGACTGGGACGGCGGATCAGCGCCTTCTTGCTGGGCACGGTTGCTCCCTCGGGGGGTGGGGGACGCGGACGGGCGGTGGGGGGCGGGGGGTACGGGTGTTGGCGGGTCTTACGGGCGCGGGCGGACGGTGCAGGTGAGCCGAGGACCGCGATCGGCTCGTACCCGGAGTACCCGCTCGTACCCTCGGGCACGGCCCCTCGGGTCCGTGCACCCATCCTGAACTGCACTGAGGCTCATCCTCTACTGCCCGGGCCCGCTTGCCGTGGAGAATCCCCGGCATGACACGGATCCCGCAGGACCCGCCCCACCCCGTGGACGAACTGCTCGCCGCCCTCGACCCGCTCCCGTACCCGCGGCGCATGCGCGAACTGGCCGCGCGCGCACGCAAGTCGGCGGAGCGGGGGCAGCTCGGCTCGCTGCTGGAGGAGCTGGAGCGGCGCGGGGCTTACGGGCGGAGGCTCGCCGTCGTCGCCGCGGCCGTGGGAGGGAACACCGGGCATCTGGAGGCACGGCTCACGGATCCGGACGCGGTGGTGCGCGGGCACGCACTGCGGGCGGCCGCCTCGGCCGCCGGCCCGGCAGCCGTCTCGGACGCCGCGCTGGAAGCGGCGCTCCAGGACGCGCCGGCGGCGGTGCGCAGGGAGGTGATCAAGGTCATCGTGGGGCGCGGGACGTGCGGCCGCGCGGCGTCGGCCGACGAACAGGGCGGTTCCGGTTCCGGTTCCGGTTCCGGTTCCGGATCCGGATCCGGATCCGGTCATGGTCGTGGGTCCGCTCCCGGTCCCGGTCATGCGCCGATCCACGGGCGGTCGTCCGACGGAGGCGATGGATCCACCGGCGGCGACGGGCCCGACCGGCAGACGCCCGACGGAGGCAAGGGGCTTGCCGGAGACAACGATGCCGACGACGGCGACGGGCACAACGTCGGAACCGCGCCAAGTGTCCGCAGCGCCCCCGCGGATGGACGGCCGCTCGCCGACCGGCTCATCGACCCGTACCGCGCGCGCTGGGGCGATCGCGAGGCGGCCGGGCTGCTGCCCGGCTGCGGCGCCGCCACTGTCGCCCGGCTGCTCCCCGAGCTGTTCCATGTCATCGGCGGCATGCGCACCCTCGCGACCCGTCACCCCGATGCCGTCCTGGACGAGTCGGGACGGCAACTCGCCGCACTGCCCGAGGCACTGCGGGAGGCGTGGTGGCAGCGGTACGCGCCCGCGGTCGCCGTCACCGCGCCCGTACGGCCCGAGCGCGTCCTCGACCTCCTGGAGCGGTACGGCGCGGGGCCGCTGCCCGGCCCCCTGTGGCACCGGATCGGACCGTCGGCCGATGCCGCACCCGGACGCACGCTGCGCTTCCTCCTCGACCCGCGGCACATGGACGCACTGCGGCGACGCGGACTGCCCGCATCCGTCCTGTGCCGTCTCGCCCGGACGGAAGCAGCGCGGGAGGAGTTCGAGGCGCTGGGCCGGGCCTGGGCGCCGTACCCGGAGCGCTTCGCAACGCTCCTGCGCGCGCTGCCGCCCGCGCGTCGCGGCGCTTTCCACGACACCGTGACCGCGGGGCGCGGCGACGCCGACGACCCGCTGCCCGACACGGTCCTCGACCTGCTGCCGCGCGTCCGCCGTGAGGCGGAGGGCTGGCGGCTCGTGGAGCGGGCGCGCGAGCGCGAGGCGGGCCGCACCGCCCTCCTCACGGCCGTTGCCCATCTGCCGGCGGACGAGGCGTGGGACGAACTGCTCGCCGCCACACGCCGTCCCGCCGCCGAGGACCGCGCGGAGGCTTGGGCGCTGCTCACCCGCAACAGCGCGCGCTCCTCGGACCCGGCGGCGCTCCCGCGTCTGCTCCGTGCGATGGAACGGTTGCGCAACGAGCACGACCCGGTCAGGTCCGCCGCGCTGACCGCGCTCCGCGCCGTCCGGCCGCGCCGTTTCACCGACGACGACGCGCCATACCTCGACCGCATAGCCGCCGACGCGATCGAGGCCCGCGACTCCTCGGCCGCCACGCGCGGAGCCTTGAGCGCACTCGCCGTCGGTCTGCTGCGCGAACACGCCGCCACGGCCGAGCGGCAGCTCATCGGCTGGGCCCTGCGCACCCTCGTACGGCTGTCCGGCAACACCGCCGGGGCCGACCTGGGGCGGCTGGACCGCACGCTGCGGCGCGGCCAGGAGCACGCGGTGTTCGAGGCGCTGCGGCCGTGGCTGGAGGCGGGGGCGGAGAAGGTCGACCACGGACTGACCTTCGCCCTGGCGCGAGCGGTCGGGCCGCGGCGCGCCGCCGGAATGCCGGAGCTTCAGGAACTGCTGTGGCAGGCCGTGCAGTTCGGGAACGACGCGACCGTGCGGAACGCGATCGGCCTGTGGCTGGAGGACCCGCGGACCAGGGACGAGAGGGTCGGCCGGATCATGGCGATGGACTCCTCGGCCGCGGTTCTGGCGCCCGTGCTGTCCGTGCTGACCCGCCGACGTACCGACCTGCTGGACGAAGTGCTGGCGAACACCCCGCCGCACGGCCGCTTCCGCTACCCGGGCGCCCACTGGCTGCCGCCGGTGGGACGGGACGCCGACCGGTGGCTGCCCCGCCAACAGGAGGCGGCGGCACGGTTGATGACGCGGGCGATGGGCGACGCCTCGCTGCGCCCGTACCAGCGGACGGCAGCGATCGCCCAGGCCGCACGGATACCCGGGCTGGGCGCCGCGGCCGTACGCCGTTGGACCGACTCGCCGGACGTGCAGCTCGCCGAGGCGGCCCTCGTGGCGCTGGTGCGGACGGACCGGCCGGGTGAGGCACTGCCGGTGCTGCTGACGCGGGTGGGGGACGACCGGGCACGGGTGGCGGTCCAGGCGGCGACCCGGGCCAGCCGGTACGTGGAACCCTCCCGGCTCGGCGGGATGCTCAGGGGCGTCCTGCTGGCGGACATCGGTGGCGGCCGGGACGCCTCCGATGACCGTCACGGTGATGTTGACGGCGGCGTCACGGGCGCGGGTGACGGTGGCGTCACCGGTGTGGGTAACGGCGCGGCAGGTGCCAACGGTGCCGTGGGTGCCGCGGATTCCCCGGAGACACCTACCAGTGCTGCGAACGTGAGGGTCACCAGCCGCAAGGAGGCGGCGCGGCTGACGGCCACGCGGCTGCCGGTGCCGGAGGCCGCCGCGCTGCTCGCCGAGGCGTACGAGATGCCCGGGCAGCACCGCGACGTACGCGCCGCTTCCGTGGCATTCGCCGTCCCCCTGCTGGGCGACGAACGGGCCTGGGGCATGACGGCGTCGGCCGCGGCGGGTCCGCCCGTCCTGCGCCACGCCGTCCTCCGCCGCGGCCCCCTCGACCTTCCGGAACCCCAACGGGCGCGCTACGCACGGCTGGTGACCGCGGCGAGCGACACCGTGGACCGGGAGGTCGCCGAGGTGGCTTACGAAGCGCTGGCCCGCTGGGCGCCCTGGTCGCCGGACGCCCAGGAGGTCCTGGCGGCGGCGGTCACCGACCTGGACAACCGCGGAACGTGGAGTGCGGCGGCGGACGGCCTGGTCTCCCTCGTCACGTCGGTCGAAGGCACGTTTCCCACGCTGGGCGGGGTGTTGACCCTGCTGGTCGCGGCGGACACGGCGGTGGACGAACAGGGAGTATCGCCGTCTCCGAACGGAACGGCTGGTCCGGGCGGTCCAGGCAGCGGCGATGCGGCGCGGAAAGCCGGAGACACAGCCGGCCGACGTCACGGCGGTGCGTACACCGACGCCGGTGCGGGGCGGGACCGTCCCGCACGACGCCGGGTCGAGCACCTCGTGGAGCGGCTGGCCATACGCGCCGTGCACCGGCCGGACAGTGCCCGTACGGTCGCGGCCGATGCGGCCGAACTGCTCGCCCGCCACCACCGGTTCGTGCCGATCGCGGCCCGGCTGCTGACCGATGCGCTGGACCTCGGCGCCGGGCGGGAAGAGCTGAGCGGGCGGCTCGTCAGGCTCGCCCGCCTCCACGAAGGGCGTCCCGCCCTCGCAGCCCGCACCGCCGACACGCTGACCGACCGGCTCGGCCGAACCCCGGCGACCGGACCGGACGCCGGGGCCGCGGCCGTCGCGGCGCGCCTGGCCGGGGACGGCACGCACGCGGCGGGTCTGTTCGCGGTGGCCCTCACCACCGCGCTCGGCGAAGGCACGGGATGGCCCGCCCCCTGGCGCGAGCTTCTCCAGAACCTCCGCCGCCATCCGCTCCCGGACGTCGGGGACGCGGCCCTGGCGGTCAGGACGGCGGAGGAGTGAACCGAGGCGGGCCGTAGGACACCGGCCGGTCGAGCAGTACGCGGGGGCGGGTGGGGGTCTGGCTGGGCCGGGTGTACGGGGGGTGTGGTCGCCGGTTGCGCGACAGACCGGGCATGGCGTCCCGCCCTGGTTCGTCGGTTGAGCCGGTCCCGGGGACTGGTTGTGGAAATGCTTGACCGGAGGCAAGCAATTCCACAACGAAGTGCCGGAGCGAAGCGGGAGGGCCCGAGCGCGCCTTCGAGATCCCGCAGTGTGACCGGGTCCTGCCGCGGACGCGGACCTTGGCCGGGCTCCCTGCCGCGCGATGCTCGTTCTTTGCGCCGCAGGCGCGAGACGAGACCGGGAGCCGGTGGAGTCGTTGGGCATCTGTGGTGGTGGTGCGGTCTGCCTGGTTCGTGTGGGGGTTGTTGCCCGGGTGGTGGTCCGGTGGTGGGTGTTTGAGCATCCGGGCGGGCGGGGTCCTGGCTGGGCCAGGTGCCCGGAAGTGCGGCCGTCGTCCGGTTGCGCGACAGACGGACTATGGCGTCCCGCCCGGGCTCGATTGCGCCAGTTCCGGGGGCCCGTTGTCGAAATGCTTGACCGGAGGCAAGCAATTCCACAGCGGGTGTCGGAGAAAAGCGCAGGGCCCCGAGCGCCTGTGGGAACCCGCAGTGTCACCGGCTCCAGCGACGGACGCAGACCTCAGCCCCCCCCGCAGCCCCCCCCGCAGCCCCGATGCTCCTTCTTTGCACCGTAGGCGTGAGACGAGACCGAGAGCCGGAGGAAGCCGATGGGCATTCGTGGTGGTGGGGCGGTCTGCCTGGTTCGTGTTGGGGCCCGTTGCCCGGATGGCGGCCCGGTGGTGGGTGCTTGAGCATCCTGGCGGCCGGGGCGTGGCTGCCGGGTGTCCGGATGCGCAGTCCTCGTCCGGTTGCGCGACAGACGGACCATGGCATCCCGCCCGGGCCGTCGAGTGCGCCGGTCCCGGGAACTCGTCGTCGAAATGCTTGACCGGAGGCAAGCAATTCCACAACGAGTGCCGCAGAAAATGCAGGACCCCCGAGCGCGTGCCGGAACCCGCAGTGTCACCGGGCCTTGCCGCGGACGCGGACCTCGCCCGCGCCCCCTGCCGCCCCGATGCTCGTTCTTTGCGCCGCAGGCGCGAGACGAGAGCGAAGGTCGAACGGTGGCAGGCGGGGAAACCGCCCGTGTTCACGCGGGCCGCGTGAGGGACAATGGCCCCATGACGGAGCGCAAGCCACCTGGCATCAACTTCGAGTCGTGGATCGACAAGCAGATCCGGGAAGCGACGGAGCGCGGCGCCTTCGACAACATGCCCGGCGCGGGCAAGCCCCTGCCCGACGCGGACGCCCCGTACGACGAACTGTGGTGGATCAGGAAGAAGATGATCGACGAGGGGGTGTCGGCCCTTCCACCGACGCTCGCCGTGCGCAAGGAGGCGGACGAGGCGCATGAGGCGGCGCTGCGGGCGGCCTCCGAGCCCGAGGTGCGGAAGATCGTCGCGGACATCAACGACCGGATCCGCGAGGCGATCAGGACGCCGCTCTCCGGCCCTCCGCTCAACCTGGTCCCCTTCGACGTCGAGCATGTCGTCGTGGAATGGCGCGCCCAGCGCTCATCGTGAGCAGCCGGCCGGCCCCACGCCGGGGCGGCGTGACGGGCGGGACGAGCCGCCGTGCCGTCGTCATCAGTCACCGTTAGCCAGCAGCCAGCAGCCAGCAGCCAGCAGCCAGCAGCCAGCAGCCAGCAGCCACGAGTCATGCGTCATGCGTCATGCGTGACGCGTCACGAGGCGTCCCGCGTCACGAGGCGTCCCGCGTCCACCTCCGCGTGTCGAGCGCATAGCCGTACTGCGGACGGCCCTTGATGCCGCTCGTACGGAACGGGCGTCCGCCGTCGTCGATGCGGACCGTGCCCTTGCGGCCCTTGCTCGTCCAGTCGAGTTCGAGGAACCAGCGGCAGTCGCAGCCCGTGGTGCGGGCGTTGACGAGCAGCACGAGGGGATCGGTGGCCGAGACGCGGTAGGGGAGGCGTACGGCGGGCAACGACTTGTCGGATACGCCGTCGTAGCCGTCGGTGGGGCGGGCCAGCGGGCGTGAGGCGTCCAGGTTCACGGCGAAGGCGGCGGGGGTGAGTGCGCCGCCGCAGCCGTTCTCCATGGCGAAGGAGGACCAGGCCAGAGGCTTGTCCCGGCCCACCACGCGGATGTGGAGTTCCTGCAGCACGACTGCCGCGGATGAGGCGCCCTGCAAGGTCACCTCGACGTTGGTGGTGCCGCCGTGGACTGCCCGTTGCGCGGCGGCCCAGGTCGGCGCGTCCTGTTCGACGGGCGGCGGCGGGACGTCGGACGGCGGCTCGGCGATGAGATAGCGGTGGTCGCAGCCGTTCTCCCACACATGTGACCGGGTGGTCATCGACAGCGGAGCCGTCCTGCTCTTCCCGTCCCCGCTGGTGCCGGCGCGCTCATCGCCGACGGACGCGTCGGCGCCGAGGGGCTCCTTGCCGTCGCGGTTGCCGCCCGTACGGCGTGGTGAGCCGGATGGGCCGCCCCCCGGGTCGTCCTTCGTGGCGGCGCGGGCGGTACGGCCGGGGTTCGCGACGGCCCGCGGTGTGTGCGCGGTGGCGTCGACGTCCCGGGGCGACTGGTCGTCGCGGGCTCCCGTCAGATGCGTGGCGGTCAGGGCCGCGAACACGGCGAGGGCCGCGGCCCCGCCGACGAGCCCGGGCCAGCGGCGCTGCGGCCGGCCCGTGGGCCGGTCGGAGGATGCGGTGGCGGGCGTGACCGCAGGCGTGACAACCGTGGCGGGTTCCCCAAGGCGCGGGGACATGGGCGGGGTCGAGGAACTCGCCGCGAGCCGGAGCCGGAGCTTTGCCCGCGCGGGCGCCGGTGCGGGCAGGGGCGCGGACCCGGGCACAGGCGAGGTCGAGGGCGCGGGCACGGGCGAAGGCGAGGGGGCGGGAGAGGGCGCGGGTGTGGGCGCGCGGGGCGGTGCAGCCTCAGGACCGGCGCCGCGTCGGGACGCACCGGTCTCCTGGGCGGGCCCGGGCCTCGCGGCCGGGGCAGGTGCCGTGGCCGCCTTCCCCGGATCTCGTCGGGCGGCGTCCGCCAGAATCCAGAGGCGGTGGAGGTGCATCAGTTCGCCGGCGTCCGCCTCGCACAACCGGGCGAAGCGCTCCACCGGCGCATACTCCGCCGGGACCGCGTCCCCGTTGCAATAGCGGTGCAGCGTCGAGGTACTGACATGCAGTCGGGCGGCGAGCGCTCCATAGCTGCGCCCGGTCCGCTCCTTCAACGACCGCAGATACGAAGCGAATTCACCCACACGGTCCGCCGAAGCCGAAGCCGAAGCCGAAGCCGACCCCGCCACCGACCCCGGTTCCGGCCTCGAACCCCGTCCTGCTTCCGGTCCCGGCCCTGACCCTGACTCCGACCTCGAACCCCAGCCCGATCCGGCCACTGCTCACCCCGCCCCGCCCGCCCCCGGCAACGACCCCAGGGTCTCTGCCTTTCCCCACGCCAGAGTACGCGGAGCGGTTCCGCCGGTACGGCGTGTCGTCACAGGCCGAACAACGCGCGACACGGCTCCAGTCCGAAGACCTCGACCGGCACGCTCCGGCATGCCTCCCAGCCCGCGCGATCCAGCCGCAGCCGTTGCAGGATGCGCGCCTCTCCGCGTACGCACGCAGTGGTGAGCCCGTCGGGGCGGTAGCCGATGCGTCGCGAGACGCCCAGCGATCGCCGGTTGTCCGTCATCGCGGCCGATGTCATCCACCGCGCGTCCAGCCCCTCGAACGCGAAGTGCGCCAAGGCGGCCCGCATTTCGGTTCCGATGCCGTTGCCCTGATGGGCCGTCCCGAGCCAGGAGCCGGACGTGGCCTCCCGGGTCACGGCGAAATCGCGCGCGCTCAGGTCCTGCCGCCCGACCACCTGACCGTCGCTCAGGACCGCCAGGCTCAGCGTCCAGTCCTCGGGACGCCACTGCGCGACGGTCCCCAGCACATGCTGGAACGTCCCGCGCCCGCGTGCCTCGGGTCCACCGTCCGTCCACGGCAAGGAGAAGGGCATGTCCGCCGGATCGTGCACGCCCTCGGCCGCCACGGCCGCGAGCGCGTCGAGCAGCTCCAGGTCCGGCACACGCAGCTCGAGCCGCGGTGTCGTGATGCGAAGCCCGTAGAGGGGCCAGAAATGCGCTGCCATGAAAAGAGCCTGCCGAAACAGGCCCTCGCCGTCGAACCAATTACGGCCTGGGCGGGGCCACATCACCCGCCGGGTCGGGCGGCCACCGGTCGGGCGGCCACCGGACGGGCGGCCACTGGTCGGACGGCCACCGGTCGGGCGGCCACCGGACGGGCGGCCACTGGTCGGACGGCCACCGGACGGGCGGGGCGGTCCCTGGTCGGGCGGGGCAGTCCTGGTCGGGCGGGATGGTCACCTGCCAGGCCGGACCGTCGTCGCCCGGGCCGGACCCTCACCCGCCGAGGTCGACGAGCCGGAGCACAGCGTCCAGTCCTCGATGGCTGCCCGGAGCAGCTCCGGCAGGCACGACGTAGGACCGCAACCCCGCTGCGGCCGCGCCGCCGTCCTTCGCCGGATGGTCTCCGACCATCAGGGTTTCCGCGGGTTCGGCGCCGAGCCGGCCGCAGGCGAGATGGAACAGCAGAGGGTCCGGCTTCTCGGTGTCGTGCTCGTAGGAGTGGACCCACGAGGCGATGAACTTGTCGAGGCCATGGTGGGCGAACGTCGGTCGCAGGTCCCAGCCGACGTCGCTCACCACGCCCATGGCGACGCCGTGCCGGTCCAGCCGTTCGAGGGTGGCCTCCGCGTCGGCGTACGGCAGCCAGTGCTCCGGAGTCCGCAGTTGCTCGTACAGCGCCTCGGCGTACGGGACCAGGGCGGGTACGGACGCGTACCAGGTGGTGAACGCGTGGCGGTGAGCCCGGGAGGAGACGTCACGCCCCCGTTGGGCGGCGATCACGTCCGGGTCGGAAAGGCCCGCTTCGAGCCCGTCCAGCAGAGCGCTCAACTCGCTCCCACCGAGCGGACTGGGCAGCACGGCGCGGATGCGGTCTGCGTAGGAACGTATCTGGAAGAGCGTGCCGGAGAAGTCGAACAGCACTGCTCGTACGGGGACGGGGGAGCTGCTGCCGGGAGTGGGGCGCAACGGCCCTTCCGGGCCGCAGACAGGAGTGCGCGTCATACGGCCTTCCTACCGTGCGGGGTGCTCGCCGCCCGGAGCGGGGGCGTTCACTCGCCGCCGGCAGCCGGTTTGCGCCGGCTCCCGCACGGGTCGGAGCTACGTATGGAAGGGGAGGGGCCGGCCCGTCTCCAGGAGGGTCTTGAGGCTGGAGAGCAGCATCGGCCAGCCCGGTTGCACCACCTTCAGGAAGAGGCCCTCCGGATCCAAGTTGCTGTGGACGACGCTGAGTTGGGTGATCTCGCCCATCGCACCCAGCTCGTACATCACGGTCGAGGAGTGGCCGCCGTTGGACTCGGCCTGGTCGGTCTGGATCCAGTCGTAGACGAGACGGCGGCCGGGGAGGCACTGCGTGACCGTGCCGGACCCGTCCGGGGCGTGGCTGGTGAGCGGGGAACCCGTCCGCCAGTCCGTTTCGAAGGACATCCCGAAGCGCCAGCGCGGCACCAATTCCGGGTCCGTCAGGGCCTGCCAGACCTGCTCGGGGGTGGCGCGGATGTAGAGGTCGAAGGCCAGGGTCGTCATGTGCGGAACTCCGTCGCGGCAGGTGACAGGGGCGGCTTGCTGCCGTGTTCAACGATGATCTTCGCGAGCGGACGCTACTCGACGAACCCGGTGATTCCTACGACGTCGCCTCCCGGCGCGTGGTCACGCGCCGGGAGGCGACGGGCGCGCCGGGAGCGAACGGGTTACGGCACGCCCCCGGGGTGCAGCTGCGCCTTCCCCTCACACCTTGCGCCTCACACGTCGTCCGCCTCCACCCGCGTCAACTCCCCGTCCAGCCGCATCCACCGCGTGATCCCGATCTCCCCCAGGAACGGCACGTCGTGGCTCGCCACCAGCAGCGCGCCCTCGTACGACTCCAGCGCAGCCGTCAGCTTGCGGACCGACGCCATGTCGAGGTTGTTCGTCGGCTCGTCCAGCATGAGGAGTTGCGGGGCGGGCTCGGCGAGCATCAGGGAGGCGAGGGAAGCGCGGAAGCGTTCGCCGCCCGACAGGGTGCCCGCGATCCGGTCGGCCCGGGCGCCGCGGAAGAGGAAGCGGGCGAGGCGCGCGCGAATACGGTTGTTGGTGGCGTCCGGCGCGAAACGGGCCACGTTCTCGGCAACCGTCAGCGAATCGTCGAGGATGTCCAGCCGCTGCGGCAGATACCGCGCCGGGACCTCTGTGACCACCTCGCCTTCCACCGGCGGCAGTTCGCCCGCGATCATCCGCAGCAGCGTGGACTTCCCCGCGCCGTTCCGCCCCACGAGGGCGATCCGTTCCGGGCCGCGGATCTCGAAGGCGGGCACGCGGGCCACGCCGTACGGCAGTTCCAGATCGCGTACGGTCAGCACCGTCCTGCCTGCCGGGACCGCCGTGTGCGGGAGATCGACACGGATCTCGTCGTCGTCCCGTACGGCATCCACCGCCTCGTCGAGCCGCTCCCGCGCTTCCTCCAGTTTCTCCGTGTGCATGATCCGGTGCTTGCCCGCGGACTCCTGGGCCGATCGCTTGCGCAACTTCATCACGGCCCGCGGCTCGCGCTTGTTCTCGTACATCTTCTGGCCGTAGCGCTCGCGCCGCGCCAACTTGACGTGCGCATCGGCCAGTTCGCGCTTCTGCCGCTTCACGTCGGCCTCGGCCACGCGGACCATGCGTTCGGCAGCCTCCTGCTCGACGGCGAGCGCCTCCTCGTACGCGCTGAAGTTCCCGCCGTACCAGCTCACCTCGCCGCCTCGCAGGTCGGCGACCTGGTCGACCAGGTCCAGCAGTTCGCGGTCGTGGCTGACCACGATCATCACCCCGGACCAGGAGGCCACCGCGTCGTACAGCCGCCTCCGCGCCTCCAGGTCCAGGTTGTTGGTGGGCTCGTCGAGCAGCAGGACGTCCGGCCGCCGCAGCAGCAGGGCGGCCAGGCGCAGCAGCACCGACTCGCCGCCCGAGACCTCCCCGATGGTGCGGTCGAGGTCGATACGGCCGAGGCCCAGCTCGTCCAGCGTCGCGCGGGCGCGCTCCTCCACGTCCCAGTCGTCGCCGATCGCGGCGAAGTTCTCCTCGCTCGCGTCGCCCGCCTCGATGGCGTGCAGCGCCGCGCGCGCTGTCGCGATGCCCAGCGCCTCGTCGACCCGCCGGCCGGTGTCGAGCACGAGGTTCTGCGGGAGATATCCCACGTCACCGGCGGTACGGACGCTGCCCGCCGCGGGCGCCAGCTCACCGGCCACGAGCCGAAGCAGCGTGGACTTGCCGGAGCCGTTCAGCCCGATGAGACCCGTACGGCCGGGCCCCACCGACAGGTCGAAATCCTCGAACACGGGGGTTCCGTCGGGCCAGGCGAAGGCGAGTCCGGAGCAGGTGACGGATGAGATGTCGGAATGAGCCATGCAGGCCTCCAGGGTTGCTCGAAGCGCGGGGGCAACACGTGGAGACACCGGGGCGGCGCGGCAACGGCGGCGGCAGCACGGACGCGAACCGGGGACGCGGTCGAAGACGCGGATGGCCCCGGTCGCGGGGAAAGCGGCTCAGTGCCGAGGTCGCACAACACGGCCCGACGCAGGAGCGGGAATTCGCATCACTGCGGGGCGCGGTGTCTCAGGACCTCAGACGAGCAACGGCCTTCTCCGATCGGCGACAACAGGGCCGTCAAAGAATCTACGGGCGGCGGTGCGGCGCGGCAACGCAATAAACGGCCGCTGCCCCCAGCGCACAGCCCACCGCCCCCAGCCCACAGCCCGCTGCTGACGGGGCGGTGAGACAGAGCGGTGCGGACAGCGCCGGTGCTGACGGGCCCGTGCTGACAGGGCCGGTGCTGGCGCGCTGCTCACAGCCCGATGTCGACGGCCAGGACGCAGATACCTCGATCCTCACCGTCACGTCGGGGATGGGCCGGGGGCATCACCCCACGTATCGTCGGGCTCCCGCCCGACCCCACCGGAGGTGCCCGTGCCCGACGGTTCGCTCTCACTCCCCGCCGAGCTGTGTCTTCTGGCCTGGGACACCGGGACCGGCAAACCCGCCGCACCCGCCTCGTTGCCGTACCTCGTCCGCGCGGGCGCGCTCACGGAGCTCGCCCTGCGCGGCCTGCTCCTCGACGAGGACGGGACCGCCAAGCCCGTCGACGACGCCGGCACCGGGGACCCGGTGCTGGACGGGCTGCTCGAACTCATCGGGGAGTCCCGGCCCCGCACCTGGAAGACCTGGGTCGGGCACGACACCGGGCCCACGCTGCGCGCGGTCCGTGCCCAGCTCCGCGATTCGGGGCGCGTACGCACGCGGAGCCGGCGCGTCCTCGGAGTGTTCCCGGTCAAGGACCACGTCCTGGAAGACACGGCAGAGGCCGAGCGGCTACGGGACCGCGCGCTGCGCATCCTGCATGGCCCGGGCGACGTGGCCGAGGTCCCCGACCGCGACGCCGCGCTCATCGCCCTCGCGGCGGCGGGCGAACTGCGCACCGTGGTCTCGGCGGACGACGCCGAGGCGTACAAGGAGCGGATCGCGGCGCTGGCGGAGCGCGGAGGCAGGGCTGCGCCCGCGCTGAGGAAGGTCATGGAGGAGGTGCAGGCGGCGCTGCTCGCCGTGATCACCACGGTGGTGCTGGTGCCGACGATCACGTCCACGGGGAGTTGAACGGGGCGAGGAGAGGACCGGTCCGGCGCAGCCCCCGATGCGCGAACCCCGAGAGCATGAACCCCGAAAGATCGAACCCGAAAGATCGAACCCGAAAGATCGAGTTCCGACAGGCCCGGACCTCCGGAAGAGACCCGCAAACCCCGGACGGCCAACCCCGGACGACCGAACCCCGAAAAGCCCGAACCCTCGGGAGACGTCCCGGGGGTAGTGATCCACATAGTGCGAACTGGCTGATTTCTTGCGGTCAGGCCTCTCTCAGCAGCGCCGCCAGCTCGCCGTCCACGTCCCAGTGCGAGCCCTCGCTGCCCGCGGGCACCAGCAGGTACGAACGCTGGAGGAACCGGCGCAGATCGGCGGTCTCCATCCGCACCATGGCCGTACCCACCGAGGCGTGGAACTCCAGCACGGTCAGGTCGTCGCCGAACGGGCGCACATGCACGTCGCCCTCGCCCGCCGGGCCGTCGAGGCCCGCGGCCAGCAGGTCACGGCCGAAGACCCAGGCCACGTCCGAGCCGGCGAGCGAGGCCCGCGGCGGGAAACAGATGCGGATCGCCAGCGGGTCCTCCCGCCGGTAGCTCAGCACGGCGGTCATGTCCTGCACCTGGGCGTCGGACGTGATGAGGCCGGCACGGACAGCTTGGTCGATGACAGGGGACACGCCTGCCTCCTCGCGCTCGAAGGGATCATCGGACCGTGCACGGGTACAGCGGCCGAGACATGGACTGCGATATGGGTTCCACTGTTTATGACGAGCGCGTGGCCGGATCCGTGCATTGGTGGGGAGGGTGATGTCTGTCACCCAGCGGCTCAGTGGTAGGACGGGGCTATGGGATGGGCGGAATTGTCCTGGCCGGGCTCCGAGTCCGAGGCCGTGGCGGAACAGGAACGACTGCGCGGCCTCGTCGATGCGGAAGGCCCCGGTCCGGCTCCGGGTGCGCCCGGCCGGATCGCCGGGGTGGACGTGGCGTACGACGAGAGCACCGACAGGGTCGCCGCCGCGGCCGTCGTCCTGGACCTGGAGAGCCTGGAGGTGACCGAGCGGGCGACCGCCGTCACCACGGCCTCGTTCCCGTACGTGCCGGGCCTGCTGGCCTTCCGCGAACTCCCGCCCGTCCTGCGGGCGCTGGAGCAACTGGCCACTGTGCCCGATCTGGTCGTGTGCGACGGCTACGGCATCGCGCACCCGCGGCGCGTCGGACTCGCCAGCCACCTCGGGGTGCTGACAGGCCTGCCGGCGTTCGGGGTCGCCAAGACACCGTTCGGGTTCGCGTACGAGCAGCCGGGCCCGTCACGCGGCGCGTGGACTCCGCTGGTCGACGGCGGCGAGGTGGTGGGGCGGGCACTGCGCACGCGCGAGGGAGTGAAGCCGGTCTTCGTCTCCGTGGGGCACGCGGTCGGCCTGGAGGAGTCGTGCGCGCACACGCTGTGGCTGACGCCGCGCTACCGGCTGCCGGAGACCACGCGGCACGCCGACAGCCTGTGCCGCCGGGCACTGGCCATGGCGCTCGCGGAGAACTGAGCGCGTACGGCTGGGCACGCACGGCTGGGCACGCACCGCTGAGCGCAGGCGGCTGAGCGCGCACCACTGAGCGCGTACGGGGTGTGGGGGACGGCGGGGCAGCAGGGGACCGGCCGACGCGCGGGGCCGGGCGCGCCACGCGTGAGGGTGGTGTACGTCTGACCGTGCCGCTCGTGCGGACCGACGCGCGGGTCCGGGCGGGCTCGGGAGCCCCGGCACGGCAGCGGCACGTAGGCTCGGATCATGTTCGTGCTAGAGCTGACCTACACCGCGCCCGCCGACGAGGTCGACGCCCTCCGTGAAGCCCATATGGAGTGGGTGGACGAGCAGTTCGAGGCCGGGGTGTTCGTCGCCTCGGGGCGCAAGAGCCCGCCCGACGGCGGGGTGATCCTGGCGGTCGGGGACGACCGGGACCGCATCGAGGCCGTCGTGGCCAGCGACCCGTTCGTGCAGGAGGAGGTCTGCGGGTACCGAGTCACGCAGTTCACCATGAGCCGGACGGCCTCGGGGCTCGAGGAGTACCGCCAGCAGCCCGTCGGCTGACCCCCCCGAGGCGGGGCGCGAGAACGCGGCGCCGGACCGGCCCCCGGGTCGGCCCGTGTCGCCCTGTGCCCTCCCGGAGCGGCGAACGCGCCCCGTGCGAAGGCGGCGGAAACGCCCAGGGTCTGGTCTCGGTGGTCGCGGTGGGCTAGTTTCCCGCGCCATGAGGCTCACGAGGCTCCTGAGGCGTACGGTTTCATTCGGCCTGTGCGCGGCGGCGCTTGCGACCGCCGCCACCCCGGCGGGTGCCGCGGACCATGACCGGTCCCGCATCGGCTGGCAATCCACCCCCACCGGCAGCGACGCGCGATTCCGCGGTCTCGCGGCGGTCAGCGGCAGCACGGCCTGGCTGGCGGGTTCGAAGGGGACGGTCCTGCGCACCGTCGACGGCGGGCGCGCGTGGCGGAACGTATCGCCGCCGGGCGCGGGAGAGTTGGAGTTCCGCGACGTCGAGGCGTTCGATGCACGCCGCGCGGTCGTCCTGGCCATCGGCGAGGGAGAGGCGTCCCGGGTCTTCCGTACGGAGGACGGCGGGGCGACATGGAAAGAGAGCTTCCGCAACACCGACCCGAAGGCCTTCTACGACTGCATGACCTTCTTCGACCGGCGCCACGGTCTGGCGATGAGCGACCCGGTGGACGGTAGGTTCCGCATCCTCGCCACCGAGGACGGGGGCAGAAGCTGGGAGGTGCTGCCCTCCGGCGGCATGCCGCCCGCGCAGACGGGGGAGGCGGGGTTCGCGGCGAGCGGGCAGTGCCTGGTGTCGTCGGGCCCGCGCGATGTGTGGATGGCGACGGGCGGCGCCGCGACGGCGCGGATTCTCCACTCCCGCGACCGCGGCCGCACGTGGACGGTCGCCGAGTCGACGATCCCGGCGGGGGACCCGGCGAAGGGCGTGTTCGCGGTGGCGTTCCGCGGCCGCGGGCTCGGCGTCGCGGTCGGCGGCGACTACCGCCCGGACCAGGCGTCCCCGCAGGCGGGTGCGGTCAGCGGGAACGGCGGCCGTACGTGGAAGCAGGCGCAGACCCCGCCACCTGCCTACCGCTCGGGCGTGGCCTGGCTCCCCACGCCGTGGCCCGCGGCGATCGCGGTGGGCCCGGCGGGCAGCGACCTGACGCTGGACGCGGGGCGCACATGGCGCACGTTCGACTCGGGCTCGTACGACACGGTGGACTGCACGCGGGACGGGGCGTGCTGGGCGTCGGGCGAGAAGGGCCGCGCCGCGCGCCTGACCCGCGGCTGATGTGGCGACCGATCCGCGGCTGACGCGGCCCGCGCCGGGCCCGTGCCCGCCGCGGGCCGGTGCCCGACGCGGTGCGGTGCCCGACGCGGGCCGGGCGGTGACCGCGGATTCTCCAGCGGTGGGAGTCGGTTGTCGGCCGGCCGACTCCTACCCGCGCGGTCGATCGCCGTGGCACGCCCGGTCGACGCCAACCGCAGCCGGTCGCCGCGAAGCACGCCGATCGCGGAACACCGCAGCCGGTCGCCGCGGCACGGCGTCGGCAGCCCCCGTCGTGGGCGTCGTGCCCCCTCGTGGGCGCGCCTCCTGGTGCGCGTGCCCCCATGTGCGCGGGTGCCCCGCCCCCGTCGTGGGTGTGTGCCGCGCAGACCTCTGCTTCGCGAGCCGCTACGAGGCGCTCAGGACGCGGAACTTCAGGCCGGCCGCCGTCAGACGGTCCGTCAGCGGCCCGCCCATCGCCACCGCCGTCGTCACCTGGCCCGCCGTCTTCGGCAGGTCGTCGTAGGCCAGGCACAGCGCCGACTCGGCCAGCATCTTCGCCGTCTCGTCGTATCCCGGGTCGCCGCCCGCGACTTCCGTGACCACACGGCGGCCGCCGCCCTCGCCGAAGAAGCGGACCGAGAACCGGCTCCGCGCCCGCCGCTCGGCGCCCGGCCCCTCACCGGGCGACAGGCGTGCGGACAACAGCCGCCGCGCGTACGGCACTTGGGCCAACGCGAAGACAGCACCGACCGTCGCCATGCCCCCCACGGCGACCGGAAGCCGCTTCACCGCCGCCTGGTGGCGGTAGCGGAAGTCGGGCCCGTACCGCTCGAGCGCGGCCGCCGAGCGGCCGACGATCTGCGCGTCGGCGCCGGGCAGCGGCACCGCCCAGGCGCCCGCGTCGCGGCTGCGCCGCGGCAGGACCGTCAGGCCCCGCGCACCGGGCGGGATCGCCGGACCCGTCCGTACGGTGCGTCCCTCGGCCGCACCCGGCCAGGGCTCGCGGCGCTCACGCTCGCGAGCCGCCCGCCGCATGCCCAGCGGCCGTGACAACGCGGTCAGCACGGAGGCCAGAGTGCCGCCGGAGAAGGTCGCGTTGGTGCGGACGTAGCCGTCGATGCGGAGCGGTACGCCCTCCGGGAGCTGCTCCACGGTGAAACGCGCGCCCAAGTCGTGCGGGACGGAGTCGAATCCGCAGGCGTGCACCAGACGGGCGCCGGTCTCGCGGGCGCGCGCGTCGTGCCGCAGATACATCCGGTCGATGAACTCCGGCTCACCGCACAGGTCCACGTAGTCGGTTCCGGACTCCGCGCAGGCGGCCACCAGCCCCTCGCCGTGGTGGGTGTACGGCCCCACGGT
This sequence comes from Streptomyces sp. NPDC048639, assembly GCF_043199075.1. Lineage (NCBI taxonomy): Bacteria > Bacillati > Actinomycetota > Actinomycetes > Kitasatosporales > Streptomycetaceae > Streptomyces > Streptomyces sp. NPDC048639. The sequence goes on from NZ_JBICVP010000004.1 coordinate 609,539, forward strand.
CGTCGCGACCACGCGCGCGTCGGCGGCGATCCGGCGCAGCGACTCGGGATCGCCGGCGTCCGCGACGAGCAGGGGAAGCGCGGCCCAGCGGGGGTCGGCCCCGGCCAGTCGTTCGCGGGTGCGCTCCAGTTTGGCGAGGCTGCGCCCGGCGAGTGCCCAGCGGCAGTCGTCGGGTGCGTTCCGCGCCAGATAGCCGGCGGTGAGGCCGCCGGTGAAGCCGGTCGCCCCGAACAGCACGATGTCGTAGGTCCGCTGCACCCTCACGCTCCCCTCGGGGGCCGGCCGCCCTTCGGCGTCCGGCCGGGTGACGCCACAGTAGGTATGGTCGCCGTCCCGATCAACAAGCCCTCCCCGGCCACGCGCCCGACCGGTGCCGCGTCCGACGCGGCTACACGCCCTTTGCCCGCCTCCCCGGGGCGCCTTGTCGCCAACCCGTCGGCGCCCCCCCGCCGCGCAACCGGCCCCTGACCCCGCCGTGCACCGGTCCTCATCACGCCGCGCACCGGCCCCTCACCCCGACACACGCCCCTCCCGCACCCCGTCTCCCCACCCTCGCCACGCCCGTCGGGGCCACGCCCCGGCGGGTCTTGACGCGGCGTTGCCGCTGAGGCACTGTCAGCCCAGGACATAGGACGTCCAACGTCCGGTGTGGTCACGTTCCTTGGCGATGGCCCGAAATTGTGGAGCCGCAATGCCCCTCCCCACCCCCCTCACCGGCGTCGTACCGCCGCTGTGCACGCCCCTCACTCCCGACGGCGACATCGACACCCGCTCTCTCCGCGCCCTCGTCGAACGCCTCATCGGCGCGGGCGTGGACGGGCTCTTCGCGCTCGGCTCCAGCGGCGAGACCGCCTATCTGAGCGATGCTCAGCGCCGTACGGTCCTGCACACGGCGGTAGAGGCCGCGGCCGGCCGGGTACCGGTCCTCGCCGGGGTGATCGACATGACCACCGCCCGCGTGCTGGACCACGCCCGCACCGCCGCCGAACTCGGCGCCGACGCCCTCGTGGCCACCGCGCCGTTCTACACCCGCACCCACCCGGTGGAGGTCGCCGACCATCTCCGGCGCATCCGCCACGGCGTGGACCTGCCGCTCCTCGCCTACGACATCCCCGTGGCCGTGCACACCAAGCTCCCGGCCGGCGTCGTCCTCGACCTCGCCGCGGACGGCACCCTCGCGGGCCTGAAGGACAGCAGCGGCGACGACGGCGCGCTCCGCCGTCTCCTCGTCGAACTGCGCCATCGCGGACTCCACCGCACCTTCTCCGTGCTCACCGGTTCCGAACTGGCCGTCGACGGCGGCCTCCTGGCCGGGGCGCACGGTGTCGTGCCGGGCCTCGGCAATGTCGATCCGGCCGGTTACGTACGGCTGCACGCGCACGCCCGCGCGGGCCGCTGGGCGGAGGCCGCGGCCGAGCAGGACCGTCTCGCCGCGCTGTTCGCCCTCACCGACGTGGGCGACGAGGCGGCCATGGGCCGTAGTTCCTCCGCGCTCGGGGCCTTCAAGGCCGCGCTCCACCTGCTGGGCGTCATCGACTGCCCGGCCACCGCCGCCCCGCAGGTCCCGCTGGGCGACGCCGCCGTCAAGTCCGTACGCCGGCTGCTCGAAGAGGGAGGTTTGCTGTGAGCACACCGGGGACCGAACCGGGAGACATACCCACCCGCTGGTACCGGGAGGTCTCCCGCCGCCAGTGGAAGTCGATGTTCGCCGCCTGGGTCGGCTACGTCCTCGACGGCTTCGACTTCGTGCTCATCACTCTCGTCCTCACCGAGATCGCCGACGACTTCGGGCTGACCACCGTGGAGTCCGCGAGTCTGGTCTCCGGGGCCTTCATCACCCGCTGGCTGGGCGGCGCGCTGCTCGGCGCCATGGGGGACCGCTACGGCCGCAAGGCAGCGATGATCGCCAGCATCCTGCTCTACTCCCTCGGCTCGTTCGCCTGCGGCTTCGCCTGGAACTGGACCAGCATGTTCGCCGCCCGGTTGGCCATCGGCATGGGAATGGCGGGCGAGTACAGCGCCAGTGCCACGTATGTGCTGGAGAGCTGGCCGGTCCGGCTGCGCAACCGCGCGTCGGGCTTCCTGATCTCCGGTTACGCATTCGGCACCGTGCTGGCGGCCGAGCTGTACCAGCGGGTGGTGCCCTCACTCGGCTGGCGCTGGATGTTCTGGATCGGTGTACTGCCCGTGCTGGTCGCCCTGTGGGTGCGGCGGGCGCTGCCGGAGGCCGACGACTGGAGCGCCGAGGTGGGTGCGGCCGGGTCCCGGCCCGATCCGTTCCGCCCGCTGTTCGTCACACGCGGGCGGGCGGTGGTGAACACCGCGCTCGCCGCCGCCGCGAGCGCCGCTCTCTTCTTCGTCTTCACGCCCGCCGGTACGGGAGCGGTCCCGGCGCTGTCGGCGGTCGCGGCCGCCTGCCTGATCGCCTTCGCGGTGCAGCTCGGCGGGCGGCGCGGCTGGGTGCTGTACGTGGCGCTGATGGTCACCGTCTTCTGCGCGTTCCTCTACAGCTGGCCCATCCAGGCCCTGCTGCCGACGTACCTCAAGACCGAACTGGGCTACGCGCCGGGGCAGGTCGCGGACGTCATGTACTACGCCGGGTTCGGCACGATGCTCGGCTGCTGGCTCGCCGGCTTCGCCGGGGACCGCCTCGGCACGCGCCGGGCCTACGCCCTCACGCTCACCGCCTCGCTGGCCTTCGTCTTCCCGGTCTTCGCCGTCCAGGACAGCCTCGTCGGGCTCGGCGTCCTGCTGTTCTGCATGCTGGCGCTGAGTCAGGGCATCTCCGGCATCCTGCCCAAGTACATCGCCGGGCACTTCCCGACCGCGACGCGCGCCGCCTCGCTCGGCTTCGTCTACAACGTCGGCGCGCTGGGCGGGGCGGTGGCCCCGGTGCTCGGCGCGCGGCTCGCCGAGGGCATGCCGCTCGGGCAGGCGCTGGCCCTCCTGGCCTTCGGGCTCACCGCGGTGGTGATCGTGCTGGTCGGCGGCAACGTCCCGCACCGTCTCCACCGTCTGATCGACCGTACGGCGGACGCCGACCGGCTCGTGCACGGGCCGGTGTCGGCCGCCCCGGCTAGCGTGGACCGCGCAGGCCGGGGCGAGCCGGGCAGGCGTACGGGGTGAAGCGAGGGAAGCGATGGCTGCGGCGAAGGACCAGGACCCCGCGAAGGCACTGAAGGGACCGCTGAAGGTGCGCGAGAAGGTGCGCGCGTTCGCACTGGGGCTGCCCGGGGCGGTCGAGGAATTCCCCTGGGGCGAGAGCGTCATCAAGGTCAACAAGAAGGTGTTCGTCTTCCTCGGCGTCGACGACGGCAGCTACCCGCCGGGCGTCACGCTCAAGCTCAAGGACGAGGCGGTCCACGAGCACGCGATGTCCTGCCCCGGCGCGGAGCCGGCGGGCTACGGCCTTGGCAAGGCCGGCTGGGTGAGCATTCCCCTGGCCGAACGAGGCGCTCCGGCCGCGGACCTGCTCTGCGACTGGGTGGAGGAGAGCTACCGCGTCATCGCTCCCAAGCGGCTGATCGCCGAGTTGGACGCGGGCTGACCACGTCGCCGCGCGACGTTCCGGGATCCTGATGCCCGCGCGACGTCCCGGGTCCTGACTCCCACGGGCGTCCCGCGATCCTGACTCCCACGGTGGTGGCGAGGTCCGGTCCGTCCGGATTGGCCGTTCCGCCGAACGCGCACGTGACGCGATCCACACGGGCCGACTGGCCTGCTCACCACGGGAGTTCGGGGCCACGGCGGGCTCCGGGCGGCCCATCCGTGTGTTTCACATTCGCCGGGGCTTGTGCCCGGTGGAACGTGTTCTTAGCATCATTGATGTTACATCAATAGTGTCAAAGCTCTTGGGGGCTTGATGGCAGCCGCAGGGAAAGGCCCGCTCGCCGGCGTGCGGGTCGTCGAGCTGGCGGGAATCGGCCCCGGGCCGTTCGCCGCCATGCTCCTCGCCGACCTCGGCGCCGACGTCGTCCGCGTCGACCGCCCCGGCGGCGCCGGACTCAACATCGATCCCGCGTACGACATCACCAACCGCAACAAGCGCTCCGTCCTGCTGGACCTCAAGTCGCCAGAAGGCCCGGCGGCCGTTCTCGACCTCGTCGGCCGCGCCCACATCCTGATCGAGGGCTACCGCCCCGGGGTCGCCGAGCGCCTCGGCATCGGTCCCGACGAGTGCCTCGCGCGCAACCCCCGCCTCGTCTACGGACGCATGACCGGCTGGGGCCAGGAGGGCCCGCTCGCCGACCGCGCCGGACACGACATCGCGTACATCGCCATCACCGGCGCCCTCGGAATGATCGGCAGGCCGGACGAGCCGCCCGCCATCCCCGCCAACCTCCTCGGCGACTACGCCGGAGGCTCGCTCTACCTCGTCATCGGCGTCCTCGCCGCCCTCCAGCACGCCCGTACGGCGGGCCGGGGCCAGGTCGTGGACGCGGCGATCGTCGACGGGACCGCGCATCTGACCGCCATGATCCACGGCATGATGGCGGCCGGCGGCTGGCAGGACCGCCGCGGTGCCAACCTCCTCGACGGCGGCTGCCCCTTCTACGGCACCTACGAGACCGCCGACGGCGGACACATGGCCGTCGGCCCCCTGGAGCAGCGGTTCTACGACGAGTTCGTCCGGCTGCTCGGCATCGCCGACGAGGCGCCCGCCCGCAAGGACTTCGAGCGCTGGGGCGAGCTGCGCGCCACCGTCGCCGCCCGCTTCAAGCAGCGCACCCGCGATGAGTGGACGGCCGTCTTCCAGGACTCGGACGCCTGCGTCGCCCCCGTCCTCTCGCTCCGCGAGGCCCCCGCCCACCCGCACCTCGCCGCCCGCGCCACCTTCACCGACCACGGCGGCATCACCCAGCCCTCGCCCGCCCCGCGCTTCTCCGTCACCCCCGGCGCCGTGACCCGGCCGCCCGCACAGCCCGGTGCGGACACCGCGGAGGTGGCCCGCGACTGGGACGTGCCGCGCCTAGCAGACCAGCCCCTTCAGGAGGACCGTTGAAGCGCCGGATCTTCACCCCAGAGCACGACGCGTTCCGCGAGACCGTGCGCACCTTCCTCGCCAAGGAGGTGGTGCCGCACTACGCGCAGTGGGAGAAGGACGGCATCGTCGACCGCGCCGCCTGGCGCGCGGCCGGCCGTCAGGGACTCCTCGGGATCGCCGTCCCCGAGGAGTACGGAGGCGGCGGGAACGACGACTTCCGCTACGCCGCGGTCATGCACGAGGAGTTCGCCCGCGCCGGTGCCTCGGGCCTCGCGATCGGCCTGCACAACGACATCATCGGCCCGTACCTGACCTCGCTGGCGACAGACGAGCAGAAGCGGCGCTGGCTGCCCGGCTTCTGCACCGGCGAGATCATCACCGCGATAGCCATGACCGAGCCTGGCGCGGGCTCCGACCTCCAGGGCATCCGGACCACGGCGGACGACCGCGGCGACCACTGGGTGCTCAACGGCTCCAAGACCTTCATCTCCAACGGCATCCTCGCCGACCTGGTGATCGTCGTCGCCAGGACGTCGCCCGACGGCGGCGCGCACGGGCTCAGCCTGCTCGTCGTCGAGCGCGGCGCGGAGGGCTTCGAGCGCGGCCGCAACCTCGACAAGATCGGGCAGAAGGCCCAGGACACCGCCGAGCTGTTCTTCAACGACGTGAAGGTGCCCAAGGAGAATCTGCTCGGCGAGCTGAACGGCGGCTTCCTCCACCTGATGACCAACCTCGCGCAGGAGCGCATGGCCATCGCCGTCGCCGGGGTCGCCGGGGCCGAGCACCTCCTGGAGATCACCACCGACTACGTCAAGGAGCGCGAGGCGTTCGGCCGTCCGCTCGCCAAGCTCCAGCACATCCGCTTCGAGATAGCCGAGATGGCCACCGAGTGCGCGGTCGCCCGCACCTTCCTCGACCGCTGCATCGAGGACCACACCGGCGGCGAGCTCGACGCGGTGCACGCCTCGATGGCCAAGTGGTGGGCCACCGAGCTCCAGAAGCGGGTGGCCGACCGGTGCCTGCAACTCCACGGCGGATACGGCTACATGGCCGAATACCCGGTCGCCCGGGCCTACACCGACGGCCGTATCCAGACGATCTACGGCGGTACGACCGAGATCATGAAAGAGATCATCGGCCGTTCCCTGCTCTCCTGACCCGCCCCCGAGCCCCACCCGGCCCACCCTCGAAAGGCTGCTGACGTGAGCACCGAAGCGTACGTGTACGACGCCATCCGCACCCCGCGCGGGCGCGGCAAGGCCAATGGCGCCCTGCACGGCACCAAGCCCATCGACCTCGTCGTCGGGCTCATCCACGAGATCCGCCGCCGCTTCCCCGGACTGGACCCGGCCGCCGTGGACGACGTCGTGCTCGGCGTCGTCAGCCCGCTCGGCGACCAGGGCTCCGTCATCGCCAAGACCGCCGCTCTCGCGGCCGGGCTCCCCGACACCGTCGCGGGCGTCCAGGAGAACCGCTTCTGTGCCTCCGGCCTGGAGGCGGTCAACATGGCGGCGGCCAAGGTCCGTTCCGGCTGGGAGGACCTGGTCCTGGCGGGCGGCGTCGAGTCCATGTCCCGCGTCCCGATGGGCTCGGACGGCGGCGCCTGGGCCATGGACCCGATGACCAGCTACGAGACCGGCTTCGTCCCCCAGGGCATCGGCGCCGACCTCATCGCCACAACCGAGGGCTTCACCCGCCACGACGTGGACACCTTCGCCGCCCAGTCGCAGGAGCGGGCCACCGAGGCCTGGAAGGACGGCCGCTTCGACCGGTCCGTCGTCCCCGTCCTGGACCGCAACGGGCTGGTCGTCCTCGACCGCGACGAACACATCCGCCCCGGCACCACCGCGGACACCCTCGCCTCCCTCAAGCCCTCCTTCGCCACCATCGGCGAGGCGGGCGGCTTCGACGCGGTGGCGCTGCAGAAGTACCACTGGGTCGAGAAGATCGACCACGTCCACCACGCCGGAAACTCCTCCGGCATCGTCGACGGCGCGGCCCTGGTGGCGATCGGCAACCGCGAGGTCGGCGAGCGCTACGGCCTGACACCGCGCGCCCGGATCCTCTCGGCCGCCGTCTCCGGCGCCGACCCCACCATCATGCTGACCGGCCCCGCCCCGGCCTCCCGCAAGGCGCTCGCCAAGGCGGGCCTGAGCGTCGGCGACATCGACCTGGTCGAGATCAACGAGGCGTTCGCGGCCGTCGTGATGCGCTTCGTGCGCGAGATGGGCTTCTCGATGGACCAGGTCAACGTCAACGGCGGGGCCATCGCCATGGGGCACCCGCTCGGCGCCACCGGGGCGATGATCCTCGGCACGGTCATCGACGAACTGGAGCGCCGCGACCAGCGGTACGGGCTGGTGACGCTCTGCGTGGGCGGCGGCATGGGGATCGCCACCGTCGTCGAACGCCTCTGACGCGCTGCCGAACTCCCGCCACGCCCACGCCGGAACACCACGGAGACTCTGAGATGACCGAGAGCACCACCATCCGCTGGGAGCAGAGCGACGACGGCATCGTCACGCTCGTCCTCGACGACCCCGACCAGTCCGCCAACACCATGAACCGGGCCTTCAAGGCCTCCCTGACCGTGATCGCCGACCGTCTTGAGGCGGAGCGGGACTCCGTCCGCGGCGTCATCTTCACCTCCGCCAAGAAGACCTTCTTCGCGGGCGGCGACCTCAAGGACATGAGCAAGCTCGGCCCCGAGCACGCCCAGCAGGTGTTCGAGATGGGCATGGGCATCAAGCGCGACCTGCGGCGCATCGAGACGCTCGGCAAGCCCGTCGTCGCCGCCATCAACGGAGCGGCCCTCGGCGGCGGTTTCGAGATCGCGCTCGCCTGCCACCACCGCGTCGCACTCGACGCCCCCGGCTCCAAGATCGGCTGCCCCGAGGTCACGCTCGGCCTGCTGCCGGGCGGCGGTGGCGTCGTCCGTACCGTACGGCTGCTGGGCATCACCGACGCGCTGCTGAAGGTCCTGCTGCAGGGCACCCAGTACAACCCGCGCCGCGCCCAGGAAGCGGGCCTGGTCCACGAGGTGGTGGCGACGCCGGAGGAGATGCTCGCCAAGGCGCGCGCCTTCATCGACAGCCACCCCGAGTCGCAGCAGCCGTGGGACGTCAAGGGCTACAAGATCCCCGGCGGGACCCCGTCCCACCCGAAGTTCGCGGCCAACCTGCCCGCCTTCCCGGCCAATCTGCGCAAGCAGACCGGCGGCGCCCCGTACCCGGCCCCGCGGAACATCCTCGCCGCGGCCGTCGAGGGAGCCCAGGTCGACTTCGAGACCGCGCAGGTCATCGAGTCCCGCTACTTCACCGAGCTGGTCACGGGCCCGATCGCCAAGAACATGATCCAGGCCTTCTTCTTCGACCTCCAGGCCGTCAACTCCGGTGCCAACCGCCCCTCCGGCGTCGAGCCGCGCACGGTCCGGAAGGTGGCCGTCCTCGGCGCGGGCATGATGGGCGCCGGCATCGCGTACTCCTGCGCACGGGCCGGGATCGAGGTCGTCCTCAAGGATGTCTCGACGGAGTCGGCGAGTAAGGGCAAGGCGTACTCCGAGGCGCTGCTGGACAAGGCGCTCGCCAGGGGCCGTACGACGCAGGAGAAGCGGGACGAGGTGCTGGCCCGCATCACCCCGACCGGCGATGTGCAGGACCTGGCCGGCTGCGACGCCGTGATCGAGGCGGTCTTCGAGGACCCGGCCCTCAAGCACAAGGTCTTCCAGGAGATCGAGTCGGTCGTCGCGCCCGACGCGCTGCTGTGCTCCAACACCTCCACCCTGCCCATCACGCTGCTCTCCGAAGGGGTCCAGCGCAGCCAGGACTTCATCGGACTGCACTTCTTCTCGCCGGTCGACAGGATGCCGCTGGTCGAGATCATCAAGGGGGAGAAGACGGGGGAGGAGGCGCTCGCCCGCGCCTTCGACCTGGTGCGCCAGATCAAGAAGACGCCGATCGTCGTCAACGACTCGCGCGGCTTCTTCACCTCGCGCGTCATCGGCCAGTTCATCAACGAGGGCGTGGCCATGGTCGGCGAGGGCGTCGACCCCGCCTCCGTCGAACAGGCCGCGGCCCAGGCGGGCTACCCGGCCAAGGTCCTTTCCCTGATGGACGAGCTGACCCTCACCCTGCCCCGCAAGATCCGGGACGAGACCCGGCGCGCGGCCGAGGCGGCGGGCCGCGAGTGGGACTCGCACCCCGCCGACACGGTCATCGACCGCATGGTCGACGAGTTCGGCCGCTCGGGCCGCAGCGGGGGAGCGGGCTTCTACGACTACTACCCGGACGGCAAGCGGGCCGGTCTGTGGCCGGGCCTGCGTGAGCACTTCACGAAGGCCGACGCCATCATCCCGTTCGAGGACGTGAAGGAGCGGATGCTGTTCTCGGAGGCACTGGACACCGTCCGCTGCCTGGAGGAGGGCGTGCTCACCTCGGTCGCGGACGCCAACATCGGCTCCATCCTCGGGATCGGCTTCCCCGGGTGGAGCGGAGGCGTCCTGCAGTACATCAACGGCTACGAGGGCGGGCTGCCCGGCTTCATCGCGCGCGCCCGCGAGCTGCAGGCTGCGTACGGGGAGCGGTTCGCGCCGCCGGAGCTGCTGCTGGGGAAGGCCGAGCGGGGCGAGACGTTCACGGACGCCTGACCTCCGGGCGTCGGACCCCCGACGTCTGACGGCCGGCGCCTGATGAGCGCCTCTGCCGACACCACGGGCCGGACCCGCGACTGCCGCGGGGCCGGCCGGTGGTGCGACCGGGACTCTGCGAACCGGCCCGTGGGTGCGACCGGGGCTCTGTGCGCCGGCCGGTGGTGCGACCGGGCCTCTGTGCGCCGCAGCGCCCTATGCGTTCCCCTCGCGCCGGTCGCCGCGCCCGTTCCGCTCGCTCTGCCCGTTCCGCCGGTCCTGTGCGCCGCCCCGCTCGTCGTCGCCGAGCCAGGTCCCCAACTCCTCCTTCATCGACCGCTGAAAGGCCGTGACCAGCGCCTGCACCACCAGCGGTTGCATATGGGCGGACAGGGACTTCGTCCGCGCCAGCCGCTCGGGCTCCGGTTCGCCGCCGCCGGGGGAGTCCCAGACCTCCTCGCGGAAGAGGCGGCTCAGCTCACGGGCCGCCGAGCGGGTGTGCTCGACCATCACGGTGCGCGCCGCGAGAATGGCGTCCAGCGAGAGAGGAACGTCCAGCAGCCGTGCCCCGAGGTGCAGCAGTCCCGGGTCGATCCGCAGGACGTCCGTTTCCTCGGTCCGTACCAGTACGCCCATGGCCGCGAGCCGGTCGAGGTCCGTGTCCGACAGCTTCCGTCCCACCCGCCGTTCGAGCTGTCCGCGCGTCGCCTCCTCGGCGCTGTCCGGGACCCAGGAGGCCACCAGCGCGCGGTGGATGGCGAGGTCCTGCGCGGTCAGATCCGGGGGGAGGCGGCTGAGATAGCGTTCGATCGCCGCCAGGGTCATGCCGTGGCTCTGCAGCTCCTCGATCAGGGCGAGCCGCGACAGGTGCTCCTCGCCGTAGCGGCCGACCCGGCGCGGGCCTATCGCGGGCGGGGGCAGCAGGCCGCGGGTGCCGTAGAAGCGGACCGTGCGGACCGTGACCCCGGCGCGTGCGGCCAGCTCGTCGACGGTGAGGGCGGGTTCGTCCTCCGCGGAGGCCTCGGCCCCCGGAGTCGTGTGCTGGGTCATCGGCTGCGCCCCTCCTGTCCGTGCGCTGTTCCGGTTCAACAGTATTGCTGTCTCACCAGTCCTGTGAAACGTCTGGGGCGGTACGAATGCGGGGCCGGGCCGGGAGGTCCGGGCGGTAAGGGTCGTGGGCAGCAGTGACGACCCTCCACCAGTACGTACGCGACGAGGACGACGCCTTCCGGCACCCGACCCAGCGCGTGCGCGGCGCGACCCTCGCCCAGGCACGGCCGCGGCAGCAGCGGGCGGGACACCACGTGCAGCGTGCGCGGGATCCCGGCGCCGAACCGACCTCGTCGCCATGTCGTCTCGGACACGCTGCTCGCCGCACGCTGCTCGCCGCTCGGCGCTCGCCGCACGCCGCACGCCGCCAAGTGATCGACGTCTCCGACCGCCTGTGCGGCGAGGCCGTGCAGCGCTTCATGACCGACCTCTACGGCATGCTCACCCAGGCGTTCCAGGAAGCGGGGGCTTCGGTGACGCGTCGCAGGCCGCCGACATCGCCCTCGCCCTCGTCCAGGGCCCGGAACACAAGCCCCGACGGCACCGACCTGTTGCGCCCGGCCGCCGACGCCCTGGTCACCGGACTCACCGAGGAGCGCTGCCCCCGGGTTCACCGGAACCCCCGGCGACGTCCATGGTCGTCTCCCTCGTCGAGCTCCCCGAAGGAATCCCGGTGGATGGCACCGTCAATGGATCCGCCTGCCCGATTCCCGCCGACGAGGACCTGACGGCGCTCCAACTCCTTTGCGAGAAAGCGAACTTGAACTTGACCGATGGGCTCCCGCAGGACGCACGCCGACCGGCTCGCCCGCCTGCGGGAGGCGGGCCTCACAGCGGTGCGGACAGCCGCCGCCGCTCGCCGATCGGGCTGGATCTCGGGGCCCGCACGCCCGAGAAGACGGCGGTCGCCATCGCCGCGGAGATCGTCGCCTGCCCGGAGGGGTGGCACCGGTCCGCCGCTCACCGGCGGCGAGGGGCCCATCCGCCGTGACGTTCCGCGTCCCGGCGTGAATCCCCTTACCGTGCGGGAGAGTTGAGCGGACCCCCAACGCCGGTGCCCCCAACGTCGGTGCCCCCAACGCCGGTGCCCCCAACGCCAGTGCCTCAACGCCCGTGCCCCCAACGCCGGTGCCGCGACGCCGTGGTGGGCGCGCCGCGCGGGCCACCCCAGGCCTCCGGCGCGGTGACCGGACCCCGGCGTCGCGGCAACCGGCCTGCCGGTCAGGCCTGGTGGCCGACCAGCGGCATACGGTCCCCCTGCGCGCTGTCGCCGGTGCCCTCCTCCGGACGGGGGCCGAAGTACAGCAACTCCCAGAGCGTGCGGCCGTGCACGGCCTCGGTCCGGCCGTTGCGCGTGTCCTCCACGGTGACGTCGCCGAGGAAGCGGTGGTAGGCCCCGGCGTTGCCGAAGTCGAGCATGAAGGAGTCCTCGCGGTGCTCGAACGTCACCGCATAGGAAGCCTCGCCGGCCTCGGTCCCGTACCGGAGACGCTTCGCGACCGGTACGCCGCTGTCGGCGTTGACGACGACGTCCTCGGCCGAGAAGGTCAGGCTCTCCTCGGCCACCGCCGAGGCCAGGATCTTCCCCGACCGGGCGACCAGGAAGGCCGGCATCCGCTTCTTGCCGTAGATCTCGTCGCTGACGAACATCAGCGTCACCACGGTGTAGTCACCGACGCAGGCCCGGCCCCAGTACCAGTGGTCCAGGACCTTGCGCGGCGCGACGTTGCCCCAGTTGTGGTCGTGGTAGCCCACGCCCGTCAGCTGCCGGGTCCGACCCTCGCTGACGAGGGTGACCTGTGCCGCGGCCCGCGCGCACACCGGCAGCCAGGCGATGTACCGGTCCTCGTCCTCGCCGAAGAACGCGTGCCCCGTCTCGGGCCGCCACGGCGGCACTTCTGGGGTGAGCGTGATGTCCGCGGCGAAGTCCGGGAATTCGACGTGGACGGCGTAACCGTCCTCGAAGCCGCCCCGGAACGAGTTGGCCCCGATCGTCACGTCGCAGCCCTCCTTGGACGCGGTGAACGCTTCGGGTGCCTCCGTGCACGTCTTGTCGATCCGTGTGCCGTCCGGGAGCGTCAACGACACCATGACGAACGGGGTGAGGGGTGTCTTCGGGGACACGAACGGCGGCTTGGTGTGGAACTCGACCGTCAGGGTCGATCCGTCCTCGAGGTGTGCGTCGCAGTACCACCACTCGAAGGTCCCGTCCGCCGCGTCCGTGCGGAGGCCGTCCTCCCAGGGCTGGACGACCTCCGGGGTGATACCGAGTCGCTCGTAGTGCTCGGGCCGGGTGCCGATCACGGCGTGCATGCGCCGCCTCCTTCTGTTGTCATCCCCGTTGGGGCGTGTTTCGGTGCGGTCGGTCCGTGGGGTGCGGTGCGGTGCGGTGCGGTCGGTCCGTGCGGACGGTGCGGTGAGTGCGTTGACGAATGCGCCGGCGTCGCGCGGTGCGACGCACGGCGCATCAGGCGCCGGTGAACACGGGAGGGCGCCGCTCGATCAGTGCGGAGATCCCCTCCTGCGCGTCCGCGCTCGCCAGCAGTCGTGTGCCCGCCTCGCGCAGGCGGGCCGCGGCGTCCTCGTCCGGCTGCGCGATCGCGGCACGGGCCTCCGCCAGGGTGGCCTGCACGGCCAGCGGGGCCTGTTCGGCGATCCGCCGCGCCAGGTCCACGGCACGTTCCAGTTCGCGTCCCGCCGGGACGACCTCCTGCACGACTCCCATGCGCAGGGCCTCGGCCGCGTCGAACAGGTCGCCGGTCAGCAGATGGCGCATGGCCCGCCCCCAGCCGACGCGCTGCGGGAGGCGGGTCGTCGCCCCGCCGAGCGCGATGATGCCGCGGCTCACCTCCTGCTGGCCGAAGACGGCGTCGTCCGCGGCCACGCAGAGGTCGGCGTTGAGGACGAGTTCGAGCCCCGCGGTGAAGCACCGCCCCTGGACCGCCACGACCACGGGCTTCGAGGCGGGTTCGCCCCACAGGCCCCACGGGTCGCGGCCCTCCGCGGGGATGATGCTCGTATCGCCGGCGGCCAGGCGCGGGGCGAGCGAGGCGAGGTCGAGGCCGCCGGTGAAGTGGCGGCCATGGGCGTGCAGGACGGCCACGCGCAGCGCGTCGTCGTCGGAGAGCCGCGCGTAGGCCAGCGCGAGCCCTTCGATGACCTCGGCGTCGTACGCGTTGGCCTTCTCCGGCCGGTCGACGGCGATCATCAGCAGCGGCCCGTCGCGGCGGACCTGAACTTTGAGGCTCATGCCGGCACCGCCATGGCCGGGACTGTCTCGGTGAGAAGCATGGCGGACACCGTAGGAAGCCGGGTATCGGTGATCGCGACACCCGGCGTAGCGTTCGCGACATGAACGTCGGAGTGATCGCCCTGCCCGGTTGCTGGGACTCGGGACTGACCACGGTCCTGGACGTCCTGCGCACCGCCGACGCGGCCCGTCGCCATGTGGACCGGGATATTCCAGGTGTCGCCGTCCGCACGGTCACCGGGGACGGAGGGCCCGTACCGACGGCGGGCGGCCTGCTCGTCCCCTCCGATGCCGCACTCGGCGACGAGGAGCGGCTCGCAGAGCTGGACGTGCTGGTGATCCCCGCCATGGCCGCCAACAGCCCCACCGGCATCGTCGACGCGCTGGCGCGGGAGGAGGTCCAGCGGCTGCGCGGGACGCTGCGCGCCTGGTCGCTCGACGGCCGGGAGCTGGCCGCCGCCTGCACCGGCACATTCGTCCTGGCGGAGGCCGGGCTGCTGGACCACCGGCGGGCCACCACGAGCTGGTGGCTGAGCGATGTCTTCCGTCAGCGCTATCCCAAGGTCGAGCTGGACATGTCCAGGATGGTCGTCCGCGACGGGGCGATCGCCACGGCCGGGGCCGCGTTCGCGCATATCGACCTCGCCATGAGCCTGGTCTCGCGCGTGAGCCCCCAGCTCGCGGAGTTCACCGCCGCGACGCTCCTCATCGACGACCGCCCGGCGCGCAGCGTTGACGCGGCGGCCGGCTATCTCGCCACGGCGGACGAGCTGGTGACCGCGTTCGAGGCGTGGATCCGCGCCAACATCGAACGCGACATCGGCGTCGCGGACGCGGCCGCCGCCGTCGGTACGACACGGCGCACGCTGGAGCGCCACGTCCGCGACCACCTCGGCCTGTCCCCGTACACCCTCATCCGGCGGCTGCGCGTCGAGCGCGCGCACCATCTGCGCCGCACGACCGGCATGAGCCTGGACCGCATCGCCCCCATGGTCGGCTACCGCAACGGCGCCACGCTGAGGGCGGCGCTCAAGGCCGAGACGGCGCGCACGGATCCGGACGCCTCGGCCTGAGCGGCCCGTCGACGGTTTCCCGCAGCGTCATGTGCCCTTCTGCGCGCCGGAGTTCGCCGATGCCGGCGCCGCCGTCGGCGCCGGCGGTGCGCGGTGGTCGCCGGTCGTGCGTACGGGATCCCGTACGGAGGCGAGCGCGGTCACGATGCTCCGCGTCCAGGACAGCCGGGCCTGTGCGCGTTCCCCCGGGTCGTCGCACGCCGGGTAGCCGAAGGCGCCGTCGGCATGCTGCTGCGCGAGAAGGAAGCGGGTGGTGTCGCGCACGATGCGGTGATCCGCCCAGCCGGCCCCGGACATCTCCCGGAGCGTCTCCGCGACCCTGCCCAGGTGGTACGTCTTCACGGCGTCCATCAGGGCGGGTACGGCGCACGCCGGGTCCGCGGCGCTCTCCCGTGCCGCGTCCGCCGTCAGATCCGCCGCGTGCCGGGCGTCGAGCAGGCCCAGTGCGGCCAGGCGGTGCAGATTCCCCACCGCCTCGGGCGGGACCGAGTCCAGGGTGCGGACGACGTCCGCGGTCGCCCGGAGGAACCGCTCCAGGGACGGGCAGGAGATCCCGGTCGCGCGCAGTCCCCGGGCGAACTCCCCGGCGATCTCCATGCCGTGGTCCTGCCACACGCACTCCTCCGCCCCGGCCAGGAGCCGCGCGAAGTGCCGCAGGGCCGGACGGGCGAGGTCCGGCTCGCCGAGGGCCGCGGCGCCGCACGCCGCGGCCGCCGCGGCGGGCAGCCCGGTGCGGACGGGGAGGCGTACGGCGTGGTCAGTGAGCCAGACGACGGCCACCCGCAGCGGCTCCGTCACCTCCGCATCCGCCCGTACGGGAATCGGGGGCCGCTGCGCGACGAGCGTGCGGGGGCTCCGGTCGAGCAGCCCGGCCAGAGCCGCGACGATGGTGGTGTGGTAGCCCTCGGCCCATGCGCGGTACTGGTCGTCCTTGCCCGCGAACGCCGGAGGCAGGATGCCGCTCGGGCCATTGACGCGTCCGGTCGGCTCCTGCACCGCCTCCAGGAACTGCCGGGCACGGTCGGCCGGTTCGGAAACCCGGATCCCGAAACACAGCAGACAGCACAGCAATTCCCCGACCAGATCGGCGTTTTCGCGTGCTTGGGAGACGGTCAGCAGCGCTTCGACGAGTTCGACCGCTTCACCCGGCTGGAAACCGGGCGGCCAGAGGGGTTCACGCAGACCGAAGTCCGTGACGTAGAAGACGGTGTGCGTGATGGCGTAGACATCGCGGTCGGACAGCTTGATGACATTCGGCCGGCTGCAGAGCAAGGAGAACGGCAGGACGTCGTCCATGGAGGGCCTGCCGTGCTCATCCTCGATACCGCACAGAAGAAGCGTGTGAAGCAGATCCAGTTGACGGTAGGGAACCCGCTCGAATGCCGTGGCATAACCGCCCGATGCCGCTTGCCGGACGATCCGCAGGAATTCCGGGGAATCGTGTCCGCACAGCCGTAGGGCCGCGTAGGTGCCGGCGTAGAGAAGCAGGGCGGTCTCGTCCCGCGCGATGAGCTCCCGGTAGGAGGGGCGTTCGGCGATGTCACGGACCTGGTCGAGGAGGGCGGCGTAGTCGTCCTCCAGCGGTTCCGGTACGAGACGTGCCCGCAGCCCGACGAGGAACGCCGTCTCGATCAACGCCTTGCGGACGAACAGGACTCCGTCCTGACCTGCGGATCCCGGGTCGATCAGGGCACGGCGCGCAGCGAGCCAGGCGACCGCCCGTTCCTCCACTGCGCGCCCTTGGGATGATCGGCGGCCGGGTTGCACGGTTGTCATGGAATGCCTCCCGGCGATCATCGGTTACCTACGGAATTCAGCCTTCGGCGCCGGAATCGGCGCTGTCGGCCACTTCGCTCGCGACGACGAGGACGTAGCGCTCCCAGGCGAGTACATATCCGGCGACGTCGTCGAGTTGACTGACCTGGGTGACGATGCGCTCCAGGGGGACGTCGAGATCGACGAGACCGCTGGTCCTCAGAAAGTCCAGGGCCTTACGGGCGTCGACGGGCGGGGGGCAGGGTGATGTCATGGCGTACCTCCGGTGGTTGGTCGGGCACGTGCCAATCGAATATCGCCCTGTATGAAGGTCAAGTAACCAATTCGCCCTGTTCGGGCGCCAGTTCGGAACGCGTCGCCCGGATTTCATGCGTGCCGGTGACGTCAAACCACTCGAACGGGTATGACACGGCGCGGAGTTCTCGGGGATTGCCCCCGCGAAAGGGCCCGGATGTGCGAACGGAAAATGTTCGGACGTCACCCGAATGCGCCGACGGGCCGCCCCGGCGGATGCGCCCGCGCGAGCACAGTCGACGAAAGCGCCGTCGGCGAAACGCCCCCTCGGCGAAACGCTCCGCCGACGAAAGGTCCGCCGATGGGACGTCCCCCGCGGAGTCCGTGCCGCCTCCGCGGCGGGCCCCTGTTCCGCCGCACCCCCCCCACGTAGCCGCACCCGCCGCAGTAGCCGCACTCGCCGCACCGGCCGTCGCGATCGGCACCCGGCAGCCCTCGGGAACACCCCGGGTGCGAGGACCGCCCTCCGCGGGTACGCACTGCGTCCACAGGCGAGGGATGATGGAAGGGTGACCACCGCGCACGAGACGGCCGCCCGGGAGAACCGGGCCGATGGACCCGAGCCGCCTCCCGTAGGCGGGATGCTGTGGAGCCTCGCCGGGGAGGTGCGGGCCGTGCTGGCCCTGCCCGCTGCGCTGACCCTGCAAGTCGCCCACCCGGCGGTCGGCGCGGGCGTGGACGATCACTCCGTGTTCCGTACGGACCCGTGGGGCCGTGCCGCGCGGTCGATCGCCTCCACGCAGCTCTGGGTGTACGGCGGTGAGGCCGCGGCCGAGGAGGGCCGGCGGTTGCGAAAGCTGCACGCGCCGATCCGGGGCACCGACGCCCACGACCGCCCGTACCACGCGCTCACCCCCGCCACCTACGCATGGGTGCATGCCACCGGCTTCCCCGTCCAGCGGCACGCCCAGCGGGTGATGGGCCGCCGCCCGTTCACCCCCGCCGAGGAGCGGCAGCTCTACGCCGAGTGGCTGCGGGTGGGCCGGGTGCTGGGCATCAGCGACCGCGACATGCCGCAGACGCTGGAGGAGTTCTGGCCGTACTACCGCGGCGTGCTGGAGCGGGAGCTGGAACCGACCGCGGTCGTCCGCGAGTTGCTCTCCACCGACGTGTACGTGCCGCCGCCTCCGCACGGCCCGCGCCTTCTGCGGCCGGTCGTGCGGTGGGTGTGGCCGGCGCTGCTGCCGCCGCTGCTGCGGGTGCGGCGTTTCCTGACCGTCGGGCTGATGCCGCCGGAGGCGCGCCGGGCCATCGGTCTGGAGTGGAGCGCCGGGGACGAGCGCAGGCTGCGCTGGTTCGGGCGGGCCGTACGGGTGGTGGTGCCGGTGCTGCCGGAGCGGCTGCGGTATCTGCCCTATGCGCGGGCCGCACGTCGCCGTGCGGCGGGCGGCTGAAACGGGTCCGTACGGGGCCGGGCGCGCTACGCGTCATGGGTGTTCTCAGCCCGCCAACCACCGGGCCCGGCACCGGTGTTCGCCCCCGCCCGTCCGACCCGTCCTGGGGGCGGGCCTCCACCCGCCCCCGGCCCGGGGGCGGATGGACAGGGCATGCTGCGACGAGCCGAGCCATGCGACGAGTCGGCGCATACGACGAGCCGAGCCGAGCCGTGCCATGAGCCGACCCGAGCCGTGCCACGAGCCGACCCGAGCCGTGCCACGACCCGAGCCGTGCCACGACCCGACGCCATGCGACGAGCCGAGCCATGCGACGAGCCGGGCCCGGGACCTGCCCCGGCCCGGCTCTCGTCCGTCGTCCTACTCCGCGCCCCGCCGCTGGTCGCGGTCGCGACCGTGCGCATGGACGGAGTTCGTCGCGGCGATCTTCTTCCACGATGCGGGCCGCGTCGGCGCGACGACCGTCACGCCCTCACCCCGCTCACCGGTCCGCGCACCGACCTCCGCCCGCGCCGCCTCCGGCGCGTCCGGCTTCGACGGCGTGAAGAGCCAGGTCTCGAAGAGGCCCGCGAGCGGCTTGCCCGACACCTTCTCGGCGTACCGGACGAAGTCCCGCACCGACGCGTTGCCGTACGCGTTCTCCTGCGTCCAGCCCTTGAGGATCGCGAAGAAGGCCTTGTCGCCGATCTCGTTCCGCAGCGCCTGCAGGGCCATCGCGCCCCGGTCGTACACGGCCTGGTGGAACTGGTTGTCCGCTCCCGGGTCGCCCGGCTTCACCTTCCAGAACGGGTCGTCGGCCTTGAACGAGGCGTAGGCGTAGTCGGCCAGTTCCTGCGCCGTGCCCTCGCCCTCCTTCTCCGACCACAGCCACTGCGAGTAGCGGGCGAAGCCCTCGTTGACCCAGATGTCGTTCCAGCCCTTGACCGAGACGCTGTCGCCGTACCACTGGTGCGCCAGTTCGTGGACGACCACCGAGACGTTCGCCCCCGACGCGAACTGGCGGGGGCTGTAGAACGGACGAGTCTGGGTCTCCAGCGCGTAGCCGGTGGGCACGTTCGGGACGTAGCCGCCCAGCGCGTTGAAGGGGTACGGGCCGAAGACCTCGGTCAGCCACTCGGCGACCTCGACGCTCCGCTCCACGCTCGCTCGCGCCGCGCCCGCGTTGCCGCCCAGGTCCTTGCTGTACGCGTTGAGCACGGGCAGACCGTCGGCGGTCTTGTCCGTCGTGACGTCGAACTTCCCGACGGCCAGGGTCGTGAGATAGGTGGCCTGCGGCTTGTCGGAGCGCCAGTTGGTGCGTGTCCAGCCCAGCTTCGAACTCTGCGACTGCAGGACGCCGTTGCTGATCGCCTGCGAGCCGTCGGGGACGGAGACGGAGATGTCGTACGTGGCCTTGTCCAGCGGGTGGTCGTTGCTCGGGAACCACCACCAGGCGGCCTCGGGCTCGTTCGCCACCACCCCGCCGTCGGAGGTCCGCAGCCAGGCCGAGTAGCCGCCGACCTTCACCTCCGAGGGGGTGCCCGAGTAGCGGACGACGACGCTGATCTCACGGCCCTTCTCCAGCGGCGCGGGCGGGGTGATCTCCAGTTCGTGCGCGCCCGAGCGGCGGTACTCGGCCTTCTTCCCGTTCACCCGCACCTCGCTCACGTCCAGCGCGAAGTCGAGATTGAAGCGGGAGAGATCCTGCTTGGCGGTGGCGAGCAGTGTCGCGGTGCCTTCGAGGCGGTCGGTCTTCGGCTGGTACTTCAGGCGCAGGTCGTAGTGCGAGACGTCGTACCCGCCGTTGCCGTTCTCGGGGTAGTACGGGTCGCCGAGTCCTGGGGCGCCGGGTGTGCCCGCCTGGGGGGCGGCTGTCGCCGCGGCGGCGGGGATCGCCAGCATGACGCAGGCGGCCAGCGCGCTCGGGGCAAGGAGTCTGCGGTGCACGGTCAGTCCTCCAACTGGTCGGGGAGAAGGATCAGCCGTGACCCTATTCGGACATCTGTCGTACCGTCACGAGAACCGGCCGCGGTGTCACAAGATCGCCATGCGGTGGACATGACGGGGCGCGGCGTGCGCGGGTGTGCGGCAGGGCCTTGTTCCGTACGCCGGAGAGGATCTCGTGCAGGCCCAGGCCCTCGGGGTGGCGGCGGATCGCTCGTGCGTAGGCGGCGGCGAGCGCGGGTGCCGCGGTGGCGGCCGACAGCAGGACGAGCCCGGTGACCGGGTCGGCGGCCAGCGCGTCGACCACGTCCCGGTAGCCGATCTCGTGCGCGATGTCGATCAGCGTGGGAGCGGGGACCAGTGAGCCGGGCAGGAGCGTCCCCACCGCGAGCCATACGACGAGGAGGGGCGGGCAGAGCGCGAACGCCCGCAGGGCCAGTCGGCCGGGTCCGGGCCGGCCGCCGTCGGCTGTGACGAGCTTCAGCAGCAGGACGTGCTTGCCCGGTGTCGCGCCGCTCCACCAGGGCACGACGACGAACCACAGCGCGAAGACCGCGGGAGGTACCCAGAGCAGGGAGTCGCCGCCCACGGCGAAGTAGGCGATGACGACGCTGGTCGCGGTGAGCAGAGCGACGCCCTGAAGGTCCAGCAGCAGGGCGAGCAGCCGCCGTCCGAACGGCACCCCGGTGAGCGTCAGGGCACGGTCGTCGAGGCCGTCCAGGTCGGGCAGCGTCCGGGACAGGGACGCGACCGCGGCCCAGCCGATGGCGGCGCCCGCGGTGTTGACGATGAGGTCGTCGACGGCGAACAGGCGGTACGGGCAGGCGTAGACGCCCCAGAGCCCGGTGTACTGGGTGAGTTCGAAGAACAGGGAGGCGGTCAGTCCCGCGGCGGTGGCGGCGACGGGACCCCGCCGGAAGTGGATCCGTACGAAGGCTCCGAGCGGCATCAGCAGGATCAGGTTGAACACGGACTGCCAGACGGCGGAGTTGTGCAGCACCAGGGCGCCGAAGGTGACGCGGTGGTCGGCCTCCTTCCAGATGTCCGCGAACGCGACTCCCGGCGTGAACTGGGGCTCGGCGAAGGACGGGTACGCCGCGCAGACGTCGAGGGAAGCCGACGGCAGCGGGACGACGGTCATGCAGAAGGCGGAGAGTGCGTAGTACACGCCGCCGTACAGCGACAGCACCCGCCAGCGGGTCATGATGCCGTGCCGCCGGTAGAGGACGATCGCCGTCGGTACGAACATGAGCAGCGCCAGTGCGGGGAACAGCAGCGCGGCCGTCCGGATCGGCAGCAGATGGGTCTCCGTCATGCGGCGCGACTATACGCGTGATGTATAGCCGGGGTGTATAGGCGACGGATGTGGCGCCGGACCCGGTGCGAACGCCGGTGCATGAGCAACCTCCAGCCTTCACAACCGCCCTCTTTCCCACGGCAGTTGACGCGTGTACCGTCCGGCCGGTGGCGATACGCGCGCGGGTCACCCGCACCCAGTGGAGAACGCTCGTGCCGGCGGCCCTGGCCGCCCTGCTGGCCGTCCTCGTCCAGCCCATCGGCGTGCAGACCGCCGCCGCGGCACCCGCCGAGAGCAGGCCCACGTACTCCTACGGCGACGCGATACGCGAATCCGTATGGGTGGACACCGGCATCGACGGGGACGCGGACGGCGGGAACGACCGCGTCGCCGTCGACATCGTCCGGCCGCGCGAACCGGCCCGACAGGGCCGCCGCATCCCCGTGATCATGGACGCCAGTCCGTACTACTCCTGCTGCGGACGCGGCAACGAAAGCCAGAAGAAGACCTACGACGCGGACGGCCGGCCCGTCCAGTTCCCGCTCTTCTACGACAACTACTTCGTCCCGCGCGGCTATGCGGCCGTTCTTGTCGACCTCGCCGGCACCAACCGCTCCGACGGCTGCGTCGACGTCGGCGGCCGCTCCGACGTCCGGTCGGCCAAGGCGGTCGTCGACTGGCTGAACGGCCGCGCCCGGGGCTACACCTCCCGCACCGGCGGCGCTCCCGCCACGGCGCGCTGGTCGACCGGCGCCGTCGGAATGATCGGCAAGAGCTACGACGGCACGATCGCCAACGGCGTGGCCGCCACCGGCGTCGAAGGCCTGAAGACCATCGTCCCCATCGGCGCCATCAGTTCCTGGTACGACTACTACTTCGCCAAGGGCGCCCCGCTCCACGACAGCGGTCCCGACTGGCTGTCGGACTACGTGGAGAGCCCCGAGGCCCGCGCCCGCTGCAAGGCCGTGCAGCAGCGGCTCGTCGCCGGCGCCCCGCGCACCGGTGACTGGACGCCGCTGTGGAACGAGCGCGACCACGTCCCCGACGCCCGGCGCGTACGCGCCAGTGTCTTCGCCGTCCACGGCATGCAGGACCTCAACGTCCGCACCCGGCACGTCGGTCAGTGGTGGGACGCGCTCGCCGACGCGGGCGTCGAGCGCAAGATCTGGCTCTCCCAGACCGGGCACGTCGACCCGTTCGACTTCCGCCGCGCGGACTGGGTCAAGACCCTCCACCGTTGGTTCGACCACTATCTGCTGGGCTACGACAACGGCATCGACCGCGCACCGATGGCCGACATCGAGCGGGCCCCCGGACGGTGGTCCACCGATCGCGTCTGGCCTCCGGACGGCACTCGGGCCACCGCCCTGCGCCCGCGCACGGGGCAGGAGCCCGGCGTCGGGCGTCTCGGCCTGCTCCCCGCCCGGCCCGGGGCGGCGGAGACCTTCACCGACGACCCGAAGCTGAGCGAGACCGACTGGGCCGCCGGGGCCGACTCCCCGTCACCCGCCAAGGCCGGGTTTATCACCCCCGCCCTGCGCAAGGATCTGCGGCTGTCCGGATCCGGGTCGGTCACGGTCACCGCGACCCCGTCGACGACCAGCGCCCATCTGTCCGCCGTCCTCGTCGACCTCGGACCCGCCACGATCCGCGACTACGGCGACGCGGGCGAGGGCATCACCACTCTGCCCGAGCGCACCTGCTGGGGGAGCAGCACGTCCGGCGACAGCGCCTGCTTCAAGGAGACGGAGCCCAAGGTGGCCGAGGTCGGCCGCACCGTCTTCGGCCGCGGCTGGGCCGACCTCGGCAACTACGCCTCGGAGCACACCGGCCGTCCCCTGACGCCGGGCAAGAAGTACCGGATCACGCTCGACCTGCACGCGAGCGACCACGTCGTACCGGCGGGGCACCGGCTCGCGCTGATTGTCGCGGGCACGGACGCGGGGCTCATCGACCCGCCCGCCTCAACGCCCCGGCTCACTCTCGACCTGGCCCGTACGGCAGCGCATCTGCCGCTGGTCGGTGGAGCCGGGGCCTTCGTGCGCGCCACGGCCGGGAGCCCGCCCCGTGCCGCGGCGCCCGCGGAGACCCCGGGCCGGGCCGTCAACGCTCCGCGCGCCGCCCGGATTCCGTCCGGGTCCGACCGCTAGCCGGAACCACCAGGGAGGCACCGCCCCGTGAGACCTCGCGCTCTCGTCCTCGGCGCTCTGGGCGCCGTACTCGCCGCGCCACTGCTCGTCGCGCCCGCCCACGCCTCCGGAACGTCCGGTCCGGCGGAAGTCTCCGCGGCACCGGGCCCGGCGAACACCACGGGCACCGCCGCCGCTCCGCCGCGTACCGGGTTCGAGCGCAGCAACGGCGCCCGCTGGACCACTCAGCCCGAGGAGCAGGAACTGCTCGCCCGGGTGGACCGCGACCATCGCGGTGTCGCCGTCGACCGGATCGGCACCACGGCGCAGGGGCGGCCCCTTCAGCTCGTACGGATCGGTGCGAGCGCACCTCCCACCGCGGCGCAGACCGCCCGCGGCAATACCGTCCTGCTGCTGTGCAGCCAGCACGGTGACGAGCCGTCAGGGCGGGACGCGTGCCTGTCCAAGGTCCGCGACCTCGCGTACGCCCGGGACCCCGGCACCCGGCGTTTCCTGGAGCGCACCGCCGTCCTCGTCGTCCCCACCGCCAATCCGGACGGCAGGGCCGCCGACACACGCGGCAACGCCGACGGCGTCGACATCAACCGCGACCACATCGCCCTGAGGACCGCCGAGGGCAGGGCCATGGCGGCCCTCATCCGCGACTACCGCCCCGACGTCGTGTACGACCTGCACGAGTACGGCCCCACCGAGCCGTACTACGTCAAGGATCTGCTCTCCCTCTGGCCGCGCAATCTCAACACCGACGACCGTGTGCACGACGAGGCGCACACCCTCTCCGAGGACTTCGTCCGCCCGGCCGCCGAGTCGTCGGGCTTCAGTTCCGGCATCTACGGGATCTGGACCGACCCGGAGACAGGCGAGCCCGTCAAGCAGGTCGCGGGCGACGGCCAGGAACGCATTCTGCGCAACACCGCCGGGATCAAGCACTCCGTGGGGCTGCTCGTGGAAACCCGGACGAATCCTCTGACCGACGAGGAGGAGGCCGACCCCGCCCTCAACAACCGGCGGCGGGTCACCTCACAACTGTCTGGTTTGCACGGTTTGGTGGACTTTGTGGGTGTACGCCGTGCCCGGATCGAAACCGCCACCACCCTGGCCCGGCTGTCCGGATATGCCGATCGCGGCCCCGTCCACCTCGGCGGTGCGGATAACGATCCGGCCACGCCGGACCAGGTCATCGATGACCCTCCGTGCGGCTACCGCCTCACCGCGGAGCAGTACGGAGAGGTCGCCGACGAGCTTGCGCTCCACGGAATCCGGTCGAAACCGGGAGGGAAAGGCGCGCTGGTGCCGCTCCGGCAGTCCCTGCGCGACCTCGTACCGCTGCTGCTCGACGAGCGGGCCGCGTACCATCTCACGGCCGGACAACCGGTGAACGACTGTTGACCGTCGAATGCCCTGCATGACGCCGGAATGAGAACGCGACCACGTGGTAAGGCGTACGGGCAATATGAATTCAGCCACGAAAGGGTCGTGACGTGCCGGAGAAAGAACATGACACGCCTGATGGGGCAGATGAGGTAGTTGTCAGACATCTACCCGGAAGTCCCCATGGAACCCGCAGCCCGCAGACCGACAAAGTGGTCTTCGGGGTCACCGCGGTGGCGACCCTGGTCTTCGTCGTCTGGGGCGCGGTCTATACGGACACACTGGAATCCGCGTCCACCTCGATGCTCGGTTCCCTGATGCACAACGCCGGTTGGGCCTTCGTTCTGGCCGCTTCCGGTTTTGTGGTCTTCGCGCTGTGGCTGGCCGTCAGTCGCTACGGAAAGATCACCCTCGGCGCGGAGGGCGAGGAACCGGAATTCCGGACCGTCTCGTGGGTCGCGATGATGTTCAGTGCCGGTATGGGCATCGGCCTGATGTTCTACGGCGTGAGCGAACCGCTCTCCCACTTCAAGGAGCCGCCGCCCGGCACCGACCCGGCCGACGCGGCCAAGGCCATGGAGACTGCCATGGCCACCACGCTCTTCCACTGGACACTGCACCCCTGGGCCATCTACGCCGTCGTCGGCCTGGCCATCGCGTACAGCACCTTCCGGCGCGGCAGGCGGCAGTTGATCAGCTCCGTCTTCGAGCCGTTGCTGGGCAAGCGGCACGCGAACGGCTGGGGCGGCCAGGTCATCGACATCCTGGCGATCTTCGCGACCCTCTTCGGCTCGGCCGCGTCCCTGGGCCTCGGCACGCTCCAGATCCGCAGCGGGCTGGAGGAACTGGACTGGATGGGCGACGTCGGCACGGGAGTTCTCGTCGGCATCATCGCGGTCCTGACCGTCGCGTTCGTGGCGTCCGCCGTATCCGGTGTCGCCAAGGGCATCCAGTGGCTGTCCAACATCAACATGGTGCTGGCGCTGATCCTTGCGGTCTTCGTGTTCGTGGCAGGCCC
Organism: Streptomyces sp. NPDC048639; assembly: GCF_043199075.1. Taxonomy (NCBI): domain Bacteria; kingdom Bacillati; phylum Actinomycetota; class Actinomycetes; order Kitasatosporales; family Streptomycetaceae; genus Streptomyces; species Streptomyces sp. NPDC048639. The sequence goes on from NZ_JBICVP010000004.1 coordinate 635,743, forward strand.
CACGATCGTCATCCTCGACCTGCTGCCCACCTCCATCGGCGCCTACTTCGGCGACCTGCCGCAGCTCGCGGGCCGTACGGAGGCGTCGAGCGGCAAGGGTGTCGCCGACTGGCTGTCCAGCTGGACGGTCTTCTACTGGGCGTGGTGGATCTCGTGGACGCCCTTCGTCGGCATGTTCATCGCCCGCATCAGCCGCGGCCGTACGATCCGCCAGTTCGTCGGCGGCGTGATCCTCGTACCGAGCAGCGTCAGCCTGCTGTGGTTCGCGGTCTTCGGCGGCTCGGCCATGACGCTGCAGGACCAGGGCCGCCTCGGCAACGAGACGACGCCCGAGGGTCAGCTCTTCGCCGTACTGCAGCAGTACCCGGTGGCCACGCTGATGAGCCTGCTGGTGATGATCCTCGTCGCGATCTTCTTCGTCTCCGGCGCGGACGCGGCGTCCATCGTGATGGGCTCCCTGTCCCAGCGCGGCTCGATCGAGCCCACCAAGCCCGTGGTGATCTTCTGGGGCGTGCTCACCGGAGCGGTCGCCGCGGTGATGCTGCTGATCGGAGGCGGTGCGGGCGATGCGCTCACCGGCTTGCAGAATCTGACGATTCTGGTCGCGGCACCCTTCACTCTCGTCATGGTCGGCCTGTGCTGGGCCCTGATGCGCGACCTGCGGCGGGACCCGCTGATCGTGCGTGGGCAGAAGGGCGAGGAGGCCGTCGAGGAGGCGGTCATCGCGGGTCACGAGAAGTTCGGCGGCGACTTCGAACTCCGCATCGGCCCCGCGACGAACGGAGACGCGGGCGACCCGGTGCCGTCGGGCGGTGACGCGCCCAAGAGCTGACCGCGTATCCCGGCGGAACCACCGCGGCGACCCTCTCGCGCCGCGTCGGTCGAGCCGGGGGCACAGGGAAATACGGCGGTGCCGGACCGCGTGGGTTCGGCACCGCCGTTCTGTATCGCTCCGTTGCGAATGAGCTTCGCTCCGGAGAATTCTCTTCCCGGAAACCGCGCGGACCGCCCTCGATCCGATGCGCCTGGACTCACGCCAGTTGGGGCTGCGGTTCCGGTTCCGGTTGCAGGGCCGCCGGCACGGCCTTCGGCTCCCACTGTTTCGTGGTCCGTACGTAGCCGAGGATCACCGAGGACATCGCCAGAATCAGCAGGGGGCCGAACACCCACGGATGTCTGCTCATCTCCAGCGGCAGATAGCGATAGGACAACAGGAGCGCCGCGAAGACCGTGGTGCCGTAGGCGACCAGTTGAATTCCCGACCGGTCCCATCCCCATGCCTGCGAGCGCATCGCTGCTTCGATCGTCAGCGTGAACACCACACCGGCGATGAGATCCACGCCGTAGTGGTAGCCGAATCCCAGAGTCGCCCCGAGCGTGGTGATGAGCCAGAACGTGCCCGCGAAGCGCAGAATGCGCGGGCCCTGGCGAGAATGAATGAAGATCGCCGTGGCCCACGCCGTGTGAAGGCTGGGCATGCAGTTGCGCGGGGTGAAATCGTTGAAGGACATCCCCTGCGGGACATCGATCGGCGGCGGGGTGTCCGGCCACACGTCGGTCACCGCGAACTGCCCGCCGTTGACGCCGTAGGCGAAGATCGGCCCGACCACCGGGAAGATCATGTAGATGCCCGGCCCGAGAAGGCCGATGACCAGAAACGTGCGCACCAGATGGTGGCGCGGGAAGGCGCGTTCGGCCGCCACGTGACGCATCTGGTACAGCGCGATGACGACCGCGGCCACCGCAAGTTGAATGTAGACGTACTCGAGAACATGCTCGCCGACGGAGCCGGTGGCTTCGACGATCCGGCCCACCAGCCACGACGGGTTGCCCAGCGCCTGATCGGCGGTCGCCACGTACTGGTCGAGCACCGCCGGCCGGGTCTTCGCCGTGATGAGCAGCCAGGTGTCGCCTGTCTTACGCCCGGCCACCAGCAGCAGGCCCAGCGCGACGCCCTTCAGCAGCAGGGCACGTTCCTTGCCCGTGCGGCGCGTGACGGCGATGACCCCATAGCCCAGAAGCACCCACAACGCACCGTTGCCGAAGGGGTGGCCGTGGGTCTCCGGGGCGTCGACCGGCCAACGCACCACCAGGAAGACGGCGTCGATGCCGATCGCGACACCAGCCGCGATGAATCGCTCCCGCCAGGAGAGCACCACCATCATCAACGCCATACCGGCGTACAACAGTGGGCCCGATTTGGGGAGGAATATCACCTCTCGCGCCTGATTGGTGATCGGCCCCGGTTGCCCGTAGTGACGTGCGGCGATCTCCAGGGCTATGAGGAATCCCAGGGCCACCACACCCGCTGCGGCCCACACAATCGCCCGTGGCTGACGCCACGCGGCGAACGACATTCTGCGGCTTATTCGCGAGAAAGCCCGCGATGATATAGGTATCAATTTTTTGGTCGATTTGTTAGGTGGTCGAATAGGTCAAGTTCGATCATCTTGTCGAGCGGCGCGTTGGCCCGGCAGGGACGCATCTCCCTTTTTCGTGGCCATAGTTCCCCCGCAGTCCGTGCGCCATGGCTTGCCCGGTGGCCTTGGTCGGCAGCGGCTGAGGGCGAGGTTGAGCAGGTGCCACACCGCTGATGGTTCAGAACGCGGACACGGTTCGTCCCCGCGCGCGGGATCGACGTGTCCTCCCACAAGGACGCCTCCGTGCCCCCCGAGGTTGCTTCCGCCCGGAACCCGAGCAGCTCAGGCGGTCTTCTCGCCGCCCCGGAGGGAACGCACCCACTTCGTCAGCAGAGGCCAGGCGATCACCAGCGCCGCCACCCCGTACAGCACCACGGCCACCGGCTCGCTCCAGAGGCCGCTCACCGCGCCGTTGCTGAGCTGGAAGGTGCGGCGCAGCTGCTCCTCCGCGAGCGGCCCCAGGATCACGCCGAGGATCAGCGGCAGCACCGGTAGCCCGAACCGCCGCATCATGAAGCCCAGCAGGCCGAGTACGAGCAGCACCACCAGGTCCACGGCCTGGAAGTTGACCGCGAACGCCCCCAGCGCGGAGAAGAACAGAATGCCCGCGTAGAGGTACGCACGCGGCACCTGCAGCAGCTTCGCCCAGACCGGTGCCAGCGGCAGGTTGAGCAGAAGCAGCAGCACGTTCCCGACGAACAGGCTCGCGATCAGCGCCCACACCAGATCGCTCTCGCGCTCGAACAGCAGCGGCCCCGGCTGGATCCCGTACTGCGTGAACGCGGCCAGCATCACCGCGCCCGTCGCGTTGGCCGGCAGGCCCAGGGACAGCATCGGGACGAACGACCCCGCCGCGGCACCCTTGTTGGTCGCCTCGGGACCTGCGACGCCCTCGATCGCGCCGCGTCCGAACTCCCCGTCCGGGCCCGCGAGCCGCTTCTCCGTCGCGTACGAGATGACGGTCGGGATCTCGGCGCCGCCCGCGGGCAGAGCGCCCATCGGGAAGCCGATGAACAACCCGCGCAGCCATGGCTTCCACGAGCGCCGGAAGTCCTCGCGGCTCATCCACGGCCGGCCGACCGGCACCGGCTTCGGCGGTGTGCGCCGCAGATGCGCGGCCACCCACAGCGCCTCGCCGACCGCGAAGACCGCGACCGCGACGACCACGATGTCGATGCCGTCGGCGAGTTGGGGCACATCGAACGTCAGTCGCTGCTGGCCCGAGATCGAGTCGATCCCGATGAGCCCGATGGCCAGCCCCAGCGCCAGCGACGAGAAGCCGCGGACCCGGGAGGAGCCGATGACCGCCGTCACCGTGGTCAGCGCGACGACCATGATGGCGAAGTACGCGGGCGCGCCCAGGGTCACCGCGAAGTCCACGACCAGCGGGGCGAGGAAGGCGAGCATCGCCGTACCGATGGTGGAGGCGATGAACGACCCGATCACCGCGGTCGCCAGCGCCTGGGCGGCGAGCCCGCGCTTGGCCATGAGATTGCCCTCGACGGCGGTGACCACCGAGGCCGATTCGCCGGGGGTGTTGAGCAGGATCGAGGTGATCGCGCCGCCGAACATCCCGCCGTAATAGATGCCGCCGAACATTACGAAGGCCGCGGTCGGCTCCATGCCGAAGGTGACGGGCAGCAGCAGGGCCACCGTCATCGCCGGGCCGATGCCCGGCAGCACCCCGACCGCGGAGCCGATGAGCACACCGATGAATGCGTACAGCAGATTGCCGGGCGAGAGTACGGTCGCGAATCCGCCGAGCAGATCAGTGAGTGCGCCCATCACAGGATTCCCTTCAGCACGCCGGGCGGCAGGATGATCCCTAGCCCGTAGGCGAACGCGTAGAACGAGCCGACCGACAGGACGACGGAGACGGCCGCGTCACGCAGCCAGTTCCGGCTGCCCAGGGCGAACGCCGTGCCCCAGAAGAGGATCGCGCCCGAGATCGCCCAGCCCAGAGGCTCGATGAGGACCGCGTTGGCCAGGAAGAACGCGATCACCAGCAGCACGGCGCGCCAGTCCACCGGTGCGTCGAGGTCGATGTCCTCCCCGCTCTCGGCCTCGCCGCGCCCGCCGCGCAGCACATCGATCGCGAGCACCACGGCACACACCAGCAGACCGATGCCGACCGCGACCGGCACGGCCTTCGGGCCGATGGGGCCGGTCTCGGCCGCGGGCAGGTCCGCCATCGTCGTGGCGTCGATGAGGACCACCGCGCCGAGCAGGGCGAGCAGTCCGCAGACCAGCAACTCGGCCCGGCTCGCAGGGTGTTCGCCCTGTCCTTCCGCGCTCTGCGCGGCATCCGTCGTCGTCTCGCTCATGGTGTCAGCCCCAGCCGCCGGAGGGTCTTCGCGACCCTGGTGTTCTGGTCGGCGAGAAAGTCCTTGAACCTCTCGCCCTCCTGGAAGGCGTCGGTCCAGCCGTTGCGCCGTACGCCGTCCTTCCACTCGCCCGAGTCGCGCATCGTCCGCAGTGCGTCCACCAGCCGGTCGCGCCGGGACGGGGAGATGCCCGGGGCGGCGACCACACCGCGCCAGTTGACGGCGGAGACCTCGATGCCCTCCTGCGCCAGGGTCGGCGCGTGCACGCCCTCGACGGTCGTCCTGCCGGTCGTCGCCAGGATCCGTACGTCGCCGGTGGTGATCTGGTCGACCATCTCGCCGATGCCCGTGGCGGCCACGTCGATCTTGTTGCCGAGAAGCGCGGTGAGCAGTTCGCCGCCGCCGTCGTAGCCGATGTAGCGGGTCTTCGTCGGGTCGATCCCCGCGGCCTCCGCCACCTGCATCGGCAGCAGGTGGTCCGGTCCGCCGGGGGAGGAGCCGCCGCCGACCGACAGACCGTCCGGGTCGCTCCGCCAGGCGTCCAGGAAGTCGTCCAGGCTGCGCAGTTCGGAGTCCTTGGGGACGACGATGGCGCTCGGGTCCTCGATCAGCCGGGCCAGCGGGGTGGTGTCCTGCAGGCCCACCCGCGACTTGTTGGTGAAGACCGCGCCGACGACACCGAGGCCCATCATCATGAGCGTCTCGCTGCTGCCGCGGGAGTTGACCAGCCGGGAGAGCCCGATGGTGCCGCCCGCTCCCGAGATGTTCACGACCTCCACCCCGCGGGCCGCCTCGGCGGCGGTGAGGGCCTTGCCGGCCGTACGTGCCGTGATGTCGAAACCGCTGCCCGGACTGTTGCCGACGATCATGCGCAGCCGGCCGAGGGGCCCGGACGCGCCGGCGGCGGTGTCCCGCGTCACTCCGCATCCGGCCGCGGCCGCGTACGAGGCCGGTACGAGCAGTCCCGCGGCGGCGGCGCGCAGCAGCGTGCGTCTGTCCATGGGGCCCTCATTTCCTGGGTGCCTACCGGGTGGGCCAGACGATCCCAGGGCATGTGCTCCCGGTCACTATTCGCAAAACAGTGGTCGTTGAGTAACTTGTGGTCCCCATGGAGCTCAGGGTTCTGGTCGTCGACGACGATTTCATGGTCGCCAGGCTGCACAGCGTGTGCGTGGACCGGGCGCCGGGCTTCCGTATGGCCGGAATCGCGCACACGGGCGCCGAGGCGCTGGCGAAGGCCGCCGAGCTGGGCCCCGACCTCGTCCTGCTGGACCTCTATCTCCCCGACGCCCCCGGGCTCGAAGTGCTCCGCCGGATCCGCGAGGCCCGACCGCGGACCGATTTCCTCGTGATCAGCGCGGCCAAGGACGCGGAGACCGTACGCGAGGCGCAGCGCGCCGGCGCCGTGAACTACCTCATCAAGCCGTTCGAACAGGCGGAGCTGCGGGCCAGGCTGCGGCACTACCGCGCCGCCCACCTCGCCATGGCCGGGGCGCCGGACACCGCGCAGTCGGACGTGGACCGGCTGTTCCCCGCGCCGGTGTCCGAGCGCGGACGCGGCGGCACACCCCTGCCCAAGGGGCTCAGCACCCCCACGGCCGCCCTGGTCGAGACGGCGCTGCGGGCCAGGGCCCCGGAGGACCTGTCGGCGAGCGAATGTGCGGCCGGGACCGGGCTGTCACGGGTCAGCGCACGTCGCTACCTGGAGCACTTCGCGGAGGTCGGGCGGGCCGAGGTGCACCTGAAGTACGGGACGACGGGCCGCCCGGAGCGCCGCTACACCTGGCGGGCCTGACGCCTACGACGGGCGGTACGGGCGCGTACGGCGCGCTGTACGGGTGCGCGTACGGCGCGCTGTACGGGTGCGCGTACGGCGCGGCACCGGAGCGTACGGCGTACTGCGGGCGGCACCGGCGCGTTGCCCCCGGCAGCCCCGCGGCGGACGTCCGGCAGCCCTGCGTCCGGCAAGTCCCGCAGTACGTCCGGCAGCCCTGCGCGGGGAGTCCCCAGCGGTCCGCCGCCCCCCTCACCCACCGGCGGCCACCATCCGCGCCGCCTCCTCCGCACATCCCCACGACACCGTGACGCCCCCGCCGCCGTGTCCGTAGTTGTGTACGCACAGCGCACCGCCGGGCAGCCGCTCCGGTTCGATCCGGACGCTGGGCCGGAACGGCCTGAGCCCCACGCGGTGTTCCAGGACGCGGGCCTTCGCCAGCCCGGGGTGGAAAGGTGAGCAGCGGCGGACGATCGCCTCGGCGGTCGCCGGATCGGGGGCGGTCTCCCAGACGTCCTCGCGGGCCGTGCCGCCGAGCACCAGCCCGTACGGCTGCGGCAGCACGTATGTCGTCTCCTCGGCGCCGCCCCCGGCCGCCACGAACCACGTGTCGATCCCGGGGTTCTCCACGATCACGATCTGGCCCTGCACGGGGCGCACAGCCGGGTCGGGCACGAGTGCGCGGGCGCCCAGGCCCGTGCAGTTGACGACGAGGGGCGCGGCGCGGCCCGCCGCGTCGAGCGAGGGCGCCTCGCGCCGCTCCAGCACACCGCCCGCGGCCGCCAACCGTCGTTCCAGATAGGGCAGATGGGTCCGCATGTCGACCAGCGGTACGCGGGCCCGGGCCCCCGCCCCGTACCCGTCGGGCAGTTCCTCGGGACGGGCTGCGCGCAGCCCCGGGACGCCCTCGGCCCAGGTGCCCAGGTCCTCGGTGCGGGTGTCCGCCATCGTGCCGTCGACCAGCCGTACTCCGGTCTCCTCGGGCCGCTCCGCAAGGGCGGTCAGGATGTGGAAGGAGTGCAGGGACCACGCGGTGGCGCGCTCCTCGGGCTGGACGCGGTACGGCCAGCAGAGTCCGCCTGCCACGGCGGACGTCGTGTCCGCGTACGGGTCGCGGCTCCACACCGTTACGCGGCGGGCGCTCTCGGCGAGGGTGACCGCAGTGGTCAGCCCGATCACCCCGCCGCCGACGACGATCACATCACTGTCCATGCCGGGACGCTATCCCCTGCCCGCCGGGGCGTGCGAGGCCCGGTGGCCGCGACACGGGCGGCACGGACGGTCGCGGCGCCGAGACGGAGGGGCGGTCACGGAACGCGCGCCGAGGGGCAGTTGGTGCGCGGGTGCCGGAAGACAGTCGGGAGGCGGGCGCCGGAGGGCCGTCGCGGCACGGCGCGGTGAGCGGGCGTCCCTCCCGCGCACGGCCCGCATTCTGCTCTTCGCACGCTTCGCGACGACGGTTAACCTGACCGGCAACGGCATGCACCCGCCGTCCGCCCGGCACGTATCCGCAGGTGACGAGGTTGTCGCGGCGCCATGCGGCGCGAGGCGGGGGGCGGTGTCGGGGAGGGGTGAGTACGAGATATCTTGATATCGAGACGATGGAGTAACGTGAAGCGGAGTATCGGTGACTGACTCGACGATCATCTACACGCACACTGACGAGGCCCCGGCCCTGGCCACGTACTCGTTCCTGCCTGTGATCCGGGCGTACGCCTCTACCGCCGGCGTCAGCGTCGAGAGCCGCGACATCTCCCTTGCGGGGCGGATCATCGCGAGCTTCCCCGAGCGCCTGGAAGAGGGCCAGCGGATCGAGGACGCGCTCGCCGAGCTGGGCGAGCTCGCCAAGACGCCGGGCGCGAACATCATCAAGCTGCCCAACATCTCGGCATCGATCCCGCAGCTCAAGGCTGCGATCGACGAGCTGCAGCAGCAGGGCTACGCGCTCCCGGACTACCCGGACGACCCCAAGACCGACGAGGAGCGCGACACCCGCGCCCGCTACGACAAGGTCAAGGGCAGCGCCGTCAACCCGGTCCTGCGTGAGGGCAACTCCGACCGCCGCGCCCCCGCCTCGGTCAAGAACTACGCCAAGGCCCACCCGCACCGCATGGGCGCCTGGACGGCCGACTCCAGGACCAATGTCGCCCATATGACCGACGACGACTTCCGCTCCACCGAGAAGTCCGTGGTCGTCCCCGAGGACGGCACGCTCCGGATCGAGCTGACCGGGGACGACGGCACCACGACCGTGCTGCGCGAGTCGGTGCCGGTCCGCGCCGCCGAGGTCGTGGACGCCTCCGTGATGCGCGTGGCCGTGCTGCGCGAGTTCCTCACCCAGCAGGTCGCCCGCGCCAAGGCGGAGGGTGTGCTGTTCTCCGTGCACCTGAAGGCCACGATGATGAAGGTCTCCGACCCGATCATCTTCGGCCACGTCGTACGGGCCTTCTTCCCGAAGACCTTCGCCGAGCACGGCGAGACCCTGGCCGCGGCCGGCCTCACCCCGAACGACGGTCTGGGCGGCATCCTCAAGGGCCTGGAGTCCGTCGAGGGCGGCGCGAAGATCAAGGAGTCCTTCGAGGCCGAGCTGGCCGAGGGCCCGGAGCTGGCGATGGTCGACTCCGACCGCGGCATCACCAACCTGCACGTGCCGAGCGATGTGATCGTGGACGCCTCCATGCCGGCCATGATCCGTACCTCCGGCCACATGTGGGGCCCGGACGGCAGCGAGGCCGACACCCTCGCCGTCATCCCCGACAGCAGCTACGCCGGCATCTACCAGGTCGTCCTCGACGACTGCCGCGCCAACGGCGCCTTCGACCCGTCCACGATGGGCTCGGTGCCCAACGTCGGCCTGATGGCGCAGAAGGCCGAGGAGTACGGCAGCCACGACAAGACCTTCGAGATCCAGCACACCGGCACCGTGCGGGTCCTCGACGGCAAGGGCGATGTGGTCCTCGAGCAGACCGTGAGCGCCGGCGACATCTTCCGCATGTGCCAGACCAAGGACGCGCCGATCAAGGACTGGGTCAAGCTCGCCGTGACCCGCGCCCGTGCCACCGGTGACCCGGCCGTGTTCTGGCTCGACGAGGGCCGCGCGCACGACGCCAACCTCATCGCGAAGGTTGAGCAGTACCTCCCCGAGCACGACACCGAGGGCCTGCAGATCAAGGTCATGTCGCCGGTCGACGCCATCGCGTTCTCCCTGGAGCGGATCCGCCGCGGCGAGAACACGATCTCCGTCACCGGCAACGTGCTGCGCGACTACCTGACCGACCTGTTCCCGATCCTGGAGCTGGGCACCAGCGCCAAGATGCTCTCCGTCGTTCCGCTGATGAACGGCGGCGGCCTGTTCGAGACGGGCGCCGGCGGCTCCGCGCCGAAGCATGTCCAGCAGCTCGTCAAGGAGAACTACCTGCGCTGGGACAGCCTGGGCGAGTTCCTCGCGCTGGCGGTCAGCTTCGAGCACCTCGCGCAGACGACGGACAACGCTCGCGCCCAGATCCTGGCCGACACCCTCGACCGCGCGACGGCGACGTTCCTCAACGAGAACAAGTCGCCGAGCCGCAAGCTGGGCGGTATCGACAACCGCGGCAGCCACTTCTACCTGGCCCTGTACTGGGCGCAGGAGCTGGCCAAGCAGACCGACGACACGCAGCTCGCCGAGGCGTTCGCGGCCCTGGCCGAGACGCTGACCGAGCAGGAGCAGGCGATCATCGACGAACTGATCGCCGTCCAGGGCTCGCCGGCCGACATCGGTGGCTACTACCAGCCGGCGTCGTCCAAGGCGGAGTCCGTCATGCGCCCGTCGAAGGTCTTCAACGAGGCGCTGGCGACACTCGGCTGACGAACACGGGCACCGGCCGGAGGCCGGTGCACACGTTCCGCGGAACGAGGGAGGTCCCTCGGGCCTGCTCCACCGCCGCCCGGCGGTGGAGCGAGGGCCCGGGGGACTTTCGCGTCGGGGCGCGGGGCGCGGGGCGCAGGGCGCAGGGCGTTGCGCGTGACGGGGCGGCGCGGAAGCTTCCTGCCGTGGGCCGGTCGTGGCGCCTGCCGCTGGGCTGTCCCGGCGTACGGGCCCGGGGGATCCGCGCGTGGGGACGTACGGCGCAGGGGCCCCCACGACGTACGGCGCAAGGGACACCACGGCCCCCTTTCACCTCCCCGCCGACGGTCACCCGAGCCCCACCCCGCTCCACCCCACCGCAGGTCACCTGTGACCCACCCCGCCCCCGGCCGTCATCGGAGCACGCAGCCCGCGCCGCTAGGATCGGCCGTCTGATGACTGCAACCCTCGTCGCCAAGGACCTCGCCGCCGGCCACGGCGAACGCGCCCTCTTCTCCGGTCTCGACCTGGTCGTCGCGCCCGGCGATGTGATCGGCCTCGTCGGCGTCAACGGCGCGGGCAAATCCACCCTGCTGCGCCTGCTCGCCGGACTCGACGCACCCGATCAGGGCTCCCTGCAACTCAGCCCGCCTGCCGCCGCCGTCGGGCACCTGCCGCAGGAGCCGGAGCGGCGGCCGGGGGAGAGCGTGCGGGAGTTCCTCGCCCGCCGTACGGGCGTGGCCGCGGCCCAGCACGCCCTGGACGAGGCCACCCAGGCGCTGGCCGACGGGCTGCCGGGCGCCGACGACGCCTACGCGAACGGCCTCGATCGCTGGCTCGCCCTCGGCGGCGCCGACCTGGAGGAGCGGGCCGAGGACGTCGCGGACGGCCTCGGCCTCGCCATCGGCCTCGACCGGCCCATGACAGCCCTCTCCGGAGGCCAGGCCGCCCGCGCGGGCCTCGCTTCCCTGCTGCTCAGCCGCTACGACGTCTTCCTGCTCGACGAACCGACCAACGACCTCGACCTGGACGGGCTGGAGCGCCTGGAGTCATTCGTGACGGGCTTGCGCGCCGGCACGGTTCTGGTCAGTCACGACCGCGAGTTCCTCACCCGGACCGTCACCAAGGTCCTCGAACTCGACCTCCACCAGCAGCAGGTGAACCTCTTCGGCGGCGGCTACGCGGCGTACCTGGAGGAGCGCGATGTGGCCCGGCGCCACGCCCGCGAGGAGTACGACGAGTACGCCGACACACGCGCCGGGCTGGAAGCGCGCGCCAGGATGCAGCGCAACTGGATGGCCAAGGGCGTCAAGAACGCCCGCCGCAAGGCGGGCGACAACGACAAGCTCGGCCGCAAGTTCCGCTCGGACGCGAGCGAGAAGCAGGCGTCCAAGGCCCGCCAGACGGAGCGGCTGATCGAACGGCTCGATGTCGTCGATGAACCGCGCAAGGAGTGGGAACTCCGGATGGAGATCGCGGCCGCCCCGCGGTCCGGCGCCGTCGTGGCGACGCTGACCGGGGCGGAGGCCAAGCGGGGCTCGTTCGCATTCGGGCCCGTGGATCTCCAGATCGACTGGGCCGACCGCGTCGCCATCACCGGACCCAACGGCTCCGGCAAGTCCACGCTCCTCGCGGCCCTCCTCGGCCGTCTGCCGCTGGACGCGGGGCACGCGGCGCTGGGGCCGGGCGTGGTCGTGGGCGAAGTCGACCAGGCCCGCGGCCTGTTCCTCGGGGACGAGCCGCTGATGGACGCCTTCCGCGCGGCCGTACCGGACACGAACCCGGCGGACGTCCGTACGCTGCTGGCCAAGTTCGGCCTCAAAGCGGCGCATGTGCTGCGTCCCGCGTCCACCCTCTCCCCGGGCGAACGCACGCGCGCGGCACTGGCGTTGCTCCAGGGGCGCGGCGTGAACCTCCTGGTCCTGGACGAGCCCACGAACCACCTCGACCTTCCGGCGATCGAGCAGCTCGAAGCGGCCCTGTCCTCGTACGAGGGCACGCTGCTCCTGGTGACCCACGACCGCCGCATGCTGAGCGCGGTGCAGGTCACGCGTCGCGTGGAGGTCGCGGGGGGACGCGTGACGGAGCGCTGAACTCCCCTGCGGATCACGACGGATCAGGGTGCCCCTGTCGGTGCGTGTGGCGGGGCTCCGGCAGCCCGTGATGAGCTGTGACCCGGGGAGATGGGGTGGCCTCGTGAGCACGACGCCAGGTCGCATGCCCTGCCCGGCGGATCGACGTCAGGTCGGATCTCTCCCCTGCATCCCGGTACATCCTTCGGATGACTGCGGACGCTGAGGGTCTGGCCGTGGGCGGCGGGGACGAATCCCCGCCGCCGTCACGTCAGTTGGAGCCGGGGCCGAGCAGGCCGGCTCGCCGCAGTGCATCCGCCATCGCGCCGTTGGCCGGTGCGCCGCCGCGGTTGCCGCCCTGGCGCTGCTGCGGTGCGCCGCGCCGCGGCCGGTCCTGGCGGCGGCCCTGGCCGCCTTCGCCGCGGCCGTTGCCCTGGCCGCCTTCACCACGGCCGCCGCTCTGTCGGCCTTCGCCGCGGCCGCTGCCCTGGCCGCTTTCGCCGCGGCCGCCGCTCTGCCTGCCTTCGCCACGGTTGCCGCCCTGGCGTCCTTCGCCGCGGCCGCCGCCCTGCCGGCCGCCGCCGGACGGCGACTCGTCGTCCAGCCGCAGCGTCAGCGAGATCCGCTTGCGCGGGATGTCCACGTCCAACACCTTCACGCGCACGATGTCGCCCGGCTTCACCACGTCCCGCGGGTCCTTCACGAACGTCTTCGACATCGCCGAGACGTGCACCAGACCGTCCTGGTGGACGCCGACGTCCACAAAGGCCCCGAACGCGGCGACGTTGGTGACGACACCCTCCAGGATCATCCCCGCCGAGAGGTCGCCGATCTTCTCCACGCCCTCCTTGAAGGTCGCGGTCTTGAACGCCGGCCGCGGGTCGCGCCCCGGCTTCTCCAACTCCTTGAGGATGTCGGTGACCGTCGGAAGACCGAAGGACTCGTCCACGAAGGCGTCCGGCTTCAGCCCGCGAAGCACGGACGTATTGCCGATGAGCGTCTTCACGTCCCCGCCCGTCGTGCCGGCGATCCGGCGCACCACCGGGTACGCCTCCGGGTGCACGCTGGAGGCGTCCAGCGGGTCGTCGCCGCCGCGGATGCGGAGGAAGCCCGCGCACTGCTCGTACGCCTTCGGGCCGAGCCGCGCCACGTCCTTGAGCTGCTTGCGGGCGCGGAAGACGCCGTTCGCGTCGCGGTGGGACACGATGTTCTCCGCCAGGCCTGTGCCGATGCCGGAGACGCGGGCCAGCAGCGGAGCGGAGGCGGTGTTGACGTCGACGCCGACGCCGTTCACACAGTCCTCGACCACCACGTCCAGCGAGCGGGACAGCTTCACCTCGGACAGGTCGTGCTGGTACTGGCCCACGCCGATCGACTTCGGGTCGATCTTCACCAGTTCGGCCAGCGGGTCCTGCAAGCGGCGGGCGATCGACACCGCGCCGCGCAGCGACACGTCCAGCTCCGGCAGCTCCTGGGAGGCGAAGGCAGATGCCGAGTACACCGACGCGCCGGCCTCGGAGACCATCACCTTCGTCAGCTTCAACTCCGGCTGCTGCGCGATGAGATCGGTCGCCAGCTTGTCCGTCTCGCGGGAGGCGGTGCCGTTGCCGATGGCGATCAGCTCGACCCCGTGCTCGCGCGCCAGCCGTGCGAGCTTGGCCAGCGACTCGTCCCACTTCTGCTGCGGTACGTGCGGGTAGACGGTGTCGGTGGCGGCCACCTTGCCGGTCGCGTCCACGACCGCGACCTTGACGCCGGTACGGAAGCCCGGGTCCAGGCCCATCGTGGCGCGTGTCCCCGCGGGGGCCGCGAGCAGCAGGTCGCGCAGGTTGGCCGCGAAGACGCGTACGGCCTCGTCCTCGGCGGCCTGCCGCAGCCGCAGCCGCAGGTCGATGCCGAGGTGGACCAGGACGCGCGTGCGCCATGCCCAGCGGACCGTGTCGATGAGCCAGGCGTCGCCGGGCCGGCCGCGGTCGGCGACACCGAAGCGGGCGGCGATCGCCTGCTCGTACGACGTGCGGCCGTTCTCCGGCTCGTCGCCCGGCCCGGCGGGCTCCAGCGCGAGGTCGAGGATCTCCTCCTTCTCGCCGCGGAACATCGCCAGCACGCGGTGCGAGGGCAGTTCGGTGAACGGCTCGGCGAAGTCGAAGTAGTCGGCGAACTTCGCGCCCGCCTCCTCCTTGCCGTCCCGCACCTTCGCGGCCAGCCGTCCGCGCTGCCACATCCGCTCGCGCAACTCGCCGATCAGGTCGGCGTCCTCGCCGAACCGCTCGGTGAGGACGGCGCGCGCGCCGTCCAGCGCCGCGGAGGCGTCCGCGACACCCTTGTCCGCGTCGACGAAGGCGGCCGCCGCGGTGAGCGGCTCCACCGACGGGTCGGAGAGGAGCCCGTCGGCGAGCGGCTCCAGACCCGCCTCGCGCGCGATCTGCGCCTTCGTACGGCGCTTGGGCTTGAAGGGGAGATAGATGTCCTCGAGCCGGGCCTTGGAGTCCGCGGCCCGGATGCGGGCCTCCAGCTCCTCGTCGAGCTTGCCCTGCGACGCGACCGACTCGAGGATCGCGGTGCGCCGCTCCTCGAGCTCCCGCAGATAGCGCAGCCGCTCCTCGAGCGACCGCAGCTGGGCGTCGTCGAGCATCTCGGTCGCTTCCTTGCGGTAGCGCGCGATGAACGGCACGGTCGAACCGCCGTCGAGCAGCTCGACGGCCGCCTTCACCTGCCGCTCACGTACGCCGAGCTCCTCGGCGATCCTGCCCTCAATCGACGTCGTCACGATCCCGTTCCGCCTTGTCGTTGCCACTGGTGCCTGCATTGTGGCAGGTGGCACCGGCATGGGCGGGAACGGGCGTGGCGGGCGTGGCCCTGAGACCGGCCCGCCCCCACGCGAGGACGCTGCCCCTCCAACCGCCGCCCGGCTAGCCCTTCCCGAGGAGATCGGCGGGGAAGGCCCCGGCGGCGACGGCGGTGCCGGTCCAGCCGCCCGCCAACTCCGTGAGCCGCTCGACGCCGGCCGCTCCCAGGCGCTCGTACGGTGCCCGGTCGAGCCGGTCGGTCTCCTCCTCGATCCTCCGGCGCAGGGCAGCGCCCTCCTCGGTCAACTCGCCCTCGGCGTCCAGGAGTCCGCGCGTGCGCAGCCGGTCCTCCGCGGCCGACCAGTCCTCCGCCGTCCATCCGCGCGTGCGCATCAGCCACTTGGGACGCTGGCCCTTGCCGGTCGCGCTGTGGCTGACGATCGCCTCCAGGGCGTCGAGTTCGGCGCCGACGAGTACCGCGATGTGCCCGTCGCCGCGGTGCTCGCGCAGCAGCGTCACCGCATGCCAGAACGCGAGGTGAGGCTGCTCGGGCACGGGCAGGTCGGCGTGGGCCGCGTACAGGAGGCGCGCAGGACGGCTCCCTGCCGCCGCGGCGCGCAGCGCCAGTTCCGCGGCCTCCGCCATCTCCGGGGAGGCGACGGCCTCTTCGCCGAGCAGCCGCCGCAGCGTGGCGTCGACGCCACGCGTGCGGGCGGCGAGCGTCTCCTCGGGCGAGGCGGTGCGCCAGATCCCGGGTACGTGCCGGGCCACCAGGTCGTGGCTGAAGTTGTAGAAGGAGGCGGTGACCGCGCCTGCACCGACGGGCCCCATGGCCGCCGCCCGCGCCGCGAAGTACGCGGCGGACGCGTCGTCGTGGCCGATGGCGGCCATCTCCCGGGCCATGTCGGGGGAGAAGTAGATCGCCGAGTGGAGCGGGTTGAGGAGGTTGTGACAGCGGCGGCCGACGCGGGCGGGCAGCGGAGTAGTCATGTCACCGCACGCTACCCGCAGGTAGAGGCGGCTTGAAGAGCACCCGTCCACGCGGACTCCCGTACCGGAACGGGCCGGGCCTCCTGCCCCGTACGGAGCCGGTACGCGCCGGGATCCCCGGGGCGGACGCCACGATCGCGGGCGTGGCAGGAAAGGTGGGGAATACGTCATTGCCGCCATCGCCGGCCGCGCCCAGGATGAGACACATGTCCGACCGCACCGTGCTGATCGTTCTCTTCGAGGGCGTGCAGAGTCTCGACGTCACCGGCCCTCTCGAGGTCTTCGCCGGTGCCGCGAAGGCCGTCGCGGCAGGTGTCCCGACACCTGTCCCGGCGGCATCCGCCCTGACGACACCTGCCCCGGCGGCATCCGCCGCCACCGCAACGGGCGTACCCGGCACGGCCGTTGCCGCGGTCAGCGCCAATGCCACCGCCAATGCCGCCGTCACCGTCACCGCCGATGCAGCCGCCACCGCCACCGCCACCGCCACCGCCACCGCCACCGGCCCGGCAGTCCGGCCCGACGGCAGCGGCCCCGTGGCGTACCGCGTCCTGACGGCCACCACGGACGGCGCACCCGTGCGCAGCTCCAGCGGCCTCCTCCTCACCCCCGACTGCGCGCTCCCCGACGCCCCCGCCCCGCACACCCTGCTCGTCCCCGGCGGCAGCGGCATACACCGCATCGACCCGAGGCTGACCGACTGGGTGCGGGAGGCGGCACCGTGTGCCCGGCGCGTGGTCTCGGTGTGCAGCGGGGCGTACGTCCTCGCCGAGGCGGGGCTGCTCGACGGGCGCCGGGCCGCGACCCACTGGTCGCGATGCGAGGGCCTGGCCCGGCGGTTCCCGGCCGTCGAGGTGGTCCCGGACGCCATCTTCGTCCGGGACGGGAACGTGGCCACGTCCGCGGGCGTCACCGCGGGTATCGACCTGGCGCTAGCACTCGTCGAGGAGGACGTCGGCCGGGACGTGGCCCTGATGATCGCCCGGCACCTCGTGGTCTTTCTGCGCCGCCCCGGCAACCAGACGCAGTTCAGTGCCCAACTCGCCACCCAGACCGCCCGGCGCGAACCGCTGCGCGAGGTGCAGCAGTGGATCGCCGAGCACCCCGGCGACGATCTGTCGGTCGAGTCCCTGGCCCGCCGGGCGAGCCTCTCGCCCCGCCACTTCGCCCGCGCCTTCCAGGCCGAAGTGGGCTGCCCGCCCGGGCGGTACGTGGATCGGGTCCGGTTGGAGACCGCACGGCGGCTGCTGGAGGACACCTCCGACGGTGTCGAGGAGATCTCGCGTGCCTGCGGGTACGGCACGCCCGAGGCGATGCGCCGTGCCTTCCTGCGGGCCCTCGGCACCGGTCCGGCCGAATACCGGCGCCGTTTCCGCCCGTTGGAGACGGCGGCAGCCCCGTACGGCCCGACTCCCTGACGCCCCGACCCCGTACGGTCCGACTTCCCGATTCTCCGACGCCTCGGCTTCGCCGACGGCCCGCGCTCATCCCCGTGCCGTCGCCGTACCACCCGCCCATCCACCCACCGAGAGGAATTCCCATGCAGATCGCGATCCTGCTCTATGAGCGCCTCACCGCACTCGACGCCATCGGCCCGTACCAGGTCCTGAGCCGTCTCCCCGGCGCCGAGGTCGTCTTCACGGCGGTCCGCACCGGTCCGGTCCGTGACGACACCGGGGCGTTGAGCCTGGTGGCGGACGCCGGGCTCGAGCAGGTGCAGAGCCCCGACATGCTCGTGGTCCCGGGCGGCCCGGGCCAGTTCGCGCTCATGGACGACGGGCCGCTGCACGCCTGGCTGCGCGCCGTCGACGCCAGCACGACCTGGACCACGTCCGTGTGCACCGGCTCGCTGATCCTGGCGGCGGCAGGCATCCTCAGGGGACGGCGGGCCGCCTCCCACTGGCTCGCTCTCGACGAGCTTCCCGCGTACGGCGTCGAACCGACCGGCGAGCGCGTCGTGTTCGACGGCAAGTACGTCACCGCGGCCGGCGTCTCCTCCGGCATCGATATGGGGCTGGCGCTCGCCGGGCGCATCGCGGGGGACGCGACGGCGCAGGCGATCCAGCTGGGCGAGTACGATCCTCAGCCGCCCTACGACGCGGGGTCACCCACGAAGGCGCCGCAGGAGATCGTCGCGCTGCTCCGGTCGCACAGCCGCTTCATCCTCGAAGGCTGATACCCGGACCGCGAGAGGCCCGGGTGGCGCACGCGGGCTGATGCCAGGAGCCCGAAGGGCTGACGCACGCCACCCGGATCGTTCCGGCTATCGCGCGGCCCCGAGACGGCAGGCACGCTTGGCATGCCCATGGGAGACGTCAAGGGATTCGAGCCGTGACAGGCAGATCGAGAGGGAGTTGGGCGACCCCTCCCCGCGATCCGCGATGGTGCACGCCGTCGCCGCCTCGCCGCCCACGGGCACGTTGTATCCCTTGCCGCGCAGGTACTCCTGGCAGTCCCACGACCACGCCTGGGCGGTACCCGGTACGAGGAGCGGCAGTGCACCGGCCAGGACCGTGCCGCTCGCCGCCACCGCCGCTCGCCGCATCCACTTGCTGCGCCGTGTCGGGCTCTGATGTGCGTTCATTCCAGGTCCTTCCCCGTGAGGTCCGCGCCGGGCGATCCGAGGTGAGCCCGGAGACGTTTCGCTCGCCTCGCCCGGCTGTCAACGGACCGGCCGCCCGGCGTTGTTGATGTCATCGCTTCAACCGTGCCACTCACGTGGCGCGTGAGTCGAACGCGTCGGCGGGGCCGCGTGTCGCCCGTCCCTGACCCGCGCTCGACGTACCGAAATGCCCCTCGGGAAGCGGTGGTCGAAGCAAAGACGTCGCACGGCCGTCATGTCCCGGCCGTCGCGGACCGGTCGGCCCCGGGTACGACAGCGCCCCCCCATCGGCCCCACCAGAACCGGACGCGGGCGGCCGGGGGGCGGAACTCCCGTGACACCGCCCCGGATTGACGTGTTCGGGCGGGCGATCCGAGCGCCCTCGTCAGCCCCGCCAGGTGAAGCGGGGCGGCCGGCGCTCCAGGAACGCGGTCACGCCCTCGGATGCCTCGCCGCTCTCCCGCGCCAGACGCGACCAGTGCGCCTCCCGTTCGGGCCGCGCGGGCCCGCTCGCGAACTCCTTGGCGGCGGCCTGCGTGAGCAGCGAGCGCGAGGCCAGGATTCCCGCGAACTCCGCCACGCGCTTCGCCAGGCCGTCCGCGGGCAGCACCTCGTCCACCAGGCCGGTGCGCAGCGCGCGTTCGGCGTCGATCAACTCCGCGGAGAACAGCAGGTACTTGGCCGTGGCCGGGCCGACGAGCGCGGCCAGCCGGCGCGTGGACGGGGCCGGGTAGACGATGCCGAGCTTCGCAGGAGTGATCCCGAAGGAGGAGCCCTCGGCGGCGAACCGAAGATCGCACGCCGCCGCGAGCTGGCAGCCGCCGCCCACGCAGTAGCCGCGAACGGCCGCGAGCGTCGGCTTGGGGAAGGCGGCCAGTGCCTCTTCCGCGGCCACCGCGAGGCCCTGGGACTCCGCGGCGGACTCCCGGAGCGAGCCGATGTCCGCGCCCGCGCAGAAGGTGTCCCCGGACCCGGTCAGCACCAGCACTCGTACGCCAGGGTCGGCCGCCAGCCGGTCCAGAACGCCGGGGAACTCACGCCACATGGCGGTGGTCATCACGTTGCGTTTGGCCGGGTTGTGCATGACGACGGTCGCGATGCCGCCCGCGGCGTTCACCTGCAGTCCTGGCTCCATGGCCGGATGCTATCCGGGCACCCCGGCGGAACCGGGGCCGGGTGAACAGGACCAGTCGTACAACTGCCGCCTTCACGCGCAGATGGTCAGAATCAGCGGATACTCCGTCGATACGTGATGACTTCCGGCCACCAGACCGGTACGGACCAATGCATTCCCAACACTTCGACGTGTGAGGAGGGCTTCGCCGTCCTGTCGCGAGGACAATGCGAGGCGACGGCAGGGACCGCGGTTTCGTCCGCGGTCCGTCGTGCGAAGTGAGAGCGGAGAGGAGGTGCGGGACATGGAGATGCGGGGCAGCAGGCCGGCCGACCCGGGTGCGTCCGTGGCCGCGGGACAGACCGTGGTGCCGGGGCAGACGGTGATGCAGGGCCAGACAGCGGTGCAGGGCCAGACCGCCGTCCCGGGGCACACGGCGGCCCGGGGACACGGCGTGGCCCCTGCCGGGGTGCCGGGTCCGGCCGTGGCCGTGGGGTATGCGGCGACCGGCGTGACCGAGGCACCCGTCGCGGACGAGTTCACCGCCCGACGGCCCTACGAGGGCGTCTGGCGCTTCACCGCGCCCGCCCGCGACTCCGCGGTTCCTCAGGCGCGTCGCGCGCTTCGGGACCTGTTGCGCGGCCAGCGCGTACCGCTCCAGGACGACGTCCTCCACGGCCTGTTGCTGATCGTTTCGGAGTTGGTGACCAATGCCGTGCGGCACGCGGCTGTGCTTTCGCCCAGCGTCTCGGTGGTGGTCTCCGTCGGCGACGGATGGGTGCGGGTGGCGGTCGAGGACAACCACCCGTACCGCCCGAAGGCCCTGGTGGCGGCCGAGGAACAGACCGGCGGGCGGGGGCTGCTGCTGGTGAAGGCGATCACTGCCGAGGCGGGCGGGGTCTGCGACGTCGAGCAGACCGTCACCGGCGGCAAGGTGATCTGGGCCGCTGTGCCCCTCGCGCTCTGAGGCCCCCGGCCGTGCAAGTGCCGCTGTCCGCGCGGGAACCCGGACAGCGGCCCCGCGTCAGCGGCTACGACGGCGGCCCCGTCGCCGCCCGAGGTCCCCGCCCGAGGCCCTGCCCGAGTACGGCGATGCGCGATGACGTACCGCGACGGGCGATGGCGCGAAGCGATGCGCGACGGGCGATGGCGTGAGGCGACGCGGCACGGGCGATGGCGTGAGGCGACGTGCGATGCCGTGCGCATGACTTCGACGACGACCGTCGCCATACGACGCGTGCCGCGATGGGCGATGACAGGCGACGACGATGGTCGGTCCGCAGAGACCAGGCCGCCCTCGGGCCGCCGTCACCGCCCACGCGCCGCTACCAGCCCGCCGAGGCGCCCGTCAGTTCCCGGATCGCCGGGCGCGCCGCGTCCAGCACCGTCATGAACCAGGCCGAGAACGGCCGATCCTCGTGCATGCGCGCCAGTTCGGCCGCGGTCACGAAGGCCGTCGAACCGACCTCCTCCGGGTCCGGGTCCGGCTCGTCCCGCACCAGCCCCACGAACAGGTGGTTGAACTCCTGCTCCACCAGACCCGAGGCCGGGTCGGGGTGGTTGTAACGCACCGTGCCCGCCTCGCCCAACAGCGACGGCGAGACCCCGAGTTCCTCCGCCGTACGCCGGGCCGCCGCCGCGAACGGCGCCTCACCGGGGTAGGGGTGGCCGCAGCAGGTGTTCGACCAGACGCCGGGGGAGTGGTACTTGCCCAGGGCGCGCTGCTGGAGCAGCAGGCGCCCCGAGGTGTCGAAGAGGAAGACGGAGAAGGCCCGGTGCAGCTTGCCCGGCGGCACATGGGCGGAGAGTTTCTCCGCGGTGCCGATCGTCGTGCCGTTCTCATCGACCAGTTCGAGCATGATCGGCGTCGCGGAGCCGTTCTGCGAGGCGTGGGCGGCGGTGGCTGGTGTGGTCGGCATGGCCATCCTTGGGTCGGGCTGCAGAGTTCAAAGTCTGCCGTACAAAACGGGCGCGGCTGTGCGGCTCAGCCCGCATGTCAGCCTGATAGGCGGCGCGTCGGTGCGGGACACGTAAGCCGATTCAGTGACGCGGTGAGGGCGGGTCGGGGTTCAGTGGCACAGCCCGGCCTCGTGCTCGGCGTGTCCCACGGGTTCGAGCTGGAAGGTGCAGTGCTCGACATCGAAGTGACGGCCGAGGCACCCCTGCAGTGCGTGGAGCATCTTCTCGTTGCCCACCGAGTCCAGCACGTCCTCCCTCACGACCACGTGAGCGGAGAGTACCGGCAGGCCCGAAGTGATGGTCCACACATGGAGGTCGTGCAGATCCTCGACACCGGGCAGCGCCACGATGTGCGATCTGACCTCCGCCATGTCGACGTCCTTCGGCGCCGCTTCCAGCAGGACGTCCAGCGCCTCGCGCAGCAGCCGCCAGGCGCGCGGCACGATCATCAGGCCGATGACGATGGAGGCGATGGGGTCGGCCTGGCGGAAGCCGGTGGCCATGACCACGACGGCCGAGACGATCACCGCGAACGAGCCCAGCGCGTCGGACATGACCTCCAGGAACGCCCCGCGCACATTGAGGCTGGCCTTCTGGCCGCGCATCAGCAGGGCGAGCGAGATGCAGTTGGCGATCAGGCCGACGGCACCGAACACGATGGTCAGCCCGCCGTCGATGTCGGGCGGTTGCATCAACCGCTCGATCGACTCGTAGAGGATGAACCCGCCGACTCCGAACAGCAGAAGGCAGTTGGCCACCGCGGCGAGGATCTCGGCACGCGCGTAGCCGAAGGTGCGGCGCTCGCTGGGCGGGCGGTTGGCGAAGTGGATGGCCAGCAGCGCCATCACCAGACCGACGGCGTCCGTCGCCATGTGCCCCGCATCGGCGAGCAGCGCCAGGGAACCGGTGAGGAACCCGCCGACGATCTGTGTGACGAGGACGGTCACGGTCAGGCACAGGGCCATGCGCAGTCTGACGCGGTACTCGGCGGCCGCGGTGCGGTCCGCGCCCGGCTCCAGGCCGTACGCGTGCCCGTGGTCGTGCCCTGCCCCCATGACGGGTGCCTCCCGGGATCGGTGGAGACGTCGCCGCGGATGCCGCGGCGGACGGTTCGGCGGGTGCCGACGGGATCACAGTGAACTACGCGTGAGGGGCTGGGGCAACACGACGCTGAACACCGTTGTCATGTGCTCTGACCTGGTATTTTGGACTCTCCCGAAACGCGCAGGCACCAGCCCTGCCAGGCCGACTCGATCATGTCGCGGACCGTGTGGCGGGCGGTCCAGCCGAGCTCCCGCTCGATCCGGTCGACGGAGGCGACGACGCGCGCCGGGTCGCCCGCACGGCGCCCCACCACCCTGGCGGCGGGTTCGGTACGGCCCGTGACCGCGGCGACGAGATCGGCCAGCTCGCGTACGGAGACGCCGAGGCCCGTGCCGATGTTCACGGTCAGATCGCCGGGCCGGTCCCGGGCCGCGAGGTGCCGGGCGGCGGCGAGGTGGGCGCCGGCGAGGTCGGCGACGTGGACGGAGTCGCGGACACACGTGCCGTCCGGGGTCGGGTGGTCGTCACCGAAGATCAGCGGGGGCTCCCCCTTGGTCAGCGCCTCGAAGAACATCGGGATGACATTGGACACCCCTGCGTCCGCCGACTCGGGAGGCGCGGCGCCGGCCACGTTGAAGTAGCGCAGACAAGCGGTGGCCATGCCGTGGGCCCGGCCCGTCGCGCGCACGAGCCACTCACCCGCCAGCTTGGTCTCGCCGTACGGGTTGATCGGCAGGCACGGGGTGTCCTCGGTGACGAGCCGGGCGTCCGGCATGCCGTAGACGGCGGCCGAGGAGGAGAGGACGAAGCGCTGGATGCGGGCGGCGACGGCCGCCTCCAGGAGCGTGGTGAGGCCGTGCACGTTCTCGCGGTAGTAGAGCAGGGGCGCCTCGACCGACTCCCCGACCTGCTTGCGCGCCGCGAGATGCACCACTCCGGAGACCTCGTGCCCGGCGATCGTACGGTCGACCAGCTCGCGGTCCAGGATGCTGCCGATGACGAGCGGGACCCCCTCGGGCAGCCGCTCGGGAGCGCTGCCTCCCGCCGAGAGGTCGTCGAGGGCGACGACGCGCTCCCCGGCGCCGGTCATGGCCCGCACCACATGGGCACCGATGTAGCCGGCTCCGCCGGTGATCAGCCACGTCATGGCGGGCAGCCTAAGCTCCGGCCTGCGGTTTCGGGCGGTATGGGGCGCTTCCTGCCGCCGTTTGTCGCGGGACCGCATGATCGACCATGATGCTCAAAGGCGGAGCCGGTCGGTCGTCCTTCGCAACCTGTGCGGCCTGATCAGGGCGTAAACGGGCGATGAACGGTCGCTTCCGAGGATCCGATAACCTCTGCCGACGTGCCGCCGCCGGTCACGGCGCCGGGGTGTGCCACGACCGCTGCCCGGATCCCCCAAGTCCCGGCGCGGCCATGTCAGATTCCAAGGAGTGAGTTCGACTGTCGACCGCAATCCTCACCGGTCAGCCGGTCGCCGGATCGCCGCTCGAAAGCGATCTGCGCGCGCTGGGCTTCGACGTCGTCGAGGCGGAGGCGGACATCGACCTGGCGGCATTGGTGGGCTCACTCCCCGCGTCCGAGCGCGTGGCGCTGGTGGATCCCCGTACGGTCGCCCACACGCACGCCCTGCGGCTGGCCCTGACGGACCCGCGCTTCGCGGCCGCCGCGGCGCCCGGTGTGATCACGGCCCGGGCGGAGGCCCGCCCGGACCTTCTGCGCGCGCTTGCGGCGGCTGCGTCCCCGGCTCCCGCGGCGACCGCCGCCGACTCCACCGCCCCCGCCGCCGACTCCACCGCCCCCGAGCGGGTCTCCCTCGCCGAGCCGGCGGCCGCCGGTGACTGCCTGCCGGACCGGCTCTCGGCCGCCCTGCGCGCCGCGGACGTCGACGTCCGCACGCCCGAACTCGGCGTCCTCGTCGCCACGGTGCCGAACGGTGAGGAGGAGCGGGCCGCCGCCCGCGCGGCCGTGGACGCGGTCGACGACGAGCGGGTGCGGCTGCGTACCGCGGTGAAGGCGCGCGACGGCTTCTTCACGACCTTCTGCATCAGCCCGTACTCCCGCTACATCGCCCGCTGGTGCGCCCGTCGCGGTCTGACCCCCAACCAGGTCACCACCGCCTCCCTCCTCACCGCGCTCATCGCCGCCGCCTGCGCGGCCACCGGCACCCGGCCCGGCTACGTCGCCGCCGGTGTGCTCCTCCTCGCGTCCTTCGTCCTCGACTGCACCGACGGCCAGCTCGCCCGCTACTCGCTGCAGTACTCCACGCTGGGCGCCTGGCTGGACGCCACCTTCGACCGCGCCAAGGAGTACGCCTACTACGCGGGGCTGGCGATCGGCGCCGCCCGCGGCGGCGACGACGTGTGGGCCCTCGCCCTCGGCGCCATGGTGCTCCAGACCTGCCGTCACATCGTGGACTTCTCGTTCACCGAGGCCAACCACGACGCCGCCGCCAACACCAGCCCCACCGCGGCTCTTTCGGACCGGCTGGACGGTGTCGGCTGGACCGTCTGGGTCCGCAGGATGATCGTCCTGCCGATCGGCGAACGCTGGGCGATGATCGCCGTCCTCACGGCCCTGACCACGCCCCGTATCGTCTTCTACGCCCTGCTGGTCGGCTGCGCGTTCGCCGCCTGCTACACCACGGCCGGCCGCGTGCTCCGCTCCCTCACCCGCCGAGCCACCCGAACCGACCGCGCCGCCCAGGCCCTGAGGGACCTCGCCGACTCCGGCCCCCTGGCCGACCTCGTCTCGGTATCCGCGTTCCGCGGGGCCCGTGCCTCGGCGTACATCGCCCCGGTCTGGGCGGCCCTCGGCGCCACGGTCCTGCTGATCGCGGCGGCCTTCCCGCCGTACGGTGCCTGGTCCCTGCCGGTGGCCGCCGTGCTCTACGTCCTCGCGTCGGGCCGTGCCCTCATGCGGCCGCTCAAGGGCCCCCTGGACTGGCTGGTGCCGCCGGTCTTCCGTATCGCCGAGTACGGCCTCGTCCTGATCGTCGCGATCCGGGCCGAGGTGAACGGAGCCTTGCCGGCGGCCTACGGGCTGGTGGCCGCCGTCGCCTACCATCACTACGACACCGTGTACCGCATCCGCGGCGGCACCGGTGCGCCCCCGCGCGGTCTGGTGTGGGCGATCGGGGGGCACGAGGGACGCGTGCTGGCGATCGCGATCGTCGCGGCCTTCCTGCACGGCACAGCTTTCACCATTGCGCTGGCGGCCCTTGCCGCGGTCCTGGCGCTGGCGGTGCTCACCGAGAGCATCCGTTTCTGGGTCTCTTCCGGAGCACCCGCAGTACACGACGAAACAGGAGAACCCGCATGATCGGCCTCGTGCTGGCAGCAGGCGCCGGACGGCGTCTGCGCCCTTACACCGACACCCTGCCCAAGGCCCTGGTGCCGGTCGACGGCGACACCACCGTCCTCGACCTGACGCTCGGCAACTTCGCCGAGGTCGGCCTGACCGAGGTGGCCATCGTCGTCGGCTACCGCAAGGAGGCCGTGTACGAGCGCAAGGAGGCCCTGGAGCAGAAGTACGGCCTCAAGCTCACCCTGATCGACAACGACAAGGCCGAGGAGTGGAACAACGCCTACTCCCTCTGGTGCGCCCGTGACGCCCTCAAGGAGGGCGTGATCCTCGCCAACGGCGACACCGTGCACCCGGTCTCCGTCGAGAAGACCCTGCTCGCCGCCCGCGGCCAGGGCCAGAAGATCATCCTCGCCCTCGACACGGTGAAGCAGCTCGCCGACGAGGAGATGAAGGTCATCGTCGACCCGGCCAAGGGCGTCCAGCGCATCACCAAGCTGATGGACCCGTCCGAGGCCACCGGCGAGTACATCGGTGTCACCCTCATCGAGCCCGACGCCGCCGCCGAACTGGCCGACGCCCTGAAGACCACCTTCGAGCGCGACCCCGACCTCTACTACGAGGACGGCTACCAGGAGCTGGTCAACCGCGGCTTCAAGATCGACATCGCGCCGATCGGCGACGTCACGTGGGTCGAGATCGACAACCACGACGACCTCGCCAAGGGCCGGGAGATCGCGTGCCTGTACTGACCCGACTCATCCCCTCGCCGCTGGTCGTCGACATCCGCGCCGGCGCGCTCGACGATCTCGCGGGCGTGCTCGCCGACCAGCGGATCTCCGCCTCGGGGAAGCTCGCCATAGCGATCAGCGGGGGCTCCGGCGCCGCATTGCGCGACCGGATCGCCCCCGCGCTGCCCGGCGCCACGTGGTACGAGGTGGGCGGCGGGACGCTCGACGACGCGATCAAGCTCGCCGACGCGATGAAGTCCGGTCACTACGACGCGGTCGTGGGCCTGGGCGGCGGCAAGATCATCGACTGTGCGAAGTTCGCCGCGGCGCGCATCGGGCTGCCGCTCGTCGCCGTCGCGACGAACCTCTCGCACGACGGTCTGTGCTCGCCGGTGGCGACCCTGGACAACGACGCGGGCCGCGGCTCGTACGGCGTCCCGAACCCGATCGCCGTCGTCATCGACCTCGACATCATCCGCGAGGCGCCGGTCCGCTTCGTCCGGTCCGGCATCGGCGACGCGCTGTCGAACATCTCCGCCGTCGCCGACTGGGAGCTCGCCCACCGCGAGAAGGGCGAGCAGATCGACGGGCTGGCCGCGGCCATGGCCCGCCAGGCGGGCGAGGCCGTCCTCCGGCACCCCGGCGGTGTCGGCGACGACGGTTTCCTGACCGTCCTCGCCGAGGGTCTGGTCCTCACCGGCATCTCCATGTCGGTCGCCGGCGACAGCCGTCCGGCCTCCGGCGCCTGCCACGAGATCAACCACGCCTTCGATCTGCTCTTCCCCAAGCGCGCAGCGAGCCACGGCGAGCAGTGCGGGCTCGGCGCGGCCTTCGCGATGCATCTGCGGGGCGCGTACGAGGACTCCGGTCTGATGGCCGAGGTGCTGCGGCGGCACGGCCTTCCCGTGCTGCCGGAGGAGATCGGCTTCAGCGCGGACGAGTTCGTCCAGGTGGTGGAGTACGCACCGCAGACCCGCCCGGGGCGCTACACGATCCTCGAGCACCGGGACCTGTCCGTCGACCAGATCAGGGACGCGTACGCCGAATATGCCAAAGCCATCGCTAGCTGAACTGCGTCCGGTCGTTCACCCCGAGGGTGTGAAGGACCGGCGCAGTGGTGAGCACTGGGCCGGGCGCCTGTACATGCGCGAGGTCTCACTGCGTCTGGACCGGCACCTGGTGAACACGCGGGTCACGCCCAACCAGCTCACCTACCTGATGACCGTCGCCGGTGTCCTGGCTGCCCCGGCCCTGCTGGTGCCGGGGATCCCGGGCGCCGTCCTCGGCGTGGTGATGGTCCAGCTGTACCTGCTGCTCGACTGCGTCGACGGCGAACTCGCCCGCTGGAAGAAGCAGTTCTCGCTCGGCGGGGTGTACCTGGACAGGGTCGGCGCCTACCTGTGCGACGCCGCGGTGCTGGTCGGCTTCGGCCTGCGCGCCGCCGACCTGTGGGGCTCCGGGCGGATCGACTGGCTGTGGGCCTTCCTCGGCACCCTGGCCGCCCTCGGCGCCATCCTGATCAAGGCGGAGACCGACCTCGTCGGCGTCGCCCGTCACCAGGGCGGGCTGCCGCCGGTCAAGGAGACGGCGTCCGAGCCCCGCTCGTCGGGCATGGCGCTGGCCCGCAAGGCCGCCGCGGCGCTGAAGTTCCATCGGCTCGTCCTCGGCGTCGAGGCGTCCCTGCTGATCCTGGTCCTGGCGATCCTCGACACGGTCCGGGGCGATCTGTTCTTCTCGCGCCTCGGCGTCGCCGTGCTGGCCGGTATCGCGATCCTGCAGACGGTGCTGCACCTGGTGTCCATCCTCGCCTCCAGCAGGCTGCGATGACCGGCGGCGGACTGAAGCTCGGAGCGGTTGTCCTGACCATGGGCAACCGCCCAGAGGAGCTGCGCGCCCTCCTCGACTCGGTCGCCAAGCAGGACGGCGACCGGATCGAGGTCGTCGTGGTCGGCAACGGCTCCCCGCTGCCCGAACTGCCCGAGGGCGTACGGACCGTGGAGCTGCCCGAGAACGTCGGCATCCCGGCCGGGCGCAACGTCGGCATCGAGGCCTTCGGCCCCGGCGGCCGCGACGTCGACGTCCTGCTCTTCCTCGACGACGACGGCCTGCTGCCCGGCACCGACACCGCCGAGCTGTGCCGCCGCGCGTTCGGCGCCGATCCCGAGCTGGGCATCATCAGCTTCCGGATCGCCGACCCCGACACGGGCGTCACGCAGCGCCGCCATGTGCCCCGGCTGCGGGCGTCGGACCCTCTGCGCTCCTCGCGGGTCACCACCTTCCTCGGTGGCGCGAACGCGGCCCGTACGGCCGTCTTCCAGCAGGTCGGCGGCCTGCCGGACGACTTCTTCTACGCCCATGAGGAGACCGACCTCGCCTGGCGGGCCCTGGACGCGGGCTGGATGATCGACTACCGCTCGGACATGGTGCTGTACCACCCCACGACCGCTCCGAGCCGTCACGCCGTCTACCACCGGATGGTCGCGCGGAACCGGGTCTGGCTGGCCCGCCGCAATCTCCCGGCCCCGCTGGTCCCGGTCTACCTCGGCGTATGGCTGCTGCTCACCCTGGCGCGGCGGCCCTCGCGGCGTGCGCTGAGGGCCTGGCTGGGCGGCTTCAAGGAGGGCTGGACGACCCCGTGCGGACCCCGGCGCCCCATGCGGTGGCGTACGGTGTGGCGGCTGACCCGACTGGGCCGACCTCCGGTCATCTGACAAGCTTCGTGTCTGAGAGCATCGGTCGTACAGCGGACGACGGCTGCACGTCGCCAACCCTGCCCACGCCCGATCCGGCTGCGCATCTCGAAGACGAAAGTTTCCATTAGTGAGTGAGACAACGCATGACGGTGCGGTCGCGGTGAGCGCCCCGCCATCCCCTGACGAGGGACTGTCCCCGGCAGAGCTGGCGGACAAGTACGGGCTGTCCGTGAGCGGTGCCCGCCCAGGACTCGGCGAGTACGTTCGCCAGCTCTGGGGGCGCCGCCACTTCATCCTTGCCTTCTCGCAGGCGAAGCTCACGGCCCAGTACAGCCAGGCGAAGCTGGGCCAGCTGTGGCAGGTGGCGACCCCGCTGCTGAACGCCCTCGTCTACTTCTTGATCTTCGGCCTGATCCTCGAGGCCGACCGCGGCATGGAGATGAAGGTCTACATCCCGTTCCTGGTCACGGGTGTCTTCGTCTTCACCTTCACCCAGAGCTCGGTGATGGCGGGCGTCCGTGCGATCTCCGGCAACCTCGGCCTGGTCCGCGCGCTGCACTTCCCGCGCGCCGCGCTGCCGATCTCGTTCGCGCTGCAGCAGCTCCAGCAGCTGCTGTTCTCGATGATCGTGCTCGTCATCGTGGCGGTCTCCTTCGGCAGCTATCCCGGCATGTCGTGGCTGCTGATCGTCCCGGCCCTGGCGCTGCAGTTCCTGTTCAACATGGGTCTCGCGCTGATCATGGCGCGCCTGGGGTCCAAGACCCCCGACCTGGCCCAGCTCATGCCGTTCGTCATGCGGACCTGGATGTACGCCTCCGGCGTCATGTTCTCGATCCCGCTGATCCTGGCGACGAAGCCCCAGTGGATCGCCGACGTCCTGCAGTGGAACCCGGCCGCTGTCTACATGGACCTCATGCGCTTCGCGATGATCGACGGCTACCCCGATGAGAACCTGCCGCCGCACGTCTGGGGGGTCGCGCTCGGCTGGGCCGTGCTCGTCGCCGTGGGCGGCTTCGTGTACTTCTGGAAGGCGGAGGAGCGGTACGGCCGTGGCTGAGCTGGAGACGGGCGCACACATCCCCACCGTCATCGCGGACGAGCTGCACATCGTCTACCGCGTCAACGGCGCCAGGACGGGCAAGGGCAGCGCCACCGCAGCCCTGAGCCGCATCGTGAAGCGGGGCGGCGAGTCGCCCGGAGTGCGGAAGGTGCACGCGGTCAGGGGCGTGACCTTCACCGCGTACCGGGGCGAGGCGATCGGTCTGATCGGTTCGAACGGCTCGGGCAAGTCCACGTTGCTGCGGGCCATCGCGGGCCTGCTGCCGGCCGAGAGCGGCAAGGTCTACACCGACGGCCAGCCGTCGCTGCTGGGTGTCAACGCGGCGCTGATGAACGATCTGACCGGCGAGCGGAACGTCATCCTCGGCGGCCTCGCGATGGGCATGTCCCGCGAGCAGGTCCGCGAGCGCTACGAGGACATCGTCGAGTTCTCGGGCATCAACGAGAAGGGCGACTTCATCACCCTGCCCATGCGCACGTACTCCTCCGGGATGGCGGCCCGGCTGCGGTTCTCCATCGCGGCCGCGAAGGACCACGACGTGCTGATGATCGACGAGGCGCTGGCCACCGGGGACCGGAAGTTCCAGAAGCGCTCGGAGCAGCGCATCCGGGAGCTGCGCAAGGATGCCGGCACGGTCTTCCTGGTCAGCCACAACAACAAGTCGATCCGGGACACCTGCGACCGGGTGCTGTGGCTGGAGAAGGGCGAACTCCTCATGGACGGCCCGACCGACGAGGTCATCAAGGCGTACGAGAAGGAGACGAACAAGTAGGCGCCCGTACCCGGGAGTCGACGGCCGAGGGCCCCGGCGGGACGCGCGTCCCGCCGGGGCCCTCCGCCGTTCGCGGGCCGGATCAGACCGTCACGTGGGCCCTGTCCGGGGTGGGCTCGCCTTCGGTGATCCCCATGCGGCGGTGGAGCCGGCGCAGTGGCTCCGGCGCGTACCAGGCCCACCGCCCCAGCAGCCGCATCGAGGCGGGCACGAGCACACCGCGTACGACCACCGCGTCGATGAGGATCGCCAGTCCGCTGCCCAGCCCGAACATCTGGATGAAGCTGACGTCGGCCGTGCCGAAGGCGAAGAAGCTCACGGCGAGCAGACCGGCGGCCATCGTCACGATCCGCCCGGCGTGCGAGAGCCCTCCGCCGACCGCCGTCTCCGTGTCCGCCCCGGCGTCGTGCAGCTCCTTGATCCGGCTGGTCACGATGACCTCGTAGTCCATGGCCAGGCCGAAGGCGATGCAGAACATCAGCACGGTCATGGAGGTGTCCATCGGCTGGGGTGTGAAGCCGAGCAGCGAGGACAGATGGCCGTCCTGGAAGATCCACACCATGACGCCGATGGCCGCGGTCAGGCTGACGGCGTTGAGCACCAGTGCGCGCAGGGGCTGCACGATGCTGCCGGTGAACAGGAACAGGAGGACGAACGTCGTGGCGGCGACCAGCCCGATGGCCGCGGGCAGCCGGTCGGCGATCGACGCCTTGGCGTCGACGAGACGTGCGTCGGCGCCGCCGACGAGGGTCTGCGTGCCGGCCGGCGCATCGACCGCGCGGACCTCCTCGACCAGGTCCTGCGCGGGCCCCGACTTGGGCGCCAGATCGGTGATGACCGTGACGCGCTGGGCATCCGGCCTGCCCAGCGCCGCGTTCGCCGGTCCGGGCGGCGAGGACCGGCCGTCGCTGTAGGTGCCGCCCGCGGTCTCGACCCGGACCGTGCCGTCGAGCCGGGACAGTTCGGACGCGTAGCTGCCCAGAGCGGCAGGGGCCACCGGTCCTGTCGTGACGATCTGCACGGCCGACTCGTCGCTCCCGCTGAAGTCGTGCCGTACGGCGTCGGCGACCTGCCGGCTCTGCGCGCTCTGCGGCAGCACGCGCTCGTCGGGCGTGCCGAAGGAGACGCCGAGCAGCGGGCTCGCCGCAAGGAGCAGCACCCCCAGGACGGGCAGCGCGGTCAGTGCCGGCCGGCGCATCACCGTACGGGCGATCCGGCCCCACATCGGTGCTTCGGGGCTGCGTACGGTCTCGGCCCACGGGAGGCGGCCGCGGTTGACCCGGTGACCCAGCAGGGCGAGCAGCGCCGGGATGACGAGCAGTGCGCCGATCGCGGCGATGGCGACGACGCCGATGCCCGCGTACGCGAAGGAGCGCAGGAAGAACTGCGGGAAGATCAGCAGCGCGGCCAGGGCCGCGGCGACGGTCGCGGCGGAGAAGACGATGGTGCGGCCGGCCGTCCGTACGGTGTGCCGCAGGGCGTCGGGGACGTCCGCGCCCTCGGCGAGATGCTCGCGGAACCGGCTGACCAGCAGCAGGGCGTAGTCGATCCCGAGGCCGAGACCGAGTGCCGTGGTGAGGTTGATCGAGAACACGGACACGTTGGTGAGACTGCCGAGGACGGAGAGTTCGGCGAAGGTTCCGACGATCGCGACGAGTCCGATGACCAGGGGCAGCAGGGCCGCGACGATACTGCCGAAGGCGATCACCAGCAGGATCAGGATCAGGGGTACGGCGATCATCTCGGCGATCGCCAGGTCCTTGGCGACCTGGCTGGGCACTTCGTCGCCGACCGCCGCCGAGCCGCCCGCCTTGACGGTGAGGTCGTCGTGGTCGCCGGTGTACTCGTCGATGATCGCCGCGGCGTTGTCGCCCTGCTCGGTGTCGTCGCCCTCGACGTGGGCGAGCACCAGCGCGGAGTCACCGTCGCGTGAGGTCAGAGCGGGTGCACCGGAGTCCCAGTACGAGACCACGTTCGCGAGGGACGGCTCGTCCTTGAGCTCGGAGGTCAGGGCGCGGCCGCTGCGTTCGGCGGCGGGGGAGGAGATACGGCCGTCGTCGGCCCGTACGAGCAGGACGATGTTGCTCTCGCCGCCGAACTTCTCGTCGATCAGCCGCTGAGCCTGTGCCGAGGGCGCGCCGGGATCCTCGAAGCCGCCTCCCAGCAGCTTTCCGAAGGCGCCGAAGCCGATGACTCCCATGGCGACCACGGCCGCGAGACTCAGCGTCAGGACGAGCCCGGCCCGGCGGAGCGCCAGGTCGGCTATGCGGTCGAACATGGTCATCGCCTCCAGATGTTTACGCTAGTAACATTGATCGTGGCGCAGAATGTTAATGCCGTCAACATCGGGCAGGATGAAGGCATGGGTTCGATCAAGGGCGCCAAGAGCGGCTATCACCACGGAGACCTCCGCAACGCACTGGTCGAGGCCGCCGTCGAGCTCGCCGCCGACGGGGGGCCCGAGCGGGTCGTGCTGCGCGAAGCCGCACGTCGGGTCGGCGTGTCGCCCACGGCCGCCTACCGGCACTTCAGCGGCCAGGGTGATCTCCTCGAAGCCGTGAAGATCCGCGGCCAGCAGGCGCTCGCCGCCTCGATGGCCGAGGCCGTGCACGCGGTCGCCGTCGACGGCGATGCGGGGGAGGCGGCGGAGCGCCGGATGAAAGCCATCGGGCGCGGCTACATCCGGTTCGCGATCGAGCACCCCGGGCTCTACCGGACCGCGTTCTGCCGTACGCCCATGGCGGAGGCCGGTGCCTTCACCGGTCTGGTCGCGCCCGATGACGGCCCGGAGTTCTCGGCGTTCAGGGTGCTCTCGGAGGCACTCGATGTGCTCCTCGCGTCGGGCCGGATGCGGCCGGAGAGCCGGCCCGCGGCCGAAGTCGCCGCCTGGTCGGGCGTCCACGGCCTCTCGCAGCTCATCCTCGACGGCCCGCTCGCCCTGCTCCCCGCCGATGAGCGCGACGCTGTCGTGGAGCGCACGCTCACCGTCATCGTGGCCGGCCTCACCCGATAGGCCGCTCGCGTGGCGTGGCGCGGCGCACCGCCGACGCCCTGTCAACTGCCCGTGGTTTCCAGGGTGTTGACCGCCGCCCTGCCACCGTTCGGTCCGATGGGTCACCCGTACGAGCCCTGATGGCTCGTACGGCGTAGGCTGTACCGACAACAAATCGTGGCAAGTCGGTGCAATTCCATGGAAAAGGAAATGCCGATGCCCGACGTGGTGTCAGGTCCGATGAAGGGCATCGTCGCAGGCGGGCGGGCGGCGTGTCCGAAATAGGATGTTCTGGGTCGGCAGTGTAGAACGGGAGATATGACGGCCATGGCTACGAGTACTCTCCGGCTCCGAGGCACGTCCGCCGTCGCCCCCTGGCGTCGTCACCCCGCCGCCGCGACCGCTGCGCAGGGCAGGCAGCGGTGACGCCCGCGGCGGACGCGCACGCGCGTGCCGTACTCGACAAGGCCGCGCGCGAGAACTTCCCCGTGGCGCCGTTCTTCCTGCCCCGCGCCTGGCGTGTCGACCTCATGGCCGTCTACGGCTACGCCCGCCTCGTCGACGACATCGGCGACGGCGACCTCGCCCCCGGCGGCACCGACGCCGTCCTGCTCGGTCTCTCCCGTGAGCAGGCCGACGACCGCCTTGCCGTGCTCGACGCCTTCGAAGCCGATCTGCGCCGTGTCTTCGCCGGCTCCGGCGAGGGCCCGCGCCATCCGCTGCTGCGCCCGCTGTGCGCGACCGTACGCCGCTGCGGCCTCACGCCGGAGCCGTTTCTCGACCTGATCGCGGCCAACCGCCAGGACCAGCGGGTCGGCCGCTACGGCACGTTCTACGACCTGCTCGCGTACTGCGAGCTGTCGGCCAACCCCGTCGGCCGGCTCGTCCTCGGCATCACCGGCACCACCACCCCTGAGCGGGTGCGCCTCTCCGACGCCGTCTGCACCGCGCTGCAGATCGTCGAGCACCTCCAGGACGTCACCGACGACCTCCGCCGTGACCGCATCTACCTGCCCGCCGACGACATGAAGCGCTTCGGCGTCGACGAGGCGGCCCTCGCCGCCCCCGTGGGCAGCGCCGAGGTGCGCTCCCTGATCGCCCACGAGGCGGACCGCGCCCGGCAGATGCTGGACGAGGGCGCCGTCCTCGTGGGAACTGTCCGCGGCCGGCTCAAGCTGCTGCTCGCCGGGTTCGTCGCCGGTGGGCGCGCCGCGCTGAGATCGATCGCCGCCGCGGGCCACGACGTACTCCCCGGACCGCCCAAGGCCACCACGTTCGGCCTCGTGCGCGAGCTGGGGGCGACACTGCGAAGAGAGGGGTGAGGCGGACCGTGGACGAAACCGTCGACGCGGACGCTCCGGTGCTCGCCGCGTACCGCTACTGCGAGGCCGTGACCGGGGCGCAGGCCCGTAACTTCGCTTACGGCATCAGGCTGTTGCCCACCGAGAGGCGGCACGCCATGTCGGCGCTCTACGCCTTCTCGCGCCGGGTCGACGACATCGGCGACGGCGACCTTCCCCCGGACCGCAAGCGGGCCCGGCTGGAGTCCACTCGCGCCGTGCTCGGCCGCATCCGCGAGGGCACGATCGACCCGGACGACACCGACCCCGTCGCGGTTGCCCTGGCCCACGCCGCACGGCAGTTCCCGATCCCCCTGGACGGCCTCGACGAGCTCATCGACGGCGTCCTCATGGACGTGAGCGGCCGGACGTACGAGACATGGGACGAGCTGAAGGTCTACTGCCGGTGTGTCGCCGGGGCCATCGGCCGCCTCTCGCTCGGCGTGTTCGGGACGATGATCGGCGCACAGGACGCCGAACGGGCCCCCGAATACGCCGACACGCTCGGCCTGGCCCTCCAACTCACCAACATCCTGCGGGACATCCGCGAGGACGCCGCCGGCGGCCGCATCTATCTGCCCGCCGAGGACCTCGCCAAGTTCGGCTGCTCCGACGGCTTCCACGGCACAGAGCCGCCCCGCGGCTCCGACTTCGCCGGACTCGTGGCGTACGAAGTGCAGCGCGCCCAGGGCCTGTTCGCCACCGGGTTCCGACTGCTGCCGATGCTCGACCGGCGCAGCGGAGCCTGCGTCGCCGCCATGGCCGGTATCTACCGGCGGCTTCTCGACCGCATCGCCCACGATCCGGAGGCCGTGCTGCGGGGGCGTGTCTCGCTGCCGGGCCGCGAGAAGGCGTATGTGGCCGTGCGCGGCCTCACGGGTCTGGACGCGCGGCAGATCTCCCGGCAGACGGCCCGGGGGCGTGGCTGATGCCCCTGGAGTCCGGCGGTGACGGCCGCGGCGAGTCCGGCAAGCCCGGCCCCGCCGGCGCGCCCGGCCGCTCACGCGGTTCGGCCGTGGTGATCGGCGGCGGCATCGCCGGCCTCACCTCCGCGCTCGTCCTGGCCGACGCGGGGCTGCGCGTGACCCTCGCCGAGGCCCGCCCCCGGCTGGGCGGCCTCGCGTTCTCCTTCCGGCGCACCGGGGCGGCGGGCGAGCTGACCGTCGACAACGGGCAGCATGTCTTCCTGCGCTGCTGCACCGCGTACCGCTGGTTCCTCGACCGCATCGAGGGAAGCCGGCTCGCGCCGCTCCAGGACCGGCTGGACGTCCCGGTGCTCGACGCGCGCGGGGCGCGGCTGGGCCGGCTGCACCGCACGGCGCTCCCCGTGCCCCTCCACCTCGCGGCCGGACTCGCCCGCTACCCGCACCTCTCGCTCGCCGAGCGGGCCCGGGTCGCGCGCGCCGCACTCGCGCTGAAGAAGCTCGACCCGGCCGACCCCGCGCTGGACGCCACCGACTTCGCCACCTGGCTGCGCCGGCACGGCCAGTCGGAGCGCGCGGTCGAGGCGTTGTGGGACCTCGTCGGCGTGGCGACCCTCAACGCCCGTGCCGGGGAGGCCTCGTTGGGGCTTGCCGCCATGGTCTTCAAGACCGGGCTGCTGTCCGAACCGGGCGCCGCCGACATCGGCTGGGCCCGCGTGCCGCTCGGTCAACTCCACGACACGCTGGCGCGCGCCGCCCTCGACAAGGCCGAGGTGCGTACGGTCCTGCAGGGCCGTGCCCAGGTCGTCGGGCGCGCCGCCGACCGGGGCTGGCTCGTCGACATCTCCACGGGCGCCAAGGGCACGGGCGCCGAACAACTCCACGCCGACACGGTCGTTCTCGCCGTACCCCAGCACGAAACCCGGGGGCTGCTGCCCGACGGCGCCCTCGACGAGCCCGACCGGCTGCTGTCCATCGGCACCTCGCCGATCCTCAACATCCATGTCGTCTACGACCGCACCGTGCTGGACCGCCCCTTCCTCGCCGCGCTGGGCACCCCGGTGCAGTGGGTCTTCGACCGTACGGACGCCTCGGGTCTCCGCGGCGGCGGGCAGTACGTGGCCCTGTCGCAGTCCGCGGCACACGACGAGATCGACACGCCAGTCGCTACGCTACGCGAGCGCTACCTGCCCGAGCTGGCGCGGCTGCTGCCGGCCGCCCGGAACGCACAGGTGCGAGACTTCTTCGTCACCCGGGAGCGGACAGCGACGTTCGCCCCGACACCAGGTGTGGGACGGCTCCGGCCAGGAACCCGTACCCGCGCACCCGGCCTCTACCTGGCGGGTGCGTGGACCGACACCGGCTGGCCGGCGACGATGGAGGGAGCCGTCCGCAGCGGGGTCACCGCGGCGCGCGCGGCGCTCTCCGAACTCGGCCTCCGGCACGCCACTCCTCTCCCTGCCTTCGGCGTGGGAAGCACCAAGGAGGCAGCATGAGCACCATGAGCACCATGAGCACCACCAGCACGACCACAGGACACAGAGGAGAGACCGTGTCTTCGGACAACCCCGCCCAGGACAGCGCAGGCGTTGCGGCGCTGCTGGAGCGCGGAAGGACCCTCGCCACGCCGGTGCTCCGTGCCGCCGTGGACCGGCTCGCACCGCCGATGGACACCGTGGCGGCGTACCACTTCGGCTGGATCGACGCGGAGGGCCGCCCGTCCGCGGCGGGCGGCGGCAAGGCGGTGCGCCCCGCGCTCGCCCTGCTGTCCGCGGAGGCCGCGGGAGCGCCGCCGGAGACCGGCGTGCCCGGCGCCGTCGCCGTCGAACTCGTCCACAACTTCTCGCTGTTGCACGACGACCTGATGGACGGCGACGAGCAGCGCAGGCACCGGGACACCGTGTGGAAGGTGCACGGCCCCGCCCAGGCGATCCTCGTCGGCGACGCGCTCTTCGCCCTCGCCAACGAGATCCTGCTGGAGCTCGGCACCGTCGAGGCAGGCCGGGCGACACGCCGTCTGACCACGGCCACCCGCAAGCTCATCGACGGCCAGGCCCAGGACATCTCGTACGAGCACCGCGAGCGCGTCAGCGTCGCCGAGTGCCTGGAGATGGAGGGCAACAAGACCGGCGCGCTGCTGGCCTGCGCCTGTTCCATCGGCGCGGTCCTCGGCGGGGCGGACGACGCCCTGGCCGACACGCTCGAGGCGTACGGCCACCACCTCGGCCTCGCCTTCCAGGCCGTCGACGACCTGCTCGGTATCTGGGGCGACCCGGAAGCCACCGGCAAGCAGACGTGGAGCGACCTGCGGCAGCGCAAGAAGTCCCTTCCGGTCGTGGCGGCGCTGGACGCCGGCGGAGAGGCCTCCGAGCGGCTCGCCGAACTCCTGGCCAAGGACGCCAAGAGCCACGACCTCGCCAACTTCGACGAGCACGCGTTCGCCACCCGGGCCGCCCTCATCGAGGAGGCGGGCGGCCGTGACTGGACCTCCGAGGAGGCCCGCCGTCAGCACGCCACCGCCGTCGGCGCGCTGGACCGGGTGGAAATCCCCGGACACGTCCGCGAACAGCTCGTCGCGCTCGCGGACTTCGTGGTCGTGCGAGAGAGATGATGCGCCCCCGCCTCATATGAGTCGCCGTCGCCGGCCGGTCCCGTACGTCGTTGACCACACGGGCACCGGCCGACGGCACGCCCCAGCACAGCAGATGACGCACCTCACGAGACGCGCTGCACGAAGGGGAAGCCATGACCGCGACGACAGACGGCAGCGCCGGGGCCGTACCGCCCCGGCCTGCCCCGGCCACGGGAGACTCCGCACACGACCGGCCCGGCACGGACGGCTCCGGCGTGATCCCGGGGCCTTCGGGTACGGGTACGGGCGCATCGCCGGCCCGGGCCGCCGCCGAGAAGGCGACCGTACGGGCGACCGAGTACCTCCTCGGCCGGCAGGACGCCGAGGGCTGGTGGAAGGGCGACCTGGAGACCAACGTCACCATGGACGCCGAGGACTTGATGCTCCGTCAATTCCTCGGCATCCGGGACGCGGAGACCACCGAGGCCGCCGCCCGCTTCATCCGCTCCCAGCAGCGCGAGGACGGCACCTGGGCCACCTTCCACGGCGGGCCCGGTGAACTCTCCGCCACCATCGAGGCGTACGTCGCGCTGCGCCTGGCGGGGCACGAGCCCACCGCGCCGCACATGGCCGCCTGCGCCGCCTGGGTACGCGCCCAGGGCGGTGTCGCCGCCTCCCGCGTCTTCACCCGGATCTGGCTGGCGCTCTTCGGCTGGTGGAAGTGGGACGACCTCCCCGAGCTGCCGCCCGAGATGATCTACCTGCCGACGTGGTTCCCGCTCAACATCTACGACTTCGGCTGCTGGGCACGGCAGACGATCGTGCCGCTCACCGTCGTCTCCGCCCTGCGCCCCGTACGGCCGGCGCCGTTCCCCCTCGACGAGCTGCACACGGACCCGACGCTGCCCGACCCGCCGCGCCGCAGGGCCCCGGCGGCCACCTGGGACGGCCTCTTCCAGCGCATCGACCGGGCCCTGCACGCCTACCGCAAGGTCGCCGTGAAGCCCCTGCGCAGGGCGGCGCTGCGCAGCTGCGCGCGCTGGATCGTGGAGCGGCAGGAGAACGACGGCTGCTGGGGCGGCATCCAGCCCCCGGCCGTCTACTCCGTCATCGCCCTCCACCTGCTCGGCTACGACCTCCAGCACCCCGTGCTGCGCGCGGGCCTCGCGTCGCTCGACCGGTTCGCCGTCCGGCGCGAGGACGGCAGCCGCATGATCGAGGCCTGCCAGTCCCCGGTCTGGGACACCTGTCTGGCCACCATCGCCCTGGCCGACGCGGGCGTGCCCGCCGACCACCCCGCCCTGGTCAAGGCCGCGGACTGGATGCTCGGCGAGCAGGTCCTACGCCCCGGGGACTGGACGGTACGCCGACCGGGACTTCCTCCGGGCGGCTGGGCGTTCGAGTTCCACAACGACAACTACCCCGACATCGACGACACCGCCGAGGTCGTGCTCGCGCTGCGCCGGGTCCGCCACCCCGACCCGCGGCGCGTCGACGACGCGATCCGCCGGGGCGTGCGCTGGAACCTCGGCATGCAGTCCAGGAACGGAGCCTGGGGCGCCTTCGACGCCGACAACACCAGCCCGTTCCCCAACCGGCTGCCGTTCTGCGACTTCGGCGAGGTCATCGACCCGCCGTCCGCCGACGTCACCGCGCACGTGGTGGAGATGCTGGCGTACGAGGGCATGTCCTCCCACGACCGGACGCGCCGAGGCGTCGACTGGCTGCTCGCCGAACAGGAGGAGAACGGCGCCTGGTTCGGCCGCTGGGGCACCAACTACGTATACGGCACCGGGTCGGTGGTCCCCGCCCTCACCGCCGTCGGGATCCCCGCATCCCACCCCGCCGTCCGCCGGGCCGTCGCCTGGCTGGAGAACGTCCAGAACGACGACGGCGGCTGGGGCGAGGACCAGCGCTCGTATCACGACACCGAGTGGATCGGGCGCGGTGAGTCCACCGCCTCGCAGACCGCCTGGGCGCTGATGGCGCTGCTGGCGGCGGGCGAGGCGGCCGGCAAGGCCGTGGAGCGCGGCGTGACCTGGCTCGCCGAGACCCAGCGGGAGGACGGCACCTGGGACGAGCCGTACTTCACCGGCACCGGCTTCCCCTGGGACTTCTCGATCAACTACCACCTCTACCGGCACGTCTTCCCGCTCACCGCGCTGGGACGGTACGTCCACGGGGAGCCGTTCCGCACCACCGATCCGCGCCCCCAGGGGTCCTGATGGCCGCGGCCCCCGGCGCGGCGCCGCTGCTGATCGCCTGCGCGCTCGGCATCGAGCGCTTCGCGCTGCGCAGCGGCGACCACAGCGGTGCCCCGGGGCCCGTGACCGTCCTGCGCACGGGGATGGGCCCGCAGGCCGCCGAGCGGGCCATGGCCGACGCGCTGGGCCCCCCGTCGGCGGCGGGTGCGGCCGTCATCGCCACCGGCTTCTGCGCGGGCCTGGCGCCCGGCATGCACCCCGGTGACGTGGTCGTCGCCGACGAGACCCGCGACCGGTACGGGAACACGGCCTGCACCGGACCCGGCATCCTCGCCAGGGCCCTGGCGGAGATCGTCGCGCACCGCCCAGGCCGCACCGTCCACACCGGCCCGCTCACCGGATCCGACCACGTCGTACGAGGCGCGGAGCGGGCAGAGCTGGCGGCCGGCGGGGCGATCGCGGTGGACATGGAATCGGCGGTGACGCTGCGCAGCGCGGTGCAGGCCGGACCCCGTCCGGTTGCGGCCGTCCGGGTGGTCGTGGACGCTCCGGAGCATGAGCTCGTCCGTATCGGGACGCTGCGCGGTGGAATATCGGCTTTCCGCGTATTGCGGGCCATCCTTCCGGCTTTCTTCGAATGGCACCGTTCTTACTGCTCCCCTGGAGGTGAGCTAGATGGCCATGCCGCTCCGCCAGACCATCCGGGTCGGGACGTATCTCCTTGAACAGAAACTTCGGCGACGCGAGAAGTTCCCCCTGATCGTCGAACTCGAACCGCTCTACGCCTGCAACCTGGCATGTGAGGGATGCGGCAAGATCCAGCACCCGGCAGGGGTGCTCAAGCAGCGCATGCCGGTGGCCCAGGCGGTCGGCGCCGTGCTGGAGTCCGGGGCGCCGATGGTCTCCATCGCCGGCGGCGAGCCCCTGATGCACCCGCACATCGATGAGATCGCCCGGCAGCTCGTGGCCCGGCGGAAGTACGTCTTCCTCTGCACCAACGCCATGCTGCTGCGCAAGAAGATCGACAAATTCGAGCCCTCGCCGTACTTCGCCTTCGCGGTGCACATCGACGGACTGCGGGAGCGGCACGACGAGTCGGTGGCGAAGGAGGGCGTGTTCGACGAGGCCGTGGCGGCCATCAAGGAGGCGAAGCGGCGCGGCTTCCGGGTCACCACCAATTCGACGTTCTTCAACACCGACACCCCGCAGACCGTCGTCGAGGTGCTGAATTACCTCAACGACGACCTGCGCGTCGACGAGATGATGATTTCGCCCGCGTACGCCTACGAGAAGGCGCCCGACCAGGAGCACTTCCTGGGCGTGGAGCAGACCCGGGAGCTCTTCCGGAAGTCCTTCGCGGGTGGGAACCGGCGGCGCTGGCGGCTCAACCACAGCCCCCTCTTCCTGGATTTCCTCGAGGGCAAGGCGGATTTCCCCTGCACCGCCTGGGCGATTCCCAACTACTCGATCTTCGGCTGGCAGCGGCCCTGCTATCTGATGGCCGACGGGTACGTGCCCACGTACAAGGAACTCATCGAGGACACCGACTGGGAGGCGTACGGTCGCGGGAAGGACGACCGCTGCGCGAACTGCATGGCGCACTGCGGCTACGAACCCACGGCCGTGCTCGCCACGATGGGATCGCTCAAGGAGTCGCTGCGCGCGGTACGGGACGGCGTCACCGGAAACCGTCACGCGTGACCCGGACTTCCGGTCGCGCGGGACCCGAGGAAACGCGCGGAATCCACAGTGGCCCCGGCCGCCCCTCCGGGGGCGTCCGGGGTCACCGTCGGCTGCAGAGCACGGACAACTGAGGTGGCCCGACGTGTCGTTGCTGGACAACATCAAGGAACCGAGCGATCTCCGGGCGCTTCCCGAAGAACTGCTGGACGAACTGGCCGACGACATCCGGCAGTTCATCATCCGTGCCGTGTCGCGGACGGGCGGCCATCTCGGGCCGAACCTCGGGGTGGTGGAGCTGACCATCGCCCTGCACCGCGTCTTCGACTCGCCCGCCGACCGGATCCTGTGGGACACCGGCCATCAGGCGTACGTGCACAAGGTCCTCACGGGGCGTCAGGACTTCTCGAGGCTGCGCGCCGCGGGCGGCCTGTCCGGCTACCCCTCGCGCGCCGAGTCCGAGCACGACGTCATCGAGAACAGCCATGCCTCCGCGGTGCTGGGGTGGGCCGACGGCCTCGCCAAGGCCGACCGGCGGCTCGGCAGGACCGACCACGTCGTCGCGGTCATCGGTGACGGCGCGCTGACCGGCGGCATGGCGTGGGAGGCGCTGAACAACATCGCCGCTGCCAAGGACCGCCCGCTGGTCATCGTCGTCAATGACAACGAGCGCTCGTACGCACCCACCACCGGCGGTCTGGCGGGCCACCTCGCCACGCTCCGTACCACCGACGGCTACGAGCGTCTGCTGTCCTGGGGCAAGAGCGTCCTGCGGGGCACGCCCGTCGTCGGACAGCCGCTCTACGGATCGCTGCACGGCGCGAAGAAGGGGCTGAAGGACTTCATCGCTCCGCAGGGCATGTTCGAGGACCTGGGCCTGAAGTACATCGGCCCGGTCGACGGCCACGACATCGAGGCGGTCGAGTCCGCCCTGCGCCGCGCCAAGCGCTTCACGGGCCCGGTCATCGTGCACTGCCTGACCGAGAAGGGCCGCGGCTACCGTCCCGCCATGGAGGACGAGGCCGACCGCTTCCACACCGTCGGCGTCATGGACCCGTTGACCTGCCGCCCGCTCTCGCCGCCCGGCGCGCCCTCGTGGACCTCGGTCTTCGGCGAGGAGTTGGTGCGGATCGGGGCCGCCAGGCCCGATGTCGTGGCGATCACCGCCGCGATGCTGCACCCGGTCGGGCTCGGGCCGTTC
This sequence comes from Streptomyces sp. NPDC048639, assembly GCF_043199075.1. Classification (NCBI taxonomy): domain Bacteria; kingdom Bacillati; phylum Actinomycetota; class Actinomycetes; order Kitasatosporales; family Streptomycetaceae; genus Streptomyces; species Streptomyces sp. NPDC048639. The sequence goes on from NZ_JBICVP010000004.1 coordinate 680,128, forward strand.
GCCGCCGCCCACCCCGACCGCGTATGGGATGTGGGGATCGCCGAGCAGCACGCGGCGATCTCCGCGGCGGGACTGGCAACCGGCGGGCTGCACCCGGTCGTCGCCGTCTACGCGACCTTTCTCAACCGGGCCTTCGACCAGGTCCTCATGGATGTGGCCCTGCACAAGTGCGGCGTCACCTTCGTCCTGGACCGTGCCGGGGTCACCGGCTCCGACGGCGCCTCCCACAACGGCATGTGGGACATGTCGATCCTTCAGGTCGTGCCCGGCCTGCGGATCGCCGCCCCGCGCGACGCCGACCGCCTCCGCGACCAACTGCGCGAGGCGGTGGACGTGGACGACGCACCGACCGTCGTCCGCTTCCCCAAGGCGTCCGTGGGCGAGCCCGTCCCGGCGGTGGGCAGGATCGGCGGCATGGACGTGCTGCACCTGGGAGGCACGGACGGTACGGACGATGTCCGGGGACTCGGCACGGGGACGGACACGGACACGGGGACGGGGACCTACGCGGCCGAGGTGCTGCTCGTCTCCGTCGGCGCCCTCGCTCCCGTATGCCTGGGGGCCGCCGAGCTGCTGGAGGCGAACGGCATCCGCTGCACGGTGGTCGACCCGCGCTGGGTCAAGCCGGTCGACGCACGGTTGCCGGGGCTGGCCGCGCGCCACCGCCTCGTCGCCGTCGTCGAGGACAACTGCCGTACCGGCGGCGTCGGTTCCGCCGTCGACCGTGCCCTGCGGGACGCCGAGGTGGACCTGCCGCTCCGCACCTTCGGCATCCCCGAGGAGTTCCTCGCCCACGCCTCGCGAAGCGAGGTGCTGGCCGCCGTCGGGCTCACGCCGTCCGCGATCGCGGACGCGATCGGTGCCGCCCTGGCCCGCGGGGAAGCCCGCCCCGTTGTGAAGGAGAGCCACGCATGAAAGCCGCCCGCCCCGCCGAGTCCGCCGGATCCGGCGAGTCCGGAGCGCACCGCGAGTCCGGAGCGGGAGGCTTCGACCTGATGACACTGCTGGGGGAGCGCGGCGGCGAGCGCTACGACCTCCATGCGCGCCATCTCAACCACCAGCTGCCTCGCATGCTCCGCGCCATCGGTTTCGACAAGTCCTACGTACGGGCCGAGGGCGCGTACTTCTGGGACGAGGACGGGCACGACTACCTCGACATGCTCGCGGGCTTCGGGGTCATGGGCCTCGGCCGCCACCACCCCGTCGTCCGCCAGGCGTTGCACGACGTGCTCGACGCCTCCCTCGCCGACCTCGTCCGCTTCGACTGCCAGCCGCTGCCCGGGCTGCTCGCCGAGAGGCTGCTCGTGCACGTCCCGCACCTGGACCGGGTGTTCTTCGGGAACAGCGGGGCCGAAGCCGTGGAGACCGCGCTCAAGTTCGCCCGGTACGCCACTGGCCGGTCCCGCGTCCTCTACTGCACGTATTCCTTCCACGGACTGACGGCCGGCGCGCTGTCGGTCAACGGCGAGGACGGATTCCGCAGGGGCTTCGGCCCCCTGCTCCCCGATGTGCCGGTCCCGTTCGGCGATCTCGACGCGCTGGAGCGCGAGCTGGGGCGCGGCGACGTCGCCGCGCTCATCGTCGAGCCGATCCAGGGCAAGGGCGTGCACACTCCGCCGCCCGGCTTCCTGCGCGCCGCACAGGACCTGCTGCGGAAGCACAAGGCGCTGCTCATCGCGGACGAGGTGCAGACGGGACTTGGACGTACCGGTGACTTCTTCGCATACCAGCACGAGGAGGGCGTAGAGCCGGATCTCGTGTGCGTCGCGAAGGCCCTCTCGGGTGGCTACGTGCCGGTCGGCGCCACGCTCGCCAAGGACTGGATCTTCAAGAAGGTGTACTCGTCGATGGACCGGGTGCTGGTCCACTCCGCGAGCTTCGGCGCCAACGCCCAGGCGATGGCGGCCGGGCTCGCCACCCTGGCCGTGATGGAGAACGAGCAGATCGTCGCCCATGCCCGGCTCACCGGTGATCTGCTGCGCACCCGGCTGGCGGACCTGGTGGGCCGCTACGAGCTGCTGCACGACGTACGCGGGCGCGGCCTGATGATCGGCATCGAGTTCGGGCGGCCCAGCTCGCTGGGCCTGCGCAGCCGCTGGTCGATGCTCCAGGCCGCCCGCAAGGGCCTCTTCGCGCAGATGGTCGTGGTGCCGCTGCTCCAGCGGCACCGGATCCTCACCCAGGTCTCCGGGGACCGGCTCGAAGTGATCAAGCTGATCCCGCCGCTGATCATCGGGGAGCGCGAGGTCGACCGTTTCGTGGACGCATTCACCGACGTCATGGACGACGCCCACAGCGGGGGAGGGCTGGTCTGGGACTTCGGCCGCACGCTCGTCAAGCAGGCCGTGACGCTGAACCGCTGACGCGGGCGGGCGGACGGGACGGACGGACGGACGAAGGTCGGCCGGGAGCCCGCAGAGCCGGTGCGGTGCCTGTGGCCCGCGCCGTGCTCGGGCATCGTGCTCGGGCGACGGCCTCGGGCCGTTTGCTTCGGGCCGTTTGCTTCGGGCGTCGCGTCTCAGGCGGCGCCGTCGAGCAGCCGCGCCCGCAGCCGCTCGCGCCGCTCGGGCCCGAAGTCCAGGCCCTGTGCGAGGTAGTCCTCCACGGAACCCCACGTCTCCTCGATGGTCGCGAACGCGGCGTCGAGGTACTCGGCGCGGGCGTCGAAGAGCGGGCTCAGCAGCTCCCGCACCTCGGCCGACATCTCGGCCTCCGTCTGGTCGCCGCGGTGGACCTTGTAGCGGCGATGGGCGGCGTTGCTCGCGAGGTAGTCGGTCTCGATCGCGTCCCGCTCGACACCCAGGGCGAGCAGGGTCACGGCGACGGACAGGCCCGCACGGTCCTTTCCGGCCGCACAGTGCATGAGGACGGGGACGCTGTCGTCGGTGATGGCGTGCAGCACCCGGCTGTGCTCGGCCGTGCGCGTGCGGATGATGTGTCGGTACGTGGCGATCATCCGGTCCGACGCCTTGCCGTCGCCGAGAGCCTTCCGCAGCTGCGACACCTCGCCGTCGCGCACCATCTGCCAGAACTCCGCGCCGGCGGCGGGGTCGGTCAGCGGGATGTTCACATGGCGGACGCCCGGCAGCGCGATGTCGGGCCCCTCGAGCGCCACATCGGCGGAGTTGCGGAAGTCGAAGATCGTGTGCAGGCCCAGCGAGGCGAGGAACGCGGCGTCGTCGTCGGTGGCGTGGGCCAGATGTCCGCTGCGGTAGAGCACGCCGGTGCGTACGCGCTTGCCGTCCCCGGTCGGCAGCCCGCCGGCGTCACGGAAGTTGCGGACCCCCGTCAGCTCGGGCTCTGCCTGCGGGGCGTGCGGGACCTGCGGCGTCTGCGTCACGGGCGCTCCTCCGGTGCGGGTGTCGGGCCGCCGGACCCGGTTGCCGACGACGTGACACGTCGACGATACGACAAGAGTTCACCGCGCAATCATCTCGGCGGTGAACGCCCCCTTCCGCGGTTGCGGAAATTGACCGGGTGGTTTAAATCACGCCCCGTCAACCCCCGGTTACGATGGCGTAGGTCACTGCCGGAACGGAATCATATGGCGACGTGGCAGACGATTCGACATCCATCAGCGAAGGCGCCATCGGGTCGTACGCGGCGCTGGGCGACAGTTTCACCGAGGGCGTGGGCGACCCGGGTGCCGACGGCGCGTTCATCGGCTGGGCCGACCGCCTCGCCGTCCTCCTCTCCGACCACCGGGCCGAACACGACTTCCGCTACGCCAACCTGGCGGTCCGCGGGCGGCTGCTGGACCGGATCGTCGAGGAGCAGGTGGAGCGCGCCAAGGAGCTCGGTCCGGACCTGGTGACCTTCTGTGCCGGGGGGAACGACATCATCCGGCCGGGCAGTGACCCCGACGACGTGGCCGCGCGCTTCGAGGCGGCCGTCGCCGATCTGACGGCCGCGGTGCCCGTCGTCATGGTGACCACCGGGTTCGACACACGCGGTGTACCGGTGCTGCGTCACCTCCGGGGCAAGATCGCCACCTACACCGCGCACGTACGGGCCATCGCCGACCGGTACGGCTGTCCGGTGCTCGATCTGTGGTCGCTCCGCTCGGTGCAGGACCGGCGGGCCTGGGACCCCGACCGGCTCCATCTCTCACCCGACGGGCATACGCGCGTCGCGCTGCGCGCCGGGCAGGTCCTCGGTCTCCCCGTGCCGGCCGACCCCGACCAGCCGTGGCCCCCGCAGCCCGAGCGCCCGGCGTCCGCGGTGCGCAGGGACAACGTCCAGTGGGCGCGTGAGTATCTGGTGCCGTGGATCGGGCGGCGGCTGCGCGGTGAGTCCTCGGGGGACCACATCGAGCCCAAGCGCCCGGATCTGCTGCCGCTGGAGTCCTCCCCGGCGGCGCCCGGCGCGTGAAGCGCGGCGATCTCGCCGGTGGGTTGCGGGCTGCTGTCTCGTAGCGGGCCTGCGTGAGATTCCGCGCGGCCCGTACGCCCAACGAGGCCGTCATACGTGAGGTGACGGCGCGTCAATGTCCGGGTGACGTTCTCAGAAGCGGTCGTTCGGCGCGACCGAGCCTTGTGCGTAGGGCAGTTCTGCCCAGACCACATGTCCATGGCCGTTCGCCGCGGTCAGCACACCCCAGGTCCGGGAGAGGGCGTCGACCAGCAGCAGTCCGCGGCCGCCCTCGCCGTCGAGATCGACCGGGCCCGGGTGGGTGAGCGGGGCGGTGGAGGCCCAGCCTTCGTCGGCCACTTCCACCCTCAACAGCCCGCCGTTCATGAGCAGTCGACACCCTATGGTGTCACTGTCCGTGTGGCATATGGCGTTGGTGACCAGCTCCGATATCACCAACTCGACGCCCTCGGCGGTCTCTCCGTCGGCTCCCCAGTCGTGCAGCAGGGTCACGACGTGCCGGCGTGCCTCGGCGACCGACGTGCGCAACGCCGGTAGCTCGAACGCGTTCCGGCGGTCCACAACAGCGATGTCACCCCGGTCCGCTAACTGAAGCGCGTCGTGAAAGGAAGCCACTCCGCAACTATGCGGGTCGTGACTCACGTATGGCAAGGTTCAATCTGTAAATTGCAGAATCGTAAGGACAGTCTGTCGCCCCAGGTGACGACATGACACACTTCCGTCCGGTGACGGCAGTTGGAGGGGATGGGTAGTGGCGGACACGCGGCCCGGCGGCGCTGCCCCGACTGTTCTGCGCGTGGTGCTCGGCAAGCGCCTGCAGGATCTGCGGGAGAGGGCAGGACTGTCGTACGAGGACGCCGGCCGGGCCCTCGACGTCACCCACGCCACCGTCCGGCGTATGGAGAAGGCCGAGGTCGGCCTGAAGATCCCGTACGTCGAGAAGCTGTTGCGCACCTACGGGGTCACCGCGCCCGAGGAGTTGGAGGACTTCCTCTCACTCGCCCGCCAGGCGAACCAGCGGGGCTGGTGGCACCGCTTCCGCGACGTCCTGCCCGAGTGGTTCAGCGCGTTCGTCTCGCTGGAGGGCGAGGCCAACCTCATTCGCGCGTACGAGCCGCACTACGTCCCCGGGCTGCTGCAGACGCCCGCCTACGCCCACGCCGTCCTGCGGGCCGGACTGCCGAACGCCTCGGACGAGGACATCGAGCGCGGTGTCGCCCTGCGCATGCAGCGCCAGGCGGTGCTGACGAAGGAGGACGCCCCGCTGCTGTGGGTCGTCATGGACGAAACCGTGCTGCGCCGTCCCATCGGGGGGTCGGCCATCATGCGGGAGCAGGCGGACCGGCTCATCGAGGCGGCCTCGATGCCCAACGTCCGGTTGCAGGTCATGCCGTTCGCCGCGGGGCCGCACCCCGCGATGTACGGCCCGTTCCACATCTTCCGGTTCCCGATCCAGGAACTCCCGGACATCGCCTACACGGAGAGCCTCGTGGGCGGCGTCTACCTCGACCATCGCGATGACGTCTCGGCGTTCCTGGAGGCACTTGACCGGATGTGCGCGCAAGCCGCGCCCGCACACACCACCGGGTCGTACCTGGGTGGCATTCGCGAGGAGCTCTGACCATGAGTCGCATATACAACGGCATGCCTGCCAAGGACCTCGGCACCGAGGGCTGGAGCAAGCCGTGGAGCGGCGGCAACGGGGGAAGCTGTCTTGAAGCGATGAAGCTGAGCGACGGCCGGGTGGCGCTGCGTCAGTCCACCGACCCCGACGGCCCCGCCCTGATCTACACGCACCATGAGATCGAAACGTTTATTCAGGGCGCGAAGTCGGGCGACGCCGACTTCCTGCTGGCGTGAGCACCATGGCCGAGACCGCTGCCACGGAGGACCGAGGGGAGACCGGCGTGAGCGAGCAGGGGACGCCTGCCGATGCGATCGACACGAGTAGACCGCACCCGGCCCGGATGTACGACTACTTCCTGGGCGGGCGGGACAACTACGAGGTCGACCGGGAGGCTGCGGAGCGCGTCATCGCGATCTCCCCGGACGCCCGCCCGAGCGCCCGCGCCAACCGCGCCTTCCTCCGACGAGCCGTCAAGACCGTGGTGGACAGCGGCATACGGCAGATCGTCGACATCGGCACGGGCATCCCCACCTCGCCCAACACCCATGAGGTGGCGCAGGAGTCCGCGCCCGGCGTCCGCGTGGCATACGTCGACAACGACCCCATCGTCGGTGTCCACGCCGGAGCCCGTCTGACCCACACCGGCGACACCGGCTTCGCGCTGGCCGATGTGCGCTCCCCGGAGTCCGTGCTCGGACACCCGATCGTCCGCGAACTGATCGACTTCGACGAGCCGGTGGCCCTGCTGATGGTCGCGGTCCTCCACTTCATCAGGGACGAGGAGGACCCGGCCGGCATCGTACGGACCCTCACCGACGCGCTGCCGAAGGGCAGTTGCCTCGTACTGACCCATGGCACCGCCGACTTCCACCAGCATGTGGACGGTGACGCCACAGAGGTCTACCGGCAGGCCACCGCGACGCTCAACATCCGTCCGCACGACGGTATCCTCCCGTTCTTCGACGGGTACGACCTGCTGGACCCCGGTCTCGTACAGGTGCCGCTGTGGCGCCCGGACGCGCCGCTGCCCGATGTGGACGACATCCGCAGGATCGCCTTCTACGGAGGCGTGGGCATCAAGGACTGAAGGGCGGACACACCACATGACGACCGAACGGAGGCCGGTGTGACGGAGCACGGGTTCTCGGCCGACCAGATAGACACCTCCAGGCCCCATCCGGCCCGGATGTACGACTACTACCTGGGCGGCCGCGACAACTACGAGGTCGACCGCGAAGCGGCGGACCAGGTCATCAAGGACGTCCCGGAGATCCTCCCGGCCGCCCGCTCGAACCGCGCCTTCCTCCGACGGGCCGTCAAGTCCGTGGTGGAGAGCGGTATCCGGCAGATCATCGACATCGGCACGGGCATCCCCACCTCGCCCAACACCCACGAGGTCGCGCAGGAAGCCGCGCCCGGCGTACGGGTGGCCTACGTCGACAACGACCCGATCGTCGCCTCGCACGCGGGCGCCCGGCTGACCGGGACCAGCAACACCACCTTCGCGCTGGCCGACGCCCGCAAGCCGGAGGCGATCCTGGAGCACGCGGCGATCCGGGACCTGATCGACTTCGATGAGCCGGTGGCCCTGCTGCTGGTCGCCCTCCTGCACTTCGTGAAGGACGAGGAGGACCCGCGCCGCATCGTCACCACCCTCACCGAGGCGCTGCCCGCCGGCAGCCACCTCGTGCTGTCCCATGGCACGGCGGACTTCCACCCGGAGGGCTTCCCCACGGCGGTGAAGGTCTACCGGGGGGCCACCGCCACCCTCAACCCCCGCCCGCACGCGGACATCCTGGCGCTCTTCGACGGCTTCGAGCTGCTGGAGCCGGGGCTGGTGCAGGTGCCCCTCTGGCGTCCGGACGGACCGCCGCTTCCCGCCGACGAGCTCGCGCGGACCGGCTTCTTCTACGGCGGGGTGGGCCGCAAGAACTGAACTCCGCGGACAGCGGCGTTCGTTGGGCGCGATCGGCGCCAAGCCGCGCGCCGGCCGCAGGCCGTGGCCGCTGACCGAACAGCGCGTCCGTCGTGGACGGCTGTGGCCTCCGGTGTGCGAGGGCGCCAACGGTCGTGCGGGGACGACGTGTGGCCCGATGCCGCCCCGGCCGCGACCGGGGAAGGCGGAATCGTCACGGCCGGTGAGCCCGTTGTGACCGCTGTAGGGTGACGCCGTGGCCAGAGTCCGATTGAGCGTGCAGGAGCGGCGCGAGGAGCTGCTCCGGGCGGCCGTCGAGCAGATCGAGGAGCGCGGCGTCGCGGCGCTGCGCATCTCCGATGTCGCCGCAGCGCTCGGCGTGAGCAACGCCCTGGTCATTTACCACTTCTCGACCAAGGAGAGGCTCGTCGCCGCGGCCTTCGAGCACGCCGCGCACGCCGACCTCGAGCGGCTGCGCGCCCTTGTCGCACGTGGCGGCAGCTCGGTGCGCAGGCTGCGTTCGGTGGTGCGCTGGTACTCGCCGACGGGGCAGGCCAAGGGCTGGAAGCTGTGGATCGAGGGCTGGGCGGTCTCGCTCCGCGAGCCGGTGCTCCGTGAGGTGACGATCGGCCTGGACCGGCAGTGGAAGGCCATCCTCACCGAGGTCATCGCGGAGGGCGCGGCCGCGGGGGAGTACGTGTGCCAGGACCCGGGCGCCACGGCGTGGCGCCTCACCGCGTTCCTCGACGGCCTCGCCGTGCAGATGACGGCCTTCCCCGGCACGCTCGGCCGCAGGCGGATGGAGACCTGGGTCGACGACGCGCTCGCGGCCGAGCTGGGGCTCGACCGTGCCGAGCTGGTGGCGAGCCGCTGACCGGTCGGGTGGCGAGCGGTAGGTCGGTCGGGTGGTGAGCGGTTGGTCGGTCGGGTGGCGTGCGGTAGGTCGGTCGGATGGCGAGCGGCTGGCCGGTCGCCTGCCGTTGGGTCCGCCGTTCCCGGCGAGCGTCCCCCCCCCCCCCCCCCGCCGCTGATGTCACGCGGTGGCGAGCCCATCCGTCACAGGAGCGAAGAACACCGTCGCCGCAGACCGGCACGGTCGCTCCCCCGACAGGAGGCAGTCATGGCCCGCATCTCGCTCGACCCGCCCCGCACGCTCTTCGTACGCCTCACCGACTGGTACTCCCGCCGTACCTACGGCACGGTTCTCGATCCCGCCAGGGCCGTGGCCCACAACCCCCGCGTGCTGATCTCCCAGGCCCGTTTCGAGCGGTCGCTCGCCAAGTGGAACAAGCTCGACCCGGAGCTGACCGCACTCGCCGTCATGGCGTCGGCCGCCTCCATCGGCTGCTCCTGGTGCATGGACTTCGGCTACTGGGAGAGCCGGCAGCACGGCATGGACCACCGCAAGCTCCACGACGTCCCGGTCTGGCGCGACAGCGACGTCCACACCCCGCTGGAGCGGGACGTCATGGCCTACGCCGAAGCCGTGACGGCCACCCCGCCGACCGTCGACGACGCGATGGTGAAGCGGCTGCACGAGCACCTGAACGAGGCGCAGATCGTTGAGCTGACCGCGATGATCGCCGTGGAGAACCTCCGCTCGCGCGTCAACGCGGCACTCGGCCTCACCAGCCAGGGTTTCAAGGACCGCTGCGACGTCCCTCAGCCTCTAGGCTGACCCACGCCCTCGACGACGGGGTGCGGCAGGGACAGCGGTACGGGAGAGGACGGACAGGGGCATGGGCAGCACGAAGGAGGCGGCGGAAACGCCGTACGACGTCCTGGTCGTCGGCGGCGCCGGCGTCGACACGGTCGTACGCGTGGACGCGCTGCCGGTGCCGTACGCCGACTCGTACGGCGTGTCGCCGATCCGCGAGTGGGTCGGCCACACCGGCACCGGCGTGGCGCTCGGCTGCGCCGAACTCGGATTCGCCACGGGCTTCCTGGACTTCATCGGCGACGACCCGCTGGGCGAACTGGTCCGTGAGCGGATGGGCGCCAGCGCGGTGGACTTTCACCCCTGCGTGTCGCCCCACGGCACCCGGCGCGCGGTGAACCTCGTCGACCCCCAGGGCCGCCGCATGTCCTTCTACGACGCCCGTGACCCGCTCGACCTGCGCATGCCCTCCGAGCACTATCTGCCGCACCTGCGGCGCGCCCGGCACGTGCATCTGTCGATCATGAACTTCTCGCGGTTCCTCTTCGAGGACATCGAGAAACTCGGCCTCCCGGTCTCCACCGACCTGCACGACTGGGACGGACTCAACCTCCACCACCGCGACTTCGCGCTCCGCTCCGACATCGTCTTCCTCAGCGCGGCGGGAGCGGGCGAGCGGTTGGCCGAGGTGATGCGGCAGATCATCTCCGACGGGCGGGCCGAGGTGGTGATCGCCACGGCGAGCGCGGGCGGCGCGTATGTGCTGGCCCGTCAGGGGGCCGGTTCACTCCGGCACGTACCCGCGGCTGTCCCGCCCGGCCCGGTCGTGGACAGCAACGGCGCCGGTGACGCCTTTGCCTGCGGCTTCCTCTACGGGCATCTGCGGGGGCGCGAGCTGGAGGAGTGCGTACGGCTGGGTGCGGTGGCAGGCGCGTACGCGTGCACCGTCGAGGGCACGCACACCGCCCTCATCGACGAGGCCACGCTCACCGGTGCGATGGAGGACCAGGACGTGAAGACCGCCGATGGTGCGGTGGAGGAGCCGGAGGCCGCCCTGGAGGTCCAACAACCTTGATCCGGGGCGCGGTTGACGCTTCTTCAGGACCCAAGGAAGGCGGCTGCACTTGACGTCGTAGCGCAGGAGGCGGCCGCGCGGCGTGTTCCGCTCGGGGTCCGGAAGCGGCTGGGGGCGTGGTCGGCGTGGCGGTGGGCGGCTCGGTGACGGGGCATCCGGGTCGGCGCGTCGAGAGGCTTCAGCGGCACGGGGGCGTGGCTCCGCTGGGCGCGTCGCGTCAACTGGCCCGGCTCAAGCCAGGGTTGGGCCTGGACGTCATCCGGGGCCGGGGTGGGCCTGGACGGCATCAGGGGGCTCGTCCGCGGACTCCGCCGTCGTCACGGCCACCGCCTCGTAGTCCTGTGGTGCTGCCTCACCCGTACCACCCGAAGCGCTCCGCGATGACCGGGAGGCGCTCCGCCACGATCGCGTGCGCCGCGGCGCGGGGTGTGCCGCCGTCGGCCTCGGCACGGGCCAGCATCCGGTCGATCAGGGTGCGCATGGAGCGGCGGATGCGACCGAAGGCCTCGTCCGGGTCGGGGCCGATGTCTCCGAAGAGCGTCCACCACCACCAGGCGTTCGTACACGAGTTGACGACCACATCCGGCAGGACGGTGACGCCGCGCTCGGTGAGCCGCTCCTCGGCCTCGGCGACGACGGGCATGTTGGCCGCCTCGACGACCCAGCGCGCCGTGACCCGGTGCTGGTTCGCGGTGTCGATGGCGTAGGAGACCGCGGCCGGCACCAGCACCTCCGCTCCGGTCTCCAGCCAGGCGCCGCCCGGCAGTTCGGCGTCCCCGGGGCGCAGCGCGGAGCGGTCCACGGTGCCGAAGGTGTCGCGGGCGGCGAGCAGCGCCTCGACGTCGAGCCCGTCCGGGTTCGCGATCGTGCCCTTGACGTCAGCGACGGCCACCACCCGCAGACCGGCACGGCCGAGGAAGCGGGCGGTGGCCCCGCCCATCGTGCCCAGACCCTGTACGGCGACGCGCGTGCCGGCGTACGGCACGCCGGCCCGGTCGAGCGCCGCGAGCACCGACTCGGCGACCCCGCAGCCGCCCACCAGTTCGTCCAGGCCGATCCCGTCCACCGCGACGGCGAAGGCGTCGGACAGCCGCTGCCGCGCGGCGCGTTCGTCGTCGAGCAGCGGATAAACGGCCTGGACGGAGGAGACGAGTCCTGCTTCGGCGGCCGCCCGGTCGACCGTGTCCTGGGTGAGCCCGAGGTCCTCGCCGGTGGTCCAGAAGCGCTCGATGTACGGGCGCATGGCGTGCAGATAGCGGACCAGGACGCCGTACGCCTCCGGGTCGTGCGGGGCGCAGTCGATACCGCCCTTGGCGCCGCCGAGCGGGACGTACCGGGCGCCGGGCTCGTAGTGCAGCGCCTCCTTCATGGTCATGCCGCGCGCTAGCCCGGTGACCTCCTCCAGGGTGCAGCCCGCCCGCATGCGCAGGCCGCCGCTGCACACACCGCGCACGAGCCGGTCCACGACCAGGAAGCCCCGGCGGCCGGTGACGGGATCGGTCCAGGTGGTGGACAGCAGGGGTGGTGAGGTGGGTCGGGGGTTCACGGGGTTCTCTCCTCGGAGTCTCCGGACGTGTCGTGCATGGCGTGCATGGCGTGCGTGTGGTGCATGGCGGGCCGGACCGAGTGGTGCGCGACGGTCCGACCGGGGTCCCCGACAGGGCCTTCCGGAATGGTGATGACGGTGGGGCCGGGAGTGCGGAGGGCGCTGTGCAGCGCCTTCGCCAACTCGTCGGGCGTGCCGGCGCGGCTGCCCTGGCCCCCGTACGCGCGCGCGAGTCCGGTCAGGTCGACCGGCGCCAGGTCGACGGCCGTTGGCGTGTCGCCCCGGGCCGCCATCTCGTCGCGGATCTCCCCGTATCCGGCGTTGTCGAACACGACGACGGGCAGCGGGAGTCCGAGCTGCGCGGCGGTCGCCAGCTCCTGCACGGTGAACTGCAGTCCGCCGTCCCCGCTCAGCGCGACGACCTCCCGTCCCGGCTCCGCGGCCTTCGCGCCGATGGCGGCGGGGAGGGCGTAGCCGAGGGTGCCGAAGCCGGTGGGGTGGAGGTAGCGGCCGGGCGGGTCGACGGGCAGATGCGGAAGGGCGCCGTAGTAGCAGCACTGGGCGCTGTCGGAGGTGAGGATCGCGTCCGGTGCCAGCGTGGACCGCAGGGCGGAGAGATACGGGAGCCAGCGCCCGCTCCGCGCGACCGTCTCCTCGTCGCGTGCCGCGCGCAACGCGGCCGCGGTGTCCACGGAACGGCCCGCGGAGGACTCGGACGACCCGGAGGACCCGGAGGACCCGGAGGGCTCGGAGGGCTCGGAGGACTCGGGCGAAGGGCGCGCGGACGGCTCCCCGGCACCACGTGCTGAGATCGAGGAGGTGACGGCCGGCAGCAGCTCCGCCAGCACGGCGTGGGCGTCACCGACGAGCGCGATCCCGGCGGGCAGCCCCGCGTACATCTGGGCCGGGTCGATGTCGGCCCGGATGAGCGTGCCGCGCAGCCTGTCGCGCAACTGCCGCTGGTCGCACCACAGATCCGACTCGGCCAGCTCCGTGCCGACCGCGAGGACCACATCGCACGACGCGAGCCAGGAGCGTACGGCGGGGCTGTGCAGCGCCACGCCGACGGACAGCGCATGGGACTCGGGCACCACGCCCTTGCCGTTGGCGGTCGTCACCACCGGCGCGCCCAACTGCTCGGCCAGTGCCCGGCATGCGTCCGCGGCTCCGCGCGCCCCGCCGCCCAGCACCAGCGCGGGGCGGCGCGCCGAGGACAGTGCCTCGGCAGCCTCCCGTACGGCGTCGGGCGCGGGGCGCGGCGGAACGGTGGGCGGCGCAATGCGCGGCGCGCCGACGGGTTCGGCCTCCTCCAGAAGGTCGTACGGGATCTCCAGATGCACCGGCCGGGGGCGGCCGCTCCGGAAGAACGAGAAGGCGCGCGCCACGGCCGCGTCGATCTCGCCGACCGACGACACGCGGTGGCTGAACGCGGCGATACGGCCCAACGCCTCGCTCTGGCCGTGCAGTTCGTGCAGTACGCCGATCGGCTCGGCGGGGTGGCGCAGCGGCATCCCGGGCGACACGACGAGCAGCGGCACGCTGTCGGAGTACGCCTGTCCGACGGCTGCCGCGATGTTGAGCAGCGCGGGCCCGGTGGTCGTGACGGCGATCCCGGGCCGGCCGGTCGTCCGGGCGTATCCGTCGGCGGCATAACCGGCGCCCTGCTCGTGGCGGGTCGCGATGTGCCGGATGCCGTGGGCGCCGAGATGCCGGTAGATCTCCAGGTTGTGCGTTCCGGGGATGCCGAAGGCGAGGTCGGCGCCGTGCGCCGCCAGCGCACGGACCAGGGTCTCGCCGCCCGTCAGCCGCCGCATCGGGTGCTTCGCGGGGCGCCGTGCGGGGCGCTGCGGGGCGTACGTACGGTTCCGTTCCATCACAGACTCCGGGAGATGATCAGGTGCATGTGGCCGGAGGTGCCTTCCGCGATCTCCTCCGACGTGTCGTCGCGCAACCCCTGTTCGACGGGGTACTCGCGCGAGTGGTCCCGGCCGCCGAGGGGCTGGACGGCCCAGGTGCCGTACGCGGCGGTCTCCGACACGGTGAGCCCGGCCATCGCGGCCTCGCCGGTCGTGTTCGTCCCCGCGTCGCGCCGCTTGGCGGCCCGCCGGGTCATCAGCCGCGCCTGCTCGGTACGAGGGCGCATGTCGACCGGCCGGAGGGCGACGGCCCGGTGCTCGGTGATCGGTCTCCCGAACTGCCCGCGCAGGAGACCGGTGATGCCCACCTTGGCCACTGTGGCCGCCGCGCGCCACAGCTCCCAGGGGGTGACGGTGTAGGCCTCGTCCACGGCGCGCGCGTGGGGCCGGATCTCGTCCCTGGCGAAGGCGCGGGTCGGCTCGACGATGTCAGTCTGCTCGGGGGAGAGCGGGCACAGCTCGGTGGGGAGGTCGGCCATGGGGGGGCTCCTGGCTCGGCGACGGGCGTGACGGTGGGGGCGGCCCGGGTCTCCAACTGAATGGCGATTCAGTATCGGGATCGGTGGAGCGGCTGTCAACGGCTGCGATCGGGGAGCGGGCGGGAGGCGTTGAGAGCCCGCGGGGGCATGCCGTGGGGAAGCGGGGACCGCACGGAACGTGATGCGGGGACCACACGGAACGTGATGCGGGGACCGCAAGGAAAGTGCAGTGGGATCGAAACAGCGGGCCTCGGCCGCTCCGTCGCCTTCGACGGCATCGCGTACGCCGAAGGCCGCTCCCGCGACATGCTCCTCGTCGAGGCCGGTGAGAGCCCCGGCGTGCATCTCGCGGTCTTCGACCTCGACGCGCTGCGCGAGTACCGGCGACGGGAGACGTGGGGCAACGCGTTCCGCCGCCCCGCCGCGTACGGGCCGCTGACGAGCACCGACGTGAACGATCCGTTCGTCCGCGTGACGCGCGCCGGCCGCCGGCCGCCGCGCTGACCGCGTGACGGGCAACGGGCGATCAGGCCGTTCGGTGGGCCGGGTGGTTCAGTCGGGCCGGACCGTTCAGCGGGTCACGCGGTTCAGCGGCCGTGCGGTGGCGGTCTGTTGGGCCGTCACGCATCGTTCCGCAGCTGCCATCGTTCCGCGGCGCATCATCCCGCAGCCCATCGATCCGAGCCGCCTCGTTCCGTGCCGAGGGTGTGGCGAACCGCCTCGTGCCCCGGTGAGCGGCGGCGGAAATTCCCGTGCGCTCCTGCCGAGCCGCGCGGGAAGCTGGGGCATGGCGTGGACCACGACACATGACCTCGACGAGTTCCTGTCCGTCGCGGGCGGCTTCCTGCGCACGCGGCCGGTGCAGCACACCGTCCTGCTGTCTGTCGCCGCGGCGCTCCAGGCCGGCACCGTGTCCTACGGCGACGACCCGCCCGAGTACGGCTGGTGGCGAGCGCCGGACGGATCGACAGCAGGCGCCTTCCTGCGCACCCCGCCCCATCCCGTTCTGCTCTCGTGCATGTCCGGCGCGGCGGCGGACGATCTGGCCGGGGTCGCCCTGACGGCCGACCGTCCCACTCCGGGCGTGGGCGGTGGACGGGCCGCCGCCCTGGCGTTCGCCGCGGGCTGGGAGCGCAGGACCGGGGCCACGAACCGGTGCCACGCGTCCAACCGGCTCTACCGGCTCGGCGCGCTCACCCCGCCCGAGCCCGCGCCCCTCGGTGCCGCCCGGCTCGCGCGGCGGACGGACCGCGACCTGCTCATCGACTGGTACGAGGCCTTCGGCCGGGACACGCAGGCGGCCATGGGCCACCACGCGTCGGCCGTCGACGACCGCCTCTCGTACGGCGGATTGACGCTCTGGGAGGCCGACGGCGCCCCCGTCTCCTTCGCGGGCGTGACGCGTACGGTCGCGGGCATGGTCCGGGTCGGCCCCGTCTACACCCCGCCCGGGCAGCGCGGCTCCGGCTACGCGGGTGCGGTCACGGCCGCGGTCAGCCGCGCCGCCCGGGACGCCGGCGCCGCCGAGGTCCTCCTCTTCGCCGACCTGGGCAACCCCACCACCAACGCCCTGTACCAGCGCATCGGTTACCGCCCCGTGGAGGACCACGTCCAGCTCGTCTTCGATCACGGGAGGCCCGTATGACACCACGCCCGTCCGCCTCCGTCCCTGCCCATGCCCGTCCGCCTCCGTCCCTGCCCCTGTCCCCGTCCCCGTACGCCGTGCCGGCCCCGGTGACGCCCGGGCGCTCACCGCTCTGCGGGCTCTGATGTTCCGGGAGATGGGGACGGCGGACGGCGGACCGGACGCGCCCTGGCGCCGCGCGAGCGAGGAGTGGTTCGCCGTACGGCTCGGTGCACCGCGGGATGCCGCAGCCTTCGTCGTGGACGACCCCGAACTCGGCGTCGTCTGCAGTGCGGTCGGCATCTGCGACTCCCACGCACCCGGCCCGGCGAACCCCAGTGGACGGCACGGCCACGTCTTCAACATCAGCACCGACCCGCGGTGCCGCCGTCTCGGCTACGCCCGGGCCTGCCTGGAGGCGCTGCTCTCCTGGTGCCGGGACGAGGCCGGGGCCGGCGTCGTCGACCTGCATGCCACTCCCGAAGGGCTGCGCCTCTACCGCTCCCTCGGGTTCGTCACCCCGCCGTACGACGCCCTCCAACTGCGGCTTTCCTCCCAGGACTCCCAAGACTCCCAGGACTCCCAGCACCCCCAGGACTCCCAGGGCTCCCAGGACTCCCAGCACCCCCAGGACTCCCAGGGCTCCCAGGACTCCCAGCACCCCCAGGACTCCCAGGGCGCTCCGATCTCCCCGGACACCTTGGCCTCCCCGGACACCCTGGGCTCTCCTGCCTCCCCGGACGGCGTGGCCTCCCAGGGCTCGCCGGATTCCCGGGCGCCGTCCGCTCAAGACCCCGTCGCGGTCCTCTCGGCATCCCGCAGGGTTCCCGTCGAGTGACCACTCTCACATCTCCATCTCAACCCCGTGACCTGCGGTGATGAAAAACGGAACCGGCAGGAATCTGTGTGTGAGCACATAATGGAGGGACGGAGTGCGCTTCACCGGGCGTCCTCCCCCTTGTTTCCGCCTGGAGGTGCCCCCGTGTCCGGATCCAGCCCCCGACGCTCCTTCTTCGCCGGACTCCGTCCTGCGTCGTTCGGCGCGGAACCCACCGGGGAGCGCCTGGAGCGCATGCAGCGGTCCCCCAACTACTGGGACGGCCAGTTCCACAACCCCGTCCCTACCCGCACCATGCTCCCCGGCTCCAACGGGCCCATGTTGCGGCGGCAGTTCGACCGCGCCGAGCGCGCCCTCAGGACGCCCGCCCGGCCGATACCCGTGCACCGGCCCACCGCGGCCGACTGGGGCGAGCCGCCCGCCTCCGGCCTCCGGCTGACCTGGATGGGGCACTCGAGCGTGCTGGCCGAGATCGACGGGCACCGCGTGCTGTTCGACCCGGTCTGGGGCGAGCGCTGCTCGCCCTTCTCCTTCGCCGGACCGCGCCGGGTCCACCCGGTACCCGTGCCGCTGGACGACCTCGACCCGGTCGACGTCGTCGTCATCTCCCACGACCACTACGACCACCTGGACATGCCCTCGATCCGGGCCCTGGCCCGTACGGGTGCGGTCTTCGCCGTGCCGCTGGGTGTCGGTGCCGACCTGGAGCTGTGGGGGGTCGACCCGGAGCGGATCACCGAGCTCGACTGGCACGAGTCCACGCGGGTGGGCGAGTTGACGCTGACCGCGACCCCGGCCCGGCACTTCTGCGGCCGGGGACTGAACCGCGGACTGCGTACGCTGTGGGCCTCCTGGGTCGTGGCGGGACCTCGGCACCGGATCTTCCACAGCGGTGACACCGGCTACTACGACGGCTTCCGTGAAACCGGCGCACAGTACGGTCCGTTCGACGCGACGATGATCCAGATCGGCGCGTACAGCGAGTACTGGCCCGAGATCCACATGACGCCGGAGGAAGGCGTGCGGACGCACACCGATCTGTCCGGCGGCACCCCGGTCGGGACGCTGCTGCCCATCCACTGGGGCACGTTCAACCTCGCCCTCCACCCGTGGGTCGAACCGGCCGAGCGCACGGTCGCCGCGGCTCGCGCCGCGGGGGCCACCGTGGCCGTGCCGCGCCCGGGCAAGCCGTTCGAGCCCGCGGACGCGGAGGCGGTCGACCCGTGGTGGCGTGCCGTCGCCGAGCCGCCGGCGGGCGGATGGCCGCAGGTCAGTCCCGCACCGGCGCCTGCCACGGACCCCGGAGCCACCGCGGAGGCGGGAATCACCACGGAGGCGGGTATCACCACGGAGGCCGGAGCCACTGCCGACTCCGGCCCCGCAGCCAAGGAGCCCGGCGCGGCGGCGCCCCAGGCGTCCTGACGAGAGCGGGCCGAGAGCACGCAGCGAGGAGCCGGCGTCCCGGGGCGGGCGCCGGCTCCTCGCCTGCCACTGGGTGCGGGCAGGTGCCGGCAGGTGTCAGCAGGTGCAGGCAGGTGTCCGCAGCGTCCAAGCCGTCCGCGCAGTGCCAACGGCCGTTCACCGTAAGGGAGTCGGCGGGCTAGCGCCTCGTACCCCGACCGGTCAGAGCAGACCGGCAGCCCGCCTCCGCCGCGCGACCACGTCGGCGTAGACGAGATGCGCCACGGCCTCGGCCACCAGCAGCAGCACCACGGCCCACGGCGCCAGCGCATGCCCGAGCAGCAGCACGATGAGCAGCGGTACGCCCACCCCGGGCACGGTCCACACCGCGACCGAGCCCAGTGGCCGCCCCACGCGCAGCGCGATCGCCGCATGCGCCGCGTGGTAGAGCGCCTGCCCGCCGGCCAGGGCCCACAGCGCACCCGTCGTCAGATGCGCGTGGTGGGCCTCCTCGACGGCGGTCGCCAGACCTCCGGCCATGGCGATGACGGCCGCGGTGACGAAGAAGTACAGATAGCCGGTGGTGTCGCGGGCGAGTCGGTACGCACTGCCGCCCGGTGCCGTGTGCAGGGCGCGTTCGGCCGCCGCCGATCCGAAGTCGAAGTACGACCACCACAGCGCGGCGATCAGCACGAACCCGAGAACGGCGGTCACCCCCGAACTCGCCGTCCAGTGGTGGTCGGTGGAGGTGACCAGGCCGAGCACCGCCTCACCGAGCACGATGATCACCACCAGTCCGACCCGCTCCACCAGATGGCCCGTGTGCAGCCTGCTGAGCAGTCCGCCGCCGCTCGAACCGCCCATGAGCAGCGGCATTTCGGCCACGACCAGCACAGCCCACATGACGTAGCACCACGGGGAGGGGACGAAGGCCGACACCGACCACAGTGCGGCGGCGGCCAGACAGTACGTGAGCGGCCGCCACTTCGGGAGACGGTGCGGCTCGGGGAACGCCGTGGCCGGCCACCACAGACCCATCAGCGCCAGCCGTGCGCCCGCGAACCCCAGGGCGTAGGCGGGTGCCCGGTCGCCGACCGCCTCGGGCAGCGCCGCGGCCATCGCGGCCAGGCAGAGCATGGCCCAGAGGACCAGAAGGCGCCGGCGCGGGCTGTCGCGCTCGACGACGTTCATGGCGGCGGTGACGTTGATCCACGTCCACCAGGCGGGGAAGTAGAGGGCGAGGAAGACCGCGAAGTCCTTGGCGTCCGGGTCGCCGTGCAGCCCGTGGGCGAGCTGTGCGGCCACGGCGACGAAGACGAGGTCGAAGAAGAGTTCCAGCCAGGCCGCGTGCCGCTCGCGCTCGCCCGCACCGGGCAGCTCGCCCCCGGAAACCGCCACCGAGTCTCCCACCTGTACTCCTTCGTCCTCGGTCCGTCACGCCGTACGGAAGGACCGACCGGGGACCGCAGCACTCGCTCGGTGGACGTACCAGCAGTTCGTCCGACGCCATGCGGCGACGTCTGTTCGCGGTTCGGTGTTCCCCGGCACGGCGCGGTGCCCGTTCTCCCAGGTCGGAGCGGCCGGAAGGCCTCGAATCGCCCGCCAGAAGTACCACCACGGAGGTGGAATTGTCCAACGGCCGGTCCGGCCGGTGGGTGGCCGGACCGGCCGGAGACGTACGCCGGCGGAAGCTCCCGGAGGGAGTGGAGAAGAGGGAGTGGAGAAGGGGGTGATGCGACGGGTCAGCGGCCTGCGTCCCCCCAGGTCTCGCCCGCCCGTGTCGTCACGGTCGAGAAGGCGAAGGAGAACGACGCGGGTGCCGCGGCGAGCCGGTGCCGCGGCAGCACCCCCGGTCCGCACGACTGACTGCCGATGCCGTGCTGTCCGTGGTCCGCGTTGATCCAGACCAGCCCGCCCGGCCGCAGATCCGTGGTGTGCGCGGCCGCGTCGAGTTCCTCGCTCGTCCACCGCCGCGCCGTGAACCAGAACGCCGGATCGCCCTCGATCCGCAGCCCGGTGCCGTCCTCGCGGCGCAGCTCCGCCCATCGCACATCCGCACGTGCGCCGTTCTCCTGCGGCCGCACATACGGGGTCTGCAGGGCGTCGACGGGCAGTGTCCACCGGCCGATGCGGGACGCGGTACGCGTGTCCGGGTACGCCTCGCCCGGCCCGCCGCCGTACCACTCGGCGAGCCCCAGACTGCCGCACACGCCCAGCCGTACGCCGAGCCGAGGCAGCGGACAGGGCCAGTCGCCCCCGGGCACCACCGACACGTCGAGCCGCAGCGCCCGGCCGCGCCGGTCCGCCGTCCAGCGGAAGGTGGTGTCCAGGGCCAGGTCGGTCGCGGCGGGCGCCACGCGCGTACGGACCATGAGTTCGCTGTCGGAGTCCTGTACCGAGACCACCCGGTGCTGCATCCGGTGCAGGCCCATGCCCCGCCAGATCGTGCCGTAGCGCTCCTCCGGCTGCCACGCGGCGCCCTCGTCGTTGTCCGTCGGGGCGCGCCAGACGTCGAGGCGGGGCCCCACGACCTCGAACCCGT
This sequence comes from Streptomyces sp. NPDC048639, assembly GCF_043199075.1. Lineage (NCBI taxonomy): Bacteria > Bacillati > Actinomycetota > Actinomycetes > Kitasatosporales > Streptomycetaceae > Streptomyces > Streptomyces sp. NPDC048639. The sequence goes on from NZ_JBICVP010000004.1 coordinate 701,119, forward strand.
CCAGGTAGCGCAGTGCTCCTGTCGCCGGGTCGAACGCACCGGGGCCCAGTACCAGGACATTGCCCTCGCCCTTCCGGAGCGCCGCGGGAGAGACGGGAGGCGGGACGGGTGCGTGCGGTGCCGACGGAATCTGGGCCCAGGCGATCTCGTGCCCGGCGCCCGCCCACCGCGTGTCGTCCGCGAGCACCGCCCGTACGGTCCACAGTGCTTCCCCCGGGCGCTCCGGGGCCGGCGGCTCGGGCAGCTTCAACTCCGTGGACTCGCCGGGCCCGAGGGGCGGCACGGCCAGCTCGCCGTGCGCGACGGACACGCCCTCGACCTCGTAGTACCAGAGGAAGGACAGGCCGGACAGGTCGGCGAAGTCGTACCCGTTGGCGACACGCACGGTGCCCGCCCGCCCGTCGCCGGTGATCCGGACCGGCTCGATCACCTTCTTGTACTCGATCAGGCCCGGGGACGGCGTGCGATCGGGGAACACCAGCCCGTCGCAGACGAAGTTGCCGTCGTGCAGCTCCTCGCCGAAGTCCCCGCCGTAAGCGAACCAGGGCTCCCCGTCGCCCGTGCGGCGCGCGATGCCGTGGTCGATCCACTCCCAGACGAAGCCGCCCTGGCAGCGCTCGTACGTCTCGAAGAGCCGCTGATACTCCAGGAGTCCGCCGGGGCCGTTGCCCATCGCGTGCGCGTACTCGCACAGGAGGAACGGCATCGCCCGGCGCCGTACGTCCAACTCCCGGTCCCCCCAAGGGGCTTCGGTGCGGCGGCCGATCCGCTCGACCTCCGCGTGGTCGGCGTACATGCGGGAGTAGACGTCCACATGGGCACAGGACAGATCGCTCTCGTAGTGGACCGGCCGGTGCGGGTCGCGGCCGCGGATCCGGTCCGCCATCGCGCCGAGACCCCGGCCCGTGCCGCACTCGTTGCCCAGCGACCACAGCACGACCGAGGGGTGGTTCTTGTCGCGCTCGACCATCCGGGACGCGCGGTCGAGCAGGGCCGGGGTCCAGCGCTCGTCGTCCACCGGGTTGCCCCGCCAGCCCACGGAGGCGAAGCCGTGGGTCTCCAGGTCGCACTCGTCGATCACCCACATCCCCAGCTCGTCGCAGAGGTCGAGGAAGGCGGGATGCGGCGGATAGTGGCTGGTACGCACGGCGTTGATGTTGTGCTGCTTCATCAGCAGCAGGTCGCGGAGCATCGTCTTCTCATCGAGCGCACGGCCGTGCTCGGGGTGGAACTCGTGCCGGTTCACGCCCCGGAAGAGGATCCGCGCGCCGTTGACCTTGAGCACCCCGTCCTCGACCGCGACCGTGCGGAAGCCGATGCGCAGCGGGACGCGCTCGCCGGCCGTCGCCAGCTCGGCCGCGTACAGCCGCGGGAGTTCCGCACTCCACGGCTCCACGGGCACGGTCGCCGCCTCACCGGTGGCGACGTCGATCCCCAGCTCGGGGACGGTGAGGCGGCCACCGGGGTCGGCATCGACGCGGAGCGTGCCGGTGCCGTCGGTGTGGTCGTACGAGGCGTGCACGAAAACGTCGCGGACCGCGCCCTCGGGCCGGTGCAGCAGCGTCACGTCCCGGAAGATGCCGGGCAGCCACCACTGGTCCTGGTCCTCCAGATACGTACCGGAGGACCACTGATGGACCCGTACGGCCAGCACGTTGCCGTGCGGGCGCAGACGGCCCCCGACCTCGAACTCGTGCGGCAGACGGCTGCCCTTGAACGTGCCGAGCTCCACCCCGTTGAGCCAGACCCGCGCGCACGACTCCACGCCGTCGAACCGCAGCAGCGTCCCGCCGCCCTCCCACCCGGCCGGCAGGTCGAAGACGAGGCGGTGGTCACCGGTCGGGTTCTCGGTGGGCAGGCGGGGCGGATCGACGGGGAAGGGATACCGGGTGTTGGTGTACGCGGGGGAGCCGTGCCCGTGCAGCACCCAGTGGGCGGGGACGGGCAGTTCGTCCCAGCGGGAGGCGTCGAAGTCGCGCCGCGCGAAGGAGTCGTCCTCAGCGGTCGCGGTGGGCGACAGGCGGAAGCGCCAGATGCCGTTGAGGGAGAGCCGGGCCGCGTCGGAGGACGCGTACCAGGCGCGGGGCGGGGCCGTGCCGCGGCCGGGGGAGACGTCCTCGTAGTACGGGAGGTCGCGGTACGGAGGATCCTGGTACGCGAGGTCGTTCTGCGGGGTGCTCATACTCCTCCTCGGGAGGCGGCCCTTGACGTGCGTCCTTGCCACAGCCTGCCGCAGCGGGTGGCGCGGGTGAATGGACTGCCGCGCCGTCCTGCTGGATTTCGCGCCGATGCCGGCAACGACGGGGACCGGCAGGCAATACGGGCCGGTGTCCGGGCGCCGGCAGTCCGCCGGTCGGCGACGCGTGAGCCCGTACGGTGCTGCGGAATCCCGCCGGTGCGTCCACGGGCGCGGCCCGGCCGGAGACTCTCGACGGTCGGACGACCGTCCACATCCTCGGTCCTCAGGTGTCGGACACTACCAGAAAGCGCTTACTCGGTCCCTTTCTCCTTAGAGGGAAAGGGAGTTGAGGAGGCGTCAGTTCGGTCGAGGGAGGTCCGGGGGCCCGGGCTCCGGCGGGTTCGGCGGCTTCCGGTGGGTCGGAGGGGCGGCGGGTACCGGCCGTTCCGGGGTACGGACCGCTCCGGCGGTTCCTGACGGGTCCGGTCCGGCGGTTCCTGTGTGCCGAGCCGATGTGTACGGGCCCGGTGTGTACGGGCGGTGCGCACAAGTAGGTGTACGGTTCCTGCCCCGTTCCCGCGTCAGGTGAGCGTCGCCCGCGCGACGGCGCCGGTCTCCGGCCCCGCCTGAGTGACCACGGCACCGCCGGGCCGCCAGATCCCCGAACGCCCTGCGGCCTCGGCGAAGCCCCCGCCCGTCGACCCGGCGAAGCTGGCCACGGCGACCCACACGCCGTGCTCGGTGGCGATCCGGCAGGCGCGCTCGTCCTGGAGTGCGGACTCTCCGGTGGACTTCACGCTGCCGGTGAGGTACGCGTCGATCCCGAGAGCCGCGGTCTCGGCCGCGTGCTGCGGGATGCCGGTGTCCTTGCAGATCGCCAGGCCGAGCCGCCAGCCGTCGACCTCGTGCACGGCCGGTTTGTCGCCCGGGACGAAGTAGGCGGACTCCGTCTCGCCCAGCCACATCTTCCGGTAGGCCACCGTGGCCCCGGAACCGTCGACGGCGAGCGTCGCGATATGAGCCGCGCCGCCCTCGCCGTGTACGGGTGCGCCCACCAGCGCCCACGCCCCCGTCTCCGCGCAGGCCGCGACGAGGGGGTCCAGCAGCGGGTCGTCCGCGGTGATCGGGTCGGCCTCCAACTCGTAACCCGTGAGGGAGAGTTCGGGGAAGATCACCACGCGTGCGCCGGCCGCGCGTACGGCATCGGCGTGCGCCTTCGCGTTTCTGGCGATGTCGTACGACATGCAGGGCGGCTGGGCGACGGCGAGGGTGAGCGGTTCGCGCAAGGCACTATCCCGTTCGGTCGGTGCGCAGCCCGTCCAGGGCTCCGGCGATCTGGCCGGAGGTGAGCGGCGGCGCGGGGAGCGGGTGGTGGGCGGCACCGGATCGCAGGCCGTCCAGGAAGAGAGCGAGGAATCGACGCCAGGCACCCGGTGCGGCCGCGACGGACGCCGGTACGACCTTGCCCAGCGCGGCGAGGGCGAACACCAGGTCCTCGGCCACGACATCGGGCCGTACGGTGCCCTGTTCCTGGCCGCGGGCGATCAGGACGCCGATCGTCTCGCGGTTGTGCGGGTGGAGGGCGTCGAGGGAGGGGACGCCCTGAATGCCGGTGGTCAGCAGGTCGTTGGCGCCCCGGTCGTCGGCGAGGCCTTCGAAGATCCGCTCCAGGTACGCGGTCAGCCCGCTCCACGCGTCCTCGGCCAGCCGCGCTTCTTCTCCGGCCTGCCGGGTCGCGGCGAGCAGGTCGCCGAAGACGGCCTCGACGAGGTCCTGCCGGGTGGGGAACCGCCGGTAGAGGGTGGCGTTCCCGACGCCCGCCGTACGCGCGATCTCGTCGAGCGGGGCCGCCAGGCCCTGTTCGGCGAAGACCTCGCGGGCGGCGGTGATGAGCAGGTCGCGGTTGCGTCGGGCGTCGCGTCGCAGGGGCGCCGTGGGCTCCGTGGCGTCCTCGGCCGTGGGCTCCATGGCGTCCTGGTCGGGGGTCTCCCGGTTCTTCGCGGTCCGCGCCATGGGCCGACCCTAGCAGTGCCTTCGAGGCAACCGGGGAGCGTTCCCCGGTTGCTGCGCGCGCGGATGTCGCGGGGCTTCAACGGCCGGGACAGCCGGATTGCCAAGCCGAGCGCCGAGGAGTACCGGGAGATCACCGGCGGCCACAGGACCGGGAGGACGGGTCACCACTGAATGCGGCGGTGCGAGAACCGCCATGGAGGCCTGATGCTTCGTCAGGGCCCGTGTCGCCGTACGGACAGGTCCTGTTGACGCTGCCGTGGACGGTGCATAGCTTCGCCGCGTAGGCCGATGCCGGGCAACGGCCACCGGGCGGGACACCTGACGGACCATGACGACCGTACGACAGTGGGGACCGACCGCCGGGTGAGAACGACCCCCGAATGAGGACGAGCGCAACCCGTCACAGCCCACGGCCCCGGTGAGCCGGCGGACCAGGGCAGCCAGCAGATTCCCCAACCGGGAGGCGAGCCGTATGACACAGCAGACCGATGGCACGGCCGGAACCGGCACGGCGTACCGCACCAGCTACGTGGAGACGCCCGACGGCGTACGCGTGGCCACGTACACCTGGCTGCCGACCGCCGGGGCCAGGCCCCGGGCCCTCGTCCAGATCGCCCACGGCGCCGCCGAACACGGCCTGCGCTACGACCGGTTCGCCCGTTTCCTGGCCGCGCACGGCTACGCGGTGGTGGCCTCCGACCACCGCGGCCACGGCGCCACCGCCGCCGCGACCGGCGGCTACGGCGTCGCGGGCGACGACGGATGGCGTGCGATCGTGGCCGACCTCAAAGCCATCGGGGACAGGGCCCGGGCGAAGCACCCGGAGACCCCGCTGATCCTGCTGGGCCACAGCCTCGGCTCGATGCTCGCCCGCGACTGCGCGCAGGAGTACGGGGAGCAGCTCTCCGGCCTCATCCTCTCCGGCACCTTCCGCTCGCTGCCGGGCGCCGAGACGGAGAGCGCGATCGACGCGCTGGAGCGGGAGATCGCGGAGCGCGGCCGGGCGGCCCTCTCCTCCTTCATCCCGGACCTGTTCGCCTCGTTCAACGACCCGTACACGCACCGGACCGGCTTCGAGTGGCTGTCGCGCGACGAGAGCGAAGTGGACGCGTACGCCGAGGACGAGCGGTGCGGATTCGCGTTCAGCGCCGGGCTCGCGCTGGACTGGGTCCGCGCCACCCGCAAGATCAACGACCCGCGCAACCTCGCCCGCATCCCGGCCCGCCTCCCGGTCCACATCGCGGTCGGGACCGAGGACCCGTGCAACCAGCGGATGACGCTGGTGTACGAACTGCTGGAGGACTTCCGCCATCTCGGCACCGAGGACCTGAGCTGGCGGGGCTACGAGGATGCCCGGCACGAGATCCTCAACGAGACGAACCGGGACGAGGTACAGCAGGACCTGCTGGAGTGGATGGACAAACACGTCTGAGGGCCTGGCTGCTGTGGGGTGCCGGTGCCGGTGCCGGTGCCGGTGCCGAAGCCGGTGCTCGGGCGCGCGCGTCGTGTACGGACCCGGCACCTGAGGTCTCGCCTCCCGCCCATCTCCTCGCGCCCATCTCCTCGCGCGCATCGTCCATCGCCTCCGTCCGGGTTCGCGCCGCAGCAGCCGCGGTTGTCAGTGGCGGGGGCTACGGTCGGTGACAGTGGGGACGACTTCCGGACGGGCAGACCTGCCGACCGGGGCCGATCCGTACCCACCGCGGCGAACCAGCCGGAGCCGCAGCCGAGAACGGAGGCCGGGGGATGGGCACCACTGCCGAGGACGTCAGGAGAATCGCGCTCGCACTGCCGGAGACGGCGGAGAAGCTCGCCTGGGGCATGCCGACGTTCCGCGTCAAGGGAAAGATCTTCGCCTCGCTGGCGGACGACGACGCGTCGATGGGCGTGAAGTGCCCGATCGGGGACCGGGAGGAGCTGATCGCGTCCGAGCCGGAGAAGTTTTTTCTGCGCCCGGGCCACGACGAGAACTACGCCTGGCTGAGGGTGCGGCTCACGGCGCTGGACGACGAGGACGAACTGGCGGCGATCCTCCTGGACGCCTGGCGGCAGGCGGCCCCGCGCAAGCTGGCCGAGGCGTACGCGGGGGAGGGAGAGGGAACGCCGACGACGTAGGGGACCGGCCCCCTGGCCACCGTGCGGTGATGGGCCGGCGGCGCCGCGCCTCGCGGCGTCAACGTCCTGCCCGCCGTGCTCGCTCTGTTCGCTCTGTTCGCCTTGTGCAGAACCTGGTCAGGCGGCGGCCTCGGCCCGATCGAGGAAGCCCGTGATGCGCCCGCGGAGTGCGCGCGGGTCGAGCCCCTGCGCCGCGAGATGCTCCTCGAGGGTGCCGTATCGGCGCAGCTCGCGCCGTGCCGTACCGAGCCCGAGGACGCGGTGCGGGATGTCGGCGAGCGCATCGCCTGCGGCGCCGGAGGAGGTCCCGGCGAGGTAGGGCTCGACGAGCACGACGTCGGCGCGGTCGCCCAGGGCGGCCAGGAGCGACGCGGCGTCGAACGGCCGGACGGTGGGCGCGTACAGCACGCTCACGTCCAGGCCCTCGACGGCCGCGAGGACGTTGTCGAGCATGGGCCCGACGGCGACGACGATTCCCTCGCGCCCGTGCCGCAAGGTCAGGAAGCCGTCCCCGGTGACGGGCCGGGGCGTGGAGTTCTGCTGCAAGGACAGCCGTACGTACACCTTGTCGTCGTCGGCGGCCACGGCGTGCCGCAGGAGTCGTTCGGCCTCGTCGGGGTGGCCGGGGACGTGAACGGTCCAGCCGTCGAGCGTGTCGAGGAGGGCCACGTCACCGGGCGCCATGTGGGTGTAGCCGCCCGCGGGCCAGTCGTAGGACGCTCCCGCGCTCACCAGCACACCGCCCGCGTCCTGGTGCCCGAAGTCCAGCTTGACCTGCTCGAACGGCCGCTCCACGAGGAAGCTCGCGAAGGTGTGCGCGACGGGGCGCAGCCCGCTCATCGCGAGCCCGGCGGCCGTACCGATCAGGAGCTGCTCGCGGATGCCGACGTTGATCACGCGATCGGGGTGCCGGCGCTCTGCCTCGGCGAACCCGTCCTTGCCGATCTCGGCGAGGACGACGGCGACGCGCGGATCCTCGTCGAGGAGCCGGGAGAGTGTGTCGGCGAAGCGCTCGCGCATGGTGTCCATCAGGAACCTCTCTGTCTGTGCGGGTGTTGGGGGCAGGTGCGGCCGCTGAGCCCTGGTGAGGGGCACGGGGGAGGGGCGGTCACGCGTCCTTGGGCTCGACGCGTGCGATGACGGCGTGCGGGCGTCCGGGGTGGGGCGCGGTGAACGCCTGGTGGAGCGCCTCGTGATCGCGCCCGTCGACGGTGATCGCCGACCAGCCCGCCGCCGCGAAGCGGGAGGCGATGCCGCCGGGCCAGCCGTGGGTCGCGGAGGAGTTGTCGATCACGAGGGTGTGGAGCCGGTCGAGTCCGGCGGAGGGCGCGTAGGCGATGGCCTCGTGGTTGCTGCCCTCGTCCAGCTCGGCGTCCCCGATCAGCACCCACACGGCGGGCTCGGTCAGCCCCTGCGCCCTGAGCCCGAGCGCTGTCCCGACGGCCAGGGGCAGCCCGTGTCCGAGGGAGCCGCTGCCGATCTCGGCACCGGGCACGAGGGTCCCGTCCGGATGATGGCCGAGAGGTGAGTCGTACGATCCGAACCCCGGCAGCAGCGGCTCCGGAAGGAAGCCCTTGGCGGTGAGGACGGCGTAGTAGGCCATCGGCCCGTGCCCCTTGGAGAGCAGGAACCGGTCGCGCCCGGGAGCGTCGGCGGTGCCGGGGGAGACCCTCAGCACCCGGTCGTAGAGCACCCACAGCGCATCGAGCGTCGAGGTAGCGGCGGGCCCGTGCTTCTCGTCCCCGGTCATCAGCGCCATGAGGCGGGGGAGGTCGTCGTAGGGGTGGGCGGGAGGTTGTGCGGTCGTGGTCATGAGGTGAGCGTGCAACCTCAAGTTTGGTTTAGGTCAAGCGTGACATGCTCGGCCACGGGGAGTAGTCGCGGTGGCCCTGGCCGGTACGGGCCGCGATCTCCGGCTGCCGCGATGCCGGCAGGACAACCCCGGGCCGCGGGCTCCGTACCGGCCCGGCAGTACGCGAGGTCAGCCGCCCCGGCCGACCTTGTCACCGGGGCCCGCGATCTCTCCGTCCTCCTGCCGGTCCCGGATGCACTTGGCGAGCGTGAAGCTCGACGTCACGACGAAGATCAGCCCCAGCCCCAGGAACCCCCGCTCCCAGGCCCCCACGGGCAGCTTCGAAATGCCGTACGCCACGGCCGCGAGCGAGATGCCGAACGAGATCGCGGCCTGCACGAAGAATGCGGTGGTGTTCTGCCGCTGCATGGGTGCGCTCATGCTCGTAGCCTGGCCATCGGGTCCGGCGGCCGCATGAGTAGCCGTACTCATCACCCCGCGCCCACCGTACGTACCGCCGCCCGGGGAATGGGGTGGCCGACCACCCCGTGAGGTGCGGTATTGTTCTCGTGCGCGGTCGGCAAGGGGAAACCCCGAGCCGCACGGGCACCGGGACGTGGCGCAGCTTGGTAGCGCACTTGACTGGGGGTCAAGGGGTCGCAGGTTCAAATCCTGTCGTCCCGACGGTGCACAGAGCCCGTCGAGTTGGAGCGAAGCTCCAGGTCGACGGGCTTCTTCGTGTGTGCGTGAAGGGGGCAGCGGGCCCCTCGTAGGTGGCGTTGGGGCCTCTCGCTCGGGACCACATCGGGGCCATGTCCGCGTCCCGGCCGACTGCCAGGTGTGCGCTGAGTCCCGCACCAACCATGCCGATGGACCGCCGGTGTCGATGGACCGCCGGTGTCGATGGACCGCCGGTGTCGATGGACCGCCGGTGCCGATGGACCGGCGGTCCGGGTGACGGCAGAGCTGCGTGGTGCTCAGGGAGCCGTCCCCGGCGATCTTCCGCAGCGCGCGTGCAACGGCGTGCCCGCATCGGCCATCCACGTCAGACCCGTGTGCCGCAGGTGATGCCGTCGACGCATCACCGCCGGCGCTGACATCGGCACGATCGCTCCCGCTCTGATCGGAGCCGTGCACATGCTGTTCGCCGACCGGCGAGGCATCCCGACAGGGGCGGTAACGTCCGCAAAGTCGTGGCAGCGGTCATTGTCGGCGTTGAGCAGGGCCGCTGCGGTAACTGGCTCGGCAGCAGGCGGATACCCGATAATTGGGCACGGGCGCCCGGAAGGGCACGCCTTCACATCGTCGAGGTGGACGGTCGTCGCGCACCGCGTTCCCGAACCCGCCTTCCGTGCGTGCGGATCGGGGTGTACTTGGGTGCGCTTCGTGAAGCGATAGTTCGCTGTGCCCCGGCCTACGCGGAGACCGCCCTGTCCGGCAGGCAAGCCTCAGCGGTGTCGTCGCCGAGTGTGCTCGGTGTCGTGCGTGCCATGGTGAGTTCCGCCCGGCACTCGTGGTGGCGGTCTCGACGACGTCGAGCGGGCTTTGCTGAAGGGGGCGGAAAGCTTCTCATTCCGCGACTGCATCCGTAGACCCTGGGAGATCCTCCCGGGCCGACGGGCCGACGGGCAGTCGGGCAGTCGTACGCGGCGCGCCGCCGCTTCGCGAGCAGGTTGTCCGTCCACAGCGGACGACAAAGGAAAAGGCAAGGAGCGCTGCTCTCCTTGCCACTCTCAACTTATAGCGCACCGGGGGGCTTGCGGCAAGGCCCGGGTCATGCCGCAGAATCGTCGGCCCAGGCCAGAACCTGCGGAAATGGGGGAGTCGCGGAGTGCGTGTGCTGTTGTCTGCGTATGGGTCGCGGGGGATGTCGAACCGCTGGTGGGACGCGGGCACCCCGACGACGGCGACCCGGGCCGGCCCGCCTCAGGTGGTGGTGCCCCAGACGCCGCACCAGCCGTACGGGGGCTGGGCGGGTGGCCGAGTTGGGCATCGGCGCGGCACATGACGGTCCGGCTCCGACCGTCGAGCCCCTGTCCGCCGAACTCAGGACTGCCCTGACCTCCGAGACCCGCGCACGAGCAACCGCCACGGTCGGCACGATCCGTACCGACGGAGCAACGGTGGCCGCGAAGCTGCTGCTCGACAGGATCAGCCGAGAAGAGCCGCCCGTGCCCGTGTGAACCACACAGGTTCATCGACCCAGAACCCAGAACCCAGAACCCAGAAACCAGAAACCAGAACACGAGAACTTGCACACTCGACCTGAACCGACAACGGCCACGGGGTCCACGTCAGACGGGGCGTTGCTCGTCATGGCCACCAGCTTCGTCACACCGGTCCGGACGCCTTGCTGCGCGCACTGGTTGCAAGCGAACTCAGATCGGAACTGATGACATGGACCACCTGACCACCAGCGCGTTCGACCTTCCCGACGACCTCTCTCCCAAGGCCGACCCGAAGCTGATCGGTGGCGACGAACAGCACTTCGCAGCGATCGCGGAGAGCCTGGAGCAGGCGATCGCCGAACTGTCCGACCGCCTCGATGCCGAGCGCTTGGCGCCCGGCGGCATCGGCCGGGAGGCGATGGACCGGGACTTGGAGATCCACCGGCTCACCGGCCGCCTTCGCGCCTTGCGTCGCTTCGGTCTGGACCTGTGCCTCGGACACATCGTCAGCGCTGACAACCCCGAGCCCGTGTACATCGGACGGCTCGGCCTCACCGACAGCGCGGGTCGTCGGCTGCTGCTCGACTGGCGCTCCCCGGCGGCCGAGCCGTTCTTCGCAGCGACCCACGCCAACCCGATGGGTCTGGCGAGCCGCCGCAGGTATCGCTGGACTCGGGGCCGGATCAGCGACTACTGGGACGAAGTGTTCACCGCGGACGGGCTCGAAGGGCACGCCGCGCTCGACGACCAGTCCGCCTTCATCGCGAGCTTGGGCAGCAACCGGTCGGCCCGGATGCGCGATGTGCTCGCCACCATCCAGGCCGACCAGGACGCCATCATCCGCGCGGGATCCCGCGGCGCTCTCGTCGTCGACGGCGGTCCGGGAACGGGGAAGACCGTCGTCGCTCTGCACCGCTCCGCCTACCTCCTCCACTCCGACCCTCGCTTCGGTCACCGTCGGGGCGGCGTGCTGTTCGTCGGTCCGAGCCGGCCCTACCTGGCGTACGTCGCCGATGTCCTCCCCAGCCTCGGAGAGGATGGCGTCCAGACCTGCACTGTGCGGGACTTCGTCGCCGAGGGGGCCGTGGCGGTGATCGAGAGCGACCCGGACGTGGCTCTCCTGAAGTCGTCCGCGAACATGGTGAAGGCGATCGAGCCGGCGGTCGCCATCTACGAGGAGCCACCCGTCAAGGGGATGACGGTTTCGACCCACTGGTCCGACATCTGGCTGAGCGCCGATGATTGGGTTGCGGCGTTCGACGCAGTGGAACCAGGTACTCCGCACAACGAAGCGCGCGACCAGATCTGGGAGGAACTGCTCACGATCCTGAGGGACAAGCACAACGGCGACGACGTCCCGCCCGATCTGTTCCGGAGGTCGCTGCTGCGGAACAGAGAGCTTGTCAGGACCCTCAACCGCGCGTGGCCGATCCTCGAAGCGGCCGACCTCGTAGGAGATCTGTGGTCGGTTCCCGCCTACTTGCGGAAGTGCGCTCCCTGGCTCGCCACGGATGACGTCCGGAAGCTGCAGCGTGAGGACGCCCAGGCCTGGACGGTGTCCGACCTGCCGCTGCTGGACGCGGCCCGGCAGCGGCTCGGCGACCCGGAGGCGTCAGTTCGCAAGCGCCGTCACGACGCCTCCGTCGCCGCCGAACGCGAGCGCATCGCCGGTGTCATCGACCGCATCATCGAGGCCGACGCCGATGGCGAAGGTGCTGTGACGATGTTGCGCGGACAGGACCTGCAGGACAGCCTGATCGACGAGACCGCACTGCCCGGCACCGAACCGGACCTGCTCGCCGGCCCGTTCGCGCACATCGTCGTGGACGAGGCGCAGGAACTCACCGACGCGGAGTGGCAGATGCTGCTGTTCCGCTGCCCGTCCCGGAGCTTCACCATTGTCGGGGACCGCGCCCAGGCCAGGCACGGGTTCACGGAGTCCTGGCAGGGACGGCTCGAGCGGATCGGGCTCCACCGGATCGACGTGGCCTCCCTGAGCATCAACTACCGCACTCCGGAAGAGGTCATGGCGGAAGCCGAGCCGGTCATCCGAGCCGAGATCCCGGACGCCAATGTGCCGACCTCGATCCGCAGCAGCGACCTCCCCGTCGTGCACGGATCTGTTGCGGAGCTGGACTCGATCCTGGGCACCTGGCTGACCGCGCACGCCGACGGGATCGCCTGCGTCATCGGCGATCCCGCGTTCCGGGCGACGTCCCGCGTACGGTCGCTTACCCCGGAGCTGTCGAAGGGGCTCGAGTTCGACCTGGTCGTCCTCATCGACCCGGAGACGTTCGGCAAGGGCATCGAGGGGGCGGTCGACCGCTATGTCGCGATGACCCGAGCGACACGGCAACTCGTCATCCTCACGAGCTCCTGACGTCGGCCGGACGAACGCCCGCTGCCGCCGGGTCGATGGCGTTCCTGGACGCCGGCACACCACCGGCATACGCGGGCTCCGGCAGCATGTCCGTGTGCGCCTCGACGGACGTCGCCCAGGTGGCCATCGAGGCGACCCGCGGCGACCGGCCGTCAGCGCTGAGGCGCCGCACCGGGGGAACTCCCGCCGGACGTGAGGTAGGCGATGACCGTGTCGCCGAGCATCGTGCGGTAGTACTCGTGGCGGTCCGGTGCCGTGAGGTCGCGGCACGAAGAGTGCACGGAACGTGTGCCGGGTGGCGACCCGGAAGAAGCAGAACCATCTGATCATCGCGTGCAGGCAGAGCGCGTCGACGTCGGCAGTGAAACACCCTGCTCGCGGCCCGTCTCCAGGATGCGACTGATGATCGTGATGGCGGGGGAGTTGAGCGAGCCGAGTGTGGGGGAGGCGGAGATGTGCTCGGCTCGTGGATGTTCTCGATGCCGACCGGACGAATGAAGTCCGGGTGCGCCTCATGGTGGTCGAAGGTGAGCTCGGCCGGTCGGCGGATCGCTGCGACCGGATCCAGATGCTCGACGTCGAGTTCCTGCTTCTGGTGCCCTCGGGCGGAATCCTGCACGACTCGTCCGGCGGTCAGGCGGGCATCGGTCTTCGGCGGCCACGGAGCCGGGACGAGCGCGGCGGATGGGCCTGCGCCTCGGGCCGGAAGGAGTGGGGCTCGCCAACAGGCGCCTGTCGTCCGGACGTTCCCCGGTGATGCGACGTACGACCGCTACGGACCCGGATGGCGCCTGATCCGTCGCTCGTCAGGGGGGTGCGCGGTCCCGTCCTGGATGACCGGTCGGACGTCCGGTCCGCCGACCGCGCTCTGCGGCAAAGGCCGGCCAGGGAGGCCCGCCTCCTCGATTGCGCCCGTCTTTCTCAAGGCCGGGGAGTGGCCCGGATTCGCCTCCGGGGTGTACCGGGCCTTCGGTGAAGTGCTGTCCGGTCTTCCAGCGCACGACGACGAGGCCGTTGAATTGCTCGCCGTTCCGCCGCGTCGGCAAAGGACGCGGCGCAGTCATCGATGAATATCGGGGCGGGCGCCGGAAGTAGGCGACGAAGACCCCCGCCCGTTACCGCGTCGCTGCTCCCGGGCATCCGGTGGCAGTCGCGCAGGAGGGGTCCTTCGGAGCGGTCGACACCGAACGCCAGGACATCGGCCGACGTCTTGCGGGTCCCGGGCCGTCACTGGTGCAGGAACGCTTGGGGTGACACTGGTGCGGCGAGCCGATGACGCCGATGGGAACGGTGGAATGAGCCAGGGGCTCCGAGGCGGGTGCGATGGATCAGGTACGCCCCGGAGCCCCTGCGGCCTGCAGAGGATGACAAAGGCCGCGCACTGTCATGGTTCGAGCAGAAGCGTCTTCCATTCTCAGTGCAATCTTCTCAACTCCAAGAGGCGCGGAACGTTACGCGTTTTCCCGAATGGCTGAATGTCTCGACCGGATACCGCACCCGGTGGAGAGCTGAATATGTCAAATGGGTACTCTCTTTCCGTGGGATTGCATGCCGGTGAATCAATCGTCAACCGTCGATCGAAGGACCGGAGTTGACTCCACGGCGCAGACTCTTCATCTTTTCGATCCGGCCATCGAAGTCTGGCGATGGGCCGTGGATCAGCGCCCCCTGAGGTCCGAACAGGTGGTGATCAATCCCTGATGGCGGTCTTTTCGTGGGCCGTTCAGGCGGAATGCGTCAACCTGCCATTCCGCAGAAAGGCCGGAGTCGTTGTCCGCATGGTTCGAGCTGTTCGGAATTCATCCCTGCGGGAGGCGCGAGTGCACGTTCAAAGGACTGCGACGGCTGCGATGGTCGTCCTGGCGGTGAGTGGTCTGGTCTCCCTCGGAGCCGGCAGCGCGTTCGCGGACGACCCCCAGGCAACAGCAGGCGGCGGATCGACCACCAGTGGCGATCTGTTCCAGCAGAACGTGGCCCAGGACGGCCGCCAGAACAACAACTGCTCCAACATCAATGGGGACGAGCCCGTGAACGTGACGGGCGGCCGGCTCACCGGGCGTTGCGTCACCGGAGACGGCTCCGTCAACAAGTTCGCCGACGTCCACAACGGCCCTGCGGACGCCGCGGGCGGCGGCGGGACCACCAGACTGCCTCAGCAGAACATCGCCCAGCGCGGGCGGCAGAACAACAACTGCCTCAACGCCAATACCCTCAGCCTCGAGCTGAGCGGTGGGCGGCTGGACGGGCGCTGCGCGGACCAGGACCTCTCCCGCAACGAGCACACTCACGTCAAGGGCGGCGGCGCCACGGCCAACGGCGGCACCGGGACCAACTTCGACGTCCAGCAGGTCGCACAAGAGGGGCGTCAGAACAACAACTGCGCCAGCCCCAACTACACGTTCATCGACCCGTTCACCGGGAGCCGTATCGACGGCAGGTGCGGGAACAAGGACGGTTCCGTCTCCAAGCGCACCTGGGACGAGAGCGGCGGCGCGGAAGCCAATGGTGGCGAAGCTGGGGGGTCGGAGTCGCAGAGCATCGCCCAGGACGGGCGGCAGAACAACAACTGCGCCAGCTCCAACGGCATCGACGTCGAGCTGACCGGCGGACGTCTGGAGGGCCGCTGCGGAAACAAGGACACCTCCGTGGCCAAACGCACCTGGAACAAGGGCGGCGGCGCAGAGGCCAACGGCGGATCGACGGCCGTGGAACAGCAGAACGTGGCCCAGGAAGGCCGCCAGAACAACAACTGCGCCAACCCCAACGACACTTTCGACATCGTCGTTACCGGTGGACGGGCCGGAGGCGTGTGCGGGAACCAGGACAGCTCTGTTGCCGAGCACACCTGGAACAAGGGCGGCGGCGCCAGCGCCAACGGCGGATCCGACACCGGCGCCCCCAGCCTCGAACAGCAGAACATCGCGCAGGAGGGTCGGCAGAACAACAACTGCTCAAACCCCAACGACACCTCCATCGGCGTGACCGGTGGACGGGCGGAAGGCCGTTGCTGGCACAAGGACGCGTCGTTCAGCAAGCACACCCTGACCAAGGGCGGCGGCGCAGAAGCCAACGGAGGAAGCGGAGTTGACTCGGTAGAACAGCAGAACGTCGCTCAGGCCGGCCGCCAGAACAACAACTGCGCCAACTCCAACGAAGGCGAGCTGACGCTGACCGGCGGCAGGGTCGAGACCAAGTGCGGCACGGTCGACCGCTCCGCCAGTGTGAAGACCGCGGAGATCGGCGGCGGCGCGGAAGCCGACGGCGGGAGCAGCACAGCCGACCTGTTCCAGCAGAACACCGCGCAAGAAGGCCGCCAGAGCAACAGCTGCGGCAACCCCAACAACCTGGAACTGACCGTCTCCGGCGGACGCGCCACGGCCCAATGCCAGGCGGTGGACACCTCCCGCAACATCGGCTCCGTCTACCGGTAACCCCACGGACGTCATTCCTGGAATGCGTCATCCGGCACAGCACGTCGGCCGCGCTCCCCATGCCTCGGGGGCGCGGCCGACGTGCTGTCGCCGGTCTCGTAGGTGTTCCGCCCCGGGTCGCGGGGGCCCGGGGGCCGATGGTGGTGCCGGTGCCGGTGCCGGTGCCGGTGCCGGTGCCGGTGCCGGTGCCGGTGCCAGTGACGGTGCCGGTGCCGACGGCGAGGTCGAGCGGCGACGGAAATCGACGGACGTGGGCATCACGGGCTGCGGTACCTCGAAAAGCCGAGGGCGTGCGGCGCGGGTGCATCCACAACGCTCTCGTCTCGCGCCTGTGGCGCAATGAAGGAGCATCGGGCGGCAGGGAGGCGCGGCCAAGGTCGCCGTCCGCGGCAGGGTCCGGTGACACTGCGGGTTCCGGCAGGCGCGGTCGGGTCCTGCGTTTTTGCGGCGCCCGTTGTGGAGTTGCTTGCCTCGGGGCAAGTATGTCGCCAACGGGTCTCCGGGGCCGTTCGACCGGTGACTCAGGGGGACCATGGCGGGTCTGTTGCGCGTCCGGGGACGGGCGCCCTCGGACACCCGGCCGAGCCGGGCCGCCGCCCGCGCCGATGCTCAAGCACCCACCACCGGGCAACCACCCGGACAACGGCCGCCACCCGAAGCGGGCAGACCGCCCCACCACCACGCCCCCACGAGAGCCACCCCACACGCGATATCCGCCGCACCGCGCTCGCCACCGTGCCCCCGCACCGCGGACGTCACCGCGGCTCCTGGAAGCCCAGCTGTATCAATGTCCGCCAGGTGGCGGATATTGAATTCGGTCCGGCACACGGGCACTCCAGGCGTCGTCAGTGCGGCACACTGCGGCCATGATCGGCATACCGGACCGTCAGCGCTCAGGTGGCGTCAGGCGGGTGCTGTCCGTCGTCGTCTGCGTGGTGAGCGCACTGGCCCTCGCCGACTGTGGCGTGGGGCTGGAGAGGCCCACGAAGAGGGCAGCCGAGGCTCGCGACATCAGCCAGAAGTACTTCTACGCGACCTTGCACCCGGCTACCGCGTCGCCCGGCTCTGACACGCTCCCCCTGAGGTTCGACCACGACGGGACAACGCACAGGGCTGAAATCGCCGTCGATGCCTCCGGACTCGACGGCGTCGCGGTCATCGCCGGTGCCGCCGACGGCTGCAAGCCGCATGAGCCGTCTTTCACCTGTTCCCTGACGATCCACGACGGCTGGGCGGAAGTGGCGCTGATCGTGCACGCAGCACCGGGCGCCCGTGCCGGAGACTCCGGTGTCCTGCACTACACCCTCAAACCCGAAGGTCAGCCGGCCGTCAAGGGCCGGCTCACGGTGATCGCCGGGCGACCCGAGCTGAGAGTGAACGAGCGCGGTGCCCTTAGAACGTCGTCCGTCGGCAAGGCCTTCGGTGCACCGATCTTCATTCGCAACACCGGAGATGTCCCGGCCCGAGGAGTCGAGCTGCAGATCAATGCCAGTGGAGGCCTGAACCTGACGACCCGGCATGCCAATTGCCGTTACTCCAAGGGCAGCACCGCCGCTCGCTGTCTGTTGCCCGACACCATTATCGCTCCGGGCGAGACGGTGCGGGTGACCCCCGAGCAGCGATGGAGACCTCATGACGATGCGGTGGACCCGTCGCTGTCCTACGGGGCGTGGGCCTTCCACACCGGCGACGGCGCCGGAATGCCCGGCGAACTCACGCGAGGGGACGCCGCATCCCTCTCACTCACCCCAGTCCCTGCCCGGAGCGAGCCGGTGGAATTCAGCACCGGCTCGGACCTGACCCGGACACAGGTGCCGGTGCGCAACGATTCCGACTACGAGGCGATCGGCGCATCGCTGCGCGGCGAGGTCGGCAGCGATCACCGAGTCCGCATCGGTTACCGCAACAACGGGCCCGGCCGGCCTCAAGAAGCCGAGATCCGGACGGTGTTCACCATCCCGCCGGGCGCAAAGGTGATGAAGGCGCCGTACGATGCCGAGCTCGAAGAGGAGATGCTGGAGCAGGAGTGCCGGGCGGAGGGTGGCGGCCGCAGGTACATCTGCAGCCGGAACGGCCGAGTCGGCGAGGACGTCCTGTTCGAGTTCACGCTGCGTGTGATGCGGAAGGACAGCCGTCCAGGCTCCGTAGGAGTGTCGGGCCGGCTCATCGAGCCTCCCAAGGGCAGTCGGATTCGAGACCCGGAGCCGGACAACAACAAGGCGGTGGTTCAGTCGACCGTGGCGAGGGAGGGCGAGGACCGCGGGGTCCGGATCGGTTGGGTTGCCGCGACCGGAGCGCTGACCGTCCTTGGCTTGACGCTGTTCATCACCGCGCGTCGCCGCCGCGTCACCGGCTGAAGCCCCGGGCTCGCCCGCGGCGCCGCTGGAGCCCTGCCCGGTGATCCCGTACGCCGGAGCCGCGGCAGACGTCCTCTGCGGTAGTGGGCACTCCGCCGTCGACGGGGTTGATCGTCCTCGCCGCCTGCGGCCCGGGATGGTGCGCGGCGTACTCCGGTCCGCCGTCAGGAACGCGGCTTCGAGGCCCCCTCGCGACGCTCCTCGTTCTGCTGCTTGATGCGTGCCGCTTCCTTGCGGACCTCGACCTGGGTGGCGCGCTCCTTCTGGAGCCACTCCGGGTTCTCCGCCTTCAGCGCCTCGATCCGCTCCGTGGTGAGGGCTTCGGTGATTTCGCCGCGAGCGAGGCCGGAGATGGAGACGCCGAGCTTCGCCGCGACCACCGGGCGGGGGTGCGGGCCGTTCCGTCGCAGCTCGCGCAGCCACTCCGGCGGGTCGGCCTGGAGCGCGCTCAGCTCGGTGCGCGAGACGGCACCCTCCTGGAACTCGGCGGGGGTGGCCTGGAGGTACACACCCAGCTTCTTCGCCGCGGTGGCGGGCTTCATCGTCTGGGGGGTCTGCTGCGACTTCATGGGTCAAGACTATCGAGCGTGTGAACGGCCTCCGACCACGCCGGTTAACCTGGCGCGGTGACAGGCTCGGAAGAATCCCCCTCGTTCCGGCTCGCGTACGTCCCCGGAGTCACGCTCTCCAAGTGGGTGCGGATCTGGAACGAGCGCCTGCCCGACGTACCGCTGACCCTTGTCCCGGTGTCCGCCGCCGAGGCGCCGGGCCTGCTGCGCGCCCGTGGGGCGGACGCGGGTTTCCTGCGGTTGCCGATCGACCGGACGGATCTCAGCGCGATCCCCCTCTACACCGAGACGACCGTGGTCGTGATCCCGAAGGACCACCTCGTGGCCGCGGCCGACGAGGTGTCCATCGAGGAACTGGCGGACGACATCGTGCTGCATCCCCTCGACGACACGCTCGAATGGGAGCGTCCCCCGGGGCGGCCGGCGCTCGAGCGGCCCGCCACGACTGCGGACGCTGTCGAACTGGTGGCGGCAGGTGTGGGGCTCCTGCTGGTTCCGCAGTCCCTCGCCCGGCTGCACCACCGCAGGGACCTCACGTACCGGACGGTGACGGGCACACCGCAGTCGCGTGTCGCGCTGTCATGGCCGGAGGAGGCGACCACCGACCTGGTGGACGACTTCATCGGGATCGTCCGTGGGCGGACCGTCAACAGCACCCGGGGCCGGCGCTCGGCCCCGGAGGAGCCGAAGACGAGCGCCGGAAGAGCGGCCGGGAAGTCGGCGGGCAGGTCCCCCGGCACCGCTGCCGGAAAGTCCGCCGGAAAGTCGGCCGGAAGGTCCGGCGGCACAAGCCCCCGAGGCGGTTCCCGCGGATCCAAGCTCCCCAAGCGCGGCAAGCCTCGCCGCAGGTCGTGAGCTGTGCCGGGCCATGGATCGATACGCACGGGGATCGAGCAGTGACGCCCCGCGCACGTACGGACAGGGTGAGGGCGGTGAGCCCGTGGTGACGGCGCTCGAGCCTGGGGCGAAGCCGTCCGTCAGCCCTCCCGGATGAAGCCCTCCCGCACCAGCCAGTCCTTCGCCACCTCGTGGGGGTCCTCCCCGTCCACGTCCACGCGCGCGTTCAGACGCTGGGCCTCCGCCCCCGTCAGCCGCTCGGTGATCGGGGCGAGGACATCGGCGATGGCGGGGTACTTCTTCATCGTGGCGCTGTTCATCTCGGGTGCCGCGTTGTAGTTGGGGAAGAAGTGCCGGTCGTCCTCCAGCACCTTCAGCTCCAGTTCCGGAATGCGGCCGTCTGTGGTGGCCGCCACGCCGAGGGTGCAGGCCGCGCCCTTGGCGACCTGGGTGTAGACGACGCCGTCGTCCATCTTCTTGAAGTTCCCGCGCCGGAGGGCGAATCCGTAGGTCTTCGCCACGCCCGGCAGGCCGTCCTCGCGCACCGAGAACTCGCTCCCGCCGCAGATCGTGGCCGCGCCCGGGTCCTTCTTCGTCAGACGGGCCACATCCGAGAGAGTGCGCAGCCGGTACTTCTGGGCATTCGCCCGGTTTGCGACCAGCGCGTAGGTGTTGTTGAGCGGGGCGGCGGGCAGCCAGGTGATGCCGTTGCGGCGGTCCCCGTCGCGTACGGCCTCCCACTGCTCGTACGGGTCGACGACCGGCTTGGTGTGACCGAGGTAGGTGATCCAGGCCGTGCCCGTGTACTCGTACATCCCGTCCGCCGCACCGGTCTTGACCGCCTCGCGGGCACCGATCGAGCCCTGGATGTTCGTCCTGTCCAGGACTTCCGCGCCGGCCGCCTTGAAGACCAGCCCCATGATCTGGCCGAGGATGATCTGCTCGGTGAACTCCTTGGAGGTCACGGTCAGTTGGGCGCCTTCCAGCGGTCGCCCCTTCCCGATGGAGCCGGGCTGCACCGAGTCGGCCAGCGGGCTGCCGCTGGTCAGTCCGCAGCCGCTCAGCCCCGCGGCGGCGAGCAGCAGGGCGCCCGCGCCCGCGACGGCTGTCCGTACCCGGGTCAGGCGCATCAGTCCACCTCCAGGCCGCGGGGGCGCAGCAGCAATTCGACGAGCATCCCCAGCCAGTCCACGATCAGCGCCATGGCGACCGTCAGTACGGAGCCGAGCACCAGCACCGGCATGCGCTGGTTGGTGATGCCGGAGGAGATCAGGTCCCCGAGTCCTCCTCCGCCGCCGAAGGTGGCCAGCGTCGCGGTTCCGACGTTCAGCACCAGCGCGGTCCGTACGCCCGCCAGGATCAGCGGTACGGCCAGGGGCAGTTCGACCCGGACCAGCACCAGCAGCGGCGACATCCCGATGCCGCGCGCCGCTTCCACGAGCGCCGGGTCGGTTGCCCGCAGCCCGGCCACGGTGTTGCTCAGCACCGGCAGCACCGCGAACGCCACGATGCCGACCAGGGCGGCTCGTTGGCCGATGCCGAGCCAGATCACCAGCAGCGCCAGCAGGCCCAGGGCCGGGGTCGCCTGGCCGATGTTGGCCGCCGCGACGAACGGCGGGGCGGCTCGGCGCAGGGCCCCGCGCGTCAGCGCGATGCCCAGCGGGATCGCGATGATGAGGACGAAGAAGGTGGAGATCGCGACGAGTTCGGTCTGCTGGAGGAGTGCGGTGCGCACGGCGTCGTCGGCGAGGGCGTTCCTGGCGATCGAGTCCAGCTCGGTGGTGCGGAGATACAGCGCGGTGGCGCCGAGGACGACCGCGACGAACGCCGGCAGCGTCACCAGCTTCTGCCAGGTGATACGCGGCGGGACCCGGTCCAGCGCGGCGAGCCGGGTCACGGACTCGTTCTGTCCCGGCCCTGGAGCCGGCCCCGGAGCGGGGGACCCGTAACCGGCCTCGGGAGCGGCTCCGCCACCGGCCCCGACGCCGACCTCGCTCCGGCTCACGCGGGCCCACCCCGGCCGGTCGGCCGAGCCTCCTCGGCTCCCCGCTCGCCGGGCGCCACCTGCATCGCGTTCAGCAGTGTCGACATGTCCACCACGCCGATGTACGCGCCGTCATCTCCCGTGACCGCGACGCGGCCCGCACCATCGGCCAACAGTGCCTCCAGCGCGTCCCGCAGCGTCATGTCCAACCCGATCCGGCTCCGTACGGGGGTGCCCGCCGACAACGGCAGCGGCTCTCCGGCGGGTTGCGCACTCCGGGCACGCGTCAGGTCCTCGTGTCGCAGCCAGGAGCGCGGGCGCCGCTCCCGATCCAGCAGCAGCAGGTGGTCGGCGGAGGGGGAGCCCGCGTCCAGCAACTGCAGGGCGGTCTCGAGCGGGTCGTCGACGGTGATGGCCGGTACGTCGGCGAGCTGCACCTCCCGTACGCGCTTGAGGTGCAGCCGCTTCACCCCGGCTCCCGCGCCCACGAAACCGGCGACGAAGTCGTCCGCCGGACTGGCCAGGATCGCCTCCGGTGTGTCGAACTGGGCGATCTCCGACCGGTCGCGCAGCACCGCGATCCGGTCGCCGAGTCTGATGGCCTCGTCGAAGTCATGCGTGACGAAGACGATCGTCTTGCGCAAGTCGCGTTGCAACCGGATCAGTTGGTCCTGCAAGCGTTCGCGGGTGATGGGGTCGACGGCTCCGAACGGCTCGTCCATCAGCAGCACCGGCGGGTCGGCCGCCAGCGCCCGCGCCACGCCGACACGCTGCTGCTGGCCGCCGGAGAGGCGGCGCGGATAGCGGCCACGGAACTCCCCCGGATCCAGCCCGACCAGATCGAGCATTTCCTCGACCCGGTCCCGCACCTTCGCGCGGGGCCAGCCGGCCATCTTCGGTACGAGCGCGATGTTCTCGGCGACGGTCATGTGCGGGAAGAGACCCGTGGCCTGGATGGCGTAGCCGATGGTGCGGCGGAGCGCCACCGGGTTGATGCCGGTGACGTCCTCCCCGCCGATGGTGATCCGCCCCGAGGTCGGCTCGATCAGCCGGTTGATCATCTTGAGGGTGGTGCTCTTGCCGCAGCCCGAAGGCCCCACGAGGATCACGGTCTCGCCGGCCGCGACCTCCAGGGTCACGTCTTCCACGGCCGGGGCGGGGCTGTCCGGATAACGCTTGGTGAGGTTGTCCAGCCGGATGCTCGCGCCCGCGCCGGCCTGCCGGTCGGGCCCGGCGGATCGGGCGGATCCGGCGGGCCCTGCGGCGCCGGACGCCGGGGAGGTCGGTTCGACGATTTCGGCAGAGTCAGCCACGGATCCCCCGTGAGATGGTGAGCCGTCCGATCAGCACGTACCCGGCGTCGAACAGCAGGGCCAGGACGACGATTCCGAGCGTCCCCGACAGAACATCGTTGAGTGCATTGGCGCTGCCCAGGCTGGAGATCCCGCGGAAGATCTGGTTGCCGAGGCCGGGCCCGGAGGCGAAGGCCGCGATCGCCGCGATGCCCATCAGCATCTGGGTCGAGACCCGGACACCGGTGAGGATCGGCGGCCAGGCGAGGGGCAGTTCGACCCGTACCAGCCGGGCCGACCGCGACATCCCCATGCCCTTGGCGGCCTCGACGAGGGCCGGGTCGACTCCGCGCAGCCCGACGACCGCGTTACGGACCACGGGCAGCAGTCCGTACAGCGTCAGCGCGATGACGGTCGGCGCGACGCCGAGGCCGACGACCGGGACGAGCAGGCCGAGGAGAGCCAGGGAGGGGACGGTGAGAATGGACGCGGTCGTGGTGATCGCGAGGTTGCCCGCCCACTCGGTGCGGTAGGTGAGAACGCCGATCAGGACCCCGATCAGGGTCGCGACGACCATGCACTGGAAGACCGCGCTGGCATGCTGATAGGCGTCCACGAGCAACTGCTGATAGCGCGTGCCCAAGTACTCCCAGAAGCTCACGTCTCGGCGCCTCCCTCGGTCGCGGTCCCCGATCGAGGACCGCACGATGCCGTCGAATCCCGCCATCCGGTCGAACACACGCTGCACGTCCCGATCGAGCGTGCCACCGAAGGCACAGCCTGTCACCAGGGCGGGCGTGGAGCGCTGCTCCGGCGTGTCCGGCGTGGCGTCCAAGTACGCCCGTATGTCCATATCTTGACGGCCCCTCACATCCGGTGTGCCGCAAGGAGGGCGGGGCCTCTACGGGAGGATGACGCGCGGACCGGCGGATGCGCGACGGGCGACTGGATTGGACGGATCGACGGAGTCGACGGGAATCGACGGATCGTCAGGGAGTCGGAGCCTCGGGGCGCCGGGGACGGCGGGGCGCCGGGGACGCCGGGGAGGCCGGGGACGCCGGGGGGCGAGGTGCCGGGGCGTCGGGCTCAGGGTGAGGACGGGGCGCCGGGGGCCTTGTGCGTCGAGGCCAGCACGCCGACCTTGTCGATGCGGTGCTCGGGGTTGCCCCGGTCGTCGCGCCAGAAGTTCCCGGCCGCGTCGTCCTCAGGGGTCGCGCAGGTCGAGAGAGTGATCATGGATTCCGTGGGACGCGCCCCCGGGGAACCCGGAACGGCCGCCCGCTGCTCGGCAAGCGAGCGCTCGGAGCGGAACGAGGTCTTTCTGGTCTCGGTGATCTTGTACTCGTAGACAGTGCCACCGGAGGTCACGAGCACGGAGTCGCCCTTGTCGAGCGACGGGAGGTCGCGCAGGGGCCCGCCGGCGGAGAGGCGATGGGCCGTCACGAGGTAATTGCCTGTCTCGCCGGGCCCGGCACCGCCATGATCGCCGTACGGGCTGGCTGCCACGCCGCGGTTCTGGATCCGTGTACCTGGCCAGTCGTCGGTCGTTCCCTCGTACGGGACGACGCGCAGGTTCTCGAGGCCGATCGACGGGATCGAGAGTGTGGCGGTCTCGGTCCGCGGGTCGGTCTCACGCTCGGACGGCTTCGTCGAGGGTGTCCCGGAGGTCTGCGAGGGACTGTCCGAGGGGCTGCCGGAGGGGCGAGAGGTAGGTGTCTCGCTGGGTGACGTCGCCGTGGACGACTCGCTCCGGGTGGTCATGGTGTCGGTTGCCCCGTCGCCGCCGCTCCCGGAGAAGCAGCCGGCCAGCACGACGACGAGTGCGCCTACGAGTGCGATCAGGGCTGCGCGGGAACGTGCCATGGAATGTCCTGGTCGAAGCGGGGACGTGCAGGACCATGCGGGGGACGGGAACGATCCCTCCGGCGGCGAAAACACCGGGAACCGATCGGGTGTTCCGCGTCCGGGCGCTCGTGACGCTTCGGGGTCGCGTCGATGCCCGCTGTCGTCGGGTGCAGCCGCAACCGGGCATGAGGCCGTGAGACCGGGCATGAGGCCCGTGAGGCGGAGGTGGCCGACCGCCGCGCGGGTTCGGTCGGATGCGGGCGGGCCGGCTATGGCCCCGACTGCTACCCGACGGTAATAATGCCGTGGTCACGCCCGCCCCACCGCACACGGAGGTCCCGTTGCCCGCCACACCCCGGTCCGCTTCGCTGCTCGCCGGTCTGCTCGCCACCGCCGGTGTCGCGCACTTCGTGGCGCCCCGGCAGTTCGACGCGATCGTGCCCCGGTCGCTCCCGGGACGCGCACGGACCTGGACGCACATCAGCGGGGCGGTCGAACTCGCCCTCGCCGCAGGTATCGCGTCGCCGCGGACCCGCCGGGCGAGCGGCCTCGCGGCGGCGGGCTTCTTCGTGGCGGTCTTCCCGGCCAACGTCCGTATGGCATACGACTGGCGCGAGAAACCCGCGCCGCAGAAGGCCGCCGCGTATGCGCGGCTGCCTCTGCAACTGCCGCTCGTCCGCTGGGCCGCCAACGTCGCCGCCGACGCGCGGCGGTAGGAGGCGCCGGCGAGGAGGCGCGGGGACGGTCGAGGAGGAGGCGCGCGGGCCGAGGAAAGGGCGCGCGGACAGGCGTTCTCGCCGACGTGTCGGGGCGTCCCTGGGGATCCCTCCCCGCGCCCTGGTCACCGAAGCGGTGCAGGTCGTCCGGTCGGCGCCGGCAGCTCCGCGATCATGCTCGGTACTCCCGCGCGGTGATCGCTCGGCAGCGCACACGATCGTCATCAAGGCCCGCCTTCCCCCTGGCGCGGTCATGCTGTCATCATGGGGCTCACCTGGGAATTTCGTTGATCGGCCTCGGGCCGTCACAATCACCCACGGACCTTCCCCAGTCTGCAGCGGACGGGGCCCCTTCCTGCGTACGGCGACAGTGACGTCGACGCTGCCCGCGGGGGCCCGGGTCGTTGCTGGTGGGGCGGGTGGTCATGGATACGAGAAGGAGATGATCTCCCTTCGAGGAGGCACGTAGGTGGAAGGAAGGCTGGCCATGTCTGCGACGGCGCGTGGTGAGGTCGAGGAGTTCATTCTGGGGGAGCAGTTCTCCTGCCTGGCGGGCCGCTCCGCCTGGCGACGTGGTGGCATCACACATCAGCACTACGACCTGCTGGGGAGTGAGTCGTCCGCGCGGCTGATGGCCTCCGATCTCGCGGAGTTCGTCGGCGCGGCAGACTGGAGCGCCCGGACGTTCACCAGCTTCGTCGCGACCTTCGAGCGGCCGCGCGGCGTGGACGAGCTCCGATTCGAAGAGCTGCTCTGGCAGCAGCTTCAACTGCTCCACGAGCAGGACGCGGAGGATCACCACTGGGCCGAGGGGTATTCGTCCGATCCCGATTCCCAGGAATTCGCCTTCAGCGTCGCGGGCCACCCCTTCTTCGTGATCGGCCTGCACGAGACCCACCGCCGGTGGGGGCGCCGACCTCCCTTCCCGATGCTGGCCTTCAACTCGCACGAGCAGTTCGACCGGATCAAGGGCGCCGGGATGTGGGACCGGCTTGCGGAGAAGATACGCAAGCAGGACATCAAGCTGCAGGGCGACATCAACCCCAATCTGTACGAGTACCAGGAGCTCTCCGAGGCCCGCCGCTACTCCGGTCGCCCCAAGTCCGCGGAATGGCAGTGCCCCTTTGCCGCCCGCGCCGCACGGGAGCCGGAACTCGACCTCGAGCTGGAGCTGTCCGTCTCCGCAGGCTGACGCCTACGAAGCCATGCGCCGCCGTCCTCCCCGCGCCACGCGGGAGGCGGCGGCTTGTTCGGCCGGTCCACGCTCCGGCGGGTGGTCTCCGGGCCGTGGACCGCGCCGTCCGCCGCGCGCCACGAGCAGCGCGCTCCGGCACCGTCCGCCCGCCCATCGGCCGTTCGCGGAAGTGCGTGCCCCTGAACCACTCCCGGCGCCCGGTCGCGCCGAAGGCCGGCGAAGAGGGCGCACAGAGGAGGCCGAAGGAAACGGGGTTCGCCGGAGCGGGGACGGGAGTTCGGCCCGCTACGGCGGGCAGCAGCCGCGGTCGTACGGCAGTCGTGGTCGTGCGGGCCCGCGGTCGTGCGGGCCCGCGGTCGTGCGGCACCGCGGTCGTGCCGTGGCGTTAGATCCCGTGCAAGTTCTTGGCCGTGGGCGACGTCGTGACCGTGGTCGCGTCGGGATAGGTGCCGAAGAGCCGGTCGGCGGTGGCCGTGGTGGTCACCGTGAACCAGTAGTGCTCGTTCTTGTAGTGGTGCAGCCGGTGGTTGCGCCAGATCGCCTTGTAGATCCTGCCGTTGGGCCGGTAGTCGGTGTGGATCAGATAGTGCGTCCACTCGTAGAGCAGCCCCACCGCCGTCACCGCCAGCATGAAGCTGAGCGCCTGGCCCGCCCTCGGGAAGGTGAGCAGGGAGACCGCGCCGTAGCCGGCCATCACGTACACCAGCGACTTCCAGGGGATGAAGAGCAGCGGGATGTCCCGCGGATCCGCGTGGTGCGCGCGGTGCTTCCTGGCCAGCGGCGAGTCGAGCGTGACGCCCCCCAGCCGCCGGGGCCGCCAGTGGAGGACGAAGACATGGATCAGCCACTCCAGGACGGGGAAGAGCGCGAACAGGACCAGCGGGGCGTACGCGTCGTCGGTACGCCAGTCACCGACGGCGAGACGTGCACCGGCCAGCACAGTGAGCACCGCACCGATCATCCACGGCGACGGGTAGCGCCAGAATTCCCCGGCGGCGGCGCGCAGCGTCACCCCGGTCCGGCGTGAGCCGGTGATCGCCGCCTCGTCCGCCCGGACGCGGGCCCGGGCACCCGCCTCGACGGCGGCTTCGGCGGCCTTTCTGCGTGCCCGCTGCTCCGGTCGGGCCTCCTGCCGTTGACTCAAGACCTCTCCTCCATACGACTTGATGCGGTCGGGACCGCTGGGGCGGGTACCGCGCGGTGCGGTGCGCGGTACCCATCCGGTCGGTGAACTGCGCCTTGCTGTCGGCGGACCCTGCGGCGCCGTCGTCGAACTCCCCGGTGCGGTGGGCGAGTTGCGGGGTTACGTCAGCCGACGTCGAAGCCCTGAGCCCGCGCGTGGTCGCGCAGCTCCGTCCATCCGTCGCCCTCGTGCGCATGGTCGTCCCGGGCACCGCCGCAGCCCGGCGACTCCACGGACGGCACGTCGTAGCGCGGAGGGGCCGTGGTGACCGGCGGGGTGGAGAAGTCCAACACCTCGGCCAGGTTGCGGGCCGCGGCGTCGCGGACGGTGAGCGGCTCCAGGCCGTACCGCCACTCGATCATCTTCAGCACCGACGCGTGGTCGTAGACGTCGTGCGCCACCCTGTTCCGGGCCCGCGGTGAGACGACCAGGCAGGGGACGCGGAAGCCGCGCAGTCCCGTGCCCAGGTCGGGGCGCGGGTCGGGACCCTCCGGGGGAACGACATGGTCGAAGAAGCCGCCCCACTCGTCGTAGTTGATGACGAGGACGGTGCGCTCCCAGTTCGGGCTCGATGTCACCGCCTCGTACACGCCGTTGAGGAAGTTCTGGCCGACGCGGATGTCGGAGTGCGGGTGCTCGTCGCCGCTCAGCCCGAGACTCGCGCCGAGGAAGCGGGGATCGACGAAGGACACCGCCGGCAGTCTGCCCGCGGCCGCGTCCGCCGTGAACGAGCTGTACTGGCGTGAGATGCCGAGGTACTTGGTCCCCCAGAGGGCGGTGAACGGGACGTCGCTGAAGTAGTACCGGCGGCTGATGTCCCGTTCGGCGAGCCTGTCCCAGATCGTCGGAGCCTTCA
Organism: Streptomyces sp. NPDC048639; assembly: GCF_043199075.1. Classification (NCBI taxonomy): domain Bacteria; kingdom Bacillati; phylum Actinomycetota; class Actinomycetes; order Kitasatosporales; family Streptomycetaceae; genus Streptomyces; species Streptomyces sp. NPDC048639. The sequence continues at coordinate 730,031 of NZ_JBICVP010000004.1, forward strand.
CCAGGTCGAAGCTGTTGTGGACACGGTCCGTCTGCGCGGCGTGCTGGAAGATCCGGTTGGGGTAGGTCTCGGCCATCACGGCGGAGAAGTAGCGGTCGCAGACGGTCCAGTCGCGGGCCGCTCGGCCGGTGAAGCCCAGATCGGCCGCTTCGTAGTAGCCGATGGAGAAGACGTCGTTGCCGCCGGCGCGCAGCCAGCCGTCGCACGCACCGTTGTTGAGCTCCGTCCGGCCGCCCTCGTAGGAGTGGTCGGGGTCGGCGAAACCGCAGCCGGTGAAGGTGGTGAGGTGGTGCGTGCCGTGCTCGGCGCCGGCCGCGTCGGTGTAAGTGAGCCCGCCCTGCTTGCCGTCGGCCCCCGGCAGCCAGCCGAGGTAGTGATCGAACGAGCGGTTCTCCATCATCACCACGACGATGTGGTCGATGCCGGAGTCCTCGGGGGCGGGCAGGGCCGCCGGGGCGCCGCGCCGGTGGGTCTCGCCGGTGGCCGTTCCCGCGGCCAGGGTCCCGGCGGCCAGTGCCCCCGCCGCCGCGCTCGCTCCGGCGAGGAACGACCGCCGCTTCATGTGCTCGCCCATCCTGGTCCTCTCTGGATCAAATGGTGGGTTCGCCTCTGTCCGAGGCTTCGGGCCGAGGCCTGAGTGCAGCGGTCGTCATTGTCATGGTCCTGCCCTTGTATGGGGTGGGTTGTGACGACTTTTGAGTAGTGGTCAGGTGAAAGCGGCATGACGGCTGGTGGCGCAGGTGAGTAAGTGAGCGAGGGCCCCAGGGGGAGCCTTCGAGGACCGTGCGCCACGCGGGGCATGCAGGGCCGACGGGCGGGCGGACGCAGGGCGGGCGGGTCGCGGACACGCAGGACGGGCGGGCGCGAGGGCGTCCGTACGGGAACGCGAAAGGGGCCCGCTCCGCGCCGGAACGGGCCCCTGTCCTACGGGCGTCAGAACTTGCCGCTGTTGTTGGCCTCGGCCGCCGTGGGGACGGGTTCGGCGCTGTCCCAGTGCTCGACGATGAGTCCGTTCTCGAGCCGGAAGATGTCGAAGACGGCCATGGCAGTGCCGGCCCAGTCGACTTCGCTCAGTGCGACGACGAAGTTCCCCTGCCCGATGAGGCGGTGCACCTTGCCGTACGTGAGGGACTTCCCTTCGGCCGCGAGACCGGCCGTCAGCGCGGTGAATCCCTCGATTCCGTCCGCGACGTCGGGGCTGTGCTGGACGTAGGAGTCCGCGGAGACGAACTCGCCGATCCGTCCCGTCTCTCCGCCCTGGAGGACGACGGCAATGAACTCCGCGACCCTGGACTTGTTCTCCTCGGTCCGGCCGAGATCCGTGACCCGGGTTTCCCCGTCGGTCTGCGTGTGTCCCGAAGGGGTGGTCAGCCCGCCGGTCACGATGGTGTCCCAGTGCTCGACAATGCGGTCGTTCTCATCGGTGTCGAACAGGTCGGCCGTGACCCAGCGCGTGGATCCGCCGAGCGTCTGGGTCACGTGGAGAAAGACGTACGAGCCGTCCTCGATGGCCCGTACGACCTCGATCTCCCGTTGCGGATTGCGGTCCAGAAAGGACTCGAAGAAAGTACGGAATCCCTCCTTGCCGTCCGCGACGCCTGTGCTGTGCTGGGTGTAGCGGTCGCCGGTGTACCGGTCGAGGGCCCGCTGAATGCGGCCGTCGCGTATTCCTTCCAGGTACAGGCCCAGCGCGCTGTCGAGTTTGGCTGTCATGAGGTTTCGGTGTCCCTGAGCGAGTCGTCCGGCGGGTGGATCGGGTGGATCGGGTGGATCGGGTGGATCGGGTGGATCGGGCGGTTCGGATGGATCCGGGTGGATCGGGCGGTTCGGATGGCGTCCGGTCATTCCGGTGGGCGGTTCTGCGGGAAGTCCGGTAAGCGGTGAGGAGTTCTGCTTTCCTTGCCGCGTCGCGCAAAGAAGGCAGAAGGTGCTGAGGTGTTTTCCGGCCCCTTGCGCGGATCCTTCCGGGGCCCGCATTCCCTTGCCCCAGGCTAGGCGTGGACCCGGTGCGCGAACGGATACGCTGGTGACGCGCGATGGTCAAAATCGGACAGGAGTTGCCGCGATGATCCCCGAGCTGGCGTTCACCCCTCCCGTCGGCACCCCCGCCGGGGTCGAGGTCCTCTCGCTCGCCGAACTCCGCGCCCGCACCCGGCCCGGGCAACTGGCGGGCCCCAGCCGGCACGACTTCCACGTCCTGGTCACGCTCACCGACGGATCCCTCGGCCACACCGTCGACTTCGCCGGGTACACGCTCGAACCCGGATCATGGCTCTGGGTGCGGCCCGGCCAGGTTCATCAGTGGGGGGACACCACCCGCGCCGAGGGCACGCTGATCCTGTTCGAGCGGGATTTCCCCGATCCGGCCACGGCGGCCGCCGCCCGCCTCGACGAGCCGTACGCCCCGGCCGTACGGACACCCCACGCCGAGGAGGGCGAGGCACTGCGCGCCGCGGCCGACCATCTGGACCGTGAGTTCCATGGCGCCCTGCGGATGCCGGTCGACATGCACGTGGCGGTGCTGCGTCATCTGCTGGCGGTACTCGTGCTGCGCCTGGCGCATCCGGCCGGGCCCCCCGGCGGTACGGCGCCCGAACCCGGCACGGCGTACGCGCGCTTCCGGGACGCGGTGGAGCGGAGCTTCGCCGACACCCGCCGCCTGGAGGACTACGCGCAGACGCTCGGGTACTCCTCCCGCACGCTCTCCCGGGCCACGCTCGCCGCAGCCGGCGTGGGGGCCAAGGAGTTCATCGACCGCAGGGTCGTCCTGGAGGCCAAGCGCATGCTTGCCCACGGTGATCTGTCCGCGGCGCGGATCGCGGCGCAGCTCGGCTTCTCCAGTGCCACCAACTTCGGCAAGTACTTCCACAAGCACACCGGACGGACCCCGGCAGCGTTCCGCGACGGGGCCCGCGGGCGCCCGGCACCGCCCGGGGCGGGTGGTGTCTGAGGCCCCCGGGGCCGGGGCACGTATGGTCACGAGACGACACCGTCCGCGGGTGCAGGTGTGGGCCGGGCTGCGGGCAAGCGGCAATCCGTGAAGGCGACCCCGATTTCCGAATGACACTTCAGCCATGGTTCGTGTGTGCGTACGGTGGCTGTCATGAATGACAACGATCTCGAAAGAAACAAGTCCTCCGCAAAGGCCTTCTACGACCTGTTGTTCAACGTGTGCAAGCCGGCGGAAGCCTATGACACCTGCATCGGCGACACCTATGTCCAGCACAATCCGCTCGGCAGGGACGGAAGGCAGGATTTCGTCGACTACTTCGAGCGCATTGCCACCGAATTCCCCGGGAAACGCGTGGAGTTCAAGCGCGACATCGCGAGGGCCGGCACGTCGTCCTCCACTGCCACCAGATCTGGCCGGACCAGGAGTACGCCGGTATCGACATCTTCCGCTTCGACGACCAGGGCAGGATCGTCGAGCACTGGGACGTGCTGCAGCCCATCCCCGCCGACTCCACCAACCCGCACACGATGTTCTGAGCGACGGTTCCGGGCAGGCGGGCTCCGCCCCCCGGCCCCCTGCGTGCTCCGCCCCCGGCCTCCCGCATGAGGGCGGACCCGGCGCCCGCGTGCGGGCCCCACCCGGCCCGCCTAGCGTGGAGAGAAGGGGAGGGCAGCGGTGGCGAGAAGCGCTGCCGCTGAACCTGCGCACGAGGTGACGCCATGCCGGACACAGACCCTGCAACACCGCCGGTCATCGAGGAGCGGGCGCTGGTTGACCGCCTGCGCGCCGCGCTGCGCGGCGAGGTCATCGACCGCGAGCATCCCGGGTACGACGAGGCCCGGTGCGTATGGAACGGCGTGATCGACCGGCATCCCGCGGTGATCGCCCGGTGCACCGGTACCGCCGATGTCGTCGAGGCGGTGACCGTCGCGCGCGAGCTGCGCCCCGTCGTCTCCGTCCGCGGCGGCGGTCACCAGGTGGCGGGCAGCGCCGTCTGCGACGACGGGATGGTCATCGATCTGTCGCGGATGAAGGGCGTGTACGTCGACCCCGAGGCCCGGACCGCGCGCGTGCAGGCCGGGGTGACCTGGGGCGAACTCGACCGTGAGACACAGCTCTTCGGGCTCGCCACACCCGGGGGAGAGGTCTCGATCACCGGCGTCGCCGGGCTGACCCTCGGCGGCGGCATGGGGGTGACGATGCGCGCCTTCGGCCTGAGCTGCGACAACCTCCGGTCCGTCGAGATCGTCACGGCCGATGGCGCGGTGCGCACGGCCGATCACGAACGGGAGCCGGAACTGTTCTGGGCGGCTCGCGGTGGCGGCCGGGGCCTCGGTGTGGTCACGTCGTTCGAGTTCGAGCTGCACCCGCTGGGCCCCGAGGTCGCCACGGCCCAGGTCATCTACCCGTACGAGAACGCCGAGACCGTCGTGAGGAACTGGCGCGACGCCGCCCTGGCCTCCCCGGAGACGGTCTCTCCCGAACTCGCCCTCTGGAGCGTGCCGCCGGACCCGGCCCTGCCCGCGGAGCTGCACGGCCGGAAGGTCGTCTTCGTCGTCGGTGTCCACGCCGGGCCGCAGGGCCCGGAGGCGGATACGGCACTGGCGCCGCTGCGGCAGCTCGCCCCGCCGCTGGCCGATCTGAGCGGGCCGATGCCGTACGTCGTGGTGCAGAGCGCGCAGGACCCGATGTTCCCGTCCGGCGAGCGGTACTTCATGAAGTCGCACTTCGTCGACGAGCTGTCCGACGAGGCGATCAGGGCCGTGCTCGACAGCGACGCGCAGCGGCCGACCCCGCAGTCGCTGATCGTCTTCAGGACCCTGGGCGGCGCGATCGCCCGTGTCCCGGAGGACGACACGGCGTTCGCGCACCGGTCGGCCCGCTTCAACGTCAGCTTCGACGCCGGCTGGTCCGACCCGGCCTTCGACGCCACGGCGATCGGATGGGCCCGTGCGGCCTGGGACGCGATGAAGCCGTATTCCAGTGGAGGCGCGTACATCAACCTCGCCGGTCTGGGCGAGGACGCGGAGGAGTTGGTCGACGCCGTCTACGGGCCGCACGAGAAGCAGGTGGACCATACCCGTGCGACCTACGACCCCCAGGGCGTCTTCGCCCCGGCGGCCCGGATGCCCTGAGAGGGCCGCGCGCAACACCCCCGCCCCGCGCGGGCGGGGGTGTTCCGGGCGGTGACGGGTGTTCACCGTGCACGGGGTGGCGGGGTCATCGCGCGGGGGTGGCGACGAGCGTGACCGCTGCACGGGCGGCGGGGGCGGGTGGCGCCGGCGGCGCCTCAGGCGGTGCTCAGCCGGTGGTGCGCCGTGGCCGAACGCGGCGGCCACGCCTGGGGGTCGAGGATCCCCAGCACGTACGCGCGACTGATCAGGGCCGGGCGCGTGGGCGCGCCCAGGAGGTCGCGGAGACGGCTGAGGTGGTAGTCCACGGTCTGCCGTGACAGATGCAGGGACGCGGCGATCTCCGCGTTGCTCTGCCCGGCCGCCAGCAGCGAGAGGATACGTATCTGCGCCGGGGTGAGCGGCGGCAGCGGCTGGTGCGGCAGGCTCTGGTGGGTGAGAACGGCCCAGACTCTCTGGGCGCGTGACGGGGTGCGGCCCACGGGCGTGAGGAGCAGCTTGCCCCGCCACTGAAATCCACGCGCGTCGATGAAGGCCGCGCTGGTCCGTATGCGGCGCCGGCGGCGGGCGATGAGATCGTTCCAGCGGCTGTGCAGCGTGTCGACGTCGCCTTCGGTGGCGAGGAAGGTGTGGGCGGGGCGGCCGATGAGGTCGGGGACGGTGACATGGAGGAGGTCGGCGGCCGCCGTGCTGGCCTGCCGTATGCGGCCGCCCGCGGAGAGCAGGACGCAAGGCAGCCCGCTCTGGTCGCGGAGGGCCTGGAGGTCGGCCTCGACGGCGATGCGCTCGCTCAGGGTGCGGGTGTAGTCGGTGATGTCGGCGTAGATGCCCGCCACGCAGGCGCCGGACTCCTCCTTGACGGGGAAGCGGTGGCCCACGGCCTGGCCGGGCGAACCGTCGGGGTGGTGGTAGGTGAGGCTGTGGCGGACGGGCTTCCCGGCGTTCAGGACTTCGCGGTCCATGGCGAGGAACAGCGCGGCGTCCTCGGGGGAGTCCAGGTCGGTCACGGTGCGGCCGACGATGGCGTCCGGGGTGGTGTCGTAGAGGTGGGCGTACGCGTCATTGACCCAGAGGTAGCGGCCGTTCCGGTCGCGGATGAAGGCCGCGGCGGGGGCGAAGGCGGCGAACGCGTCGTAGCGCCTGCGGTCGGTGGCGCGCCCGGTGATGTCGATGGCCAGCCCCCGCAGACCGGCGAGGCTGCCGTCGGCGCGCCGCTGAGGGCATGCCGTCACATCGAAGACCTTGCCGCGGAACTGGGTCTGCCAGCGGCCGACTTCGCTCCCGCGAAGCATTTCGCACTCCTTCCGCACGCTCTCCAGGAACTGCCGGGCGGCGTCCGCGTCCTGGAGCGCGCCGCCCCCGCTGTCGATGAGCCGCATGTCCGGGCCTGCTTCCCACCAGGCCACGGGCATCTGTGCCAGAAGGGTGCCGAGGCTCATCTCGTCCAAAGGAGTGCCTCCTTGTGATACGGGTCGTTGCTGGTACCGAGGCGTGCCATCTCCATGGTGTCCAAACGTAATCCCGTCCAAGCGCGCCGGTCACCGGGGCCTGACGACATTACGCCACGTCAGGCGGGCGAACTCGCACTTCCGCGGCGGCAGTAGGAACTCGGGCATGAGCATGGCAGCTGACCGGAACGAGACACTCCAAGTCGCCCGCATTCAGGCATTTGCCTGAGTGTCCGTCATGTTCTCGACGACCACGGGCTGTTGCCGACTGATTCGCTTGAGTAGTCGGCGAAGCGGACGGGCTTCGCGGATGCGTGTCCCGGACACGTCCTTCGCGGACGTGCGCCGTGCGATGCGCCGTGGTCCGGAGAACCTCCGGATCGCCGACCTGTCGTCCCCCGGACCAAGGAGTCGGATTCCCATGAGCATCGTGCTGTTCGTCTACGCCAAAGGCGGGCCGCCGTTGGAGTACGCCCTGTCCAAGGCTGCCGCACAGGCAGAGGTGCACCTCCTCGCCCTGAGCGAACCCCCGCCCTCATCCAAGGACTCCTGCGCGCGTCTGTGCGCATCCGTCACCTACCCCTCCCCGCAGGGGCAGCAGGATCTCGTCGAACTGATCGTGGAACGCGCGAAGGACATCGGCGCCGACGCCGTCACAACGCTCTCGGAGTACGCCGTCGTCGCGGTCGCCGCCGCCTGCGCCGAACTGGGCCTCGCCGGGGCGGGTGCCAACAGCGTCCTCGCCCGCGACAAGCGGCTCATGCGCAAGACCTGGGAGCTGGGGGGAGTGCCGCAGCCGCGCTTCCGCCATGTCGTCACGGCCGACGACCTGGAGGAGGCGGCGCGCACCATACCCTTCCCGATGCTTCTCAAGGCGGCCTGGAGCGCGGGCTCGACGGCCCATCAGATCATCCTGGCGCCGGAGGACATGGACGCCGCATGGCAGCGCGCGCGGCGGGTCATGGCCGAGTCGAAGCAACTCGGGTTCGCCGAGCTCCATGTGGCCGACGCGGGCGAGGACTTCCTGGTCGAGGAGATCGTCCGGGGTACGCCCGAGGGCTGGTTCACCGAGGAGGGCTGGGGCGACTACGTCAGCGTCGAGGGCATCGTGGCCGACGGCGTCTACCACCCGGTCTGCCTCAGTGGGCGCCTCCCGACCGTCGCGCCGTTCACCGAGCGAGCGAGCATCACGCCCGTGTCGCTGCCCCGTACGGTCGAGGAGCGGATCGTCGAGCTGTCCCGCGCCGCGGTGGACACCCTCGGGCTGGAGAACTGCGGGACGCACACCGAGATCAAACTCGGCCGGGACGGGGAGATGTGGGTCATCGAGACCGCGGCCCGGTTCGGCGGCGCCATGACGGTCCCGCAGATCGAGGAGGTCTTCGGGCTCGATCTCATCGGCATGCTCACCGCGCATCTGCTCGGCCGTACGGTCCCCTGGCCGGCCTCCATCCTCACCCGCGAGGACTCCCGCGGTGCGGCGGGCTCGCTGGTCGTCCTCGCCGTGGACTCGCACGGCGATCCATGGCCCGATCGCAGGTTGTGGGACTTCCCCGCGGTGGACTGGCCGTCCCTGGTCAGCGACGGCAGCCGGCTGTCGGTGGTGAGCGAGCACTCCCTGACCGACGGCACCCCCGTGCCCGTCTACGACCCGTCCGCCGGTGCCAACACGATGGCCGCCCTGTGCCTGCTGAACGCGGTCGACCCGGTCACCGTCGTACGGGACTTCGAGGCGCTGGTCGACGCCATGCCCCGGGTGCTTCCGGCCGCCTCCGAGACCGAGGGGGGCCGGCGATGACGACGGTGCCCGCACGCCCGGGATCCGCTGACGCCGGGGTCGACTCCACGGTGATCGGCGAAAATCTGTCGCTGCCGATGTTCCGGCGCCTCTCCGGAGTCCTGGCCGGACACCCGTATCTCAAGGTCGTCGTCGACCGCGAACAGGCGACGTGGCACCTGCTGGACACGGCCGTCCACCCGTTCCACGTCAACTACATAGCCGTGTCGATCCTCGGCATGGACCTGGACGAACTCGACGCCCGGCTCGACGCGTTCAACGCCTCCGTCTACACCGACCCCGAGCGCCGCTTCCTGCTGGGCATCCTCTCGCTGCACACCGACGCCGAGAACGGCGACAGGCCCTTCCTCGTCCTGGAGACGACCGAGGCCGACACCATGCACGGCGCACTGCTGGAGGAGTTCTACACCTTCGTCCGCGAACGCCTCGACGGACGGCTCCCGTTGCTGCTCAAGCCCGCCAACCACCGCCAGGAGCAGGAGCTGACGGCGGTCAGCGACGTACGGGTGCCGCGGATCCTCAGCCACCAGCTCTTCGGCAACCGCACGCGCACCCCGCTCAACCCGGGCGAAGCCGTGGGCCGGCTGCGGTACTTCCGCTCCCCGGAGGAGTACCGGGAGGCCGCGGCGGGGCTGGGCTGGTCCGACATCGTCGCCATGGACTGCGTACCCGACGACGTGCCGCGCGTCGCCGGCTTCATCAACGCCGCCCCGATCACGCCCCTGTCGCACACCAATGTGCTGGCCTCGGGCTGGGGGATACCCAACGCGATCGTCCGCGACCTCGCAGGACTCGTCGAGCCCGAGGAACTCTCCGGCGCGTGGGTGCGCTACCGGGTACGCGAGGACGACATCTCGCTGACCCGCCTCAGCAGCCCGCCCCAACTGGAAGCCCCCTCCTGGCACCAGCAGCGCGTTCTGCTCGAACCGCCCCTGCTGGAGGACGCGCCCGCCCTCGCCCTGGACCGGCTGCGCCGCACCGACCGCGATCGGTACGGCACGAAGGCTGCCAACCTCGGCGAGCTCCACCACGTCCTGGACAGCCGTTCCGCCGATCTCACCGGGTTCTACGGGCAGCCCCGGCCGCCCCGTCAGAACCTCTACGGACATCTCGCCGCTCGCCTCGGCGCCCCCGCCAAGGACGCGGAAACCCTCCACCGGGCCGCGGCCGCATTCGTGGCCGGAACCGTCACGGCGCCCGACGGCGTCGCGCTGCCCTTCTCCCTCCAGCACCGATTCCTCACCTCCTCCGCGCCCATCCAGCAGGCCATCGGGAAGCTGAAGATGGCCCTGGAGCTGGAGGCCACCGATCTGGTGGATCCGCTGTGTCTGCACCTGCAGAACCTGATCCGCAACACGCCCATGCCGGAGGAGGTCACGCGCCAGATCGTCCAGGCCTTCCCCGCCCATCTGAACCCGGGCAGCCGCCTGGTGGTGCGGTCCTCCTCCAACGCCGAGGACCTGCCCGGCTTCTCCGCGGCCGGCGTCTACGACTCCATCACGGCCGTGTCCGGTACGGACGAACTGCTCGCCGCCGTACGCCAGGTGTGGGCCTCGCTGCTCACCCCGCGCAGCGTCCATCTGCGCCGCCAGTCCGGCATCTCCGTGGACGACACCTACATGGGCGTGATCATCCAGCGGTACACGCCGGCCGCTCTCGGCGGCGTGCTGGTGACCTGCAACCCCACCCAGCGCGAGGACTTCCGCAACGTCTACCTCAACTGCGCGCCGGACTCTCCGGAGAAGGTGGTCGAGGGCGCGGTGCTGCCGCTGCAGTACCTCTACAACACGGTGGAGGGCGGCGGCCGTACGGTCGGACTCGGTTCGGCCACCGAGGATCTCCCCGCGGACTCCCGGGACCGGCTGGCCGATCTCGCGCTGACCGGGCGGCTGTTGCAGTCCCACTTCAGCGGCGCCGACGGCGGCCCCCTGGACATCGAGTGGCTGATGACGGACGAGGGAGGCTTCCGCCTCGTCCAGATCCGCCCCTACGCGCTGTGAGCGGGGGGCTCCTGCGACGCGCCGGGACATCCGCGCGGAGCGAGGTCCCGGCACCGGCGCGCCGGATCATCGCGCTCAACAACGGGTTCCAGCTGCTGTTCAACCTGTTGTGGTGGATGCCGGTCTTCTACGCGTACCAGCGTCAGGCCGGGCTCTCCGACGCGGAGATCTTCGGCATCCAGAGCATCTACTACGTGGCGTTCTGCCTCTTCGAGATCCCCACCGGACTCGTGGCCGACCGCATCGGCGCCCGGAACTGCCTGCGGATCGGCGCCGTGGTGATGACCGCGGCCAATCTGACGCCCGTACTGTCGCCCGACTACGGCGGCTTCCTCGTCCACTTCCTGCTCATCGCGGCGGGGCGCTCGCTCACCTCGGGCGCGGCCAGCGCGTATCTGTACGACGCGCTGCACGTCCACGGGGCGGGGGAGCACTACCTGCGGGCCGAGGGGACCTCGCGGGCGCTCGGGCTCGCCGCGAAGGTCGTGTGCTGGCCCCTGGTCGGGCCGTTGATGGCCCTGGCGCACCCGGCTCCGTACCTGCTGAGCGCCGTGAGTGCGGCGGCGTCGCTGGGCTGCGTCCTGGCGCTGCCGCGACTGGTCTCCCGGCCGGGCCGGCTGCCGGGGAAGGAGCGCGGCGAGATCTGGAAGGAGGCGCGGACCGCGGTGCGCTGGGCGTGCACCACACCGTGGCTGGCGCTGGTCATGGTGCAGGGCGTGGCGGTCTTCACCCTGTCGCGGATCTGCCAGGTGAACCTCTTCCAGCCGATCCTCATGGCCGAGGGCGTTCCCGAGGCGTCGCACGGCGGGATCCTGGCCGCCATGACGGTCGCCGAGGCCATCGCCTCGGCCCGCCCTCAGTGGATGGGCCGGCGCCTCGGCGCGGTGAATCTGGTCTCGCTGCTCAGTGTGGTGATGGCCGTGGCGCTGGCGGCCATCGCGCTCGGTGGCGCGGTCTCCGTCGTGGCGCTGCTCTGTGTGTTCGCCGCGGCCACCGGCTTCGCGTACCCGATCCAGCGGAAGCTGATCAACGACGCGATCCCGCGCGAGGCGCCGCGCGCCACCCTGCTCTCGATCGAGAGCATCGTGGACCGGGCGGTGTGCGCCCTGGCGGCGGTGGCGGCCGGTGCGTATCTGGCGGCGGACCGGCTGGACGCGTTGCTGTGGCACAGCGCCGTGGTCACGGGCGTGGTGATGCTCGGCGTCCATCTCGTCCTGCTGCGCAGGAGGCGATCGGATCATCGGCCGGACGTTGCACCGCTCAGGGGCAGGGTCTCCACGAAGGGGTGACGGCGGCGCGGTTCGACGCGCCTCACCGCGGGCTCGTCCGGAGCGGCCGCCAGACTGCACACCGCCATGGATCACTGCGCTCGTGAGGTGGGTGTGCGATGACGTCGGTCAGCAGACGACGGCTTCTGAAGGGCGGTGGGGGCCCCCCCGCGGGGGGGGGCGCCCCCCCCCCCCCCCCCGGGGGCGGGGGGGGGCCCCCCCCCCCCCCCGGCCCCCCCCCCGCCCCCCCCCGCGCCCGCCCCGCCCCCCCCCCCCGCCCCCC
>NZ_JBICVP010000005.1:0-613016 GCF_043199075.1 Streptomyces sp. NPDC048639
TCTGGCGTTGACTTTTGGCACGCTGTTGAGTTCTCAAGGAACGGACGCTTCCTTTAAAACCATCCCTGGTTTCTCCGGGCGCTTCCCTTCGGTGTTTCCAACCTTACCAGTCTTTTTCCGGCTTCCTGACCACGCATCTGCGGGCATGCAGAAGCTGATCCGGAATTGGGATCGAAAGAGATGGGTTGCCGCTCGCGCCTTACCCTGCGGTGAAACCGCACTGCCTCGACTGTGAGCAGGGGTACGACAGTACAGGGCCTTCCGCGGGCGAAGCAAACTGATTACCCGCGCTGCGGTCGCGCCGATCGCTTCCTTCCTATGACTTACGCTTCTGATCAGTACGTCGTCCGGGACACACGTGGTGACGGCGGCGATGAATCTCCACCTCCTGGGAGGCTCCATGACCACCGTGACGTCCCCGATCGCCGGGCGTGCCATCGGACTCGCGGCAGTGCCCGACCCCGTGTTCTCGGGGGCGATGGTGGGACCGGGCACGGCGATCGATCCGGTGCGTGAGCCTCATACAGCCGTCTCCCCCGTCGACGGGGTCGTCGTCTCCCTCCATGCCCACGCATTCGTCGTCGTCGACGGTGAGGGGCACGGCGTGCTGACGCACCTGGGCATCGACACCGTCCAGCTCAACGGCGAGGGGTTCGAACTGCTCGTCAATAAGGGGGACACGGTCCACCGCGGGGACGCCATCGTGCGGTGGGACCCGTCCGCTGTCGAAGCGGCCGGGAAGTCCGCCGTCTGCCCGGTTGTGGCGCTGGAGGCCCGCGCGGACACTCTCTCCGAGGTCGCCGAGGACGCCGACCTGAAGCCGGGCGACACTCTCTTTCTCTGGAGCTGAGTCCCGCCCCGCTGACCGGGAGTACGACATCCATCACGGCGGAGGCGATCCGCCTTCGAACCGGAGACGGTGACATGGAAACAACGCTGCTAGGCGTCGGCGTGAGCCACGGCGTGGCGATCGGAGAAGTACGGCACATGGGTACGGCGGTTCTTGAGCCGCCGGCCAAGCAGATCCCCAAGGACGACGCCCCGCGCGAACAGGGCCGTGCGCGCCAGGCCGTGGAAGCCGTCGCCGCCGATCTGATGGCGCGGGGAAACCTGGCGGGCGGCGAGGCGCAGGCCGTGCTCGAGGCGCAGGCCATGATGGCGCAGGACCCGGAGTTGATGGCCGACGTCGAGCGCCGGATCGCGGTGGGGAGTACGGCCGAGCGTGCCGTGTACGACGCCTTCGCGGCGTACCGGGCCCTGCTGGCCGGCGCAGGTGAATACCTGGCGGGGCGTGTCGCCGACCTGGACGACGTACGGAACCGGATCGTGGCGCGTCTGCTGGGTGTGCCGATGCCGGGAGTGCCGGACAGCGACGAGCCGTATGTGCTGATCGCGCGCGATCTGGCGCCGGCCGACACGGCGTTGCTGGATCCGACGCTGGTGCTGGGCTTTGTGACCGAGGAGGGCGGGCCGACGAGTCACAGTGCCATCCTCGCGCGGGCGCTGGGCGTGCCCGCGGTCGTGGCGCTGCCGGGCGCCGGTGAGCTGGGCGAGGGCACGGTGATCGCCGTGGACGGCAGCACCGGTGAGATCTTCGTGGAGCCGAGTGCGGAGAAGCGGGCCGGGCTGGAGGCGGCGGCGGCCGAGCGCAAGGCGGCGCTGTCCGCGTCCACCGGCCCGGGCGCGACGTCCGACGGACACAAGGTGCCGCTGCTGGCGAACGTCGGCGGTCCCGGGGATGTCCCGGCAGCGGTCGAGGCGGGCGCCGAGGGTGTCGGCCTGTTCCGTACGGAGTTCCTCTTCCTCGACGACAGCAAGAACGCTCCGCCGGAGGAAAAGCAGGTCGAGGCCTACCGTCAGGTGCTGGAGGCGTTCCCCGAGGGCCGTGTGGTCGTACGGGTGCTGGACGCGGGGGCCGACAAGCCGCTGGAATTCCTCACTCCGGCCGACGAGCCCAACCCGGCACTGGGTGTGCGCGGTCTGCGCACGCTGCTGGACCACCCGGAGGTGCTGCGCACCCAGCTCACCGCGCTGGCCAAGGCTGTCGAGGGCCTCCCGGTCTACCTCGAGGTGATGGCGCCGATGGTGGCGGACCGTACGGACGCCAAGGCGTTCGCGGACGCGTGCCGCGAGGCGGGGCTGCAGGCGAAGTTCGGTGCCATGGTGGAGATTCCGTCGGCGGCGTTGCGGGCGCGCTCGATCCTGCAGGAGGTCGAGTTCCTGTCGCTGGGCACCAACGATCTGGCGCAGTACACCTTCGCCGCGGACCGTCAGGTCGGCGCGGTGTCGCGTCTGCAGGACCCGTGGCAGCCCGCGCTGCTGGATCTGGTGGCGCTCTCGGCGGAGGCGGCGAAGGCCGAGGGCAAGAGCTGCGGTGTGTGCGGTGAAGCCGCGTCGGACCCGCTGCTCGCCTGTGTGCTGACGGGTCTGGGCGTGACGAGCCTGTCGATGGGCGCCGCGTCCATCCCATACGTCCGGGCGACGCTCTCCAAGCACACCCTTGCCCAGTGCGAGCGCGCGGCCGCGGCCGCGCGGGCGGCCGACAGCGCGGACGAGGCCCGCCGGGCTGCGCAGGCGGTGCTCTCGGGCGAGTGATGCCCCGATCCCGGTCCACGGCGGTGGGGGGCCCCCCCCCGGGGGGGGGGGCCCCCCCCCCCCCGCGGCGCGAGGCCCGGGGGCGGGGCGGGGGGGGCTCGGGGGGGTGTGTGGCCCCTACCCGGGCCCCCGGGGGGGGCCCCCCCGCCGGGGGGGGGGGGCCCACCGCCGTTTCTGCGGCGATCGCCGGTTCTGCGGTCCTGGCCGTTTCCCGTGCTGCCGGCGGCGTCACTCCTGTCGTCCCCGAAGAGTCACCACTCCCCTTCCGGGAGGGGCAGTTCGAGGCCCGGCCGGTAGTCGACTCCGTGCTCGGGTGGTACGGGATCCCCGGTGTCGGCATCGGTGCAATAGGCGGCGAACACTTCCGCCTCGGTCAGCGGCCGCAGCCAGCCGTTGCGCAGCGTCCAGCCCCGTACGACATCGGGCCCCGTGGCCACGGCTTCTCCGGCAGCGTCCGGGTGGCCGGTCGGGAAGGGGGTGCTGCGAACGACGATGCCGCCGCGGGTGCCGGTGGCGATGCCCGCGCCCAGGACCGAGCAGAACACCAGCGCCTCCGATTCCCGGAGATGGACCAGCCCGTCGTCCCCGCACGCGGCGTGGAGCACCGCGACGAGCGACGAGCCGTCCACGGGCACACTGCACACCACATGGTGCGTGCCCGGGCCGGAGGCTTCGACGAGCTGGATCAGGGCCTGCGAGGCGCGGACGTACGCCGCCCTCCCCCGCTCCTCCCCTGTGTCCGGATCACGGCCCGACGCGGCCAGCAGTTCGGTGGCGCGGTCGAGCGCCGCGTGCCGCTCGGCCTCGCCGATGAGTTCGGGCAGCAGTACGTCGATGGGCTGACCCGCATACGGCACCGTGGCGCCGAGGCCGGCCAC
The DNA here is from genome assembly GCF_043199075.1 of Streptomyces sp. NPDC048639. NCBI lineage: Bacteria > Bacillati > Actinomycetota > Actinomycetes > Kitasatosporales > Streptomycetaceae > Streptomyces > Streptomyces sp. NPDC048639. Next base: position 3,474 of record NZ_JBICVP010000005.1, read on the forward strand.
ATCGGCCGTGTAGCGCGTGCGGCTGCCGGGGAGGTCCGGGTCGAGCCGGACCTCCGTGCAGAACTCCGCGTATTCGTCGGGGTCGAAGAGGGCGACGGTGGTGTGCACGCCCTGTGACGAGAGCACCCGCAGGAGATCCTCCATCTCCCGGAGGTAGACGGCATGGTCGTGGAAGTCGAAGGTGGTGTAGCGCCGCATGGCCGCGAAGTCCTCCTCCCCGGCCAGCAGCGCGACCGTACTGGGAACTTCGCGGCGCAGTGCGTGCCGCGGGCCCGGCCGGCCCCGCCTGTCGCCGCTGTCGTCGTATGCGCCGATTCCGGTGCGGTCCATGACTCCCCCTCAGTGCATGAGCTTCACGTGCTCACTCACCGTAATCGGGGGGTCTGACAACGCAGGGTGACGAACGGGCTCAGGCTCCGTCCGCGGAGCGGTCGCGGGCGATGCGCTCGTAGAAGCGGAGCAGTTCGAGGTTGTCGACGGACCCGGGGTTCACGGCCTTGTCGAGCGGGGTGCCCTGGAGGAGCCGCTTGACGGGGACCTCGATGCGCTTGCCGGTCAGGGTGTGCGGGACACCGGGGGCTTCGATGATGTCGTCGGGGACATGGCGGGGCGAGAGCTGCTCGCGGATCGTCCGCTTGATGCGGTCGCGGAGGGCGTCGTCGAGGGTGGCGCCTTCGGCGAGGTGGACGAAGAGGGGCATCCAGTAGCCGCCGTCTGCCTGTTCGAGGCCGATGACGAGGGACTCGCGGATCTCGGGGAGACGCTCGACCGCTTCGTAGATGTCGGCCGAACCCATGCGGACGCCCTGGCGGTTGAGGGTGGAGTCGGAGCGTCCGTGGATGACGACGGTGCCGCGCGAGGTCAGGGTGATCCAGTCGCCGTGGCGCCAGGCGCCGGGGAACATCTCGAAGTAGCTGTCCCGGTAGCGGCTGCCGTCCGGGTCGTTCCAGAAGTGGATCGGCATGGACGGCATGGGGTTGGTGACGATCAGCTCGCCGACCTCGTCGGTGACGGGCTTGCCGTGCGCGTCCCAGGCCTGGAGGTCCGTGCCCAAGCAGGCCGCCTGGAGCTCGCCGATGTGGACGGGGAGGGTGGGGACGGCGCCGGCGAAGCAGCTGCAGACGTCGGTGCCGCCGCTGACGGAGGCGATCCACATGTCCTCGGCGACCTCGTCGTGGATCCAGCGGAAGCCGTCGGGCGGCAGGGGCGATCCGGTGGTGGCGACGCACCGTACGCGGGAGAGGTCGAAGTCGCGGCCCGGGTGCGCCTCGGCCTTGCGGCAGGCCATGACGTAGGCGGCGGAGGTGCCGTAGAAGGTGGCCCCGGTGCGCTCGGCCACGCGCCACTGGGCGGCGATGTCGGGGTAGCCGGGGCTGCCGTCGTAGAGGATCACGGTGGAGCCGACGAGCAGACCGGAGACGAGGAAGTTCCACATCATCCAGCCGGTGGAGGTGTACCAGAAGAACCGGTCGTCGGGGCCGAGGTCGGTGTGGAGGGCGAGCTGCTTGAGGTGTTCGAGGAGGATGCCGCCCTGGGACTGGACGATCGCCTTGGGCAGTCCGGTGGTGCCGGAGGAGTAGAGCACCCAGAGCGGGTGATCGAACGGCACCTGCTCGAAGACCGGTTCGGTGTCGGAGGCGACCAGCTCGGACCATTCGAGGGCGCCTTCGGGGGCGGCGCCGCCCAGCAGCGGGATGTGCACCAGGGCCCGTACGGTGGGCAGTTCGCGGCGCAGTTCGGCGACGGTGTCCGCGCGGTCGTGCTCCTTGCCTCCGTAGCGGTAGCCGTCGACGGCGAAGAGGACGACCGGCTCGACCTGCTGGAAGCGGTCGAGGACGCTGCGGGCGCCGAAGTCGGGGGCGCAGGAGGTCCAGACGGCGCCGACGGCGGCGGTGGCCAGCAGGGCGACCACGGCCTCGGGGACGTTGGGCAGATAGCCGCTGACCCGGTCTCCGGGACGGACACCCAGACGGCGCAGCTCGGCGGCGAGCGAGCCGACCTGGCGGCGCAGCTCGGCCCAGCCGACCGGCCGCGGCTCGTGGGTCTCGTCGACGTGCAGGAGTGCTGCCTCGTCCGCCCGCGCGGGGTCCTCGCCGGCGCGCAGCGCGTGCTCGGCGTAGTTGAGGGTGGCACCGGGGAACCAGCGGGCGCCGGGCATCGCGGGGTCGGCGAGCACCCGCTCGTACGGGGTGGCGAAGCGGACGTCGAACCATTCGGCTGCGGCCTGCCAGAAGCGCTCCAGCTCGTCGACCGACCAGCGGTGCAGCGCGGCGTAGCTCGCGACGGGGTCACCCGGCACTGCACGGGGCGCGCCGTACCGTTCGGCGGCCCACTCCTGGAAGCGGGTGACCTGCGCGTCGGCGATGCGGTCGGCGGAGGGCCTCCAGAGCGGCTCCGGTCCGGCGGGCGTCGGTGCGGTGTTCGCTGCGGTCATGGCTCGGCTCCCGGGCTGTACGCGTCGTCTTCTTCGCGTCGTGGTCGACGCGTGGTGGTGCTGCTGGTCTGCTGCTCGTGCTGCTGGGCGCGCCGCGTGATCCGCGTCGCTTCTCCGGTCCGGGCAGGGGTGTGCCCGGAGCGGGGACTGGGCAGGACGATGCCATGTGATCGACTCCCGCACCAGGGCGGACAGCCCATGGCGCGAGTCCGGGGCATGTGGCCGCACCACGGATGAACGGCAGTTGAACGCGTCTCGTGCACGCCGCCGCCAGTGGCAGGCTGAGCAGCATGGATGCGCGTGACCTGGTGCGGTCGATGAAGGTGGTCGGTACGGCGCAGGGCCGGCGTACGGTGCGGGCCGCCTGGCGGAGACAGCGCGCCGACGCCGAAGCCCTGCCCCGGCGGGGGCCGGAGCGTGCGCGTGTCCCCGGGCCCGCGCAGGATGCGGAGGAGAGGCCGGGGGGCGGGGTGGTGCGGTTCGCCCGCTCCTCGCTGCGCGTGCGGGTGTCCGCGGGCGGGGTGGTCTTCTGCGGCTGGGACGGCGCCGAGCCCGAGCCCTCGTACGCGCTGGAGCGGGGCTGCCCCGGCGCGGACCCGCGTGCCGTCCTCGAACCGGACAAGGACGGCGGCTGGCGCGTGGTCTCGGAGCGGGTGACGGTGGCGGTGTCGCGGCACGGAGCGGTCGAGATCCGTACGCCGGGCGGGGTGGTCCTGCGGCGTGACCTGCCGCCGCGCTGGTGGGACCCGGTGGACGCGGAGGGGGAGGGATCGCGCTGGGTGCAGCGCGCGGAGGTGACGGCGGACGCGCGGTTCTTCGGGCTGGGCGGTCGGGCCGCGGGTCCGCGGCTGCGCGACGGCTCGTACCGGCTGTGGAACACCGACCCCGAGGCCGGGTTCGAACCGGGCGACGACCCGCTCTACCTCTGCATGCCCGTGCTCATGGTCGTCGCGGACGCGGGCACGCACCTGGTCTTCCACGACAACTCCTGGGACGGGCGGGTACGGCTGGCCGAGGGCGAGGAGGGCAGGGGCTCGGGGCACGACCGGCCGGGCGGCTGCGAACTGCGCATGGACGGCGGTCCGTTGCGTTCCTGGACGGTGGTCGGCACCCCGGCGCGTGTCATGCGCGGCTGGGCGTCCCTGACGGGCGCGCCCGCGGTCCCGCCGCGCTGGGCGCTGGGGTACCACCATGCGCGCTGGGGCTTCGGCAGCTCGGCGGAGGTGCGCCGGGTGGCGGCCGGATACCGGGATCGGGGGCTGCCGCTGTCCGCGCTGCACCTCGACATCGACCATCTGGACGGCCACCGGGTCTTCACGGTGGACACCACCCGCTTCCCCGATCTGCCCGCGCTGGCCGAGGAGTTGCGCGAGGACGGGGTCCGGCTGGTGTCGATCGTCGATCCGGCGGTGAAGGCGGAGCCGGGGAACGCGGTGTACGACAGCGGGGCCGCGGCCGATGCCTTCGTACGGGACGCGACCGGGCGGGAGGTGCGCGGCGAGGTGTGGCCGGGCGAGTCCGTGTACCCGGACTTCACCGACCCACGGGTCCGCAAGTGGTGGGGCGGGCTGTACGCGGAACGGCTCGCCCAGGGCTTCTCGGGCATGTGGCACGACATGAACGAGCCGGTGTCCTTCGCGGCCTTCGGCGACCCGACGCTGCCGCGCTCGGCCCGGCACGCCCTGGAGGGACGGGGCGGCGATCACCGGGAGGCGCACAATGTCTACGGCCTCGCCATGGCCAGGGCGGGGTACGAGGGCCTGGCCGAACTGCGGCCGGAGGAACGCCCGTTCCTCTTCTCCCGGTCGGGGTGGGCGGGGATGCAGCGGTACGGCGGATCGTGGTCGGGGGACGTGGCGTCGAGCTGGCCCGGGCTGCGTGCGTCACTGGCGCTGGTGCTGGGGCTGGGGCTGAGCGGAGTGCCGTACTCGGGGCCGGACGTCGGGGGCTTCACCGGTTCGCCCACGCCGGAGCTGTATCTGCGCTGGTTCCAACTGGCCGCGTGGCTCCCGCTGTTCCGTACGCACTCGGCGATCTCCGCCGGCCGGCGGGAGCCGTGGGAGTTCGGCCCGGAGGCGCTGGAGCACGCACGGACGGCGCTGGCCGGGCGGGAGAGGCTGCTGCCGTACTTCGTCGCGCTCGCGCACGTGGCCCACCGGACCGGGGCACCGTATGTGCGGCCAGTGTGGTGGAGCGCCCCGGAGGACCGGGAGTTGCGCGACTGCGAGGACGCCTTCCTGCTGGGCGAAGGACTGCTGGTGGCTCCGGTGCTGGAGCCCGGCGCGACGCGACGGACGGTGCGGCTGCCGCGAGGGCTGTGGTACGACACGGCGACCGGCGAGGCGTACCGGGGTCCTGGTCAGGCGGTGGTCGATGCGCCGCTGTCGCGGATTCCGGTGCTGGCGCGGGCGGGGACGGTGCTGCCGGTGACGGGCGAGGGCGGGGACGTGGAACTGGAGGTGTGGGCTCCGGCGGAGGGGCGCAGGGGCAGCGGGCTCGTGGCTGCCGGTGCGGGCGACGGCTGGGAACGGGCCCGGCTGGAACGGTTCACCTCACGGGTGGTGGACGGCCGGGTGGTCGTCGAGCGGGACGGCGGCGGGGAGCCGGGATACGCGGTACGGGTGCGGGGGGACGTCCGGTGAACGGCCCGCCGGTCGGTCGGTGCGCCGTGACGGCTGGTCTGCCGCCGGGACGATGCGGGCCGGGGTGGTCTGCGGCCGGGCGGTGGCGCGGCCGGTGTGGCGGTTCCGCTGGGGTGGTGTCGTTGGGGCGGTTTCGTTGGGGCGATTCCGTGGGGGCGGTTTCGTTGGGGCGGTCGACCGAGCGGCGGTTCCGCCGAGGTGGTCGACCGCGGGAGGTGACTGCCACCGGGGACGGCCGCACCGTGCGGGAGGGGACGCTCCATTGTGTGGGAAGGCCCGTCCCCATCCACGACCCGTATCCGCAGACCGCCTCAGCCGTAGCGCCCGGCGAACCACGCGCCGGCCGCCGCCGTGTGGAGCGGGAAGGCCAGGTCCGCAGGCGCGGAGAGCGTCTCCCAGCCTTCGGTCTCGTCCGTCGGCGCGGAGGGCGGCAGTTCACCGGTCCGGCGCTCGGGCAGCAGCCCGAAGACCAGCAGATGGCCGCCGGGCGAGCTGAGCACATCGGCAAGGCGGACCGCTGACGCGTCCGCCACGATGCGGGTCTCCTCGCGCAGTTCACGGACGACGGCCTCGCGCCAGTCCTCTCCGTGGTCGATGAAGCCGCCGGGCAGGGCGAGTCGGCCCCGTTGCGGCTCGATCGTGCGGCGGACGACGACCAGGCCCGGGCGGCCGCCATCACCGACGGGCTGCAGAGCGACGGCGACGGGCAGGGGGTTGCGGTAGACCACGTCGCCGCAAGCGGGGCACTGCCGCGGCCAGCCCGCGTCGGGCGGATAGGCGGCGCCGCAGTACGAGCAGTGCGAGTGAAGTCGTGGTTCGGGCACGCGCGGACTGTATCCAACTCCCGTCAGTTTTTGTGGCTTTGTGGCTTCGTGGAGACAAGGGAGACAAGGGAGACAGCGGGGATCGGCGGCGGGCCCGACGGCGACTCGTCGGCGTCGGCGCACCGACAGCGGCCCACCGGCAGCGGACCCGATCCGTACGGCCGACCGCTGGGGGCGGGCGAATCGGCGACCGACGGGCCACCGGCGGCGCAGGGACGAGGGGAGTCACGGCCGTACGGGCGCGTAGCCCCCATACGGGACTTCCCCACGGGCGGTCCGGGTGGTAGATCCCTGGGGCATGCCACGCATCCCCGCGGCCCTGCGCGCCGTTGCCCTCTCCGCCACCGCCCTCGCCGTCGTCACCGCCGCTCCCCCGGCGGCCGAGGCCAGTCCGGAACCGAAGGCCCCCGATGCCTTCGTGGCGCTCCGCGACGTCGATCCCACGATCCTGCAGGAGATCCGCTACTTCACGCCGCACACCTTCGTCGGGGAACGGATCGACGGCTACCGCCGTCCCCTGTGCATCCTCACCTCGCCCGCCGCCAAGGCACTGCACCGGGCGCAGAAGAAGCTCCTGGGACAGGGGTACTCGCTGAAGGTGTACGACTGCTACCGGCCGCAGCGAGCCGTCGATCACTTCGTCGCCTGGGCGAAGGACCTCGACGACCAGTCCATGAAGGCGGAGTTCTATCCCCGGGTCGACAAGTCCCGTCTGTTCGAGGACGGTTACATCGCGGAGAAGTCGGGCCACAGCCGCGGGAGCACCCTGGACGTGACGATCGTGAGGCTCCCGGCCGGGCCGACGCGCCCGTACGTGCCGGGCGAGCCCCTCGTCCCCTGTCATGGACCGCAGGACGAGCGCTTCCCCGACAACTCGGTCGACATGGGCACCGGGTTCGACTGCTTCGACACTCTCTCGCACACCATGGATCCCCGCATCAAGGGCAAGCAGCGCGCGAACCGCATGCTGCTCAAGAACACCCTGGAGGGCGTGGGTTTCGTCAATCTGCCCGAGGAGTGGTGGCACTTCACGCACAAGCCGGAGTTGTTCCCCGACACCTATTTCGACTTCCCGGTGTCACGGCGGTCCCTCACGCATCACTGAGCGCTCGCGCGCGCCCGAGCACCTCGTGTGCGCCTCCGTCCCGCGCACGCGAGGGCCCCTCCCGTATCAGGAACGCCCAAGGGCCCTTCGCTCCTCGAGGAAGCGAAGGGCCCTTACCTCTGCGTGGGGCCAGAAACATGCAGTCCCCGGTAGTCCGTACCGATTCCATGAGTCTCAGCCGTCGCTGAAGGGCTCGGGGATCAGAAGGATCTGCCGGGGGCCTGGCCAGACCCGTCAAGTGGGTCACGCGGGCCGGGGACGTCTCCACCGGCGGTGCGGCTCGCTTTCGGTTTTCTGGTGTATTGAGAATTTTCCTCCATATTCGGTGTGAGTCAAGGCCCCTCCCTCGCGCATGCATTCCGGGCGGGCGATCGGGGCGGCCACTCCCGCGCCTCGTCTGTTTCCGCAGGTCGGATGCGTTGCGTCTGCCTTCCCGCGCCCAGCACCGTCCCGTCGACGAGCGATCTCGCCGGGCCTCGTTCGCTGCACTACGGTGCGGACATGACACAGCGGACGTTCGATTCCTACGAGGACTTCTGGCCGTACTACGTGGCCATGCATTCCCGGGCAGCCACGCGCTGGATCCATCTGAGCGGCACGCTCTCCGGCCTCGCGGTGAGCGCCTACGGTCTGTTCAGCGGACGCCGGCGCTATCTGCTGGGGCTCCCCGTGATCGGCTACGGCGCGGCCTGGCCCGCGCACTTCCTCATCGAGAAGAACAATCCCGCCACGTTCGGCCACCCCGGCTGGTCGCTTCGCGGCGACGCGCAGATGATCCGGATGATGCTGGCCGGGCGGGACCACGAACTGGCGGAGATCGCGGCCAAGTGGCTCGCCGAGAACACCGAAAACACCGGCTGAACACCGACTGAGCCCTGCCCCCCGCCGGCCGCGCCTGGCCGGCAACGCGCGGCATTCCTCTCCCGGGCTCCGCGTGGCACACTTCTGACGACCCGTCAGGAGTGGCTCGGGAGGTCTCGTGGCACGTGCTCGTACGCCCGTGGTGACCGGCTGGTTCAGGGAGGACGACAGCGGCTTCCGGCTCCTCGGCACCCGCTGCGCCGCGTGCACCGCCGTCTTCTTCCCCCGCGAGGACCACTTCTGCCGCAACCCCGCCTGCGCGGGTACCGAGTTGACCGAGGTGGCTCTCTCCCGCCGGGGCAGAGTCTGGTCGTACACCGACGGCCGCTACCGGCCGCCCGCGCCGTATGTCTCCGATCCCGGCCGGGAGTGGGTGCCGTACACACTCGTCGCGGTCGAGCTGGAGGCCGAGCGCATGATCGTGCTGGGACAGGCCGCGCCGGGAGTTGCGGTGGCCGATCTGGCGGTGGGCATGGAGGTCGAGGTCGTACCGGGTGTCCTCGACGAGGACGACGACCACGTCCGGACCACCTGGCACTGGCGCCCCGTACCGGACGACGGGCGGGAACGGCCGATCGCCGGCCCCGGACGCGAGCGGCCCATGGCGGACCCCGGACGCGAGCGGCCGACGGCACCCGGACGGGACCGGCGCTCATGACCGGCGACGTGGCGGTGCTCGGCGCCGGAATGCACCCGTGGGGCAAGTGGGGCCGAAGCTTCGTCCAGTACGGGACGGTGGCCGCCCGCGCCGCGCTCGCCGACGCCGGGATCGGCTGGCCGGACGTGCAGTCGGTGGTCGGCGCGGACACCGTGCGCGGCGGCTACCCGGGCTACGTCGCGGGCGCCACCTTCGCCCAGGCGCTCGGCTGGCAGGGGTCGCGGGTCACCAGCGTGTACGCGGCCTGCGCCTCGGGCGCCCAGGCGATCAACACAGCACGCGCACAGATCCTTTCGGGTATGGCCGATGTCGTCCTGGTCATCGGCGCGGACGCGGCGCCCAAGGGTTTCTTCGCCCCGGCAGGCGGCGACCGGCCCGATGACCCGGACTGGCTGCGCTTCCGCGTCCTCGGCGCCACCAACCCCACGTACTTCGGGCTCTACGCCCGCCGCCGGATGGCCCTCCACGGCGATACGCCCGAGGACTTCGCCCGGGTCAAGGTGAAGAACGCCGCCGCGGGGGCGCTCAACCCCCATGCCCGCTACCGCAAGGCGGTCAGCGCCGAGGAGGTCGCGGCCTCCGCCGTCGTCGCCGACCCCCTGCGGCTGCTGGACATCTGCGCGACCTCTGACGGGGCGGCGGCCCTGGTGCTCAGCGGCATGGACTTCGCGCGGCGTCACGGGGCGGCGGACCCGGTCCGTATCCGGGCCGTCTCCACGGTGACCCCCACCTACCCGAGGACCGTGCCGGATCTCCCCGACATCGCCACCGACTCGGCCGCCGCCGTCGATCCCGCGCCCGTCGGCTTCCGGGCATCGATCGCCAAGGCCGCGTACGAGGAAGCCGGTATCGGCCCGGATGACCTGTCGCTCGCGGAGGTCTACGACCTGTCCACGGCACTGGAGTTGGAGTGGTACGAGGATCTGGGGCTGTGCGCCCCGGGCGAGGGCACGAAGCTCCTGCACGAGGGCGCGACGGCGCTGGGCGGGCGAGTCCCGGTCAATCCGAGCGGCGGGCTCGCCTCGTTCGGCGAGGCGGTTCCGGCCCAGGCCATTGCCCAGGTCTGCGAGCTCACCTGGCAGTTGAGGGGCACGGCGGGTGACCGTCAGGTGTCCGGGGCGCGCGCGGGCATCACGGCGAACCAGGGGCTGTTCGGGCACGGTTCGGCAGTCGTCGCGGTCCGCTGAGCACCGGGGTACGGGCAGCACGCCGCGGTCTCGACATGGTCGCCTCCCGGCTGTCCCGGTCGCGACCGCCGACGCGCACCTGCCGAATCCCGCGCGCCCACGCACCCGTAGGCGCCGTGACCTGTGCGCGCAAGGCCTTGCCGGGCACAGGCGTCGACGCCGTCACGGCGTCCGCCGAGGGCAGACGGCCATGGCCCAGCTCGGGGCGAGTCGGGTGCCCGCCGGCCGGAGGACCGCGATACGAGGTACGGCGGGCACGGACCCGCGCGTGCGGGAGCAGGGTCCGTATCCGTTCTCCCACCCGGGCGTCCCGGCCATGCACGGGGTCCAGCACTCCCCAACATCCTTGCTGGAGCCGCGCGTTGACCTCCGTTCCCGACGCGAATGCCGTATCCGGCGCCGCGTTCGCACCGGAGCGCGCGCCGCGTACGACGCGGGTCCTGTCGGCCACCTTGACGCCCCCACAGCGCCGGTGAACACTTCCGGATGTCAGTCGGCATCGCCGTACGCCGGCCGCCGGCTCAGGTGGTCGTCGGGCCCATGTCCATGGGCGATTCCGCTGCGTTGGCACGCTCGTCGCGGACGCCGGGCGGGGCTCGGGCGGCCCTGCCGCAGGCTCTCCGCCGGCACGGGAGAACACACCCGCACGGAGGACCGGGGCGCCACGCACCCGGGCGAGGACTGGGAGCCGCAATGGAATTCTCCAACGGAGACATAATCGTCGGTGAGATCATCGGCACCGCGATCCTGATCCTGTTCGGCGCAGGCGTCTGCGCCGCCGTCACACTCAACCATTCGAAGGCCAAGGCCTCCGGGTGGATCGTCATCGCCTTCGGCTGGGGCTTCGGCGTCATGGCCGGTGCCTACACCGCGGCCCCGCTGTCCGGGGCCCACCTCAACCCGGCCGTGACCGTCGGCATCGCCACCGACACCGGCGAGTGGGACAAGGTTCCGCTCTACATCATCGGCCAGCTGGTCGGCGCGGCCCTCGGAGCGGCGCTCACCTGGCTCACGTACATGGCGCAGTTCCGCGCCAACGACCAGCCCACACTGGGCATCTTCTCGACCGTCCCGGAGATCCGGAACCCGGTCGCCAACCTCCTGACCGAGATCATCGCGACCATCGGCCTCGTCCTGCCGCTCCTGACCTTCGGTCTCAACAAGGGCCTCGGCGACTCCGGAACCACGATCCTGGTCGTGTCCTTCCTCGTCGTCGGCATCGGGCTCTCCCTCGGCGGCCCCACGGGCTACGCCATCAACCCGGCGCGCGACCTCGGCCCGCGCATCGTCCACACGGTGCTGCCCATTCCGCGGAAGGGCACCTCCGACTGGGGGTACGCGTGGGTGCCGGTGGCAGGCCCGCTGATCGGCGCGGTGCTGGCGGGCCTGATCTTCAACCTGGCGTTCTGAGCGGCGTATCGCACCACTGCAGGCGTTCCGCACCGCCTCGGCGTTCCGCACCGCTTCCGAACAGCCTTCCCAGCCTCCCAGTCAGGAGACGTTCATGACGGGCACGTACGTCGCCGCGATCGACCAGGGCACCACCTCCAGTCGCTGCATCATCTTCGACCAGGGCGGCGCGATCGTCGCCGTCGACCAGCGCGAGCACCGGCAGATCTTCCCCAAGCCCGGCTGGGTCGAGCACGACGCGACCGAGATCTGGTCCAAGGTGCAGGCGGTCGTCGCGGGCGCTCTCGCCAACGCGGGCCTGCGCGCCGACCAGTTGAGCGCGCTGGGCATCACCAACCAGCGCGAGACGACCGTGCTGTGGGACCGGAAGACCGGGAAGCCCGTGCACAACGCGATCGTCTGGCAGGACACCAGGACGGCCGCGCTGTGCAACGAACTCGGCGGCGCGGACGGCCAGGACCGCTTCCGCGACGCCACCGGCCTCCCGCTCGCCAGCTACTTCTCCGGCCCGAAGGCCACCTGGCTGCTCGAGACCGTCCCCGGTCTGCGCGCCCGCGCCGAGAACGGCGACATCGCCTTCGGGACCATCGACTCCTGGCTCATCTGGAACCTCACGGGCGGTACGGACGGCGGGGTGCACGTCACCGACGTCACCAACGCGAGCCGCACGATGCTGATGAACCTGGAGACCCTGCAGTGGGATCCGGCCATCCTCGCGGCCATGAACGTCCCCGAGGCGGTCCTGCCGGAGATCCGCTCCTCCGCCGAGGTGTACGGCACGGCCGTCGGCCAGCTCGCGGGTGTCCCGGTGGCCTCCGCGCTCGGCGACCAGCAGGCGGCTGTCTTCGGTCAGACCTGCTACGGCGTGGGCGAGGCCAAGAACACCTACGGGACGGGCAGTTTCCTGCTGCTCAACACCGGCAACCGGCCCGTACCGTCCAAGAGCGGGTTGCTGACGACGATGGGCTACCGACTCGGCCGAGCGGCCGGTGTACTGCCTCGAAGGCGCCATCGCGATCACGGGCGCCCTGGTGCAGTGGTTCCGCGACCAGCTCGGCATCATCAGCGCCGCGGAGGAGATCGAGACACTGGCGGCGAGCGTCGACGACAACGGCGGCGCGTACATCGTTCCGGCCTTCTCCGGCCTGTTCGCGCCCTATTGGCGCTCCGACGCCCGCGGTGTGGTCACCGGCCTGACCCGGTACGTCACCAAGGCGCATCTGGCCCGGGCGGTGCTGGAGGCGACGAGCTGGCAGACGCGCGACGTCGTGGACGCGATGTACCAGGACTCGGGCGTGCAGATCACGACGCTGAAGGTGGACGGCGGCATGACCGCCAACAACCTCCTGATGCAGCATCAGTCGGACGTACTCGGTGTGCCCGTCATCCGGCCTGTGATCTCCGAGACGACGTGTCTGGGCGCGGCGTACGCGGCCGGGCTCGCCACGGGCGTCTGGCAGGACCTGGACGAGCTCCGCACGCACTGGAAGCGCGACCAGCAGTGGGAGCCGCACATGGAGCCGCAGGCACGCGAGCGCGAATACGCCAACTGGCGCAAGGCAGTTGAGCGCAGCTTCGGCTGGTTGGAGGAGGACGGGGCGTAGACGGCCCTCGAGGCCGCTGACGACGGGCCGCGGGAGGCGGGCGGTCGTCAGCGGCTACGGAGTAGCTCGTCAGGTGACCGCGGGCTGACGGTGGCCGGCGCCGGTCTCCAGCGCATGCTGGACGACCGAGATCAGCACGTCCTTCGCCGACTCCCTCTCCCGCGCGTCACACACCACGACGGGCACCCCGGGGTCCAGGTCCAGCGCGTCCCGCACGGCGTCCGGGGCGTAACGCTGCGCGCCGTCGAAGCAGTTGACGGCGACCGTGAACGGGATGCCGCGCTGCTCGAAGTAGTCGACTGCGGCGAAGCAGTTGCCGAGGCGGCGGGTGTCCGCGAGGACGACGGCCCCCAGCGCTCCGCGCGCCAACTCGTCCCACAGGAACCAGAAGCGGTCCTGGCCGGGCGTACCGAAGAGGTACAGCACCAGGTCGTCACGGAGGGAGATCCGGCCGAAGTCCATGGCCACGGTGGTCGTGGACTTGGCCTCCACACCGTCGAGCGAGTCCACGGGGCGGCCCGCCTCGGTGAGCAGTTCCTCGGTGCGCAGCGGTTTGATCTCGCTGACCGCACCCACCAGCGTCGTCTTGCCGACTCCGAAGCCGCCCGCCACCAGGATCTTGAGGGTCACCGGTTCCGCAGGAGACTTGCGGCGCCGCTCGGAGCGCCCGAAGGCCATGGCTCTCTCACTTCGCTGTACGGAGATCCTTCGGGGAGGACTGTAGCGGCGACGTGCCCTTCCGGGCTCCCCGGTCCACGAAGCGACCGGATCCTTCACGCCCCCGACATCCTGCGCGCAAACTCGTGACCACCGGTCGCGCCCGCGCCCGGCCCTCACGGTGCGGGCAGCACGGCGAACCGCGCGCCCACGCCTCGCGGCACCGCACGCCCGTCACCGCTCGCCGTACCGTATACGAGCCGGGCACGCTCCGTAGCCGATCTTCGGTTTTTCGCGGATCAGGCCCGGAGAATCCGCTGGTGATTTGTACCTCATGCCCGATTCCATGCAGTCTGGTGTCAGCATCACCTGGGGGTCACCGCAGAGGAGGGCGTCATGCGGCAGGCTGAAGATTACGAACTTGTGTTCGCACAATCCGGTGTCACGGCGCGCGCGCCCGAAGGTGCCGAGGATGTGGTGGTGGTCCACCGCACCGACCGCAGCGGCCCCGGCGGGCACCCGGTCTACGCCGACGACACCGGGATAGTCCGGGCGGAGATCAGCGACCGCGACGAGGTACGGATGATCGCCAGCGGCGGCCACCAGGAACACCGCTCGGCCGTCGAGGCGCGACCTGTCGCCTAGGCGCCCTGGATTCCGGTACGCCCCCACGGCTCCCACGGCCCCCTACGACGCCCCGCCGACCGCGCACACGAGCCGCTGATCCCGCAGACGCACCGCGGATCGCGTGGATACGCCGCAGCAGTGGATACGCCCCAGAGAGCGTGGACAGCGCCGCGCTCCGGCGCCGTCCTCCGCCGGTGTCACAGCGCCCGCAGGCCGTCGATCACCTCGCGGAGGATGTTCTCGTCCGGCAGATCGGCAGCGGGGACCGGCCGTGAGACATGGACCAGGTCCTCGTCCAGCAGATCGCCGATGAGCACGCGGACGACCCCCACCGGCAGGTCCAGGTCGGTCGCGAGTTCCGCCACCGACTGCGGCACCTCCCGGCAGCGGTCGACGATGTCCAGGTGCTCGGGAGAGAGCGTGTGGTCCGCGGCGCTCCGGGCGCCGTCCACGCCGCTGCGCGACTCGGCGACGACGACCGCGATGAGGTCGAGCCGGTCCTCGGCCGCGCTGCGGGTCCTGCCCCGCGTCATGGCGTAAGGACGCACGACCGGGCCGGCCGCGTCGTCGAACCAGTGAGCCGCGCTACGCCCCTCCTCCCGGCCGCCCTCCCCCGGGCCGCCGTCGTATCTGGAACCCCCGTGTTCCGTCATGGAGCCTCGTCACCCCCCGGCGGCGGCGCCGGATCCGCTCCTCGGCGCGGTGCCCAGGTGAATGCCGACCCGCTTGACCATCAGCGTCATCTCGTACGCGATCTGGCCGACGTCGGAGTCCGCGTCGGCGAGCACGGCGAGGCAGCTGCCGTCCCCGGCCGCGGTCACGAAGAGGAAGGCGTCGTCCAGCTCCACGACGGTCTGCCGTACATCACCCGCGTCGAAGTGGCGGCCCACGCCCTTGGCGAGGCTGTGGAAGCCCGACGCGACGGCGGCCAGGTGCTCGCCGTCCTCCCGGGTCAGGTCCTTCGACGTGCCCTTGGCCAGTCCGTCGCCGGACAGCACCAGCGCCTTGCGGATGCTGCCCACCCGGTCGACCAGCTCGTCGAGAAGCCAATTGAGCTGACCCGCCGCGCCCATCGCGGCGTTGTGTGCCGGTGCTGTCATCGACCGTCCCCCTCGGGTGTCGTTCCTGATGCGGTGTCCCGGCCGGACCCGTCGTCCTGGCCGGGGTGAGCCCGGCCGGACGCGGTGTCCTCACCGGTGTGAGCCCGGCCGCGCTGCCAGCCACGCTGGAGTGAGGCCATACGGGCCCTCACCTCCTCGGCATCGCGCTCGGGTTCGCTCTCCGCGGGCCGGGGCGTCTGCTGCCCGGCGCGCTGTGCGGGATCGGTCTTGAGCTGCGGAGCGAGGCTGGCCTGCCGTACCCGGCGGGGCAGCCCTCCCACGGACGTCGCGGTGGACTCCGCGGGCTCCGACGGTCGTTCCTCGTTCCTGTCGCGCGACGCGGCGGAAGCGCCACCGCGGCGACCCTTCTCGTCCACGGGCCGACCGTGGTCCGAGACCAGGACGGGCGGGGTACGGCGGGGCAGCGGCACCTGGCCCTCGGGGCGCGTGACGTCGGGTCCGTCGTTGTCGGGGGCCTGCTCGTGCCCGCCGGCGTCGCGGGCCTCCTCGTCGGCCGGCCCGTGGTCGTCGGTCTCGCCGCGCTGCGCCTCACGCTCTCCCGAACGCCCGGCAGGGACCCCGCTCCGGCGCAGCCGCCGTCCGCGCCATGCCTCGCGCTCGGCGCCGCGACCGCGGAAGATGAGGCCCTCGTCGTCGTCCTCGTCGAGCGCGGAGACCGGCGCCTCCACTTCGGCGGGGCCGTCGTGGGCGCTCTCCGCGCTCTGCGTTCCGGCCATCGGGAGGGGAAACTGGGCCAGGGTGGTGAGCGGGTCGCCGTACGTCTCGTGCTCGCCGCCCGTCGCCTCGGGCTCCCGGTCGTCCGGCGCCTCGTCGGCCGGGGCGTCGGTGAGCAGCGACGCCGGGATGAAGACGACGGCGGTGGTGCCGCCGTACGGAGAGGTCTGCAGTGAGACGCGCACGCCCTGGCGGCGGGCCAGCCGGCTGACGACGAACAGGCCGAGCCGGTCGGTGTCGGAGAGTTCGAACTCGGGGGTCTCGGCGAGCCGGAGGTTGGCGTCGAGGAGCGCGTCGGGGGCCATGCCCAGCCCGCGGTCGTGGATTTCGAGGGTGAAGCCGTTGGCGACGCGCTCGCCGAGGACCTGGACGGCGGTGTGCGGGGGCGAGAACACCGTGGCGTTCTCCAGGAGTTCGGCGATGAGGTGGGTGACGTCGGCGACGGCCGGGCCGGTCACCGCCATCCGCGGCAGCCGCCGTACCTCCACGCGCTCGTAGTCCTCGACCTCGGCCACGGCGGCGCGGACGACGTCCATGAGCGGGATCGGCTTGCGCCACTGCCGGGACGGGGCGGCGCCGGAGAGGATCACCAGGCCCTCGGCGTGGCGGCGCATACGCGTGGTCAGGTGGTCGAGCCGGAACAGGTCCGCGAGTTCCTCGGTGTCCTCGGTGCGCCGCTCCATCGCGTCGAGGAGGGTGAGCTGGCGGTGCAGGAGGACCTGGCTGCGGCGGGCGAGGTTGACGAAGACCTCGGAGACGCCACGCCGCATGTCCGCCTGCCGTACGGCCGCCTCCAGGGCGGCGCGCTGCAGGGTGTTGAGGGCCTTGCCTACCTGGCCCATCTCGTCCTGGCCGTACTCCAGGCGCGGTGCCTCGGTATCGACGTCGACCTGCTCCCCCGTGGCCAGGCGGCGCATCACGCTGGGCAGCCGTACGCCGGAGACCTCGTGCGCCTCCTTGCGCAGCCGGGACAGGTCGCGCACCAGGCCGCGGCCGATGCGGACGGAGACGACGATGGAGACGAGGACGGCGGCGAAGCCCAGGACGCCGGCGACGGCCGCCTGGATCAGGACGCCGACGGCGACGGGCTGCACACGGTCCTGGTAGTCGCGGCCCGCATCGGCGCCCATGCGGTCCAGAGCGTCCAGGACGGTGCTCGAAGCGGCCTGCCAGCGCTCGGCGTTGATGCCGTCGAGGGTGTCCTCGGTGCGGGCGTTGATCACGCGTTCCTCGTCGCCCCGCAGGTCGACGGTGTCGGGGCCGTTCCAGTACTTCTCGAAGACGGCGCCCTCCTCGGCGGGGAGCACCTGCAGGTTGGTCGCGTAGATCAGCTTGCGGTTGGCCACGAGGTCGGAGAAGGCCCGCTGGTCGCGCTGGCTCATCCGGCCGGCGGCGAGCCCCGAGGCGAGCAAGGCGTCCTCGCGGGAGAGCTCCTCGCGGGCGCGGGTGATGCCGACGATGGCCCGGCCCTGCTTGTCCATCTCGGCGTCGTCGAGGGCGTGCAGGGCGTTGAGGAACTCGAAGGCGGGGTCGATGAGCGCGTTGTACGCGGCGAAGGCGTACGGGCGGGAGACCGTGCCCTCCTCGACCTTGGCGCGCAGGGTCTCCAGCCCTTCGAGTCCGTCGAGGAGGTTGTTCAGCCGGA
The DNA here is from genome assembly GCF_043199075.1 of Streptomyces sp. NPDC048639. Lineage (NCBI taxonomy): Bacteria > Bacillati > Actinomycetota > Actinomycetes > Kitasatosporales > Streptomycetaceae > Streptomyces > Streptomyces sp. NPDC048639. The sequence goes on from NZ_JBICVP010000005.1 coordinate 20,963, forward strand.
GGTCGGCGTCGTCGCCCATGCCGTCCCGTACGCCGCTGTCACGCGCGTTGGCGCGCAGCCGGTCCACGAGCCTGTCGGTGGCCGCCTCCTGGCGGTGGAGCCGGGAGAGCCCGTCCGACCTGCGGGGGTCGGCGAGATGCACCAGGGTCTGCCTGCGCTCCTGCTGGAGCATCTGTACGGTGTCCTCGGCCGGAAAGCCCACTTCGTCCACGATCTGGGCGGTGTCCAGGAGTTGCTTCGCCTCCCGGCCGGTGATCACCGTGGCGAATGCCCATATGGAGGTCAGGGACACCAACGGCACCAGAAGCAGCCCCACGATCTTCCGGCGGATGGACTTCCCGCGAAAGCGCATGGCCTCCCCTACGTCAACCCCGGCACGCGGGGGCGGTGTTCCGGTTCGGATTCCGTTTCCATAAACGGCGCGAGCCTACTACTGCCTGCCGGTCATCTCGAAGACCCGTCCGGACGTTCACCCATGTCGTCGGACGCTTGCACGCTCCGTTGTCGGGTGATGGCAGGACATCGCATCCTTGGATACAGGCCGTACCGACCGGCCGGACTCGGTGGTTGGACAGCGTGGTTCACGGAAAGACGCCTTCCTCGGGAACCTCAGGTCTCCCCCCGTTCGTGATCCTGGTTGAGGGGAGTGAGAGCCGGATGAAGACGGAACCGGACATCGTGGACAGCGGCGACGCCGAGGAGAGCGGCACCGGCGAAGGGTCGCGCACCTCGCTGTGGACCGTGGAGCCGGCCATACGGCCCCGGATGCCCGATCCGGTCCGTTCGGCCGCGGTGCGGGCCTGGATCATCACCGCCTTCACGCTCGTTCTGGCCATGGTCGCGGTGCTGTGCACGTTCGCGGGATCGTGGTTCGCGTTCCCCGCCGTGCTCGGTTCGGTCGCGAGCACCGTGGTCGCCACCTGGAGCGTGCTCGATGTCTGGGTGACCCGGCAGGTGTGGAACCAGCGGCACGGCGTGGTCTCGGAGCCGAGCAGTACGGCGCGGGCGCTGCGCCGCGAGCGGCGCAGGGCGCGGCGGGAGGCCCGCAGGGCGGAGCGCTCCCGGCCATCGTCGGGGCAGCACTTGTCGCGAGCCTGAGCGGTCGTGCTTCCGCACCGCGGTCCTGACAAGGCGCTCCCCCGCCGCAGTCCTGACAAGGGGCTCCCCCGCCGCTGTCCTGACAGGCCGCTCCCGCACCCGCGGGCCCCGACCGGTCGGTTCCCGCGCTCGCCGGGCGGACCGAAGCACTGCCCCTCCGTCCCGCTTCCTTCCTCCGCGCTCATGGTGGGCGATCGCACAGCACCGTGATCACAGACCCGGTCCGGGTGGTGATCCCTGGTCGCTGTACGCCGTTTCCCCGCACTCGGTGTCCGTGTACTCCGTGTCCTCGTACTCCGTGTTCGTGTACTCCGTCGCGGCGTCCAGCAGCCAGTCCCCCAGATACGCCGCGAACGACGACCGCACCAGCACCCAGAAGCCGGGCTTGTGCGCATCGCGCGCGGCCAGCACCACCTGGCTGCGGGCCAGGTTCGTCTGCGCGCAGCGGCCCGCGCCGAACGAGCGGGGATGCAGATCGAGCGAACACCCCCGCGCCAGCAGGTCGCGCGAGCGCGCACCGCCCACGAGCAGCGTGGTGCGCTGGGCGGACACCTCAACCACTGAGGCGGCCGGGCACTCCGACACCGCCCGCAGCCGCGCCCGCAGGTCGTGTTCCGCTCCCGGCGGTCCGACCACGAGCCACTCGTCCGGGCCGAGCCACAGAGCCGTCAACTCCCCTCCGCGTACGAGAGTGTTGGGCTCCAGGGGAAGCTGGAGGCCCAGTGCGAGCCCGGCGGCGTCGCCCGCCGGCCCCTTGGGGTCGAGGCGCACCGAGAACTGGGTGAGGAAGGGGAACTCCGCCAGGCGGACCGTACCGCCGGAGGCGCGGGTGGCGGCCGCGAACCGGGCGTGGTGCCGGTCCAGCGGACTGCGGCGGGCAGGACTCTCAACCGTCACGGCGTGCCCCCTCGGGGTCGTAGAGAACGGGACCGGTGACCGTCACCGGGACCAGCTCGTCCCCGACCGGCGCGAAAAGCCGGTCGCCGATGCGCTCCCGGCCGCCCTTGACGAGCGCGAGCGCGAAGGTGCGGCCGAGAGCGGCGCTGCGGTAACTGGAGGTGACGTGCCCGAGCGTGGGCACCGGCGGCTCCGGGAGCGTTCCGTGCGCCACCAGGTGGGTGCCTTCGGGCAGCAGCGTGCCCAGGTCGTCCGGGAGGAGGCCGACGAGATGCTTGCGGTCGGGCCGGCCGGTGTCGGCACGGGCGTGGGAGCGTTTGCCGATGAAGTCGCGCTTCTTCCGGGACACCACCCATCCCATGCCGAGGTCCTGCGGGGTGACGGTGCCATCGGTGTCCTGGCCGACAATGGGGTAGCCCTTCTCGGCCCGCAGGACGTGCATGGTCTCGGTGCCGTACGGGGTGATGCCGAGCGGGCGCCCTGCGTCGTCCAGGGCTTCCCACAGAGCCGTCGCGTCCCACGGCAGGACGTTGATCTCGTAGGCCAGTTCGCCGGAGAAGCTGATCCGGCAGACGCGTGCGGGGATGCCGACGACGGTCGCGTCCCGCCACGCCATGAAGGGGAAGTGCTCCGCGTCGACGGCCAGGTCCGGGGCGAGGGCGGCGAGCACCTCGCGCGAGCGGGGGCCCACGAGGGCGACGGTGGCCCACTGCTCGGTGACGGAGGTGCAGTGCACCCGCAGATACGGCCACTCGGTCTGGAGCCACTCCTCCATCCAGTCCAGGACGGCGGCGGCGTTGCCGGTGGTGGTCGTGGTCAGGAAGTGGTTCTCGGCGAGGCGGATGACGGTGCCGTCGTCGAAGACCATGCCGTCGGGGCGGCAGAGCACGCCGTAGCGGATCATGCCCGTCTTCAGCGTGCTCATCATGTTGGTGTAGAGCCGGTCGAGGAAGATACCCGCGTCCGGGCCCCGCACGTCGATCTTGCCGAGCGTCGAGGCGTCCATGAACGCGACGCCCTCGCGGGCCGCGCGGCACTCGCGCTCCACGGCCGCCGCCATGTCCTCCCCCGGCCGCGGGTAGTACCACGGCCGCTTCCACTGCCCGACGTTCTCGAACAGGGCGCCGTGCGCCACATGCCAGTCGTGCAGGGCCGTGACGCGTACCGGGTCGTGCAGGACGCCGCGGTCGCGTCCGGCGAGCGCGGCGAAGGAGACCGGGGTGTACGGGGCGCGGTACGTCGTGGTGCCCAGGGCGGCGACCTCGGTGCCGAGCAGTTGCGCGACGACGCCGCTCGCCAGGACACCGGACGTCTTGCCCTGGTCGTGCGCCGTACCCGCCGTGGTGTAGCGCTTGACGTGCTCCACCGATCGCATGCCCGCCCCCGTGGCGCGCGCGAGATCGGCCACCGTGACGTCGCGTTGCAGGTCGACGAAGCTGAGAGCGGGATCGGCGCCCGGGACGTGCCACAGGTGCGCGGGGGGCGTGACCGGTTCGTCGCGGATCTCCGGAAGCGGCATCGCTTCGCCCCCGGGCCAGGGCCGGGACGACGGCCCGGCCGCGGCGAATCCCCCGGCCTCGGCGGCCCGGGCGCCCGCCGCCGCGCCGTCCGCCAGGGCCTCGCCGAGGCCGAGGACACCGCGGGCCGCACCGGCGACCTGTACGTCCTGGCGGCAGGCACCGGGGACGAACGCGCCGAGCACGTCGTCGTACCGCAGGCGCCCGCCCGCCTGGCTGAAGAGGTGCACGACGGGATTCCAGCCGCCGGAGACGAGGAGCAGGTCGGCGGCGAACTCCCGTACCGGCGCCGGGTTCCCGCCCAGCGGCCGTGCCGTCACCGATGTCACGCGGGGATCGCCGGCCGCCGCGGTGACGGCGTAACCGGGCAGCACTTCGATCCCGGCTTCAGCGGCACGGGCGGCCCGATGCCCGGGCGCCGGGCGGGAGTCGAGGATCGCGGCGATCTCCACCCCCGCGGCGGCCAGGCCGAGGGCGGCGTCGTAGGCGCTGTCGTTGGTGGTGCAGACGACGGCCCGGCGCCCGGGGAGGACGCCGTAGCGGACCGCGTACGTGCGGGCCGAGGCGGCGAGCATGACGCCGGGCCGGTCGTTGCCCTCGAACGCGAACGAGCGCTCGTGGGCGCCCGTCGCGAGGACCACGCGCCGCGCACGGATCCGCCAGACGCGCTCTCGCGAGAGGTGTGCGGGGGCGCGGTCGCCGAGATGGTGGGTGCGGCGCTCGACGGCGAGGAGGTAGTTGTCGTCGTAGTAGCCGAAGACGGTGGTGCGGCGCAGCACCCGGACCTCGGGGGCGGCGTCGAGTTCACCGGCGGCGGCGGTCAGCCGGTCGAGCAACTCGGCTTCGGCGGACGGGGCTTCGCAACCCGCATCCAGGGCTACGGGGTCGGCGGATCCGAGCAGGCTTCCGCCCGGCTCGGGCTGCTCGTCGGCGAGGATGACACGGGCGCCGCTGTGCGCGGCGGCCCGAGCCGCGGCGAGGCCGGCCGGGCCCGCGCCGACGACCAGCAGGTCGCAGTGGGCGTGCACGGTGTCGTACCGCGCCGGGTCGGGTGCGGTGGCGAGCCGTCCCTGTCCGGGGAGGCTGCTCGCCTCGAGTCCGTCGTGGAGCTCCACGGTCGTCGCGGGCAGCATCGGCTCGGGGAAGGGAGCCTCGATCTGGACGACCGCGTTCGGCTCCTCGCTGCCCGCCGCGAAGATCCCGCGCGGGCGGCCGAGCCGGACGCTGGTGCCGGTGAGGTGGACGCCGTTGGCCAGCAGGGCGGAGGCGAGCGTGTCGCCGCGGAAGCCCTCGTATGCGACGCCGTCGAAGCGGAAGCGCAGCGGCTCCCGGCGCGCGATCCGGCCCCCGGCGGGCCGTCGCTCGGGTTGCGATGTCATCGGATCACCGGCCTTGGTTCGCCGACGCGGTAGACGGCGAGGAGTTCGTGGGTGGCCGTGTCGCGTACGGCGTTGAACCAGCGGCGGCAGCCGGCCGCGTGGTTCCAGCGCTCGGGGAACGGCCCCTTGGGGTTGTCGCGGAAGAAGAGGTAGCGGGCCCATTCCTCGTCGGTGAGGTCCGCCGGGTCCTCGGGGTAGGGCACATGGGCCTGGCCCCCGTAGTGGAACTCGGCCTCGTCGCGGGGCCCGCACCAGGGGCATGGGATCAGCAGCATCGGCAGGTCCTCGGCCTTCAGTGGGCCACCGCGGCCGCGCCGTGCTCGTCGACGAGCGCGCCGGTGGTGAAGCGGTCGAGCGAGAAGGGGGCGTTGAGCGGGTGCGGCTCGTCGTGGGCGATGGTGTGGGCGAACGCCCATCCGGCTCCTGGTGTGGCCTTGAACCCCCCGGTCCCCCAGCCGCAGTTGAGGTAGAGGTGGTCCACCGGGGTGAGCCCGAGGATGGGTGAGGCGTCGGGGCTGACATCGACGATGCCGCCCCAGGTGCGCAGGACGTGGGCGCGGGCGAAGACCGGGAACAGCTCCAGCGCCGCGGCCATCTGGCGTTCGATGATGTGGAACGCACCGCGCTGGGTGTAGGCGTTGTACGCGTCGATGCCCGCCCCCATGACCAGTTCGCCCTTGTGCGCCTGGCTGACGTAGACGTGCACGGCGTTGGACATGACGACCGTGGGGTGCACGGGCTCCAGCAGTTCGGAGACCAGCGCCTGCAGCGGGTGGCTCTGGATGGGCAGGTCGAACCCGGCCATCCCGGCCAGGACGGAGGAGTGACCGGCCGCGCAGAGCGCCACCTTTCCGGCGCCGATCGGACCGAGCGAGGTCTGGACGCCGGTCACCCGGCCGCCCCGTACATCGATCCCGGTGACCTCGCAGTTCTGGATGATGTCGATCCCGGCGGCGTCGGCGGACCGTGCCAGGCCCCAGGCCACGTGGTCGTGCTTGGCGATCCCGGCCCGCGGCTGGTAGGTGGCGCCGAGGACCGGATAGCGCACGTCCGGCGAGATGTTGACGATCGGGCAGACGTCCTTGACGGCCTGCGGATCCAGCCATTCCGCGTCCACGCCGCCGAGCCGGTTGGCCTCCACCCGGCGCATGCTGTCCCGTACGTCCTGCAGGCTGTGCGCCAGGTTCAGCACGCCGCGCTGGGAGAAGAGGAGGGGGTAGTCGAGGTCCTCCTCCAGTCCCTCCCACAGCTTCAGGGCGTGCTCATAGAGGGCGGCGCTCTCGTCCCAGAGGTAGTTGGACCGGATGATGGTGGTGTTGCGGGCCATGTTGCCGCCCGCGAGCCAGCCCCGCTCCAGGACGGCGACATCGGTGATCCCGTGGTTCCTGGCGAGGTAGTGGGCCGTGGCCAGACCGTGTCCGCCGCCGCCCACGATGACGACGTCGTACGCGCGCTTGGGCTCGGGGGTGCGCCACAGCGAGCCGGGGTGCTCGGGGAGGTCGGCGCCGGGGGTGCGCGGGCTCATCGGAGATCTCCTGCTTCCTCGCTGAGCGGTTGCTGTCTGCTGGGGCTGTCCGCTCGCGGCGGTCAGCCGCGCAGCCGGGACATCGACGGGTCGAACAACGGCTCCTCGGCGACGACGGCCGGCACGCGCCGGTCGAAGTAGCCGATGTGCAGGGTCCGTCCGGGCACGGCGTACTCGGCGGGCAGCCAGGCGTAGGCGATGCCCTTGCCGATGGTGTAGCCGTAGGCGGCGCTGGTGACGTGCCCGACGCAGGCCGTTCCGTCGTGGACCGGTTCCCTGCCCATGACGACGTCGCGCGGGTCGTCGATGGTCAGGCAGGTCAGGCGGCGGCGCACCTCGGTCCCGCGCTCCTCCAGAGCGGCCCGGCCGATGAAGTCGCCCTTGTCGAGCTTGACGGCGAAGGCCAGGCCGGCTTCGTACGGGTCGTGCTCGTACGTCATGTCGGTGCCGAAGGCGCGGTAACCCTTCTCCAGGCGGAGGCTGTTGAAGGCACCGCGCCCCGCGGCGATGCCGCCGTGGGGCTGGATCGCCTCCCAGAGGGTGTCCCACAGCTTCAGCCCCATGTCGGCGGTCGTGTACAGCTCCCAGCCCAGTTCACCGACGTAGCTCAGACGCATCGCGGTGACGGGGACGGAGCCGATGTGGGCGGGCTTGGCGCGGAAGTAGCGCAGGCCCTGGCCCGAGAAGTCGGCGTCGGCGAGCGGCTGGAGGACCTCTCGGGCCTTGGGGCCCCACAGGCCGACGCAGCAGGTGCCCGAGGTGATGTCCCGGACGGAGACGGAGCCGTCGCGGGGCAGGTGGCGGGTGAGCCAGTCGAGGTCGAGATTGCCGTTGGCGCCGACCTGGAAGCGGTCGCGGCCCAGGCGGGCGACGGTGATGTCGCTGCGGATACCGCCGTCCTGATCGAGCATCAGGGCATAGGTGACCGAGCCGACCGACTTGGCGACGTTGGCCGTGGTCATGCACTGCAGGAATGCTGCCGCGCCACGGCCGGTGACCTCCAGCCGCTTCAGCGCCGTCATGTCGTACATCGCCACGCTCTCACGGGTCGCCAGCGCCTCGGCGCCGACCACGGGCGACCACATGCGGGCCGCCCAGTCGCCCGGGACGGGGATGTCCCGGCGGGCGAGGAGAGGTTCGTTGGCGGAGTACCACTGCGGCCGCTCCCAGCCGGACGCCTCCAGGAAGTACGCGTTGAGCTCCCGCTGCCGTACGTGGAAGGGGCTGGTGCGCAGGGGCCGCAGGTCGCCGGGCGGCTGGAGCGGGTGGATGATGTCGTAGACCTCGGCGAAGTTGCGGCAGCCGCGCGCCAGTACGTAGTCGGGGGCGAGCTGGTGCGGTTCAAAGCGGTTCACGTCGCACTCGTGCAGATCGAACGAGGTGCAGTGGCCGTCGACGAGCCACTCGGCCATGGCGCGGCCGACGCCCGCGGAGTGGGTGACCCACACGGCCTCGGCGACCCAGAACCCCTTGACGTCCGGTGACTCGCCGAGCAGCGGCATGCCGTCGGTGGTGAAGGAGAAGAGCCCGTTGATGCCCTCCTCGACCTTGGCCTCCCGTGTCGCGGGCAGCAGGGCCTGCGTCTCCGTCCAGGCGTCGGCGAAGTCGTCCTCGGTGAAGCGCAGGACGGACGGCATCGTTTCGGCGGATTCCACGGAGGCGATGTCGTCCGCGGACAGTGGCATGGGGCGGTGGCCGTAGGAGCCGATGCCGAGCCGGTCGTAGCGGTCGCGGTAGTAGAGGTCGGCATCCTGGTGGCGCAGGATGGGGCGGACCGCCTCCTGCTCCTGGCCGGCGAGGGCGGGAACCGGGCCCGTCCAGGCGAGTTGGTGCGCCAGCGGGGTCAGGGGCAGGTTCATCCCGGCCATGCGGGCGACCTTGGGGCCCCAGATCCCGGCGCAGCACACCACGATGTCGGCGGGGATCTCGCCCTGGTCGGTGACGACGGCGCGGACGCGGTCGGTGCCGTCCTCGTCGGTCTCGGTGCGGATGTCGAGAACCTCGTGGCGGGCGAGGCAGCGCACGCCGCGGTCGGTGGCGGCCCGGAGCTGGGCGTCGACGGCGAGCACCGCCTTGGCCAGGCCGTCGGTGGGGATCAGCAGTCCGCCGAGCACGCGGTCGCGCCTCAGCAGCGGGTGCAGCGCCACGCAGGCGTCGGGGTCCAGCAGCCGGGACTCGATGCCCCAGGCGGTGACCCAGCCGTGGCGGCGCCGGAGTTCGTCGAGACGCTCGGGGGTGGTGGCCACTTCGAGGCCGCCCACCTGGAGGAAGCAGGGCTCGCCGTCGACGGCGAGGGAGCTGAGCTTCTCCACGGTGTAGCGGGCCAGCTCGGTCATCGTCTTCGACGGGTTGGTCTGGAAGACCAGGCCCGGCGCATGGGACGACGAACCGCCGGTGACGGGCAGCGGCCCCTGGTCGACAACCGTCACCTCGGTCCAGCCCCGGGAGGACAGTTCATCGGCCAGGGCCGCTCCCACGACACCGGCGCCGATGATGACCACTCGTGGTCCCGCCATCGCCACCCCTCCAACACCCCACGACGTCTGGTTGCTGTGTGCGCAACGTGTATCAGGTTGCGCAACTCACAGTGCCGCTCGCCCGAAGGCGGTGTCAAGGGGGTGTCGGGTCCCGGAAAACCGGGCCGGCGGGCGGCCGGAAACAGCAGTGCCCGGCGGCTGCCGAAAGCAGCCGCCGGGCACGTGTGTGCTCTACGGAATTGTTCCCCTGGTCAGTCCTTGCCGATCCAGGCGTCGACCTTGTCCTGGTTGTCCTCGACCCACTTCTCGGCCGCCTTCTCGGGCGACATCTTGTCCTGGGCGATGTACTGCGCCACGACGTTCTGGTCCTCGTTCGTCCAGGTGAACTTCTTGACCAAGTCGTAGGCGGGGCTGCCGGATTCGGCGAACTTCTTGCTCACGATCTTGTCGAGTGCGTATTCGGGATAGTCGCAGGCGACCTTCTCCTCGTCCGCGTCGCAACCGTCCTTGTACGGCGGCAGATCGACCTTGACGAGCTTCATCTCGGAGAAGAGCCACTGCGGTTCGTAGAAGTACCCGAGCACGGGCTTCTTCTCGGCCTCGGCCTTGCGGAACGCCTGGATGAGCGCGGCCTCGCTGCCCGCGTACACCACCTTGTAGTTCAGCTTCAGATTCTTCACCAGGGCCCCGTCGTTGGTGACGAACGACGGGTCGCCGTCGAGCAATTGGCCCTTGCTTCCTGATTCGGACGTCTTGAGGATATCGGCGTATTTGTTGAGGTTCTTCCAGTCGGTGATGTCCGGGTACTTCTTCGCCATCCACGGCGGCACGTACCAGCCGATGACGCCCTTGTTCCCCGTCTCACCGGCGGACACGGCGGTCTTCTGGTCCTCGATGTACTTCTTCTTCAGGTCCGGGTGGTCCCAGTTCTCGACCACCGCGTCGACCTGGCCCGTCTCGAATCCCTGCCAGGCGACTTCTTCCTTGAGGTCCTTCTTGTTGACCGTGCAGCCGAGTTCCTTCTCGGCGACATGGGCGATGACGGCCGCATTCGCCTCGTAACCGACCCACGGGTTGATGGCGAGATTGAACTCGCCGCACTTCCCGTCGCTGCCCTTGTCCCCGGACTCGCCGACCTTCGCTCCACCGCAGCCGCTGAGTACCAGGGCAAGCGCCGCCAGTCCCGCCAGTCCGCCGCGCCGGATGGCCGGCGCGTGTCTTGTCATGACGTTCTTCACCTGTGTCCTGCCCTTCTGCATCAACGCCCTCGGGGCGCTCTTCCGGCCCGGCGTGCCGCCGCCTGCGTGATGCGGTCGAACATGACACCGAGCAGCACGATGGCCAGGCCCGCCGCCAGGCCCTTGCCGTACAACTGACCCTGCGAGAAACCGGCGACGACGTCGTAGCCGAGCGCACCGGCTCCGACGAGTCCACCCACCACGACCATCGACAGCACGTAGATCAGGCCCTGGTTGGTCGCGAGCGTCAACGAGGCGCGGGACATCGGCAGTTGCACCTTGGTGATGATCTGCCATGAGCTGGAGCCCGCGGCCGTCGCCGCCTCCACCGTGGTCGGCGGGACGGCCCGCACCCCATCCGCGATGATCTTGATGGTCACCGGGGCCGCGTAGACGATCGCGGCCACGATCGCCGTGAACCGCGTCGCGTCGAACAGGGCCAGGAACGGCACCAGATAGACGAACGGCGGCATGGTCTGGGCCGCGTCGAGGACGGGCCTGATCAGCCGGTCGGCCAGCGCGCTGCGCCCCATCCACACCCCCACGACCACGCCGAGGATGAGCACCATGACCGTGGCCACCGTGCTCGCGGCGAGCGTCGTCATGGCGTCCCGCCACAGTCCGGTGGCGACGATGAGCCCGGTGCAGGCGGCCGCGGTGGCGCCGGCGCGCCATCCGCCCAGCAGGGCGCCCAGGGCCACCAGCACGGCGGCGACGAGCCAGAACGGCGAACCGGTCAGCAGCGCCTCGAGCGGATCGACCAGCAGCGTGGTGACCATGTCCCGCAGACCGCCGGTCAGACCGGCGAGGTTGTCGCGCGTCCAGCCGGTCGCGGAGTCCGCGGTACGGGCGATGGCGCTGCCCAGGTCGATGTCGTTCGGGAACTCCGAGGCCCAGACGTAGGTGTGCGAGAGGAAGACGCACACCGCGGTGACGACACCGCCGCCGAGCAGCAGCGGTTTGCGCCAGGCACGGATACGGCCTCCCCGGCGTCCGGCCGGGGGGACCCCCATCGCGCTTCGCTCGCTCGCGGCCGTGGTCACGCGGTCGAGCACGATGGCCATGACGACGATGGCGAGACCGGCGTTGAATGCCGTGCCCACGTCCAGGGTCTCGAGGGCCTTGATGACCGTCTTTCCCAGTCCCGGGGCGTCGATGAGCGCGGCGATGGTGACCATGGACAGCGCGGCCATGATGGTCTGGTTCACGCCGAGGACGATCGTCCGCTTCGACATCGGCAGCAGCACCTTGACCAGGGCCTGCCGCCGGGTCGAGCCCATCGACCGTGCCGCCTCCACCGTCTCCTCCGGCACCTCGCGGATCGCGTGCGCGGTGATACGGATCGCGGGCGGGGTCGCGTAGATGAACGTGGCGATCGTGGCCGACGCGGGGCCGATGAGGAAGAACAGCGTCAGCGGGGCCAGATAGACGAAGGTCGGCATCGTCTGCATGAAGTCCAGCGCCGGCGTGATGAGGCGGTTCACCCGGTCCGAGAGGCCGGACCAGATGCCGAGCGGGATGCCGATGAGCAGAGATACCAGGACGGCCGCCAGGGTGAGGGCGAGGGTGTCCATGCTCTCCTGCCACAGCCCCTGCAGCCCGAAGAAGACGAACCCGGCGACCGCCAGCAGGGCGACCCGCACATTGCCCAGGGCCCACGAGACATAGCCCACGACGGCGACGACGCCCAGCCAGCCGACGGCCGGGACGGTCCGCCCGAACGCGGGCTGGGAGATCAGTCCCTGGATGAACGTGACGAGGTTGTCGATGACCAGCCGGATCTCGTTGAAGAAGTAGAGGAACAGCGGGTTGCTGTTGCGATTGGCGCCGACGGCGTCGTTGATCTCGTTGAACTCACGATGCAGAGGCGTGAGTTCGGCCGTTCCGAGGGCCAGGGTGTGGGTGCCGCGCAGCACCAGCCACAGCACCACCCAGGCCACGACGACACCCGCAACGGCGAACCGCCGGCCGCCTCTCAGGGGGGACGCCACCCGTGCGGCCGTCTCGGCGAGTGCCGCCATCACTCACCGTCCTCCGCGCCGGCGACGACCTCGAGGATCTCCTCGTCGCCGACGACGCCCAGCAGCTTGCCGTCCTCGACGACCTTGCCGGGACTGCCGGACGCGAGCACCGCGCGGGTGGCGTCGCGGACGACGGTGCCCGGCGCGAACTCGGGCCCGTCGAGCGGTTCGTCCTTCTCCGCAGGGCGCATGATCCAGCGGAGGGTGAGCACCTCCGCGCGGGGTACGTCGGCGACGAAGTCCCGGACGTAGTCGTCGGCAGGCGCCCCGACCAGTTCGTCACCCGTACCGCACTGGACCATCCGGCCGTCGCGCATGATGAGGATGCGGTCGCCGAGCTTCAGCGCCTCGGAGAGATCGTGGGTGATGAACACCATCGTCTTGCCGACCTCGTGGTGGAGCCGGATGACCTCGTTCTGCATGTCCCGGCGGATGAGCGGATCGAGGGCCGAGAACGGCTCGTCGAAGAGGAGGACGTCGGGGTCGACCGCGAGGGCGCGGGCCAGCCCCACGCGCTGCTGCATGCCGCCGGAGAGCTGGTCGGGATAGGAGTGCTCGAATCCGGACAGACCGACCAGCTCGATGACCTCCATCGCCCGCTTGCCGCGCTCGGCACGGCTCACGCCGCGGATCTCCAGGCCGTAGGAGACGTTGTCCAGGACCTGGCGGTGCGGCAGCAGGCCGAAGTGCTGGAAGACCATCGAGAACTTGCGCCGCCGCAGCTCGCGCAGCCGCTTCTCGTCCGCGCCGCGGATGTCCTCGCCCTCGAAGATCACTTCGCCCGCCGTGGGCTCGATCAGCCGGGTGAGACAGCGGACCAGGGTCGACTTCCCCGAGCCGGACAGACCCATCACGACGAACACCTCGCCGGGCGCGACATCGAAGGCCACGTCGCGTACCGCCGCCGTGCACCCGGTGCGCTCCATGAGGTCGCGGGGGGCGAGATCGCGAAGCTCGGGCGACCCGGGCACCTGTGAGGCCTTCTGGCCGAAGACCTTCCACAGCCCGCGCACGGAGATGACCGGGGTCGCGTCCCCGGACGAGCCCCGCTGTGGCGGCAGTTCTGTCCTGATTACGGTCACGACCGGCCTCTCTTCCGATGGCTCAGCGCGCCGCGCCCAGTGCCGCCGAAGTGCAGAAATGCCGCGCGCCGAACCTGCGTTGCGTATCACGCATCGTATTGCTCGGGGGGGAACACACTTGCCCACGAACTGGCGTACGTCAAGAGGCGAGCCCTGGCTGATTCACGACCTCGCGAGTTGGCCGGCAACTCTTGACCCGTTGTACATACGCCCTGGACGATGTTGCGTATAACTCACTGCGTTGTGTAATGCGCATCAAGGAGGATGGCTATGGCTCCTCGACCGCGCCCCGGCCGCGAGTTCGTCCTCACGCTCTCGTGCCCCGACCGCGCCGGGCTCGTCCACTCCGTCACCGGCTTCCTCGTGGACCACTCGGGCAACATCCTGGAGAGCCGGCAGTTCGACGACCGACTGCAGGACCGCTTCTTCATGCGGGTCCACTTCGATGTGTCGGATCCGGGCATCACCCTGGAGGAGCTGCGCCGCGGGTTCACCCCCGTCGCGGAGGCCTACCGGATCTCCTGGCACCTGCACGACGCGTCGACGCCCACCCGGACGCTGATCATGGTGTCGAACTTCGGGCACTGCCTGAACGATCTGCTCTTCCGCCGCAGGACGGGCAGCCTGAACATCGAGATCCCGGCGATCGTCTCCAACCACCGCACGTACTCCTCCCTCGCGGAGAGCTACGGCATCCCCTTCCACCACGTCCCGGTGACGGCGCAGACGAAGGCGGAGGCGGAGGCGCGACTGCTGGAGCTGGTCGAGGAGCTGGACGTCGACGTCGTGGTGCTCGCCCGCTACATGCAGATCCTCTCCGACGATCTGTGCAAACGGCTGGAGGGGCGGGCGATCAACATCCACCACTCGTTCCTGCCGGGCTTCAAGGGCGCACGGCCGTATGCGCAGGCGCACGAGCGCGGCGTCAAGCTCGTCGGCGCCACGGCGCACTACGTCACCCCGGACCTGGACGAGGGCCCGATCATCGAGCAGGACGTCGTCCGCGTGGACCATTCGCGCAGCCCCGACGAGATGGTGGCGATCGGGCGGGACGTCGAGGCGCAGGTCCTCGCGCGCGCGGTGCAGTGGCACAGCGAGAGCCGGGTCATGCTCAACGGCAACAGGACGGTCGTCTTCCGCTGAGGACGTCCCATCGGCGGCGCGGGCACGACGGCACGCGCCGCACGCTCACCCCCGGCGCGGTGAAGCGCCGTCCCCGAGCCGTTCCAGCAGTGCGCGCCGCCAGCGCTCCGTCTCGGCGATCTGGTTGAACGTGAAGACGTGCAGCCCCTCCACCCGCGCCTCGGGTGCGGTCAGCGCGGCGGCCCCCGCGCGCAGCAGCCGCTCGGGGGCGTAGCCGCCGGGGGTTGCGAAGCGCAGGAACCACGCGGGGTGGCGGGTGAGGAAGCGTGCCGACTCCCCGACACCGATCTTCGACGCCATGGACAGCAGCTTCGCCCGCTGTACGGGCCCCGCGATGCCGATGCGCAGCGGCAGAGCGACACCGCGGCGCCGTACCCGGCCGATCCAGGCGCTCAACGCCCGTGCGTCGAAGCACAAGTTGCTGACGATATAGCTGGAATAGCACTGTTTGTCCCACATCGCCTGCACGGTGATGTCGTCGTCGATCCGCGGATGGGGCTCCGGGTAGCCGGTGATGCCGACCCGCGCGAAAGGGCTCCCCAGCTCGGTCAGCCGGCGCAGCAGGGGCAGCGCCGCGTCGTACCGTCCCACAGGCGGATCGGCGTCCCCGGCCGGGACGAACACGTCGTCGACACCGGCCGACCGCAGCCGGGCGACGACCTCCGCGAGGTGGGCTTCGTCCACCACCTGCCGGGCGGGCAGATGCGGAACGACGCGGTAGCCGTGCCCGGCCAGGCGCACCGCGAGGTCCAGCGTCGGGCCGAGCCCCTTGGCGGGCGAAGCGGTCACGGTGACCGGCACATCGGGCGGGACGCTGCCCAGCACCCGGTCCTCCGCGGACGGCGTGGGCAGCACCTCGTACCGGACGCCGCGCAGCAGGCCGGCGAGGCCCTCGGCGGGGGTGGCCCGTACGGCGTCGTCGGGGTACGGCGTGGGCCGCATCCGCGTTCTCACTCACCTTCTCCGGTCTCAGGCGGGGCTGGGGCGCTGCCCGTCCCCGGCGGGCCGGTGCCGGTAGAACTCCGCCTTCGAGGGCGGCAGCGGCTCATTGCCCAAAATGATGTCGGCGGCCTTCTCGGCGACCATCATCACCGGCGCGTAGATGTTGCCGTTGGTGATGTACGGCATGACCGAGGCGTCCACGACGCGCAGCCCCTCCAGACCGTGCACCCGCATCGTCGCCGGGTCGACGACCGCCATGTCGTCGGTGCCCATCTTGCAGGTGCAGGACGGGTGCAGGGCGGTCTCGCCCTCCTTGGCGACCCAGTCGAGGATCTGCTCGTCGCTCTGCACATCGGGGCCGGGCGAGGTCTCCCCACCGTTGAACGCGTCCATCGCGGACTGGCCCAGGATGCGGCGGGCGACCCGGATCGCCTCGACCCACTCGCGACGGTCCTGTTCCGTGGACAGGTAGTTGAACGTCAGGGCCGGGTGGACGTCGGGGTCCTTGCTCGTGATCTTCACCGAGCCGGCCGCGTCGGAGTACATCGGCCCGATGTGCACCTGATAGCCGTGCCCGCCGGAGGGGGCGGTCCCGTCGTAGCGGACGGCGATGGGCAGGAAGTGGAACATCAGGTTGGGGTACGCGACGTCGTCGTTGCTCCGGGCGAACCCGCCCGCCTCGAAGTGGTTGGTCGCCCCCGGGCCCTTGCGGAACAGCCACTGGAGACCGATCCACGGGCGGTAGCGCCACTTCAGATACGGCTGCATCGACACCGGCTGCTTGCAGGCGTACTGCACGTACACCTCCAGATGGTCCTGGAGGTTCTCCCCCACACCGGGCAGGTCGTGCACCACGTCGATGTCCAGGGCCCGCAGATCGTCCGCGTTGCCGACCCCCGAGAGCTGCAGGAGCTGCGGGGAGTTGATCGCCCCGCCGCTCAGGACGACCTCGCCTGCGTACACCCGCTGGGGCGCGCCGCGGCCGCGCCGGTACTCGACGCCGACCGCGCGCTCACCCTCGAACAGGATGCGGGTGACGTACGCCCGGGTCCGCACCTCGAGGTTCGGACGGTTCATGACCGGGTGGAGGTAGGCACGGGCGGCGGAGAGGCGGCGGCCGCGGTGCACATTGCGGTCGAAGGCCGCGAACCCCTCCTGCCGGTAGCCGTTGACGTCGTCGGTGCGCGGGTAGCCGGCCTGTTCGGCCGCTTCGAGGAAGGCGGGGAAGAGCGGATTGGTGGCGGGCCCGCGCTCCAGGACGAGGTTGCCCTCGTGGCCGCGGAAGGCGTCGTCGGGGTCGGCGGCCAGGCAGTTCTCCATGCGCTGGAAGTACGGCAGACAGTGCGCGTAGTCCCAGCTCTCCATGCCCGGGCCGGACGCCCAGCGCTCGAAGTCCATCGGGTTGCCGCGCTGGAAGATCATGCCGTTGATGCTGCTCGAACCGCCGAGGACCTTGCCGCGGGCGTGGAAGATCCGGCGGCCGTGCATGTGCGGCTCCGGCTCGGACTCGTACTTCCAGTCGTAGAAGCGGTTGCCTATGGGGAAGGGCAGGGCGGCGGGCATGTGGATGAAGGCGTCCCACCGGTAGTCGGAGCGGCCCGCCTCCAGCACCAGGACCTTGGCGCCGGGATCCGCGGAGAGCCGGTTGGCCAGTGCGCTGCCCGCCGAACCGCCGCCGACGATGACGAAGTCGTACCTCGTGGCCACCATTGCGTGCCTCTTCCTTCCCGCCGACTTCCGGCCGGGGGACGCCCCGGCCGCCGTACGCCGGGCATGCTAGTACGAGTATCGCCATGCGCACCAGGTTGCGACCGGCGCAACTGAGGAGCGGCTACTCAAACAGAAATCCCTTGCCGCAGGGATCCATGGCCTGTTGGTTACAGCGCGTATAGTTGCACCATGAGCAACCACAGTGCAGCCGTCGAGAACGCCGGGCAGCAGCCGGCGGGAGGGGTGCAGTCCGTCGATCGCGCGGTCAGCGTCCTGGAGATCCTTGCCCAGCGGGGCGAGGCCGGCGTCAGCGAGGTCGCCGCGGAGATCGACGTCCACAAGTCGACCGCGTTCCGCCTGCTCGGTGCCCTGGAGGCACGCGGTCTCGTCGAACAGGCCGCGGACCGCGGCAAGTACCGGCTCGGCTTCGGGATCGTGCGACTGGCCGGTGCGGTCACCGACCGTATCGACATCACCCAGCAAGGGCGGCCGGTGTGCGAGCGGCTGGCGGAACAGATCGGCGAGACCGTCAACATCGCCGTTCTGCAGGAGCATTACGCGATCAACCTGTACCAGGTGCGCGGTCCGGGCGCGGTCACCGCGCACAACTGGGTCGGGCAGCTCACACCGCCGCACGCGACCTCCAGCGGCAAGATCCTCCTGGCCCACCTCCCCTCCAAGGACCGTACGGAACTCCTCAAGGAGACCGGCCTGAAGAAGGTGACCGCGCGCACCATGACCTCCAAGGCGAAGCTCGAGAAGAGCCTCGCGGAGGCGCGGGAGTGCGGATACTCGCTCACCCAGGGGGAGTTCGAGGTCGGGCTGCACGCCATGGCCGCGCCCATCCGCTCGCGCGACGGCGAGGTCGTGGCCGCGCTCAGCGCATCGGGGCCGGGCTACCGCTTCACCGAGGAGCGGATGCACGAGCTCGCGCCGGTCCTGGTCGAGGGCGCGGAAGAGATCAGCCACCGCATGGGCTACCTGGGCTGAACGGCCGCTTCCGGGCGAGTGGTTCGCGTCGGATCCGGCAGGACGGCCCGCCCTTCGGCTGCGCGCGTCCGACGGCCGCCCGTCCGCGGAGATCCGGCGCGTCCGACGACCACCCGTCAGCGGAGCCGAACAGGCCCTCCGGCGAAGAGCGCGCCGGATCCGCCCCAGTCGTGACTCCGACCGTGACTCCGACCGCGGCGGGCTCGTCCTCCGCTCTGTGAGGACCGA
The DNA here is from genome assembly GCF_043199075.1 of Streptomyces sp. NPDC048639. Classification (NCBI taxonomy): domain Bacteria; kingdom Bacillati; phylum Actinomycetota; class Actinomycetes; order Kitasatosporales; family Streptomycetaceae; genus Streptomyces; species Streptomyces sp. NPDC048639. The sequence goes on from NZ_JBICVP010000005.1 coordinate 39,210, forward strand.
GGAATGAGCTGCACGGTCAGCGCATGCCCAGACGGCCGTTCACCCAGGTGTGGAAGTCACCGATGTGGTGCTCACTGGGCACCAGGACACCGCCCTTGGCGTACAGCCGTGAGCTCATGGCGGGCTGGCAGCGCTCGCAGGCGTCGAAGTCCTGGCGGTTGACCCGGTCGAAGAGTTCGACGGAGCGGGAGATGTCCCGGCCGCTGTCCACCACGTCCTTGAGGTAGAGCCAGTCGCACTCGACGACCGTGCGGTCGACCGCCAGCGGGAACATCCGATGGAAGATCACATGGTCGGGCACCAGGTTGATGAAGACCTGCGGTTTGACGGTCAGCGCGTAGTACCTGCGGTCCTGCTCCTCGGCGACGGTGGGGATGCGGTCGAGCCCCTCGGAGCCGTCGACGGTGAACCCCTTCGCCTCCGGGGAGAACGCCGCCCCGTGCCCGACGAAGTACTGCGCCGCGTAGCCGTCCGCGAACTCGGGCAGGACCTCGGTCAGTTCGGGGTGGATCGTCGCGCAGTGGTAGCACTCCATGAAGTTCTCGACGATCAGCTTCCAGTTCGCCCTGACGTCGTAGACGATGCGCCGTCCGATCTCCAGATCGGCGATGTCGTACCGGTCGATCGCTTCCGTGTCGCCGAGCCGGGCGACGACGTCCCCGATGACCTGCTCCTCGAAGGAGGGCGGGTCCTCGGCCAGGCAGACCCAGACGTAGCCCAGCCACTCGCGCACCGCCACCGGCATCAGCCCGTACGCGGTACGCCCGATGTCCGGCATCTTCGTCAGGTTGGGGGCGGCGACGAGCTTGCCCTGGAGGTCGTACGTCCAGGCGTGGTACGGGCATTGGAACGCGCGCTTGACCTCGCCGGACTCCTGGGTGCACAGCTTCGCCCCCCGGTGCCGGCACACATTGAAGAAGGCACGCACCGTATGGTCCCGCGAGCGGGTGAGGAGGACGCTCTCGCGGCCCACGTCCACGGTCCGGAACGCGCCCGGTTTCGCCAGCTCGGAGGAGCGGGCCGCACAGAACCACATCGACTCGAAGATGTGTTCCTGCTCCAGGCGGAAGATGCCGGCGTCGGTGTAGTGGTGGCCGGAGAGCGTGGCGATCAGGCTCTCGGACAGGCCGGTCGATGCCCCGGTCACTGTCCCGGTCGTGGTGCCGGTCGGGGTACCGGTCGTGGTCACAGTGCACTCCTCGCGGGATGCGTGGCTGGGCGGGTCGTCGCGCGCCGGGACAGGGCCCCGGAACGGTGCGGTGCGGTACGGACGCTGCGGTACGGACGCGGTGCGGTACGGACGCGGTGTGGACGCTGAGCGGCGGAGCGGCGCGGCGGGTGGCACCCGCCGATAGGACCCGATGGGCCGGTGGCCCGTCGCTCTTACGGCGGCCCACCGGGACCGGAGGCCGTGCCGGGAGACGAAGCGGCGCCGGGACCGGAGGCGGCGCCAGGAGACGAGACGGCTCCGGGACCGGACGCGGCGCCGGCCAACTGGCGGCGCCAACGGGTGAACAACCGCGTCTGGTTGACGCCGAGCACGGCGACCGGATGGTCCGCGCGCCGATAGACCGCCAGGAAGCTGCGGTCGGAGGCCGCGCCCTCCTCGACGGTGACACTGTCGGCCCCGGCGGCGTGCCCGGCGAACTGGATGCGCACACCGTACTGGTCCGACCAGAAGTAGGGCGGGCGGAGCCGTCCCGGCTCCGCCGTGCCGCCGGAGAGCAGTGCCGACACGGCCGCCGCCGGTCGCTCCCGCGCACCGGTCCAGTGCTCGACTCTGCGGTGGCGCCCCGCTGCCGGGTCGTACCAGGCGGCGCAGTCCCCGACGGCGACCACACCCGGAACGTCGGTGGCGCCACCGGCGCCGCACCGCACCCCGTTCTCCAGCGCGACGCCGGAGCCCTCCAGCCACGCGACACACGGGGTGGCACCGATGCCCACGACGACGGTGTCGGCAGGGATGCGGCGCCCGTCCTGGAGGAGGACCGCGTCCACCCGGCCGCTTCCGCCGAGGGCGCGTACCCCGGTTCCGCACAACAGCCGGACGCCGTGGTCCTGATGGAGTGCCGAGACGATGCCGCCCATCACCTGGCCCAGGGGGCCGGCGAGCGGAGTCGGGGCGGCCTCCACCACGGTGACGTCGAGGCCCAGCCCCTGGGCGGTCGAGGCGACTTCGGCACCGACGAACCCTCCGCCGATGACGACCAGCCGCCCGCCGCGCAGCAGATCGGCCCGCAGCGCCCGGGCGTCCTCGATCGTGCGCAGCACGTGCACACCGCCGAGACCCTCACTGCCGGGGAGGGTGCGCGCCGCCGCCCCGGTGGCGATGACGACCCCGTCGGCGACGACCGTACGGCCGTCCGCGAGGTGCACGGAGCGCTCACCTCGGTCGAGGCCGACTGCACGGGTGCCGAGCAGCCACTCGGCACCGAGGTCCTCGTCCCCGGATTCGAGCGCGAGATCCGCCTCGTCCATCTCCCCGGCGAGGAACTCCTTCGACAACGGGGGCCTGTCGTACGGGCGGTGGGACTCCTCGCCGATGACGAGGAGCCTCCCGTCGTACCCCTGCGCGCGCAGGGAGCGGGCGGCCGACAGTCCGGCGAGCGATGCGCCGACGACGGCCACGCTCCTCACCCGACGCCTCCGGCGACGCGTGCGACGGCGCACGGCGGGAGGTTCGGTACGGCATCGGACAGCAGCACGTAGATCACGCCGTCCTCGACGAGGACCTGGTGCGTACGGACGGGGAACCGGGCGGGTGGCGCGTCGACGCCGCCGGTGCGCAGGTCGAACTTCGAGGCGTGCAGGGGGCATTCGACCTCGCAGCCCTCCAGCCATCCGTCCGAGAGCGAGGCGTCCTGGTGGGTGCACGTGTCGTCGATGGCATAGACCTCGCCGTCGTCGGTGTGGAACACCGCGACAGGGGGGTCGGTCTCGAGTCGGTAGGACTCGCCTCGCGGGAGGTCGGCGAGACGGCACACGGGAATCATCATGACCACCTCGAATGCGTATAGCGAAACATGATGCGAACAACGCAACGCCAGTGTGGAGGCGGCCCTATGCCTTGTCAAGGAGCCGTTTTGGGTGGCCTGAAGCCGTCCTGTCGCATCACTCCGCGCAACGCTGTGCGCAGGGAAAAACCGCTCGTCCGGCGCGGGAATGCGCCACGGCGAGCGGTCGCCCTTCATACCCTCGGCTGTCCCGATGCCCGCGGAACCCCCTGCGCCAAGGCCCCGTGGCGGCGCGGTGCCCGGACGGGCACCGGCCGGCCACGAGGCCCGGGTGACAGCGACTGCGGCGGATGACGGCTCAGTGGCCGCGGGACACCCACTCCTCCAGGTGCGGCGCCTCCGCGCCGATGGTCGTGGTCTCCCCATGACCGGTGTGCACCACCGTCTCCTCGGGGAGGACGAACAGCCTGTCGCGGATCGAGCCGATGATCGTGGAGAAATCGCTGTAGGAACGGCCCGTTGCGCCGGGACCGCCCGCGAACAGCGTGTCACCGCTGAACAGCGCGCCCAGCTCCGGCGCGTGCAGGCACACCGCGCCCGGAGCGTGCCCGGGCGTATGGAGGACGCTGAGCGGCATGCCCGCGACCTCGATCACCTCGCCGTCGGCGAGCGGTCCGTCGGGCAGCCGCTGCGGATGCGCCAGCTTCCACAGCACATGGTCGTCCGGATGGAGGAGAACCGGTGCGCCGGTCAACTCCGACAGGGCGGGGGCGGCGTTGACATGGTCGTTGTGCCCATGGGTGCACAGGACGGCCACCAGCCGCCGGTCGCCCACCGCTTCATGGATCGCCGTCGCGTCGTGGGCGGCATCGATGACCGCGACCTCGTCGTCGTCGCCGATGAGCCACACATTGTTGTCGACGTCCCAGGTGCCGCCGTCGAGACTGAACGTCCCGCTGGTCACCAGATGCTCGATGCGTACCGCGCCGGCCACTACAGCACCACCACCGAACGCAGCACGTCCCCGTGGTGCATCGTCTCGAAGGCCTTCTCGACGTCCTCCAGCCCGATCGTCTCGGAGACGAAGGCGTCGAGGTCGACGCGTCCCTGGAGATAGAGGTCGATGAGATACGGGAAGTCGCGCGAGGGCAGACAGTCGCCGTACCAGCTCGACTTCAGCGCGCCGCCGCGTCCGAAGACGTCGAGCAGCGGCAGCTCGATCTTCATCTCGGGGGTCGGCACGCCGACGAGCACGACGGTGCCCGCGAGGTCGCGGGCGTAGAAGGCCTGCTGGTAGGTCTCCGGGCGGCCGACCGCGTCGATGACCACATCGGCGCCGAACCCGCCGGTCAACTCCCGTACGGCCTCGACCGGGTCGGAGTTCTTGCCGTTGACCGTGTGGGTGGCGCCCATGCTCTTCGCGCGCGCGAGTTTGCGCTCGTCGATATCGATGGCGATGACGGTGGTGGCGCCCGCGAGCGCCGCCCCGGCGACGGACGCCATTCCGACACCGCCGCACCCGATGACGGCGACGGAGTCGCCGCGGCCGACGGCACCGGTGTTGACCGCGGCGCCGAAGCCGGCCATGACACCGCAGCCGAGGAGACCGGCGGCGGTCGCCGGCACCCGCGGATCGACCTTGGTGCACTGGCCCGCGGCCACCAGGGTCTTCTCGGCGAAGGCGCCGATGCCCAGCGCCGGGGACAGCGGTGTGCCGTCGAGCAGGGTCATGGGCTGGGACGCGTTGTGCGTCGCGAAGCAGTACCACGGCTTGCCCTTGCGGCAGGCCCGGCACTGGCCGCACACGGCACGCCAGTTCAGGATGACGAAGTCGCCGGGTTCGACCTCGGTGACCCCTTCTCCCACGGCCTCGACGCGGCCCGCCGCCTCGTGTCCGAGCAGGAAGGGGTAGTCGTCGTTGATGCCGCCTTCGCGGTAGTGCAGATCGGTATGGCAGACGCCGCACGCCTCGACCTTGACCAGTGCCTCACCTGGCCCGGGGTCGGGGACGACGATCGTTTCGAGCGAGACGGGCGCGCCCTTCTGCCGGGCGACGACTGCACGGACCTCGTGAGCCATGGGTACTCCTCGTCGTTGACGGATCCCTGGGCTGCTGTGTTTCCTATTGCGGTACGCGTCTCTGGATGCGCAACTGCAGGATTGAGGAGGAGACGCCCACGGGTCAAGGGGCGCGCCGATGCAGCGACGGCGTCCTCACGCGGTGCCGGCAGCAGCCGTACCGGCACCCCACTTGCGGTATCTCCTCCCCGTACGCCCATGATCTCCTACGGCGCCGGCTCCGCGGGCCGGAACCCGGCGTCCTCCGCGCTTCGCGCGGTCGCGGGCCCCGCCGCCACGTCCCCGTACGGTCACTCCGCAGGGACCGGCGGGCGCTTGAACATCCGGGTGGCGGTGATCTCGCCATGCACCGCCTCCTCGCCCTCCGCCTGCTGCGGCAGCCCGGGACGCAGATGCTCCTCCACGCTGATGTACTTCAGACCCGCCCGCAGGTCGGCGTCGTTCCGCAGCCTGATCACCAGCGGGAACTCGGCCAGCGCCGTCGTGTCGAACAGGCCGGTGGTGTAGAGGAGCTGGACGCCGAGCGCGTCCGCGACCGCCCGCTGCAGCTCCAGCAGATACGTGGCATTGGCCCGGCCGATGGGATTGTCCAGGAACAGCGTGCCCGCGTGCCGGTGCTTGTCGCGCCCGCGGTCGTTGCTGCGCAGCGCCGCCATCGTGCAGTACAGCGCGATGGCCGCGGTCAGGAGCTGGCCCCCGGAGAAGACGTCGCCCATCTGCCCGACGGGGACGCGCTCGGCGCGCAGCACGGCGTCCGGCTTGAGGATCTCGACCGCGATCCCGCGCGGCTGCAGTGCGGCCGCGACACCGCGCAGCAGCAGGGACATCCCGTCGCGGCGCAGATCCGAGTTCTTCCTCACGGCCGCGCGGGTCGCCTCGTCGATGACCTCGCCGAGACGCTCGGTGAGCGTGGCCTGGTCGGGGTCCTCGAACCGGATCCGCAGGAACTCCTGCCCCGACCACTCCCCCAGCCCTTCGGGGAGCCGGGAGAGGCGCTGCGCGGAGCGGAGCGTGGCGAGCGAGGACTCCACGAGTCCGCGGAGGCGGTCCACGATGCTGTCGCGGTTGCGCTCCAACTGCACCAGTTCGTCGGTGAGGACACGCAGCCGCGGAGCGAAGGCCTCGGCCCAGGCGGCAGCGTGCTCGGGCAGGGCGGAGGCGGGCAGCTCCCGGATCTGTTGACGGGCAGGGGTGCGCACCTGTTCATAGCGGGTGGAGTTGGCGTGCCGTACGAGGACGTCGCTGGCCTCGCGCACCGCGGACTCGGCCGAGGCGAGGTCGGCCGCACAGCCCCGCAGCGAACGCCGCGCCTCGCCCGCGGCCTGCCGCGCCTCCTCCAGGCTGCCCCCGTACGGCTCGGGCGCGTCCCCTTCCTGCTCGGCCGCCTGGTGGCCGTCCCGGAGCAGATCCCGCAGGAGCGCGGCGAGTTCGTCGAAGCCGCCCGCGGCGTCCTCGGCCGCCCGGTGCTCGCGCAGCAGTCCGGCGTGCACGGCACGGGCGGTCTCCACAGCGTCCGTACGGGTCGCCAGCTCGGCGGTGGCCCCGCGCAGCAGTTCCCTGGCGTGGTCGGCATCGGTGGGCACCAGATCCCCGGGCAGATCGGTGTGCGTCTCCCCCTCGGCCGGAGCCTGCCGTTCGGCCTCGCCGCGCAGGCGGCCGAGCTGCTCGCTGGCGGCCGAGGCACGCGACTCCAGCATCTGGACGAGGGATTCGGCCCGGGCCACGGCGGCCAGGCGGGACGGCCCGTCGGCGCCTTCGGTCCCTTCGAGGAGCTGGGCGGCGCGGGTGCGGACCTTGTTGGTGAGCCGGTCGAGCGCGGCGAGGGCCGCGGACTCGTCGCTCTCCGCCCTCGCCTGCTCGGCGCGCAGGTCCGCGCCGACGCCCACCTTCTCGTAGAGCTGCGAGGCCGCGCGGTACGCCTCGCGGAGCGCGGGCAGCGAGGCACCGGGCGGCGCGTCCTCGGGGGTGTCCTCGGGCGCGCCCGCGATCTCGGCGCGCTCGGCGCGCAGGGCGCGGGCGGTGCGGCGCGCGTCGTCGGCGGCGCGCTGCGCGGCTCTGCGGTCCTCGTCCGCCGCCCTGGCCCGCTCCAGGAACGCGGTCGCACGGGCCTCCGACTCGGCCGCCTCGTCGGTCAGTTCGCGGGACCGGGCCTGCCAGGAGGCGCGCTCGCGCAGCCGGAAGGCGAGACCGGCCAGGGCGTCGGCCGAGCGGCGGGCGCGCTGCGCCGCCTCCTGCCGCTCGTCGCGGACCCGCGCCGTCTCGGCGGCGATCTCATCCGCCTCGGCACGGGCCGTACGGGCCTTCGCCAGTGTCTCCCGGGCGACCTGCGCGGCCTCGCCCGCCGTGCGTGCCGCCTCGCCGAGTTCGGCCAGACGGCCCGGCGCGCAGCCCGCGCGCCAGGAGGTGAGCCGTGCGGCGAGCGCGCGGTCGGTGGCGAGCCGGGCGGCCAACGCCCGGATCTCCTCGTCGCGTTCACCGGCACGGGCGCGCAGGGCGTGGCGCTCGGTGTCGGCGGCGCGCTCGTCGTGCATCGCCGGGTTCGGCGGGACGAGGAAGACACCGCTGTCCTCTGCGCCCGGACCGGGTGTGGGCGCGAGCAGCGCGGCGGAGGTGCCGACGGCGACGGTGGAGCGCGGCAGAAGGGAGGCGGCGGCTAGTACGTCGCGGGCGCGTGCGTGCGTGCCCGGGTCGGTGATGATCACGCCGTCGACCAGTTCGGGGCGTGCGGCGAGGACGGTGGCGTGGTCGGCCGGGTCGACGGCCTGTGCGAGGTAGCGCCACCCGGGGAGGGCCGGGATGCCGTGCTCGCCGAGGTACTCCACCGCGGCCAGGACGTCGGGGCCCGCCGGGAGCAGACCGCCGTCGCCGAGTGCCCCCAGGATGCGCGCGTCGTCGGCGGCGGCCGTGCGCAGGTCGAAGAGGTGACGCTCGACCGACGCGACCGTCTCCTCGAGCATCTCCTGGAGCGCTTCGGCATTACGGTCCAACTCCTCGGCGCCGAGCGGTCCGTCGGCCGCGGGCCTGCCCTGGCCGGTCGCGGACAGGGCCCGGTCGGCCTCTGCTGAGAAGCGTGATGCCGGGCCGTTCCGGTGCGCTTCCGAGGCCGCGGCGGGGCGGTGTGCGGTGTCCGCCATGCCACCGCCACCGCCACCGCCTTCGGTGCCCTCGGTGCTTGCGGTGCTTTCGGTGCCTTCGGGGTGGGGCTCCCCGTCGGCGGGGGCCGCCTGTCCCGTGGCGGCTCCGCCCGCAACGCCCCCCCCATCGGCCGCCGGTTGGGCCGGGGCTCCCGTCGCGGCGTCGGAGTCGCCGTCCGCCGGGGGTTGTGGGACCCGGCCGTCCTGCCCGCTGCCGTATCCGCCGTCGTGACGTTCGTCGTGCCCGCTGTCCTGCCCTGCGGAGACGGATGTACCGGCGCCGGAGCGGGTGTTCGCCTCCGTGGACGCGTCGGCCGCCCAGCCGTCGGACACACCTTCGCGGCCTGCGCCTCCGTTTCCCTCTCCGCGGCGCGGCTGGGGCAGCGTGGCCATGGGCGCGGGCTGCGGCAGGCTCAGCAGTTCGGCGAGGCGCGCCTCCGCGCCGATGGACTCCGCCGCGCGCCGCTCCGCGGCATACGCGGACTCCGCCGCATCGGCCGCATCCTCGGCGCGGGCCGCGGCCAGATCGGCACGGGTCTGCTCGGCAGCCGCCTCCTTGGCTCGGTCCGCGGCCTGACGGGCCGTCTCACGGGCGGCGTCCGAGACGGCGACCGCCGACTTCTCGGCGTCGCTTGCGGCGAGTGCCGCGCGGGCCGGGTCCGTGTCGGGCGCGTCGGGTCCGTCGTCCGGCGTCTGCCGGGGCGCGTCGAGCCAGCCCGCCCGTACGGCCTCCGCGGTCTCCTGCTCGACCTCGGCGAGCCGCTGCCGCAGGTGTTCGGCCTCGCTGCGCGCGCGCTGGGCGCCGGTGGCGGCGGCCGTGGCGTCGCGATGGGCCACCTCGCCCGCCTCCTGAAGCCCGGCCGAGCGCTCCTCCTCCTCGTTGGCGAGCCTCTCGCCGTCCTCCGCCGCGGCGTGCAGGACCCGTACGAGATCCGAGGCGGCCTTCGCGCGCGCTGCGAGAGCCGGGGCCGCGTCCCGCTCGGCCTCCCGGATCGCCGCGGCGACGCGTGCCGAGCGGTCGGCGGCGGCCCGGTGCCGCAGCACGATCTCGGCGGCCTGCCAGGCGGAGTGCAGCGTCCGCGCGTCGCTCAGCTCGCGGCGCTGCGCGGCGGCGGCCTTCTCCCCTGCGGCGAGCGCCAGCGAGGCGTGCCGGTAGGCCAGTTCGGCCGCGACGAGCCTGCTGCGGCCCTGTGCCCCCTCGGCTTCGGACGCGGTCCGCGCGGCGGTGGTCACCTGCTCGGCCAGCTCCGCTGAGCGCCCCCGCTCCTCGGCGCCGCGGGCGGAGAGCCGGCGGGCGAGCGTACGGGTGCGGCGTTCGGCGCCCGCGTGCACATCGCGCGCCTGCTCGCGCTTCTCGGCCGTCTCGGCGATACGCGAGAGGAGGTCCAGGGAACCGGCCGTGAAGTCGCGCTCCGCCGTCAGCTCGTCCCGGCGGCCCAGCTTGTGCGCGAACCCGTGGACGAGGTCCGCGAGCCCGTCGGTGTCCCGTGTGTCGGTGACGGCCCGCAGCAGCAGATCGGTGAAGTCGGAGTCGTTCTTGACGGCGAAGAGGCCCGCCGCCTCGCCCTCGTCGGCGTTCATCTCCCGCTGGTAGCGGAAGAGTTCGGGGTCGAGGCCGAGGATGCCGAGGTGCTCGTTCCAGCGCTCGTGGATCTCCTCCCATACGACGTCCAGGTTCGGGTAGGCCTTGCCCGCCTCGGTGATGGCGTCCCGGAACCCCTTCATCGTCCGGCGGCGGCCCTCCGCCCCCGAGGCACCCTCGACCAGGGGCCGTACCGCGGTGGACTCGGCGACGGGGAGCGAGTCGAGGGACATCCCGGGGCCGGGCCGGAAGGAGTACCACGCCTCGGCGAACTTCCGCGGGTCGCCGGAGACTTGCCGGCCCCGCCACTCGCTGACCTTGCCGACGACCAGGCACTCGCCGGTCAGAGTGTGCTGCCATTCCAGGGCGACATGGCCGCAGTCGTCCGCGAGCAGGAACTTGCGCAGTACGCCGGAGCTGGCGCCGCCGAGGGTGTTGCGGTGTCCGGGCAGCATCACCGAGAAGATCAGTTTCAGCAGGACGGACTTGCCGCCGCCGTTCTCCAGGAACAGCACGCCCGCGGGTGCGGGGCGGCGGGGCGGCCCTGTGGGCTCGTCCTCGAAGAAGTCGGCCTGGGTGGGCGCCGGGTCGGTCACGGGCTCACCCACGCCGCGCAGGTCGAGCACGGTGTCGGCGTAGCGCGCACCGGCAGGCCCGATGGAGTAGAGGCGGACCCGGGACAGCTCGTACATGGCGGCGGACTCTCGTTGTCGTCGTACGGTCGTTGGGCGGTGCGGTCGGTGCGGACGTTGGGCGGTGCGGACGGTGCGGGGCTGGACGGTGCGGCGGGGCGGGCGGTCGTGCGGTAGTGGATTCAGGGGCCGGGAGACCGGCGTAGCTCAGTTGTGGAAGGGCAGCCCGGCGTCCGCGACCAGGCCGAGGTCGTCGGTGTCGTCGGCCGGGACGAGGCTCGCGGTGCCGTCCGTCACGGGTACGACGCCGAGTTCGAGCAATTCCGTCATGGCCGCGCTGCCCGCCATGTCGCGGACCTGGAGCTGGTAGCGCGCGGTCGTGCGGTACGCGCCCCCCGAATCGTCTCCGGTGCGCTGCAGGAATCCGGAGTCGGTGAGGAAGGCCACGGCCTTGCCGACGATGCCGGTAGTCGAACCGGCCAGCCTCCGGGCGTCCTTGGTGGCACCGGTGGCGCTGCGGCGCGCCCAGACCCGCCAAGCTGCCTCCAGCCCGGGGGCGCCGGTGGCGGGGTCGGTGTTCTCCCCGGACTCCTCGGCCCGCTCCTCGAGCCGACGGCATGCCTGGCGCACGAACGCGTCGACGCCGTTGACGGTGATCCGGCCGATGTACCCGTCGTCGGCCAGGTCCTCGGGACGCGGGAACGCCAGGGCGGCGACGGCGAGATGGGCCAGCCCGTGCAGGAAGCGGTCGCCGGAGTCGGAGGAGGCGCGGCGTGCGTAGTCCCCCATGCGGACCGCGAAGACGGAGTCCTCGGCGGCGGTCACGGCCATGCCGGCGCGGGTGGAGACCTCCAGGACGACGAGGCCGAGACCGGCCGCCACGGCGTCGGCGAGCCGCGCGAACGCCGGGTCGTCGCGATGGCGCCGCAGCAGTTCGGCGTACTCCACGTCGCGCGCGGGCACGAGCTTGGGCTGCAGCCCGAACGCGACGAGCCGCGCGGCATCCGCCGCGTCCGCGGGCGTGACACCACCGGCGCGGACGCGGGTGCCCGCGCCGTCCCCCTCCCCTGCGGAAGGGGAAAGGCCGTCGTCATCGAACTCACCGGTCACCGGCACCACTCCTCACAGAAATCGGTCCTGACGCTGTCGACCGGTCCCGCACCTACGCCGCCTCCGATCGGTCCGCCGCCATGCCCGCCGCGTCCAGGAGAGCCTTGCCGACGATCAGGTCGGCACCGCCGAACTCCGGGTCGTCGAGCTCCGTGCCGTCGTCGACGGCGAACAGGAGCTGCTGTTCGCCCTGACGGTAGGCCGTGCCCACAGGGGGGCTCGCCGCGTGGACGGCCAGCAGCGCGACCAGATACGGGAGTTCGGGGTCCCGGCGGCGGGCGTCGGCGAGGAGCCCGGACAGCCGGCGCGGTGCGTCTGCCGGCAGGTCGAGCAGCTCCAGGGCGGAGGCGAGCTGCTCCTCGCTGAACCGGCTGTCGTCCGGTGTGGCGACCAGGTCCGGCTCGGGCATCTCCGCCCCGAGGTGCTCGCGCTCGACGGGCGGGGTCAGCAGCAGGTCCACCAGGTCACATACCCGTACGGCCGCGGGCGTGCGCAGGCCGGTGCCGCGCGCGAAGAACGCGTCGGTGACCCGCGTCGCCTGCTCGACCGGCAGCGGGAGGACGGGCGCGACGAGCTGGCCGTAGAGGTCGAGACCGGAACCGGTCGCACGGGCGGCGAACGCCTGGCGGTCCTGCTCGGCCCGGAACAGCGGCCCCGCCTCCAGCAGCCGGGACTGCAGTTGGGTGTGGCGGCGGATGCAGTCCTTGACGATGTCGACCAATTCGGCGGCGCGGCGCTTGTGCTCGGCGTCCTCGGCCTCGTCGCGGGCCCGGCGGATGTTCGTCAGGATCGCGTTCTCGTGGCGGTAGCGGTCGGCGACATGGTCGAGCGCCTCGGCGATCATGTCGGGTACGGCGGACAGCCAGTCGACGGCGCGGACGTTGCGGCGCGTCGCCTCCAGGGTCCTGCGGAGCGCTTCCGCGTACTGGACGGTGCGGTAGCGGGCCTGCTCCGCGGCCAGTTGGGCGTCGGCGAGGCGCCCGCGGCTGATCAGCACCTCCAGCTTCACCTCGGCGGCGATCTGGGCGCTGGTCACATCCGTGTCGAGGGCGCCCACCAGGACGTTGACCGCTTCGTCGGTGGTGCGCAGATAGACGCTGCCGCCGGGTCCCGGCACCTCCTCGATGAGCTTGAAGTCGTAGTCGCGGCGGACATAGGCGCCGTCGGGCCCGAACGTGCCGTAGACGGCGCGGAATCCGCGGTCGACGCTGCCGACGTTGATGAGGTTCTCCAGCACCCAGCGCGCCACCCGGTCGTGCTCGGCGGACGGCCGGGACGGCGCCTGGGCCGCCACGCGCGGCAGCAGCCTGGCCACTATCTCCTCGTGGTCGGCGCCGGTGTCGAAGTCCATGTGGAGCGTGACGACATCGATGGCGGAGAGGGCGACCTCGGCCATGGCGTAGACCGAGTACTCGCCCGCGAGGTTGGCCTTGCGGACGTCCAGGTCGTGCAGCGGGGCGGTGCACGCGAGCGCGCGCAGCCGCCGGGCCAGCCCCTCGTCGGCGGCCGGGCCGGGCGCCGGCCGGGCGGACCCGTTGAACTGCGGCGGAACGGCCGCCGGGGCTGGAGATGTCACGACGCACAGATTAGGCGGTGGGACCGACAACGGACGAAACGGCGCGGACCCGGACCGGTGGTCCCGCCGGGCAACTCCGGGCCGGCAACGCCGACATATGGCACATTTGGCGCATTCTTCACATCTCGCACATGCCATGCCATCGAGGCGTTCCCCCGCCCGGGCGGCCGGCGGGAGCACCCGCCCGCCGCCGTCGTCACATCTCCGCGACCCTTCGCGAGTACGCCTCGGACAGCTGCGCCCGCGAATCGTCCAGATAGACCGCGAGCATCCGCTCCGCCTGCGCCGTGTCCCCCGCCCGCAGCGCCGCGAGGATCTGCCGGTTCCGGGCCAGATACGGCTCGTGGAAGCGGCGCGGGTCGGCCATGACGTGGAAGACCAGCCGGAGTTCGGCCAGGACGCCGCGCATCAGCTCGTCCAGTCGCGGGCTCTCCGCGAGCGAGACGACGGCCTGATGGAAGCGGATGTTGGCGGTCGACAGATCCTGCCAGGACTGATCGCGGGCCGCCTTCTCACCCGCCGCGAGCGCCGCTTCGAGGGCGTCCAGCCGCGTGGAGGGATCCCCCAGTCCGCGCACCGCGGCGCATTCCACCAGCTTCCGGACCCGGTAGATGTCGAGCAGGTCCTCGAGCGTGACCACGCGGACGAAGACACCGCGGTTGAGCTCGTGCACCAGCAGCCGCTCGTGGGTGAGGAGGCGGAAGGCCTCCCGGAGGGTGTTGCGGGAGACGCCGAGGGCACCTCCGATGTTCTCCTCCGAGAGCCGGGTGCCGGGCGTGAAGTAGCCCTCGGCGATCCGGTCCCGCAGGATGGCGGCGACCCGCTCGGCCGTGCTCGTACGCCCCAGTAGTGCCCGGTCCTCCTCCAGACCGGCCGCCTCCACGAGCCGGCGCTCGTCCTCGTCGGCCACGGCGCACCTCCTCTTCTCCGCCCGCGTCGGACCTTTGCGATCGCGCCGCCAGGGGGAGTCAATCCCAAGACGGGGAGCGAGACAACACACCTCTTGTGGGATCGTTCAACGATCCGCTACGTTGTTCCGAACATCCGGACGGCCCGGCCGCCCCTCCTGAGGGAGGGTCTGCGCGGCACGGGCGGTTCCACACCCGGCACGAGAGCGTGTCCGCACGCGCTGCGGGAGCGGTTGCGCGCCCGTCGCGCGAACACGGCCCGCCCTCGGCCCGTCCGGGCTGCAACCGAGCGAGACCGCCCGGCACTTGGGGAGCGTAGGACGTATGAGCGATGCGGTGATCGACCTCAACGCCGACCTCGGGGAGGGGTTCGGCCGCTGGAGTCTCACCGACGACGACGGGCTGCTCTCCGTCGTCACCAGCGCCAACGTCGCCTGCGGCTTCCACGCCGGGGACCCCACCACCATGCGCCGGGTGTGCGCGCTGGCCGCCGAGCGCGGTGTGACCATCGGCGCCCAGGTCTCCTACCGCGACCTCGCCGGCTTCGGCCGCCGCCCGATGGACGTGCCGTCCGAGGAGCTGGCGGACGAGATCGCGTACCAGATCGGCGCGCTGGAGGTCTTCGCCCGTGCGGGCGGCGCGCGCGTCGCGTACGTCAAGCCGCACGGTGCGCTCTACAACCGTGTCGTCGCCGACGAGGAACAGGCGGCGGCCGTGGTCGCGGGCATACGCCTCACCGGCACCGCCCTGCCCGTGCTCGGCCTGCCCGGCTCCCGGCTGCACGCCGCCGCGGACGAGGCGGGCCTGCCGATCGTCGCCGAGGCGTTCGCCGACCGCGCCTACACCGCCGACGGCACGCTGGTCTCCCGGCGCCTGCCCGGCGCGGTGGTCAGCGATCCGGCCGCGGTGATCGACCGCTCGGTACGCCTCGCCGTGGACGGTGCCGTGGACTCCCTCGACGGGCAGCGCGTGTCCGTGCGCGCACGCTCCCTCTGCCTGCACGGCGACACCCCGGGAGCGACGCAACTGGCCCAGGCGGTCCGCGCGAAACTCGAAGCGGCCGGAGTACGGGTCGAGGGCTTCGCATGAACGCCCTCCCCCTGGAAGCACCGCATCTGACGGCCCTCCCCGCCGGTGAGCACGGGCTGCTCCTCGAACTCGGCAGCGGCGAGGAGGCAGAGGCCCTGCACGCCGAACTGCTCCGCCGCCGGGACCTCGACGAACTGCCGCCCACCCGCGAGATCATCCCCGCGGCGCGGACCGTCCTCATCACGGGACTCCCCGACCCCGGGGCCTTCGCCGCCGAGCTGACACGCTGGAGCATCCCGCCGATCACGCGCGGCCAGGAGAGCGCCGTGGAGATCCCCGTGCGCTACGACGGGCCCGACCTCGCCTCCGTCGCCGACCACTGGGGGGTCGCGGAGGACGAGGTCGCCCGGATCCACGCGGGCACCGAATTCCGGGTCGCCTTCTGCGGGTTCGCGCCCGGCTTCGGCTACCTCACCGGTCTCCCCGAGACCTGCCATGTGCCGCGCCACTCCACCCCGCGGACCAAGGTCCCTGCCGGAGCGGTCGCCCTGGCCGGGACATACACGGGCGTCTACCCGCGCTCCTCGCCCGGGGGCTGGCAGCTCATCGGGACGACCGACGCCGTGCTCTGGGACCCCGTACGCGAACCCGCCGCGCTGCTCGCACCGGGCACCCGCGTCCGTTTCGTCCCCGCCCCGCGGAAGGACCGCGGCTCGGCCCCGGCGCCCCGGCGCCCGGCGAGCGAGCCCGAACCGGCCTCCGTTCCGGAGAGCCGCGGATGAGCGACCGGGAGCTGGAGATCGTCGACCCCGGCCCGCTGACGACCCTTCAGGACCTGGGCCGCCCCGGCCACGCGCATCTGGGGGTCAGCCGTGCCGGGGCACTCGACCGCGGGGCGCACCGGCTGGCCAACCGCCTCGTCGGCAACCCCCCGGAGGCCGCCGGCTTGGAGACGACCGTCGCGGGCTGCGCCGTACGCGCCCGCGGTGCCGTCACCGTCGCCGTGACCGGAGCGCCCTGTCCGGTCACCGTCGACGGACGCCCGGCCGCCTGGGGAACGGCGGTACGCGTCCCGGCCGGTGCCGTCCTGCGCGCCGGAGCCGCGACGCACGGGGTGCGCAGCTATCTGGCGTTCGCGGGCGGCATCACGGTCGACCCGGTGCTCGGCAGCAGGTCGACCGACCTCCTGTCCGGTCTGGGTCCCCCACCGCTCACCCGGGGCGTCTTGCTGCCGCTCGGCGACACGGACGGACCGCTGCGCGCCCCGGCAGCGGTGGACACCGTTCCCTGGCAACGGCCTCCGGCCCGGCTCGTGCTGCCCGTCCTGCTCGGGCCGCGGGACGACTGGTTCACCCCGGCCGCCCTGCGCACCCTCGCCACCGGGGACTACCGCGTCTCGCCATCGGGCAACCGCATCGGGCTGCGCACCGTCGGCCCGCCGCTGGAGCGGGCGCGGGACGGTGAACTCCCCAGCGAGGGCATGGTGCTGGGGGCGGTCCAGGTGCCGCCGGACGGCCGCCCGGTCGTCTTCCTCGCCGACCACCCGACGACGGGTGGCTACCCGGTGGTGGGTGTGGTGCCGGAGAGCCGTCTGGACGCCGCCGCACAGGCCGCGCCCGGCACACCGATCCGCTTCCTGCCGGTACGGCCGCGCTGAGACCGTGCTCGACTCGCGCCTCGGGGCGACTCAGGTCAAAGCGCCCCAGGGTCGAAGCGGCCCAAGGTCAAAGCGGCCGGATTCGAGGAGGCCGGGTAGGAAGCAGCCAGGCTCGAGGCGGCCGGGTTCGAGGCGGCCGGATTCGAGGCGGCCGGATTCGAGGCGGCCGGGTTCACGAAGGGCAGGGTTCAACGAGCCGCAGTTCATGGCCGGTTGTCCCCGCCCCGGGCAGCCGCCCGGCCCCTGTCCGGTTTTCCGTAGCCTCCGCCCCCGGGCGTCCGGACGACGAGGACGTCACCGGCCGCGACATCGGTCACATCGCAGCCCTTCAGTGCCTCGGTCGTACCGCCGGACCGCTCGATCACGTTCTCGCCCAGCTCTCCCGGTTCGCCGCCCGCCATCCCGTACGGCGCCACCCGCCGGTGCCCGGTGAGCAGCGCGACGGTCATCGGCTCCAGGAACCGGATACGCCGGGTGACCCCGCGTCCGCCGTGCCATCGCCCGGGTCCGCCGCTGCCCTCCCGTACCTCGAAGCTCTCCACGCGCACCGGGTAGCGCCACTCCAGGACTTCGGGGTCGGTCAGCCGCGAGTTGGTCATGTGGGTCTGCACGGCGTCGGCCCCGTCGAAGCCGTCCCCGGCGCCCGAGCCGCTGGCCACGGTCTCGTAGTACTGCACGCGGTCGTTGCCGAACGTGACGTTGTTCATGGTGCCGGAGCCCTCGGCCTGGATGCCCAGCGCCGCGTACAGCGTGCCCGTCACGGCCTGCGAGGTCTCGACGTTGCCCGCGACGGTCGCGGCCGGATGGGCGGGCGAGAGCATCGAGCCCTCCGGGATGCGGACCTCCAGGGGCTTCAGGCAGCCGCTGTTGAGCGGGATGTCCTCGGCGACGAGCGTCCGGAACACATAGAGGACGGCGGCCATCACCACCGAGCTGGGCGCGTTGGTGTTGCCCGGCTGCTGCGGCGAGGTCCCGGCGAAGTCCAGCACGGCGCTGCGGGCCTCGCGGTCGACGCGCAGGTCGAGGCGGATGACCGCTCCGCCGTCGGTCTCGTAGCGGTACGAGCCGTCGTCCAGACCGGCGAGGATGCGGCGCACGGACTCCTCGGCGTTGTCCTGCACGTGCCCCATGTACGCCTGCACCACATCGAGCCCGAACTGCTCGATCATGCGGCGCAGTTCACGGATGCCCTTCTCGTTGGCGGCGATCTGGGCACGCAGATCGGCGAGGTTGGCGTCCGGGGCACGGGAGGGGTATGGGCCCGCGGCCAGAAGCTCGCGCGTCTCCTCCTCGCGCAGCCGCCCGTCCCGTACGAGCAGCCAGTTGTCGAAGAGGACGCCCTCCTCCTCGATGGTGCGGCTGAAGGCGGGCATGGAGCCGGGGGTGATGCCGCCGATCTCGGCGTGGTGTCCGCGCGAGGCGACGAGGAAGAGCAGGTGCTCCCCCGCTTCGTCGAAGACCGGGGTGACGACGGTGACATCGGGCAGGTGGGTGCCGCCGTGGTACGGGTCGTTGATCGCGTACACGTCGCCCGGCCGCATCGCGCCGTTGCCGCTCCTGCGCCGCAGCACCTCCTTGATGGACTCGCCCATCGAGCCGAGGTGGACCGGGATGTGCGGGGCGTTGGCGATGAGGTTGCCCTCGGCGTCGAAGAGCGCGCAGGAGAAGTCGAGCCGCTCCTTGATGTTGACGGAGTGGGCGGTGTGCTCCAGGCGCAGCCCCATCTGCTCGGCGATGGCCATGAAGAGGCTGTTGAAGACCTCCAGCATGACCGGGTCGACGTCCGTGCCGACCGCGGCCGTGCCGGGCCGGGGACGGACGCGGGTGAGGACCAGGTGCCCGTGGTCGCCGGCGGTGGCCCGCCAGCCCGGTTCGACGACGGTGGTGGCGTCGTCCTCCGCGACGATCGCCGGGCCGGTGACCTGGTCTCCGGCGCGCAGGTGCGCCCGTTCGTAGAGCCCGGTGTCCTGCCAGCGGCCCTCGCTGAACATCCGCACCGTCACGGCCGGGCCGGTCTCCCCGCGCCCGGACTGCACCGCAGCGGACTCCCGTCCACCGGAATCCTCTGTACCGGATTCCTCCCCACCGGACTCCTCCGCACCGGACTCCCCCTCGCGGGGCGGGAGTTCCACGGCGTGCCCCACGGTGCCGCCCGAGGAGCCGGTCGCCTCGACCGACACGGCCTCGGCGACGAGCGGCTTGTCCATGGTGAACGCGTAGCGGGTGCGGTGGGCCCGTACGAACTCCTCACGCATCGCGTCCGCGCTGCCCAGCGGCACGGCGATGGCCGCGTCCGTACCCGCGTACCGCAGATGGACCCGGGCCGCGGTGGTGACGGTGTCCTCGGGGACGCCGTCGGCGAGGAGTTCGTCGCGGGTCTGCGCGGCGAGCCGGTCGCACACCTCCCGGACACGCTCCACGGCGCCCTCGCCGAGCTCGGTCTCGACGGCCTGCTCGCGCATCGCGGTGGCATCCGCGACCCCGATGCCGTACGCGGAGAGCAGTCCGGCCAGCGGCGGGACGACGACGGTGGAGATCCCGAGGGCGTCGGCGACCGCGCAGGCGTGCTGGCCGCCCGCGCCGCCGAAGCTGGTGAGGGCGTACCTGGTGACGTCGTGACCGCGCTGCACCGAGATCTTCTTGACCGCGTTGGCCATGTTGAGCACCGCGATGTCGAGGAATCCTGCGGCGACTTCCTCGGGGCTGCGGTCGTCGCCGGTCGCCTCGGCCGCCTCCCGCGCGAGGCCCGCGAACGCGCCGCGTACGGTCCCGGTGTCGAGCGGCTGGTCGCCGCCGGGCCCGAACACGGCCGGGAAGTGGGCGGGTTGGACGCGGCCGAGCATCACATTGGCATCGGTCACGGTCAGCGGGCCGCCCCCGCGATAGGAGGCGGGTCCGGGGACGGCACCGGCGGAGTCGGGGCCCACGCGGTAGCGCCGGCCGTCGAAGTGGAGGACGGAGCCGCCGCCCGCCGCGACGGTGTGGATGTTCATCATCGGCGCGCGCATCCGTACACCCGCGACCTCGGTGCCGAAAGAGCGCTCGAACTCCCCCGCGTAGTGGGAGACATCGGTGGACGTCCCGCCCATGTCGAAGCCGATGACGCGGTCGTGGCCCGCCTCGGCGGCCGACCGCGCCATGCCGACGACGCCGCCCGCGGGACCGGAGAGCACCGCGTCCTTGCCGCGGAAGTGCGCGGCCTCGCGCAGCCCGCCGTTGGACTGCATGAACATCAGTCGGGTGCCACGCAGTTGCTCGGCGACGCCGTCGACGTACCGGCGCAGGATCGGCGAGAGGTAGGCGTCCACGACCGTCGTGTCACCGCGCGGGACGAGCTTCATCAGCGGGCTCACCTCGTGGGAGCAGCTCACCTGGGTGAACCCCAGCTCCTCGGCCAGCGCACCGACGGCACGCTCGTGCGCGGCATGGCGGTAGCCGTGCAGGAAGACGACGGCGGCGCTGCGGAAGCCCTCCTCGCGTGCGGCGCGCAGCGAGGCGGCGACGGCGTCGAGGTCGGGTTCCGTCACGACGTCACCGTGCGCACCGACCCGCTCGGACACCTCGATCACCCGGTCGTAGAGCGCCTCCGGGAGGAGGATGCGGCGGTCGAAGATGCGCGGCCGGTTCTGGTAGGCGATGCGCAGCGCGTCGCGGAAGCCCTCGGTGACGACGAGGACGGTCGGTTCGCCCTTGCGCTCGAGAAGGGCGTTGGTGGCCACGGTCGTGCCCATCTTGACGACCGCGATCCGCTCCGCCGGTACGGGCTCGCCCGGCCGCAGCCCCAGCATGAGCCGCACTCCGGCGACGGCGGCGTCCTCGTACCGGTCGGGATTGTGCGACAGGAGCTTGCGGGTGACCAGGCGGCCGTCGGGCCTTCGTCCGATCACATCGGTGAATGTGCCGCCCCGGTCGATCCAGAACTCCCAGCGTCCGGTCATCCGTCCATTGTCGCAGCGGGGGGCGGGGGCGGCGGATCCCACGCCCGTAGGGTGCCGACGGTGCGTACACGGTTCCGCGCGCGAGTCCTGGCGCATCCACGGTTCCGCGCGTGAGTCCCTGGCGCGTCCGCCATCAGCGCAGTGTCACCGGTGCGTCCACCGTCCCCACCGTGCCGGCGGTCGGGTGCACTCTCTGCGGTGTCGGCGGTCGGCTGCACTCTCTGCGGTGCCGGCCCTTGCGCCTGCCGTCGGCACGGTGTCAGCAGTCGGTCCACCGTCCGCGCGGAGTCACCGGTGCGCGCACGCCCGCACCCCGAATGCCCCCTCGGCGACAGAAGCGTCGACGGGCGGGGCGGGTGCGAGCGTGGCGAGGGCGTGGAGTGCGGCGCGATGGGCGCGAACGTCCAGGACCGGCGCCGTTCCAGCGATCCGGCGATCCGGTGCCCGCCTTCCGCCGCCGCGAGGCGCAGCAGCCCCGGCAGCAGGTCCTGGCACCGCGCGACCACCCACTGCGTGCCCTTCGTCGCCATCCACAGCGCCTGCGCCAGAGGTCCCGGTTCCGGGGTCACCGGTTCGGCGCCAGGGGGCGGGGTGCCGGTGACGCCCGCCTCGGCGAGCAGCGCAGGACTCGGTGACGATGACGACACGCACAGGGGTGTTGTCGACGTACGGAGCGTGGACCCGGCCACGTGGATCTTTCCGCCGGTGAAACGTCCCATGAGCGTTTCACCGCGCCCCCTGCCGGTGTCGTCAAACGGCGGGCATGTCGGGCCCGATCCGGCTCCGGACGGCCGTCTGGACCTCCGCCTCCTCCGCGGGGTCGTCCGCGAGCCGCCGCAGGCGCTCGACGACCCGCTGGTCGCCGGTCGCGGCGTGCCGCGCGGCCAGCTCGCGCGTGGTCTCCTCGCAGTCCCACAGGCACTCGACGGCGAAGCCGGAGGCGAACGTCGGGTCGGTGGCGGCCAGGGCGCGGGCGGCGCGGCCGCGCAGATGCGAGGAGGCCGTCTCGCGGTAGATGTGGCGCAGGACGGGGGCGGCGCAGGCGATGGCCAGGCGACCGGTGCCGTCGACGAGCGTCATGAGGTCGGGTGCGTCCGCGCCCTCGGTCCGTACGGTCCTGCGCAGCGCGGAGAGGACGAGATCGGCGTCCCGGTGTCCGCCGCGGCAGGCGAGCATGCAGGCGGCCGCGCCGCCCAGTGCGTCCGTGCGGCGGGCCCACACGCGGGCGCGGGCGAGGGCGGCCGTACTGCGCATGCGTTCGAAGGATGAGAGGGCGGCGTCCGCGACGATGGCCGATCCGTCCGCCGCGGCGGCGTCGATCAGATCGAACGCCTCGGCGTCCTGCTGTTCGGCGAGGTAGCGCAGCGCGGCGCTGCGGGCGCCCTCGGGGCCGCTGCGGGCGGCCTCCACGATCTCGGGGCGGTCCTCGGCGGACGCGACGGCGGTCAGGCAGCGGGCCGCCGCGATGTGGCGGGGCCGGGAGGGGTGCTGGTCCAGGCCCTGCTGGGCCCAGGCAAGGACTTCGCGCACGCTCCAGCCGGGGCGGGGTCCGGTGGGCCGGAGCTGGCGCTGCCAGCGGTCGAAGCAGCCCTGCTCGCCGGCGGCCCGTACGCGGGCGGCACCGGCCGGGTCGTCGGGGTTCTCGGCCCACAGGCGCCACGGGCGGGGTTCGAAGGCGTCCCGCACGGCGGCCGCGAGATCGGCCTCTCCCTCGGCAGTGGCGGGGAATCTGGCGAGGATCGGTGCGCCGAGGGCGCGCAGGGCCGTGTCGTCGTCGCGAAGGGCGAGCTCGTCGAGGGCCCAGGTCCAGTTGGCGCCGGTGGTGGCGTAGCGGCGGAGCAGCAGCAGCGCGTCCTGGCGCCCGTACGAGGCGAGGTGGCCGAGGACGGCCAGGGCCAGGCCGGTGCGCTCCTCGGCGGGGTCGACGACGTCGTCCGCGTGGAAGAGGTGCGCCTCGATCTCCTCCAGGCCGGCGTCCAGGTCGAGGCAGAGCCGGGCGTAGTAGAGGGAGCGGTTCTCGATCTGCCAGTCGCGCCGGGGGTCGCGCAGCACGCAGTGGTGCAGCGCGGCGAGCGCCTCGGCCCGCGGGGCCGCGAGGGCGTGCAGGGTCCCGTCGCCGCGGCCTCGCTGGAGGAGGCCGAGCAGGGTGCCGCTGGGCGCTATGTCTGGATCGAACATAAGGTCAGCATCCGGTGCGGTGGGTTCGCTGGCAACGGGATTTCCCGCGACCGGCATTCTTGCCGGTGACCAAGGGGTCCACGCCTGGTGAACGGCGAGGATTTCCGGGTCACGCGGCCCGCAGCCTACCCGGATGGATCAATTCCGCGGAGTCCGGGCGGCCTTGGGCTCTCTTCGCGCGCCTGTACGGGGCCGGGAGGCCGGCGTCATATGACGGAAGCACCACCGAAACGGGTGTTGCCAAATCCCTTACGGCTCGTCGCTCCCTGTGCAAGAGTCGTAACCGGCCCATACGCCAGAGTCGGCCGCGCAGGTAATGGAGTACGCAATGCCGTCCCCCACTTCTACGGACCGATCCGCCGCTCAGCCGCCCGAGCGCGGCACCGTCGATGCGCTGATCTCACAGACGCACAGACTCCGCGGTGGTGTCGATGCCGTACGCCGTGACACCGTCTCGGACGAGGAAGACCCCGGGCTCCGCTGGCGGCGTGCGCTCTGCGATCTTGCCGTCCACCACCTCGACGACCTGGGGCAGCAGCTCGGCCAGCTTCGTGAGGGGCTGCCGCCCGAGGAGCCGCGGACCGAGGACGGTCCGGCGGCCACGGCCATCCCGCTGCCCGCAGCGCCGCCGGAGAACCGCCGGACGTCTCTGCTCAGCCGCGTCGGCAGCGCCGAGTGGAATCTGCTGGCGGACGAAGTCGACTGGTCGGAAGAGCTGTTCCGGATCTTCGGCCGCGCCCCGGACGAGGGTGCGCTCTCCCTGGACGAACTGCCGTCGTTCGTCCTCCCCAAGGACCACACGCAGTTGACCTCGATGGTCACCGACTGCCTGGTCGAAGGGAAGCCGATCGACGGGGAGTTCAGGATCGTCCGCGCCGACGGCGCCGAGCGCACGGTCCACATGACGGGCGAGCCGGTGCTCGACGCGGACGGCTGCACTGCCTCGATGTGGGCCGTGCTGCGGGACGTCAGCGAACTGCGCCGCAGCCAGCGGGCCCTGCACGAGACGCGTGACTCACTCCAGCGCGAGCGGCATGCGGCGCAGACCGAGCGCCGTCTCGCGGTCGAGCTCCAGGAGGCCGTACTGCCGCCCTGGCGCGGCTCGTTGCGGTTCCCTGAGACGGGACCCGCCACGCTCGACGTACCGGCCGCCACGCTGGATGTGGCCGCGCACTATCTGCCGTGTGCGACCGGCGCACTGATCGGCGGCGACTGGTACGACGCGATGCCGCTGCCCGACGGTCGGGCGCTCCTGAGCGTCGGCGACCTCACCGGGCACGGTGTGACCGCGACGTCGGGCATGGCGATGCTGCTCGGGGCGCTGCGCGGGATGGCCGTCGCGGGTGTGACCCCGGGCCCGTTGATGGGATGCCTCAACCACTTGCTGGACACCGCCTCCCAGCCCGCGCTGGGCAGTGCGGTGTGCTGCCAGTACGACCCGAGGACCGGTTCGCTGACGTGGTCGCAGGCCGGCCACCCCGCCCCGCTGCTGTTCCGCAACGGGACGGGGCGGGCGCTGTCGGCGCCCGAGGGGATGCTCCTCGGGGCCGCCTCCGGTGCCCAGTTCGGGCAGGCCGAGGAGCAACTGCTCCCCGGTGACCTGCTCGTGCTGCACACCGACGGTCTGGCGCAGCGGCGCACCGCGGACCCCTCGGGCCCGCCCCAGGACTCCACGGGGGCCCAGCGTGTGCTGGACCTCGCGCCGCGACTGTCGGCGGCCCGCAGCGCGCAGGAGTGTGTACGGATCGTGGTCGAGGAGTGCGGCGGCACGGAGCGCGAGGACGACGCGTGCGTGCTCGTGGCCCGGGTCGGCTCCTGACACCGCCCTGCCGGTACCCGGCCGGATTCCGGAAACGGGGCAACGGCAGCTCGTACCGCACCGGACCGCGGTCCCGCTCGGCTGTGCTGAGTGTGGCCGTTCCTGAGCAGCGCACCGCGCTGCGCGGGACACGGCACCAACAGCCGGACCAGGGCGCCGCGTTGACGCGCACGGACCGGATCTCGGCCGCACACGGTGCACGGACCGGGCTCGCCGGACGTCCTCGCATACGCCGAGGCGCCCTGGTGTCAGGCGCGCCACTGCGCACCGGACGGGGTATCCACCGCGGGGCGG
This sequence comes from Streptomyces sp. NPDC048639, assembly GCF_043199075.1. Classification (NCBI taxonomy): domain Bacteria; kingdom Bacillati; phylum Actinomycetota; class Actinomycetes; order Kitasatosporales; family Streptomycetaceae; genus Streptomyces; species Streptomyces sp. NPDC048639. The sequence goes on from NZ_JBICVP010000005.1 coordinate 64,100, forward strand.
TGGATCTCCCTCACACGCGTGCGCCGCTCCCCTTGGCCGTCTTGCCCGGGTCCTTGGGAAGTGCCTGCTCGATCTCCTCGCGCAGATCCTCGATGCTGGAGAAGTCGGCGTAGCGCCCGGTCAGCCGGTACATCTCCCGCAATCGGTCCCATGTGCGATGCGACGAGGTGTCACCGATGCTCAGCAGTGCCATCCGGGCGTAGCGGTCGGCCTGTTCGGGGTCGTCGGCGATGAAGCAGGCCGAGGCGATGGAGATGTGGTCGAAGATCTGCGACCGCTGACGGCCGTTCTCCCGCATGTCCAGTGCCTCTTTGGCATGCCGGTGCGCGATGGACGCCACCGAGGGGTCGTGTTCCGCGAGCGTGCGGTACACCAGCCCCTCCATGCCGTGCAGATCCGCCTCGTTGAAGAGTTGCATCCAACTCGGGGGCGGCACATCGCCCTTGTCCGAGACGAACAGATCCTCGGCCTCGCCGAGGGTGCGGCGAACCGCCTGGACCTGTCCCTTGGACGCCTGCGCCCAGGCCTCGATCGTATGGAACATTGCCCGGGTGCGCGGCAGCGTCTGGTCGCCCGCACCGGACTTGGCCAGCTTCATCAGGTCCAGCGCGTCGTCGGGACGGCCGAGATGGACCATCTGGCGCGCGGCGCGGGAGAGCGCCTCCGCCGCGCGCGGGCGGTCACCGCCCTCGCGGGCGGCATGGGCCGCGATGACGAAGTACTTCTGCGCCGTGGGCTCCAGGCCCACGTCGTGGGACATCCAGCCGGCGAGGACGGCCAGGTTGGCGGCCACCCCCCAGAGCCGGCGCTGGAGATGGTCGGGGTGGCGGTAGGCGAGGATGCCGCCCACCTCGTTGAGCTGGCCGACCACGGCCTTGCGCTGGAGCCCGCCGCCACGGGCGGCGTCCCAGGCGCGGAAGACCTCGACGGAACGCTCGAGCGCCTCGATCTCCTGCGAGCCGACGGGAGCCGCCTCGTAGCGGTCGTGGCCCGCGGGTTCCGCGGTCAGTGCTGCGCCGCCCGGAGGGCGGTCGGCCGCGAGGGCCGGGTCGGTGTGGAGCCAGTCGTACATTGCGCTGGTCAGTGCTGAGCCTGCGGCGAGCGCGGCGCCCGCGCCCACCAAGCCGCGTCGGTTGAGCATGAGGTCCATTCCCGTGAATTCGGTGAGGACCGCGGCTGTTCGGTCCGGCGCCCACGGAAGCCCGTCCGTGGACTGCCGCTTCCCTGCACGCCCATGTCTGGCGAGCCCGAGGTCCTCGATGGTCACGACACGGCCGAGGCGCTCGGTGAACAAGGACGCCAGTACCTTCGGCACCGGATCGCGCGGCACTTCGCCGGTGTCGATCCAACGCCGCACCCGCGAGGTGTCGGTCGCCAGCTGCGGATACCCCATGGCAGCCGCATGCCGGTTGACCAACCGCGCGAGCTCCCCCTTGGACCAGCCGGTGAGTCCGAACAGGTCCGAGAGTCGGGTGTTGGGTTCCTTGGTCACGTCAAGCCCCCAGGTTCCTCGGCTGTGTTGACAGTAACCGCCCGTCACGGGCCAGGCGACTATTCGCCAGGGTTCGCCAGGGTCCGCCAGATGGTGTGCCACCCGCGGCCGGGTGTCTGTTAGAAACGCGCCTCCCCGGCCCGGAGCCCGGATCGCATTCCCCAGGATGCGGCCGGTCCTCCGGAACCGGGAGCGCGCGCACAACTCGTCGGCGCACGAAGGGATCTGTATCGCCCATGCACGCAGCATCGTCCTCCGTGTCCGCCCCGCCCCGGCCGCACCGTACGCACCAGACCGGCGGTGGCCCGTACCTCGACCCATCCCACGCCGTGGGGGCGGCGATCGGCGGGCGTGTTCGGCGGGCGCCGGGGCTCGGACCGGGGCCCCTGAGCGGGAGAATCGACTTGTCCGGCTCGCAGGGCGCACAGCTCCGCACCGCGATCGCGTCGGTGCACCGGATCTGCCCGGAGTTCAATCCGGTACAGGTCCTCCGGCGCAACGGCCGGTCGGTACTGCTGGTCGGCACTGCCGGCCGCACCACCGCTGTCGCCAAGTGTTTACTGGACCACTCCCCCGCCTGGGCGGAACGCTTCCGTCATGAAATAACTGCATACCGCGCGTTCGTCCGGCACCGCCCGCCTGTGCGGGTGCCCCGGTTGATCGCCGCGGATCCGGACAATTACGCCCTGGTGATCGAGCGGGTGCCGGGCCGGGTCGTCTCCCTGCAGAGGCATCCGGCGGAGGCCCCGCCCCGCACCGATGTACGGGCGGCCCTCGGCGCGATCTGCCGCGTGAACCAGTGGCGGCCGCCGGCCGGCATGTTCGACGCGCCGCTGGACTACGCGAGGCGCCTGACCCGCTATCACGAGCTCGGTCTGCTGACCGACCGTGACATGGGGGATCTGCAGAAGCTTCTGCATGGCGTGGCGCACGCCTCCGGCAAGCAGAGCCAGGGCCAGTTCTGCCACGGCGACGCCCAGCTCTCGAACTTCCTGCTCTCCCCGGCCGGCGCGGCACTCGTCGACTGGGAGCATGCCGGCTGGTATCTGCCGGGCTACGACCTGGCTACCCTCTGGGCCGCGCTCGGGGACGCCCCCATGGCGCGACGCCAGATCAGCCAGATCGCCCAGCTCCCGGGCCCGGCCGCCCGGGACGCCTTCCTGGTGAACCTCATGCTGGTGCTCACCCGGGAGATCCGTACGTACGAGATGGCTGTGCACCGCACGATGCAGGAGCCTGCGCCGGCCACACCGCCCGCGCCCGGTTCCTCGGGCGAGGAGCAGAGGCTGCTCCTGCGCAGGCTGTACGACGACTGCGCCATGGCCCGCCGGGCGGTGAGGGCGGCCGTCGGCACCCGCTGAGGCAGCGGCGCCACGTCGTTCCACGCCGTCCCGCACGGGCGGCGTGGAACACGTACCGTCCCGCGTTCTCACACGAACGGCGTCGTGCACAGCACGCAGTTCGCCAGGGCCACGTGCACGCGGCCCGAGGCCGGATACCGCACGACCGCGGCGCTTCGTGACTCCCCCGACCGGGCGAGCCCCGAAGCGCCGCTTCGTGCTGTCCGCGAAGAGACGGCAATTGGTCCACGCCACTGACGCACCGCAGGTCGGAGCCGGTCATTCCGGAAACTCCCCGAACGGGTCCGTGACGTGCGACGATCCCCTGGCGCGGCATGATTGACGGATCGTCGGTCAGGCGATAGCTCTTGTCAGGTTGTCCCCCCACCCACCGTCTGCGCATCACCTGGCACAGCCCAGCCCGAGGAGGCTGCATGCGAGGATCCGCTCCCGACGCCGCGAGAACCGCGCGTCGACGCATGACCCGGGCGGCGGGCGCCACGGCGACCGCCGCCCTGCTGTTTCCCCTGATCTCCGCGGCACCGCCGGCGAGCGCCGCGCTGCCCGGTCCCGATGCCGGTTCCTCGGCCTCGCTGCAGCGGGCGTTCTCCGACGCCGCCCAGCAGTTCAAGGTGCCGCAGAGCGTGTTGCTGGGCGTTGCGTATCTGCAGTCCCGCTGGGACACGCACAGCGGCGCGCCGAGTGTGTCCGGCGGCTACGGCCCCATGCACCTCACCGACGCGCGTACCGCTCTCGCCACGGCGCCCCATCACGGCCACGACTCCGAGGATCCGCGCGGCGACGACTCCCGCCCGGTCAAGGTGCTCACCCGTGCCGCGCCCGAGGCCGCCGAACTGCCCGCCCGGCTGCGCACGCTGGACCGGGCGGCCGAGCTGACCGGCATCGCTCCCGAGGAGCTGCGCGAGGACGCGCCTGCGAACATCCGCGGTGGCGCGGCCCTCCTCGCCGCCGCGCAGAAGAAGCTGGGTCTGCCGCTGAGCGCCGACCCCGCGCAGTGGTACGGCGCCGTGGCGCGCTACTCGGGCGCGGACGACAACGCCACCGCGTCGGCGTACGCCGCGGACGTCTTCGACGTCATCCGCAAGGGAGCGTCCCGGACCACCGACAGCGGCCAGCGCGTCGCCCTCTCCGCCGCGCCGGGCGTGACCCCCGACACCGGGCAGAGCCGGAAGCTGGGCCTGCGCACCGTGGACGCCGCCAAGGCGGACTGCCCGCGGACAGTGGCCTGCGAGTGGTTCCCCGCGGCGTACGCGGAGTTCGGCGAGGGCAACGAGCGGGACTACGGAAACCACGACAAGGCGGACCGCCCGCGCAGCCAGAAGATCGACCACATCGTCATCCACGACATCGAGGGCTACTACGACTCCGCCCTGGAGCTGGTCCAGGACCCGACCTATGTGTCCTGGAACTACACGCTCCGCTCCTCCGACGGCCACACCGCCCAGCATGTGGCGAACAAGGACGTCGCCTGGCACTCGGGCAACTGGTACATCAACTCCAAGTCCATCGGCCTGGAACACGAGGGCTTCCTCACGGCGCCCGACGCCTGGTACACGGAGGCGATGTACCGCGCTTCGGCACGGCTGGTGCGGCATTTGGCTTCGAAGTACGGCATCCCGCTGGACCGGCAGCACATCCTGGGTCACGACAACGTCCCCGGCCCCACCCCCATGACCGTCCCCGGCATGCACACCGACCCTGGACCGTACTGGGACTGGGCGCACTACTTCCGGCTGCTGGGCGCACCGCTCAAGGCCACCGCGGGCGCACGCAGCGACCTGGTGACGATCCTCCCCGACTACGCCGGGAACCGGCCCGTCTACACCGGCTGCACCGATGCCGGCGACGACACTTGTCCCGCACACGGCTCGGCGGCAGTACGCCTGCGCACCGAGCCGCGCGCGGACGCGCCGCTGGTGAAGGACATCGGCCTGCGCCCGGACGGCTCGAACTCCACGACCGGTGTCAACGACACCGGCGCCCGGGCGACCACCGGCCAGCAGTACGCGGTCGCCGAACGCCAGGGCGACTGGACGGCGATCTGGTACCTCGGCCAGAAGGCGTGGTTCCACAACCCGCGGACGCAGCCGACGGCGGTGCCGGCCGAGGGGCAGGTCCTCACGCCCCGGAAGGGCCTGAAGGAGGTCCCGGTCTACGGGCGGGCCTACCCGGAGAAGGCGGCCTACCCGGCCGGCATCACCGTCCAGCCTCTCGACCCGCTGCCGTACAAGCTCCTGCCCGGCCAGAAGTACGCGGCGGGGCTGAAGACGCGCGGCGAGTACTACTGGGCCGTCACCTTCGACACGACGAACCACACGGTGGTGCGGGGCAAGCTGGAGTACTACCAGATCCAGCTCGGGCACCGGGTGGCCTTTGTGAAGGCCGACGATGTGACCGTGCGCCGTTCCGCCTCGTAGGAGCGTCGCCCGCGGAAGCGAGAGAGCCGCCGTCCGGCAGGGCCGGGCGGCGGCTCAGCGTTGTGCGGTACGTGGGTGCGAAGCCTGCGGGGCGAGTCTGACGCTGCGCGCGCGGTGGGCTCCAGGGGACCGGGTTCTTCAGGACTGCTGGAACATCTCCGCGGGGAGCGGCTTGAGCAGCGCGTAAAGGTCCTCGGTGATCGGCCGGTCCCAGCTCGCGATGGTGACCAGCACCCCGTCGCTGCGGTCGAACTGGACGCAGGAGACGCGCTCCTCGGAGACCACGATGCGCTTGACGATGAGGAGGTTGTCCTCCTGCATCACGGGCGTGTCCTCGGTCTCGAGGACCTGCACCGGCTCGTCGTTGCCGAGGGCGGCGAGGAGCTGCGCCACCTCGAACGGGGGCTGGTCCTCGCCGAGTTCCCGCGCCGGGGAGCCCTCCGGCAGATTGCCGATGATCATCGCCGGGCCGCGTCCGCCGAACAGGTCGTAGCGGAGGAAGACACCCTGGCAGCTCCCGTCGGGAGCGGGCAGCAGGCCGGCGCCCAGATTGCCGGGCCAGTCACTGGGGTCCATCGCCAGGACGTCGAAGTCCGGCCCGATGGGCGTGGCTGAGCTGCGGCGGCGGAGGAACGACATGCGGACATGGTACGTGTCCGCGTGCTGCCCGCGTCCCGGGCGCGGGCGCGTGTGCCGGAGCCGGGGAACCGGCGGGACATGGCCAGAGAGGTGATGCCAACGCCGGTCCGTGTCGTCGCGGTCGGTCCCGGGCGATGGCCGTCCTAGGCAGGTTCGGTTTCCCCGGCGCGGTGCCTGCGGTGGTGGCGGGCCACCCGGGCTCGGTTGCCGCAGGCGGGACCGCACCACTCCTGGCGCGGGTGCTCCTTGACGAAGTACCGGGCGCAGCGCGGTGCGGGGCAGGCGCGGAGCCGGGTCCGGTCCTCTCCCGCGAGGAAGTCGATGGCGGCCCGGGCGAGGGTGGCGGGCAGCAGATCCGCGGACGGCGGCGCGGGAGGCGCGATGCCTACGACGACGGGTCGGCCTCCTTCGGGCCAGTCCAGTCGGGGCGCGCTCGGCACGCGGGCTGCGGCGGTGGCGAGGACATCCAGCGCGATGGCGGTCGGGGGGAGGTCCGCCGAGTCGGCGCGGCTCGGGGGGCGAGGGGCGACGGCTCGGGCGAAGAGGGCGCGGACCGCGGACCGTACCTCACGGACGGCGCACAGGGTCTCCTCGTCCGCGGTCCGGGGGCCGTCCGCGGTGGTCGGACCGACATCGAGGATCCGGCGGAGTCGTTCGTCCTTACCGCGCAGCCATCGCGCCAGTGCGTCCACGGTCTCGAGGTCGTCGGCGACGCCGCCGTGCCCGTCGTGCCGGATGGTGGCGGCGAGTTCCAGTGCCAGCAGATCTCCCACACGGCTAATGCTAGACTGCGCCATAACCATTAGCCTCCCGTCGGGGCACGGATGCCGCACCGCACGGCGCGACGTACGAGAAGAGGGACGCCGCCGTGGCCGTGACGCCGCCCTTGGCCGAGGTCCTCACCGGGCACGGCGCCTCACCGGTCTGCTCGACGGGCTCACCGACGCAGGCTTCCGCGCACCGAGCGCGCTGCCGGGCTCGTCGCGGGCCCATGTGCTCTCGCACATCGAGGGTGTGTGCGCGGCCCTCGCCCGGCAGGCGGCGTACGCGGCCAAGGGCGAGCTGATCGAGATGCACGACCATGGGCGCCCGGGACGCGACGCCGCGATCAAGACGGGATCGCGCCGTACGGCGGAGGAGCCGCGGAGCGCACTCCTGACGTCGCTCGCCGAGTCCGAAGCGTCTGGTCCGCGCTCGGGCCCGGCGACTGGTCACGCCCGGTCCGCTATCGCGACGGCGATGTGACGACGGCGCTGCTGTGCTGGTGGCGAGAGCTGGAGATCCACACCGCCGATGCCCTCATCGGTCACGCCCCGCGCGACTGGTCCCGCCCGTTCTGCGCGCATCTGCTGGAGTTCCTGGCGCCGCGGGCACGCGGGCGGGGTCTGACGCTGGTGGCGACCGACGGCTCGGAGGTCCACGTCGCCGGCTCCGGGCCCGACCCGGTCACCGTGCGCGGTGCGTTGAGCGATCTGACGGCGTGGAGGCCGGGCGCGTCCCCGAAGGCTCCCTCGACAGCGATCCTTCGCCCCTTGCGGAACTCGCCCCCTGGCCGTGATCCCGGCCCCTGATCCTGATCCCGGCAGGGCTCCCTCCCGGCCGGAACGGTGCGGGCCGGGAACCACATCGCACCCGCCCCGCGCCCGCTCGATGAGCGGGTGCGGCGCGGGTGCGATGTCGTGCAGCTCCAGGTCTCCGCCCGTCAGGTGAGGTCGAACTCGCCGTCCCGCGCGCCGAGGACGAACGCGCGCCATTCCGCGGGGGTGAAGACGAGCGACGGTCCCTCCGGATTGCGGCCGTCCCGCATCGCGATATAGCCCTCGACAAAGGCGATCTGGACATCGCCCGTGCCCTGGCTGCTGGACTGCCACTCGGCGTTGCTCAGATCGAGCTTCGGCTTGGTGAACCCCGCCAGTGGCTGTTGTGTGGTGCTGTCGGCCACGTCCGTGCTCCTCCCGGTTCGTCTACCCCGGTCAGCCTAGCGAGCGTGACGGGGACCGCACAGGCCGCAACGGCATTACGCGCCAGGGGGTTCGGAGCCGACCAGCCACATCGAGAAGAACTGCGAGCCACCGCCGTACGCGTGGCCGAGCGCCCGCCGCGCGCCGTCCACCTGGTGCTCCCCCGCCCGGCCGCGGACCTGAAGTGCCGCCTCGGCGAACCGGATCATCCCCGATGCGCCGATGGGGTTGGTGGACAGAACTCCGCCCGAAGGGTTGACGGGGAGATCGCCGTCGAATTCGGTGGCCCCCGATTCGGTGAGCTTCCATCCCTCGCCCTCCTCCGCGAAGCCCAGGTTCTCCAGCCACATGGGCTCGTACCAGGAGAACGGCACGTACATCTCGACGGCGTCGATCTCCCGGCGCGGATCGGTGATGCCGGACTGCCGGTAGACATCGGCGGCGCAGTCCTTGCCCGCCTGCGGGGAGACGAAGTCCTTGCCCGCGAACATCGTCGGCTCGCTGCGCATGGCGCCGCCGTGCACCCATGCGGGCGGGTACGGGGCGCGCGCTGCGCCCTCCCGTCCGGTGAGGACCATCGCGCAGGCGCCGTCGGAGGACGGGCAGGTCTCGGAGTAGCGGATGGGATCCCAGAGCATCGGCGAGGACTGCACCTTCTCCAGGGTGATGTCGTGCTCGTGGAGGTGGGCGTAGGGGTTCTTGAGAGCGTTGCGGCGGTCCTTGTACGCGACGAGCGAGCCGACGGTGTCGGGTGCTCCGGTGCGCCGCATGTACGCCCGTACGTGCGGCGCGAAGAAGCCGCCCGCGCCGGCCAGCAGCGGTTGCTGGAACGGGATCGGCAGGGAGAGGCCCCACATGGCGTTGGACTCGGACTGCTTCTCGAACGCACACGTGAGGACGGTCCCGTGGACGCGGGCGGCGACCAGGCCGGCGGCGACGAGCGCGGTGGAGCCGCCGACCGAACCGGCCGTGTGGACGCGGAGCATGGGCTTGCCCACCGCTCCGAGCGCGTCCGCGAGATAGAGCTCGGGCATCATCACGCCCTCGAAGAAGTCGGGCGCCTTGCCGATGACGACGGCGTCGATGTCGGCCCACGTCAACCGGGCGTCCTCCAGGGCGCGTACGGCCGCTTCGCGTACGAGTCCGGCGATGGAGACGTCGCGGCGCGCGGCGACGTGCTCGGTCTGGCCGATTCCGACGACGGCGACGGGCTCCTTGCTCATGCCGGATCCCCTTCCAGGACGGCGACCAGGTTCTGCTGGAGGCAGGGGCCGGAGGTGGCGTGCCCGAGGGCGCGGTCGGAGGCTCCGCGGTGGATGCGGGCGGCGGCCTCGCCGAGCCGGATCAACCCGGCGGCCATGACGGGGTTGGCGGCCAGCGCCCCGCCCGAGGGGTTGACGTCGACGCTGTCGTCGAGCCACAGCGCCTTGCGCAGCACGACTTCCTGCGAGGTGAAGGGGGCGTGCAACTCGGCCGTGTCCACGGGGCGTTCGAAGGCGCCGGCCCGCTCGGCCGCGAGCCGGGTCGACGGCGAGTCGGTGAGATCCCGTACGCCGAGGCTGTGGGCCTCGATGCGGTGGTCCATGCCGCGGATCCAGGCCGGACGGGGGCACAGCCTGCGCGCGGTGTCCCCCGCGGCCAGGACGACGGCGGCCGCGCCGTCACCGACCGGTGGCACGTCGTGGCGGCGCAGAGGCTGCACGAGGTAGTCGCCGCCCAGGAGTTGACCGGGGTCGTCCGAGCCGCCGCGGAGTTGGGCGTACGGATTGTCCGCGGCGGCGGCGCGGCTGCGCGAGGCGACCCCGGCGAGCGCCCGTTCGTCCGTCTCCCCCGCGTCGATGAGCGCCTGTGCCTGCAGCGCGGCGAGGGAGACGGCGTCGGGCCACAGCGGGGCCAGGTAGTACGGGTCGAGCTGGCGGGTCATCACATCGCGGACGCGTCCGGGCGAGGACTTGCCGTAGGAGTAGACGAGCGCCGTCTCCGCGTCGCCCGTGAGGAGTTTGACCCAGGCCTCGTACAGAGCCCAGGCTCCGTCCATCTCGACATGGGACTCGGCTATCGGCGGCCAGGCGCCCACGCCGTCCAGGGCCATGGTGAAGGAGAACGCCCGGCCCGCCAGGTAGTCGCTGGAGCCGGAGCAGGTGAAGTCGATCTCGCCTGCCTTGAGCCCGACCTGGCCGAGGACGTCCTCGAGGACCGGGATCAGCATCTCGACCTCCGAGACCTCGGCCGAGTCGGCCCGGTGGCGGGTCTGGGCGAAGGCGACGATCGCGACGCCCCGGCCGTCGTCGCTGGAGTCCGGTGTCACAGCAGCTCCTTGTACGTGTCGTAGTCCGCGTCGGGCTCGCCGGTGGGCCGGTAGTGGTCGGGGTAGCGACCGCCCTCGGCCCAGACGGGTTCGACGCGCAGGCCCATGCGGACCTGGTCGTACGGGATGCCGCCGATACGGCCGTGGAGCGCGAGGTCGGCGCCGTCGAGGGCGATGTGGGCGTAGACGTAGGGCACGTCGATGTCGAGGTTCCTGGCCTTGATGTTGACGATGCAGAAGGTGGTGACCGTGCCGCGGGGCCCGCAGTCGACCTGTTCGCCGGTGGCCACGCCGCAGGTGGGGCAGGCCCCGCGCGGGGGCACGTAGACCTTGCGGCAGGAGGGGCAGCGCTCGCCGGTCATGCGGCGCTCGGTGAGGGCGGCGAGGTAGCGGGTCTGGGCGCGGCCGGGCGAGTAGCTGTACTCCAGCCGGGCGGGGGCGACGATGCCGGTGACGGGATCGTCGAACTCGCCGCTGTGCGGGACGGCTCGGCGCTCAGGACCGCCGTCGTGCTCGTCCTCGCGGGGTCCGTCCTCGTACGGCTCGAAGCAGGCGATGTCGGTGATGGAGCCCGTCCGCTCGGCGGCCCACCGGACGCGGACGCGCAGCCCGGTCCGTACGGCTTCGGGCCCGGGTGCGTCGAGCGCGTGAAGCAGGGCGGTGTCGGCTCCGTCGAGGCGGACGAGGACCCAGGCGAAGGGCGTGGCGAGCGGCTGGTACGGACGGGGGGCGGGGTTCCAGGCCCAGGTGGTGACGGTGCCGGTCGCGCCGACCTCGACGAGTTCGCGGAGCTCGGCGGCGGTGGCCGGGTCGTACTCCACGGGCGGTACGAGCACCTGACCGTCGCCGGTCCGGACGCCGAGGACGGTGCGCTCGCGCAGCCCGGTGAGGAAGGCGCTCTGGACCGGCCCGAGGGAGCGCGTGAAGGGGAATTCCACGACCAGGGGCGCGCGGAGCACCTCCGGTGCGGGGGTGGATGTCATGAGTCTCTCTCCTCCGTCGGGGGGTCGGCGGTTCTCCGCGGCGGGACGTTGTCGCGGGTTCGGCTCGAAGTGCGCGGCGGGGCACGGCGGTTGCCAAGCCGTGCTCGCCAAGCCGTGCTCGCCTTGCCGGACTGTGCGTGCCGGACTGTGCTCGCGTCGGCGGGCTGTGCGCGCGTCGCGGAACTGTGCTCGCGTCGCCGCCCGGCTGCGACCGGTCGGTGTCCTCTCCTCCGCGCCCCACCCGCCGGGGTCCGCCGGACGAATTCGGCCGCGCGATGCGCCCGGCGTCCGGCCGTCGCCCGGCATCCACCGGTCGCCGGGCTTTTGCCGGGCTCGCCGGAGCCGGACGACCGCCGGGCGCTTCCGCTGCCCGGCTAGGCGCGCCGGAAGTCGGGCCTGCGCTTCTCGGCGAAGGCCCGGGAACCCTCCTTCGCGTCGGCCGTGTCGAAGACGGGCCAGCCGCAGGCGAGTTCGCGCTTCAGCCCCTCCTCCTCGGTGCAGTCGGCGGTCTCGTACACGCTGGCCTTGATGGCCTCGACGGCGAGCGGGCCGTTGGCGTTGATGAGTTCGGCGGTCTCCAGGGCTTTCTCCAGGGCCGTGCCGTCGGGGACGACATGACCGATCAGCCCGATGCGCTGTGCCTCGGTGGCGCTGTACGGGCGCCCGGTGAGCAGCATCTCCAGCGCGTGCGTGCGCGGGATCTGGCGTGGCAGGCGGACGGTGGAACCGCCGATGGGGAAGAGTCCGCGGCGTACTTCGTAGAGGCCGAAGATGGCGCTCTCGCCCGCGATGCGGATGTCGGTGCCCTGGAGGATCTCGGTGCCGCCCGCGACGCAGTGGCCCTCGACGGCCGCGATGACCGGCTTCCGCGGCCGGTGGTGCCGGAGCATCGCCTTCCAGTGCAGGTCGGGGTCGGCCTTCATCCGGTCCCGGTATTCCTGCCCTTCCATCCCGTTGCCCGCGAGGGCCTTGAGGTCCATGCCGGCGCAGAAGGCCCCGCCGGAACCGGTGAGGACGACCGACCGGACGGTGTCGTCCGCGTCGGCCTCCAGCCATCCGTCGTAGAGACCCACCAGCATCGGCAGGGAAAGCGCGTTCTTCGCCTCCGGCCGATCGAGGGTGAGCACCAGGGTTGCGCCTTCGCGTCGCACGGTCAGGTGCGCGGTCCCGCTCATGACAGTCCTCCCGTCTCGAGACCTAGAACAGGTTGCAGGAGGCGGAGAGGCACTTCAAGAGTTTTCTGACTGCCAGTCAGATTTCTTCGGCGGCGGTCTTCCCACCTGTGCCCGCTGACGCTCTAATGACCGCCCAAGGGGGCCCGTGACCGCACTCCGGGCGACACCTCGGTCCGCTGAAGGCCCCACGACGGGATCAGGAGGAACGGTGGAGTTCAACCTTGCCGACCTGTTCGAGTCGATCGTCGACGTGGTCCCGGACCGCGAAGCACTGGTGTACGTCGACCATCCCGGTACCGGCGCCGAGCGCCGTCTGACGTACGCCGGACTCGACGCGGCGGCCAACCGGCTGGCCCACCACCTCGCGGACAGCGGCATCGGGCCGGGCGAACACGTCGGCCTGTACCTCTACAACGGCGTCGAGTACCTCCAGACCGTCCTCGCATGCCTCAAGATCCGCGCCGTCCCGGTCAACGTGAACTACCGGTACGTGGAGGAGGAACTGGCCTACCTCTACCGGGACGCCGACCTGGCCGCACTGGTCTTCGATGCCGAGTTCACCGGGCGGGTGGCGGGCGCCCTGCGCCACACGACCGTGCTCCGCCACCTCGTCAGGGTGGGCGCGCCGGACGCCGGTGCCACCGATGCAGCCGGTGCCACCGACGCCGCCGCCCCCGACGACGCTCCCCGACTCCCCGTCGCGCCGGTCGAGTTCACCGACGCGGAGGCGTCCGGCTCTCCCGGGCGCGGCTTCGGACCGCGCTCCGCCGACGACCAGTTCATCATCTACACCGGCGGCACCACCGGCATGCCCAAGGGTGTGATGTGGCGTCAGGAGGACTTGTTCTTCGCGGGGATGGGCGGCGGTGCACCGACCGGTGTGCCGGTCTCCCGGCCCGAGGAACTGGCGGAGCGCGTGGCCGGAAGCGGCGAGGGCATCGTCTTCTTCCCCACCCCGCCGCTGATGCACGGCACCTCGACGCTGACCGCGTTCATCGGCTTCCACTTCGGGCAGAAGGTCGTCCTGCACCGCAAGTTCGCACCGGCGGAGGTGCTGCGCACCGTCGAGCGCGAGAAGGTCTCCAGCATGTCGCTGGTCGGGGACGCGATGCTGCGGCCGCTGGTGGACGCGCTGGAAGGGCCGTTGAAGGGGACGGACACCTCGTCGCTGTTCAGCGTCAGCAGCTCGGGCGCGGTCCTGTCGGAGACGATACGGAACCGCTTCCGCGAACTCGTGCCGCACGCCGTACTGCTCAACAACTTCGGCTCCTCCGAGTCCGGCTTCAACGGCACGGCGACGGACGACGCGGGGCCGGCCACCGGCTTCCGGGTGCAGGTCAACGACCGTACGACCGTGGTGGATCCGGTCACGCTGAAGCCCGCAGCGGTGGGCGAGCCGGGCCGGGTGGCCCAGTGCGGCCACGTACCGCTCGGGTACTACAACGACCTGGTGAAGACCGCCGAGACCTTCTTCGAGCGGGACGGTACGCGGTGGGTGCTTCTGGGCGACATGGCGACGGTGGACGCGAACGGGGTCGTGACCGTGCTCGGCCGGGGCTCGCAGTGCATCAACACCGGGGGCGAGAAGGTCTATCCGGAGGAGGTCGAACAGGCCCTCAAGGCGCATCCGGACGTGTACGACGCCCTCGTGACGGGCGTACCGGACGGGACCTGGGGCAACCGGGTGTCGGCCGTGGTGCAGATGCGCGAGGGCGCGGCGAAGCCGACCCTCCAGGAGATCCAGGAGCACTGCAGGCCCCGGCTGGCGGGGTACAAGATCCCGCGCGGTCTGGTCGTCGCCCCGCTCATCCAGCGCTCCCCCAGCGGCAAGGCGGACTACCGGTGGGCGCGGACGGTGGCGGCCGACGGCGGGGTGTGAGTCCGTGGCGGCGCCCCGCCCACGGGTGCGTACCCAACGGCCTGGTACGGGAGGCCCGTTGGCGACGCGACGTCCGAGCCTCGACGCCCCAAGCCCCGAACCTCCCGCAGTGCCGACCTTCCTCGGTGCGGCACCAACGGGGCCGACTCGCCCCGAAGCTGACGAGCCGTCCGCTCTTTCGGGGAGCGGACGGCTCGGGGATCCGGAGGGGTTCAGCCCTGCGACGCGGACGCGGTCACGGGAAACTCCGTCACCACGGTGTCGTTGAACGCCTTGAGATCGGCCGGCTTGCGGCTGGTGATCAGGGTGTTGGGGCCCTCGCGGCAGATGTGCACCTGCTCGTCGACCCACAGGCCGCCCGCGTTCCGGATGTCGGTCTGCACGCTCGGCCACGACGTGAGGGTGCGGCCGCCGACGACGTCCGCCTCGACGAGCGTCCACGGTGCGTGGCAGATCGCCGCCACCGGCTTGCCGGCGTCGAAGAAGCTCTTGACGAAGGCCACGGCCCGTCCGTCCATCCGCAGGGAGTCCGGGTTGGCCACACCGCCTGGCAGGACGAGTCCGTCGTACTCCTCCGCCGAGGTGTCGGTGACGGTCTTGTCCACGGGGAAGCTGTCGGCCTTGTCGAGATGGTCGAACGCCTGGATCTTGCCGGCCTTGGTGGACACCAGCTCCGGCGTGCCTCCCGCGTCGCGTACGGCCTGCCACGGTTCGGTGAGCTCCACCTGTTCGACGCCCTCGGGGGCCACGAGGAAAGCTACCTTCACGATCTTCACGTCCTCTCGGCAGGTCCTTTCGGCCCTTGGCTCGTGCTGGTCCTGCACCGCTCGACTGCCCGGCTGAAGGGGGACGAAACGGGCCGCTGCCGGAGGGACGACCGTGTGCGGTCAGGCGCGCGCCCCGGGTGACGCCTCAAGGCCCTCGCCCAGGATCGGGTGCCCGTTGAAGACGCCGAGCCGCTCCCGGTAGAGCTCGATGGGCACGCTGTTCGGGTCGTGCAGATAGAGGCTGTCGTCCACGCCCCGGTCCGGGCCCGCGTACGGGATGCCCGCCGCGTCGAGCGCCTGGCGCGCGGTGTCGAACTGCGCGTCGCCCACCGAGATCGCCAGATGCTGGATCCCGCCGACGGTCTCGGCGAAGGGCGGGTGGTCATGGCCGGGGAAGTCGAAGAACCCGAGCAGATTCCCGTGCCCGATGTCGAAGAAGAAGTGCGTGGAACCGCGGTAGTCGCGGTTCTCCACGATCTCGACGAGCGGGAAGCCGAGGAACTCCTGGTGGAAGCGGATGGTCTCCTCGACGTCGCGGCAGATGAACGCGACGTGATGGACGCCGAGCGCCGTGGTCTCCCGCCGTTCCCGGCCCTCACGGAGATACCGGGCCCGGAGCTCCTCGCGGCGCACTCGTACGGCCTCCAGTGCGGCTCCCTCGAGCTGGGGCATTCCTGCACACCTCCATAACGGTGATTGCATCCTCAACCATCATCCTCCGCGATCTCCGCGCAAACGGCGAGAGGGCCTCGGGCGGGGCGCGGATCGGGCCGGGCCCGATCGGGCGGGGTCGAGCCGGGCCGGGCGAGGCGGGTCGAGGACCGTACGAGGCGAGGGCACACCGCGTACGGCTCGGCTGCCCTTGGGGGAATGGCATGGTCACACCGCGTCTGGCGGCGGGGTTCGGATGACGGGTCCGGTGAGCGGTAAATGCAGGAACGGGCTCAGGAAGCGGGCTCAGGAAGCGGTGAAACGCTCCCGCAGCTCGCGCTTGAGGATCTTCCCGCTGGCATTCCGCGGCAGTTCGTCGACCAGGAAGACCTGCTTGGGCGCCTTGAAGTGGGCGAGCCGCTCCCGCGCATGGTCGAGCAGATCCTGTGGCTCGACCTCACCGCGCGCGACGACGACGGCCGTGACCGCCTCGATCCACCGTGCGTCGGCGAGACCGATGACGGCCACCTCGGCGACCGCCGGGTGTTCGTACAGCACGTCCTCCACCTGGCGGGACGCGACCAGCACTCCGCCGGAGTTGATCACGTCCTTCACACGGTCGACGACGGTGAAGTAGCCCTCGGCGTCGCGTACGACGAGGTCACCGGAGTGGAACCAGCCGCCCCGGAACGCCTCTTCCGTCTCCTCCGGCTTGCCCCAGTAGCCCTCGCAGAGCTGCGGCGAGCGGTAGACGACCTCGCCGGGGGTGCCATCGGGCACCTCCCGCCCCTCCTCGTCGACGACACGTGCCTCCACGAACAGCACCGGCCGGCCGCAGGAGTCCATCCGCCCCGCGTGCTCGTCCGGGCCGAGAACGGTCGCGAGCGGGCCGATCTCGCTCTGTCCGAAGCAGTTGTAGAACGCCAGGCCGGGCAGGCGCCCGCGGAGCCGCTCCAGGACGGGTACGGGCATGATCGAGGCGCCGTAGTACGCCTTGCGCAGTGCCGTCAGATCCCGGTCGGCGAACCCCGGATGCTCGGCGAGCCCGATCCAGACGGTGGGCGGGGCGAAGAGGCTGTCCGCGCGCCCGGACTCCACGAGGTCGAAGATCCGCTCCGCGTCCGGGGCGTCGAGGATCGTGTTCTCCGCACCGACCGCGAGGCACGGCAGCAGGAACACATGCATCTGCGCGGAGTGGTACAGCGGCAGCGCGTGGACCGGGCGGTCCGTCTCCTTCAGGTCGAGCGCGGTGATGGCGCTGACGTACTCGTGGACCAGCGCACGGTGCGTCATCATCGCGCCCTTGGGCAGTGCGGTGGTGCCCGAGGTGTAGAGGAGCTGGACGAGTTGCTCGGCCGCCGGATCGGCGTCCCCCTCGCCGGCGCCGGCGCCGCCGAGCCGCGCGAGCAGCGACTCGTCCGTGTCGCGCAACGCCAGGACGGCGAACGGCTCCGGGACCTCCTTGCGCATGCCGGGGTCGGCGAGCACCAGCGAACTCCCCGACTGCTCCAGGATGTAGCGCAGATCCTCGCCCCTGAGGTGGTGGTTGACGGGCACGTGCACCAGCCCCGCGCGGGCGCAGCCGAGGAAGCCGATCAGATACGCGTCGGAGTTGTGCCCGTACGAGGCGACCCGGTCGCCGGGCCGGAGCCCCTGGTCGCGCAGGACGGTGGCCGCCGCGGAGACGGCCGCGTCGAGTTCGCCGTACGTCCAGGTGCGAGGGCCGTACCGCACGGCGGTGCGCTCGGGCACCCGCCGTGCGCTGCGCCGCAGTACCCCGTCCACCGTGCTGCTCCGTGCACCGGTCATGGCGTGATCCTGTTCGTCCGCACCGCCCGGGTCAAGACGCCTGGCCCGGGCGTGCGCGACGAGGGACCGGCCACGACCGGGCCGCGGGTGTGGTGATGACGGGGCGTCACACAGCGCGTTCGCGGCCCTCCCAGTACGGTTCGCGCAGCCGCCGCTTGTAGAGCTTGCCGTTGGGGTCGCGCGGCATCGCCTCGGTGAAGTCCACGGACCGGGGGCGCTTGTAGCCGGCGAGCCGTTCCGCGCAGTGGTCGAGTACGGCCTCGGCGAGCGCGGGTCCCGCGGTGTGGCCCTCGGCGGGTTCGACGACCGCCTTGACCTCCTCGCCCCAGTCGTCGTGCGGGATGCCGAAGGCGGCGGCGTCCGCGACGGCGGGATGGCTGAGGAGGACGGACTCGATCTCCGCCGGATAGATGTTGACCCCGCCGGAGATGATCATGTCGATCTTGCGGTCCCGGAGGTAGAGATAGCCGTCATCGTCCAGGAATCCGAGGTCGCCGACGGTGAAGAAGTCGCCGATGCGGTTCTTCCGGGTCTTGTCCTGGTCCTTGTGATAGCTGAAGCCGCCGGTGCTCATCTTCATGTAGACGGTGCCGAGTTCGCCGGGCGGCAGCCGGTTGCCGTCGTCGTCGAAGACGGCCAGTTCGCTGATCGGCCATGCCCTGCCGACGGTTCCCGGTTTCTTCAGCCAGTCCTCTGCGGTCGCGAAAGCGCCCCCGCCCTCGCTCGCCGCGTAGTACTCCTCGACGCAGTGGCCCCACCACTCGATCATGGCGCGTTTGACGTGGTCGGGGCAGGGGGCGGCGCCGTGGACGGCGTGCCGCATGGCCGATACGTCGTAGCGCGCCCTGACCTCCTCGGGCAGGGCGAGGAGGCGGTGGAACTGGGTCGGCACCATGTGCGTGTGCGTGCAGCGGTGACGGTCCATCAGCCACAGCATGCCCTCCGGCGTCCACTTGTCCATCAGGACGACCCGGTGGCCTATGTGCAGAGAAGCACCGGCGAATTGGAGGACGGCGGTGTGGTAGAGCGGCGAGCAGACGAGATGGACGTTGTCGTCGAAGGGCCGGATGCCGAAGATGCCGAGGAAGCCACCGAGGTAGGTCTCCTCCGGTGGCTTGCCCTGGAGCGGTCTGCGGATGCCGCGCGGCCGGCCCGTGGTGCCGGACGTGTAGTTCATGACCCAGCCGAGGGTGCGCTCATCGGGCGGGGTCGCGCGACGCCCGGCGAGCAGGTACTCGTACGGCCTGAAGCCGTCGATGGCGCCGACCGCGTAGCGCTGCTCCAGCGGCAGGCCCGCCTCATCGGCCGCCCGCCTGGCCTGCTCGCCGAACCGCTCGTGGGCGATCAGCACCTTTGCCCCGGAGTCGGCGACGATCCAGGCGATCTCGGGACCGACGAGATGGTGGTTGACCGGCACGAGGTAGAAACCGGCCTGGGAGGCGGCGAGATGGGCGGTGAAGAACTCCACGCCGTTGGGGAGGACGACGGCGAAGGCGTCCCCCTTGCGGAGCCCGGCCGCGCGCAGCCCGTGCACGAGCCGGTTGCACGCCGCGTGCAGCCGGCCGGCGGTCCACTCCTCGCCGTCGGGGGCGATGAGGACCGTACGGTCCGGGTCCTGGGCCGCCTGGGCCCAGAATCCGTTGGGGGCTTCCGACATGGCTCGGGTCTCCTTCCGGGGAGGACCGGGGCTGATGGAAACGGAGAAGGCTGAGACAGGGAACTGACGGAAAGTCAGGAAGCCCGTCCGGCGATGCGGTTGATGCGGTCGACCGCCCGCTCGAAACCCCGGGTGAGGTCGTCGACGACGGCCTGCACGCTGCGCTCGGAGGTCATCGAGCCGACGATCTGGCCGACCGGCGTCCCGAGCAGCGGCCCCACCTCGTACTTCTGGATACGGGACACGGCCTCGGCGACCAGGAGCCCCTGGAGCGGCATCGGCAGCGTGCCGGGTCCGGCCGGGTCGTCCCAGGCGTCCGTCCACTCCGTGCGCAACTGGCGCGCGGGCTTGCCCGTGAGGGCGCGGGAGCGGACGGTGTCGCCGGAGCCCGCCGCGAGGAGCTTGCGCGTGAGCGCCGGTGAGTGGAGGTCGGCCTCCTCGGTGGTGAGCCAGAGGGAACCGAGCCAGACGCCCTGGGCGCCGAGCGCGAATCCGGCGGCGATCTGCTCGCCGCTCCCGATGCCGCCCGCGGCCAGTACGGGCAGCGGATCCACGGCGCGTACGACCTCGGGGACGAGGACCATGGAGGCGATCTCGCCGGTGTGTCCGCCGGCTTCGTAGCCCTGGGCGACGACGATGTCGATCCCTGCCTCGGCATGGCGCCGGGCGTGCTTGGCGCTGCCCGCCAGCGCGGCGACGAGGATGTCGCGGTCGTGGGCGCGGGCGATGACGTCGGCGGGGGGTGAGCCGAGGGCGTTGGCGAGGAGGCGCACCGGATAGTCGAAGGCCACGTCGAGCTGGGAGCGGGCGACCTGCTCCATCCAGCCGGTGATGCGCCACCCGGACGCCTCGCCGACCGCGAGCTCGGGGACGCCGTGCTTGGCGAGGAGGTCCTGGACGTAGGCGCGGTGGCCTTCGGGGATCATTGCCTCGACGTCTGCCTCGGTCACCCCCTCGACCTTTCTGGCGGGCATGACGACATCCAGCCCGTACGGCCTGCCGTCGGTGTGGTCCTGCATCCAGTCGAGGTCGCGTGCCAGGTCGCCGGGCGCGGCGTAGCGGACGGCGCCGAGGACGCCGAAGCCGCCCGCGCGGGAAAGCGCCGCGGCCACTGCGGGGAACGGTGTGAACCCGAAGAGGGCGTGCTCCGCACCCAGTTTCCTGCTCAGCTCCGTCTCCATGGGCGCAGGATGCCGCAGCGGGCCGGACGAGGGAAGAGATTTTCTGATGCTGCGTCAGATTCGTTGCGCTCCTTGACAGGGCCACGGCTCGGGAAGAAAGTTTCGACGTCGCACCGACGGATCGAAAGATACTTTCAGGAGGTCCTGTGAAACGGCGTCAGTTCGGAGCCGGTGTGCTGGCGCTCGGCGGAGCCTTCGTGCTGGCCTCTCCGCCCGCACACGCCACCTCCGCCCCGCACGCCCGCTCCCGTACGTCCCGGGCGCACACCACCCTCCGCCGGGGCACCCCCACACGCGCCGGACTCCTGGAGCAGCACCTCGGGCAGCTGGTCACCGACGCCCGTACGTACCTGGGTCCGTCGCCCACCCACCCGTACTACGCGGGCGCGGCCGTGCTCGCGGGCCGCGGCGGCACGGTGGCTCTGGAGGACGCCATCGGGCACGCGCTGCGGTACTCCCGGTACGACGAGGCCAGCGACGCCGGTGTGGAACTCCCGGCCGCCGAGCGGATCCCCATGGCCCCGGACACCGTCTTCGACCTCGCCTCCGTCTCCAAGCTCTTCACCTCGATCCTGGCCGTCCAGCAGATCGAGCGCGGGGAGCTGAAGCTGGAGGCCACCGTCGCCTCGTACCTCCCCGAGTTCGGCGCCGCGGGCAAGGAGGACATCACGATCCGTCAGCTCCTCACCCACACCTCGGGGTTCAGGCCGGATCTGCCGTTCTACGCCCGGCCCACCTGGGAGGAGAAGCTGCGGCTGCTCTGGAACGAGGCGCCGCTCAACCCCCCGGGCACCAAGTACCTCTACTCGGACCTCAATCTGATCTCCCTCCAGTTCGTCCTGGAGCGGATCACCGGCCGGCCGCTGGACGTCCTGCTGCGCGAGGACATCACCCGCCCGCTCGGGATGACCTCGACCCGCTACAACCCGCCCGGCGACTGGAAGCCGCGGATCGCCGCCACCGAGGACCAGCGCAAGCCATGGGCACGGCTGGATCGCGGGCTGGTGTGGGGCGAGGTCCACGACGAGAACGCCTGGTCCTTCGGCGGAATCGCCGGGCACGCGGGCGTCTTCTCCTGCGCCTGGGACCTCGCGGTGCTGTGCCGCACGCTGCTGAACGGCGGCGCGTACGGCCACACGCGCATTCTGGAACCCGAGTCGGTGGAGCTGATGTTCACCGACTTCAACACCGGCTTCCCCGGCGACGAGCACGGGCTCGGCTTCGAGCTCTACCAGCACTGGTACATGGGCGCGATGGCCACCCCCCGTACGGCCGGGCACACCGGCTTCACGGGGACCTCCATCGTGCTCGACCCGAGCACCGACTCCTTCCTGGTGCTCCTCTCCAACTCCGTTCACCCGTGCCGCACCTGGCGCTCGGGCAGCGCACCGCGTGTCGCCGCGGCGAACAACATGGCGCGCGCCGTGCCCGTACCACCCGCTCACGGACGGACCGCCTGGTTCTCCGGGATGGCGAGCGGCCGCTCCGCCACGCTCGCCCTTCCGCCCGTCACGGTCACCCGCGCGAGCGCACGGCTGCGGTTCTCGCTCCGGTGGGACACCGAGCCCGCGGCCGACCGGCTGTTCCTCGAGGCGTCCACGGACGGCGGGGACGGCTGGGAGCGTGTGCCGTTCGGCACGGCGGCCCCCGGCAGTTCACCGGTGCAGCACCCGGACGGCACGGTCGCCGGCTGGTCCGGACGCGTCTGGCACCGGGCCCAGGCCGACCTGTCGGCCTGGCGCGGCAGGCCGGTGACCCTGCGCTGGCGGTACGCCACCGATGGGCTGTACGTGGGCCGCGGCGTGTACGCCGACGGGATCCGGGTCGAGGACGGCGCACGCACCCTCTTCGACGACGGGCGGCCGGCGGACGCCTCCCGCATCGCGCTGTCGGGCTGGTCCGCGGCGCGGAACTGATCCGGCGGCAGGACGTGGACTTGTTCGTCCGGTGACCCAACTCCAGCCTGAACAGCCCGACTTCATCAAGGCCCACCATCGGTTTTCAGCAGTCCGGTGGGGGCGGGTGTGCGACCCACGTGCGGGACCGCACACCCGTTGTCGGCCGCTACTCCCCCAGCACCGCCATGGCCGCGTTGTGGCCCGGGATGCCGCTGACGCCTCCGCCGCGGACCGCGCCCGCACCGCACAGCAGAACGTTCGGGTGCGCGGTCTCGACGCCCCAACGACCCGTGGTCCCGGTCGCGTACGGGAAAGCGAGGTCGCGGTGGAAGATGTTGCCGCCGGGCAGCCCGAGGTCGCGTTCCAAATCCAGCGGGGTCTTGGCCTCGATGCACGGCCGGCCGTCGGCGTCGGTCGCCAGGCAGTCCGTGACCGGCTCGCCGAGGCAGGCGTCGAGTTGGGCGAGCGTGGACTTCAGCAGTTCCTCCCGTACGGCGTCGTTGTCGCGCTCGAACAGCCGGGCGGGCGTGTGCAGTCCGAAGAGGGTCAGGGTCTGATAGCCCTCGGCGACCAGCTCCGGGCCGAGGATCGACGGGTCGGACAACGAGTGGCAGTAGATCTCCGAGGGCGGGGCGGAGGGCAGCTCACCGGCCGCGGCCTGTGCGTACGCCGTCGCCAACTGCCCGTATCCCTCGGCGATATGAAAGGTCCCGGAGAAGGCGTCGCGCGGGTCGACCTCGCGGTCGCGCAGCCGGGGCAGCCGCTTCAGCAGCATGTTCACCTTCAGTTGCGCGCCCTCGGGCTTCGGCGTCCGCGCCTCCTCGCCGAGCAGCGCGGCGAGGGTGTGCGGGGCGGCGCCCACCAGGACGTGCCGGGCGGCCACCGTGCCCTCGCCGTCGGCGGTGCGGTAGGAGACCTCCGCGCTGCCGCCGTCGGTGGCGATCGCGGTGGCCTCGTGGCCGGTGACGATCTCGGCGCCCGCGGCCCGGGCCGCGCCGGCGAGGGCGTCGGTGAGCGCGCCCATGCCGCCGACGGGGACGTTCCAGTCGCCGGTCCCTCCGCCGATCACGTGGTAGAGGAAGCAGCGGTTCTGGCGCAGACTCTCGTCGTGCGCGTCGGCGAACGTACCGATCAGCGCGTCGGTGAGGACGACGCCGCGCACGAGGTCGTCCTCGAACCTCTCCTCCAGCGCGACGCCGATCGGCTCCTCGAACAGCGCCTGCCAGGCCGCGTCGTCCCCGATCCGCCGGCGCAGTTCCTCGCGGTCCGGCAACGGCTCGGTGAGGGTGGGGAAGACGCGTCCGGCGAGCCGCAGGGTCATGTCGTAGAAGTCCTGCCAGGCACGGAACTCCCGGTCGGACCCGGTGAGACGGGTGAACGCCTCGCGGGTACGGGTCGTGCTCCCACTGTCCACCAGCAGCCCGGTCGCACGGCCGTCGCGCACGGCGGGGGTGTAGGAGGAGACGGTCCGTTCGGCGACCGAGAAGGTCAGGCCCAGGTCCCGCACGATCTTCTGCGGCAACAGGCTGACCAGGTAGGAGTAGCGGGACAGCCGGGCGTCGACCCCGGCGAAGGGGCGCGTGGACACGGCGGCGCCGCCGGTGTGGTCCAGCCGCTCGAGCACGAGCACGCTGCGCCCGGCACGGGCGAGGTAGGCGGCGGCGGTGAGGCCGTTGTGGCCACCGCCGATGATCACTGCGTCGTAGGTCTCCTTGGCAGGCATGCCTCTTCGTAACACGGCCCCCACCTCCTGCGCAGCGGTGCCTTCCGTCGCCGCCTGCGGACGATCGCCGCCGCTGTGCGCGCACGGAGCAGTACGAGACGGCGCCGGAGCCGTACGACGACGCGGGCCGGGCCGGGCAGCGACACCGGCCCGGTGCCGTACGACCGGTCCTGGCCGTACGACCGGTCCTGGCCGTACGAGCTGTGCCGGCGCGTACGACCCGTGCTGTCCGGTCCCGTCAACGGCCGCGCGGGGGGCGCTGCCTGCGGAGGTCCGCGACGCGCAGGAGGAGTGCGTCGGCCTCCTCCGAGCGACCGAGCTGCTCCAGGCAGTGGGCCTCGTCGTTGCGGCTGGTCAGGGTGTCGGGGTGGTCCGCTCCGAGGACCCGCTCACGCGCCCGGGACACCTCGCTGTAGACGGCCAGCGCCTCCGGCCAGCGGCCCAGCCTCCCGAGGCCGACGGCCACCTCGCGGCGGCTGGCGAGCGTGTCGGGATGGTCCGGGCCGAGGGCCTCGGCGCGGATCTCGCCCACCGCCCGCGCCTCGGCGACGGCCTCCTCCCAGCGCTCCAGGCGCCCCAGGTTGACCCCGAGGACGTGCCGGGTGCGCAGTGTCTCGGGGTCGGCCGCCCCCTGCGTGCGGGTGCGGTCCTCCACCAGGTCGCGGCAGAGGGCGAGCGCCTCCTCGCTGCGGCCGAGCCGCCCGAGGCTGATACCGACCTCGTAGCGGGCGGCGAGGGTGTCGGCGTGGTCGGGGCCCAGGGCCTCGACCCGGGCCGCGGCGACCTCGCTGTAGGCGTCGAGGGCTTCCTGCCAGCGGCCCAGCAGGCCGAGGGCGTAGGCGACTTCGCACCGGGTGACGAGCGTGTCCGGATGGTGCTGGCCGAGTACGCGGGCGCGGTCCGCGGCCACGTCGCGGGCCATCGCGTAGGAGTCCTCGAGCCGTCCGACGCGGCCGAGGTTGAAGGCGAGGTTGTGGCGGCAGCGGAGGGTGTCGGGGTGGTCGGCGCCCATGGTCCGTTCCCGCACGGCGAGTACGGCCCTGTAGATCTGGTGGGCCTCGAAGGGGCGGTCGAGCAGGCCGAGGACGTACGCGGTCTCCTGGCGGGCGGCGAGCGTGTCGGGGTGCTCCGGTCCCAGCACCCGCTCGCGCCCCTCGGCCACGCGGCCGAACTCGCGGAGCGCGTCGGCGGCGCGGCCGAGCCGGGTGAGGGTGAAGCCGACTTCGTAGCGGCTGGCGAGGGTGTCCGGGTGGTCGGGGCCGAGCGCGTGCGCCCGGTCGACGGCGACCGAGCGGTGCACCTCGCCCGCTTCCTCCCAACGGCCCAGGCGGCCGAGGTCGAGCCCGGCGTCGTGCCGCTCGGCGAGGGCGGAGAGCAGTTCCGGCGGCGGGGCGGGCCGGTCCTCGGCCGGTGCCGGCTCCCGGGACCGGTACGGGTCAGGGCGGGCGATCCACTCACCGGTGAGCGCCGCGGCCACGGGGTCGGGGCGGACGGCGGACGTGGCCGGGTGGGAGTGTGCCCGGGATCCGGTGGTCATGGAGCGGGCCCAACCGGGCAGCCCGTGCGAGTCCGCGGCGTGGGCGGCCCGTGCGGCGCGTGCGACGCGCAGCGTGGGCGACTCGCCGCGGAGCGCCCGGGCGGCTTCGGAGCCTGCGGCGGGGCGGGGCACGTGCGCGGATGCGGCACTGGGGGACGCCGCGCCACCGGCCCCGTGAGATGCGGTGCCCGGACCGTGGGATGCGATGCCCGGACCGTGGGGTGCGCCACCGGACCCGTGAGATGCGGTGCCGGAACCGTGGGGTGCGGTACCCGGACGGTGTGGCGACGTGCCCGGACCGTGAGGTGCCGTACCGGGGTTCAGGGACGCGGCACCGGAAGCCGGAACCCTGACTTCCGGCCCGGAGCCTGCCTCGTCCGCCGCACCCCCGCCGCCGGCCCGGCCGGCGGCGAGCGAGCCGGGGGCGGGAGGCCACACCGTCGGGGCCGCCGCACCGCCGTACTGCCAGGCCCCGGCATCCGCGCCCCGCACAGCACCCGGCCCGGCGTCCAGCCCCGCTCCCGCGTCCAGCCCCGCGCCCGCGTCCCGTCCCGCCCCCGCGTACCGCGCGGCTTCGCGGGCCGCCGCGATCCGTACGGCGATCTCCTCGGCGTCCCGCGGGCGGTCCTCGGGGTCCTTGGCAAGCAGGTCGAGCACCACCCGCTCCAGGAACTCGGGGAGTTCGGGCCGGTGGGTGCGCGGCGGCTCGGCCGGGGTGTCGCGGTGCCCGATGAGGATGGCCCAGGCGTCCCCGAGGTCGAAGGGCGGGGCACCGGTGGCGATTTCGTACAGCACGCAGCCCAGCGAGTAGAGGTCGCTGCGATGGTCGACGCCGCCGTCGCCGATCTGCTCGGGCGACATGTAGTGCGGGGTACCCATGGCGATGCCGGTGCCGGTCAGCCGGGCGGTGAAGCCGATGTCGTGGCCGAGGCGGGCGATGCCGAAGTCGCAGATCTTCACCGTGCCGTCGGTCAGCCGCATGATGTTGGCGGGCTTGAGGTCCCGGTGGACGATGCCCTGGCGGTGCGTGTAGGCGAGGGCGGCGGCGATCTGCTCGGCGACCTCCACGATGTCGGCGACGGGCAGCGGTTTGCTGTCGTTGTCCCGCAGGAGCTGGCTGAGGTTGCGGCCCTCCAGCAGCTCCATCACCAGATAGAGCACACCGTCGTGCTCGCCGAAGTCGTGGACGACGGTGATCCCGCGGTGCTGAAGCGCCGCGGCGGCCCGCGCCTCCCGCCGGAACCGCTCCCGCAGCGCCCGCACCGTGGGCTGGTCGTGCTGGCGGCCCACCGGCTTGAGGCACTTGACGGCCACGCGGCGGCCGAGGGCCTCGTCGACCGCGCCCCACACCTCGCCCATGCCGCCGCGCCCGATCCGGTCCAGCAGCCGGTAGCGGCCGTTGATCAGACTGGATTCCCCCATCGCCTGCTGTCGCCCCCGTCCGTCAATTCGGCCCGCCTCCCGGTTCGTCCAGTATGGCTGCCCGCTCGCGCAGCCTGTAGGGCGACGGGCGGGTGCCGGGGCCGAGGCGGTCCATGGCCCGGAGAATGTGGCGGGGCGGCAGCCTCCATCGCAGCTCGTCGGGCACGGTGCGCAGCATGCTCCGCGCGGCACGCAACCGCCTGGTGACGGTCGCAGGCGGGGGCGCGGGACGGCCGTAGAGGCGGTGGGCGTACGGCGGCAGAGCGGCGTACGCGAGAGCCGCGACGCGCCGCCAGAGCACCTCGCGCGCCGGGACGAGCAGCGGTGCGACGGGCGGGCGGCGGAGGAAGGCGTCCACGTCGTACGCCTCCGGCCCCGCCGCCAATTCGGACCGTACCGACGCGAAGTACGCGGCCATGCTCGCGGTGTCGCCGGGGACCGCGGCCGGGTCGAGGCCGACGAGACGGGCGGCCGAACGCTGCTCGTGCACATACGCGTCGGCCTGGCGGTCGGTCAGCGGGATGCCGGACCGGCGGGCCACCTGGAGGTAGGAGTCGATCTCCGCGCAGTGCACCCACAGGAGCAGCTCCGGCTCGTCCACGCCGTAGCGCTCGCCGGTGTCCGGGTCCGTCGCAAAGAGATGCCGGTGGATGGCGCGGACCCGGGCACCGGCCTTCTCGGCGGCCTCGGTGGTGCCGTACGTGATGGTGCCGACGAAGTTCGCGGTGCGCAGCAGACGGCCCCACGCGTCCTGCCGGAAGTCGGAGTTCTGGGTGACGCCGCGGACGGCGCGCGGGTGCAGCGCCTGAAGGTAGAGCGCCCGGACTCCGGCGATCCACATCACCGGGTCGCCGTGCATCTGCCAGGTCACCGACTCGGGGCCGAACAGGCCCGGATCCACGTCACGCACTGCCTCACCTCCCGGCAACAAGGCTAGGCGTCGCCCGCCGGGCAGTCAGCGGCGCACCCGGGGCATGCCGAGGCCGATCCAGGAGATGATCTCGCGCTGGATCTCGTTGTTGCCGCCGCCGAAGGTGAAGATCACGGCGCTGCGGTAACCACGCTCCAGCTCGCCGTGGAGCACCGCTCCTGCCGAGCCCTCCTTCAGCGGCGCCGCCGCGCCCACGATCTCCATGAGCCAGGCGTACGCGTCCCGTCGCGCCTCCGAGCCGTAGACCTTGACGGCGGAGGCGTCCTGCGGAGTGAGCGCGCCGCGCTGAAGGGCGTCCACCATCTGCCAGTTGAGGAGTCTCATCGCGTCGAGTCGGGCGTGCGTACGGGCGAGGCGGCCGCGGACCCAGCCGAGATCGATGACGCGGCGCCCGTCGGCGAGCTTGGTGTCGGCCGCCCAGCGCTGGACGTTGTGCAGCGCGCGGATCGCCATGGTGCCGTGGGCGGCGAGGGTGACGCGCTCGTGGTTGAGCTGGGTGGTGATGAGCCGCCAGCCCTTGTTCTCCTCGCCGACGCGACGGCCGACGGGGACGCGGATGTCCTCGTAGTAGCTGGCGGTGGTGTCGTGGGAGGCGAGGGTGTTGATGCGGGTGCAGGTGTAGCCGGGGTCGGTGGTCGGCACGAGCATGATGGAGATGCCCTTGTGGGGCGGGGCCTCCGGGTCGGTGCGGACGGCGAGCCATACCCAGTCGGCCGTGTCGCCGTTGGTGGTCCAGATCTTCTGTCCGTTGACGACGTAGGTGTCCCCCTCCCGTACGGCCCGGGTCTTGAGGGAGGCGAGGTCGGTGCCGGCGTCGGGCTCGCTGTAGCCGATGGCGAAGTCGATCTCGCCGGAGAGGATGCGGGGCAGGAAGTACGCCTTCTGCTCCTCGGTGCCGAACTGCATGATGGTGGGCCCGACGGTGTTCAACGCCATCAGGGGCAGCGGCACGCCCGCCTGAGCCGCCTCGTCGAAGAAGATGAACTGTTCCATCGGCGTCATGCCGTGGCCCCCGTACTCGGTGGGCCAGCCGACGCCGAGCCGGCCGTCGGCGCCGAGACGGCGGATGATCTGCCGGTAGAAGCGCTTCTGGTCGGCGGGGTCGGCGTAGCGGGCGTAGGCGTTCTCCGGTACCAGCTCGGCGAAGTAGGCGCGCAGCTCGGCGCGCAACTGCTGCTGCTCGGGCGTGTATTCGAGGTGCACGGCCCCTCCTGGGAGTCTCGCTGTCCTTCGCTGTCCCTGCGGCGGCGCACAGACTAGAACTCGTTTCACTAATCCGGAAGGGACAGAGCGGTGACGGAGCCGTGCCATGAGCCGTACGGGACACGGATGTCGGCGCGGAGAGGCGGCGCTGTACGGGTCGCGCACGGCCCGAACGGACAGGCTCGCGGGCACGGACGGACAGGCCGCGGCTGGAACGGACGGGCCCGCTGCACGAACCAACAGAGCCTGTGCGGGCCGCGCCTACGCCGCCCTTCCCGCCTGGAGCCCGTGTTCGCCCAGCGGCCCGACCGTCATCCCCCGCTCCCGGCAGACCGCGACCAGCATCGGCAGGGCGCCGAGCGCCGCCCGCCACGACTCCGGCGCGCTCACCCGGTCCGAGTCGTGCAGCAGGACCGTCCCCCCGCCCCGCAGGGTTCCCGCCACCTCGGACAGGACGCTGCCGGGGTCGGCCTGCGCCGTCCAGTCATGCCCCCAGGCGGACCACAGCACCGGCTGCAGCCCGGCGCGGCGGGCCGCGGTCCAGCGGCCTCCGGTGAGGATGCCGTACGGCGGCCGGTACCACAGGGGCCGCTCGCCGCCGACCTTCAGCACGGTGTCCGCGGCGCGCGGCAGGTCGTGCAGATCGCGGCGGAGCCGGGGGTACCAGGGCCACTCGTGTCGCCATCCGTGCACGGCGAGTTCATGCCCCTCCGCCACGATGCGCCGGCCGAGATCGGCGTACCGCTGGAGCTCCGCGCCGAGGACGAAGAACGTGGCCCGTACGGAGAGCCGGTCCAGCTCGCGCAGAAACCGGGGTGTGCTGAGCGGGTCGGGACCGTCGTCGAAGGTGAGCGCCACATGGCCGGGGTCGCCCTGCCCGTCCAGCGCCGGGCTCAGCGTCCGGCGCACCGCGGGGATCCAGGTGGCCGCGGGGCCGATGTGCCAGCCGGCCGTGGCCAGGGCGGCGCCGGCCGCAAGCCCGGCCGCGGTACGCGCTGTCACCACATCTGCTCCTCGTTCTCTCCGGAGATCACCGGCGACCTGGCCAGTTGGACGCTGCCCAGGACGAGCACGGCGAGAGCCACCGCCTCCGGCAGTATCCGCAGGCCGAGAACGATGTGCTCGTCGAAGAGCACGATGCCGAGGATGACGCTGAGGAGCGCGTCACCGAGCGTGAGGGCGGGCTGCGAGGCCACCAGCGTGCCCGCGCGCAGGGTCAACTGGAGCAGGAGGAAGCTGCCCAGCCCGACGGCCGCCACCGAGTACGTCTGCCAGCTCGTCAGGAAGTCGCTCACGCCGCCGTCGGCCAGGATTCCGATGGCGTCCTTCATCAGGGCCGCTGTGCACGAGAAGCCGATGGCCGTCGCCGTACCGAAGACCGTGGCGCGTGGCGCCGACCGCAGCCGCGACCCCACCGCCATCAGTGCGGCGACCACGACGAGTACGCCCGCGGCCACGGGCACCCATCGTCCGTCCGGCACCGTGGAGACGCCCTTGGACGGTTCGGCCAGGCGCATGAACGCGGCGAGCCCGGCCGCCATGGCGAAGAACGCCCACCAGGTGCGCCGGTCTGGCCGGTGGTGGAAGACGGCACTGCCCACGACGAGGGTGAAGAGCAGTTCCGTGGTCATGACGGGCTGCACCACGGCCAGCGGCCCGGTGGCCAGGGCGCCAGCCTGGCAGACGCCGGAGAGGACGAGGGCGGCCACGCCCCAGAGCCAGACGGGCCGGTGGAGGAGGCCGACGAGCCAGGCGGCCCGCCGCGCGGAGGGCGGTGGCTTCTCCTCGGCCGCCGCGCGGCGCTGGAGCACGGAGGCGAGGGCGTTGCCGAGCGCGGCCAGCAGCGCCAGGACGATCGACAGTGCCGCCGTCACGCCGTGGACCTCGCACCGTCCACGGTGTCCCGGCCGCCGCCCGGCGCCACCTCAGCCGAAGCGCTTCGCCAGCGCACGGAACACGCCCGGGGCCGCACCCTGCATCCGCGCCGGCCAGCCCAGCCACGACGGGACGAACGCCTCCTCCCGGCCGGAGACCAGCGCCTGCAGGACGGCGTCGGCCACGCGGTCCGCGGATACGGGCCGCGGCCGCGTGCGGTGGTACGGCACGCCGCGACGGCTGAAGAAGGGTGTGTCCACGGCTCCCGGCATGATCATCGAAACCCCCACATCCGTGTGCCCGAGCTCGTAGCGCAGGCTCTCGGCGAAAGCGATCAGACCGCCCTTCGCGGCGGCGTACACCGCCTCGTCCCGCACGCCCACACACCCGGCCATGGAGCCGATCAGCACCACCCGGCCGGTACCCCGGGACGCCATGCCCGGCAGCAGGAGTCGAACGAGGTGGACCACCGCCGACAGGTTGACCGACAGCACCCGGTCGACGGCCTCGGCGGGCATCGTGGTGAAGGGCCCGGCCCAGCCGATGCCCGCGGCCGCGACCAGCGCGTCGACCCGGCCGGCGTGCTCCAGCGCCTCCTCCACGAGGCGTTCGCGGCCGACCGGATCGGCGACGTCGGCGGCCAGCGCGGTGCCGTCCGTCCGTTTGGCGACCGCCGCCAGACGGTCCTGGTCTCGCCCGTTGAGCAGCAGCCGCCAGCCGCCCTCCGCGGCGAGCCGCTCGGCGGCCGCGGCCCCGATCCCGGAGGAGGCCCCCGTGATCAGCGCGACCGGTCGCTCAGCGCCGAACGAGGCATGGCGCCGGGGCCTGTGGGCCATCGCGGTCCTCCGGAATCTGAAGAAGCTGCGCTCCCAGGATCCTGGCTCCCGGCCCGGCCCGCCTCTCCACAGCCTCCGGGCCAATCACCCGAAAGGCGCGATTCGCCCCAGCGCCCACGCGGCATGCAGCCCTTCGGCACACCAGCCCCGGCGGCCATGCCCCGGCCCCGGCCCGCCTCGACCCCTGGAGTCTCATGGAGCGGCGTTTCGTGGTACTCAGCGCGAGCATGGGCGCGGGGCACGACGCGGTGGCCCGCGAACTGGCGCGGCGGCTGCGGACCCTGGGCCATGACGTTCTGGTGCAGGACGTCCTCGCGCTGCTGCCGCCCGGCGCCGGTCCCGCCCTCCGCTCGTTCTACCGCGCCTCGGTCCGCCACGCGCCGCGGCTGTACGCGGGGATCTACGCGACGTTCCTGGCCCCGGGGGCCGGCCCGCGGCCCGGCAGTTCGCCGCTCGCCGCACTGGCGGAACGACGGCTGGCGGAGGTCGTCCGGCGCCGGCGGGCCGATGCCGTGGTGTCCACCTTCCACCTGGCGGCGCAGATCACCGGGAGGATGCGGGAGCGCGGAACCCTCGACGTCCCCAGCACGGTCGTCGTCATCGACTTCGCCGTCCACCGGGGATGGCTGCACCCGGGCAACGACCTGCATCTCTGCGTCACCGAGGCCGCGGCCGGGGCCGCGCGCCGGGCGACCGGCCGCCCCGCCACCGCGGCGGGACCCGTCGTCCCCCCGCAGTTCTCCATGGCGGCCGGCAGTCCGTCCGGTCCGTGGCGGACCACGTTCGCCCGCCGTGCTCCCGGCCGCGCTCCCGTGCTGCTTTCCACGGGTGCGTGGGGCGTCGGCCCGGGACTGCGGTCCACCGCGCAGGCCCTGGCCCAGGGCGGGTTCCTGCCCGTGCTGCTGTGCGGGCGGGACGAGCGGCTGCGGCACCGGGCGGCCTCGCTGGACGGGGTGCTGGCGCTGGGCTGGGTGCGCGACATGCCCGGCCTGATGTCCGCCTGCCGGGTCCTCGTCGACAACGCGGCGGGCCAGACCGCCGTACAGGCCCTGGCCGCCGGGCTCCCGGTGGTCGGCCACCGCCCCATCCCGGGCCACGGCGCGGAGGGCGTACGGGAGATGGCGGCGGCGGGGCTCTCCGCCTACGCCACGGAGCCGGACGACCTGCTCGCCGAGGTCGGGCGGCTCGCTCAGGACGGTCCGGAGCGAAGCCGGCGCATCGCCACGGGCAGGGCGGTCTTCACCGCGGACGCGGCCCGTCTCCTCGCGGATCTGACGGGCTCGCCGGGGGAGCTTCCGGGGCCCGGGGCCGTGCCGCCGGACGGGGTGCCGGCCCGGGACGGACACCCGCGTCCGTAAGCGCTTGCTGAGCCGCGGAGCAGCGTGGAAGCCTGCCCGCCATGACGACTCGCCCGATGCCGGCATGGCTGTCCGACGCGATCCTGTACCAGATCTATCCGCAGAGCTTCGCCGACTCCGACGGCGACGGCATCGGTGACCTCCCCGGCATCACCGAGCGGCTGGACCATCTCGCCTGGCTCGGCATCAATACGGTGTGGATCAACCCGTGCTTCGCCTCCCCGTTCCGCGACGGCGGCTACGACGTGGCGGACTACTTCACCGTCGACCCCCGCTACGGCACGAACGACGATCTGGTGCGGCTCGTGGACGCCGCGCGCCGCCGCGGCCTGCGCGTCCTGGTCGACCTCGTCCCCGGCCACACCTCCGACCGGCACCCGTGGTTCCTGGCCTCGGCCGAGGACGCGGACGACCACCGCTACATCTGGTCCGACCGGCGGGCCGACGGCTTCGTCCCCTCCCCGGGCAGCCGCCCCGGCTTCTACAAGCCGAACTTCTTCGACTGCCAGCCCGCCCTCAACTTCGGCTACGCCCGCACGGACCCGGCAGAGCCCTGGCGGCAGCCCGTCGACGCCGAAGGCCCCCGCGCCAACCGGGCCGCCCTGCGCGAGATCATGGGGTACTGGCTGGAGCGAGGTGTCTCCGGATTCCGTGTCGACATGGCCGCCTCGCTCGTCAAGGACGATCCGGGACTGGCCGAGACCTGCCGGCTGTGGGGCGGGATGCGCGACTGGATCGACCGGGCGCACCCGGACGCGGTGATGCTCTCGGAGTGGGGCGAGCCGCACCTGTCGGTCCCCGCGGGATTCCACGCCGACTTCTTCCTGCACTTCGTCGGCAGGTCGATGCGCTCGCTGTGGGACAACGGAAGCGGGATGTCCTCGGCCGGATGGGAGGACGGGCCCTGCTACTTCGACGCGGACGGCAGTGGCTCGATGACCGAGTTCCTGGAGGCGTGGCGTACGGCGCAGGAGGCCATCGGCGACCGCGGACACGGCGTACTCCCCACCGCCAACCACGACTTCAACCGGCTGGCCTGCGGCCCGCGCGCGCCGGAACAGCTCGGCGCCGCCTTCGCGTTCCTGCTCACCTGGCCGACCCTGCCCGCCATCTACTTCGGCGACGAGATCGGGATGCGTTTCCTCCCCGGGCTGCCCGACACCGAGGGCAGCACGCTCGAACCGACCAACAACCGCGCGGGGTCGCGTACGCCCATGCAGTGGGACGACTCCCCGAACGCGGGCTTCTCGGCCGCCCCCGCCGACCGGCTCTACCTGCCCCTCGACCCCGATCCCGCGCGGCCGACCGTGGCGGCGCAGCGGGCGGACGAGGGCTCCCTGCTCCACCTCGTACGGCGGCTGGTGGCGCTGCGCTCCTCCGTCCCCGCGCTCGGCAGCCGGGGCGGCACCGAGATCCTGGGCTCCGGCTACCCGCTGGTCTACCGGCGCGGCGACCGGCATCTGGTGGTCGTCAACCCGCGTCGTGATCCCGCCCGGCTCGACCTCGCCGGAGTCCGCGCCGGCCGGGTGCTCGAAGCCCGGGGCGTCGAGATCCGGGCGGACGGCGCGGGAGGCGCGAAGATCCGGGCGGACGGTTTCTCGTACGGGATCTTCGAGGAGTAGAGGAGCGGAGGAGTGGAGGAGCCGCGAAAGGCGACGCCCACCGAGCGCCTACAGGGCGGGACCCTTGCAGCGCGGGCTCAGTCCCCGCGGGTCGCCCTGCCGAGCCCCGCCAGCGCCGCCGCGTCCGCCAGGACGTCGCGGAGCATGGCGGGGGTGAGCCGGCCGGTGAAGGTGTTCTGCTGGCTGACGTGGTAGCAGCCGAGGAGGTGCAGCGGGGGGCCGCCGTGCCCGTCGGCCAGTTCGAGGTGCACACCGTGGCCGAACCGGGGCAGCGGGCGGGGCACCCGCCACCCGGCGTCGGCGAGCACGGGCAGCAACGCCTGCCAGCCGAACGCACCGAGCACCACGACCGCGCGCAACGTCGGCCGCAGCAGCGCGAGTTCCCGCGCGAGCCACGGGTTGCAGGTCCGACGCTCCTGCGGGGTGGGCTTGTTGGCGGGCGGCGCGCAGTGCACGGGCGCGGTGACGCGTACCCCGTGGAGTGCCAGGCCGTCGCCCGGCGCCGTCGACGTCGGCTGGGTGGCCAGCCCTACGGCATGCAGCGCGGCGAAGAGCACATCACCGGAACGGTCGCCGGTGAACATACGGCCCGTGCGGTTGCCGCCGTGCGCGGCGGGCGCGAGGCCGACGAGAGCGAGCGCGGCGTCGGGCGGACCGAACCCCGGGACGGGCCGCGCCCAGTAGTCCCAGTCCTGGTACGCCCGCCGCTTCACCCGGCCGGTCTCCTCCCGCCAGCCCACCAGGCGCGGGCAGGCTCGGCAGGTGGTGAGCGCGGCGTCGAGGGCGGGGAGGTCGGGTGCCCGCCGCGCCGCGTGGGACGGGAAGTCGGGGGCCTCAAGCCCCTGGCGGCCCGCCGGTTCCGCGCTTCGCCGTTCCCGCCGACGTTCCCGTTCCCGCTGCCCTTCCGGCTCGCGCTGCCCTTCCGGTTCCCGCACGACGTCCTCTCCCAGACGGTCTCCTGACGGTTTCGGGCCCTCTCCCGACGGGCCCCGCCCTCTCCTCCGATCATCGCGCGTTCCCTCGCCTCCCGCTCGGCCACGGGCCGCCCGGCCGCCGCTGCCCGACGCACCGCGATGACGGGTGACCGGCGTTAGCCCTGACGGTCGAGCGTGTCAAGGAGTGAGATGCTCACGAATGTTTAACAAGTTCCTGACGTTCGAGCCGCTTGAATGTCACAGAGACTCAGGAGACTGCAGTCGCAGGCCAGTTGGGCGTCGAGGGGGAGGGGAGGGCGTCATGGCACGTCACGCGGCAGCCGCCGCGACGGACGCTCTCGCCGTGCTGCGAACCGTCCTTCTCGCCGCCCTGTTGCTCTGCCTCGCTGCCGTAACTCCCGTCGAAGCCGCGGAACTTGGTACCGGCGGATCGTCGAACGGAGCTGTCTCCTCATCCGGCGGCCCGGTGTGGGACGACCCGGATCCCCCGGATAGACCGCCGTACTCCCACCGCCACGGCCAGCGGTCCCACCACCGCCCCGCCGATCATCCGCTGCCCACCGGCAGCCGGATCCTCTACACCCTTGACCACGGCGTTGGTTCGGCCGCCGCCCGGCTCCTCCCCCGGCCCACCGCACACGGGCCGCCGCGGGAGCGCCTCCCGGGCTCCCGCCCCGCGGCACGCCCCGCCGTGCTGCAGGTGTTCCGCCTCTGACCGGGCCAGTCGGCACCGTACGGCTCACACCCCTACCTGCTAACCGACCAGGTCGGTCACCGACGTGCGCCCCGATGCGGGCGCACTGGAGGAACACCCCCATGCACACCCTCATGCAGAACGCGCGGGCCTTCCGCGACGAAGCCGCCGCGCGCGCCGACGAGTTCGGCCGTCTCGCGTCCGGCCAGTCCCCGCAAGCGCTGTTCATCACCTGCTCCGACTCCCGGGTGATCCCCTCACTGATCACCGGAGCCCGGCCCGGCGAGCTGTTCGAACTCCGCACGGCGGGCAACATCATTCCCGTCCACCGGCCGGACCGCCCGACGAGCGAGGCGGCCACGATCGAGTACGCGATCGACGTCCTCGGCGTCAGCGACATCGTGGTCTGCGGCCATTCCCACTGCGGAGCGGTGGGCGCGATGGTGCGCGGCGAGGACCTCTCCGGCGTACCCGCCGTCCGCGACTGGCTCGGCAGCTCACCGCCCCCGGCCGTCGCCGAGGACGCCCGCCACGCGGGCGATGTCGCCGAGGCGGTCCAGGACCACGTACTGCGCCAGCTCCGGACGCTGCGCGACCACCCCGCGGTCGCGCGGGGATGCGCGGAGGAACGGCTCGGCCTGCACGCCTGGTTCTACGAGATAGCGACCGGTTCCGTGCTCGTCCACCGCCCGCACGCCGACGCCTTCCTTCCGCTGTGAGCGCCGGACCGGACCGCGACGGCGGGCACCACGCACACGGCCGCCCGGCCCGGCGGTGGAAGCTGCCCGACGCCTCCGTCCTGCGCGCCGACCTCACCGCCTCGGTCGTCGTGTTCCTCGTCGCGCTGCCGCTGTGCGTGGGCGTGGCGGTCGCCTCGGGCGTACCGGCCGAACTCGGCCTCGTGACCGGCATCGTGGGGGGCCTGGTCGCAGGTCTGCTGCCCGGGAGCAGCCTCCAGGTCAGCGGGCCCGCCGCGGGTCTGACCGTGCTCGTCCTCGAAGCCGTCACGGAGTTCGGCCTGGGCGGCCTCGGTGTCCTCGTCCTGGCGGCGGGCGCGCTCCAGCTCGTCATGGGCGCGCTGCGGCTCGGCCGCTGGTTCCGTGCCATCTCCATCGCCGTCGTGGAGGGGATGCTCGCCGGGATCGGCCTGGTGCTGATCGCCGGTCAGATCTACGCGATGGCCGACGCGAAGGCGCCCGGGTCGGGTCCCGCGAACCTCGCCGGGCTCCCCGGCCTGGTGGCGGAAACGGCCGGTTCGCAGCCGGCGATCGTCGCGTTCTCCCTCGGCCTCGGCACGATCGGGGTGATGGCCCTCTGGAAGCACCTGCCGGAGAAGATCCGTACGGTCCCGGCGCCCCTTGCGGCGGTGGCCCTGGCCACGGCTCTGGTGGCGCTGTTCGACCTGCCCGTCGCCCGCGTCGAGGTGCAGGGGCTCCTCGGCACGATCGATCCGCCCTCGGTGGCGGACGTCGGCGGTGTCGTGGAGACGGGCGTGACCGGGGCGATCGGCACGGTCCTGGCGATCGCGCTCATCGCCTCCGCGGAGAGCCTGTTCAGCGCGGCCGCCGTCGACCGACTGCACAGCGGCCCCGGCACGCACTACGACAAGGAGCTGATGGCGCAGGGCGCGGGCAACGCGGTGTGCGGGGCGCTCGGCGCCCTGCCGATGACCGCGGTCATCGTGCGCAGCGCGGCCAACGTCCAGGCGGGTGCCAGGACCAAGGCCTCCCGGGTCCTGCACGGCGTCTGGCTGCTGCTGTTCGCCGCCTTGCTGCCCGCCGCGCTCGGCCTCATCCCGGTGGCGGCGCTCGCCGGCATCCTCGTCCACGCAGGATGGAAGCTCGTTCCGGTACGGCAGTGGGGGCCGTTGTGGCGCGACCACCGCGGCGAGGCTCTGGTCCTGGCGGCCACCGCCATCGCCATCGTGGCGACCAACATGTTCGAAGGCGTCCTGGTCGGCCTGCTGCTGGCGATCGCCAAGACGGCGTGGGACGTCTCTCACGTCCAGGTGCATGTGGAACCGGGCGACAACGCGTCCACCGACGAACCGTCAGCTCCGGTACGGGTGGCGATCTCGGGCAACGCGACGTTCCTGCGGCTGCCGCGGATCCTGGACACTCTCGACGCGCTGCCGAAGGACCGGCTGATCGAGCTCGACCTCCACGGGCTGCGCCATCTCGACCACGCGTGCCGTACTGCCCTGTCCGCGTGGGCGGACCGGCACAACAGCGAGGAGGGCGTCACGCGCGTGGTGATGTCCCGGGTCTGAACCCCCGGGCACCTCAACGGGACACGGGCCCCTCGCTCCTCGTCGGGAGTGAGGGGCCCGTGCCGGTCCCTGAGAAAGAACCGTGCCCGACCTGGTGAGAGGCCCTCGCCCGTCCTTTCGGCCGGGCGGGCGGAGACTTCGGCCGGGCGGGCGGAGACTCCCGGCGGAGGAGACAGCCGGGGTACGGACGCCCGGCTCCCGTGCCGTCACGCCCATTGACACGCCCGTACCGCGCCTCAAGAATGCCCAGCCCCCAGGGTCTGAACGGAAGTTCACCAGGCGAACGCACTGCTACGTGAGGATCCGGTACGCCATGACCATCACCCGTGGGCTGCTGATCGGCGGACAGGACGTCCCCGGCGCATCCGGCCGGACCACCGAGGACATCTCCCCCTACAGCGGCGAGGTGTTCGCCACCGTGGCCGCGGCCGGGACCGAGGATGTCGCCCGCGCCGTGGACGCCGCGGAGGCCGCCTTCGGTGCCTGGGCGGGCATGAGCCCGTTCGCCCGCCGGACGATCTTCCTGGACGCCGCCGACCTGCTGGAGTCGCGGGGCGAGCAGGTCGTTGAGCTGATGGCGGGCGAGGTCGGCGGCACCAGGCCGTGGGCGTACTTCAACGTCGCCCTCGCAGCCGACATGCTGCGCGAGGCCGCCGCCGCGGTCACCGCGCCGCGCGGCGAGATGCTGTCCGCCCAGGAGGAAGGCGCGCTGGGTCTCGCCGTACGGGAACCGGTCGGTGTCGTTGCCGCCTTCTCGCCCTGGAACGCACCCGTCATCCTGGGCGTACGCGCGGTGGCCGCCGCGCTGGCGGCCGGCAACACCGTCGTGATGAAGCCGAGCGAGGACGCGCCACTGGCCTGCGGGCTGTTCGTCGCCGACGTCCTGCGCGAGGCCGGTCTGCCCGACGGCGTACTGAACGTCGTCACCAACGATCCGTCCGACGCCGCCCGCGTCGCCGAGGCCCTGATAGCCGACCCGCGCGTGCGCGCGGTGAACTTCACCGGCTCCACCGAGGTCGGCCGGATCATCGGCACCAAGGCGGCCGCGCATCTCAAGCCCGCGCTGCTCGAACTCGGCGGCAAGAAGGCCCTGATCGTGCTCGACGACGCCGATGTGGACTACGCGGTGGACGCGGCCGCCTTCGGCGTCTTCATGAACTCCGGCCAGATCTGCATGTCCGGCGACCGGATCCTGGTCCATGCGGGCCTGGCCGAGGAGTTCACGCGGAAGTTCACGGCCAAGGTCGCCGCGCTGCCCTCCGGCGACCCCACCGACCCTCGGACGGTCGTCGGCCCGCTGATCAGCCCGGCCGCGGCGCGGCGCGTGGCCCGGCTCGTCGAGGACGCGGTCGCCAAGGGCGCCACCGTGCTCGCCGGTGGGGGCGCGCCGGACGGCTCGGTCCATCCGGCGACGGTCCTCGCGGATGTGCCGGAGGACGCCGAGCTGCACTACGGGGAAGTGTTCGGCCCCGTCGTGTCCCTCACACCGTTCACCGAGGACGAGGAGGCCCTTGCCCTCGCCAACGACACCGAGCACGGACTGACCTGCGGCATCATCACCGAGAACGGCACGCATGGGCTGGCGGTGGCCCGCCGTGTCCGCACCGGCATCGTGCACGTCAACGACCAGTCGGTGGCCGACGAACCCCAGGCCCCCTTCGGCGGGTTCGGAGCCAGCGGCTACGGACGGTTCGGCGGCCGCTGGGGCATCGAGGCGTTCTCGAACACCCGCTGGATCACGCTCGCGGGCCGGCACGCCCACTACCCCTTCTGATACCGGGCCAACGGCTGCGCCTGCCGGCACGGCGATACATCGCGTGAGCCGCGCGCCCGGTTTGCCCCCCATGCACCCGCGCCCGCGATCACCCACCGTCACGTCTGAGTACCGCGTACTCAGGCGCGGCCTTCCCCCGATCCGCAAGACTTGCGCGGGACAGGCGCACCGAGTGCGCCGACTCCCCCCACGTGCGAGACAGACCATGATCAGAGTCCTTGTGGCCGACGACGAGCCTCTTATCTGCGCCGGCATCACCACCGTTCTCGGCCCGGCCGACGACATCGAGGTCGTCGGAGTGTCGGCGGCCGGGGAGGACGTGCCGGAGGCGGTCCACCGGCACGCCGCGGACGTCGTCCTGGTGGGGCTCGGTATGCCCGAGGCGCGGGAGCTGCGCCTCATCGAGTCACTGCTGGACGGAACCCCGCCGGTACGGGTCGTTCTCCATGTGACGTTCTGGGACCGGGACAGCGCCGCCCACGCGCTCGCCCTGGGGTGCTCGGGGGTCCTCATGAAGGGGGCGACCCCGGACGACCTCTTCAGAGCCGTGCGCGCGGCCGCGGCGGACGACATCTACGTCTCCCAGGAGCCGGGCCGGGCCGCCGACGAGCCGGCCCTTCCGGCACCGGCAGGCACGGACCCCCCTGAACCGGGTGCGCCCGTGCGGCGCTGCGCCCGCGCCGCACGGCCCGGCCGCACGCGGCGGCCGTCCTTGACGCGGGTCATCGGCGGTCTGACCGACTTCTTCCCGCCCCGCCGCTAGCAGGCCCCTCTCCGGGCGCGGGCGGCCGAAAGCAGGCGCCGCACCGCCCACGCGCATCGCATACAGTCGACAGTCCCTGGTGATCTTGAGCAC
Organism: Streptomyces sp. NPDC048639; assembly: GCF_043199075.1. Lineage (NCBI taxonomy): Bacteria > Bacillati > Actinomycetota > Actinomycetes > Kitasatosporales > Streptomycetaceae > Streptomyces > Streptomyces sp. NPDC048639. Next base: position 105,313 of record NZ_JBICVP010000005.1, read on the forward strand.
GTGACCATGGGACCGACTGCCGACGCGCGCGTACGGAGCGATACTGGCAGTGCGTGGGATCGCCAACACCCGGGGGTTGCCTCAGGAGGATCATCTGACGCAGAGTCAGCGACGTCGCGTTCGGACCCGCCGGAAGCCGCTCGCACCCGCCATGGACCGTCAAGATCATCGAGCTTTCGAAGCACCTCGGAGGTACCCATGAAGATGCTGATCAACGTGCCGGAGACCGTGGTCGTCGACGCCCTCCACGGGCTCGCCGCCGCTCACCCCGAGCTGACGGTCGATGTGGAGAACCGCGTGGTCGTACGGCGGGACGCTCCCGTCGCACACAAGGTGGGACTGGTCTCCGGCGGTGGTTCGGGTCACGAGCCGCTGCACGGAGGGTTCGTCGGGCCCGGGATGCTCGACGCGGCCTGCCCGGGCGAGATCTTCACCTCGCCGGTGCCCGACCAGATGGCACGCGCCGCGGCGGCCGTGGACAGCGGCAAGGGCGTGCTGTTCATCGTGAAGAACTACACGGGCGACGTGCTCAACTTCAATATGGCGGCCGAGCTGGCGGAGGACGAGGGCATCCAGGTCGCCAGCGTGCTGGTGAACGACGACGTGGCCGTCACCGACAGCCTCTTCACCGCCGGCAGGCGGGGCACCGGGGCGACCCTGTTCGTGGAGAAGATCGCGGGCGCCTTGGCCGAGGAGGGCGCGCCGCTCGAGCAGGTCGAGGCCATCGCCCGCAAGGTCAACGAGGTCTCGCGGAGCTTCGGCGTCGCCCTGAGCGCGTGCACGACCCCGGCCAAGGGCAGCCCTACGTTCGATCTGCCGTCCGGCGAACTGGAGCTGGGCATCGGCATCCACGGCGAGCCCGGCCGCGAACGCCGCGCGATGATGACATCGCGCGAGATCGCGGACTTCGCCGTCGAGGCGATCCTGGACGACATGCGCCCGGACGCCCCCGTACTGGCCCTGGTCAACGGCATGGGCGCCACACCGCTGATCGAGCTGTACGGGTTCAACGCCGAGGTGCACCGGGCGCTGGGCGAGCGCGGGGTGTCCATCGCCCGCACGCTCGTGGGCAATTACGTCACGTCACTCGACATGGCCGGATGCTCGGTCACCCTGTGCCAGGCCGACGAGGAACTGCTGCGGCTGTACGACGCCCCCGTGGTGACACCGGGGCTGCGCTGGGGCCGCTGACCCGCCGGCCTCCGGCACGGACGCGGGACGCGGAGCGGCGCCGGGGATTCCCGTCCCCGGCGCCCCTGGGCTGCCCGTCCCTGTGCCGTGCTTCCGGCAGCCTGCGTCGCGTCCGGTCCCTAGATGCCCCGCTCGGCGAGGTAGGGGTCGAACTCCTCGCCGCGCTGGGTGTCCTCGAAGACCATGTACCGCGTCAGCTTGCCCCAGCGGACATGCCCGTAGATGACGCCCTCGTTCTCGTAGACGGTCTCGCCCCGCTCGTCCTCGGCGAGATCGTGGAAGCGCAGGCAGATCCGGGTCGCCCACGGCGGTCCGGAGACGAGGACGTCGTCGAACTCGATCCGCAGACCGGCGTCGACGAAGCGCTGCAGCCACTTCTGCACGGCCGGTTTGCCACGGAACTCCCCTGCCCATGAGCTGCGGCCGGGAAAGATGAAGCGCACGTCGTCGGCGTACGAGCGGAGCTGCGGTTCCAGGTCGCCGTCGGCCAGCCGCCACGCGTTGTACCGCACCATCGCGCCGACGGCCGCCTCGTACAGGGCGGGAAGGACCGCCCCCATGACCACCCCGGCGAGCACGGCTGATCGGTTCCTGCCCGGCATGCGGTCCTCCCTGCTCTCGACGGCCGAGTCCGCAAGCGACCGTAGCGCTCCGGCCCGTCGTTCGCACCACGGCGCGAGCGGAGGATCTGCCGATCACGGGGCCGCGGCCCCGTTGGCGGATGTCCCGCGCGTGGATGCAGGGACGGCGCGCGGGGCGCGGGTAGCGTCGCGCCCGTGGATGAGCGAAACGGTCTGGCCGTTCCCCGGACGCTGGAAGAGGTGTGCGACCCCGGACGCCTGGCGCTGCTCGTCTACGACATGCAGGCCGGCGTCCTGGGTCAGATCGGCGACCGCGACCGGGTCGTGGACAGGGTCGTCGAGGTGCTCGGGGCCGCGCGGGCAGCGGGAGTCCGTACGGTCTTCCTCCGCCATGTCACGCTGCCCACCGCGCTGATGGGCACGGGCCAGCTCCGCATGTGGCGGAGCTGGCAGCGGGCCGGCGGTGCGGCCGAGGTGGTCTCCGCCTTCCCGCCGGACGCCGGGCAGACCCAGCTCGTGCCTGAGCTGCGGCCGACCGACCGCGAGGCGGTCCTGGACAAGGTCACCATGTCGGCGTTCGAGGGCACCTGGCTGGATATCGTCCTTCGCGACTGCGGGATCACCGCCGTCGCGCTCGTCGGTGTCGCCACGGAGATCGGCATCGAACCCACCGCACGGCACGCGGCGGACCTCGGCTACATCCCGGTCGTCGTCACCGACGCCTGCGGCGCGGGCGACCCGGAGGCGGCCGAACGGGCCCTCGCCGGGCTCCGCTTCGCGGGCGACTCCCTGCTGACGACCACGGAGGAGTTCCGCTCGGCGCTCTCCGGGCAGCGGCCCCGGGTTCAGGAGTAGTCGGCACCCATCTCGTCGGCGAAGGCTTCCGGGTCCGTGTCGAACCCGCGGACACCCGTGCGGAGTTGCCACGTGCCCGACTCCGAGCGGGTGAACTCCGCCACCGTCGCGGCCGTGGCGCCCGCGACGCCGCCGAAGTCGTCGCCCGCCAGCTCGATGTGCCCCTCCAGGACACGGACCTCACTGTTCGGCACCTCGCCGAAGGTCTTCCGCCCGGTGCGCTGCTGGATGGCCACGCCCACGACGACCCGCCCGAACGAGGGTGCCAGCCGGTCGAGTTCCAGGATCATCGCCTCGTCCGTGCCGAAGCCCTGGCCGGTCTGGCTGTCCCTGCTGAGCGTGATGGTGCCGTCGGGCGAACGGCTGTCGAAGTGCACGAGATAGACGGGCCGCCCGTACGGGTCGTCCGCCGCATAGGTCGCGGCGATGATGTCGAGATCATTCGCCGGCGTGCCGGACGGACTGGGGTCCCATTTGAGCGTCACCTCGGCTTTGGAGATCCCCTTGTTGAGACTGCTCACCGACTTCCCTTCCTCAGAACCGGGCTGATACGGAGTCCGCATCCGCGGGGGGCACGGCGCCGGCACACGACCGACGGCCGGACTCGCCGTCCCGCACCGGATGCGTCCCGCGCACGCCGGCCCCCGTGGGTGCAGTGTCTCAGCCCGGTACGCCGTGGCTCCAGGAGGTCGAGCCGGCACCGCCGCCGGGGGTCGGGTTTCGGCCATCTCTGCGAGCGTGTAATGGTGTTGACGTTCCGTCGAGGCGGGAGTGGTGGTCACGTCCCCCAGGAGTCGGCCGTCTCCGGTTCCGCCTCTCGCAGCACGACCACGACCTCCGGTTCGCCGGAGGCACGGAACCGGCGGGCGGCGCGGGCGGCGTGCATGAAGCGGGCGATCCGTGCCGCCGCCTCGCGCGCCGAGCGGCCCCCGACACCCCGGGTGCGGTTCAGCGGCGGCGGCACGAGGGGAACGGGCCGGTGGCGGGGGCGTCTCGGCAGCCCGGACGGGCCTGAGAGCTCGCCCGACCCTCCGCGGTCCCCTCCGGGGAACGGCGCCGGGAACGGTGCCGGGAACGGCGTATCCGCGGCACGCCCCGCGGCGATGCCGGGCCCGGTGAGGATCTCGTCCGGCAGATCCACGACGGTACGCACGCGGCCACGCGTCACCGAGGAGTCCACGGTGACGGCGAACCCGTAGCGCCGGGCGAGGAGTCCGCAGAAGACGAGGCCGAAGCGGGGCGGGGTGCGCAGGGCGGAGATGTCGGGGGACTCGCTCTGCAACAACAGGGACGTACGCCCCCATTCGGCGGTGTCGAGCGCACAGCCCTCGTCCTCGATGACGACGGCGAGGCCGTCGCGGGTGCGCTGGATCTGTGCCTGGACCGTGGTCCGTGAGGCGGAGGCGCTGGTGGCGGACTCCAGGAGGTCGGCGAGGACGAGGATCAGACCGTCCACCACCGGGCCCGCCACGGCACGGTCGCTGTCGGCGAGCGTGATGCGGACCCGGTTGCCGCCCCGGATCTGACCGACCGCCGTACGGAGGACGTCGTTCAGCGGCGTCGCGGGGCGCCGCCGGCCGGGCGGGGTGCCGCACTCGACGACGAACGCCGTGGCGCGGCGGAGGATCTGCGCATTGGCGTGATCGATCTCGGCGAGGCTCTGCTGGACGTCCGGGTCCGCGTCGCACCTCGCCATCTCCACGATCTTGGCCTGTTGTGTATGGGAGAGCGCCTGCGTCTCGCGCGCCACCGTGAGGAGCAGCCGCATCGTCTCCTGTCCCGTGCAGTCGCGCGACTCGGCGACGGCACGCGCGACGCGCGCCCCGGCGCCGCGGAGATGGTGGGCGAAGGCCGAGTCGGCCAACTGCGGGTCGGCGGGCTCGTATCGGGGCGCCTCCCGGTGCTCGCCGACGGCCTCGGCGATGGCGGGAAGGGCGTCGGCGACCCACCGCCCCAGCTCCTCGTCGCGTAGGGCGAGGAGCCGGCGGAGGGTACGGGTGTCGGCGACCGACCGTATGAGCATCACCGTCAGGGCGGTCACGAGCGCCGCTCCCGCGGTGAAGAGGGAGAGCACCAGCGCGATGTGAGGGGGGTTCATGAGGTCGTCGTGCTGCCTTCGGGCAAGGAGCGGTCCGACGGAACGGGCCGTCCGCCGTCTCGGGGCATGGTCATCCGAATCGTTCGCTCTCGTTCTGTGCGGTTTCCTCGACGCGGCGGATCGACAGGTCCCGGCAGGCCCGGAGAGCGTCCTCGAACGCTCTGGCCGTGGCCGCCTCGAGTTCTCTGGTGGGTACCGGCGTGGGCGTGGGCAGGAAGCGGACTTTGATGCCCTCCATCCGGGCCGAGCACTCCACTTCGACCATGGACCTGCCGTCCTGGCCGCGCACCGTCGTGGTCGAGAGCTCCTTGGACAGCCGGTCCAGGGAGACGCCGAGGTAGCTGAGCGACCGGACGACGCGGGAGAAGTCCTCCTGGAAGCGCTGCGGGCTCACGGTCTCATCGGCGGTGACGGCGGTGGAGGCGATGCCGCCGAGGTGGTTCGTCATGGACGGCAGGCGCTGACGCAACCGGCCGAGATAGGCGGCCAGTTCCTCGTCCAGCGGACGGTCGGGGTCGGGGATCGATGACGGTGTCTCGCTCATGTCAGGGTTTCCTCTCGTGGTGTTGCCTCTCTCGGGCCTTCGCCGCCTCGGCCTTCGCCGCCTCGGCCTTCGCCCTCCCCGTCCCGGCCCGCGGCCCCGGCCCAGGGGACCTGGATCACCACGGACGGGGAGCCGTCGGAGCGGTCGTAACGGGCGCGTCCGGGCGGGCCGATGACCGGCAGGTGGCCGAACACGGGGCGGCCGGCGGTCTCCTTGCCCAGCAGCACCATCGGCGCTCCGAAGGAGCGCATCGTGTCGACGATGCCGGGGAGCCCGGCTCCGCTCTGTCCGCTGTCGCAGGCGACGACCGTGGTCAGCCCGAGCAGCGGCCCCAGCGGCAGCCAGTCGTTGAGCGGGGCCAGCGCGGACCGGGAGATGACCTGGGCGTTGTCGACGACGACGACCGTCCTCGGGCCCCGGTAGCGCTCGCGGGAGAGCAGGTCCCCGGTTGCGACGCCGCCCTTGGGCAGGCGGTTGCCGAGGTCGGAGACCAGCTCGTTGATCAGATGCTCGGCGCGTACGGAAGAGGCGGCGAACGCCTGGACGTACGCCTCGGGCAGGGACTTGATGATCTCCAGCCGCGGGTCGATGACGATCAGGCGCAGGGAGTCGGGGTCGTGCGCCGCGGCGAGCTGCTCGACGATCGCCCGCAGAGCGCTGGTCTTCCCGCGCTTGCGCCCGCCCAGGACGATCAGCCCCGGCTCTGCCCCCAGCAGGTCCTGGGTCTCCACCCCGCGGTCGACGTCCCGGAGCCCGACGACGACGCGGTCGAGCATCCGCTCACCGGAGTCCGGCGCCAGGGCGGAGACTTCGGCCAGTTCCACGCTGGAGGGCAGGGTCGGGATGGAGAGCGCCTGCTCCCGGCCCCAGAGGCCGAGGACGTACTCGATGGACCGCGCGTACCGCGTCCCGGGCTCGTCGTCGGCGTCGACGAGATGGGGTTCTGCCACCTGGACCAGTCCCAGGGGGCACAGCGCCCGGCCGGGGCCCGCGCCGTCGAGGGACTGGCCGCCTCGCCGCTGGTACATCGAGTCGATGACGTCGTTGAGCCGGAACTCCAGCTTGCTGGGCACGAGTTCGGTGGTGCTGGGGCGGAAATCGCCCCAGCGGCGCCCGGTGAGGACGACGTGCACGCCCAACCCCGGTCCACGGGCCATGAGTTCGCTCAGCACGCTCTCGAAGTCCTCGGACTTCCGCTTGATCTCGGCGAAGTCGTCGAGGACCAGGATGAGATCGGCCGGTCCCGCCTGGGCGACGTCCTGCGGCGTCCAGGCGGCGCGCAGATGCTCGGCGCCGTCGAGTCCGCGCTCGGACAGGGCCTGTTCGCGGTAGAGCAGGGAAGCCTGCAGGAAGTCGATCGTCTGCTGGAGCAGGCCCTCGCTGCCGCGCGACACGACGCGCATGACATGGGGGAGCTCGCGCAGCGCCGACAGGCCGCCGCCGTAGTCCACGACCACGAAGCCCAGGTGGGTCGGCGGATAGAGGCTCGCCGCGGACAGAACGACCGTACGGAGCATGGTGGTCTTGCCCGTCTGCGCAGCGCCCACCACCGCGGTGGTCCCGGACGAGCCGCCGAGATCCAGCAGCAGCGTCTCGGTGCGCTGGCGCGAGGGCTGGTCCAGCAGTCCGAAGGGCACCCGGACGCCCGCCGTGCCCTGCTCCCGTTCGGCGAGGAAGTCCCGCAGCGGCAGATTGCCGGGCAGGGGCGGCAGCCAGATCTGCCGGACCGCGGGCAGGGCGTGCTGCAGGGCGGTGACCGCGCGGTCCACGACCGTCTGGGGGCCGTAGACATGGGACGCCGTGCTCCCGCCGATCCGGTCGCCGTCCTCGGTACGGATGACGACACCGGTCTCGCCGGTCCGGTACTCCCGGATCCGCCCGGAGACATAGCCGCTCTGGAAGACGCGCAGGGAGTCGCCGCCCGCCTTGAGGATCGCGGCGCCCGGGCGGCTCGGCAGATGGAACGCGTCCCGGACCCCGATGGCCGCCACACTGTCCGCGGCGTTGAAGGTGCGCAGCGCCACGCGATAGCTCAAGTGGCTCTCCAGGCCGCGCATCCGGCCTTCGTCCAGGCGCTGCGAGCAGATGAGCAGGTGCAGGCCGAGACTGCGGCCGAGCCGGCCGAGCGCAGTGAAGGTCTCGACGAAGTCGTGGTGAGCCTCGATGAGTTCGCTGAACTCGTCGACGATCACCAGCAGGTGCGGCAGGGGCTCCCAGTCGGTGTTGCGCGTCTGCCGCAGGGCGCGGTACTCGCGGAGCGAGGAGACGCCTCGGTCGGCCAGAACCTCCTGGCGGCGCTGGAGTTCGCCTTCGAGGGCCAGCTTGATGCGGTCGACCAGCGTGGCATCGCCCTCCAGGTTGGTGACGACGCCGCAGACGTGCGGCAGCGCCGAGAGGCCCACGAAGGTGGCGCCGCCCTTGAAGTCGGCCAGCATCATCGCCAGGTCGTCGGTGTGGTGGCGTACGGCCAGCGATGCGACGAGCGTACGCAGGAGTTCGCTCTTGCCGGATCCCGTGGCGCCCACGATGGCGCCGTGCGGTCCCGCACCGCCGCGTGCGCTCTCCTTGAGGTCGAGACGTACCAGGCGGCGCTGCCCGTCCAGTCCGAGATCGGCGCGGAGGAAGTCCGGGGACTCCTCGTGGACCCAGCCGATGTCGGCGGGCGGGCGGTCCAGGTGGGCGGTGGGCACGAGCTCGTCCAGGCCGACGCCCTCGCCGGCCGCGGCCACGGCGTCACTCGCGAGTGCCAGATGCGCGAGGCTGCGGGCGACCGCGTCCGCTGGCGCCGCGGCCAGGGTCTCCACTTCGATGTCCTGAGGGTCACCGCTCACCAGGCTCAGGACGCCCCGGCCGTCGGCCCGGCATTCGAGGACGGCCTGCTCGGCCGTCTGCGCCGCCGGCGGCGTCTCGGCGATCCGGATGACCGAGAAGGCGTCGGAGGCGCGCGGCAGCCGGTCGATCAGCGATGCGGTGGCCTCGCCGTCCACGACGATCAGGGTGTGCCCGCTGTCGTCCGCCCGCTGCCGGTCCTCGGCCATCCGCCGGCCGCCGTGCGCCGGCTTCTGCAGGGACGTCGACTCTGCCCGTCCTGCCGCCTGTTCGTGCCCGGCGAGATGCGGCAGCCAGCGGCACCAGCGCCACTCCGCCATGCGGGCGGAGTCCGTGGCGAAGACCATCGTCAGACCGTCCGGGCCATGGAACATCGCGGCCTGGGCGATCAGGCTCCGGGCCACCGCGGTGGCGGTCGCCCGGTCGCCGCAGAGCGTCACCTCCCGGAAGCGGGCGAGGGGAACGACCACCGGCCAGTCCCGCACCGTGGCGAGCAGCCGTACGAGATCGGTCTGCGCCTTGGTGCAGGCGATGTCCAGATCGATCTGTTCACTGGCCGAGGCGGTCGGCTTGATGCCCAGCCGCCATGGCAGCGGCCCGGCGCCGAGGCGGACACAGAGGAAGTCCGGGTCGCCCGGCGTGCGCTGCCAGAGCCGTTCGGGGACGTGGGCGAGGACAGGCAGTTCCCGCGCATGCGGTACCGACCGGCGCAGGTCGGCACGGCGGTGCTCGATGGTCTCGGCGAGCCCGCGCCGCGCCTCCCGCAGATCCAGCAGATACGCGAGCTTGGTGCGGCGCATCCGCCGGGCCTGCTGCCTGCGGCTGAGCACGGCCATGCCGACCGAGGACATCATCGTCGCGAAGACCAGCCCGGCGCCCATGAAGACGGACGACAGCGAGGGGTTGACGAGATAGATGAAGGAGAAGCCGATCATGCCGACCAGGGGCATGAGGGCCTGGGCGAGGGCCGAACCGTCGCGCTGGAACGTATCGACCTTGGGGACGTCGGGCAGGTCGACCTCGACGACGTCCGCCGGGTCGAGGACCTCGGGCCGTACCTCGCGGACCACGCGGGAGCGGCGGCCTCCGGTGGGCCGCGGAGCAGGGGGTGTCATGGTCAGAACCACCCCTGCGCCAGGTCGTATCCGACGGACCAGGCCCACGTCCAGCCGCCCAGCTCCATGACGAGGGTCCCGAACACCGCGATGTGCACCAGGGGCCGTAGCCGCAGACAGGTGACCACGGCCCATCTGCTGGGCACGAAGGCGTGGCCGATGAGGACCAGCGTGGCCGCGAGCAGGGTGAAGGCGGCCAGGACCAGGGACGAGGCGAGCGGCAGCCGTACGTTGGCGGCCAGCAGGCTGACGAGCGTCAGCAGCGCGAGGCCGCCGATGGCGCTCCTGCCGGGGAAGGTCCCGCCGAGGGGCAGCAGGGCGGCGGCTGCGAGGGTGCAGCCCCAGAAGGCCACGTGGTACGGCAGCGCGACACCGTCGAGCAGAACGCAGGCGACCAGTCCGGCGAACGACGCGGCGGCGATGGCCGCTTGAACGGTACGGGCGCGGTCGACCAGCCGCGTCTCGCTGTGGCTGAGCCGGTCGAGCATACGCGTGGTGGAGTCGGACCTGGCGGTCGTATCGGTCCGGGCGGTGCTGCTCCTGCCGACGGCCTCGACGACATGGGAGATCCACAGACCGAGGCGGTGGCTGGTCACCATCGCCGCCGTCCAGGCGGCCCCGAGGGCGAGCAGGCCGACGTCGAACGACCGGGGTGCGAGGTGAACGGCTCCCGCCGCGCCGCCCAGCGGCACGAGCAGCACCACAAGGGCTCCTGCGGAGCCGGGGCCCAGCACCTTCGCGATGACCAGGGCGGCCACGTCGAGGAGGACGACGAGCGCGGCGAGTGCCATCCCGCCGGCGAGGCCGGGTACGTGCAGCAGGGTGAGGATCGCGGCCGACGCGACGGCGGCCCAGCCCACAACGGCCAGGCTCGGCACATCATTCGAGGGGCGCCGCGGATGCCGTCCGGCGCGGCCGGGCCTCCAGGCGGAGGATCTCGCCATGAGCAGGGCCCAGACGTGCAGGCACAGGGCGGCCAGGACGGCCGGTACGTCGGCGAAGGAGCCGCGGGAGGCTCCGAAGGCGACGACGGACAGCAGCACACCGGCCGCGATGAGCGCCGGGACCACGCCGTTCGGGCCCGCCGGTGAGGTGCCCGCCCTGCCGGATGGAAGGCCCGCGTCCCTGGGCGGGGACACCCGCGGGCGCTCGGGCGGGACGGTGAACCACAACCGGTCGCCGCTGACGACCCCTTGGGCCGCGAGCGGCATGTCCAGCGCGAGCGGCGTGCCGGCGCTCGTGGTCAGCGGTCCGGTGAAGTCGGCTGCGAATCCCGTCTCGTGGAGGGTGGCCACCACATGGTGCAGCCACTCCCCCACGGGCGCGCGGGCGGGGGCGTCCACGTCGACCGCGTAGCGGTTGGTGTGAACGGTGACCCTGATGTGCTGGGTACGGTCGGCTCGCGCCTCGGGAACCTGAATCGACATGTACGGATTCACCCGTCCTTCGACGCGGGGTGGTGGGGCGCCGTAACGCTCGGCGCCCTCTCGGTCTTCCGGGTCTCTTCACGCTGGTGGGTGATGACGGCCCCGGCCATGCCGGCAACGAGGGCGGCCACCACGGAGATCGCGGCGAGCGTGCTGCCGGAGACGAGGCCGGCTCCCGGCCGGCCGCGCCCGGTGGCCTCCGCCAGGAGGTTGCCGTGCACCTCGCCGGCGTGGATGCGGTCGTGCAGTCCGCGCAGTTCCTGATCGGCGATCTGCTCGGATACGGACCCGCTGCCGGATCCGCCGAACAGGCCGGTGGAGGTGCCGGTGCCGTTCATGGCCGGGCCCGGGTCGCGGCTTCGACGGTCTCCTGCGTGACGCCCGGCAGGGACGCGGGGTCGAACGGGGCCGGGGGTGTCGCGCTGTCGAGCGTGGGATTGAGCGCCTTCAGATAGGTGTAGTAGGCGCCGTATCCGAGGTTGGGGTCGATCGCCACCTTGCGCAGCTCGGCCAGGCCCGACTCCAGGAGGACATTGCCGAAGAAGGTCGCCGGCCGGTCGAGGTTCGGGTGGTCCTTGGCGAAGTCGTTGTTCTTGGAGAGGGAACCGAAGTTCTTCTCGGTCACATAGAGGCCGTTGCGCTTCAGGATGGGCACCGCGCTGCCGGCAATGGTTCCGGCAGCGGCGTACCAGAGGAAGGACTTCCAGTCGATCTCGAAGTCCTTGCCGTCGACGACGCTGCCCAGCGTGGCGAACAGGGGCTGGACGTATGCCTGGGTCAGGACGTTCTGGAACGCGCCGACCGCCCCTTCCTTGATCAGACGGGCGCCGCGCGGGTCGGTGCCGTCGAGGATGTTCCCCCAGGCGAACTTCTCCCCGTTGACCGGACCGATGTCCGCCTGCGACCAGGGAAGGTCCTTGACCGCGGTGTCGAGGTCGTCGAACCGCTTGAAGACGTCGAGCCCCATCTCCTTGCCCTGCTTGACCACGCCCTTGGACAGGGCGTGCAGCGCGTCGAAGGTCATGCCGCTGGCGACGATGCCCCCGCCGATCGCCAGGAGCGGGAAGAGCAGATCGCCCTTGACGTTCCAGAGGTCCTTGAAGCTCACCCGCGGATCGAGGGCCGCGACACCCTTGATCAGGAGGTCCTCACCGGTGAGTTGGGCGTAGGGGACGGTGAACTTCCACAGGTACTCACCCCCCTTGCGGAGGATGTTGTCCGGCAAGGTCGCCAGGTGCCCGGTCAGGCTGCCGAGAGCGTCCTGGAAGGCGATGCCCGAGCCGCGGGACCCGGCGTACGTGCTGCCCCGGACGAACCCGCCGGCGTTGAACTCCGCGCCGCTCCGCAGAGCCGCCCCGGCGCCACCTCGGAGGAGGGAACCGCCTCCGGCCTGGGCACCGAGGCGGCCCCCCGTCGCCCCCAGCCCCCGGCCCACCGCCACCGCTCCGCGCAGCCCCGTACCGCCGACCGCGCGGGCCAGGGTGGACACGGCGAACTCGATGCCCTGGAAGAGGGATCGGGCGATGGCTCCGAAGACCGATTGCAGGGCCGCTGTGATGACACCGCCGAAGAACATTCCGACGACGATCTCGGCGACGGCGAAGACGACGAGCAGCACCCACGAGAGGATTTCCCAGATGGAGCACTTCTGGGCCTCCTCCAGCTTGTCCGCGTACTCCTTCAACTGCCGTGCGTAGTCACGGAGTTGGCGGGTGTACTGATTCAGGTCCAGCCGGGACTGGGTGAGGGTCGCCGTGGCCTTGTCCGCCGCTGCGCCTTTCCATGCGAACCCCAGGGACACGGCGTCGGACTGATGGACGGGAGAACCGTCGAGCGATTGCTGTACGACGCTGGTGTGTCCGAGCAGAAGCGTTCCTGCCATCGCGTCCACCGTCGCCCAGAACTGGTCGATGGAATCGGCGTACGAGTCGTACGCCCTCGCGGCGGTGCGGATCGCTTGCGGATCGCCCGACGGTTTTCCACAGGCCACTGCGGACCCTCCCCATATTTCTTGTGCTGTACCACATCGCCACGTGACGCATCACGTGGCGATATAACCGTCCAGCGGATTCTTGGCGGACACGTCGGCCGCCCCGTAGTTGACCGCCACGGCGTGGATGCGGTCGATGGCGTTGACGAAGAGGTCCGCAATATTGGATTCCGAGGCGATGACCTGGTTCAGGGTCTCTTCGTACTTTTTGTTGTCCTCGTCGGTGGCGAAGGCGCCTTTCGCTCCCGCGGTCCTGGTCTGGAATTCGGAGAATTCGGCGCTGTGTGCCCAGGCGTGCATCTGGCTTCCCGCTGCGGCCACATCGAGCTGCTGCGCGTCCACCCAGAAGGTACTCACACCCGTCCCCTCACCACATCTGGGAATTGAGCGCTTCGCACTCCTCGTAGTTGGCTGCCATCCTGTTGGTGCACAGCGAGACGTCGGACAGAGCGGCATTGAGCGACTTCGCCGCCGCTCGCCATTCGTGCCGGAATGTGTTGTACCGGACGTTCGCCGGGCCGACCCAACCCGCCATCAGGCCCTCGATATTGTTTTCCAGCGCCGTCAGAAGGTGCTCGATCTCGGACGTCTGCTTCGCCATGTCCGTGGACACGCGCGACAGCGCCCCGGTGTCGATGTTCATCACGCTGTAGGCCATTGCGGTTTCTCCTCGTGCCGAAATCTGGGCGGGTCAGATGGAATTGATGAGCTGGTCGAGCGCCCGGACGTGGGTGAGCTCGGTCTTGTCGTAGTTCATCTGCGACTGCGTCAGCGCATCCCCCATCTCCCGGAGGGTGGTCTGGATCCGCTCGGACTGGCTCTGCCAGCGGGCTATGGCGGTGCGGTAGCTCTCCGAGGCGGGGCCCTGCCATTCGGCGATGCTCGAGTGGGTCCGGGTCAGCATCGCCTGCGTGAGGTCGACGATCTGACTGTGGCACCTCTTGGTGAGTTCGGCGGCCTCGGCGATATTGCCGGTCCTTGCGTGGTACTGCGTGCTCATCAGGATTCCTCCCCTGTGTCGCGTGGGTCGCCCCCGCATTTCGGCTGCGGGGGCGGTGATCAGCGAGCCGACCTGCTGGGTGCCGGCCCTGTCGGTATGTCGGTGCCGACTCCGTCGAGCCTGTCGATCCAGCCGCGGGTGCTGAGGCTGTAGGTGAAAGGCAGCGTGTCGGCGTTCTTCTTCTCGATGGCGGTCAGGAATTCGTCCACGGTGATGCTGGTCGCGGAGGAGTCCTCGCTCATCGGCGCGACTGCGGTGATGTCCGCGGCGCGTTCGAGGTTGAGCGTTTTCCGCTTGCCGGTCAGCACGAAGGAAGCCCGGTCCGCGTTCGTGAAGCAGACGAAATAGCCCTCTTCGGTCTTCAGCGTGAGGACACCGGCGTCGGTACCGCTACCGGTGACAGCGATGTACTCGGCGCTCCTCGGGTGCCGTGGACACGGTTTCGGCTTCTCGGCCGGCTTCTTCTTCCGTACCGGCTTTTCCGGCGCCGACGACGTGGGCGACGCGGCCGGTTTCTCCGGTGCGGCCCAGAGGGCGTCGGACGAGTCGCAGCCGGCGAGCGCCATCAGCGCGAAGGCGACAGCGATCGCGGAGCGGGACCGGAGAGATCTCCGTCCCGCCGTGCTGATGCGATATCGATCTCGGAATGGTGGCGCGGGCGCCTCCTTGCTCCGCTCACACAACCGTGTCTCCAGTGGGGGGTTGAAAGTGGACGGTGAAAGTTCTTGCAGAACTCCCTTACTGGTCGGCCATCCTTCAACTTCTTCCGTGGACCAATATCCGCCACCTGGCGGAACCCAAGCCCGCCAGAGCGCCATGAAAGACAATCAATCAGTACAAGTTCCGACTGAGATACATATCGGTGCTTCATCCGTTACGTCCGGGGCGAGTTGCCGACGGCGGGCTTCAACGTCCGCCTGCCGCAACACCGTTGACGCCTCCTCAGCAGGACTCCCGGGCACGCGAACGGCCCGCACCCATGGGGGTAGGTGCGGGCCGGGCTTTCGGGTGGGGCGGGCGTCACGCGGAGGTACGGCGTGGCGAGGGGGTCGGTGCACAGATGCGCTACCGCGTGGTGCGCAGGGCCTCCTCCACCAGTCGTACCTGATGGCCCAGCGTCACGGCGCGCTCGGCCTCGTGCCGGCTGATGGCGACGGCCTCCGCCGCCGGGTGGCTCGCCACCCCCGTGGACAGCTCGTCCTCGGCGAGCGAGCAGAAGAACGCCGTCGCGAGGGTCGCCTGGAGGTGGTGACGCACCATGCGGGCGAGGACCACCGGGTACTGGTGCAGCACCGTCTGACCGATCCACCGGTCGGGTGCCAGACCGAAGAGCCAGTCCTTGGCGCCCTGCTCGAAGCGCGAGGAACTCGGCGGGGGGACGTCACCGGGCCACCCGGGAGGGGCGGGACGACCGCTGTTGAGCCAGGACCGTGCAGGACCGAGCCTCTCCCCGTCATGCATGGCGTGCATCAGATGTCACCTCGGGCCACATGTACGGACAGTGGTGCCATCGGCGCGGAACGAGCGTGGTGGACCGTCATCGCTCGTTCCTCCCACAGAACAGGAGGGCGTTCGTCCCCCGTCGCCCATGCGTGAGCCTGCGCCCGGGTCGGGTTCCGTATATCCGCCAGGTGGCGGGTTTCGCGCCGGCACCCGCGCACGACATGGCCACCTGGCGGATGCCGTGCTCCCGTCCGGCGTCCGTCCGCCGGCGCAGCGACATCTCGGAGCACGTACCGCACCGGGGTGGGCACGGAGCGTGGACGAATTCGCGCCGCCGGCCCCGGATCGGGATCGCCGAACGACCGGTTCGATCCCCCCGCACCCCGCCCTCGCACGGCAACCGAGCCCGCCACAGCCCGGCCAAGGGGTTGATTCGCGGCACATCGCACAGATTGCCGCCAAGTGGCGGATACAGCAGCGAAGCCGCCGCTTCACGCTGGAGGTGATCGGGGGATCCGTACCGGATGGCCATGTGGCCCGAGAGGAACCCACGATGCCGTTCCGCATCGAGAAGCAGACACTGCAACACACGTGGCGGCAGGTGCGCCCCGCCGAGCGCGAGCTCGAGGTGCCACCGCTGGTCGCCGCGGAGACCTGGAGGCAGCAGGCCTCCGACACCGCGCCCCGCGAGGCCCGGGCCCACATCGTCGATCAGCTCACCGCCTGGGGGCTGGAGGCCACGGCCGACGACCTCGAACTGCTGGTCAGCGAACTGGTCACCAACGGCTACCAGCATGTCGCGGACTGCGCCCACCTGCGGATGCAGCTGCTCCTGGACGCCAGGAGCCTCACCGTATGCGTCTGCGACGACGGCGGCGGCGAGCCGGACCTGCGGCACGATCCCATCGAGGACGACGCCGACGTGGACGCCCTGCGCACCGGCGGGTACGGCCTGCTGCTGATGCGCCAGCTCGCGAGCGCGTGCGGCGTCGAGACGTACGAGGGCGCCACAACCGTATGGTTCCGGCTGCCGCGGCCGCCGGACCGCCATGCACCCGCCGATCGTGCCCCCGGTGCCCGCACAGGGTCCGCCCTCAACGGGGCCGCCCCTGTCGGTCCCGCGCCGCTGTCCCTCGCACCGGATGCCGTCGCGGCCGCGCAGCACCGCACCGCTGCGCCTTCCTTCCTCCCGGCCGACCCCGAAGCGGCGGCTCCCGTCCTGACCGAGGGCTGACGGGCGCGACCGGCGGCCCGGTCCGGGACCGCCGCACGCGTTCCGCGCCCATACCTACCCTCCGCGCCGAACGCGCGCTCAGGACTGTGCCCGGACCAGCCCGGACTCGTATGCGATCACCACGAGCTGGGCACGGTCGCGGGCGTCGAGCTTCGCCAGGATCCGGCTGACATGGGTCTTGGCCGTCAGAGGGGAGAGCACGAGGTCCCGGGCGATCTCGCCGTTGGTCAGCCCGCGGCCGACCAGGGTCAGCACCTCGCGCTCACGGTCGGTGAGCATGGTCAGGTCGGGCGGGTCGGCGCGCTGGTCCGGGCGGGAGACGAACGCCTCGATGAGCTGCCGGGTCACCTTCGGTGACAGCAGGCTGTCCCCCTGCGCCACCACCTTCACGGCGTTCAGCAGCTCCGTGGGCGGGGTGTCCTTCAGGAGGAAGCCTCCGGCTCCGGCGCGCAGGGCGGCGAAGACATGCTCGTCGTGCCCGAACGTGGTCAGCACGAGGACCTTCACGCCCGCCAGGTCCTCGTCCTCCATGATCATCGAGGTGGCCTCGATCCCGTCGACCCGGGGCATCCGGATATCCATCAGGACGACGTCGGGGTGCGTGCTGCGGGCCAGCTCGACGGCCTGGGCGCCGTCCTCGGCCTCGCCGACCGCGGTCAGCTCCGGATCGGAGTCGATGAGCAGCTTGAATCCGGCTCTGACCAGTTCCTGGTCGTCCGCCAGCAGTACCCGCACCGTCATGACGCCTCCGTGGGACGTCCCGCATCCGCTTCGTACCGCGAGCGGCGCATTCGGTGACGCCGTCGCCCTGCCCACGCTAGATCACCGTTGCGGTTCCCGAATTCCGACACCAGTCGCCCGCGCCGGGCGGAGTACCTCCCGCGTGGCGGTGCGCCGCGGATCAGCGGCCCGCCGGAGCGTCAGAGGCGGCCGGCGATGTACGTCGCCAGCTCCACCCGCGAGGACAGGGCCAGCTTGGCCAGGATGCTGGAGACATGGGACTGCACGGTGCGCCGGGAGACGAACATCTGCGCCGCGATGGCGGGGTTGGACAGCCCTTCGGCGACGAGCGCGGCCACCCGGTGCTCGGTCTCGGTCAGGGCGGCCCAGCCGCTGGTCGGGCGCCGCTCGCGGCGCTGCCGCCGCCGTACGACACCATGCGCACCGAGCCGCGCCTCGGCCTGCTCGACGCACCAGTCCGCGTGCAGATCCGCGTACATGCCGAGGGCAGTGTCGAGTTCCTTGCGCGCCTCGTCCGGCCTGCCCGCCCCGGCCAGTACGGCGGCGGCGTCCTCGTGGTACTGAGCGCGGGAGACGACCCAATTGCTGCCGCCGTAGGCCACGGCGGCGGTCGCCATGACGGCGGGGTCGCCGTCGAGCAGCCCCCGGCAGTGGGCGGCGATCCCGCGCATCCTGACGGTGGCGTGCTGTTCCGAGGCGATACGGAGCTCCAGCGACGTCGTCACCTCCTCCGCCGTCGCCCGGTCTCCCGACTCCAGGGCCAGGCGCACCAGATCGGCGGCGCGGCAGGGGATCGCACGGCCGGTCACGGGCCCGAAGCCGTGCCGCCAGCCATGCCTCAGATCCTTCAGAGCCTCCTGGCCGTGGCCCTGCGCCTGCTGGAGGATCTGCTGCGCCCAGTGGACCAGGTACTCGTAGTAGGTGGTCGTCGGCGAGGGGGTGCCGACCTGCTCCGCGGCGGCCAACCGGGCCTTGGCGACGGCGAATTCACCGCGGTGCGCGGCGATGAGCGCCCCAAGTCCCTGGAAGGCTCGGGGGATGCCCAGATGGGCGGGGTGTTCGAGGGCGACGTCGATCTCGGCGAGGGCGTCGTCCCAGCGTCCGCAGTGGAACATGAAGGTGGCACGGCACATATGACAGGTCGCCAGGAGGATGCCGCCGCTGCGTTCCGCGAGTGCGAACCCGGCCTCGAGACCCGCTTGCGCCTCCGGTCCCCGGTCGAGCTCGAACAGGCAGGCCGCACGGATGAGTTGGAGCGCCACCTGACGGTGGGTGTTCATGGGCTGGGCCCGCCCCGACAGCAGGGCGTGGTCCGCGCCCTCCACGGCCGCGGCGGTCTCCCCGCGCACCTGGTGGATCCCGGCCAGCGTCTGGAGCGCGTCGGTCATGGCATCCGTGTGGTCGAGCTCCCTTGCGCGTTCCCGGACCTGGTGGGCGGCCGATTCCGCCTCGTCCAGATCTCCGAGGAAGTACAGCGCCGTGGAGAGGAATCCCTGGAAGCGCAGTGTCTCCTCCGGGGAGAGCGTGTCCGAGTCCAGGACGTCCCGGGCCCGCTGCGCGGCCTCTTCGAGTTGTCCGGCGACGGTGTCGGCCTGCACGAGGACCCACAGCAACTCGCCGCGCAGAGCGGTGTCGTGCAGACCGCTCAGGGCCGTCTCGGCCCGTTCGTGCGCGTCGGGTGCCCGCCCCTCCCACAACAAGGCGTACGCCAGCATGAGTTGAAGGGTGTCGCCGTGCGCGTCGTCGGAGGCGGTCTCCTTGAGCACGTGGCCCAGGAGCTCGACGGCGAGGGCGGGCGCGCGCAGGATGAGCGTCCCTGCGTTGTTGAGCACCCAATCGACCGTGCCGTCCCAGCCGTATCCGGCGCCCAGCAGCAGGTGCTCGGCGACACGCTCCACCGGTGCGCCGCTGCGCGCGAGGGCGCGGGCGACAGCCGTGTGCGAGGCCGCGCGCGAGGGCGTCGACTCGTAGAGGGCCTGCCGGATCAGGTCGTGGCGGAAGGCCAGCCGGTCATCGCACTCCGTCAGGGCGCCGCTCCGTACGACCTCCAGGATCGGCTCGACGAGCTTGGCCGCCGAGTGGCCGGTGACCGTCGACAGGTCCGAGACCGTGAAGCTCGATCCCAGCAGGGAGGCGGCCCGCAGCAGGGACAGGCCCGCGTCGGAGATCCACTCCAGCCGGCTGAGGACCGCCGAGGCCAGCGACTGCGGGACGGAGGAGGTGACGGCCTCCGCCGTGCCCTGGGCGACGCGGATCAGCCGGTCCCGCTCCAGGGCCTCCACGACCTCGGTGACGAACAGCGGATTGCCCGACGCCCCGCGCAGCAGGCGGCGCAGCCGCGGTCCGATGGCGGTGCCCAGCAGATCCTCCGCCACCCGCGAGACCGCGTCGTCGCCCAGCGGACCCAGCGTGAGCACGCGGGCGTCCCGCGAGATCAGGCTGCGGCGCAGCCGTTCGAGCCCCTCGTCGGGCACCGGGCGGTACGCGCACACGACGGCCATGGGCAGGGTGGACAGGGACTTGCCGAGCCGGTGGAGCAGCAGCAGGGACGCCTCGTCCGCCCAGTGCACGTCGTCGATCATCAGGGCCAGCGGGCCGGCGGCGCACCACTCGTCGAGCAGCGCGAGGATCGCCTCGACGATCGCGAAGTCCGCGTCGCGGGCCTGCATGGCGTTCGGCTGGCCCTCGCCGCGGATCATTTCCGCGACGGTCCGCACCCGTGGGTCGCCGTCCGCGGCGCCGATCCCGAGGCAGCGGCCGACAGCGGCGAACGGGACGCGGCGCTCGAATTGTTCGGCCGCGCCCTCCAGCACCCGTACGCCGTGGCTGCGCGCATCGGCCGCACTGGCCCGGAGCAGGGCCGTCTTGCCGATGCCCGGCTCCCCCTCCACCAGGACCGCCCGGCCGGACCGGGTCCCCAGGACCGTACGCGATCGTGTCCCGGCGCGGGCGATGACGGCATCCAGGGTGCGGAGTTCCGCCGCCCTGCCCGGCAGGTCGCCGTTCGGCCCGCTCATCTTTCCTCGCCATCTGTCGGATCTCTGGTCGTACTCCCCCGTGCCCGGGTGGGCACCGTGCCGCCGCCGCGCGTCTCCCCGGCACCGCTCAACGGTGCGGTAGGCCGCGGCCGCTGACGGTGTAGGTGCTCCCTTCCTCGCCGGACCGGGGGGATGTCCGGCCCCGGGCGGACGTGGCCAGTCCGTGCGCCGTGACGACGGTGGCGAGTTCGACACGGGAAGCGAGGCCGAGCTTCGACAGGATGTTGGACACATGGGTCTGCACGGTCCGGCGCGAGATGCGCAGACGTACCCCCACTTCCGGGTTCGACAGGCCCTGGGCGACGAGGGCGGCGACGGCCAGCTCGGTGTCGGTGAGGCTGTCCCAGCCGGTGGCGGGACGGCCCCGGAGTCCGCGATGGCCGCGGCGGACCCCCAGGGCCCGCAGCCGCGAGGCGGCCCGGGTGGCGTCCCAGGTGGCATTGAGATCGGCGTAGACGTCCATGGCGCGGTACAGCATCACGCGCGCTTCGGAGAGCCGTTTCGCCTGAGCCAGTACGGCGGCCGCGTCCTCGTAGTAGCGGGCGCGGAAGAGGACCCAGGGGAACCTGTCGTAGTAACTCGCCGCCTTCTGCAGGGTGTCCGCGTCGTTGTCCAGCAGGCCGCGGCAGTGGGCGGCGATCCCGGTCAGGTCGTCCATCCCGTCGTCCGCCCCGCCGGCAGCAGCCTGGGACTCGATCGCGGCCGTCACCTCGCGAGCGGCGTCGGTGTTCCCCGAACTCAGCGCCAGGCTCACCGCCCCGGGTGCGAAGAACGCGAGTACCGAGCACATCACGGTCGCCAGCCCCTGCCGGCTGGAGTCCAGGCACCGGCTCAAGGCGCGGTCGGAGTCGCCCTCCGCCTCGTCCACCAGGCAGGCCGCCCAGGCGGCGAGGAACGCGTAGAACCCTCCGTCCGGTGACCCGTCCTGCGCGGTGCCGATTTCGGAGAGGTGGGCTCGGGCGGTCGCCAGGTCGTCGCGGTGCACGGCGATGACCGCCGCCAGGCTGTGCAGGGCCCTGGGCAGTGACTGGCCGGAGGGTTCGAGACCGGCCTGGATCTCCGCCAGCGCGTCGTCCCACCGTCCGTCGGCGAACATCACCAGCGCCCGGGACAGATCGCACAGCGGTACGTGGTCCCAGAGCTGCTTGGCGACCTGCTGGCCCGCCCGCATCGCGTCGTCTGCCTCCTGCGTGCGGCCCAGCGCCAGCAGACAGTGACCGCGGATCATGTGCAGCGGGATCTGCTTGTCCACCGGGGCGTTGGACTCCTGCGCGATCCGCAGCGCACGGTCGGCCAGGTCCAGCGCCTCGGGCGTGCGCCGCTGCAGATGGTGCAGCACGGCCAGGGTCTGGAAGGCGTCCGAGAGGGCGTTGACGTCACCGAGTTCCCGGGCATCCCGCTCGGCTTGGCGCGCGGTCGTCCCGGCACGCTCGAGCTGCCCGAGCGTCAGCAGAACGACGGAGCCGAATGCCTGGAGCCGTACGGTCTCGACGCGGGAGAGGGAGACCGAGCGCAGCGCGTGCTCGATCTCGGCCCAGGCCAGGTCGGGATGGCCGGCCACGTACGGGGCGCGGGCCAGGATCCACCAGATGGCGCCCTCGGAGGCGCGGTCGTGGTGGTGGGCCAGCACTTGGCGCGCCTGATCCTCGGCCTCCGCCGCCCGGCCCGAGCGCAGGAGGGCGGCGGCGAGGAGGATGCGCAGCCGGAAGCGGCGGGGCTCGGCGGCATCGGCGTAGTCCAGGGCCCGCCGCAGCAGTTCGACCGTCACCTTCGGGATGCTGACCATGAGGTGCTCGCCATGCCCGACCAGCCAGTCGACGACACGGGGACTGCCCGACGGCGTCCCCATGTCCAGGTGCCCCGCGATCAGTTCCGGCGCGGCGGACGTTCCGGCGAGCGCCAGGCCCGCCTCCAGGTGCAGCGCCGCCCGCAGCGGCATCGGCAGGTGGTCGTAGAGGGCCTGCCGGATCACGGTGTGCCGGAACCAGAACCGGCCGCCTCGCTCGGAGAGGACACCGGCGTCACAGGCGTCGAGGAGGATGCCCAGCACGTCGGGCACGGGTCGTTCGGCGACCGCGGCCAGGTCCTCCACGGTGATGGAGGACCCGAGCACGGAGGCGACGCGCAGGACGGACAGCGCGTCCGGGGACATGAAGTCCAGCCGGTGCAGGACCGCGGCTCCCGGCGACGGGCTGTCGGGGGCGAGCGTGGTCTCCGCCGTGCCCTCGCTGATCCGGATCCGGTCACCAGCCGTGAGCGTCTCCACCAGTTCGGTGATGTAGAGGGGATTGCCGCCGGCGTCCTTCACCAGCCGCAGCAGTCCTGCGCCGGGGGTGGCGCCCAGCATCTGGGTCACCAGTTCGCGGACCGAGTCGTCGTCCAGCGGCTCCAGCGGCAGCACCGTGGCTCCCTGTGCCAGCAGGACACGGCGCAGACGGTCGAGGTCCTGGCCGCGCGGGGGCGCGGTGCGGTACGCGCCGACCAGCAGCAGCGGGAGCTGGCCGAGCGACCTGCCGAGTTCCCCGAGCACCCCGAGGCTGGCCTGGTCCGCCCAGTGCAGGTCGTCCAGCACCAGCGCCAGCGGGCCCGCCGCGCACAACTCGTCGACCTGAGCGAGGAAGGACTCCGCGAACCCGGCGTCGGCCGCGTCCACGCCCAGGGGTGCGCCGGCCCATCCCTCGCCGCGGATGAGGGCGCCGACGCCGGCCTCGTGGGCGTCACCGGAGGCGGTACGGCTCCCGAGGCAGGTGGAGATCGCCGCGAACGGCAGGCGCTGCTCGATCTCTTCCGCGGCACCGCTGAGGACGCGCAGCCCGAGGCGCTCCGCGTACACCCCCGTGAGATCCAGGAGTGCCGTCTTGCCGATCCCGGGCTCTCCCTCGACAAGGAGGGCGCGTCCCACGCCACGGGAGGCCTGGAGGACGAGTCGCTCGAGGTGGGCAGCCTCGACTCGCTCGAGCAGCCCTACGGGGACGTCGCCCATCCCTGCCTCCCTCCGCCTGGAGGCCGATGTCTCAAGTGTGCGACGCCCGTGGTGCCGGCACCAGCGTGTGCGCGGGAATCCGTCCGGTGCGGCCGGTCGTCCCCCCCGGGACGGCCGTCCGCGAGGCACGGCGGTGCGGAAAACGCGCCCACTCCCCAGCGGCAAGAGATCATTGCGCGATTTCCTCCCTGGAGAGGAGCACTACAAGCCCTCCGTTCACTGGTCGCCTGACGGCGGGTTCCGGCTGGCTGAGCATGCGCTGGGGGCGCGCGGGCAACATCCGCCAGGTGGCGGATTTTTGCCCCCGGACGTCCGTTGCGCCCTGCTGTGACGGTGGGCGCCGCCCGGGCGCCCCGGCATCAACCCGCGCCCGATCCGCGGAGGCCGGCGCCCGATCCGCGGAGGCCGGCGCCCGATCCGCAGAGAGCGGACGCACGGTAGTCGCCGGAGCGGTCCCGCGCCTAGTGGCGTGCATGACTCCCCCTCCTGGCGCGGCCCCTCCGGTTCGCCGCCTCCGGTTCGCCGCAGCCTTGGCGTCTTCGCATGTGAGAGGTCGTCAGATACGTCGGTGGCCGGGACGGGTCCGCCGGAACGTCCGCCCGGCCAGCTCCTGAACTCCCCGCAGCGGACGGCATGTCGAGCCCCCGCGGACCCAGTTCCCGAATTGCTCGTCGGAGGTGGTGGACCGGACGAGCAGCCGGCGGATGCGGACCGGGTCGTCCCGATCGGAGGACAGGACGTTGCCCACCGCACAGGCGGCCGTGAAGCCCGCCTCCCGTACGGCCCGTCGTGTCGCCCGGCTGGAACTGCCGCGCGGATAGGCGAAATGCGGGACGGCGTGGCCGAGGATGTCCTCCAACTCCCGCTTGGACTCCTCGATCTCCCGGCGTGCCATCTCCCGGGTCACCGCCTCCAGATGAGGATGCGTACGGGAATGGGCCCCGATGTCGAAGTCGGCCTGGTCCAGTTCGCGCAGCTGCTGCACGGTGAGCATGTCGGAGGGCGGCAGCAAACTGTGCGCGGGCAGACGCGGGAAGACAGCTCCCGTGGTGACGAACACGCTCGCCGGTACGTCGTAACGGGCCAGCAGCGGGGCCGCGGCGGTGGCGAAGTCGGAGTACCCGTCGTCGAAGGTGATCACGGCCGCGTGCTCCGGGACGGGCGGGCCGCCGTGCAGCGCACTGACGAGCTGCCTCAGCGGGATGACGATCCGGCCTCCGGCCCTGATGAGTCCGAGCTGCCGGGCGAGGTCCCGGGGCGTGACGGTGTACGGGGCGATCCACGCGGGCGGGTCGTCCGCGACGGAGTGGTAGCAGAAGACGGGGAGGGTCCTGGCCATCATTGCTCCTGGTGCCCGAAGGCAGTGCGTAGCGCCTTCCCGGGAGGGGTGGGAGCGGCGCCGGTACGCGGTCGGGCCGTGGTGGCGGGCCGCGGTCCTGGCCCGTGTGTGGTCCGCGCGGTGGTCGCGGGGCCGGGGTCCGCTCTCGCGGGCCGCGGCGTCCGCGGGCTCCCGCAGCGTTGCGGAGCCGTCCTGCCGGCGGCGGTCACGTGTCCGACGGTGGCGACGAGTCCCCCAGGGGGTGGCCGCTCGTTCCGATCCCCCCGGGGGGCCGCTCACGCCGTCCGTGACACCACCCACCCTGCCGCCCGGCCCCCTGCCGCGGCATCGGCCTCGAGGAGTGCCTTCCCGTACATCTCCGGCAGTACGGCAGCGGCCGCGTACCTCCCGGAGGAGGTCATGGCCCGCCCGGGAGGGCGGGAGGCCGGAGGGCCGAAGTCAGAAGCGGGTGGCCGGAAGGACGAGGTCAGAAGGCGGCGGGAGCCCGGAAGGCCGAGGTCAGAGGGCGGGAGGGGAGTACGGGAACCGCGGGCAGAGGGCGGGAGGGGGAGAACGGGAACCGAGGTCAGAGGGCGGGAGGCCGGGAGAATGGGAGCCGAGGTCAGCGCTCGGCGTGGCACTGCAGTACGTCGCAGGTGTGCTGGAACTCCTCCATCAGCCGGGTCGCTTCGACGAGCAACACCCCGTACGGCCGGGTCGGGTCCGCGAGAGGCAACGCGTCCCGCTCGGCCCGCTCGGCCACCCTGCTGCGGCACTCCTGTGCCTCGTCCGCCAGCCCGCACAGCTCACGCGCCTGGTCCGGCAGCGCACTCTCCCGCAACTCGCCCAGCACTGCGCTGATCCTGGCCACCGATGCGAGGAAGTCGCCGTAGCTCGCGAGGAACGGCCCGTGACGGTGGTCCTTTCGGTCCTCGTGCCACTGGTCGAGGCTGCGGGTGAGGGAGGCGGTCTGGTGGAGGGTCCGTTCCAGCGCGTCAAGCACCGCGCCGTACCCGTCGAAGCCGGCCCGCCCGCGATGCCGGCGCAGCAGTCGGCGCGGGTTGTAGTAGATGCTCTCCTGCGCGGTCCGCAGACCGCTCCGGGCCTGTGTCACCAGCTCCCCGGTCTGCTCCGCCCGGCGACGCCACCGGCGAGTGTCCTCATCGGTCGGGGCGCCGTCGCGCAGGGCCGGGTGCATGTCGCTGACCAGGTCGCACAGAGCGTGAGCCAGGGTCCGGATGCCGTATTCCGCACTGTGGTAGCGCATGGGCGGCACGACCAGCACGTTCACGGCCACCCCGATCCCGCAGCCGATCAGGACGAGGATGACGATCTCCCCGAGCTGCTCGGCCTTGGCCGCTCGGGTCGTCGCGGCGGCATAGGTCGAGAAGGCGAAGAACGCGGCTGTGGCGACCTGGGGACCCTGCGAACCCAGAGCGGGCCACCGCCCGAGGGCCAGTGCGATCAGCGTCACCAGGACGAACGTCGCCAGGTCCGGCCCTCCGAGAAGGCCCGACGCCGCCTGCACGGCCACGCCGAGGGCGACGGCCGCGACGTAGCGGAGGGCCTGGACCAGCGACTGGTAGACCGTCACGTGCATGATGAGCACGGCCGAGAAGGGCGCGAACGCCGGCGACCCGGCATCCAGGACGTCGTACGAGACCACCCACGCCAGAGTGGCCGCCAGCGTGCTCTTGGCGATCAGTAGCAGCGTGTGACGCTCGTGCCCCTCCGCCCCGGCCGCTCGCGAGACCCACTCGCGTGCCCGCGCAGGCACGTTCCGCAGTCCGGCCGCCGACGGCCGCCGCTGCCCCACCGTGCTCGTTGCCACGCCTGCCCCTCCCGTCGGGCGTCACGGATCCCTGCGCGATCCGGCCCCGCGCTTCCCCGGGCGGGAACGCACGGGCCAAAATCGCCGGTCGAGCCGCGCGTGCCCGGCACCCCTGCGCGTCATACCTGCGCGGGGTCCGGCACGTTCCGGGGCAGCGGAGCCGTCGGCGGTCGGGGCGGTCGGAGGAGCGGCGCAACGGCACGACCGCCGGCTCCCATACCCGCGGGGAGGGGACCGCCAGCGCCACCGCCGATACGAGATCCGCTCGCTCACGGCCAGGTCCTCCCGCGAGGCAGGCCCTCACGCCGGTTCCTTGCACGCACAGGTGCGCCTCCCCGAGGGCGCCGGGGACGGCATGGCCCGCTTCGTACGGTCCGCTCCCTCGTACGAGCCGCGCAGAGGGCCACGCAGAGCGCCCCCGCATGGTGGTGGCGCGCACACCCGGACGCCGAACTATGGTGTCCCGTCACATGTGCCGGTGACCTGCGTATTTCTACGGTGTGGCGACACGAAACCCGTCCCCGTCCCCGCCCGGAAGTGGTGACCATGGCTGCCCCGGCCTCCGCACCCCCGTCTCCGAGTTCGCTCCGCCGCATCGTGGCCGCGAGCCTCATCGGCACCACCATCGAGTGGTACGACTTCTTCCTCTACGGCGCCGCCGCCGCTCTCGTCTTCAACCAGCTCTTCTTCCCCGGTTCCGACCCGCTCGTCGGCACGCTGCTCTCCTTCCTCACGTACGCCGTGGGCTTCGCCGCCCGCCCCATCGGCGCCCTCGTCTTCGGCCACTACGGCGACCGGCTCGGGCGGAAGAAGCTGCTGGTGCTGAGCCTGCTGCTGATGGGCGGCGCGACATTCGCCATCGGTCTGCTGCCCACCCACGCCACCATCGGCTCCGCTGCCCCGGTCCTGCTCACCGTGCTGCGCCTGGTCCAGGGCTTCGCACTGGGCGGCGAGTGGGGCGGCGCGGTGCTGCTGGTCTCCGAACACGGGGACGCGCGGCGCCGCGGGTTCTGGGCCTCGTGGCCGCAGACGGGCGCACCGGCCGGGCAGTTGCTGGCGACCGGTGTGCTCTCCGCGCTGACCGCGCTGCTCTCGGACGACGCGTTCACCGCGTGGGGCTGGCGGATCCCGTTCCTGCTGTCCGGCGTCCTGGTGCTGGTCGGGCTGTGGATCCGGCTGTCGGTCGACGAGTCGCCCGTCTTCAAGGAGGCGATCGCCCGCTCCGAGAAGCGCAAGGCTGCGGACAAGGACCGGGTGGAGAAGATGCCGCTGGTCGCAGTGTTGCAGCACCATTGGCGGGATGTGCTGGTGGCGATGGGCGCGCGGATGGCGGAGAACATCAGCTACTACGTGATCACGGCTTTCGTCCTCGTCTACGCCACCACCCGGGCGGGGCTGGACAAGCAGACCGCGCTCAACGCCGTACTCATCGCGTCCGCCGTGCACTTCGCCGTGATCCCGGCCTGGGGCGCCCTGTCCGACCGGGTCGGGCGGCGGCCCGTCTATCTGCTGGGCGCGGCGGGCGTGGGCCTGTGGGCCTTCCCGTTCTTCGCACTCATCGACACGGAGAGCTTCGGCAACCTGCTGCTCGCGGTGACGGTGGGCCTGGTCTTCCACGGTGCGATGTACGCGCCGCAGGCGGCGTTCTTCTCGGAGATGTTCGCGACGCGGATGCGGTATTCGGGCGCCTCCATCGGCGCGCAGTTCTCCTCTGTGGCGGCGGGAGCCCCGGCTCCGCTGATCGCCACCGCCCTACTGGCCGACTACGACAGTGCGACGCCGATCGCCCTCTACGTGATCTCGGCGGCCCTGCTCACGCTGGTCGCGGTGGGGGCGGCGAGGGAGACCCGGCAGCGGGATCTGGCGGCGATCGAACCCGAGGAAGGCGCCGACGTCACCACGGCCGCACCCCCGGCCCGTACGGTCTGACGCCGCAGCCCCCTCGTACCCTCCGCTCGTACGACGGCTGCGCGGCCGGCCCCCGCCGGACCGCGCAGCCGCGCGTCGCGCGACCGTCGGCGGTCAGCGCTTGGGCCCGCTCCGGCGCGTGCTCTGCGTCTTGCCCTGTGCCTTGCCCTGCGTCTTGCTCTGCGTCTTGCTCTGCGTCTTGCTCTGCGTCTTGCTCTTCACCGTGCTCTTGGCCCCGGAGATGCTGCGCTTGGCCTGACCGGCGGCCTGCTTGGCCTGGCCGACCGCCTGCTTGGCCCTGCCCTTGGCCTGGTCGGCCACGCCCCGGGCGCGCACCCCGTTGTCCCCGGTGACCTTGCCCGCCATGACCCGGGCCTTGCCCTTCATCTTGTCGGCGGCGCCGCTCACCTTGCGTGCGGTGCCACTGGCCTTGCTCGCCTTGCCGGCCTTGCTCGCCTTGCTCGCGGCGCTGGTGCTCCGGCTCGAGGAACTCGACCGGCTCGCGGAGCCCGACCGGCTCGCGGCGGTGGGCGTCTTGCTCGTGGTGCTCCGGGGCTTGGACGCCGTACTCGACCGGGTCGTCGTGCTCCGGGGCTTGGACGCCGTACTCGACCGGCTCGCGCTGCTGCGCGATGTGGACGCCGTACTCGACCGGGTCGTCGTGCTCCGGGGCTTGGACGCCGTACTCGACCGGGTCGACGTGCTCCGGGGCTTGGTGGCCGTACTCGACCGGCTCGCGCTGCTGCGCGTCTTGGTCGCGGTACTCGACCGGCTCGCGGTGCTGCGCGTCTTGGTCGCCGCGCTCCGCGTCTTGGTCGCGGTGCCCGTCCTGCGCGCGGTGCCGCCCGTCTTGCCCGCCGTGCTGCCGGACTTGGCGGCCGGGCGCCGCCGGCTGGTGCTCTGGCTTCGCGTGGAGCTCATCGTGCTGCCTCCTGTCGTGTTGGATTCGGACGGATTCGTCCGCAGTCCACGCTGCCGCAGGGTGTCCGGGCGCGCACCCCGGGCGACGCCGTCAGCGGTCGACGGCGGTGGCCAGCCGGTGCAGCCGGAGCGCGAGCTGCACCTCGAGGGAGCGGGCCGGGGCCTGCCAGTCGGGGCCGAGAAGCCGTCCGATGCGTTCCAGCCGCTGGGCGACCGTATTGACATGCACGTGGAGTTCGTCCTTCGTACGGGCCGGGCTCATGCCGCAGGCGAAGTACGCCTCCAAGGTGCGGAGCAGGTCGGTGCCCCGACGCTCGTCGTACTCGGTGACGGCGCCGATGGTGCGCCGGACGAAGGCGCCCACGTCGCGGTTGTCGGCCAGCAGCAGCCCGAGAAAGCCGAAGTCCTCGGCGGCGGCGCCCTGTCCCGCCCGGCCCAGCAGCCGCAGCGCCTCCAGACAGCGCCGCGATTCCGCGTAGGCGGCGGCGACGGATCCCGCCCGGGCGACGGGTTCGGGCACGGGCGCCGAGGCGCCCACCGTGACCGGGTGATGCACCGCGGTACCGAGCTGCCGGGCGGTCTGCCGTGCGGTCGCGGCCGCACCGTCGCCCTCCCGCAGCGGCAGCAGGAGGACGGTGCCGCCGTCGCGTGCCGCGGCCAGCCCGTGCCGGGTGGCGGCCAGATGGGAGGCGGCGGACCACAGGCGCTGGCGGTCGGCGGTCTCCTGACCGGCCGGCGCCGTGCCCGACGCCTCGACGCGGGCGGAGAGAACGACATGCGGTGTGTCGAGGTCGGCGTCGAGCCGCGCGGCGCGCTCGCGCAGCAGCCGCGGGTCGCGGTCGGGCGCGTCGAGCAGGTCGTCGAGGAGTTCCCCGCGTACCCGCTGCTCGGCCTCACCGGCGGAGCGGCGGGCCAGCAGCAGCAGCGAGGTCACCATCGCCGCGCGCTCCAGGGTGCGCTGGTCGACCGGGTCGAGGTCGGGGTGCCCGTGGAGGACGAGGGCGCCGAGGAGTTCGCCGCCCGCGGAGACGGCGGCCACCCAGTCGTCGCGGTGGCGTACGGCGTGGCCGTCGGCGCGCGAGCGGTCGAGGGCCTGCGCGGGCGCGGCCCCCGCCTCGGTGAACTCGACGGTGCCGTCGAGTACTTCGGCCACCGCGTCGGCGACGTCCTCCACTCCCCCGCCGCGCAGCACCAGTTCGGTGAGCCGGTCGTGGACGTCGGAGGCGCGCTCGATGACGCCGCTGCGGTCCCGGATGATCTCGTTGGCGGCCTCGAGTTCGGCGAGCGCGGAACGGGTCTCGCCGAGCAGGTTCGCCGTGTCGATGGCGACGGCGGCGTGGGCGGCGAAGGACGCCAGCAGCGCGACCTGCTCGCGCTCGAAGACGCGGGCACGGCGGTCGGCGGCGAAGAGCACGCCGATGACTCCGCTGCCGAGGACCAGCGGGACGCCGAGGATCGCGACCAGCCCCTCGTCCTTCACGCCCGCGTCGATGCTCCGGGTGTGCTGGAACCGTTCGTCGTCGAAGTAGTTGTCGGTCACGTACGGGCGTGCGGTCTGTGCGACGAGCCCGCCCAGCCCCTCCCCCATGCCGAGCCGCAACTGCTGGAAGCGGGCGGAGACGGACCCGTCCGTGACCCGCATGTACGTATCACCGGCCGCGGGGTCGTTGAGGGTCAGATACGCGACCTCGGTGCCCAGCAGCGAGCGGGCGCGCTGCACGATCGCGTGCAGTACGGCGTCGAGGTCCCGCAGCCCCGCAAGGTCGTGCGCCGTTTCGAACAGGGCGGACAGCTCGGCCTCGCGGCGCCGCCGCCCCTCCAGCTCGCCCCGCACCCGCAGCGCGAGCAGTTTGCCGCTCTCCAGGGCGGCGAGCTCCTCGGCCGACGCGCCGTCGGCCCGGGCGCGCAGGACGGGGCGCTCGTACTCCTCCGCGGGCGCACCGCGGGCGAGAAGCTCCAGGTAGGGGGCTTCGGCGGCGGAGTGCGGCGTACGAGGGCGGGCCATGCTCCCAGACATACCTGCCGGGCGGCCGGGTGTGCCAGTGGCCTGCGGCGGGTGCTCCGAGGACCCGGGGCGCGGCGGCGCGGGGCGCGGGCCCGTGCCGGAGGAGCGCGCCGGGCCGGCAGCGCCCGCCGGGCTCCCGTCCGGCCCGTCCCCGCCCGCGCCGGAGGGGCTCAGTGCGCGGTCCATCCGCCGTCGAGCGGGATCGAGGTGCCGGTGATGAACGAGGCAGGCGGCGCGCACAGATACGCGACCGCCTCGGCGACCTCCTCCGGCTCCACCAGCCTCTTCAGCGCCGAGTCGGCGAGCAGCACCTCGGAGACGACACGGTCGGCGGGGATGCCGTGAGCTGCGGCCTGGTCGGCGATCTGCCGCTCGACGAGCGGGGTGCGGACGTAGCCGGGGCTGACGCAGTTGGAGGTGACGCCATGGGGGGCGCCTTCGAGGGCCGCCACCTTGGAGAGCCCTTCGAGGCCGTGCTTGGCGGCGACGTAGGCGGATTTGAAGGGGGAGGCGCGCAGTCCGTGCACGGACGAGATGTTGACGATGCGGCCCCACCCCTGCCCGTACATGTGCGGCAGCGCGCCCCGTACGAGCCGGAACGGCGCCTCCAGCATCACCGTCAGGACCGTGGAGAACACCTCGGGCGGGAACTCCTCGATGGGGCGGACGAGTTGGAGACCCGCGTTGTTGACGAGGACGTCCGTGCCGGCCGCGGCCTGCTCGGCGGCGTCGAGGTCGGTGAGGTCCAGGGTGCGCGGTTCGAGGACTCCCGGCAGCCCGGCGGCCTGCTCGGCCAGGGCGGCGAGCCCGTCGGCGTCCCGGTCCACGGCACGTACCTCGGCGCCCGCGGCCGCCAGGCGCAGCGCGCAGGCGCTGCCGATGCCACTCGCGGCGCCGGTGACGAGCGCGGTACGGCCACCGAGGTCGAGGCCGACGGTGCGAGGGGCGGGGCCGGGGCCCGGTGCTGCGGCGGGCCCGGGGCCCGGTGGGGGCGCGGTCATGTGCGGAACCCTAGGGAGCGGGCCCCTCACCACCGATGTGGCGACGGCACACAGTTCAGGGCACGACGGTGGGGTCGAACCATGCGGGGCCGTCCTCCAGCGCCTGCTTGATCCGCAGGAGGGCGAAGTCCTCGAGGTCGGGCAGCGCGTCCAGCGGGAACCACCGCACGTCCAGGGACTCCTCGTCGTTGACACGCGCCTCACCGCCCACGGCGCGGCAGCGGAATGTGATGTCCATGAACTGGCAGGCATCGCCGTTGGGGTACCGCATGGGCTCCAGCGCCTGTACGAGGACCACCCGCTCGGGCACGCAGCGCACCGCCGTCTCCTCCAGGACCTCGCGTACGGCGGTCTGCGCGGGCTGCTCGCCGGGCTCGCCGATGCCCCCGATGATCGACCACCGGCCGGTGTCCGCGCGCCGGCCGAGCAGCACGCGTCCGTCGTCGTCGAAGACGATGGCGCTGACGCCGGGGAGCCAGAGGAGATGGTGGCCGGCCTTGGCGCGCAGTTCGCGGATGAAGTCGGGTGTCGCCATACCCCGAGCGTATCCGGACGACGCGTTCCGTCCCTGGCGTCCCCTCACCCACACATACCGCACCGTTTCCGCGCAATGGCTCCACTCGCCCGCGTCGCAGCCGTTACGGTGTGCCCCACATGTGCCCGCGGGCGGCGTCCCCCCCACCGCCGCAAGCGGTGCCCGTCTCAGGGGGGTTTGACGGGATGGCGTCTGCCGCAAGGCCCGCCGTAGGGGAAATCGCAGGCGAGAGGGGGCGAAGCGGCGCCGCCGACGTGACGGGGGTACTCGTCCTCGGCTGCTGCGCCGGCTGGGCGCTGATCACGGCGGCGGGCCGGGAGGCCCGCCCCGAGGGGGTGCTCCTCGCGCTCCTCGCCGTCGCCGCGGGGTATGCGTGCGGCCGGATCGGCGGGGCGATCCTGCCCGTCGCCGTACCGGCAATCGCCGCCCTCACCGGCGCGGCGCTGGCGTGGGCCGCTCCGTACGGGCTTCCCGGCGTCGCCGTCGATCCGCCGCCCGGGCACACCGGCGCGCACGCGGCGCAGTTCGCCCTCGCCGCCGGTGCTGCCTGCTGCGCGGCATGGGCCGCCCGGGCGCCCGCACTGCGCGCGGCGCTGCGATTGCTGGCCGCAGCCATCGCCGGCGCCGCCCTGGCCGCAGACTCACCGGCCGGATGCGTGGCCGCGGTCGCCGTCCTGCTGTGCTCGCTCGCCGCGGCCCCGATGCGCCGGCACCGCGCTGTCGGGCTGGCCGGGCTCGCCATCGCCGGGGCGGCCGTCGCGGGAGGAGCCTGGGCGGTCGCGCAGGACGCGCTGCCCCAGGGCCTCGCGGTCTCCCTGGAGAGTCGGCTCACCGAGCGGCGGGTCCTGCTCTGGCACGACGCGGCGGCACTGGCGGAGGCGCATCCGGTGCTCGGTGCCGGTCCCGACCGGTTCGGCGATCTGAGCCCCGCGGCGCAGGGCCTTGCGGGAGGCCCGGACGGCAAGCCGCACTCGGCAGTGCTGCAGCTTGCCGCCGAGCAGGGGATGCCGGGCGTACTGCTCCTGGGCGCGGCGTCGCTCTGGCTGCTGCACTCGCTGTGGCACTCGCCGCGGGCCACGCAGGTGGTGCTCACGGCAGGAGCGGCTCTGACGGTCGTGGGCGCGCTGGCGAGCATCGGCAACACCCTGAGCTTCGCGCAGGTCACCGCCGGCATGGGATTCCTCGCGGGCCTGGCGACGGCCCGCCCGCTGGGCGGTGCCCATGGGCCGGGCGCGGAGGCGGGGCAGGTCGCCGAGCCCCGGGTCGCTGCCGCGTCGTGGGCGGCGGCTCCTTCGCCGCTGCCGGGAAGCGGCCCCTGAGCAGGGGTACCGGGGACGGAGGCGCGGCGCTCTCGGGCGCGAGCCGTGTCAGGAGTCGGCGCTCTCGGGCGCGAGCCGTGTCAGGAGTCGGCGCTCTCGGGCGCGAGCGGTGTCAGGATCGGGGCCCTCAGACGCGAGCGGTGTCAGGAGTCGGCCGTCTCGGGCGGTCAAGGCGGGTCAGCGGTGTCAGGCCTGAGCCGTGTGGCGCCGCTCGGCCATTCGGATGAGGCGGTTGCGGATGACCCGCACCGCGTCCTCGGCGTCGTCGACGGTCACCGTGAAGATCCGGCCGTCCCCCAGCCGTACGACCAGGCCCTCGCCACGTCGTACGACGACCGCCGTGCCCTTCTCCGGGCGCCAGCGATAGCCCCAGCCGCCCCATTCGTGGGGTGTGACACGGGGTGCGAAGTAGGCGCCCACCACGTTCTCCAGGGGGATCCGGCGGCGCGGCAGACCGACATGGCCGCAGCGCACCTCGACCGCCTCCGCGTCGACCCGCACATGGACGTGCACAAAGGCGAGCGTGCCGAACAGGATCAGCAGACCGGTCGCCACGCACCCGATCACGGACATCAGCAGCGGCGCGATGCTCGCGGTCCACGGGGAATCCACGGCGAGCTCGATTCCCAGGGCCATGCAGGCGGCACCGAGAGCGGCGAGAGGCCACTGGGCGCGATTGACCGCACGCCCGGTCCACACCTCCGGGACGCCCTCTGCCGCGCGGGATGCGCCGTGGCGGTGGTCCCTCATGGACGTGAGAGTACCCGTGATCGCCGGGGGCAGCAGGGTGTCGTCGCCGACGACTTTCCGTGCCCGGCCCTGTGCGGTGAGGGAGTGGAGCCGTCTGCGCCCGGTGCCCCGCGGCGTGCGGAATCTACCGGGGGGCGGGGCTCGCAGCCGTCAGAGCGCGGCCCTCGGCGTACACGAGGGCGGCGGCCGGAAGCGCCGCTTCCGCACCGCTGAGGATCACGGTCAGGTGCTCCGAGGGCGCGGCGCCCGGATCCGGTTCCGCACCGATCCGGCGGAGCGCCTGCGCGGCCACGGCCTCCGCGGAACCGTGCAGCGCGATCGGGGGCAGCCCGGGCTGCTGCACGGCGGCCCGGATCCGCTCGGCGACCAGCTCGTAGTGGGTGCAGCCGAGGACCAGCGCACCGATGTCACCGGGGGTGACGTGCGCCGCGGCGGCGATGGCCTCGTCGATCGCCGACTCGTCCGCCCGCTCCACGGCGTCCGCGAGGCCGGGGCACGCCACCTCTGTGGCCACCACTCCGTCGGCGAAGTCCTTGATCAGGCCACGCTGGTAGTCGCTGCCGGTGGTCGCGGGGGTGGCCCAGATCGCGACGGGCCCGCCCGCCGCCGTCGCGGGCTTGATCGCCGGGACGGTGCCGATGACCGGCAGGGTGGGCTCGAACTCCGCGCGCAGCGCGGGAAGGGCGTGCACGGACGCGGTGTTGCAGGCGACGATCAGCGCGTCCGGCCGGTGCTCGGCCGCGGCCCGTGCGCAGGCGAGTGCGTGCGCGGTGAGGTCCTCGGGCGTACGGGGCCCCCACGGCATGCTGCCCGGGTCCGAACTGAGAATCAGAGAGGCATCGGGGCGCAGTCGCCGGACCGCGGCGGCAGCAGGCAGATGTCCGAGCCCGGAGTCAATCAGCGCGATCTTCACCCGCCAAACCCTATGCGATCGCCTCGGGTCCCCACCCTGCGGGCCCGGTACCGCGGGGATTTCGGCGCGATCGTTTCGGTCTCGCCGACCGCAGCCTCAGGGCGCCGGCGCCTCACATGCCAGAGGTTCCCTCAGGGAAATGCGCCACGTCGTCGCCCACTCGCCGTCCTGATGATCCGGCCGACGCAGGTCCGAATCGCCGCGATCGGCCTGACGAGCGCTGCGGCAGCATGGCCCGCATGCCCCGGATCGAGGTCAATGGCACTCCGGCCCGCCGTTGAGGAATTGCCTCGGGCCCCTGTCGGGAATTTCGGGCACTTTCACGTCGATACCGGTTCGACAAGGGGACTGCGCGGGTCGGAACTGCACCTTGAGCGGCCGCGGGTGGCTTCCCGCGAGCTGTTCGGCAGTCGCAAGAGCACCGATTCCGAATGGATACGGGCCTTGCTCCACCAGGCGATCGGTGCGGAGTTGGACGCTCTTTCGGCGCGGTTCACCGTCATTCCGCACGAGAGCTCATCTGCCCACCGACCGCCCCTCGCCCACCGACCGGCCGAACGGGGCGGCCGGATGCAGAGACACGCACCGTGCCTGTGCCCCGGACCCGCCCCAGCGCCGCGGCCGTGCGGGCCGACCGAGGGTCACTGCCGTCGGCGCCCGCGAAACGCCCCTGCACAGCGGGGTGTGACCGGTGCGGTCCGGCAGACTGCCCGCGTGAGCGCATGGACGTGGATCGCTGCCGGATCGTTCGCCGCGTGGGTGTGGCTGCTGCTCGGCCACGGGAGCTTCTGGCGGGCAGGGGTACGCCTGCCCGCAAGGGGCGCTGAAGGGACGGCGGATGCGTGGCCCTACGTCGCCGTGGTCGTACCCGCACGGGACGAGGCCGCGGTGCTCCCGGACAGCCTGGGGTCCCTGCTCGCCCAGGACTACCCGGGCCGCGCCGCGGTGTTCCTCGTCGACGACGGAAGCACCGACGGCACAGGACGTATCGCGCGCGAACTGGCCGCAGGGGCGGGGGGTCTGCCGCTGACGGTGTCCTCTCCCGGCGAACCGGAGCCCGGCTGGACCGGCAAGCTGTGGGCCGTACGGCACGGCATCGCGCTCGCCCGCGCCCAGGGCCCCGCCCCCGAATACCTCCTGCTCACGGACGCGGACATCGCCCATGCCCCGGACAGTTTGCGGGAGTTGGTGCGTGCGGCGCGGGCCGCGGACCTCGATCTCGTGTCGCAGATGGCGCGGCTTCGCGTCGCGACGCTCTGGGAGCGGCTGATCGTCCCGGCGTTCGTCTACTTCTTCGCCCAGCTCTATCCCTTCCGGTGGGTGAACCGGCCCGGGACGCGGACAGCCGCCGCCGCGGGCGGCTGCGTCCTGCTGCGCAACGACGCCGCGGCGCGGGCGGGCGTCCCGGAGTCCATCCGCCAGGCGGTGATCGACGACGTCGCGCTGGCGCGGGCGGTCAAGCGCGGTGGCGGGCGGATCTGGCTGGGGCTGGCCGACCGGGTGGACAGCGTGCGGCCCTACCCAGGTCTGGGCGAGCTGTGGCGCATGGTCTCGCGCAGCGCGTACACCCAACTGCGCCACCATCCCCTGCTGCTGGCTGGGACGGTGGCGGGGCTGACGCTGGTCTATCTGGTGCCGCCGGTGGTGCTGCTGTGCGGCGCACTGGACGGGAACACCCCAGCGGCGGTGACGGCCGGTGCGGCATGGGCGGTGATGAGCGGGACGTACCTGCCGATGCTCCGCTACTACGGGCAGCCGTGGTGGCTCGCGCCCCTGCTGCCGTTCGTCGCCGCGCTGTATCTGCTGATGACGGTGGACTCGGCCGTACAGCACTACCGGGGCCGGGGGGCCGCCTGGAAGGGGCGGACCTACGCGCGACCCGAACCGCCCGGGCCGCCCGAGCGGCAGGTGCGGCCGGACCGGCAGGAACAGCACGAGCCGCCGCTGCGCGGGGAGCGGGCCGGCGCCGGGGCCGCACGGGAGGCACACCCGGCCGCGTCCGGTACCGCGGACGAGGGCCCCACCCCCTGAACCGCCCGAGCCGTGCCTATCGGGTCACTTGCGGCCGGGGGTCCAGTTCATGCCCCAGCCATAGGCGTAGTCGACGGTGCGCTGCGGGCTGACGCCGCGCTCGGGCACCAGGTAGCGGGCCTCGCGCTGGACCACGAGTTCACCGCCCCCGGCGTTGGTGATGAGCGCGAGCGCGCAGACGGTGGAGGGGACCGTGCATTCGTCGAGGGAGAAGTCGACGGGCGCGCCGTGCTGCGGCTGGAGGGTGACCGTGGCGTTCAGATCGGCGAAGCTGCGCGCGCCCTCGTAGATGGTGACGAAGATCAGGATGCGCCGGAGCCGGTCCTTGTGGTCCAGGTTGAGGGTGAGGTTCTCGCCGGAGGCCACCGCTCCGGTGCGGTCGTCGCCGTCGAGGAGCATGTACGGCGGATGGTGCAGGGACCCGAACGCGTTGCCGAGGGACTGGACGACGCCCTTGCTGCCGTCGGTCAGCTCGTACAGCGCGCAGAGGTCGAGATCGAGGTCGGAGTGCATGGCCATGGCCCGGCCGAGCTTGCTCCCCCAGCCCTTGAACTGCTTGTGCACCTGCCAGTTGAGGTTGACGCGCAGGGCGCCGGACGTGCCGCCCTGCTTGGTGAGGGACACGGAGGGGGACTGCTTGGTGAGCGTGACCTTCGACAGGCTCAGCGGCGCCGCGGTGGCGGCCGGGGCAGGCGGCGCGGGCGGCTGTGCGGGCGCCGGGGGCTGAGCGACGGGCGCCGGGGGCGGCGTCTGTACGGGCTGCGCCACAGGGGCCGGGGCGGGCGCCGCGGCCGACGGGGTCTGCGGTTCGTCGACCGTGATCCCGTAGTCCGTGGCGAGTCCCGCGAGCCCGGTGCCGTACCCCTGCCCGACGGCCCGGAACTTCCACGCGCCCTGTCTGCGGTACAGCTCCCCCAGCACGAAGGCCGTCTCGACCGTCGCGTCGTCGCTGTCGAACCGTGCCAGTTCGGCGCCGCCCGCCGCGTCCAGCACCCGGATGGTGAGGCCGGGCACCTGCCCGAAGGTGCCGCCGTCGGTGGACGCGGCGAGGACGACGGTCTCCACCGACGGCTCGACCTCGGCCAGGTCCACGGACAGGGTGTCCGTGACGCTCCCGCCTCCCGAGCTCTTGCCCTCGTGGCGCACGGCCCCCGAGGAGTGCGCCGGCTGGTTGTAGAAGACGAAGTCCGCGTCCGAGCGCACCTTTCCGGACGGCTGGAGGAGCAGGGCGGAGGCATCGGCGTCCGGGACCCCCGCGCCCGTGCGCCAGCCCAGCTCGATCCGCACCGAGGGTGCCGGAATCGGCACATTGGTGCCCTTGCGCATCGCCATGCTCTTCCCCCTTGCCGTCCGCCGGAAGCGGTGGCCGGTCCGCCCGGAAGTCCCGGAGCTCGATATATGTCCGGGACCAACCTAGAGCCCTGCGCCCTCCATGCGGTACGGAAAGAGCGCGCGACAGCCGGGTGCGCCCCCTCGCCAACCCTGGGTAACCCGCTGGGAACTCGGCCTTTACGCGATTTCAACGCGACGAGAAGCCCTATTTCCCCGGCTTCGTTCGCATTGACGCGGCACAGCCACTCCGAACCCGAGAAACAACCCTCTTATCGCTCTCCCCAACCAGCACATCGTGGGCTTAACTTATGGGGCATGACCTCCCCGCGCTCCACCTATGGCGGCGGTTACTACTCCGCGCCCCCCTTCCCGGACACGCCGATCTACGACAGCCTCGTCGCCGAGCGGGGCACGCCGCAGATCGCCCCCATCCGGGTGCCGTCCGCGTACGAGACCGGTAGCCACCTGCCCGCTCTCCCTTCGGCGCTCCCCGCGCTCCCCGCCGGCCCCTCCCAGCACCCCCAGGCCGCGTACGGCTATCCGCAGGTCGCGCCGCAGCCGACCCCGCTGCAGCACGCTCCGGCGCCGTACATCCCGCAACAGGCCACGGCCCCGCGCGGGTACCCCGGACCGCAGCAGTACCCCATACCCCCGGGCGGCACCGGCTACGACCAGATGCGTCCCGCCGCCCCGCGCCCCGCGCCCGGCCGGCCCGGGCCCGCACAGCGGCCGCCGCAGGCCCAGCGCCCCGCACCGGCGCAGTACGACGACCCGTACGGCCGCCAGTACCAGGGCCGCCCGTACCCGCCGCGGGGTTACTGACCGGGGCGCGCTGAGGGCCGCGAACCGCGCGACCGGTCGTACGCCGGGCCTCCTGCCTGCCCGTACTCCCACCGGTTCGCCGAAGCGCCGTCCGCCGGTCCTGCTGTCCGACCGGGCTGGCAAACTGGGTCCATGCCGAAGACAGTGCTCAGCTCGGTCCATCTCTATCCGGTCAAGTCGGTGGCGGGGTGCGCCCTGAGCGAGGCGGCTGTGGAGCCGTGGGGACTCGCCGGGGACCGCCGGTGGATGCTGGTCGAGCCGGACGGACGGTTCGTGACCCAACGGGAGCAGCGGCGGCTGGCGTTGGTTTCGGCCACGCCGTTGCCCGGCGGCGGAATCGAGGTCGCCGCACCGGGCAGGGAGCCGCTGACCGTCGAGGTCCCGGAGCCCGGCGCCACCACGGTCGTGGAGGTCTGGCGCGACAAGGTCGAAGCGGTGCCCGCCGATCCGGCGGCGGGTGCGTGGTTCAGCGACTGGCTCGGCACCGAGGTGGGACTGGTGCATCTCGACGAGCCCGCGCGCCGGCGCCCTGTGGACCCGGCGTACGGCCGCCCGGGCGAGACGGTCTCCTTCGCGGACGGTTATCCGCTGCTGGTCACCACCACGGCGTCCCTCAACGCCCTCAACTCCCTGATAGCGCAGGGCGACCATGCCGACGAGGGCCCGCTGCCGATGAACCGGTTCCGTCCGAGCGTCGTCGTGGACGGTACGGCCCCCTGGGCCGAGGACGGCTGGACCCGGCTGCGCATCGGCGAGGTCGCCTTCCGGGTCGCGAAGCCCTGTGGCCGCTGCGTGATCACCACGACCGACCAGCGCACCGCCGAGCGCGGCAAGGAGCCCCTGCGCACGCTCGCCCGCCACCGCCGTTTCGACGACAAACTCGTCTTCGGGCAGAACGTGATCCCGGAAGGTACCGGTACGATCCGGGTGGGGGATTCAGTCGAGATCGAGAGCTGACCGGCGTGCCGGGGGGCGGACCGGGGGCACGGGGTGGACCGGGGGCACGGGGTGACGTTGCTCTCTCTTGGCACGTATCGGGCATGTATCGCGCTCTCTGCGGTACTTACTCAGTCGGAAGGGGGTGCGTGACCCATGCGAGCAATGACCGGATTCTGGCTGTGGCGGCGCAATCCCCTGCGCCGTCCGACCGATCTCCTCGAATCCTGGGTGGCGCTCCTCGCCGCCCTGTTCATCGCCGTCGGCGGCCCCGCCGCCGGTCTGGCCGTGGCCTCCCTGGTCCAGGACTCGTTGGTGCAGTCCGTGCGCGCCCAGAACGAGCACCGTCATCTCGTCG
The DNA here is from genome assembly GCF_043199075.1 of Streptomyces sp. NPDC048639. Lineage (NCBI taxonomy): Bacteria > Bacillati > Actinomycetota > Actinomycetes > Kitasatosporales > Streptomycetaceae > Streptomyces > Streptomyces sp. NPDC048639. Next base: position 146,362 of record NZ_JBICVP010000005.1, read on the forward strand.
CCGCGACGGTGGTCCGGCCGGTGAAGCAGCCGCCGGTCGACCCCGACCCCGAGACCTCCTCGGCCCGGGATGCCCTGCACCGTGTCGTCGCCACCTGGACCGCCCCCGACGGAAGCGTGAACACCCGCCCGGTGGGCGCCCCTCGCGCGGTGACGCCCGGCGACCGGTTCCGTCTCTGGATCGACGACCACGGACGCCCGGTGAACCGTCCCATGGACGAGTCCACCGCCGGCTCGCACGCAGCACTCGCCGGCATCGGGGCCGGGGCCCTCAGCGCGGGCCTGGTGGAGGGCGCACGACGGCTGACCGTGTGGCGCATCCTGCAGCGGCGTTACGCGAGTTGGGACCGCGCCTGGGAACGAGCCGGTCAGGACTGGGGCAGGACGGGCACAGGAAGCTGACCTGACAACTCTCCCCCGCCACGCGCGCTACGGTGGAGCGCCGGTACACGCCGTACCCGGTCGACACACGCACGAGGTGGGGGCACAGCAGCAGCATGGCACCACAGGGCACGGTCCAGGTGACGCACACCGGCACATCGCGGTGGCGGCGCCGCACAGGCGAGTACCCCTCCCTCGCCGCGGCCCTGGAGGCCGCCGGAGACGGTGATGTGCTCACCGTCGCCCCTGGCACGTACCGCGAGAATCTGGTGATCCAGCGGGCCGTGACCCTGCGCGGCCCGGACGGGGCCCGCGGCTCGGTGCGCATCGCCCCCATCGACGGTGTGGCCCTGACCGTCCGCGCCTCGGCCACCGTCCAGAGCCTGCACCTGGAGGGCCAGGACTCCGCGGCCCCGGCGCTGCTGATCGAGGACGGAACACCGGAGTTGGCGGATCTGCGGGTGGCCACGCGCTCGGCCGCCGGCATCGAGGTCCGCGGCGGTGCCCGGCCCATCGTGCGGCGTTGCTCCGTCGACAACCCCGGTGGGATCGGCATTGCCGTCGTCGACGGCTCGGGCGGTGTCTTCGAGGAGTGCGAGGTGGTCTGCGCGGGCCAGTCCGGTGTCGCCGTCCGCGGCGGCGCGCACCCGCGCCTGGAGCGCTGCCGGATCCACCACACGTCGGGCGCCGGGCTCGCGCTGACGGGTGAGGGCAGCTCGCTGGAGGCCATCGGCTGCGAGGTGTACGAGATCAAGGGCGCGGGTGTGCAGCTCGCCTCCCGTGCGGCCGGGCACCTCACCGACTGCACGGTGCACCGGACTTCGGCCGACGGCCTCACCCTCGACACCGACGCCGTGCTGACCCTCTCCGACTGCGAGATCCACGACATCCCGGAGAACGCGGTCGATCTGCGCTCCCGCTCCGTCCTCACCCTCACCCGCAGCACGGTGCGCCGCTTCGGGCGCAACGGACTCTCGGTCTGGGACCCGGGCACCCGCGTGGACGCCAACCAGTGCGAGATACATGACAGTACGGGCGACTATCCGGCCGTATGGGTCAGTGACGGCGCGGTCGCGGTGCTCGACTCCTGCCGGGTGCACGACGTTCCGGACGCGCTGTTCGTCCTCGACCGCGGCTCCCGCGCCGACGTCGTCGACAGCGACATCTCGCAGGTCCGCAACACCGCGGTGTCCGTGAGCGACGGGGCCACCGCCCAGCTCGACGACTGCAGGATCCGCGACGTCACGACCGGCGCCTGGTTCCGCGACCACGGCAGCGGCGGAACCCTCGCCTCCTGCACGATCGACGGCGCCGCCACGGGCGTCATCGTCACCAAGGGCGCCGACCCCACGATCGAGCGCTGCACGGTCACCTCCCCTGCCGAGGCGGGCTTCTACGTCTCCGCGGAGGGCCGGGGCACCTTCCACGGCTGCCGGGTGACGGGCAGTTCGGGCTACGGCTTCCACATCATCGACGGCTGCCGCACGACGCTGACCCGCTGCCGTACCGAGCGGTGCGCCCGCGGGGGTTACGAGTTCGCCGAGGAGGGCCCGGTCCGCGACGGCTGCACCAGCGACGAGAGCAGCCAGCTGCGCACTGCCCCGCCGGCTCCCGCTGTCGCGCCCGCCGTGCAGACCGAGACCCGTACCGCCGGGCTGCTCTCGGCGGTGCCCGAGCAGTCCCCCGGGCCCGCGGGGCCGTCCGGGCAGAACGGCGGTGGACCCGGGTCCGAGGTCCGGGAGTCCGGTGAGGTGCTGGCCGAACTCGACGGTCTGGTGGGCCTGGAGAGCGTCAAGCAGGAGGTCCGGGCGCTCACCGACATGATCGAGGTGGGCCGCAGGCGGCAGCGGGCGGGTCTCAAGGCGGCTTCCGTGAAGCGCCATCTGGTCTTCACCGGCTCCCCCGGCACCGGCAAGACCACGGTGGCCCGGCTCTACGGCGAGATCCTCGCCTCCCTCGGCGTTCTGGAGCGGGGTCATCTCGTCGAGGTGTCCCGGGTCGACCTGGTGGGCGAGCACATCGGTTCCACGGCTATCCGCACCATGGAGGCGTTCGACCGGGCGCGCGGCGGGGTGCTCTTCATCGACGAGGCGTACGCCCTCTCCCCCGAGGACTCCGGGCGGGACTTCGGCCGGGAGGCCATCGACACGCTGGTGAAGCTGATGGAGGACCACCGGGAATCGGTCGTGGTGATCGTGGCTGGTTACACCGCCGAGATGGAGCGCTTCCTTTCGGTCAACCCCGGTGTGGCGTCCCGTTTCTCACGCACCATCAGGTTCGGCGACTACTCCCCGGAGGAGCTGCTGCACATCGTGGAACAGCAGGCCGAGGAGCACGAGTACCGGATCGGGGAAGGCGCTGCGGAAGCGCTGCTCAAGTACTTCACGGTGCTCCCCAAGGGCCCGGCGTTCGGCAACGGCAGGACCGCACGCCAGACCTTCGAGGCCATGGTCGAGCGCCATGCGGGCCGGGTCGCCCAGGTCGCCGACCCCAGCACGGACGACCTGACGCTCCTCTACCCCGAGGATCTTCCCGAGACGTCCTGATCCGGCGCGGGTGGGTCGCCCTGCGCGGCAGGCAACGTCGCTTCGGCGGCGGTGCCGGACCCGCCTTCGGCTCCGCGCTGCTGCGGTACGTCCGGCAGGCGGGCGAGGAGCCCGGCACGCTCCTCACCGAACGCCGGGTCCGCCTGGTATTCGCTGTGCCCCAGGATCGGTGCGGGGAGCGGGTGTTGGGCCGTACGGCCGTAGGCCAGCGGGTCGCGCAGCGGGCCGCGGTCCACCTGCGGACCCTCGCCGCTCCGCACCAGGACGGCCCCGCCGATGGGGTCCGTACGCCGCCACAAGTTGCGCCAGCAGTGCACCTCGCGGTGGAGCGCACGCAGCGGCCCGGGCCCGAAGTAGGCGGGGAACCAGCGTCCGTAGAGCCGTTCCAGGGGCGAGCCGTAGGTCAGCAGGGCGACCCGGCGCCGGGTGCGCCGGTCGAGCTGCCAGACCGCGGCGGCGGCGAGGACGCTGCCCTGGGAGTGCCCGGAGATCACCAGCCGCCCGCCCGTGCTCTCGGTCCAGGTGGCCATACGCCAGGAGAGGTCGGGGACGGCGCGCTCGGCGTAGCAGGGAGGCGCGAACGGGTGCGCCGCACGCGGCCAGAACGTGCCGACGTCCCAGAGGATACCGATGGTGCGGCGGGCGCCCGGGTCACGGTACGCGCGCCGGCCCAGCGCGATGAGCAGGATGAACACCAGGCCCACCAGCCAGGAGCCGAGCGCCTGCGCCGTCTGGGCGGCCGCGGCGATCAGGCCCGGTGCCCCTTCCGCGGCCTCCCCCGGCACCGCCCCACTGGTCCACGCGCCGATGACGGAGACGCCGCCGAGGACGAGGGTGATGACCGCTGTCGTACCGACGAACCAGGGCGCGCAGTCGGTGAGTTCGGCCGCGGCGAGCGTGCCGGCGATCCTGCGGGTCCGGGAGGTGTCCTCCGGCTCCCCGGGGTGGCTCGCGCGGACCGCGGGAAGCTCCCGGCGGGCACTCCGCCAGGTGCGCCGTACGAAGAAGCCGGCCAGAACGAGCAGGGCCAGGAGCAGCACCGGGATGACGGCGGCCTGCCAGGAGAGCATGACCGGAGGGCCGGTGATGGGGCCGTCGCCCATGCCCGGGGTGCCGTTGTCGTCCAGCCAGTCCGCGACCCGCTGGGCCACGCCCCCGGACATCAGGCTGCCGAGTGCGCAGGCGAGCATCGCGACCGCCGCGCCGCCGAGGCCGTGCAGCGCGGACCGGTCGTCGGGGGCATCGGAGACGAGCCGCCGGGCGGTGGCGGCGATGGCGAGGACCAGGGCGCCCTGGACGAGCGCGAGCACGCCGAAGGTCTCGTCCCCGGGCAGCAGCCCGTTCGAGGACCAGCCTGGGCGCGCCCAGGCGGCGTGCAGCACGGCGACGCCGAGGACACCGAGGGCCGCGCCCGGGAGGAAGCGCACGATGGCCCGGTCCAGCCGGTCGTCGGGCTCGGTCTCGCTGCGCCCCCTGCTGCACACCACCCAGACGACGAAGGCCCCCGCCACGACCAGCGTGACCTCAAGCGCCCAGCCGACGGCGTCCAGCGAGGCGCTGCCGCCGGGCTTGCGGTCGAACCGGGTGGCGGCCGCGGAGAGGGCGGCGGCGACGGTCAGGAATCCGGCGGCCGTGTGGGCGGCGCGCAGCCGGGCCACCAGGCGCCTGCCGTACCAGAAGCCGGGCAGGCACAGCGCCGGCCGGGCACCGGCTTCGGGATCGTCCTCGTGGACCGGGCGGCGCACCGGCGGCTGGGACTCGTACGCGCTCCAGGTGCGGTGCGAGAGCCACCACAGCAGTCCGGTGAGGGCGGCGGGCACGACCGCGGCGAGGGCCAGCCTGCGGCCGGGGACGCTCCACCAGCCGCCGCGTTCCGCGGAGAGGAAGCCGAGCCAGGACTTGTCGCGGGCGCAGCCCGCGGAACCGGCGCACTGCCAGGCGACCAGGTCGAGCGCGACCTCGCAGGCGGCGGCGACCAGCAGGACGGTGAGGCTGAGGGAGACCAGCCGCACCAGCACCCCGTACGTCCGTAACGCGGTGCTGCGGCCGGTGGCGGCGGGCCGCATCCAGTGGGCGAGGTTGGCGACCATGAAGGGCAGCAGGACCAGCCACAGGGCGCGGGCGCTGTTGCCGGAGGTCAGATTGGACCAGGAGTACGCCTCGGGGACCGGCCGGTCCTGGTACTCCTCCGGGCGGGCTTCGGCGTCGGCGTCCTCGCGACGCCGGTGGATGCCGGCCGTCCCGTCGCCGGTGACCCGGACGACGCTGGGGTCGTCGAGCATCTCCTGCGGGGTGGTGCCGCCGACGCCGTGCACCAGGAGTTCGAGCGCCAGCGGCGGCCCGGCTGCGGACTGTGCGACGGCCTTGCTCATCGCCTCGGCTGTGCCCGGCTGCATGGCCGACACCATCGCGCCCCCGATCCTTCTGTTGCCCCCAAAGATCCTGCCAGCGCTGCCGGATGCGCGCCAGGCCACTTGTCACCCGTGCGTGGGAGGATGAAGACGGACGGCCTGAAAGATCAGTCGGCGAAAGGACGGGCCGGGGTGGACGACAACCAGAATCTCCTCGCGGAGCAGCGGCGGGCCCTGATCGTCGACGAGGTCCGGCGCCGTGGCGGGGTGCGGGTCAACGAACTGACCCGCAGGCTGAGGGTGTCGGACATGACGGTCCGTCGGGACCTGGACGCCCTGGCGCGCCAGGGCCTGATCGAGAAGGTGCACGGCGGTGCGGTGCCGGTCGCGGAGGCGAGCACCCACGAGCCGGGGTTCGAGGCGAAGTCCTCGCTGGAGCTGCGGGCCAAGGAGGACATCGCGCGGGCCGCGGCGCCGATGGTGGCGCCGGGCAGCGCGATCGCCCTGTCGGGGGGCACGACGACGTTCGCGCTGGCGCATCATCTGCTCGAAGTGCCGGACCTGACGGTGGTGACCAACTCGGTCCGGGTGGCGGACGTGTTCCACGCGGCGCAGGGGTCGGCGGGACGGGCGGGCAAGGGGCTGGGGCCCGGCTCGGCGACGGTGGTGCTGACGGGCGGGGTGCGGACGCCGTCGGACTCCCTGGTGGGGCCGGTGGCGGATCAGGCGATCCGCTCGCTCCACTTCGATGTTCTCTTCCTGGGGGTGCACGGCGTTTCGGTGGAGGCCGGCCTGTCGACGCCCAACCTGGCGGAGGCGGAGACCAATCGGCGGCTGGTGACCTCGGCACGGCGGGTGGTGGTGGTCGCGGACCACACCAAGTGGGGGACGGTGGGCCTGAGTTCGTTCGCCTCGCTGGGCGAGGTGGACACGCTGGTGACGGACCGCGGGCTGCCCGACCAGGCCCGGGAAGAGGTCAAGGAACACCTGGCGCAGCTGGTGATCGCCGGTTCATCGGAACCCGGCGACGACATCTGACAACACGTCAGCTACGGTGGCCGCGCACAACGGCCGAACTCAGGGGAGGGATCGGAACCATGGCGCATTCATTGCGCGCCGTCGCGCTCGACTTTGTCGACTCCGCTCCATTGCGGCTGGTCTTCACCACGGAGGCGGCCTCGCCGCCGGACGCCGTCTTCCGGGGACTGACCGATGTCCCCGGCTGGCCCGAGTGGTTCGGCGCGGTGGCCTACGCCCGGCCGACGGACGGCGGCAAGGGCCGGGAGATCCGCCTCAAGGGCGGGGTCCGGTTCCAGGAGACGATCATGGCGGCGGAGCCGTCCGAGCGGTACGCGTACCGCATCGACCACACCAACGCCCCCGGTCTGCATGCCCTGTTGGAGGAGTGGCGGCTGTCCCCGTCCGGGACGGGCACGCGCATCCGGTACACCTTCGCTGTGGACGGCACGGCCGTGCTGCGTACGGCGCTGAGGCTCGGCCGCCCCGGGCTGGGGCACGCGTTCCGCAGCGCGGTCCGCGCGCTCGACCGGCGGGTGCAGGCGGGCTGACACCCGGCGCGGCTAGCGCCCGGCCCGGCCGGTGACGTCCTCGGGGCCTTCGGGGCCGGTGGCGTCCCCGGCGCCGTCGTCCGTGCCGAGGCCCGGCACCCGCGGGGCGTATGCCTCGCCATCGCCCCCGCCGGAGAGGCCGCCCTCGGGGAGGGCTCCGCAGTGCTCGCACGCACCGGCTCCCGGGCGCTCGCGCACGCGCCCGCACTCCTCGCACACCAGGCTGAGCCAGCAGGCCGGATCGCCGCCCTCGTCCACGGGTTCACCCCCGTCCGCCGCTTCGCTCACGCCCCGATTCTCCCTCCCGGGCCGGGGGCCGGGAAGTCCACCGGTCAGTCGGGCCAGGCCCCGGTCGCCAGGAAGATGTCGATGGTCTCGGAGTACGGCGTGACGTCCAGGCCCTGTTCCTCCAGCCAGGCGTCCGAGTAGTACTTGTCGAGATAGCGGTCACCGGGGTCGCAGAGGAGGGTCACGACACTGCCCGTACGACCCGCGGCCACCATCTCGGCGACGATCTTCAGGGCGCTCCACAACCCCGTCCCCGTCGAGCCGCCGGCCTTGCGGCCGATGGCCCGCTCCAGCGCGCGTACGGCGGCGACGCTGGCCGCGTCCGGCACCTTCATCATCCGGTCGATCGCACCGGGCACGAAGCTCGGCTCGATGCGTGGGCGTCCGATGCCCTCGATGCGCGATCCGCAGTCGCTGGACACCTCGAGGTCGCCGGTCGTCCAGCCTTCGAAGAAGCAGGAGTTCTCGGGGTCCGGCACGCAGAGGAGGGTGTCGAACTGCATGTAGTGCACATAGCGCGCGATGGTCGCCGAGGTGCCGCCCGTACCGGCGGTGGCGACGATCCACGCCGGCTCGGGATACCGCTCCATGCGCAACTGCTGGTAGATCGACTCGGCGATGTTGTTGTTGCCGCGCCAGTCGGTGGCCCGCTCTGCGTAGGTGAACTGGTCCATGTAGTGGCCCCCGGTGTCCGCGGCGAGCTGAGCCGAGACCTCGTAGACCGTCCGCGGGTCGTCCACCAGATGGCACCGACCTCCATGGAACTCGATGAGGCGGGTCTTCTCACGGCTCGTCGTGCGGGGCATCACCGCGATGAAGGGCACGCCGATGAGCCCGGCGAAGTACGCCTCGGAGACCGCCGTGGAGCCGCTGGAGGCCTCGATGACGGGCTTGCCGGGCCGGATCCAGCCGTTGCACAGCCCATAGAGGAAGAGCGATCGGGCCAGCCGGTGTTTGAGGCTGCCGGTCGGGTGGGTCGACTCGTCCTTCAGGTACAGGTCGATCCCCCACTCGTCGGGGAGCGGGAAACGCAGCAGGTGGGTGTCGGCGGAGCGGTTGGCGTCCGCCTGGACCTTGCGGACCGCTTCCTTCAGCCAGCTCCGGTACGTGCGGTCGGTGCGGTCGACATCGATGGTCGCGGCCGCGCCGCCGGTCTTATGCCGTTCGATCGTGCTCACCGGTGGCGCTCCTTCGGGTGTTTCCTCAACCGTGCCGAGCCGTTCCGCCCCGTCCGGGATCTCGTCGGGACCAGCTCTTGACCTGCGTCCGGACGCAACGCACCGGACCTTTCGATCATAAGGGGGGTACTGGTGCACGAGCCCCGCCGCGGGCACACTGCGCAGCAAGGGGAGAATGGCAGACCGACCGGAGCGGTTCGTCGGCGATGGGACGTCGAGGGGGCGGTGCAGGATGGCAGAGCCGGAATTCACGGCGACCGGGGTGCGGATCGAGCACGGTCTGCGGTCGGTCACCCGTGCGGGGCAGGTCCAGATCCAGGACGGCAGGCTGACGCTGCTGACCAGTTACGGGCGCGAGATCGCCAGCGCGCCGGTCCAGCAGGTACGGGCGGGCAAGCCGTGGTTCGCGGCCCGCGGCGGGGCATCGGCCACCGTGAACGGCACCCGCTACCACCTCTCCCCGGGCGGGAGCGAACCCGCGCCCGAGAGGAAGCCCGGCAGCAGGCCATGGGCGCGCACGTTCCTCGACGCAGTCCGGACCGCGGGCGGTCAGGCCGCTCAGTCGTGACGGGGGCCGCGAGCGCGGCCGACCCTCGGCGGTATCACCGGTCCTGCTGTTGCCGCGGTGGCAGTCGTGACGCGAGTTGCGCGTGCGCCCGGTCGGGTTCACTCTGGTGGAACGTAACCGAGGGTTCACCGGCGGTCACGCTTCGACCGTCCCGCCGGGTTACGGCAGTGAGCACATCGGAACCGGGTCCGGCGCTGGGGGCCGCACCGGGCCGGAACCGTAGGCGGTCGCTGCCGGCTGCGTTCTTCGTCTTCCGCACTTCTTCAGGGAGTCGGCCGTGATCAGAAAGCCCAGCAGGCACTGCACGGTGGAGCTCCAAGCCCTGCCGTCGCGTATAGGCCAGGTCCGCAGGATCGTTTCGGCGCAACTGCGCTACTGGCATCTCGATCCGTTGATCGACTCGGCGGCTCTGGGGGTCACCGAGCTGCTCACCAACGTCCATCGCCATGCCGAGCCGGACAAGCAGTGCCGGGTGGAGATCGATCTCCGCCGGGACCGGCTGACCGTCTCGGTGCGCGACAACGACCCCCGTGTACCGAGCCTGCGCTGCGCCGACCTGGCCGCCCTCGGCGGCAGGGGCCTGACGCTTGTCGCCTCGGTGAGCGAGAGCTGGGGCGTACGGCCGCACGACGAGGGGGGCAAGGTGGTGTGGTTCACGCTCCAGACCGACACCCCCGCCCTGCCGCGGAGCGCGGTAGCGGTGCCGGCACCGGTGCCCTCACTGGCCGCGCCCGGCCCGATGCGCAGCTCCGGTCCTGCGGCCTCGCGCGGCCGGGCCGGCCCCACGTCCTCGGCATCCGTACCCCGCGAGGACGCCGAGGGCCGGGAGCGGACCCGGGAGAGCACCGAAGCCCGGCCGACCGCCGTGGGCTGACCGGACGTCCGCACCGGCGGCCGGATCAACGGCCGCGCATGAGGCCTGCCGACCGACTCGGCACCTGCCGACCGACTCGGCACCTGCCGACCGTCTCGGCAGGCGACTGACGGTCGATGTCCCGCTCGCCTCCTGGCTGTCCGCGCTGGAGACCGCACGGGACACCCTCGGCAGCGCCTCTTCGCTCGGGCTGTACGGGGCCCATCTGCACTCGGGCTGTACGGGGCCGGCGTGCGCCCCGGGAGCCGGGCCGCGCCAGGACACGTCGGACAGCGGTGCACGCAAGTGGTGGGCGGCCCTGACGGACAGCTGCCCACCACCGGCGCCTGCGCGCGCTATTCCGTCGCGACGGCGCGCAGCACATCGAGCCGGGCCGCCCGGCGCGCCGGGCGCCACCCGGCGACCGCACCCGCCGCGAGACCCACGAGAGCGACGACGGCCAGCCGGTCAGGCGGCACCGCGAACACGCTCGTCCCCGCGCTGTCCGAGGCCCGCACCAGCGCCCAGCCGAGGAATCCGCCCAGCGCGAGACCGCCGGCGGTGCCGAAGGCCGCGACCAGCAGCGACTCCCAGCGCACCATGGCCCGTAGCTGGGCGCGGGTCTGGCCGACGGCGCGCAACAGGCCGAGTTCGCGGGTCCGTTCATGGATCGCGAGCGTGAGGGTGTTGGCGATGCCGAGCAGGGCGATGAGGACGGCCAGCGCAAGGAGGGCGTAGACGAGGGTGAGCATCATGTCGACGCCGCCGGCCGAGGACGCGGCGTACTCCTCGCGGGTCTGCACCTCCGGGTTGCCGTACGCGGACGCGGCCTTCTCCACGGCCGCCTTTCCGTCGCCCGCGTCCACGCCGTCCCCGAAGCCGACGGCGACGAGCCGGTCGGAGTCCTGTACGCGGTGCGCGGCCCAGGCCTCACGCGTGACGAGGTAGTCGCCCGCGAGATCGTCCTGCCCATAGACCGCCCGCACGGTGAACGTCTGCCGCGATCCGTCGCTGAACGTCAGCCGCGCGGTGTCGCCGGGCTTCCAGCCCCGCTTCCCCGCCTCGTCCTCGGACACGGCCAGACCACCGCGGCCGAGGCCGTCGAGCGACCCGTCGACCGCACCGAGGTCGAGGACGCGCGCGAGAGCGGCGGGGTCGGTGACCGTCAACTGTCTCCCGCTGCCGTTCACTTCGGCCACGCCGCGCCCCAGACCGACGGCCGTGTCCACCTCGGGCAGCCGCGCCAGCGCGGGAGCCAGCCCGGGGCTCAGCCCGCTGCCGCCCGCGCCGAACGACGGGGCGCTGACCGCGACATCGCCCGCGAACGAACGGGAGACGGTCCGGTCCATCGTCGCCTTGAGCGAGGCGCCGAAGACGGTGAACAGCGAGACCACGGCGACGCCGATCATGAGGGCGGTGGCGGTCGCCGCCGTACGCTTCGGGCTGCGCAGCGCGTTGCGCCGGGCCAGCGTCCCGCCCACGCCCCGCAGCCGGGCGAGCGGTGCGCCCAGGATCCGTACGGCGTACGAGGACGCGACCGGGCCCAGCACGACGAACGCGCCGAGTGTGATCACGGCCCCGGCCGCGGTCCCCGTGATCGACGGCCCGGAGGCGACGCCGTACACGGTCAGGCCGATGCCGGCGAGCAGTGCCGCCGCGCCCGCGACCGCCCGGGTGCGGGAGGCTCCCGAGTCGTCGACGGCCGTCTCGCGCAGCGCGGCGAGCGGCGCCGTACGGCCGGCCCGCAGCGCGGGCAGCAGCGCGGAGCCCAGGCACACCACGACGCCCACGACGAGCGGCAGGGCGATCGAGAGCCCGCTGATCACCAAGGCGCCGTCGGGGAACGGGAATCCGACCGCGGGGAACAGCGCCTGAAGGCCCGCCGCGATGCCGATGCCGCCGAGCAGGCCGGCGAGCGAGGCGACGACGGCGACGACCGCGGCCTCGACGAGGGTCGAGCCGACGACCTGGCGGCGGGAGGCACCGAGCGCGCGCAACAGGGCGTTCTCCCGGGTGCGTTGGGCGACGACGATCGCGAACGTGTTGTGGATGCTGAACGTGGCGACCAGCAGGGCGATTCCGGCGAAGACCAGGAGCAGCGTGGTGAACAACGTCAGGAACTGACCGGTCACCAGGTCGAGGTTCTCCTCGGCCGACGCCTGTCCCGTGACGGCCTCGACTCCCTTGGGGAGTACGGGCTCCAAGGCGTCGACGAGCTCCTGCTGTCCGGTCCCGGGATCGCCGCGCACCTGGATGCTCGCCGCCCGGCCCGGCTCGGGCACGAGGTACTTCCCGGCGTCGGCACGTGTCATCCCGGTGAAGGTCACCTGGCCCATGCCGTCGGCGCCGCCGAAGGTCGCCAGGCCGACGACGGTCACGCGCACGGGGTCCGGCGTGCGCAGCACGGTCCGGTCCCCGATGTCCAGGCCGCCCGCCTTCGCGGCACCGCGGTTGATCACGACCTCACCGGGCGCGGACGGCGTACGGCCCTCGGCCAGGCGGTACGGGTTGAGTTCGGAGTCGTCGATCCAGTTCCCCGCGAGGGTGGGCGGTCCCTGGCCGCCGACCGGTTTCCCGTCGCTGCCGACGAGTTGGCCCGCACCCTGGATGCTGGGCACGGCCGAGGCCACGCCGGGAACCGCTTCGATGTCCTCGGCGAGCGAAGCGGCGACGGGCTGCCGTGTGCCCTGGCCCTCGCCGGGGACGGTGATGACATCGGCACTGCGCACCACCGCGTCCGTACCGCGTGCGGCGTTGCCGAACATCGTGTCGAAGCCGGCGCGCAGGGTGTCGCCCATGACAAGAGTGCCGCCGAGGAAGGCGACGCCGAGCAGGACGGCGAGGAAGGTGCCCGCGAAGCGCCGTCGATGGGCGCGCAGCGAGGCGAGACTGATGCGCAGGGAGGCGCGTGCGGCACTCATGTCAGGGATTCCTTCTCCTGGTTGTCCCGGCTGCCCGGGCCCCGGCCGCTCTCCCGGCCCGCCCGGCCCGCCCGGCCTACCTGGCGCTTCTCGGCCTCCTGGGCATCCTGCGCCTCCAGGTCGAACTCCTTGAGGCGGTCGAGTACGCGCTCGGCCGTGGGCGCGCCCATCCGGTCCACGAGACGGCCGTCCGCGAGGAAGAGGACCTCGTCGGCGTGGGCGGCGGCGACCGGGTCGTGGGTGACCATGACGACGGTGCGGTCCATGTCGCGTACGGTCCGGCCGAGCAGACGCAGCACCTCCTCGCCCGAGCGCGAGTCGAGGTTGCCGGTGGGCTCGTCGGCGAAGACGACGTCGGGCCGTCCGGCGAAGGCCCGGGCGACGGCGACACGCTGCTGCTGCCCGCCGGACAGCTCGCTCGGCCGGTGGTGCAGCCGGTCGCGCAGGCCGACGACGTCGATGAGGGCGTCGGTCCACTCGTCCGTTCCGCGCCGGCCGGCGAGATCGCGCGGCAGCGTGATGTTCTCGGCCACCGTCAGCGTCGGCACCAGGTTGAATGCCTGGAAGACGAAGCCGATGCGGTCACGGCGCAGCAGGGTCAGCCGGCGGTCGTCGAGATCGCCGAGCGATGTGCCGCCGAGGAAGGCCGAGCCCGAGGTGAGGGTGTCGAGCCCGGCCGCACAGTGCATCAGCGTGGACTTGCCGGAGCCGGACGGGCCCATGATCGCGGTGAAGCGGCCGGCCGGGAAGTCGACGCTCACCCCGTCCAGGGCTCGTACCCGTGTGTCGCCCGCGCCGTAGATCTTCACGGCGTCCACGACGCGGGCGGCCGGCGCGGTGCCGTTGATAGGCGCTGCGCCGGCGGCGGCGGTACGCGCCGGAGGCGTGGCGGTCACGCCGCACCGCTCCGGCCGCGGCCGAACTCCTCGTCCAGGACGGAGAGCCGGCGCCAGTACTCCTCCTCGTCGATCTCGCCGGACGCGAAGCGGCGGCCGAGCACCGAGAGAGGCGAGTTGTCGTCCCGGACCGGGCTGTGCTGCCACGGGCCGCGCCCGGGGCCGCGGCCGCGCCAGACGGTGCGGCGCAGCAGCAGGATCGCGCCGCCGATGACGATCGCCCAGATGACGGGGACGAAGAGGATCCACGGGCCGGGCCCGTCGTAGGCCAGGGTGTTCATCGCAACGTCACTCCTTCGGTAGCGGTGTTCTGTGTCCGCTACCGAGAGTCGTCCTCGGGGGCCGCCGGGTCGTCGTACGCCCGAAGGCCGTTGTGCTGCTTCCCCCGGAGTACGTCCGGCGCATTCGGGCTGCGGACGGAAGATCTCCGCCCGAATCGGCCCGGCTTGCAAGACGCCTGTCATTCATGCAAGCCGTTGCCATAGAATTGACGGCATGGCGAGTCGATTGGCGAAGGTTGCTCAGTACGCGGGCGTCAGCGAGGCGACGGTCAGCCGGGTCCTGAACGGCAAGCCGGGCGTCTCGACATCGACCCAGGCCGCGGTCCTCACGGCACTCGACGTCCTGGGTTACGACCGGCCCGCCCATATGCGCAGCCGCCCGAACCGGCTGGTCGGGCTCGTCATTCCGGAGATGAGCAATCCGGTCTTCCCGGCTTTCGCCGAGGTCATCGGCAGCGGCCTGGCCCTGCGGGGCTTCACCCCTGTGCTGTGCACCCGCACTCTCGGCGGCGTGGCGGAACCCGACTACGTGGACATCCTGCTCGAACACCAGGTCTCGGGAGCGGTCTTCGTCTGCGGCCTGCATTCGGAGACGGCCGCCAATCACGCGCACTACGACCGGCTCACAGAGCGGGGACTACCCGTCGTCGCGGTCAACGGCATGGTCGAGGGCCTGAGCATTCCGTGCATCTCGACGGACGACGCCCTGGCCGTGCGGCTCGCGCTGCAGCATCTGATGTCCCTGGGCCACGAGCGGATCGGCCTGGCCATCGGTGCTACGGGACATGTGCCCGCGGCGCGCAAACTGGCGGCGTTCCGCGAGGCGATGAGCACGCAGTTCCCCCGGTCCGATCCGGACGCGACCGCGGTGCAGATCATGTACACCCTGGAGGGCGGCACGTCCGCGGCGATGCAGCTCTTCCAGAGCGGGGTCACGGGCCTGGTCTGCGGGAGTGACGTGCAGGCGCTGGGGGCGATCAGGGCCGCGCGGCGCCTCGGCCTGGACGTGCCGGGCGATGTGTCGGTGGTCGGCTACGACGACTCGGCTTTCATGCCGCTGGTCGACCCGCCGCTGACCACGGTCCGGCAGCCGATCGAGGCCATGGGGCAGGCCGCGGTGAACGTGCTGCTGCAGCAGATCGGCGGTGGCGCACCGGACTTGCGGGAAATGCTCTTCGAGCCCGAGCTGGTGGTGCGGGCGAGCACGGGCATCGCCCGGCCGTCCGCCGACGGCTGACCCCGGCACGGCTTCTCCCGGGCTTCCGCGGACGTCCGCGACCCTCTCCAACGGACGTCCGCAGCGCGACGATCCCGCTCCCCGCATCGGCCGCACGACTGCGATTTCCCCTGAGCAGTGGCGGTCTTTTGTCATGACCATGATTAGCAACTTTCCCATCTTGCAAGAATCTTTCGTCAATCTGTGGACTTTCAGTCAGCCCGTTCTTAAGGTTTTCGTCACGCACTGCCGGATGAGCCGCCACGGCGTGCGCAGGTGAGGAGAAATCATGCGTTTCAAGCGACTGACTGGCGCCGGTGCAGCGGCGATAGCGGCGACCGCCATCGCCGCCTGTGGATCGAGTCCGGAAGGGCCGGACTCCGCCGGTGCCTCGACCGGGGACTTCACGGGCCGCGGGCCCATCACCCTGGCCACGGGCAAGGACAACACCGGGACCCTCGACAAGGCCCTCGACGAATGGAACCGCCGCCATCCCAAGGAGCGGGTGCGCGCCATCCAGTTCTCCGACTCCCCCGACGAGCAGCGGCAACGCATGATCCAGAACGCCGAGTTGAAGTCGAGCGAGTTCACCGTGCTCAACCTGGACGTCGTCTGGACGTCGGAGTTCGCGGCCAACCGCTGGGTGCTTCCCCTGCCCCGCAAGGCGGTCGACACCTCGGACGACCTCAAGCCGACCGTGGACGGCGCCTCGTACCGCGGGCAGCTCTACGCCGCTCCCTGGTCCTCGGACGGCGCGCTCCTCTACTACCGCAAGGACTTGCTGAAGAAGGCCGGGGTGAAGCCGCCCACGACCTGGAACGAGATGACAGAGGCTTGCAAGAAGGTCCGTGAGCTGCCCGAGGGCAGAGGCATGTCCTGCTACGCCGGGCAGTTCGACAAGTACGAGGGCCTGACGGTCAACTTCTCCGAGATGATCGACAGCGCCGGCGGCACCGTCGTCGACGGCAAGGGCCGTCCCTCCGTCGACAGCCCGGCGGCCGAGAAGGGCCTGAGCTTCTTCGCCGACGCCTTCGACAGCGGGCTGATCTCCAAGAAGGCCATCACCTACAAAGAAGAGGAAGGCCGGCAGGCGTTCCAGAAGGGCAAGCTGGTCTTCCACCGGCAGTGGCCCTACCAGTGGTCGATGGCGAGCAAGAAGGACGGATCCTCCGCCGTGGCGGGCAAGTTCGGCGTGGCGCCGCTGCCCGGCCTCAAGGGACCGGGCATCTCCAGCCTGGGCGGGCACAACCTGGCGATCAGCTCGTCCGCCAAGAACCGGGCGACGGCACTGGACTTCGTTGCGTTCATGACGAGCAAGCCGATACAGCGCAAGAACCTGCTGCTCAGTTCCAACGCACCCACCGTCGCCTCGCTCTACGACGACAAGAAGCTCATCGAGAAGTACCCCTACCTTCCGGTGCTGAAGCAGTCCCTCCTGCACGCCAACCCCCGGCCCCAGGTGGTGCGTTACGGGGACACCACCGCCGCGATCCAGGAGGCGGCCTACGGCGCGCTGCGCGGCCAGGTCACGCCGAAGAAGGCGCTCACCGATCTGCAGCGGAAGCTCCAGGCCGTCAGCAAGCCGTGAACCGCGGCCGCGTCACGCGTCGATCCGGCAGCGAGCGTCTTTTCCGTCGGAACCCCCGCCGCATTCCCCGCACTTGAGGTGATCCGTACATGCCCGCCGTAGCGGCACCGCCGCCTTCTCTCACCGAGCCCCCCGCGCCACCGCCACCGCGCACGTCCCGCCGGACCCGTCATACGCGGCACCGCGCCGGAACCTCCCGGCTCGCCGTGCTCCTGGTCTCCCCCACCCTCGCGGTGCTCGCGCTCGTCGCGGGCTACCCGGTGCTCGCCGCGTTCCGCGAGTCCCTCTTCGCCGAGCAGTCGGGGCTGGACAGCTCGGGATTCGTGCGGGAGGGCGAGACGTTCGTCGGACTCCAGCACTACGCCGACATCTTTCGGGGGGAGGCCGGCGAGCGCTTCTGGAACGCGTTCGCCAACACCAGCTTCTTCACCGTCACCACCGTGGCCGCCGAGACCGTGCTCGGGGTGGCCATGGCACTGGTCATGCACCATGTCGTCCGCGGCCGGGGGCTGGTGCGCGCCAGCATCCTCGTCCCCTGGGCCATCCCCACCGCGGTCTCCGCGCTGCTGTGGCAGTGGATCTTCCAAGCCGACGGTGTCGCCAACGCTCTGACGGGCCGTGAGGTCCTGTGGACCACCGACGGAGGGCAGGCGGCCTTCGCAGTGATCATCGCCGACACCTGGAAGACGGCCCCGTTCGTCGGCCTCCTCGTGCTGGCCGGACTGCAGCTCATCCCCGGCGAGGTGTACGAGGCCGCGCGGGTCGACGGCGCGCGGCCCTGGCAGCAGTTCCTGCGCATCACGCTGCCGCTGGTCCGGCCCGTCCTGCTCGTGGCCGTACTGTTCCGGCTGCTGGATTCCCTGCGCATGTTCGACCTGCCGTACGTCCTCATCGGCGCCCGCAAGGAGTCCGTGGAGACGCTGTCCATGCTCTCCTTCGACGAGGCGGCCAACACGCGGTACGGGCCCGCCGCCGCGTACGCGGTGATCCTCTTCCTCTACGTCGCGGCCACGGCCTTCGTGTTCGTGAAGCTGCTCGGCGCCGACATCCTGGCCACCGACCGCCCCGCCAAGTCCGGTGGTTCCAGGGCCCGTCGCTTCCGCCGGCGGAACGGCTCCGGCTCGGAGGTGACCGCATGAGCACCGCAGTGAAAGCCCCCCGGCGCTTCCCCGTCCCCTCGGTCAGGACCGCCCTGAGCGTGGCGGGCATGGCGCTCATCGTCGTCTACTGCCTGGCGCCGTTCTACTGGATGACCGTCTCCAGTCTCCGGCGCAGTTCCGACCTGTTCGCCAAGTCGCCGCTGCCCTCGCCGTGGTCGCTGGAGAACTACCGCGCCGTGCTCGAACCGGGCTCGGGCTTCGGCCGTGCCCTGCTCAACAGCCTGGTCGTCGCGGGCACGAGCACCGTGCTGACCCTGCTGGTGGCCACGTTCGCCGCCTACGCACTCGCGCGCCTGGAGTTCCGGGGCAAGAACCTCGTCCTGGCGGTGATCATCGCCACCTCGATGTTCCCCGGCATCGCGCTTCTCGTACCGATGCTGAAGCTGTTCTCCAACACCCTGCACTGGGTGAACACCTACCAGGCGATGGTCGTGCCGACCATGTCGTTCGCGCTGCCGCTGGCGGTGTGGAATCTGACGGCGTTCTTCCGGCAGTTGCCCCGCGAGCTGGAGCAGGCGGCGATGGTCGACGGCTGCACGCCGGGCCAGGCCTTCCGCAAGGTGATCCTTCCGCTGACCGCGCCGGGTGTCTTCACCACCGCGATCCTGACCTTCATCGCGGCCTGGAACGAATTCATCATCGCCCTCTCCATGGTCAACCGCCCGGACATGCAGACGGCGACCGTCGCCATCGCCCGCTTCGGCGGCACGTCCGGCTTCGACGTCCCCTACGGCACGAAGATGGCGGCCGGCGTCGCCGTCACCGTGCCGCTCGTGATTCTCGTACTCGTCTTCCAGCGCCGGATCATCGCCGGCCTCACCGCAGGAGCAGTCAAGTGACGACCGTCCGCCCCGTATTGGTGCCCGACCCCGCCGTCCAGCAGGCCGACGCCGACTGGTGGCGCCGCGCCGTCATCTACCAGGTCTACGTCCGCAGCTTCGCCGACGGCAACGGTGACGGCATCGGCGACCTCACCGGTCTGCGCTCCCGCCTTCCGTATCTGGCCGACCTGGGCGTCGACGCGCTCTGGCTCAACCCGTGGTACCCCTCCCCCATGGCCGACGGCGGCTACGACGTCGCCGACTACCGGGACATCGACCCGGCGTTCGGCACGCTCACCGAGGCCGAGGCCCTGATCTCCGAAGCCCATGACCTGGGTCTGCGCATGGTCATCGACCTTGTCCCGAACCACACTTCGGACCGGCACGCCTGGTTCCAGGAGGCCCTCCGGGCCGGACCCGGCTCCGCGGCCCGCGGCCGGTACATCTTCCGCGACGGCCGCGGCGCGGACGGCGCACAGCCGCCCAACAACTGGCGGAGTGTCTTCGGCGGCCCGGCGTGGACCCGCGTCGTGGAGGACGACGGGCGCCCCGGTCAGTGGTATCTGCACCTGTTCGCCCCCGAGCAGCCGGACGTCAACTGGGACAACCCCGAGGTGCGCGAGGAGTTCGAGTCCATCCTGCGGTTCTGGTTCGACCGGGGGATCGACGGCGTACGCATCGATGTCGCCCACTCCCTGGTCAAGGCACCGGGGCTGCCGGACGTCGGCACCGCCGACCTGGAGGTCAGCGGCTCGGCGGCGAACACCGGCCATCCGCACTGGGACCGGGACGAGGTCCACGAGATCTACCGCTCCTGGCGCCGCGTTGCCGACGCGTACGACCACGGGCCGGTGTTCGTGGCCGAGGCGTGGACCGGTTCACCGGAGCGGCTCGCCCGATACGTACGCGAGGACGAACTGCACACCGCGTTCAACTTCGACTATCTGACGTGCCCTTGGCGCCCCGATCACCTGCGGCGCGTCATCGACGCCTCCCTCGACGTGCTGGGCGGAGTCGGCGCCCCCGCGACCTGGGTGCTCTCCAACCACGATGTGGTGCGCCATCTTTCGCGCTTCGCCCGGCCCCAGCCCGACCACCCGCTCCGGACGCTCGCCGATCTCTCCCCCGAGGAGAACCCGGCCGATGTCGATCTGGGCACGCGGCGGGCACGGGCGGCGGCCCTGCTGATGCTGGCCCTGCCGGGAGGCGCGTACGTCTACCAGGGCGAGGAACTCGGCCTCTGGGAGGTCGAGGACCTGCCGGAGGACATGCTCCAGGACCCGATCTGGGAGCGGTCGGAGCACACGGACCGGGGCCGGGACGGCTGCCGCGTCCCGCTCCCCTGGTCGGGCTGCACCACACCGTTCGGCTACAGCCCGGAGGACACGGCGACCGAGCCGTGGCTGCCTCAGCCGGAGGAGTGGAAGAGCCTGACGGCGCAGGCGCAACAGGGCGATGCGCAGTCCATGCTGGCGCTCTACCGGCGCGCACTGCGCATCCGCCGGGCGCACTCCGGCCTCCGGGGCGCCGGTATGACGTGGTACTCGTCGCCGGAGTCCCAGGTCCTCTCCTTCGGCCGCCCGCCGGGCTTCCGCTGCGTGGTCAACTTCGCGGAGGCTCCGGTCGCGCTGCCCGAGGAGAGCAGGGTGCTGCTGTCCAGCGGCCCCCTGACGGACGGTCTGCTGCCGACGGACACGGCGGTGTGGCTGGCCGAATGACGCGGGGGCCGGGGGGCTCCCCGCAGCCGCGTCCGGGACGGCAGGGCCCGTCGTTCCCGTACGCGGCGTGAGGGCCGCGTCCAGTGCCCAGCCGTGGGGGCGGGCCTGGGCGCGGCCGCGGGGTGACGTACGGGGGATGACGTACGGGGGATGACGTACGGGGGATGACGTACGCGGGATGACGTACGGGAGGCAATACGGCGGCGGGGGCCCGGCGGCCGCACCGTGCGGGGACCGCGGACGCCCGCGGATCCCCACGAGGAGAGAGCAGAGGCGGCGCCGGGGCAACGGCCGCTCCCGCTAGCCGGCCATGGCCGCCAACGGGTCGTCCAGGACCGGCTGCCAGGCCAGTTCCGCCGCGCCGACCAGGCTGTTGTGGTCCAGCGTGCACGGCAGGATCGGCACACCGCCGCTCTGCCCCCACAGGCTGCGTTCGGCGACGACGGCACGCAGCCGTTCCGGGTCCGCCTCGAGGAGTTCGCGGTGCAGGCCGCCGAGGATGATCCGGTCAGGGTTGAGGATGTTGACGAGTCCGGCGAGGCCCAGGCCGAGCCGGTCGATGAGCAACTCGGCGGCCTTCCTTACGCGGGCGTCCTCGTACTCCGTGCGCAGCAGGTCCCGGGCCCGCTGGAGCAGGGAAACCTCGGGGCCGGGCTCGCGCCCCGCCGCATCCAGGAAGGCCAGGGGGTCGGCCTCGACGTCCAGGCAGCCGCGGCTGCCGCAGTGGCAGGTCCGCCCCTGCGGGTTCACGGTCAGATGGCCGACTTCCAGTGCCAGGCCCGAACTCCCCGTGTGCAGCCGTCCGTCGAGGACCAGCGCCCCGCCCACGCCGCGGTGACCGGTCGCCACGCACAGCAGGTCGCGCGCCCCGCGGCCCGCGCCGTGCCGGTGCTCGGCGAGTGCGGCGAGGTTCACGTCGTTGCCGGTGAAGGCGGTGAAGGCGGTGGAGTCGGGGACGGCGGATTCGGCGGATTCAGTGACTTCGGCAGTGCCCATGACGCCTGCCTGCCGTACGCGTTCGGTGAAGATCTCGCGGACGGGCGCGCCAGCGGGCCAGGCGAGGTGCAGCGGATTGAGCGCCGTACCGTCGGGCTCGGCGACGGCCGACGGGACGGCGAGCCCGGCGCCCAGACAGCGCCGTCCGGTGCTGCGCAGCAGGTCCGCGCCGGCGTCGACGACGGCGCTCAGGACGTGCACGGGGTCGGCGGGCACGGTCATGCAGCCGGGGGCCGTGGCGACGATCCTGCCGCCGAGACCGACGAGCGCGGCGCGGAAGCCGTCCGCGTGCACCTGCGCGGCGAGCACGACGGGCCCGGCGGGATCGATCGCCAGCCGGTGGGAGGGCCTGCCCTGGGATCCCGCGGCGGCGCCGGGGCGGGAGTCGACCTCGATCAGTCCGAGGGCTTCGAGCTCCGCGGCGACGGCGCCGGCGGTCGCGCGGGTGACGCCGAGTTCCGCGGTCAGCACCGCGCGGGTCGGCGCCCGGCCGGTGTGTACGAGCTCCAGGGCCGGGCCGAGGGCGCTGCGGCCTCTCTCCAAGCGTGTTGTCCGAGTCAGGGTCACACCCCTATTCTGGCTTTGTGCCGATCCTAAACAAAATACGGACGGCCTTTCCCGGAGCGCGGCGCGACAGTACCGCGGATCCCGTTCCGGCCCGGCTCCGTACCGCCCTGACCGCCTTCTTCGCCCTCGACGGCTTCCTGTTCGCCGGCTGGGTTGTCCGCATCCCGGCGATCAAGGCGCAGACCGGCGCCTCCACGGGCGATCTCGGACTCGCACTGCTTGGCGTGTCGGCAGGTGCGGTGGCGACCATGACGGTCACCGGCCGGCTGTGCGGCCGGTTCGGCAGCCACCGCGTCACCGTCGTCACCGGCGCGCTGCTCTCCCTGAGCATCGCGCTGCCCCCGCTGACCGGTTCCGCTCTCGCCCTCGGCCTCGCCCTGCTCGTCTTCGGCACCGCGTACGGCGCGATCAACGTCGCCATGAACAGCGCGGCCGTCGACCTCGTCGCCGCGCTGCGACGCCCCGTCATGCCCAGCTTCCACGCCGCGTTCAGCCTCGGCGGCATGCTCGGCGCGGGGCTGGGCGGCCTGGTCGCCGGCTCCCTCTCCCCCACCCGGCATCTGCTGCTCCTCGCCGTCATCGGGCTGGCGCTCACCGCCGTCGCGGGACGGACGCTCCTGGCGCATCGGCATCCGCATCCGGACCCCGGCCCGTCGTCGGCGACACCCGTGGCGCCAACGCGCCTTGCGGGCCGTATGCGTTGGATCGTCGCCGTCTTCGGCCTGATCGCGCTGTGCACGGCGTACGGCGAGGGCGCCCTCGCCGACTGGGGCGCCCTCCACCTCCAGCAGGACCTCGGCGCGCACCCCGGGATCGCCGCCGCGGGCTACTCCGTCTTCGCCCTGATGATGACCGTCGGACGGCTGACGGGCACGGCGCTGCTCGAACGCCTGGGACAGACGCGCGTCCTGGTCGCCGGCGGCGCCACCGCCGCGGCCGGGATGCTGCTCGGCGCGCTGGCGCCCTCGATCTGGGCGACCCTCGCCGGCTTCGCCGTCACCGGCCTCGGCCTGGCCAACATCTTCCCCGTCGCCATCGGCCGGGCCGGCGCCCTGGCAGGCCCGAGCGGTGTGGCCACGGCGTCCACGCTCGGCTACGGCGGCATGCTGCTCGGCCCGCCCGCCATCGGCTTCCTCGCCGACTGGCTGTCCCTGCCCGTCGCCCTCACCACGGTCGGGCTGCTCGCGGGCGCCGCCGCTTGCATCGCCCACGCCACCCGCAATGCCGGAACCCGCGGATAGCATCCCTCGCATGGAAACGGCCGAACTGATCGAATCGTTGCGCTCGGAAGGCTCGTTGCTCGCGGACGCCGCCGAACGGGCGGGCAGCGAAGCGGAGGTCCCCACGTGCCCGGAGTGGCGCGTACGGGATCTGGTGCGGCACACCGGGACGGTGCACCGGTGGGCGACGGCCTTCGTCGCCGAGGGACTCGACCGGCCACGGCGCGCCGCTTCGCCGCCCGACCTGGACGGCGCCGAGCTGCTGGAGTGGTTCCGCGAGGGCCATGCACGTCTGGTGGACGCCCTGCTCGCCGCACCGGACGACCTCAAGTGCTGGGCGTTTCTGCCCGCGCCGTCACCGCTCGCCTTCTGGGCGCGACGGCAGGCGCACGAGACCACCGTGCACCGGGTGGACGCCGAGGCCGCCCTCGGTGGCCCGGGTGCGCTCGCGCAGCCCTGGGACCGGCTCACGCCGATCGGCCCCGCGTTCGCGCTCGACGGGATCGACGAGTTGCTCTCGGGGTTCCACGCGCGCGAGCGCAGCGCGGTCCGCAGCGCCACACCACGCACCCTGAGGGTCAGGACCACGGATGCGGAGGACGCGAGCGAGGCGGCGGATGCGAAGGGCGCGACGGGCGCCTGGACCGTACGGATCTCCGGCGATCCGTTGCGGGCGGATCGGGCGGCGGACGGCGAGGAGCGGGCCGAGGCCGCGGACTGCGAGATCGCCGGGCCGGCGGCTCGTGTCTACCTCGCCCTGTGGAACAGGCTGCCCCTGGAAAGTCTCGAGGTCGCGGGAGACGCGGAAGTGGCACGGCTGTGGCGGGAGACATCGGCCATCACCTTCGGCTGAGGAGGGCACGGCGAGGACAGGGCAGGGACACGGCGAGGGCAGGGCCGAGGGGCGCAGTACGGCCGCAGCAGGGCCGCAGCAGGGCCGGGAGCAGCGTATTACCGGTGAGTAACATTCCGTGCTAGCGTGACCGTATGCCTCGTCGTCAGACCCCCGCGTCGCTCCGCCGCACCATCAACTGCTGGCCGCCCTACCTCTTCTCGGGGGTACGGGTGCTGGAGATCGCGGACGACTGGAGCAGTGCCCGAGTCCGGCTCCGGCTGAGCTGGTTCAACCGCAACTACGTCGGCACGCACTTCGGCGGCTCGCTGTTCGCGATGAGCGACCCGTTCTGGATGTTGCTCACCATGAAGAGCCTCGGCCGGGACTACGTGGTGTGGGACAAGGTCGGCGAGATCGAGTTCCTCGCGCCGGGGCGCGGCGATGTGTTCGCCGAGTTCACGGTGACCGAGGAGCGGCTGGAGGAGATCCGCCGGGAGACGGCCGACGGAGGCAAGGCACTTCCCTGGTTCACCTGCGACATCGTGGGCGAGGACGGCACCGTCGTGGCGCGCGTGCGCAAGCAGCTCCATGTGCGGCGCAAGCAGCCCCGGCAACCGGAGACGGCGCCGGAGACGGCGAAGAGCTAGAGCCCGGAACCACCCGGACCACCCGCTACGGCCTTCCGCGCCAGGGCGGGCGCCCCCTCTCGTAATACGGCGGCACGGTCGCGACGCCTCGGTCGCAGCGGCCCGGTCGGGGCGGCCCGGACGGGGCGGCCCGGACGCGGCGTCGCGGTCCCAGCGCGCCCGGACGCGGCGGCTACGAGGGTCGGTGACCGGCCGTCACCGATTGCGGCAGGGCCCGGTCGCGGCGCAACGACCGGCCGCCGCGCTGCCGTCCGGAGCAGCCCGCCCGTATCGCGTCCCGGCTCATCGGCGCACGGGCGGAGAGGTCGCCTCGCCTGAGGAATGGCCCTGGCCGGTGTTCACATCGCTCCACGCGGCCTACGCCCGCAGGCCTCGGGGAGACGGGCCGTTCAGCCGAGCCAGCCCGGGCGCACCAGCCCCGACTCGTAGGCGAGGACCACGAGTTGGGCGCGGTCACGGGCGTTGAGTTTGACCATCGCACGGCTGACGTGGGTCTTGGCGGTCAGCGGGCTGACCACCAGCCGGCGGGCGATCTCCTCGTTCGACAGGCCGATGCCCACCAGCGCCATGACCTCCCGTTCGCGCTCGGTCAGTTCGCCGAGGCCCGCGGCGGCCGCGGGTTCCTTGGACCGGGCGGCGAACTCGGCGATCAGACGGCGCGTGACCCCCGGCGACAGCAGGGCGTCGCCGTCGACCACGGCGCGTACGGCGCGCAGCAGCTCGTCCGGTTCGGTGTCCTTCACCAGGAAGCCCGAGGCGCCGGAGCGGATGGCCTCGAAGACGTACTCGTCCAGCTCGAAGGTGGTGAGCATGACCACCTTGACCCTCTCCAGGTCCGGGTCCGCGGTGATCGCACGCGTCGCCGCCAGGCCGTCCTGGTGCGGCATCCGGATGTCCATCAGCACGACGTCCGGGCGGAGTTCGCGGACCAGGGCCAGCGCCTGGTCGCCGTCCGCCGCCTCCGCGGCGACCTCGATGTCGGGCTGCGCGTCCAGCAGCGCACGGAAGCCGGCGCGGACCAGCACCTGGTCGTCGGCGAGCAGTACGCGGATCACGGCGCCTCCTTGTCCGGGGCCCGGCCGGGGGCCTCGGACACCGTAGCCGGAGAGGTGAAGGGGATCCGGGCCAGTACGCGGAATCCACCGTCCGGGCGGGGACCCGTTTCGACATTGCCGCCCAGCGCAGCGACCCGTTCACGCATGCCGACCAAGCCCCTTCCCCCGCCGCTCTCGCCGGCGCCACGGGACTCGCCGCTGTGCGCCGCCGGTCCCGCGTCGTCGATCGCGACCTCCAACTCCCCCACGCCGTAGCGCAGAAGGACCTCGGCCGTACGGGACGAGGAGTGCCGCACGATGTTGGTCAGGGCCTCCTGGACGATGCGGAAGGCGGCGAGGTCGGCTCCGGCCGGCAGTGCGGCGCGCTCCCCCTCGACCCTCACCTCCACCGTGAGGCCCGCGCCGGACGCCTGGTCCGTCAACTCGCCCAGCCGGTCGAGGCCGGGCGCGGGCGAGCGGGGCGCCTCGCCCGGCGTGCGCAGGGTGTCGAGGACCTGCCGGACCTCCCCGAGCGCCTCCTTGCTCGCGGTCTTGATGGTGGTGAGCGCGGTGCGCGCCTGTTCGGGGTCCTGGTCGAGGAGCGCCAGGCCGACTCCCGCCTGGACGTTGATGACCGAGATGGAGTGGGCGAGCACGTCGTGGAGTTCGCGGGCGATCCTCAGCCGCTCCTCGTCGGCCTGCCGCCGCGCCGCGTCCTCGCGCTCGGCGCGCTCGCGGACCATCTGCTCGATGCGCACCCGGGCCAGTTCGGAGGCGGCGATGATGGCCACCACCCAGGCGGCGACACCGAGTTCCTGGAACCAGGGAGGTGAGGTGTCGTCCGCCGGGGGCAGCCAGTGGAAGAACCAGAACGCCACGAGCACATGGGCCACCCAGAGCATGACCACGGCCGACCAGGCGGCCCAGCGGTGGCCGGTGACGATGGCGGCGAAGCAGGCGACGGCGACGCTGATGAAGACCGGGCCGTACGGGTACCCGGCGGCGAAGTAGACGATGGCCACGGCTGACGCGCCGAAGACGACGACCCGTGGATACCGGTAGCGCAGGATCAGCAGGGCGGGACCGACGAGGAGCAGGACGCGGGCGAAGACGTCCAGGGACGCGCGGCCGGACTGGTCCTGTGCGGCGAAGTTCGTCCCGACGCTCTGGATGACAGCCACCACGAGGGAGGACATCCAGACCGGACGCCGGGAGTCGAGCGCACCCAGCCACCGCTGCCACGCCCGTCCGGCCGGAAACGCGTCCCTCACCTCTGTCATATCGCAACGCTAGACCGGGCCGCGTCCCTCACGCGTCCGCCGGGCGGGGTGGCCGCCACTACTCCCGGCGTAGTAGCCCCTGCCGTCGCCGCCGTGCTGCGGCACGGGGCTGTCAGAGGCCGACGGAGTGGGCGAGGCGGGTGACGGCGCGGTCGAAGAAGGCGTCGCGCGCCTCGATCATGCCGTCGAACCGGCCGAAGACCTCGAAGCCGATGAGGCCGAAGAGTTCGGCCCAGACCGCGGCGGCTTCCACGACGACGGGGGCGGGCAGCCCGGCACCGATCCGGTCGCGGATCCGCTCGCCGTCCCGCACCAGCTCCTCGGGGGCGGGCGGGGGCTCCGGCACGGGAAAGACACCGTCGGCGCGGGCGTCGGCGATGACGGCGATCAGGGCGCGGCCCACGCGGGACGCGGGTCCGACGGTGGCTTCGGGCGCCGAGTAGCCGGGTACCGGAGAGCCGAAGACCAGGGCGTACTCGTGCGGATGCGCGAGGGCCCAGTCGCGTACGGCGCGGCAGACCATCACACAGCGGTCGGCGGGAGCGGCCGGTAGCGAGGCCGCGAGGGCCTGTTCGGCGGCCTCGCCCACGGCGTCGAACGCATCGATGATCAGCGCGGTCAGCAAGGCGTCGCGGCTGGGGAAGTAGCGGTAGAGCGCCGACGAGACCATGCCGAGTTCGCGGGCGACGGCCCGCAGGGACAGTTTGGCCGCCCCTTCGGCGACGAGCTGCCGTCGCGCCTCGTCCTTGATGGCCGCGGTCACCTCTGCGCGGGCGCGCTCCCTGGCTCCCCTGATGGCGGTCATGTCGGCCAGTGTGCCACCGCTCCGGAGCGGCGGCCAACAACGAGAGCAGTGCTCTTGCCCGAGATCCGGGCCGGGGTGTACCACTGTTCTTGAGCGAGAGCAGTGCTCACAGAGTGCTCACACACACCGAGGAGACTTCCGATGTCCGAGCACGTCAAGAAGCCCGGCTGGTTCACCGTCCACGTCGTCAACCGCGCCGTCGCCTGGCTCACCCGCCGCGGGGTCAGCGTGTGGGGCTCTCGCGTGCTGGCCGTGCGGGGGCGCAAGAGCGGGGAGTGGCGCCGTACGCCGGTCAATCTGCTCATCGTCGACGGACAGCCGTATCTGGTCGCGCCCCGCGGCCACGTCCAGTGGACCCACAACATGCGTGCCGCGGGCGGCGGCGAACTCCATCTCGGCACGGCCGTCGAGGAGTTCACGGCCGCCGAGGTCCCGGACGACGAGAAGGCCCCGCTGCTTCGCGCCTATCTGCGGCGCTGGAAGGCGGAGGTCGGCGCCTTCTTCAACGGCGTGGGGCCCGACTCCTCAGACGAGGAGCTGCGCCGGATCGCCCCCGACCACCCCGTCTTCCGTGTCACCGTGGCGGCCGTCCGGAAGTCCCGGACCTGACGAGCCCTGTCATGCGGCGTGATCAAGCGAACGGGCCGATCACCGCACGGAGGACACGACACGGGCAGGAGCGTCGGATGCCAACCGCTGAAGAGGTACGGGACCTACTGGCTCCGTCTCTCATGGGAAGGCTGGACAGCTACGGTACGGAGCTGGATGTCACCGCCTTCGAAGTGGTCGAGCGCGGCCGCTCCTTCACCGCCGTCCTCGATGTCTCGGTCCTCGGGGAACGGTGGCGAGTCCGGCTTCCTTACGGGGCGGCCGAGATGGCCGTCTTCGACGGTCGGCCGGCGGACGATCTCGTGGCCTGGGTCGCTGTGCTCATCCGCACCCATCTCGACGAGTGGTGGGCGACCAAGCGCACGTCGGGGCGATCGCGGAAACTCGGCGAGCGCCTGCCGGCGGATCAGACGCACGACGAGCACGGTCCGGGCAGGAGCTGAACTCCAAGAACCCGTAGGGCCGGCCGCAGGAAGTGGCCCATCCCGGCGAGGACCGGTCCGTCACCTCGAACCGGTCCGTCCACCTCGAACCGGTCCGTCAGGGTCGGGAGCGGTCCGTCACGGTCGGGAGCGGTCCCTCACCTCTCCGAACGATCCATCGCCGTCAGCGCCCGCCGCGCCAGCCCGCTCGTCCGGACGATCTCCGCCAGCGACGTCTGGCCGCGTGTGATCTCCGCGAAGACATGCCACGCCGGCCGCAGGCTCGTGATCGCCGCGTGCACCAGACCGGGGCGGCGCTCGAAGACCTTCAGCATCCGCCGCCCCACACCCATCTCGACGCCGAGGCCCGCCTTGATGGCGTACGCGTAGTTGAGCGCCAGACGGCGGGCGTCCACCGCGTCCTGCGCCTCGGCGATCCGCACCGCCCACTCCCCCGCGAGCCGCCCGGAGCGCAGCGCGAACGAGATGCCCTCCCGGGTCCAGGGCTCCAGCAGTCCGGCCGCGTCCCCGCACACCAGCACCCGGCCGCGGGACAGCGGCGAGTCATCGGCCCGGCAGCGGGTCAGGTGCCCCGACGAGATGCTCGGTTCGAACCCGGCCAGGCCCAGCCGCGCGATGAACGTCTCCAGATAGCGCTTGGTGCCCGCGCCGTCGCCGCGGGCCGCGATCACCCCGACCGTCAGGGTGTCCCCCTTGGGGAACACCCAGCCGTAACTCCCGGGGATCGGGCCCCAGTCGATGAGCACCCGCCCCGCCCAGTCCTCCGCGACCGTCGGCGGAACCGGGATCTCGGCCTCCAGCCCGAGGTCCACCTGGTCGAGCTTCACCCCGACATGGGCTCCTATCCGGCTGGCGCTGCCGTCGGCACCGACCACCGCGCGCGCCAGCACGGTCTCCCCGTCCCCGAGCACCACGGCTACCGTGCGCCGGTCGGGCACCGCGGGACCGTGCTGCTCGACGCGGGAGACGGTGGCGCCCGTACGCACCTGCGCGCCGACGTCCAGCGCCGCGTCGACCAGGCGCTGATCGAACTCGGGCCGGTTGATCAGTCCGAAGAGCATGAACCTGGACCGGCGGGTGCGCGTGAGGCGGCCGTCCATGGAGAAGGTGACGGCGTGCACCCGGTCGCGCAGCGGGAGTTCGAAGCCGGGCGGCAGGGAGTCGCGCGAGGGGCCGATGATGCCGCCGCCGCACGTCTTGTACCGGGGCAGCTCCGCCTTCTCCAGCAACAGGACCCGGCGTCCGGCGACGGCGGCGGCATAGGCCGCCGATGCCCCCGCGGGACCGGCGCCGATCACCACCACGTCCCAGACCGGCTCGCTTTCCTGTCCCGCGTTCTCGCTGCTCACCTGTGCTTCCGCTCCCGCTCGGCCTTGGTCCGCATGCCGGAGACCCGTGGCTCCGGCGCTCGCCTGGCATCCTACGGCTCATGGTCATGTCCGGCCCCTGTGGGATGATCGGCAGCACGGACGCCGTACGAAACCCGCCCGGCGGACGCGCGTAGCGCAAGCCCCGTGCACGGCCTCGGACCGCCGTGCGCACGCGTCATCCGCACCCGACGCCCACCTCTGTCCCGCACCCACAAGGAGCGTGCCCATGGAACCGACCGCGCTGCCCGCACTGGCCGAAAGCATCGCCTCGCTGATGCCTCGCGCGAGGACGGAACTGGCCGAGCTGGTCGCGTTCCGTTCGGTCGCCGATCCGGCACAGTTCCCGAAGAGCGAGTGCGAGGCGGCCGCGAGCTGGGTCGCCGAGGCGCTGCGCACCGAGGGCTTCCAGGACGTGGCCCTGCTGGACACCCCGGACGGCACCCAGTCCGTCTACGGCCACCTCCCCGGCCCCCAGGGCGCCCCGACCGTTCTGCTCTACGCGCACTACGACGTGCAGCCTCCGCTGGACGAAAACGCCTGGCACTCCCCGCCGTTCACCCTCACCGAGCGGGATGGACGGTGGTACGGCCGCGGCGCCGCCGACTGCAAGGGCGGCCTGATCATGCACCTCACGGCGCTGCGCGCACTCAAGGAGCGCGGCGGCGTTCCCGTCAACGTGAAGGTGATTGCCGAGGGTTCGGAGGAGCAGGGCACCGGCGGGCTCGAGCGGTACGCCGAGGCTCACCCCGAACTGCTGGCCGCCGACACCATCGTCATCGGCGACACGGGCAACTTCCGCGTCGGTCTGCCGACCGTCACGGCCACCCTGCGCGGCATGACGCTCGTCCGCCTCCAGGTCGACACCCTCGAAGGCAACCTGCACTCGGGCCAGTTCGGCGGCGCGGCCCCGGACGCGCTCGCCGCGCTGATCCGCATCCTCGATTCGCTGCGGGCCGAGGACGGTTCGACGACGGTCGACGGGCTCACCTCGGACGCCGGCTGGGAGGGCCTGCAGTACCCGGAGGAGGACTTCCGCAGGGACGCCAAGGTCCTCGACGGCGTCGAACTGACCGGCTCCGGTACGGTCGCCGACCGCATCTGGGCGCGCCCCGCCGTCACCGTCCTCGGCATCGACTGCCCGCCGGTCGTCGGCGCCACACCCTCCGTGCAGGCCTCCGCCCGCGCCCTGGTCAGCCTGCGCGTGCCGCCGGGCACGGATGCCGGCGACGCCGCGAAGCTGCTCTCCGCGCACCTGGAGTCGCGGGCCCCGTGGGGTGCCCGGGTCACGGTCGACGAGGCCGGCCAGGGCCAGCCGTTCCGTGCCGACACCTCCAGCCCCGCGTACACGGCGATGGCGGAGGCGATGCGTGCCGCCTACCCGGGCGAGGAGATGCAGACCGCAGGCCAGGGCGGCTCGATCCCGCTGTGCAACACCCTCGCGTCGCTGTACCCGGAGGCCGAGATCCTGCTGATCGGGCTGAGCGAGCCGGACGCGCAGATCCACGCGGTCAACGAGAGCGTGTCCCCCGAGGAGTTGGAGCGCCTTTCGCTCACCGAGGCGCTGTTTCTGCTCAACTACCGGGCTTCCGCGACCGGTTGAGCCCGGCCGAAGGGTGTTCCCGACGCGCGCCGCGCCGGGAACACCCGGGCGCTCATCCCACCGGGACCCCCGCCTCCAGGTTCAGGACGGTGGACCGCTCACGCGCCCGCAGTGCCCAGCGCAGCCGGTTGAACCGTACGGGCGGCAGCAGTTCCTCCGCCTCGCTCTCGCTCACGAAGCGGGCGGCGCGCAGTTCCGAACAGGGCAGCAGCAGCCGGTCGGAGGCACTGTCGAGGGTGCCTCCGTCGAAGAGCAGCCGCAGACCGCCGAACGCGGGCGGTACGGGCGGCTCCCAGTCGACGACCAGCAGGGCCGGTACCCGGTCGAGTTCTATCCCTATCTCCTCGGCGACCTCCCGTATCCCGGCCCTGGCGGGCGCCTCTCCGGGTTCGACCACGCCTCCGGGGAATTCCCAGCCGGGTTTGTAAGTGGGGTCCACCAGCAGCACCCGGTCCTGCTCGTCGAAGAGCAGGACCCCGGCGGCCAGGGTCTCGCCGGTGGGTTCCGGGGTCTGGACGATCTCGCATGCCCCGGCGGCCCCGGTCCGTACGACCTCGGCGACGTGTTCGGCGGTCTGCCGCGGGGTGAGCGCGCTGGTGTCGACCATGTGGGCGTCCTTCTCCAGCCAGGAGAGCGCCGAACGGTACGGGGCGATGTGGTCCAGCGCCCACTGACGTATGCGCGCGCTGTGCCCCGGATCGTCCTCGAACTCCTCGCGCCCGGCGATCCGTTGGCGCAGGATCGTTTCGTCAGGTGACAACAGCACATGCCGTACGGGAATCCGGCGAGCGGCCAGCCCCCCGAAGATCTCGTCGCGGTAGTCCTGCCGCAGCAGGGTCATGGGAACGACCAGCGTGCCGCCGAGGTCGGCCAGCATCGCCGCCGCCGTGTCCACCACGAGGCGCCGCCAGATGGGCAGGTCCTGAAAGTCGCCCACTTCGTTCAGCCGCTTCTGCGGAAGCAGATATTGCAGAGTCCCGCCGGTCACCTCCGGGTCGTACAACGTGCTGCCCGGTATCAGATCGGTCAGTTCCCGGGCCGCGCTGGTCTTCCCCGCACTGAACGCACCGTTCAGCCAGACGATCACGGTTCCCCCTCTTCCGTAGCCCCCAGTGGACTGCCCGCTACACCTTGCCACGGAAACCGGCCGTGGCAAGGTCGGCGAATGGCCACTCGGCTTGCGGTCAGCCCTTGTTGGCGCCGAGCGTCAGTCCGGCGATGAAATGCCGCTGAAGGAGGAGGAATACCAGGATGGTGGGCAGGGCGACGATCACCGAACCCGCCGCCAGCAGGGTGTAGTCGGTGAAGAACTGACCCCTGAGGTTGTTGAGCGCCGAAGTGACCGGCAGTTTCTGGCCGTCGGAGACGAAGACCAGCGCCCAGAGGAAGTCGTTGTACATCCAGGTGAACTGAAGCGTCCCGAGGGCCGCGAGCGCCGGGCGGCACAGCGGCAGGGTGATGCGCCAGTACTGCGTCCACACCCCGGCGCCGTCCACCCGCGCCGCCTCCAGGATCTCCTGCGGCAGTGCGCATGAAGTTGGCCAGGACGAAGACGCAGAACCCCATCTGGAAGCCGACCTGAGCGGCGATCACGGCCCAGTACGAGTCTGTACAGCGTCATCGACTCGGACATCCAGTACGGCAGCGGGATCCGGTTGAAGGCGACACACAGCGGCGTGACGATGACCTGCTGGGGCAGCAGGTTGCCGGCCGTGAAGAGCATCAGCAGCACGATGCCGCCGCGCCACCGCGAAGGCCACGAAGGAGGCCAGGAAGAGGGCGAGCAGCACGCCGGGGACCGCGATGATCAGGGAGTTGACGAAGTACGTGCTCCCGCCGACACCCGCTCCCCGTCCGCCTCCTGCCGCGCGGCAACCTCCGGCCGCGCCGCGGCAGCCGCCCCGATCAGCCCCGCGTCCGTCCCCGTCTGCGCCGGCACGACCTCCAGCCCGCCCACGAACGACAACGTCGCGTACTCCCGCAGAGCCTTCCGCAGCGGAGCGAACAGCACCTCACCCGCCGCCGCGACACCGCCCCCGACCACCGCGACCTCGATCTCCACGAGCGTCGCGGTCGCGGCGATCCCGGCCGCCAGCGCCTGGGCCGCCCGCTCGAAGGAGGCGCGGGCGACCAGGTCCCCCGCGCTCGCCGCCTGCGCCACCGCCGCGGCCGTGGCGTCACCGTCCGGGCCCGGCCGCCAGCCGCCCTCCAGCGCGCGGCGCGCGATGTTCGGCCCGCTCGCTATGCGCTCCACGCACCCCCGCGCCCCGCACGGGCACGGGTCGCCGTCGAGGTCCACGCTGATGTGGCCGATGTGCCCGGCGTTCCCGGTCGGGCCCGGGTGGAGCCGGTTGTCGAGGATGAGCCCGCCGCCGACGCCGGTCGACACCACCATGCACAGCGCGTTGGCGCGGCCACGGGCCGCGCCCTGCCAGTGCTCCGCGGCCGTCATGGCGACTCCGTCACCCACAAGGGTCACCGGCAGGTCGCCGGTTGCCGCCCGTACGCGCTCGACCAGCGGATAGTCCCTCCACCCCGGCACGTTCACCGGCCGGACCGTCCCGGCGGAGGCGTCGACGGGGCCCGCGCTGCCGATGCCGACGGCAGTCACCCCGGCCCAGCGCGCGTCGGCCGCCAGGTCGGCGAGCACGGCCGCCACGGCACCCATCACGGTCTCGCCGTCCTCACGCGCCGGAGTCGGCCGCTGAGCCCGTACGAGGAGCCGTCCCTCACCGTCGACCAGCGCCCCGGCGATCTTGGTACCGCCGATGTCGAGGGCGGCGACGAGGTCGTTCTGCATCGGTGTCGTATCTCCTGGTGGGCAGCGTTTCCGGCAGTTCGGTCTCAGGTTCCGGCGGTTCAGTCTCACCGCTTTTGACAACGTTGTCCAGGCCCTATGCTCATAGCGCAACCGCCCCTGGACGAAGAGGAACGCGCACGTGTCGGACACCGCCCCTCGCACCAAGCGCCGCTACGGCACCAGGCCGACCATGAAGGACGTCGCCGCACGCGCGGGCGTCGGTCTGAAGACGGTGTCGCGGGTGGTGAACAGCGAGCCCGGCGTCACACCCGACACCGTCCGCCGCGTGCAGGAATCCATCGACGCCCTCGGCTTCCGGCGCAACGACAGCGCCCGCGTGCTGCGCAAGGGCCGCACGGCGAGCATCGGTCTGGTCCTGGAGGACCTCGCCGACCCGTTCTACGGTCCGATGAGCCGTGCTGTGGAGGAGACCGCGCGGGCGCACGGCGCCCTGCTGATCCACGGCTCCAGCGCCGAGGACGCCGGGCGCGAGCAGGAACTCGTCCTGGCGCTGTGCGCCCGCCGGGTCGACGGCCTGGTGATCGTCCCGGCCAGCGACGACCACCGCTATCTGGAGCCGGAGATCGCCGCGGGTGTGGCCACGGTGTTCGTGGACCGCCCGGCGGGCCGGATCGAGGCCGACGCGGTCCTCACGGACAGCTTCACCGGCGCGCGCGACGGCGTCGCGCACCTCATAGCCCACGGCCACCGCAGGATCGGCTTCATCGGCGACCAGCCCCGGATCCACACCGCCTCCGAGCGGCACCGCGGCTACCTCGCCGCCATGGCGGAGGCCGACCTCCCCGTCGACGCGTCCTGGGTGGCGCTCGGCTCCACGGAACCGGAGCGCGTACGGTCGGCGACCGTGGCGATGCTGCAGGGTCCGCAGCCGGTCACCGCGCTTTTCTGCGGGAACAACCGCGTGACGGTCACCGCCGTACGTGTCCTCAACGGGTGGCTGCGACCGGTCGCCCTGGTCGGCTTCGACGACTTCGAGCTGGCCGATCTGCTCTCCCCCGCGGTCACCGTGATCGCCCAGGATTCCGCCCAGTTGGGACGTACGGCCGCCGAGCAGCTCTTCCGCAGGCTCGAAGGCGGGGTGGCGGAGGAGCCCATGAGCTTCCTGCTGCCGACGCGGCTGATTCCGCGCGGATCCGGCGAACTGCCGCCTGCGGAAGCCGTCTGAGGGACTCGCGAGACATACGCCCACGCAGCAGACGACGACCCCCGAGGCACCAGCGACGGCACCGCCGCCCGAGGCGCCCTCGGCGCCCGCTCTCGGGGCGGCCGCGACGCACAATCGTCGAGGCCTCCTCCCTCGCACCCTCCCAGGCCCGCGCATCAGCAGTCGGGGAGGCCGGGGAGCGGCTCGTCGTTGTCCCCGCCCTTGATGTAGACGGCGCTGACGAAGACGCCCGCGTTGCCGCTGTCGTCGTCGGTCTTGGCCCACCAGACGTTGGTCCACTGACCGGAGGTCTCGCGGCGTCCCTGCTGCTGGCAGTAGAAGTAGTTGGTGCCCGCGTTCAGCACCCCGCGCTCGTGGCCCGCCGCGTCATAGGACTTGGCGGTGCGCCAGACCTGGCAGTTGTATTTGCCGGCGCCGATGTCGCGGCACACGGGTGCCGGGGCGGGGTCCTCGCCGCCTCCGCTCGTGCCGGTGCCTCCGGTGGAACCGTTCCCACCGGCCGACGTGGATCCTGCGTCGCCCGAACCGCCCCCGGTCGTAGCGCCGTCGGCGTCCGAGCCTCCGTTCTCGCTCCCGGAGGAGGAACCACCGGTGGACTTGCCGTCGTCCCCGCCGCCCGCGGGTTTGCCGTCCGAGGACTCGGGCGTCCGGTCCTCCGCTGCCGCGGAGTCCGACCGCTCTGCCTTCTCCCCCGCGGACTGGCCCTGGTCATCGGCGTGTTCGCCCGGTTCGCGGGTGGAGGACGACGCGGCGTCGGCCGCGACCGTGTCCGATGCCCCGCGGCCGTTCATCACGACGGCGGCGGTGGCTACGGCACCGGCCAGGAGCACGACCGCCGCGACCGCGGCCACGACGGTACGGCGACGGCGGCGCCCCTCGCCCGGCCCGTGAGGGCCCTCGGCCACCAACGACCCGTCGTCACTGGCACCCAACGGGTCGTGGGCCGCGGGTGCAGCGGCGGAAGCCGCAGGCACCACCGATCCGGACGGCACAGGCGCCAAGGATGGCCCGGACGGCACGGGCGGCACGGACGGCACGGGCGGCACGGACGGCACGGACTGCGCCGACTCCGGTCGCACCGACGGCACTGACGGCACTGACGGCGCGCCGAACTCGGGTGCCGGGCCCAGGCCTTGAGGCGGCTCGGCCGATCCAGCGGGAGCACTGGCCGCCGCCGGTCCGCCGGACCCCGCCGGTGCGGCAGCCCCGCCCGGCGCGGCCGCACCCGCAGATGCCGAAGCCCCCGCCGGGGCCGGCCCCTCTTCGGGCGGCCCGGCTGCCGGTGCGGGAGTACCCGCGGTAGCACCGGCCCCGCCGCCGACCCCGCGACCGTCCGGCACCGGAGCCCGCGGCACCGGCCCACCGAGGTTGGTCGTCGCGGAGTCGCGCGCCCCGCTCTCGTACGGCCGTCCAGCCGCCACGGCCTCCAGCAGCTCACGGGCCCGCTGCGCGTCCGGCCGCAACTGCGGGTTTTTGTCCATGAGTTCGCGCAGCACCGGTGCCAGCGGTCCGGCGTTCCGCGGCTCCGGCAGCGGCTCGACGACGATCGCCGTGAGCGTGGACCAGGTGGACGTACGGCGGAAGGGCGAGGAGCCCTCCACCGCCGCGTACAGCGTGGCACCGAGCGACCAAACGTCGGACGCCGGGCCGGGGAGCTGTCCCTGCGCCCGCTCGGGCGGCAGGTAGTCCAGGGAGCCGACGATGTCGCCGCTCTGCGTCAGCCGTGTCGAGGCGTCGTCCCCGGGATCGTCCATCGTGGCGATGCCGAAGTCGGTGAGGACGACGCGGCCTCCGCCACCCAGGAGGACGTTGCCCGGCTTGACGTCACGGTGCAGAACTCCGGCCCGGTGGGCGGCGTCCAGCGCGTCCATGACCTTGGCGCCGATCGACGCGGCCTCCAGCGGGTCGAGGACGCCGCGCTCCCGCAGGACGTCGTCGAGCGAGGGCCCGTCGATGAGTTCCATGACGATGAGCGGCCGCCCCTCGTCCTCCGCGATGTCGTGGATCGCGATGACACCGGGGTGCTTGATACGGGCCGCCGCACGCGCCTCGCGCTGCATCCGCAGCCGCAGATCGGCGAGTTCGGACCCGGAGGAGTCGCTGTACGTGCGCAGTTCCTTGACCGCGACCTCGCGGCCGAGGGTCTCGTCCAGCGCGTGGCACACCACGCCCATCCCGCCGCGCCCGAGCTGCCGCACCACGCGATAGCGGCCCGCGAGCAGCCGTGCCGCCCCGGCGCCCTGTCCGTGCTCCCCCGTCGACACTGCTGCTCCGATGCTCGACCCCGGCCAGTTCCGGGGCCCAGCCTACGGGCCTGCCGGCGAATCGCGTCCGGTCTCGGCGCCATCGATGCACCCGTGCGCCCCCAACCCCGCCATGGCGCCCACGGGTTGGAACCGCGCGGCGACCCGGTCCTCAGTCCGTGACGGGCCGTCCCGCGAGGCGGTCCAGGTCGGCGCGACCGAGTCCGGTGAGCCCGGTGACCTCGTCGGTGTCCACCGCACCGCAGTCGAGGCCGCGCAGCAGGTAGCCGCTCAGGGCCTTGGCGGTGGCGGGCTCGTCCATCACGTCGCCGCCCGCCCGGTTCACATAGGCGGTGAGACGTGCCGCCGCCTGCTCCAGGCCCTCGCGGTAGAAGGCGTAGACGGCGGCGTAGCGGGTGGGCAGGTGCCCCGGGTGCATGTCCCAGCCCTGGTAATAGGCGCGCGCGAGGGAACGCCGGACCAGGCCGTGGTGCAGCCTCCAGGCATCGTGGACCTGCGAACTCGGCCCGACGGGAAGGATGTTGGTGGAGCCGTCGGAGAGCCGTACGCCCGTGCCGGCTGCCGCGACCTGCATCACGGCTTTCGCGTGGTCGGCGGCCGGATGGTCCATGGACTGGTACGCGGCGCTGACGCCGCAGGAGGCGCTGTAGTCGAACGTGCCGTAGTGCAGGCCCGTCGCACGCCCCTCGGCGGCGTCGATCATGCGGGCGACGGTGGCCCGGCCGTCGGGCCCGAGGATCGACTGGGTCGTCTCGATCTGGATCTCGAAGCCGATCCTGCCGGGTTCGAGGCCGCGTGCCTTCTCGAACTCCTCGCAGAGCCGCACCATCGCGCTGATCTGCTCGGCGTAGGTGACCTTGGGCAGGGTGAGGACGAGACCGCCGGGGAGTCCCCCGGCGTCCATGAGCCCGGTGAGGAAGATGTCGAGGGTGCGGATGCCGCGGTCGCGGACGGCGGCCTCCATGCACTTCATGCGGATGCCCATGTACGGGGCCGCGGTGCCGGTTTCGTACGCCTCGGCCACCAGGCGGGCGGCCCGGGCCGCGGCGGCGTCCTCCTCGGCGTCGGGCCGCGGGCCGTAGCCGTCCTCGAAGTCGATGCGCAGGTCCTCGACGGGTTCGCGTTCCAGCTTCGCGCGCACGCGGGCGTGGACGGGCCCGGCGAGGCGGTCGTCCAGCCCCAGGACGGCGGCGAAGGAGGCGGCGTCGGGGGCGTGCTCGTCGAGGGCGGCGAGGGCCTGGTCGCCCCAGGAGCGGATGGTGCCGGCGGCGAAGGCGTCGGCGGGGATGTAGACGGTGTGCACGGGCTGACGGGTGCCGGGGTCGCCCGGGAAACGGCGGGCGAGGTCCGCGTCGACGGCGGCCAGCGACGCGCCGATCCGCTCGTGCACCGCGCCGGTGAGGCTGGTGGCCGCAGCCGCGTCCTGCCCTGAGCGAACGGTCTCGTCCTGCCCCATGCGACAACCCTCCATGGTCCGCTGCACGCCGATCAACAGGTCAATCAACAGCTAAATCAACAATCTGTTGAATGACGCTATCCGCGGGTCGGCTCGCAGGTCAACACCACTCTGCACACGTGAGGCCCCCGTACGCACGGTGTACGGGGGCCTCACGGCGGAACGGCCTCGCGGCCGGGAAGTCAGCCCTTGCGGGTCTTGACCTCCTCGGTGAGCTGCGGGACGACCTGGAAGAGGTCGCCGACCACGCCGTAGTCGACCAGGTCGAAGATCGGGGCCTCGGCGTCCTTGTTGATGGCCACGATGGTCTTCGAGGTCTGCATACCGGCCCGGTGCTGGATCGCACCGGAGATGCCCGCCGCGATGTACAGCTGCGGCGAGACGGACTTACCGGTCTGACCGACCTGGTGGGTGTGCGGGTACCAGCCGGCGTCGACGGCGGCGCGGGAGGCACCGACGGCGGCACCGAGACTGTCGGCCAGCGCCTCGATCAGCGGGAAGTTCTCGGCGCCGTTCAGACCGCGGCCACCGGAGACCACGATCGCGGCCTCGGTCAGCTCCGGGCGGCCGGTCGACTCACGCGGGGTGCGGGAGACGACCTTGGTGCCGGTGGACTTCTCGCCGATGGTGACGGCGAGCTGCTCGACGGTGCCGGCGGCCGGGGCGGCCTCGGGCGCGGCCGAGTTGGGCTTCACGGTGATCACCGGGGTGCCCTTGGTGACACGGGACTTGGTGGTGAAGGCGGCGGCGAACACCGACTGGGTGGCCACCGGGCCCTCACCGCCGGCCTCGATGTCGACGGCGTCGGTGATGATGCCGGAGCCGATGCGGACGGCCAGGCGCGCGGCGATCTCCTTGCCCTCCGGGGAGGACGGCACGAGCACGGCGGCCGGGGAGACGGCGTCGTACGCGGCCTGGAGCGCGTCGACCTTCGGCGCGACCAGGTAGTCGTTGAACTCCGGGGCGTCGGCGGCCAGGACCTTCACCGCGCCGTACTCGGCGAGGGTGGAGGCGGCGGCGTCGGCACCGGCGCCGAGGTGGACGGCGACGGGCTCGCCGATGCGGCGGGCCAGCGTCAGCAGTTCCAGGGTCGGCTTCTTGACGGTGCCGTCGACGTGGTCGACGTAGACGAGAACTTCAGCCATGGGATTGCTCTCCTGCGGTACGAAGGATCTGGGGCGGTTGGGGTGGTGGCCGAAGCTGAAGACTCAGATGAACTTCTGGCCAGCAAGGAACTCGGCCAGCTGCTTGCCGCCCTCGCCCTCGTCCTTGACGATCGTTCCGGCGGTACGCGCCGGGCGCTGCGTGGCGTCGTCGACCTTGGTCCAGGCGCCCTGGAGGCCGAGCTCGTCCGCCTCCAGGCCCAGGTCCGACAGGTCCAGGGACTCCACCGGCTTCTTCTTGGCGGCCATGATGCCCTTGAAGGAGGGGTAACGGGCCTCGCCCGACAGGTCGGTCACGGACACGACGGCCGGGAGGGACGCCTCCAGCTCCTCGGTCGCGGCGTCGCCGTCACGGCGGCCGGTGACCTTGCCGTCGGTCACGGACACCTCGGACAGCAGCGTCACCTGCGGCACGCCCAGGCGCTCGGAGAGGATCGCCGGGAGCACACCCATGGTGCCGTCGGTGGAGGCCATGCCGCAGATCACCAGGTCGTAGCCGATGTGCTCGATGGCCTTGGTGAGGACGAGCGAGGTGCCGAGCGCGTCCGTGCCGTGCAGGTCGTCGTCCTCGACGTGGACGGCCTTGTCGGCGCCCATCGAGAGGGCCTTGCGCAGCGCGTCGCGCGCGTCCTCGGGGCCGACGGTGAGCACGGTGATCTCCGCGTCGTCGGCGTCCCCGGCGATCTGAAGGGCCTGCTCGACCGCGTACTCGTCGAGCTCGGACAGCAGGCCGTCGACCGCTTCGCGGTCGGTGGTCAGGTCCTCGGCGAAGTGCCGGTCGCCGGTGGCGTCGGGCACGTACTTCACACAGACAACGATCCTCAAGCTCACGACCGGCTCTCCTACTGCATCGTCTAATTTCCGCGGGGTTCCCCACGTCAGGGCCAGGGGCCTGCCTTGTTGGCAGCATAGGCGCCTTTCGGGGCGTATCCCGGTTGGGGCGGCCCGCGCTCCGACCAGAAATATTACTCGTCAGTACAGTGTGCACTTGCCCCGTATTCAAGGCCGGTGAACTGTGACGTTGCCAACGCTGCGTAACCGGCGTACACCCGTCGCACGGCCTGCCGTCCCCAACGTCAGTCCCGCAGTCCCGTGAAGCGGCCATGGTGGTGGAGCAGCGGGCGCCCTGCGCCGTCCGGGTCACCGGAGACCACTTCCGCCAGGACGATCCTGTGATCGCCCGCCGGAATCCGGGTCACCACCCGGCACACCAGCCACGCAAGCACTCCGTCGAGGACGGGCACCCCGTGCGGTCCCGTCCGCCAGGCGGTGGGGGGCGCGAACCGGTCCGCGCCGCTGCGGGCGAAGGTGGCGGCGAGCTCCTGCTGATGCTCGCCCAGGACGTGGACCCCTATGTACCCGGCTTCGGCGATCACCGGCCAGCTCGACGAGCCGGTGCCGATACCGAACGAGATCAGCGGCGGCTCCGCGGCCACCGAGGTGAGTGAGGTCGCGGTGAATCCGACGGGCCGGGTGCCCTGCGCGGTGATCACGGAGACACCGGCGGCGTGGCGGCGGAAAGCGGAGCGCAGGAGGTCGGGGGTGGCGAGGTCGCGGTCGGCGATCGGGGACGTACCGAGATCGTGCGTGGCCGTCATGCAGTTGTCCTTCAGTCGTGGTCCGGGAGGGCGAGCGGAGGAGCGATGGCGCTCAGAGCCGACCCGGACAGCGCGCACTGGCGTGCCGCACGAGATCCACGTAGGACCGTCCGTAGAGAAAGACCAACTGCATCGCATCAGCGTGGCGATCCGCGAAGCGCCACGTCAAGCGGCCCGGTGGAGATGGGAGATCGGTCACGCCCGGGTGAGGCGGGCATGACGCGGAGTCAGCCGGCGGGTGCGACCGCCTCACCGACGGCGGCGATGACGTCCGCCTTGCGGGGCAGGCCCGCGGCGCGGCGGACGATCCGGCCGTCCGCGTCGAGCACGAGGACCGTCGGCGTGCGCAGGATGTGCAGCTCCCGTACGAGGTCCAGCTGCGCCTCGGCGTCGATCTCCACATGCGCGACGCCGTCCACCATGCCGGCCACGTCGGCGAGGATGCGCCGGGTCGCCCGGCAGGGCTGGCAGAACGCGCTGGAGAACTGCACCAGCGTCGCGCGCTCGCCCGGCCGCGCCCCCAGACGGTCCTCGCCGAGCCTCACTTCACCGTCGCGCCCGCGCACCTTCAGCCTCCCGCCGCGTCGCGTGTGCAGCAGGCCGTAGGCGCCCGCCGCCGCGAGCACCACCACGCACACCATGAGTCCGGTCATCGCCCTGCTCAGCGTTCACAGGATTGCAAGAATTCCCGTGGCCGCGGACGGGTTCCGCCGGGGCATGCTGGGCGGCATGAGTTCGAGTACCGAAGCAGCCCCGGCCGCGGAGATCGACGTGCGGGGACCCAGGTTCGGTGCGGCGGTGACAAGCGTGGTCCTGGCCGCCGCTCTCGCCACCGGCAGCCACTGGCTGCTGGAGTGGCAGGCACTGGCCTTCGCGGTGGGGGCGGCGGCCGGCGTGGCCCGCTCCCCCTACGGTCTGCTGTTCCGGTTGCTGGTGCGCCCGCGACTGGGGCCGCCGCAGGAGTCCGAGCACCCGGCACCGCCGCGCTTCGCACAGGCCGTCGGGCTGTTGTTCACCGTCGTCGCGCTCATCGGATACGGCGTGGGCCAGGAGTGGTTGGGCATGGCGGCCACGGCGTGCGCGCTCGCGGCCGCGTTCCTCAACGCCGTCTTCGGCTACTGCCTGGGATGCGAGATGTACCTTTTGCTGCGCAGGGCGACGAGCTGAGCAGGTGTCAGTGAAGGCCACGGGCCGTGCACGTCGGCGCGCTCGACGTGACGAGGATCTCCCGCGAAGGCGGCTCCGGGACTGGCCCGGGGCCGGACGATGGGGCACGATCGGCGAAAGCGGCGACCTACGGCCGCGTAACTTCGCCGGGAGAACCCTCCCCGGGCTGCGCAGAAGGGTCCCCCCACATGGCAGAACTCGTCTATCCGCCGGTCGTCGGCCTCGCCCGCACGATGTTCAAGGCGCTCGACCTGCGCTTCGACATCAAGGGCGCCGAGAACATTCCGCGGCGGGGCGGGGCGGTTCTGGTGAGCAATCACATCGGGTACCTGGATTTCGTCTTCTGCGGTCTGACGGCTCTGCCCGCCAAGCGCCTGGTGCGCTTCATGGCGAAGGAGTCCGTTTTCCGGCACCGCGTCTCGGGACCGCTGATGCGGGCGATGAAGCACATTCCGGTCGACCGGGCGCAGGGCGAGCACGCGTATGCGCACGCGGTGAAGGCGCTGCGTGCGGGCGAGATCGTCGGTGTGTTCCCGGAGGCGACCATCTCGCCGTCCTTCACGCTGAAGAACTTCAAGTCGGGTGCGGCCCGGATGGCGCAGGAGGCCGGCGTTCCGCTGCTGCCGATGGCGCTGTGGGGCACGCAGCGGCTGTGGACCAAGGGCCGTCCGCGCAACCTCGGCCGCAACCACATCCCCATCACGATGCGTGTGGGCGAGCCGATCACCGCGGACCCCTCCGAGACGGCGGTCAGCGTCACCGAGCGGTTGCGCATCGGAGTCCAGGAGCTGCTGGAGGCCTGCCAGCGCGCCTACCCCGTACGGCCCAAGGGCCCGGACGACACCTGGTGGATCCCGGCGCACCTCGGCGGCACCGCCCCGACTCCGGCGGAAGCCAAGCGCCTCGACCGTCGCTGACCACCCTGCCCACCCGGGCGCCGGCTACAGCACGTCGCGGATCTCGATCCGGGCGCCCGGGCAGGCCTTGGCGAGCGACTCGGCCAGTTCGGTCGCCGCGGCCCCGAGTTCGCCGACCGCCATCGGCTCCATTCCCTCCAGCAGGAAGAGGGCGTCGGACGTCTCCTCGGTGAGG
Source organism: Streptomyces sp. NPDC048639 (assembly GCF_043199075.1). Taxonomy (NCBI): domain Bacteria; kingdom Bacillati; phylum Actinomycetota; class Actinomycetes; order Kitasatosporales; family Streptomycetaceae; genus Streptomyces; species Streptomyces sp. NPDC048639. The sequence goes on from NZ_JBICVP010000005.1 coordinate 190,827, forward strand.
CGGGTCCTGACCCCCTGGCGCCAATTCCAGCGGCGGCAGGTGACGCCCCGGTCGTCGCGCCAGACGACCTCTCCGGGATCGGGGTGCTCGACGACCGGCTCGCCGCCCGCCACGGTGTCGAACGGCTCGTCGCCCACGGCCCGTACGAGTCGCATGCCGCCCTGGATACGGGCGATGTCCTCGCCGCCCACCGGAATCAGGTGAGCGACGCTGATCGCGTTGTAGAGGTCCACCAGCCGGTTGATGCGCGGCAGTCCGCCGTCGGCGAGGGCCCGGCGGGCCAGCGCCTCCGCGGAGTTGCGGGTGCGGGAGGGCTTGGAGCCGAACGCGGTGTACGCCGCGCGCCAGGCGGCGATGTGCGGATGCTCGTGCGGAGCCCGGCCGTCGAGGCGCGCGGCGAGCCGCCGCGCGGCGGCGTCGAGCATCGCGGAACCGGCCTCGTCGCTGGACCCGTTGGTCAGCCCATGCGCCTCGACGGCGACGGGTGCGAAGCCGGGGGCGAGGGCCCGGACCTCGTCGGAGACGGTGAGGGCGAGAGTCATGTGCGGCCTTTCTCAGGCTTCAGAGGGCGGCGGGCAGCAGCCGCATGAGGTGCGTGCGGTCGCGGGCGCGCCGGAGCGCGTCCAGGACCGCGGGGTGCGCCGTGGCATGGACGGTCGGGTAGTCCGCCTCGCCGAGCAACGGGCGTACGGGCCAGGCGAGTTGCTCGCGGTCGAGGCTGAACCGGGCGTCGACACCGGGCTTGTTGCCCCGTGGATCCTGCCGGGCCCAGCGCGGGTGCCCCGGAAGCCGGATCGCCACGAGCCCGTGCACGACGTCGAGTTTCTGGTAGCAGAGCCCCGCCGGGACAGAGGCGGCGCGCAACAGGGCCACCAGGGCGTGGGACTTGGCATGACAGATGCCGGTGCGCAGCCGCAGGACGTCCGAGGCGCGCCAGGTGACGCGCGGGTCGCCGGCGTCGGCGGAGTGCGGGATCTCGTCCCGTACGAACGCGAAGGCCCGTCCGGCGTAGGCCTCGGGGTCCTGGCCCGCGGCGCCGAGACGGGCCACTGTCGCACGGACGGTGTCGTGGTCGTGGTCGATCACATCGTCCGCGGCGAGATACGCGGAGAGGTCGGGGACGTCCTGGATCGGCTCCATGGCATCCGGACCGTAGGCGGGCACCCGGGCGCGGGTCAATCGATTTACGCCCGGATGCATACCCATGCAGGATCAGGGCTGTGTTCCGCCCATCTCCTCCGCGAGGGCCTTCGCGAAGGAGTCCACATCGTCCTCCGTGGTGTCGAAGGCGCACATCCAGCGGACGAGCCCCGCCGCCTCGTCCCAGAAATAGAAGCGGTAGCGCTTCTGGAGGCGCTCGGAGACCTCGTTCGGCAGCTTGGCGAAGACCGCGTTGGACTGCACGGGATACACGATCTCGACGCCGTCCACGTCGCTCACTGCTTCGGCGAGGCGGCGGGCCATCGCGTTGGCGTGACGGGCGTTGCGGAGCCAGAGGTCACCGGCGAGCAGGGCCTCCAACTGCACCGAGACGAACCGCATCTTGGACGGCAACTGCATGGACAGCTTGCGTACGTGCTTCATCGCACGGGCGACGTCCGGGTTGATGACCACCACGGCCTCGCCGAACAGCATGCCGTTCTTCGTGCCGCCCAGCGAGAGAAGGTCCACACCCGCGGCGTTGGTGAAGGCGCGCATCGGGCGGTCCAGGGATGCCGACGCGTTGGCCAGCCGGGCCCCGTCGAGATGCACCAGCATGCCGTGCCGGTGGGCGTGCGCGCAGATCGCCCGGATCTCGTCCGTGGTGTAGACGGTGCCCAGCTCGGTGCTCTGGGTGATCGAGACCACCTGCGGCATCGCACGGTGCTCGTCCTCCCAGCCGAACGCCTCCCGGTCGATGAGCTCGGGCGTGAGCTTGCCGTCGGGGGTCGGCACGGGCAGCAGCTTGAGGCCACCCACGCGCTCGGGGGCCCCGCACTCGTCGGTGTGGATGTGGGCGGTGGCGGAGCAGATCACGGCACCCCAGCGGTCGGTGACCGACTGGAGGGCGACGACATTGGCGCCCGTACCGTTGAACACCGGGAAGGCCTCGGCGCTCGGGCCGAAGTGGCTGCGTATGACGCGCTGCAGATGCTCGGTGTACTGGTCCTCGCCGTACGCGATCTGGTGCCCGCCGTTGGCCAGCGCGAGCGCCTCCAGGATCTCGGGGTGCGCGCCCGCGTAGTTGTCGCTGGCGAATCCGCGCACCTCGGGATCATGGCGCCGCCGTGCGTCGGTGGTCACGGTTGCGGGGTCAGCCACAGGCGGTGTCCGTTCACTTCCTCGGCGGGCCGGTCCCAGACGCCGACGATGGCCTCGGCCAGGTCGTTCACGTCGGTGAAGCCCGCGAACTTCGCGTTGGGACGCTCGGCGCGCATCGCGTCGTGCACCAGCGCCTTCACCACCAGGATCGCAGCAGCGGCCTGCGGACCGCTCTCGCCCCCCTCCTTCTTGAAGGCGTCGGCGAGCGCGAGGGTCCAGGCCTCGGCGGCGGCCTTCGCCGCCGCGTAGGCCGCATTGCCGGCGGTGGGCTTGCCGGCACCGGCCGCGCTGATCAGGACGTAGCGCCCGCGGCCGCTGCGCCCCAGTGCGTCGTGGAAGGCGAGCGAGGTGTGCTGCACGGTCCTGATCAGCAGGTTGTGCAGGACCTCCCAGTCCGCGAGCGGGGCGTCCGCGAAGGTCTTGGAGCCGCGCCAGCCGCCGACGAGGTGGACCAGGCCGTCGACCCGGCCGAATTCCTTCTCGGTGCGGTCGGCCCACGCCCGGGTCGCCTCGGGGTCGAGCAGGTCCACGGTCTCGCCGGTGACGGTGGCGCCGCCGTGGGCGTAACGGGCGGCGTCCACGGCCTCCACGAGTCGCGCGGGGTCCGCGTCGGCGGCGACGACGGTCGCCCCCCGCTCGGCCAGGCGCATCAGCGTCGCCCGCCCGGCGGGCCCACCCGCGCCGGCCACCGCGACGACCGATCCGTCCAGGGCCCCCTTGCTCTTGCTCGTCATGCCTTCCGCCTCTCCCGCCTCGGTCACGCGGCCACCTGCTCGTCACTGTGAGCAGTGATGCCCTTGGTGGAGGCGATCACGCTCTTGAGCTTCTTCGCAAGCGCCTCGTAGAACATGCTCAGCGGAAACTCGTCCGGAAGCACGTCGTCCACGAGCTTGCGGGGCGGCAGCGTCAGATCCAGCGCGTCGGGCCCCTTGGCCCAGGTGGAGCCGGGGTGCGGGGAGAGGTAGCTCGAGACCAGCTCGTACGCGGCGAACCAGTGCACCAACTTCGGGCGGTCGATGCCCTCGCGGTACAGCTTCTCGATCTCGGCGCACAGCTCGTTGGTGACCTGCGGGGCGCGGTCCCAGTCGATGTGCAGGGTGTTGTCCGTCCAGCGGACCACATCGCGCCGGTGCAGGTAGGCGAAGAGCAGCTGGCCGCCGAGACCGTCGTAGTTGCGCACCCGGTCGCCACTGACGGGGAAGCGGAACATCCGGTCGAAGATCACCGCGTACTGCACGTCGCGGGCCTGGGCGAAACCTTCCGCCTCCAGCTTCACGGCCTCCCTGAAGGCAGTGAGGTCGCAGCGCAGCTCCTCCAGGCCGTACATCCAGAACGGCTGGCGCTGCTTGATCATGAACGGGTCGAACGGCAGGTCGCCGTGGCTGTGCGTGCGGTCGTGGACCATGTCCCAGAGCACGAATGCCTGCTGGCAGCGCTGCTGGTCGCCGACCATCTCCCGGATGTCATCGGGCAGGTCCAGCTTCAGGATGTCCACCGCGGCCTCGGTGACCCGGCGGAAGCGGGCGGCCTCGCGGTCGCAGAAGATGGCGCCCCAGGTGAAGCGCTCGGGGGCCTGGCGGACGGCGATGGTCTCCGGGAAGAGGACGGCGGAGTTGGTGTCGTAGCCACCGGTGAAGTCCTCGAAGGTGATGCCGAGGAACAGCGGGTTGTCGTAGCGCGTGCGCTCCAGCTCGGCCAGCCACTCCGGCCAGACGACGCGCAGGACGACGGCCTCGAGGTTGCGGTCCGGGTTCCCGTTCTGCGTGTACATCGGGAAGACGACGAGGTGCTGGAGCCCGTCCGCACGGTGCTGCGCGGGGTGGAACGCGAGCAGGGAGTCGAGGAAGTCGGGCACGGCGAAGCCGCCCTCGGCCCAGCGGCACAGGTCGGCGACGAGCGCACGGTGGTAGCCCGCGTCGTGCGGCAGCAGCGGGGAGAGCTGCCCGATGGCCGACACCGCGCGGTCCAGCGCCGTCTCGACGGTGGTCTGGTCCGGAACACCCTCGGCGGCGAAGTCGATCGAACCGTCCTTGGACTGCCAGGCCCTGATCCGCTCCACGGCATCCTTGAGAACAGGCCAGGCCGGGTGGTCGATCACGCGCTGTGCGTCGGCGCCTTCACCGCCCTTGCGGTCCTGCACAAGAATTTCCGTCATAGCCCACCTTCCACGGGAGAACCTAGCGTCAAGACACCGTATAGGTACGAGGATATCCGGTACAACCGGAGAGACCGAAAATTATCCTGCCGGACCCCCTCTCACGCCGGTGTTTTTCCCGTCCGAAGGATTCTGGCGCGGCATGGGTCACAAATCAGTGGGAGCCATTAGGCTGCGGCACCGCCCGGTCGACCCCGCCCGAACGGAGACATCCTTGACATTCCTCACCATCGGACACCGTGGCGTGATGGGCGTAGAGCCGGAGAACACCCTCCGGTCATTCGTGCGCGCGGATCGCGAGGGCATGGACGTCATCGAGCTGGACCTGCATCTGAGCAAGGACGGCGCCCTCGTGGTCATGCACGACGCCGAGGTGGACCGTACGACGGACGGCTCGGGCCAGATCTGCGACTTCACGCTGGACGAGCTGCGCGAGCTGGACGCCGGCGACGGCGAGCGCGTCCCGGTGTTCGAGGAGGTCCTCGACGCGGTGAAGGCCCCTCTGCAGGCGGAGATCAAGGACGTGGCGGCGGCGCAGGCCCTCGCCGGGGTCATGCACCGCCGCGATCTCGTGGACCGGGTCGAGGTCATCTCGTTCCACGACTCCGCGCTGGCCGAGATCACCCGGCTGGTGCCGGGGGTGCGCACCGCCCTGGTCGCGAGCCGCTACGGCACGGACGTGGTCGACCGCGCGGTGGCCGTGGGCGCCGGCACGGTCGTGCTGAACATCCGCCGGCTGACCCTGGAGGTCGTCGAGCGCGCCCGCGCGGCCGGGCTGCGCATCGTGGGATGGGTGGTCAACACCCAGGACCATCTGCGGCTGGTCCGCGCCCTGGGGCTGGACGCCGCGACCACCGACTTCCCGGACATCAAGCGGACGAGCCGCTTCACCGCGTAGGCGGTCGGGGCCGCGCCCCCGGCGCTCGTCCCCCCGGCTCCATGGGTACGACGTCATCTCGTACGGCCGCCGGTCAGCGCGTGGCGTCCGGCGGCCGTACGAGCCTGTCGCGGGGCTCCCCGTACAAGCCTGTCGCGGGGCTCCGGAGCGGCCCCTTCTGCGTAGGGTCCCGTTCATGGTGCATGTACTGAGCGGCCGGATCCTGCTGCGGCCCACGGACCCCGAGCGGTCGCGGGCCTTCTACGGAGAGGCGCTGGGGCTCGCGGTCTTCCGCGAGTTCGGGACGGGGCCCGAGCGCGGCACGGTGTACTTCCTCGGCGGCGGCTTTCTGGAGGTCTCGGGACGGTCCGAGCAGCCCCCCGCGCCCGGGCTCCAGCTCTGGCTGCAGGTCGCGGACGCGGCGGCGGCCCACAAGGAGCTGGCGGCACGCGGTGTGAAGATCCTGCGGCCGCCGGTCAAGGAGCCGTGGGGGCTGATCGAGATGTGGGTCGCCGACCCCGACGGGGTGCGGATCGCGGTCGTCGAGGTCCCCGAGGACCACCCGATGCGCTACCGGCCCTGACCGGTCGGCGACACGGGCAGGGTCGCGCGGCACGGTCGTGCGGCGGGACAGTGCGCGGCACGCCGAGCCGGCGCGCCCCCTCCCGTGCTCCTGTGCGCTCCCGTGTGCGGCGTCCCCCGCGGGCATGCTCCGGGCGGTCTCGTCGCGTACGGGGAGGTGCGCCGTGCACGGACCGCCGCTCGTCGGCTGGTTGCTGGTCATTCTGTGCGGAGCTGCCGGGATGCTGTGCCTGCTGCGGATGCGGGGCGGCGACTCCGGACAGCGGCACGGAGCGGGTGGCGAGGCGCTCATGGGGATCGGCATGGCGGCGATGGCCGTCCCGACCGTGGCGCGCGCCCCGCAGCCGTGGGACCACTTCGTGTTCGCGGCCGTGTTCACCGCGGCGGCACTGCACGCCCTGCTGCTCGCCCGGCGCGGACGTCATCATCTGCACCACGTCGTCGGTGCGCTGGCGATGGTCCACATGTCGCTCGCTCCGGGGCATTCGAACCATGCCGCGCACGGGGCGGCCCAACCCGTCGCCGGGACGGCCCTGTTGACGGCGGTGCTGCTCGTCTACTTCGCGGTGTACGTGCTGCGTACGGGCATCGCCCTCGTGCCGCCGGCCGCGACGGCCGGGACCCGCGGGGCGGCCGGGAACCGCGGCGAGGGTCTCCCGTCTGCGCCGGGCATTCCCGCGACGGCCGGGATCGGTGGCGGGGGTCCCTCGCCTGCGCCGGGCATGCGCTGGACGCACCACCCGGAGCTGGCCACCGCGTGCCGGGTGTCGATGGGCATGGGCATGTTCGCGATGCTCCTGGCTGTCTGAGCAGCCCCCGCGCACCGAAGCCCGTGCGTGCGCGTCCGCGCGTACGTCCCGGCACTCAGGCCCCGAGTTCCGTGCGCATGCCGTGGTTTCCGTCACTTCACCGTCGTTGCCATACCTGCCGGTAGCCCCCGCTCGTAGGCTGACGGGCATGATGCTCCCGCTCGCGCTGCTCGCACTCGGCGGGCTCGCCGCGGCCGTCGCCCCCCGCCTCCTGGCGCGCGCCGAGTGGCCGGACCGCGAACCCGTGCTGGCGCTGTGGGTCTGGCAGTGCGTCGTCGCGGCAGTGCTGCTGTGCTGCGCGCTCGCGATGGCGCTGAGCGCGGCCGCGGCCTGGGAGGCCGTACGCGGGCATGTGTTCGCTCCTGCGCCGCGTGGCGTGGTCGAGGCGTACGCCCTGCAGGGGTACGGCCCGTGGGCCGGCGCCATGGCCGCCGTGCTCGCCTGCGGCGGGGCATGGACGGCGGCGATGCTCACCCGCGAAGTGCGCACAGCGCGCGCCCAGCGCAGGCGGCAGCGCAGGGAACTGCTCGTGCGCTCCCCGCGGCTGCCCGGCGAGGTGGAGGCCGGAGACCGTCTCGTCGTCCTCGAAGGGGAGCGGCCCGGTGCCTGGTGGATGCCCGGCGCGGCAGCCCGGCTGGTCATCACCACCGCGGCCCTGCGGCGCCTCAACCGGCGCCAGCTCGACGCCGTACTCGCCCATGAGCAGGGGCACGCGCGGGCGCGCCACGACTGGCTGCTGCACTGCTCCTCGGCGCTGGCGAAGGGATTTCCCCAGGTGCCGGTGTTCGCCGGGTTCCGCGATGAGATGCACCGGCTGGTCGAACTGGCCGCCGACGATGTGGCCTCGCGGCAGTTCGGCCGGCTGACGATCGCTCTGGCCCTGGTCCAACTCAACGAGGACCGAGGGGTGTTCGGCCCCTGTCCCACGCCGCACGCGGAACTCCCGCGCCGCGTCGACCGGCTGCTGGCCGCTCCGACCCGCCTCACCCCGGCACGCAGGCTGCGGCTGACGGCCGCGGCGGCGTTCGTCCCCGTGGTGCCGCTGCTGGTCACGCTGGTCCCCGCCCTCGGCGTGCTGCGCTGACCTACGAGGAACGTGCGGACGGACGGGGACGTGCGGGTGCCGGGTTGGCGGTTCGCCCCGGCTGTCCGCGAAGATCTCCGCATGGATGTGCCACTGTCTCGTCGTCCCGCCGTCTGTCTCCGGGTCGCGGGGATCACCGGCCTGCTGGGCACGATCGTCCTGGCGATGGTCGCCGCCGAGTGGGGGTCCTTGCTCGCGTGGGATCGCACGATCGCGGTCGATCTGCATGGACCGGCGGTCGACCACCCCGGCTGGACGCGGGTCAGCCGCATCCTCACGGACTGGGTGTGGGACCCCTGGACGGTGCGCGCCCTGCTCGTCTCCGCGGCCCTGTGGTTCCTGTGGCGCGGTGACCGCGTGACGGGCGTGTGCGTGCTGATCGCGACGGCCGTCGTGTCCGGACTTCAGCAGGGTCTCAAGCTGGCGGTCGGGCGCGACCGCCCGCACTGGCCCGACCCCGTGGCCACCGCCCACTTCTCGGCATTCCCCTCGGGACACGCCATGACGGCGGCCCTGGGCTGCGCGCTGCTGTGGTGGCTGGCGCTGCGCGCGGGCGCACGGGGCCTGTGGCTGTGGGGCGCGACCGCCCTGGCCGTGATCTCGATAGCAGGTGTGGGGTTCACCCGGCTGTGGGTCGGTGTCCACTGGTTCTCGGACGTGCTCGGGGGCTGGCTGTTCGGGGTGGCGCTGGCCGCGCTGACGGCTGCCGCCTGCTTGCGGTGGGGGCCACCGGGTGCGGGGACAACTCCGGTGGATGCCGCAGGAGATCCGGCCGATGCCGGGAGAGGTGCGCCTTCGGACCGGCCGGAGGCGCCGTAGACGACGCGCCCCGAGCGGGCTGCGGAAAGGACGCGTGCGGGCATGACGATCACGGGCGTGCTGTTCGACTTCTCCGGGACGTTGTTCCGCGTCGAACCGACCGGCTCCTGGCTGCGGACCGTGCTCGACCGCGCCGGCATCCGCGTCGCGGAGGAGGAACTGCTCCACTGGGCCGGGCGGCTCGAACGGGCCGGGGCGCTGCCGGGCGGCGCCTCCCCCGAGGCGGTGCCGGACCACCTGGCCGCGGCATGGGCCGAGCGCGACAACAGCGCCGGGACCCATCGTGCGGCGTACTCGGGCCTGGCGCGGGAGGCGGGCATCCCCTGGCCGGAGCTCTACGAGCCGCTGTACGACCGGCACATGGAGCCTGCGGCGTGGTCGCCCTACCCGGATGCGGCCGAGGTGCTGAAGACGCTGCGGGACCGCGGCGTGCGGACCGCGGTGGTCAGCAACATCGGCTGGGATCTGCGGCCGGTCTTCCGGGAGCACGGCCTCGACGCACTCGTGGACGCGTACGTCCTGTCGTACGAGCACGGGGTGCAGAAGCCGGACGCACGGCTGTTCCGGGCGGCCTGCGAGGCGATCGGGGCGGCGCCGCGGGAGGTGCTGATGGTCGGGGACGACCGGCGCGCGGACGGTGGCGCCGCCGAACTGGGCTGCGCGGTGCACCTGGTGGACCATCTGCCGGTGGAACGGCGGCCCGCGGCCCTGCGGCCCGTACTGGACCGGGTCGGCACGGGACGGTGACGGAGGGCGGGTTCGGCCGGACCGGACTCGGTCGGGTCGTTGACAACGATGTCCCCCCGGAAGTCGCCGTCTCGGGCGATCCCCCGCGTCGCCCGAGACGGCGGACGCTCCGAAAGCCCCTGTGAACAGGGGCGATTCCGGAGACGCTCTGAGTATATTGGCTCGTAGCCAGTCAACGCAGGAGTTACAGGATGTCCCCGCGAAGCGCAGCGGTCAATGAAGAGTTGCGCCGGCGTTCCCGAGAACGGCTGCTGCAGGCGACGGTCGACCTCATCGGGGAACGCGGGTACCAGGCGACGACACTCGCCGACATCGCCGATCGCGCGGGCGCCGCTCGCGGCCTGGTCTCGTACTACTTCCCCGGAAAGCGCCAGCTTCTGCAGTCGGCCGTCCACCGGCTCATGCATCTGAGGCTGGAGGCAGAACTGGAGCGTGAGCCGCGGAGCGACGACGGGAGGGAGCGGCTGGCGCGCGCCATCGATTCCCTGCTCGGCGTCGCGGCCGAGCGGCCCGTACTGATGCGGACCCACATGGCGGGCATCCTCACGGAAGGCGGGTTCGTCCAGTGCCCGGAGCAGCAACGGCTCGCCGGGCTGCTCCGGGACACGGTCGAGCGGTACGGCTCGGACGATCTCGCCGCCGACTACACGATGCTGCGTGCGCTGCTCATGGGCGCGGTCTTCGCCCTCCTCATACCGGGTGCGCCGATGCCTCTGGCACGGTTGCGCGCGGAGTTGTTCCAGCGGTACGGGCTGGCCTGGGAACTGGGCAGCCCGCCGGGCGAGAAGCCGCCCGGCGGGCTGACGGTGAGCGCGGTGGAACCGGTGAGCGCCAGGGAACCGGTGAGCCTGGCCGAACCGACCCGCGGGGCCGAACCGACCCGCGGGGCCGAAGCGGCCACGGGTCCCGGAGCGGTCCGGCGTCCCGCTGCGGTCACCGCGGTGGAGACGGTGACCGCAGCGGAGGGCGTGCCCGCGGTGAAGCCGGACGCCCCGCCCGCTCAGAGGTAGTCGGGCTGGGTCTGGACGTTGAGCTCCTTCAGCCGGACCCACTTGGCGCCGTCCGTCCGCCGGTCGTCGATCCGGAGGACGTCGAAGCCCTTGGCCATGTCGTTCGAGTAGATGTAGCCGTTGTAGTAGTACGCCGACCACGATCCGCCGCCGACGAGCGTGTCCGCGGAGATCGGACCGCGCTCGAAGTAGCCGATCTCCTTCGGCCGCTTCGAGTCGGTGAAGTCCCAGATGGAGACGCCGCCTTGGTACCAGGCCTGGACCATGATGTCGCGGCCCTTCACCGGGATGAGCGAGCCGTTGTGCGCGACGCAGTTCTCGGTGTCGGCCTGGTGCCGCGGGATCTTGTAGTAGCTGCGGAAGGCGAGCTTGCGGTGGTCGCCCTTGCCGGTGATGTCGTAGATGCCGTCGGCTCCGCGGTGGGGACCGGTCGCCTCGTTGCACGTGGGCGCGCCGCCGCCACCGAGTTCATCGGTGAACACGACCTTGTTCCCGCGCTCGTTGAAGGTCGCGGAGTGCCAGAAGGCGAAGTTGACATTGTCCTGCACCCGGTCGATCACCCGTGGCCGCTCGGGCCGTGAGATGTCGAACAGGATGCCGTCACCCATGCAGGCACCCGCCGCCAGCTTCAACTTCGGGAAGGTGGTGACGTCGTGGCACCCGGTGGTCTGGGAGACGCCGGGGTTGGTGGGCGCACCCGGGTTGCCGCCGTCCGGGAAGAGCACGGGGAAGTCCACGACCGCCGACTTCTCGGGCGCGCTCCGCGGCACCTTGATGACCGAGATGCCGTCGTGCGGCGGCTTGCAGTCGGGGAAGGTGTCGCTCGGCGAGTACGAGGAGACGTAGATGTAGACGTTGCGGCGCTCGGGCACCAGGGTGTGGGTGTGCGAACCGCAGGCGGTCTCGACGGCGGCGACGTACTTCGGGTTGCGCTTTTCGCTGATGTCGAAGACCTTCATGCCCTCCCAGGAGGACTTCTCGGTCGCGGGCTGCGTGGCGCTGCTGCAGGAGTTGTCGCTGCGCGAGGAGTCCGTGGAGAGGAAGAGCAGGTCGCCGGAGACCGTGATGTCGTTCTGCGACCCCGGGCACAGCACCTGGCTCACCGTCTTGGGGGCCTTGGGGTTGCTGACGTCGAAGATCCGGAAGCCGTCGTAGTTGCCGGCGAAGGCGTACTTGCCCTGGAACGCCAGGTCCGAATTGGTCCCGGGGAGCGCGTCCTTGGGGATGTTGGCCAGATGGGAAACGTTGTCGCTGTGGACGACCGCGTCCACGGGGGGTATCTCGCCGGCCTTGATGGCGGCTTTCGTATCGGCGGCTTCGCTCGTGCTCACCCTTTCTCGGGTGGTGGGCGCGTCCCCCGGGTCAGGGGTCGCGACCGCGGGTGCAGCAGCAAGGAACGAGGCGATCAGGCCGAAGGCGGCCGCCGCCACGCCGAGGCGTCTGCGCCGCACGCGGGTGGTGTGCAACGACATCTGCGTCCTCCCTAGTGTCCGTTCGGTGATGAACGGTTCTCGGACCCCGGCAGTATCGCTGCTCTCATGTACACAACAACAGGTGTCAATGAGCATGTAAAAAACGAAGCCGATCGGCGATAGTCGCTGACGTGCCCGGACAGCTTCCGACTCATCCGTACTTCTCAGGAGGTCGTAGTGATCCACCGCCGTACGAGAGCGCACGTCCGCGTCCTGGCGGCAACGGCGGCCGCCGTTGCCGCCGTACTGGCCCTGAGCGGCTGCGAGTCGGACGGCGGGGACGCCGACGCGAAGGGCAAGGAGCCCTCGGTGGTGGCGCCCGGCAAGCCGGGTGAGGCGGCGGAGACGCTGTCCGCGCAGGAGGCGGAGAAAGCCGTCGGCGACGACACCCCCAACTCGGCCGATTTCTCCTATGCGCAGCGGATGATCGAGCACCACCGGCAGGCCCTGACGATGACCGCACTCGTCGATGAACGGGCCGATGCGCAGCGGGTGATGCGGCTGGCGGAGCGGATATCGGCGGCCCAGGGGCCGGAGGTCAAAGCCATGAAGGGCTGGCTCGACCAGCACGCCGGGAAGGACGAACAGGGCGGTCACCAGGGCTCGGACGAGCACGGTGATCACGAAGGGACCGATGAACACAGCGGGCACGGCAGCGCGGACGACCACGTGGACCACGGCACGATGCCCGGTATGGCCTCCGAGAAGCAGCTCGGCCGGTTGCGGGCCGCGCGCGGCGCCGACTTCGACGAGCTGTTCCTGAAGCTGATGATCACCCACCACCAGGGCGCCGTCAGCATGGCCACCGAAGTGCTCTCCGACGGCAACAACATCCTCGTCGAGGAGATGGCCAACGACGTCATCGCCCAGCAGACGAGTGAGATCAACCGCATGCGGGGGATGCGCTAGAGACGTGGCGGCAGGGCACCTCCCGCCCGGCGCGCCCCGGTGCGATGCTGGAATCACCCTGCGGGAAGGAGCCCCGCCGTGCTTCGCGTCGCCGTCGTAGGTTCAGGACCGAGCGGGGTCTACACCGCGCAGTCCCTCGTCGAGCAGCAGGCCGTGCCGGACGTACGGGTGCACGTACTGGACCGGCTGCCCTGCCCTTACGGCCTGGTGAGGTACGGCGTGGCGCCCGACCACGAGAAGATCAAGTCGCTGCAGAACAACCTGCGCACCGTCCTGGACCACCCCGGCGTCTCCTTCCTCGGCAATGTGCACATCGGCGAGGGCGGGCTGGGCGCGGCGGAGCTGCACGAGCTGTACCACGCGGTGGTCTACTGCGTCGGCGCGGCCACCGACCGGCACCTCGGAATCCCGGGCGAGACGCTGCGGGGCAGTTATTCGGCCACGGACTTCGTCGGCTGGTACAGCGCCCACCCCGACGCCGCGACCCACCGGTTCCTGCTCGACGGCCCCGCGGCGGTCGTCATCGGCGTCGGGAACGTGGCGGTGGACGTCACCCGGATCCTCGCGCGGTCCGTGGACGACCTGGTACCGACCGACATGCCGCAGGGGCCGCTCGGAGCGCTCGCGGACAGCCGGATCAAGGACGTGTCCATGGTGGGGCGCCGCGGGCCCTCCCAGGCGAAGTTCACGACGAAGGAACTCCGCGAGCTGGGGGCACTGACCGGCGCCGAGGTCGTGGTGCGGCCGGAGGAGCTGGCGCTGGACCCGGCGTTCGCCGATCCGTCGGGGCTGCCCGCGGTGAACCGGCGCAATGTCGAGGTGCTGCGGAGCTGGGCAGCACAGCCGCCCCAGGGAAAGGCCCGCCGCATCCATCTCCGGTTCTTCCTGCGCCCGGTGGCCGTGCTCGCGGGTACGGACGGCGAGAGCGTGGCGGGCGTACGGTTCGAGCGGACGCTGCCGGACGGACGTGGCGGGGTGACGGGGACCGGCGAGTACGAGGAGATCGCCGCCGGGACGGTGCTGCGGTCCGTGGGCTACCGGGGCGTGCCGCTGCCGGGCCTCCCCTTCGACGCGGAGAGCGGGACCGTGCCGAACGAGGAGGGGCGCGTCCTGCGCGACGGCGCGCCCTCGCCCGGGGAGTACGTCGCGGGGTGGATCAAGCGCGGCCCGACGGGGGTCATCGGCACCAACCGGCCGTGCGCCAAGCAGACCGCCGCCTCGGTGCTGGCGGACGCGGGGGCACTGGTCGCACGCCCGGTGCCGGACGATCCGGTCGAGGAGCTGCGGAGGCTGGGCCAGGCGCCCGTCGAGTGGCCGGGGTGGCAGGGCATCGAGGCGGCGGAGGCGGCGCTGGGCCGGTCGCTCGGCCGTACGGTCGCGAAGATCCCGGACTGGGCGGGGCTGCTGGCAGCGGCATCCGCGGTCGCGGCGAACGGCGCGAGCGGGGCGGCGGCGGGAGCGCCTCCGTCCGCCGACGGACCCGGCGGGAGCGTCGCGGGGGCGGGACAGCAGGCGGGCGCGTGAGACTGACGGGCCCCGGAAGCTGACGGGCACGGGAAGCTGACGGACCCGGGAGGCTGACGGGCACGGGAGGCTGACGGGCAGCGTGGCCGACTGGCCTCGGAAGCCGACGGGCCGCGTGGCCGACTACCGGGTCCGCCGCCCCGCTAGTGCGTGCCGGGCCGATCCGCCTGACGTGCGGCGGCGTCGAGGACGCAGTCGAGCAGCCCGGGGAAGAGGGCATCCAGATCGTCCCGGCGCAGCCCGTTCAACTTGGCCGTGCCCTGATAGGCCTGTCTGATCACGCCGCTCTGACGCAGCACACGGAAGTGGTGCGTGCCCGTCGACTTGGTGACGGGCAGATCGAAGACGGAACAGGACAGCGGGCCCTTCCCGCCCGCGAGCGTCCGGACGATGCACAGGCGCATGGGGTCGGACAGCGCGTGCAGCACACCCTCCAGGCGGATGTCCTCGCGCGCCGGGTGGTCGAGCGTGCGGCCCGGCGTGGTGACGGTCCCGGTCATCGCGGCGGCTCCTCGTCTCTCGGGACAGCCATTGTACGAGAGCCATCGTAGTTTGACACATGGCGTACTACGATGCCTATCGTACGAAGGCCAGCCCGGCCACCCCTTGCGAAACGGAGCCTGCCGTGAGCGCCCTCTTCGAGCCCTTCACCCTGCGGTCGCTGACCTTCCCCAACCGGATCTGGATGGCCCCGATGTGCCAGTACTCCGCCGAGGACTCCGGGCCCGGCACCGGCGTGCCGAACGACTGGCACTTCTCGCACTACACCTCGCGCGCCGCCGGAGGCACCGGCCTCATCCTGGTCGAGGCGACGGCCGTGAGCCCCGAGGGCCGGATCAGCCCGGCGGACCTGGGGATCTGGAACGAAACCCAGACCGATGCCTTCCGCCGCATCGCCGCCTTCCTCAAGGAGCAGGGCACCGTGCCCGGCATCCAGATCGCCCACGCCGGACGCAAGGCATCGACCGACCGGCCCTGGCTCGGCGGCGCTCCCGTCGGGCCGGAGGCCGGTGGCTGGCAGCCGGTCGCGCCGAGCCCGCTGCCCTTCATGGACGGGCACCCGATACCGGACGAGCTGACCACCGAGCAGATCCAGGAGATCGTCGGGCAGTTCGCCGACGCCGCACGCAGAGCACTGGCGGCCGGGTTCGAGGTCGTGGAGGTGCACGGCGCCCACGGCTATCTGATCGGGGAGTTCCTCTCCCCCCACTCCAACCACCGCACGGACGCGTACGGCGGGTCGTACGAGAACCGGACGCGTTTCGCGCTGGAGGTCGTGGACGCGGTGCGCGCCGTGTGGCCCGACGAACTGCCGCTCTTCTTCCGCATCTCGGCCACCGACTGGCTGACGGAGAACACGGACGACGACCGCACGGGCTGGACCGGGGACGACACGGTGCGCTTCGCCGAGGACCTGCGCAGCCATGGCGTCGACCTGCTGGACGTCTCCAGCGGCGGAAACGCGGCGCGCGTACGGATCCCCACGGGGCCCGGCTACCAAGTGCCGTTCGCGGAGGCCGTCAAGGCGAGGACCGGCCTTCCGACCGCGGCCGTGGGCGAGATCACCGAGCCGCAGCAGGCCGAGAAGATCATCGACGAGGGCCGGGCCGACGCCGTCCTGCTCGGCCGTGAGCTGCTGCGCAATCCCTACTTCGCGCGGCATGCGGCGCGTGAACTCGGGGGTGCTGTGGGCAGCCCGCGGCAGTACCACCGGGCCGCCTGAGCGACGATCACGGCACGTTGGGACGCCGTTGTCAGTGGCCGGGTGCAGACTGGCCCGACTGGAGACAACGGCGTCCCGGAGGTGGCCGGAAGTGAACGATGCACTACTCGCGGTGGGCACACGCAAAGGGCTGTTCGTCGGGAGACGACACGGCGGTAGCTGGGAGTTCGACGGTCCGCACTTCAACGCCGAGGAGGTCTACTCCGTCGGCATCGACACCCGCGGAGCCGCGCCCCGGCTGCTGGCCGGCGGGACGAACTCCCACTGGGGCCCCTCGGTGTTCCACTCCGACGACCTCGGAAAGACCTGGAAGGAACCGCTCCAGCCGGCGGTGAAGTTCCCCAAGGACACCGGTGCCTCGCTCGAGCGCGTCTGGCAGCTGCACCCGGCGGGCCCCGCCGCGCCCGGCGTCGTCTACGCCGGGACCGAGCCGGGTGCGCTGTTCCGTTCCGAGGACGGCGGGGAGACCTTCGAGCTCGTGCGGGCGCTGTGGGACCACCCGACGCGTGAGCAGTGGACGCCGGGCGGAGGCGGGCTCGCGGTGCACACGATCGTCACGAATCCGCGCGACGCGGGCGCGGTGACGGTCGCGGTCTCCACCGGAGGGGTCTACCGCTCGCTCGACGGCGGGGCGAGCTGGGCGCCGTCCAACTCCGGTGTCCAGGCGGTCTTCCTGCCCGACCCGAACCCCGAGTTCGGGCAGTGCGTGCACAAGGTCGCGCAGGACGCGGCGGATCCGGACCGGCTCTATCTGCAGAACCACTGGGGCGTCTACCGCAGCGACGACGCGGGGGCCACGTGGACGTCCATCGGCGAAGGGCTGCCGTCCGATTTCGGGTTCCCCGTCGCGGCCCACCCGACCCGAGGCGGCGTGGCATACGTCTTTCCGCTCAACGCCGACGCGGACCGGGTGCCCGCGGGGCGGGAGTGCCGCGTCTACCGCACGGAGGACGCGGGCACGACCTGGCAGAAGCTCGGCGCGGGCCTGCCCGAGGGCACGCACTACGGCACGGTGCTGCGGGACGCCCTGTGCACCGACGACGCGGACCCGGCCGGGGTGTACTTCGGCAATCGCAACGGCGAGGTCTTCGCCAGCGCGGACGACGGGGACAGCTGGCAGATGATCGCCTCGCACCTTCCGGATGTGCTGTGCGTACGGGCCGCCGTGATGGCCTGACCCCGGCGGAAAGAGCGGATTCCGCACGGGGAGTGCGTGATCCGTACGGGCCGTGGCTCGATCCGTACGGATCCGGCCCGAACCGTACGGGCTCGATGACGTCGCGTGAGGAGGCGGTTCGCCGAGCCGAGTAGAGTGACGCCCCGTGGCTGCACGACCGTTGAACGAAATCGTCGAGCCGGGATGGGCCAAGGCCCTGGAACCGGTGGCCGAACGGGTCGCCTCGATGGGCGACTTCCTGCGTGCCGAGATCGCCGCCGGGCGGACCTATCTGCCCGCCGGAGCGAATGTGCTGCGCGCCTTCCAGCAGCCGTTCGACGAGGTCCGCGTGCTGATCGTCGGCCAGGATCCGTATCCCACACCAGGCCATGCGGTGGGGCTCAGCTTCTCGGTGGCTCCGGACGTCCGCCCGCTGCCCGGCAGCCTGGAGAACATCTTCCGGGAGATGCACACCGATCTCGGGCTGCCCCGGCCCTCCACCGGTGATCTGACGCCGTGGGCCGCCCAGGGCGTCCTGCTGCTCAACAGGGCGCTCACCACGGCTCCGCGCAAGCCGGCGGCGCACCGCGGCAAGGGCTGGGAGGACGTCACCGAACAGGCCATCCGGGCGCTTGCGGCGCGCGGCAGGCCGCTGGTGTCGATCCTGTGGGGCCGGGACGCCCGTAACCTCCGTCCCATGCTGCGCGATCTGCCGGCGGTCGAGTCCTCGCACCCCTCCCCCATGTCCGCCGACCGGGGCTTCTTCGGCTCACGGCCCTTCAGCCGCGCCAACGATCTGCTGGTCCGGCAGGGAGCCCAGCCGGTGGACTGGCGACTGCCGTGAGCGCGGCCTGCGGGGACCGGCCCGCCGCGCCGTCCGGCCGCAACGGATCGGCGTACGGCTCGCGTTCGCCCCGCAACGGAGCGACCCATGGCCCGCGTTGGCCCCGCAGCAGATCGGTTCACGGCCGACGCGGGCCCCGCAACGGATCGCTCCATGGCCCGCGTTCGTGCCGGACCGGGCGGGCCGGATGACCCCGTCCGCCGGTTCCGCTTCCGAGTGGGTGCTCGGAGTCGACTCCGGGGGCTCGGGCCTGCGGATCGGTCTGGCCCGCGCCGGGGACCCGCAACCGGTCGGAACGGTGGTGTCGCGCGAGCCGGTACGCACCGGTGCCGCCGGCATCGACGCCGGCCATCTGCTGGAGCAACTACTCCCTGCCGCACGGGATGTGCTGGGCCGCGAGGGTGCCGGGCATCCGGCCGAGTCGGGCGGGCGCGTAGCCACCGTCGCCATCGGTGCGGCCGGCATGGCCACCCTCGGCGACGATCTGCGCGCGACGCTGCCCGGCGCGCTGGCCGCGGCCCTCGGAGTGCGGCGGCTGGCCCTCGCGGCCGACGCCGTGACCGCGTACGCCGGTGCGCTCGGCCCGCGTCCGGGCGTCGTGGTGGCCGCGGGCACCGGCCTGATCGCCCTCGGCGCGACGCTCGGCACCGCGGACGGACCGGGCACCTGGCGGCGGGCCGACGGATGGGGCCACCTCCTCGGCGACTGCGGTGGCGGCGCCTGGATCGGCCGGGCCGGTCTCGAGGCGGCACTGCGCGCGTCCGACGGCCGGCGCCGGGGGTCGCGCGCGCTGCTCGCCAGGATGGAGGCGGTGTTCGGCCCCGCAGCGGAACTGCCGGGACTGCTGTATCCGCGCACCGACAGGGCCGCCGTACTGGCCTCGTTCGCACCGGAGGTCGGCCGCTGCGCCGCGGAGGACCCGGTCGCCGCCGAGATCCTCCGGGAGGCGGCGCACTGCATCGCGGAGGCCGCGGCCGCGGTCCGCCCGCCGGACGACGGTGGCGAGGCGCCCTTCGACGTGGCGCTCACCGGCGGGCTGTTCGGGATGGGCGAGCAGTTGCTCGGCCCCGTACGGGAGGCGATCGGCCGCCATCTGCCGTACGCGCGGCTGGTCCCGGCCGCGGGTGATCCGCTGGACGGCGCCCTGGGTATCGCCGCGGCCCTGGCGATGGATGAGTTGCTCCTCCCGGCCGATCCGCGGCTGCTGCACCTGCCTGCGATGCCGGAGGCCGAACCACCCGAATCCCGGGCATAACAATCCTCGCGCGCTGCATGCGCCGGCCCCTCCATCGCATGCGTCGAGCCACGGTCCGGAGCTGCCCGACCGACCGATCGCTGGACGGTTCCGCGTTCAACCGTAGTTCCACCGGAAATTTCGGGACGGATGCCGCACAGCCGCACCCTCCCCGAACGCATCCGACCCCAAAGGCATTAGCATGCGGCGCCATGAGCCACCCCACAGGGCCTGCTTCCGGCCTGCCCGTACGAATGCCGCGTCCCCGCCAACCCGGGCGGCACCGCAGACCTGAGCCGCTGGCGGCTCCCGAGGGTGCGCCCGCGCTTGTCCTTGCCGTTCCCGGAACGCCCAGTTCAGAGACGCGCAGCCAGGCCGAGGAGGTCCTGAGCATCGCGCGTTCCGAGCTGCCCGGGCTCGATGCCCGTATCGGCTATGTGGACGGGAACGACGAGGAGTTCCCCTCGCTGGGAGCGGTGCTGAGCAAGGCCGCGGCCGAACGCTCCGAGCGTGCCCAGCGCATCGCTCTGATACGTGAGCAGATCTCCGAGGACGAGGCCGCCGACGCGTCCGAGATGCCGGAGATGCCGGACCTCGACGGTCCGGTCGCCGTGGTCGTCCCGCTGCTGGCCGGCCCGGACAGCGCGCTCATGCGCCGGATACGGCAGGCCGTGATGGACAGCCGCACCGCGGCCGAGCTGACCGATGTCCTCGGTCCGCACCCGCTGCTCGCGGAGGCGCTGCACGTCCGTCTGTCCGAGGCCGGTCTCGCGCGCGCGGACCGGGCCCGCCTGTTCACCGTGGCCACGGCCGCGGACGGCATCATCCTCGCCACGGTCGGCGGCGACGAGGCGGTGCAGGCCGCCGGGATCACCGGCATGCTGCTGGCCGCACGCCTGGCCGTACCGGTGCTGGCCGCGGCCCTCGACGTCGACGGCGCCATCGCCAACACGGCCGAGCAGCTCAGGAACTCCGGCTCGGCGCAGCTGGCGCTCGCGCCGTACCTGGTCGGCCCCGAGGTCGCCCAGGGGCTGCTCAAGGCGGCCGCGGACGAGGCGGGTTGCGCATCGGCGGAGCCGCTCGGCGCCTACCCCACCATCGGGCGGCTGGTCCTCGGCAAGTACGCGACGGCGCTGGGGATTTCGCACCCGCAGCTCCAGGGCACCTCGCCGGTCCGCTGACGCCTCGCGGCGTCGGCGGACCGCCGGATCCCGGGTCCGCCGGGTCCGCCGGGTCCGGCCACGAACCGACCCGTAACCGGCAGCGAACCGGCCAGGGCCGGGTACGCGCGCGTGCCCGGCCGGCGGTTCAGCCGAAGACGACGCAGGAAGCCGCCGGGGCGGGCACCGAGCCCGCCCGCCGCGGCATCCCCGTGGCCCGGTCCACGTCGAACCAGGTGACATCACCGGACCGTTCGTTCGCCGCGTAGAGGCGCCTGCCCGAGGGGTCGAGCGTCAGATGGCGCGGCCAGCGGCCACCGCAGGGCACCTGTCCGACGCGGCGTGGCCGGTCCCCCTCCCCGTCGAGAGCAAGGACGGCGAGGGAGTCGTGCCCGCGGTTCGCCGTCCAGGCGAAGCGGCCGTCGGGTGCGATCACCACCTCCGAGGGATAGGTGACCTCGCCCTCCCCCTCCGGCAGAACGGCCGTCTCCGTCACGGGCACCAGCTCGCCCGTCTCCCCGTTCCAGCGGCAGGTCGTCAGGGTCGGAACCAGCTCGTTGATGACGTACGCGCGATCGCCGTGCGGATGGAAGGCGAGGTGGCGCGGCCCCGAGCCGGGGCGCAGACGCACCTCGTGGTGCAGGGCCAGCGCCCCGGCCTCGGGGTCGAGTGCGCAGATGCGGACGGAGTCCGTCCCCAGGTCCACGGAGAGCACCCACCGGCCCGTCGGATCGGGGAGTACGGCATGGGCGTGCGGCGCTTCCTGCCGCTCGGGGTGCGGCCCTCCACCCTCGTGTCGCAGGACATGACCGCCTCGGTCGAAGGTGCCGTCGGCGCGGAGCGGAAGCGTGGTCACGCTTCCCGAGCCGTAGTTGGCGACGAGGAGATGGCCGCCGGCGACTGCCAGGTGGGTGGGTCCGCGGCCGCGGACCAGGGCGGTGCCGCCGGGCGTGGGCCGTCGGTCGGTGTCCCGCGTGAGGTCGAACGCCGCCACCGCACCGTTCTCGGTCTCGCTCACCGCGTAGAGCACGTCACCCGCGGCGGCCACGGCGAGGAAGGACGGGTCGGCGAGGTCATCGGTGCTGTGCAGAGGAGTGAGGGCGCCGGAGCCGGGGTCGACGGCCGCCGTGGTGATGCCGTCGCCGCCCGCGGAGGTGAAGGATCCGATGTAGGCCCGTGCCGGCCGCACCGCGCTGCTTCCGCCCACCACGTTCCCCTTCCGCCGCATCGCAGGGGCGGGCCCGCCGCCCCGCGGACGCGGATGCGTCCACCCCGACCGTAGCAGTAGGTCTAGACCAGAACGAAGACGCCGGTCGTCAACCGGCCGGTCAGGACTGCGGGTTGGGCCCGCGACACAGGACGGGCGGCGCGGCGGCTCAGGACGAGGTCAGCGGAGCGCGTGGATGACTCCTCAGCGGCGCGGCGAGACCGGCGAGAGCCCCCTCCAGGGCGTGCAGATGCGCCAGCGCCCGTTCGACACCGGGGTGGTGGTGCGCCTCGGCAGCCGGAGCGGCGGGGGCGGCCGCCCGCTCGGGCGCCGGGGCCAGGAGCCCCTCGACCGCCGCCTCCACCCGACGGCAGGCAGCGGTCAGCCGCTCGTCGCGCGAGGCCTCCGGGTCACCGGCCGTCTCGGCAAGGCCGCGGACCTGCCGGGCGCAGTCGTCGAGCAGCTCGATGACGCGCAACGCACGTGCCTTGCGCGCCCGCAGCGGGCTGAGCGGGTGCACGAGCGGTGCGAGCGAGGTCCGTACCCGGCCGAGCAGCACCTCGAGTTCGGCGACGCGGGCCGACGGGTCGGCGGTCGCGTCGCCCGCGAGCCGCCGGGCGGCCTCCTCCGTGCAGCGGCGTACGCACAGCAGGGCGCGCTGTATCCACGCGTCGGTCGAGGCATGCGTCGTGAGCGGAAGGACCACGGCCACGGCGATGGCGGCCGCGAACGCGCCCACCATGGTCTGCTCGAAGCGCAGCGCCAGGAGCCCGGGGTGGAGCACGCCGAGCAGCCCGTAGAGCAGCCCGGCCATGACGGTCACGAAGAACATCATCCAGCTGTACGAGGGCGCGGCCGTGTAGAAGATCCCGAAGACGCAGACGGCGGCGAGGAGGACGGAGGGCAGGGGCGCGCCCTGCAGCGGTACGGCCACCAGCAGCCCGGCCGCGATCCCCGCGACCGTACCGACGACCCGGCGGAACCCGCGGACCATGGTCTCGCCGCGGGACGCCGTGTTGACGAAGATCCACCAAGCGGTGCCGACGGCCCAGTACCAGCGGTCGTCGGAGATCGCCTGCCCCACGCCCAGAGCCAGGGCACAGGCCACGAAGCACTGGACCGCCTGCCGCGTGGTCGTACGGGCCAGACCGCGCCCGGCGAGCGGAGCGGGCGCGGCCGGCGGCGGGGTGCGCCGCTCGATGCACCAGAGGCCGAAGCGCACCAGGCCCACGGCGGCGACGGCCAGCAGCACCGCCGCGTAGAGCTGCGGAAGCCGGGCCGGCACCGCGTCCAGGAACTGGGTGGCGAAGAACATCATGAACGCGAAGATGCCGAGCGCGGTGCCCCGCGGACCCCAGCGGCGGGCGTAGACGCCGCAGAGGACGACGGCGAGGAAGGCGGCGTCGCGCAGGAGTGGCCGGTCGTGGAGCACCGTGGCCAGCGTCAGGACCGGGAGACCGGCGACCGGGAGCAGAGCGGTGGTCACCATCTGCCGGCGGACGGTGGGGTCGGCGACGTTGAAGAGGGCGAGCAGCGCCGCGAGACCACCCGTGATCGACGCGGGCAGCGAGAGGCCGCTGAGCTCGGCGGCGGCGACGGCGAGCCCGACACCGATGACGGCGCGCACGGAGGTGCGCAGCCGCAGCAGTCCCGGATCCGGTGCCGCGAACATCCTCTTCATCGGGGTGGACCCCACTCCTTTCCTACGAACCGGCTGACGCGCCGACCTGCTGGACCTGTCGGCCCGCCTGCGGACCGGCCGCGCCTCGCGGAACCGCGAACACGGCAAATGGCGCCGCGTGGGGTCCGGAAGCGGCTCCTGGCCGTCCGGCGCAGCCCCAGTGCAGCGCCATCTCTCGGCCAAGGAAAGCATCATTCAGGTCAGTGGCTCAACCGGCACCCGGTCCCACTGGGCCATCGGTACAGCCACTCGCGCATATCCTGGACCGAAAGGAGGCCGATGGCCCATGGACACCGTGGACGTGCTGGACGCCCGCATCCTGCGGCTCATGCTGGAGCAGCCGCGGACGAGTGCCCGCGAGTACGCCCGCATCCTCGGCGTCGCGCGGGGCACGCTGCAGGCCCGGATCGACCGGATGGAGCGGAACGGCGTGATCACCGGCTCGGGGCCGCGGCTGTCCCCCGCCGCGCTGGGCCACCCGGTCCTGGCCTTCGTGCACATCGAGGTCACCCAGGGGCACCTGGACGAGGTGGGCGATGCCCTGGCCGAACTGCCGGAGATCATCGAGGCGTTCTCGATCACGGGCGGCGGGGATCTCATGACACGAGTGGTGGCGCGCGACAACGTGCACCTGGAGGACGTCATCCAGCGGCTCATCCGGCTGCCCGCCGTCGTACGGACCCGCACCGAGGTGGCACTGCGCGAGCGCGTACCGCATCGGATGCTGCCGCTCGTCGAGGCGGTGGGGCGGGAGGCGCCCCGCTGACCGGCAGGGCCCGCCCTCTCTCGCACGCTCCGCCCTCCGCCCTCCGCCCACAGGCCCGCCCGCCCGCACTCCCCCGGGCGTGGCTCGTGCAGGCTGCTCTTGCATGCTGGGGACATGAGTTCCGCGCGCCCGCCCCGTACCCCGTCGGTGATCTTCGACCTCGACGGCACGCTGGTCGACAGTGAGCCGAACTATTACGAGGCGGGGCGTCGTCTTCTCGCCGAGTACGGCGTCACCGGCTTCACCTGGGAGGAGCACACGCGCTTCATCGGGATCGGCACGCGGGAGACGCTCGAGGTGCTGAGTCGCGAGCACGGCATCGACGCCCCGGTCGAGGCACTCCTTCAGGGAAAGAACCGCCACTACCTCGCTCTGGCTTCCGCCTCCACCGAAGCCTTTCCGCGGATGCGGACGTTCGCCGACGCGCTCCACACTGCCGGGGTCCGTACCGCGGTGGCCTCGGGGTCGTCCCGAGCGGCGATCGAGGCGGTGCTCGGCGCGACGGGTCTGGCCCCGCTGATGGACACGGTCGTCTCGGCGGAGGAGGTCGCGCGCGGCAAGCCGGAACCCGATGTGTTCCTGGAGGCGGCCCGCAGGCTCGGCGCAGATCCCTCCGGCTGCGTGGTGGTGGAGGACGCCCCGCCGGGCGCCGAGGCCGCACACCGCGCGGGAATGCGCTGCATCGCCGTGCCGTACGTGCCGGGGACGGCCGCCGATCCCGCCTTCGCCACGGCCGGTCTGCTTTTCGCAGGCGGACAGGGCGAGTTCGATCCAGCTGCCGCGTTCGACTGGGTGATCTCGGCCCACTGAGAAAGTGCTACTCAATCCGGGGCCCCACCAAGCTCTCCGGTAGCAAGAACGTGCAATTATGCGCTGGTTCACTCGAACAAAGAGGGAAACGGAGCATAAATGTCATCAGGGGGCAGACCGGCGGTTCGCCGGTGGGGGGTGGCGGTCGTCGCATCGACGGCCGCCGTGACGGTTCTGGTGCCGATGGGCACGGCCCAGGCCGCGGCGGGCCCGTCGGGCATCACCGCCAAGGGCGCCTATCTGCTCGACAGCGGACCCAACAAGAAGCTGTGGAGCAAGAGCGCCGACACCAGGCGCCAGATGGCCAGCACCACCAAGATCATGACGGCGATGGTGGTCCTGGACACGCGGGGCGTCGATCTCGACAAGAAGGTGACCGTCAAGCAGGCCTACCGCGACTACGTGGCCCGGGAGGGCGCGAGCACGGCGGACCTGAAGACGGGCGACAAGCTCAAGGTCCGGCAGCTTCTGTACGGGCTGATGCTCCCCTCGGGGTGCGACGCCGCGTACGCGCTCGCCGACACCTTCGGTACGGGCAGCACGAAGGCCAAGCGGACCAAGTCCTTCATCGCCAAGATGAACAAGAAGGCCGACGAACTGGGCATGTCGAAGACCGACTTCGACTCCTTCGACGGCATCTCGCCCACGGGGAAGAACCTCTCCACCCCCCGTGACCTGGCGAAGCTCGCGCGGCACGCGATGAAGAACAGCACCTTCGGCGGCGTCGTCAAGGCGACGAGCACCAAGCAGAAGGCGACCAACGGCCGCACGTACACCTGGTACAACACGAACCAGCTTCTGGGCTCCTACAACGGCGCGATCGGCATAAAGACCGGGACCGGGACCGCCGCGGGACCGTGTCTGTTGTTCGCCGCCAAGCGCGGCAGCCGCACCATCGTGGGCGTGGTGCTCAACGACGCCAACCGGTACACGGACGCCAAGAAGATGCTCGACTGGGCGTACGGGGCGCACACCGCCATGAAGCTGCGCCAGCTCCCCAAGAGCGCGCAGCGCGACTGACGCGCGGGTAGCGGGTCAGCCGAGGAAGGACAGCCGCACCTGGCGGTCCGGATTGTCACGGTTCGTATCCACGAGGCATACGGACTGCCAGGTGCCGAGCTGCATGCGTCCGCCGATGACGGGCACCGTCGCGTACGGCGGCACGATCGCGGGCAGTACATGGTCCCGGCCGTGGCCGGGGCTGCCGTGGCGGTGCTGCCACCGGTCGTCGGCGGGCAGGAGCGCGTGCAGCGCGGCCAACAGGTCGTCGTCACTGCCGGCGCCGGTCTCGATCAGTGCGACACCAGCCGTCGCGTGCGGCACGAACACATGGAGCAGCCCGTCGCGGTCCCGCGCCGCTTCGCGCAGAAAGCTCTCGCAGGCCGGGGTCAGGTCGTGCACCGTCTCGGAAGAGCCGGTGGCGACATCGATCATGCGGGTGGTGAAGGCATCGGACATGTCTCCATCCTCTCCGACGCAATGCCACCGCGTCCGCGTGACGCCGACGCGGTGGCATTGCGCGTCCGCATGACGCCGACTCGGCGGGCATCCTCCGTCCGCGTGGCGAGACGGCATTGACCCCGCCCACCCCCTCTCGCTACGTTCCACGGCATGTCACGTTCAGCCCTGCTCACCACGCGCGGTCACATCGACCTGCTGCGGGTGGCCTCCGCCGCCTGTCCCCGCGGCTGCTGACGTTCCGTCATTCCCCTCCGGCCGTCATCCGGCCTGCTTCTCGTACGTGTTGCCCGGCCCGTCCCAGGTGTTCCGGCTCCGTGCGCCGTTCCGCGCCCACGTCGCCCGTGCCGCGATGCCCAACCGCATTGCGCTGACGCCGTGTTGCGCTGAATCCGTGCCCGGGCTCCGACGCGTACCCGGCCGTCCGTAACCGTCTCTCCCGTCCTCCGTGGAGCCCTCATGACCATCAGCCACGCCCCGCCGCATCTCACGCGGCGGGATATATCAACACAACCCATGAAAACGTCCACCGATCTCGAACCCATCGCCTCCACCACCGCCCGCCGCGCCCGCGTCCCCCGGTGGCTGCGCCGTACCTCCGGCCCCCTCCTCCTGCTCGTCCTCTGGCAGGTGCTCAGCGCCACAGGCGTCCTTTCGGCCGACGTACTGGCCTCCCCCGGCACCATCGCGCAGGTGGCCTCCGACCTCGTCGCCGACGGCTCGCTGACGTCCGCGATGGGGGTCTCGCTGCAGCGCGTCGCGGCGGGGCTGCTCCTCGGGACGCTCGTCGGGACCTCCCTCGCGCTGCTCGCGGGCCTGTTCCGGGCCGGCGAGGACCTGGTGGACGCCAGTGTGCAGATGCTGCGCACGGTGCCGTTCGTCGGGCTGATCCCGCTGTTCATCATCTGGTTCGGCATCGGCGAGGCCCCGAAGGTCGCCATCATCACGATGGGTGTCTCCTTCCCCCTCTACCTCAACGTCTACGCGGGCATCCGCGGCGTGGACGCGCAACTCATCGAGGCGGGCGAGTCCCTGGGGCTGTCCCGCTGGGGGCTCGTCCGCCATGTCGTCCTGCCGGGCGCCCTGCCCAGCGCGCTGACGGGGCTGCGCTACTCGCTGGGCATCGCCTGGCTGGCGCTGGTCTTCGCCGAACAGGTCAACGCGGACGCCGGAATCGGCTTTCTGATGATCCAGGCGCGCGACTTCCTGCGGACGGACGTGATCGTCGTCTGCCTGATCGTCTACGCCTTCCTCGGCCTGCTCGCCGACTTCGCCGTCCGTACTCTCGAAAGGCTGCTGCTGCAATGGCGACCGACGTTCACCGGCCGGTGACCTGCACCCCCGACCCGCCTACCGCCACCACCGCCGTACGGGTCTCGGGCCTGACCCGCGCCTTCGACGGCCGGCCGGTG
Source organism: Streptomyces sp. NPDC048639 (assembly GCF_043199075.1). Classification (NCBI taxonomy): domain Bacteria; kingdom Bacillati; phylum Actinomycetota; class Actinomycetes; order Kitasatosporales; family Streptomycetaceae; genus Streptomyces; species Streptomyces sp. NPDC048639. The sequence continues at coordinate 218,567 of NZ_JBICVP010000005.1, forward strand.
ATCGACGGCCTCGAACTCGATGTACGCCCGGGCGAGTTCGTCGCACTGCTCGGGCGCAGCGGATGCGGCAAGAGCACGCTGCTGCGCGTGCTCGCCGGACTCGACCGCGAGATCGACGGCACCGTTCTGGTCCCCCGCCGCAGGGCCGTCGCCTTCCAGGCGCCACGGCTCATGCCGTGGAAGCGGGTATGGCGCAATGTGATGCTCGGATTGCCCGGCCGTCCCGAACGAGCCGTGGCGGAGCGGGCGTTGGAGGAGGTCGGCCTCGGTCACCGCTCCGACGCATGGCCCAAGACACTCTCCGGCGGCGAGGCCCAGCGCGCCTCGCTTGCCCGCGCCCTCGTCCGCGAGCCCGATCTGCTGCTGCTCGACGAGCCGTTCGGGGCACTCGACGCCCTCACCCGCATCAAGGCGCAGCAGCTCGTGGCGGAGCTGTGGCAGCGCCGCGGCTGCGCCGTCCTCCTGGTCACGCATGACGTCGAGGAGGCGCTGCTGCTCGCCGACCGCGCCCTGGTCATGGACGAGGGCCGGATCGCGTACGAGACGCCCGTGGACCTGCCGCGGCCTCGCGACATCGCCGACCCGCGGTTCGCCGGACTGCGCGCCCGGCTGCTGGACCGGCTGGGCGTCACGGAGCCCGGCCCGGCGCACAAGGCCGCCTGACCCCCTGTCACCCCGCCCCCTCCCTTACCCCGCACCAACCGAACGGACAGCCCATGCGACGACGTACCGTCCCCCTCGCTCTTCTCCCGCTCGCCCTGCTCCTCACCGCCTGCTCCGGTGCGTCCTCCGCCGACGACTCCTCGGGAGGGACGGGCGGCGGCATCGACGGCAAGGGGTCCCTGACCCTCAACGTCGGTGACCAGAAGGGTGGTTCGGAGGCCATCCTGCGCGCCGCCGGTGAACTCGACGATCTCGACTACCGGATCAAATGGTCGACGTTCACTTCCGGGCCTCCACTGCTGGAGGCCATCAACGCACGCGCCGTCGACACCGGGACCGTCGGCAACACCCCGCCGGTCTTCGCCGCCGGCGCCGGCTCGAAGATCTCGGTGATCGCCGCGACCCGTGGGCATGCCCGCGGCGACACCATCCTGGTGCCGAAGGACTCGTCGGCAGAGAAGACCGCGGACCTCAAGGGCAAGTCGGTGGCCGTGGCGCAGGGCAGCTCGGCCCACTACCAGCTCGTCGCCTCCCTGAAGAAGGCCGGACTGACGCTGAAGGACGTACGGGTCAGCTATCTGCAACCGGCGGACGCCCTGGCCGCGTTCAACGGCGGCAAGGTCGACGCCTGGGCCGTCTGGGACCCGTACACCTCCCAGGTGCTGCGCAGCAAGCAGGGCCGGGTGCTCACCGACGGGCAGGGCGTCGTCAACGGCCTCGGCTTCCAGGTCGCGGCCCCCGGCGCCCTGAAGGACAAGAAGAAGGCCGCCGCCATCGGCGACCTGGTCGAGCGGCTGCGCCGAGCCCAGGACTGGGCCCACAAGCACCCCGAGGCGTGGGCGAAGGTCTGGGCGAAGGACACCAAGCTGCCCTACGAGGTGGCGCTGGACGCGGTGAAGCGGAGCAACGGCACACGGGTACCCGTCTCCGTCGACAAGGCCGCGATCGCCTCCGAGCAGGAGATCGCCGACACCTTCGCCCGACTGAAGCTCATTCCGGGCCGGTTCGACTTCGGCGACTTCGTCGACACCCGGTTCAACGGCGATCTGCCGCCGTCCACGACACCCGCCCGCACCTTCGAGGAGAAGTCCTGATGACCGTACGCCTGCACTGGTTCCTGCCCACCGGCGGTGACGGGCGGACGCTCGTCGACCGTCACGCCTACACCGACGGCGGGGTCCGGCGGTCGCGCATCACCCCCGTCAGCGGGGTCCGCGCGCCCGACATCGACTATCTGGCACAGATCGCCAAGGCGGCCGAACAGCTCGGTTTCGAGGCCGTGTTGACGCCGACGGGGACGTGGTGCGAGGACGCCTGGCTGACCACGGTCGCCCTGGCGCAGCACACCGAGCGGCTGAAGTTCCTGGTCGCCTTCCGTCCGGGAGTGATCTCGCCGGTGCTCGCGGCACAGATGGCGTCCACGTACCAGCGGATCACCCGGGGCCGGCTGCTGCTCAATGTGGTCACCGGCGGGGACTCGACCGAGCAGCGCCGCTTCGGCGACCACCTGGACCATGACCGGCGCTATGCGCGCACCGCCGAGTTCCTGGAGGTCGTACGGGGTGTGTGGGGTGGGCTTCCGTACGACTTCCACGGCGAGCACTACACGGTCGACGGCGGTCTGACGGCGCTGCCTCCGGACCCGCTCCCCGAGATCTTCTTCGGCGGCTCCTCGGCGGCGGCGGGACCGGTTGCGGCCGGGCACGCCGATGTCTACCTCACCTGGGGCGAGCCCCCCGAGCAGGTCGAGGAGAAGATCGCGTGGATCCGCCGCCTGGCCGAGGAGCGCGGGCGGACGGTCCGCTTCGGCATCCGGCTGCACACGATCTCGCGGGACTCGGCGCGCGAGGCGTGGGCCACCGCGGACCGGCTGCTGGACGACCTGGACGCGGACACGGTCGCGGCGGCGCAGGAGGCACTGGGCCGGAGCGAGTCGGTGGGACAGCAGCGAATGCGTGCCCTGCACGGGGGCTCGCGGGAGGAGCTGGAGATCTCGCCGAACCTGTGGGCCGGAGTGGGCCTGGTACGCGGCGGGGCCGGCACTGCGCTGGTCGGCAGCCACGCAGATGTGGCGGACCGTATCGAGGAGTACCACGCGCTCGGGATCGAGCACTTCATACTCTCCGGCTATCCGCATCTGGAGGAGGCGTACTGGTTCGGGGAGGGTGTGACCCCGCTGCTGGCCGAGCGCGGGCTGCTGCCGCGGGTCCCCGCCTCGCCGCTGCTCGGGGTGCCCGCCGCGAACGGGCGTCCCGCCTCCGCGCCGGGCGGCGCACCGCTGCTGGTGGCCGGGGGCCGCTGAGCGGGAAGATTCGGAGCCCCGGCCGAGTTGGTGGAAGCGTGAACAACTCCGGGGCGCAGAGAGTACGCGGCACCGAGACCGAAGTCGGTACCGAGGTCGACGTCGTGGTCGTGGGCGCTGGGCAGGCGGGCCTGTCCAGCGCCTACCACCTGCGACAGGCCGGATACGCGCCGGACCGCGACATCGTCGTACTCGACCACGCTCCGCGGCCGGGCGGCGCCTGGCAGTTCCGCTGGCCCACGCTGACGTACGGCAGGGTGCACGGGATGCACGCGCTGCCCGGCATGGAACTGATCGGAGCGGACGCGTCGCTGCCGTCCTCCGCAGTCATCGGCGACTACTTCGCACGCTACGAGCACACCTTCGGCTTGCGGGTGCACCGGCCCGTGGACGTGACGGCCGTACGGGAGGGCGAGGGCGGCCGGCTGCGCGTCGAGACCTCGGCCGGGGTGTGGAACACCCGTGCTCTGATCAATGCCACGGGCACCTGGGACCGCCCGTTCTGGCCCCGCTACGCCGGTCAGGAGACCTTCCGCGGACGGCAGGTGCACACCGCGCAGTACGGCGGGCCATGGGACTTCGCGGGTGAGCGCGTCATCGTCGTCGGCGGCGGCACGTCCGGGGTCCAGCATCTGCTGGAGATCGCGGAGGTGGCCGCGGAGACGACGTGGGTGACGCGGCGGCCGCCGGTCTTCCGCGACGGCCCGTTCGGCGAGGACCAGGGCCGGGCGGCGGTGGCGCTCGTCGACGAGCGGGTGCGGCAGGGCCTTCCGCCGCAGAGCGTGGTGTCGGTGACGGGGCTGCCGCTCACCGAGGCGATGCGGGAGGCGCGGGAGCGGGGTGTGCTGGTGCGTCGGCCGATGTTCGAGCGCATCACCCCGGACGGCGCCCTCTGGGCGGACGGCACGGCGGTCGAGGCGGACGCGATCCTGTGGGCCACCGGATTCCGCGCGGCGATCGGCCATCTGGCGCCGCTGGGGCTGCGCGAGCCGGGCGGCGGGATCCGCGTCGAGGTCACACGGGCGGTGCGGGACCCGCGGGTCCACCTGGTCGGCTACGGGCCGTCGGCGAGCACGATCGGCGCCAACCGCTTCGGCAGGTCCGCGGTGCGGGAGATCCTGGCGCTGCTGGAACGCGACGAGCGTCCGGCGGCCGTGTCCGTCGCCTGACACCGCGGCGCCGCGGCGCAGGGACGGCAGGGACGGCGGGGGTCCCGGGGTCGCTACGCCGGGCTCACCCGGACCTCAGCCTCCGAGCGTTGCGGCGGGCGTTGCAGCGGGCGCGCGTTCGGCGGCGCGCCGCACCAGCGCCGCGTACCGCCCCTCCAGGGCGAGCAGTTGGCCGTGCGTCCCGCGCTCGGCGATGTGCCCGCCGTCCAGCACGACGATCTGGTCCGCCTCCCGGATCGTGGACAGCCGGTGGGCGATGGTGATGGTGGTGCGCCCCCGGGCCAGCGCGTCGATGGCCTGCTGCACGGCATGCTCGGTACGGGTGTCCAGGGCACTGGTCGCCTCGTCGAGGATGAGGACGGGCGGGTCGCGCAGAATCGTCCGGGCGATGGCCAGCCGCTGCTTCTCGCCCCCGGAGAAGCGGTAGCCCCGCTCGCCGACCAGGGTGTCGTACCCCTCGGGCAGACCCGCGATGTGGTCGTGGATCTGCGCGGCCCGCGCCGCGGCCTCGATCTCCGCATCGGTCGCGTCGGGCTTGGCGAAGCGGAGGTTGTCCGCGATGGAGGCGTGGAAGAGGTAGGTCTCCTGGGAGACCACGCCGACGCCGCGGGCGATCGAGTCGAAGTCGAGGTCCCGGACGTCGATGCCGTCGAGCCGTACCTGACCGCCCGTCACGTCGTAGAGCCGGGGCACCAGATAGCTGAGGGTGGTCTTGCCCGATCCGGTGGATCCGACGACGGCGAGGCTGCTGCCCGCGGGGACGGCGAGGTCGATACCGCTGAGTGTCGCCGAGCCGCCGCCGCTCGTGTCCTCGTAGGAGAAGTGCACGTCCTGGAACGTGACATCGCCGCGCACCGTCTCCAGGCGCACCGGCTCGGCGGGTTCGGTGATGTCCACGCGGAGGTCGAGGTACTCGAAGATGCGCTGGAAGAGCGCGAGCGAGGCCTGCACCTGCACACCGGTGGACAGCAGGCCGACCGCCGGCCGGAACAGGCCCTGCTGGAGGGAGACGAAGGCGACCAGGGTGCCCAGCGACACGACGGGGCCGCCCAGTTGGAGCGCCGTTCCCGCGGCCCAGTAGATGACCGCGGGCATGGCGGCCATGACGATGCCGATGACGGACATCCGCCAGCGCCCCGCCATGCTGGACCGCACCTCGAGGTCGACCAGGCGCTCGGACTCGTCACGGAACGACGCCGTCAGCGAGTCCGCGCGACCCATGGTGCGGCCCAGCAGGATGCCGCTCACGGACAGCGACTCGGTGACGATCGAGGCCATCGAGGCCATCTGCTTCTGCCGCTGCGAGGTGATCTTCTTGCGCTCGTCCCCGACCCGGCGGCTGATCCACACGAACACCGGCAGCAGGGCCAGGGAGACCACGGTCAGCCGCCAGTCCAGCGCGATCATCGCGACGATCGTGGCGACCACGCTGGTGATGTTGGAGACCAGCGAGGTGGCGGTGGAGGTCACGGTCGCCTGCATGCCGCCGATGTCGTTGGCGATACGGGACTGCACCTCGCCGGTGCGGGTGCGGGTGAAGAAGGCCAGCGGCATGCGCTGGAGGCGGGCGTAGACGGCGGTGCGCAGATCGTGCATCACCCGCTGGCCCACGGTCGTCGAGATCAGGGTCTGCAGCACGCCGAAGATGCTGCTCACCACGGCGGCGGCGATCATGCCGAGCGCGAGCAGGCTCAACAACCCCGTACGCCCCTGGGGGATGGCCGTGTCGAGCACCTCGCGCAGCATGAACGGCGAGGCCACGGCGACCAGCGAGGAGGCGGCGACCAGCAGCCCGACGAGGGCGAGCCGGCCGCGGTAGGGACGGAAGAGCCGGAGGATGCGCCGCACCTGGGCGGGCTGCTCGGGATCGGGGGGTGGTGGGGTCCAGTCGGTTTCGCCGTGCTTCATGGGCTCCTACGGTGACGTCGTCCGGCGGTGACGAGGAGAGCCTAGCTCATTGTTACCTACACTCACAATGAACATGGTCCTGATACGCTCACGCCATGCGCTCCCCCCAGGACGGTCCCGGCACCGACGCCGACGGCGCCCTCGCCGAGCAACTGCTGCGACTCACGCGGCGGATGCACCGCGCCCAGAAGCGGCATCTGGAGCCCCTGGGACTCACCCCCGCGCAGTCCCGCCTGCTGCGGACGGTGACGCAGTTCCCGGAGCCCCCGCGGATGGCCGATCTCGCCGAGCGGCTCGAGGTGGTCCCCCGGGCGGTCACGACGCTGGTCGACGCACTGGAGGCGAACGGAGCGGTGCGCCGTGTCCCCGACCCCGCCAACCGTCGCGTGGTGCGCATCGAGGTGACCGACGAGGGCCGGGCGACACTCAAGGCCCTGCGCACCGCTCGCAGAGCCGCGGCGGAGGACATCCTGGCGCCACTCAGCACCGAACAGCGCGCGGCGCTCGGGGAGTTGCTGGCGGACCTGACCTGCGCGCCCGACCGCCGCTGCTGAACGGCCCCGCCCCTGCGGGGGCACCGGCGCCCCACCGCTCGCCCACGCCCGACCGGTGGACGCCCGCCATCGACGCCGCCGGTGCATACCCGCCGTTGATGCACCCCGTTGATGTACAGCGTTGATGCACGGCGTTGATGTACGGCGCCGAGGGCCACCTTCAGCAGCAGGGCTCGGCGCTCACTCCGGCCCCGGGGCCGGAGTGACCAGACAGCTACTGGTCGCCGTGGCCAGCAGCCGGTCCTTCCCGTCCGTCATCCGCGCCTCCGCCAGCGCGGTGCGCCGCCCGAGATGGGTGACGGTGCCGATGCACCGCACCACACCGGTCTCCGTGGTCATGGCCTTGAGGAACTTCACCGACAGGTCGAGTGAGGTGTAGCGGGCACCCACGGGAAGCAGGGTGTGCACGGCGCAGCCGGCGGCCGAGTCCAGCAACGTCGCGTAGACGCCGCCGTGCACGGACCCGATCGGGTTGTACATGTACTCGGCCGCCTCGGCGCTGAAGACCACACGGCCCGGCTCCGCCTCGGTGATCCGGAACCCGAGCGTGTGCGTGATGGGCGGCGCCGGCAGATCGCCGGAGAGCAGCGACCGCACGATCTCCAGACCGCTCATCCTCCTCGCCGCGTCCGCGATGACCGTGGGGTCGTCCCACTGGTACGTCCGCGTCCGGGCGCCGTGCGGGCCCACCCCGCCCGAACGACCCGCCTCGTCATACCGATCCGCCTCGTCATACCGACCCGCCCCGCCGGGCGGCCCGGCCGCGGCGGGCACGGCCGACGATCCTCCGGTCCCGCCCACACCGCCGGCCACCGCATCAGGCACTGCCGACCACCCCGAACTCCTCGCTCGGCTCCAGGACTTCGACCATGGGGAGGCTCCTCGGTTCTTACGTTCTTACACGTGCGGTCAAGTACAGGGCCCGGGCAGCAGCCGGGCCGCCACGCTCGGCGGCGTTGCGTCGTCGCAGGGTCGCAACGTCGCTGCGTCGCTGCGTCGCTGCGTCGCTGCGTCGTCAGCTCGCGCCGCTGCGTCGCTGCGTCGTCAGCTCGCGCCGCCGCCGTCCTGCCCGTCGGCCGCCAGGGCGACCAGATCGGCGTAGCGCACCACGTTTCCGCCCGCACCCCAGGTGCCGTCGGGCTGCTCATGCACGAGCACCCAGATCCGTAGTGCGTCGGCCTCGCTCAGCCCGGCCGCTTTGAGCACGGCGGCGGTGACATCGCCGATCAGTCCCTCCTTGCGCCGCTGGGACAGAGCACCGGCAGGGACGCGAACGTCCACACGGAACCTCGGCTCGTCGTCCTCCAGCGCCGTCAGGGCACCGGGCGGGAGTTCGTCGAACTGCGTCCACGTCACGGAGCGGAAGAAGGCGGTGTCCGGGGCACCGTCCCAGCGCAGCAGCAGCCGGGCGAGCGTGGTGCGGATGGTCTCGCGGCCCTCCGGGGTCAGGGCGCCCTCGGGGGCGGTGAGCTGGATGAACGGCATCTCTGCACTCCTCTGGCGCGGAGGACTCCTCCGCTATGACGACCGTTATAGAAAACCCCACGCTAGACTATGACGACCGTCATAGCCAGTCCTCGGTGATCGGAGAGAACGCGCAATGGTCCAGCCGAGCCAGGACGTCCGCGGGCGCATCGTCGCCGGTGCGGCCGACATGATCCGCCGCCGCGGGCTGAACGCCACCACCGTCCGCACCCTGGCCAAGCACGCCGACGCGCCGCTCGGCTCGACGTACCACTACTTCCCCGACGGCAAGCAGCAACTGGCCACGGAGGCCGTACGGTTCGCGGGCGACATGGTGAGCCGTACGCTGCGGCGCGAGCTCGCGGCGGGCCCCGTCGCCGGGCTTCGCGCCTTCTTCGCGCTGTGGCGTGAGACCGTCCTCGGCACGGACTTCCGGGCCGGCTGCCCCGTCCTCGCCGTCGCCATCGAGGAGCCCCCCGAGGGCGAGACCCCCGCCGTGCTCACCGCAGCGGCCGAGGCCTTCAGCGCCTGGGAATCCCTGCTCGCCGACTCCCTGCGCGAACACGGAGCCGATGCGCAGCAGGCCGAGCAGATCGCCACGCTCGTCGTCGCCGCGGTCGAGGGCACGGTCGCCCTGTGCCGGGCCAAGCGCAGCATCGAGCCGCTCGACCGCACCGCGGAGCAGCTCCAGGCGCTGGTCGCCGCCGCGATCGACCACTAGTCCAACTACCCGCGCGAAGAGTCCAATCGGTGTCCGATCGGTCCCCTTGCGCGGCGTCGGCGGCAACCGCCAGGGTCCAGTCGGGATATTCGGAAGTTCCCGTGCGCCAGCGCGTCCATCCGCCTGCCTGGAGGTCCGATGAACGACTCAGCACCGCCCGACGATCGCGCCGGCGACCACGCCGGTGAGCGCGTCGATCACCACACCGGCGAGGCCGTCACCGCGCCGTCCTCGGTCAGCCGCCGCTCCGTCCTGTGGGGCGCCGGAGCCGCAAGTGCCGGTCTCGGCATGGGGATCACCGGCCTCGGGGCGGGTCCCGCCGCCGCTGCCGCCCCCGCGGAGGCGGACGCCACCGGGACGACGGACGAGCACTGGCCCGCGCGTCAGGGCGAGACCATGATCGGCGTACCGTTCGAGCGGCGCAGCACGGTTCGGATCGCCATCGTGGGCCTCGGCAACCGCGGTGGCAGCATGATCGACCTGTTCCTGGCGATACCCGGCGTACGCGTCGTGGCGCTGTGCGACCCGGTCAGGGAGAAGGCGGAGAAGGCCGCCGCCAAGGTGACCGCCGCCGGACAGCCCGCCCCCGCTCTCTACACCAAGGGCGACCACGACTACGAGAAGCTGTGCGAGCGCGGCGATCTCGACTTCGTCTATGTGGCCACGCCCTGGGAGTGGCACTTCGACATGGCCAAGTCGGCGCTCCTGAACGGCAAGCACGTCGGCGTGGAGTGTCCCGTCGCGCTGGAGATGCGGCAACTGTGGGAGCTGGTCGACCTCTCGGAGCGCACCCGGCGCCATTGCATGCAACTGGAGAACTGCTGTTACGGCAAGAACGAGATGCGCGTCCTGCGCATGGCGCACGCCGGCCTCTTCGGTGATCTGCTGCACGGCGCAGGGGCGTACATCCACGATCTGCGCGGCCTGATGTTCGATCCGGCGTACTACGAGGGCCCGTGGCGGCGGCTGTGGCACACCCGTCTGCGCGGCGACCTCTATCCGAACCACGGACTCGGTCCGGTCGCCAACTACATGGACGTCAACCGCGGCGACCGTGCCGTACGCATCAGCACGTTCGGATCCCCGTCCCTGGGTCTCGCCGCCTACCGCAAGGAGCACATGCCGCCGGGCGACCCGAGCTGGAAGGAGTCGTACATCGAGAGCGACATGTCGATCAGCCTGGTGCAGACGGCGAAGGGCCGGGTCATCCGGCTGGAGCACGCGGTCTCCAACCCGCACCCGTACAGCAGGCTGAACATCCTCGGCGGCACCAAGGGCGTCTTCGAGGACTACCCGGAACGGATCTATCTCGAGCCGGAGATGTCCGACGACGAGTGGGGTGACTTCACCCGGTACGCCGAGTGGGACCACTGGTTGTGGAAGGAGCACTCCGATCCGCCCGGCGGACACGGCGGGATGGACTACATCATGGTCTTCCGGCTGATGCAGACCATGCAGCTCGGCCTGGTCCCCGACTTCGACGTGTACGACGCGGCCACCTGGACCGCGCCGGTACCGCTGAGTCATGCCTCGATCAAGGCCAAGGGCGCGCCGCAGCAGATCCCGGACTTCACGCGCGGCCTGTGGAAGGCGACCCGGCCGGGCATGGACTCGGAGAAGCCCGGGGCGTAGCCGCCTTCCTTCCCCCCAAGTGCCCCGCTCAGCCCGTCAGATGGGCCCGGTCGCCCATGACGACGACCGGGTGCCGTGCCGGGTCGAGGGTGCGCAGCAGGTACGCCATCCCGGACTTGGACAGGCTCACGCATCCCGAGGTGCCGCTGCCGTGGTCCATGTGCAGCCAGATGCTGCCGCCTTTGGCCTGGCCCTCGGGGCGCGTCGGGTCGTTCGGGGCCGTGCCCTTGACCCGGTTGTAGTCGATGGCGATGACGTAGTCGAAGTCGTGCCAGTGGGACTCGGCCCAGGAGCGCGGGGCGGCGAACGCGGCGGAACGGCTGTAGGGCAGCCCCTTGCCGGGGCCGGGGTCGGGGAGGACCCCGCCCGCATCCGTCAGGGTGAAGACGCCGACGGGACTGCGCTTGTCGTCCTGGCGGTGATCGGTGGTCCAGCCGCGCTTGCCGTTGTGCCCGGTCCAACTGCGCGTACGGTCCCAGCTTCCGCCGTTCTTCGTCCACAGCACGACGGTGGCATCGGCCGAGTTCCGGCCGCGGCCGTACACCGCGACGACCTGGCCCGCCTCGGCCGGGATGCGTGACCGGAGTCGCTCCCCCAGGCCCGGTATGCGCTTGAGGTTCGCGACGGGCGAGGCACCGGCCCGGTGTCCGCCCGCGTCGTGCCGTCCCTCGCCGCGGCCGCTGTCCGTGCCGCCGCAGCCCGCCAGGAGGGCGATCCCGGCCACGGCGACGGCTCCTGCCCGCAAAGACCCCGATATGCGCATGGACCCCATGCTCCCACTCCGTTACGGCGGCCGCCGCACGCGGTGACGTTGAGCGAGGAAATTCGGTTGATACGGGCCTGCCGTCGGCGCGAACCTTGCACGGCTCACCACCCGCCCCGCAGGAACGACGAGAACGGCCCCTGGGACGTCATGCAGATTCGCGATCTTCCGTATCCCGATCCCGGCGTACCCGACGCCCGGTCCGGCCCGCGTTTCCTGATGTGGCTGGGCCGCCGCCAGTGGCGGGGTCAGCTCAAGGCACTGCTGTGGGGCACCCTGCACATGTCCGGTGTCGCCCTGCTCCCCGCCGTGGTGGGCATCGCCGTGCAGGCCGTCGTCGACGGCTCGGGCCCCCGGCTGGCACTGTCCGGCGGACTGATCGCCGTCCTGGGCGCGTTGATCGCCCTCGGCGACACCATGCTCCATCGCGCCGCCGTCACCAACTGGATCACCGCGGCCGCCCGTGTGCAGCAGCTTCTCGCGCGCAAGACGGCCGAGATGGGGGCCACGCTGACCCGGCGTGTGGCGGCGGGCGAGATCACCGCGGTGTCGACGGGCGACGTGGAGAAGATCGGCTGGTTCGTCGAGGCACTCTCCCGCTTCGCCGCGGCGGCCGTCACCTCCGTGGCCGTCTGCGTGGCCCTGATGGTGTACGAGCCGGCGCTCGGCGGGGTCGTGGCCATCGGCGTACCGGTCCTCGCGCTGGCCGTGATGCCGCTGCTGCCGCGCGCCACCCGGCGCGCGGACGAGCAGCGGGAGAAGGCGGGCCGGGCGACCGAGCTCGCCTCGGACACGGTCGCGGGGCTGCGCGTGCTGCGCGGCATCGGCGGCGAGGAGCTGTTCCTGACCCGCTACCGCCAGGCGTCGCAGGAGGTGCGGAAGGCGGCGGTGCGCAGCGCCCGGATGTGGTCGCTGATCAGCGCGGTCCAGGTGGTGATGCCGGGGCTGCTGCTGATCGCGGTGGTCTGGTACGGCGCCCGTCTGGCGCTGGACGGACGGATCACGGTGGGCGAACTGGTCACCGTGTACGGGGCGGTCACCTTTCTGCTCTTTCCGATGCGGCACTTCGAGGAGATCGCGATGGCGTACTCCTTCTCGCGCCCGTCGGCGAAGCGGGCGGCGCGCGTCCTGAGTCTCCGGCGCACCACCACCGGACCGGCCGAACCAGGCGCAGGGGCCGTACCGGACGGAGGCGGCACCGAGGTTCCGCCGACCGGCGATCTGTACGACCCGCGCAGCGGCCTGCTCGCCCCCTCAGGCCGGCTGACGGTCGTGGTGTGCGGCGATCCGGACGTGGCGGGGCGGCTGGCCGACCGGCTCGGCGGGCATCCCCCGCTGGAGCCGGGCGAGGAGAGCGCGCCCTCGACGCTGCTGGGCGGCGCGGCGCTCGACGAGATGCCACTGGATGCGGCCAGGACGGCGGTGCTGGTCCAGGACAAGGACCCGGTGCTGCTCTCGGGGACGCTGGGCGAGCTGTTCGCCATCCCGTCCTCGGGCGCGGTTCGGTACGAAGCGGCCCTGGAGGCCGCCCAGTGCGGGGACGTGCTGGAGGCACTCGCCCAGTCCTCCGCCGGGGCTGCAGGCGGGCCGGCGACCGGACCCGGGGACGGCGGCTCCCCGATGGACGCGCACATCACCGAGCGCGGGCGTTCGCTCTCGGGCGGACAGCGCCAGCGGCTCGCGCTGGCACGGTCACTGGTCGCGGACCCGGAGGTGCTGGTGCTGGACGAGCCGACGAGCGCCGTCGACTCGCACACCGAGGCGCGGATCGCGGACGGACTCCGGCGCCTGCGCGCGGGCCGGACGACCGTGGTGTTCGCCTCCAGTCCGCTGCTGCTCGACCGGGCCGACCGGGTGGCGTTCGTCCCCGGCGGGGAGGTCGCCGCGGTCGGGGTGCACCGCGAGCTGCTGGAGCGCGACCCCGCATACCGGGCCGTCGTCACCCGCGAGACGGACCGGGAACAGCATGACCGAGTGGGCGGCCCGGCCGCACCGACCGAGCCGGCGGCCATCGGCGACAGGACAGAGATCGAGGAGACGGCATGATCGGCGTGGCGCCCCCGGCGTACGACCCGGGCGCATCGGAGAGTGCGGCGACCCTCCCGGTCGGCTCGCCCGCGACCGTACGCCGCTATGTCGGGGAGCTGTTGCGGCGGCACCGGCGCGCGTTCGTACTGCTGGTGGCCGTGAACGCGGTCGCGGTGATCGCATCCATGGTCGGCCCCTACCTCCTCGGCGGACTGGTCGAGAAGGTGGCGGACGGCGCCCGCGATCTCCGACTGGAGCGGACGATCGGGCTGTTCGCGGTGGCTCTTGTCGTGCAGACCGTGTTCGTACGGCTGGTGCGGCTGCGCGGAGCGATGCTCGGCGAGGAGATGCTCGCGGATCTGCGCGAGGACTTCCTCGTACGGTCCGTCGGACTGCCGCCGGGCGTGCTGGAGCGGGCCGGGACCGGCGATCTGCTGTCGCGTATCACCACCGACATCGACCGGCTGGCGAACGCGATGCGCGAAGCCGTGCCGCAGCTCGCCATCGGTGTGGTGTGGGCGGGGCTCCTGATCGGCGCGCTCGGTGTCACCGCGCCGCCCCTCGCGCTGGCCCTCGTGGTCGCGTCGCCCGTCCTGCTCGTCGGCTGCCGCTGGTACTTCCGCCGCGCCCCGAGCGCCTACCGCTCGGAGGCGGCAGGGTATGCGGCGGTGGCGGCGGTGCTCACCGAGACCGTGGACGCGGGCCGCACCATCGAGACGCACCGGCTGGGGCGTCGCCGGATCGCCCTGTCGGAGCGTCGGATCCGCGAGTGGACGGCGTGGGAGCGCTACACCCTGTGGCTCCGCTCGGTGCTGTTCCCGGTGATCAACGTCTTCTACGTGCTGATCCTGGGCTCCGTGCTGATGATCGGCGGCTCGTTCGTCCTCCAGGGCTGGATGACGGTCGGTCAGCTCACGACCGGGGCACTGCTGGCGCAGATGCTGGTGGAACCGGTCGGGATGATCCTGCGCTGGTACGACGAGTTGCAGATCGCGCAGGTGTCGATCGCCCGGCTCGTGGGCGTGCGGGAGATCGAGGCCCGGGACGCCGACGGCCGGCTGTCGCCGGAGGGGCGGCATGTGCGGGCGGAGGACGTGCGGTTCGGCTACCGCGCGGGCACCGACGTGCTCCACGGGGTCTCGCTCGACGTCCGGCCCGGCACGCGGCTGGCGCTCGTGGGGCCGTCCGGCGCGGGCAAGTCCACCCTGGGCCGGCTGCTGGCGGGCATCTACGCCGCACGGGCCGGTGAAGTAACCCTCGGCGGTGCGGAGTTGGCGCGCATGCCGGCGGAGCGGGTCCGCGAGCATGTGGCCCTGGTCAATCAGGAGCACCACGTCTTCGTGGGCTCCCTGCGGGACAATCTGCTGTTGGCGCGTACGGGCGCGCGGGAGGAGGAGTTGTGGGCCGCGCTCACCGCGGTGGACGCGGAGAGCTGGGCGAGGGCGCTGGAGGACGGCCTCGACACCGAGGTCGGCTCGGGCGGCCTGGCGCTGACGCCCGCGCAGGCACAGCAGATCGCGCTGGCCCGGCTGGTCCTCGCCGATCCGCACACGCTGGTGCTGGACGAGGCGACATCGCTCCTCGACCCGCGCGCTGCCCGCCACTTGGAACGCTCGCTGGCCCGGGTGCTGGACGGACGTACGGTCGTGGCCATCGCGCACCGGCTGCACACCGCGCACGACGCGGACGTCATCGCCGTGGTGGAGGACGGCCGGATCAGCGAACTCGGCAGCCATGACGCCCTGGTGGCGGAGGACGGGGCGTACGCGGCGCTGTGGCGCTCCTGGCACGGCTGATGCACCTGCGTGACCGCATCGCGGTGCACGCGCACACCTCGGTGTACGCGTGCACCGTCCGCGTCGGCGTACGGTCCCGGGCAACCCCCACAGCGGACCGGGCCCGTACGCCTCCGCGCCTCAGGTCTCCTCGCTCCGGACGGCCGGGGCACGGCGCCTGAGGACGGAGATGGAGCCGAGGGCGATCACGGCGAGCAGGATGATGTAGCCCGAGACCGCCATCGATGTGCCGGTGCTCTGCAGCAGGAGCACCATGACGAACGGCGCGAGGCCCCCGCCGAGGACGGCGGCGATCTGGTAGCCGAGCGACGCACCGGTGTAGCGCATCTCCGCGGAGAACAGCTCGGCGAACAGGGCGGCCTGCGGCCCGTACATGATGCTCAGGAAGAGGCTGCCGACGAACGTGCCCACGGCGAGCCCGGCGATCGTGCCCGTGTCGATGAGCAGGAAGAGCGGGATCGCCCAGACCAGCAGTCCGCCCGCGCCGATCGTGTAGACGATAAGGCGCCCGACCTTGTCGGAGAGCGCCGCCGCGGCCGGGATCATCAGCAGCTGGAAGCAGCTCACCAGCAGGGACACGGCGAGCACGGAGCCACGCTCCATGCCGAGTTCGCGGGTGGTGTAGTCGAGGACGCCGGTGATGAGGATGTAGAAGGTCGCGGTGTTGACGGCGAACGAGCCCCCGGCGAGAAGCACCGTGCCGCGGTGCCGGGTCAGGATCTCGCGCAGCGGCGAGCGCGCGCCCTGCTGCTCCTTCGCCTCGGTGGCGAGCCGTTGTTCGGCCTCCCGGAACTCCGGGGTCTCCTCGACGCGGGTGTGGATGTACCAGGCGAGGACGAGCACGAGCAGGCCGACGACGAAGGGCAGCCGCCAGCCCCAGGAGACGAACGCCGTGTCACCGGTGGCCGCTTCGGCGAGGAGGAACGCGGAGTTGGCGGTCACCACACCGATGGGGACGCCGAGTTGGACGAGGCTGCCGTAGAGACCGCGCTTGCCCGGCGGCGCGTACTCGGTGGCCATCAGCATGGCACCGCCCCACTGCGCGCCGACGGCGATGCCCTGCAGGATGCGCAGGACGACCAGCAGGACGGGGGCGAGGATGCCGATCGTCTCGTACGAGGGCAGCAGGCCGATGGCGGTGGTGGCCAGGCCCATGACCGTCAGGGCCACGACGAGCATGGGCTTGCGGCCGCGCTGATCGCCGAGGTGGCCCGCGATGGTTCCGCCGATGGGGCGGGCGAGGAAGCCGACGGCGAACGTCGCGAAGGACGCGAGCACACCGGCGACCGGACTGGCGGACGGGAAGAACTGGTCACCGAGGACCAGCGCGGCGGCGATGCCGAAGATGAAGTAGTCGTACCACTCCACGGCGGCGGCGAGGGATGCCGCGGCCGCGGTGCGCCGGCGGCGCGAGGTGGCGGTTCCGGACGGGGTGGCTTTGGCGGTCGTCGGGGGTGTGTCCATGGTGCCGTCCTTCGCAGGGGACGTGGGGACGGGTGAGCTCTCGGCGCCGACGTGGGGAGCGGGGTGAAGCGCGAGCGAACGTACCGACCGGATGGTATGGCGTCAACGGATCGGACCGGATCGCATCGCGCCGTCAGTGTCCGCGCGCACCGGAGGCCCGGAACGACCATGTCGTTCCGGGCCTCCACGGCCTTGCGGGCGCCTGCGTCTCGGACTTCCGACGGCTTGCCGTACGACGCCGGGCGCTTCTCAGATCACGCCGAGCGCCGCCAGGCATCCGGCGCCGCCGAGCAGCATGAAGACCGGCATCAGCACCTTCAGCTCCACCCAGCTCCCCGCACGGAAGCGCATCGCCTTGGGAGGGCCGACCGGATACCAGCGCTTGCGGCCGACGACGATGGGCCACAGGATCGGGCAGCCGGAGACGGTCAGCGCGTCCCCGATGTCATGGACGAGCGCGCCGAGCACCACCGGCAGGCCCAGCCACAGGTACTCCTGGCCCGGGGCGGTGAACAGCCAGTCCGCCCCATTGCCCGGTTTGTTGAGAATGTCGGCGAGGATCCAGGCGCTGGTCGCACCGAGCAGCCACACCAGGACGTCGCTGGAGACCCGGGCGGCCCGCCACAACAGGCCCTCGACCGCCAGCACCATATGCACGAAGAGAATGCCGAGCACGGCCCAGCGGCCGCCCGCCATGCCCAGCACAGCCGTCCCGGCGCCGATCAGCACGGCCCACAACCAGGTGTGGGTGAGCGTACGGTGACCGCCCGAGCGCCGCGGGTCGCTCTGCGTCCTGGTGGCCTTGTAGACGGAGTACGAGAGCTTGTCGATCACGCCGCACAAGCCGCGCGAGAAGGGGCCGAAGGCCCGGGATATGGTCGCCGACTTGTGATCGAGGTCGGGGGCCAGCGCCGCGCCCGCGCAGACCAGGGCACCGACGACGAGGACGGGCCAGGGCATCGGGTGACCCGCCGCCGCGGCAGCGGCACCCACCCCCAGCCAGGCCGCCGCCCCGGACAACGAGTGCGCCGGTCCCATCATGGTCTTCCCACCCCTGTTGCTGTTGTGCGCCGCGGTGCCGTGCACGGGCGTTTCCCGTACGGCAGCGGTGTGTTGACGGCCAGTCGGCGGCACAGCGTATCGCCCGTGATCTTCCTTCCCCCGCCCGGGTTCTTCCATGGGGCCGGGAGGCAGGCAGTATGGAGGCGTGACCCTCATCGATCATCTGCCGAAAGACGCCGACCCCGATGCCCTCTTCGAAGCGTTCTCGACGTGGGCCGAGGAGCGGGGCATCTCCCTCTACCCCGCCCAGGAGGAGGCGCTGATCGAAGTGGTCTCCGGGACGAACGTCGTCCTGTCCACCCCGACGGGGTCCGGCAAGAGCCTCGTCGCGGCCGGGGCGCACTTCGCCGCGCTGGCGAACGACCAGGTCACTTTCTACACCGCGCCGATCAAGGCGCTGGTGTCGGAGAAGTTCTTCGACCTGTGCAAGCTCTTCGGCACCGAGAACGTCGGCATGCTGACCGGCGACGCGTCCGTGAACGCCGACGCGCCCATCATCTGCTGCACGGCCGAGGTGCTGGCGTCGATCGCGCTGCGCGACGGCAGGGACGCCGACATCGGCCAGGTCGTCATGGACGAGTTCCACTTCTACGCCGAGCCGGACCGCGGCTGGGCCTGGCAGGTCCCGCTGCTGGAGCTTCCGCAGGCGCAGTTCGTCCTGATGTCCGCGACGCTCGGCGACATGAAGCGGTTCGAAGAGGACCTCACGCGCCGCACCGGCCGCCCGACCGCGGTCGTACGCTCCGCCACCCGCCCTGTCCCGCTCTCGTACGAGTACCGCGCCACACCGCTCACCGAGACGCTGACCGAGCTGCTGGAGACCCACCAGGCGCCGGTCTACATCGTGCACTTCACACAGGCGGCCGCGGTGGAGCGGGCGCAGGCGCTGATGAGCATCAACATGTGCACGCGCCAGGAGAAGGACGAGATCGCCAAGCTGATCGGCAACTTCCGCTTCACCACACGGTTCGGGAAGAACCTCTCGCGGTACGTCCGGCACGGGATCGGTGTGCATCACGCCGGGATGCTGCCGAAGTACCGGCGCCTGGTCGAACGGCTCGCCCAGGCCGGTCTGTTGAAGGTCATCTGCGGCACGGACACCCTCGGCGTGGGAGTCAACGTGCCGATCCGTACGGTGCTGTTCACGGCGCTGTCGAAGTACGACGGCAACCGGGTGCGCACGCTGCGGGCCCGGGAGTTCCACCAGATCGCCGGCCGCGCCGGCCGAGCGGGCTTCGACACGGCGGGCTTCGTCGTCGCCCAGGCGCCCGAGCACGTCATCGAGAACGAGAAGGCGCTCAACAAGGCGGGCGACGACCCGAAGAAGCGGCGCAAGGTGGTGCGCAAGAAGGCGCCCGAGGGCTTCGTCAACTGGGGCCAGAACACCTTCGAGAAGCTCATCGGCTCCGACCCCGAGCCGCTGACCTCCCGCTTCCGCGTCACCCACGCGATGCTGCTGTCCGTGATCGCCCGGCCTGGCAACGCCTTCGACGCGATGCGGCGCCTGCTGGAGGACAACCACGAGGACCGGCGCGCGCAGCTGAGGCACATCCGCCGCGCCATCGCGATCTACCGCTCGCTGCTGGACGGCGGGATCGTCGAACGGCTGGACGAGCCGGACGCCGAGGGGCGGATCGTCCGGCTGACGGTCGACCTCCAGCAGGACTTCGCGCTCAACCAGCCGCTGTCGACGTTCGCGCTGGCCACCTTCGAGCTGCTGGACCCCGAATCCCCCTCCTACGCCCTGGACATGGTGTCCGTCGTGGAGTCCACGCTCGACGACCCGCGGCAGATCCTGGCCGCGCAGCAGAACAAGGCACGCGGCGAGGCGGTCGCCGCGATGAAGGCCGACGGCGTCGAGTACGAGGAGCGGATGGAGCGGCTCCAGGACGTCACCTACCCCAAGCCGCTGGAGGAGCTGCTCTTCCACGCGTACGGCGTCTACCGCAAGAGCCACCCCTGGGTCGGCGACCACCCGCTCTCCCCCAAGTCCGTCATCCGTGACATGTACGAACGGGCCATGAGCTTCTCGGAGTTCGTCACCTTCTACGAGCTGGCGCGCACCGAGGGCATCGTGCTGCGCTATCTCGCGAACGCGTACAAGGCCCTGGATCACACCATCCCGGACGATCTGAAGTCCGACGATCTCCAGGATCTGATCGCCTGGCTGGGGGAGATGGTCCGCCAGGTCGACTCCAGCCTGCTCGACGAGTGGGAGCAGCTCGCCAACCCGGAGGAGGAGACCGCGGAGGAGGCACAGGACCGGGCGGACGAGGTCAAGCCCGTCACCGCCAACGCCCGCGCCTTTCGGGTCCTGGTGCGCAACGCGCTGTTCCGCCGCGTGGAGCTGGCCGCTCTGGACAAGGTCGGCGAACTGGGCGAGATGGACGCCGAGTCCGGCTGGGGCGAGGACGCCTGGGCCGATGCGATGGACGGCTACTGGGAGGAGTACGACGACCTGGGCACCGGCCCCGACGCCCGCGGGCCGAAGCTGCTGCGGATCGAGGAGGACGCCGAGCACGGGCTGTGGCGGGTGCGGCAGACGTTCGCCGACCCCAATGGCGACCACGACTGGGGCATCGGCGCGGAGGTCGACCTCGCCGCCTCCGACGAGGAGGGACGCGCGGTCGTCCGCGTCACGGACGTGGGCAGGCTGTAGACCGGTCCGGCCCGGCGCCGCACCCGGGAGGGCTGGAGCCGGGAGTGCAGGGCCCCGGGCCGCGTCACCCCGTCGGCGGGGCGTGCCGCCGGGGCCGCCAGGTCAGGCCGTCGTCCGTTCGTCGCCGCCCGCACGCCCGAGAGCAGCGTCGCGACCGCCCGCGTCCTGGTTCCGCCGGGCGCGGGCGACCAGGACGACGGTGACCGTGATCAGCAGGGACCAGGCGGCGAACTTGTCGATGGAGACGGGCTGCCAACCGTCCGCCTGGTACGGGTAGCGCCAGGCGCCCAGCCAGGTGGCGATGTTCTCCGCCAGCCACAGGAAGAAGCCGATGAGCACGAACGACAGGGCGAGCGGCATACGGTGACGGCGTCCGCCGGTGGTGAACTCCACCCAGGTGCCCCAGGTCGCGGCCAGCAGCACGCCGGCCAGGAGCCAGCGCATGTCGGGCAGCCAGTGGTGACTGAAGAAGTTCACATAGATCGCCGCCGCGATGGCCTGGACGGTCCGCGCGCGGTAGCGGACCAGGTTCAGGTCGAACAGCCGCCAGGCACGGCACACGTAGCTGCCGACCGCCGCGTACAGGAAGCCCCCGTACAGCGGAACGCCGCCGATCTTCAGAACCGCGGGCTCGGGGTAGCTCCATGAGCCCAGGTAGACCTTCAGCAGCTCGAAGGCCAGCCCGATGGCGTGGCAGACGGCGATGACTGCGAGCTCCCGCCCGGTCTCCCAGCCGCAGGCCCGGAACACCGCCGTGAGCAGCAGGCCGTAGAGCAGCAGGAGGTCGTACCGCGCCACCGGCAGGTGCGGCAGCAGCCCGGACAGCGCCACGCCCGCGAGGATGGCGGCCGCGAAGGCGCAGCACCTGACCTGTATCTCCGCGAACAGCCACAGCTGCCTGAAGGTCGTGAACACCACCGGCATGGTCTCTAGGACGCAGGGGCACGGCCGGCGGTTGCCGCCCCGGCCTCCCGGATGATGCCGGCTCGCTCACCCCGGGCCGCCCGTGCCGCCCGTGCCGACGCTCGAAGGACGGCCGGCCGCATCCGTGTGCCCGGTCGGCGGCCGCGGGGTGCGGAACAGCTCGGCGGTGCGCGGATGACCGGGCCGGGCGAGCAGGGACTCGGCCGGGCCGTGCTCGACGACGCGGCCCGCGTCGACGACGGCGATGCTGTCGGCGAGGTCCGCGGCCGCCGCCAGATCGTGCGTGATCAGCATCAGGCTCGTCCGCTCGCTCCGCTGGAGCTGCTGGAGCAGATCGCGGATCCCGCGCCGGGCGACGGTGTCCAGGCCGGAGGTGATCTCGTCGCAGACGAGCACGCGCGGACGGGCGAGCAGCGCGCGGGCGAGGGCGGCCCGCTGCAGTTCGCCTCCCGAAAGGCCGGCCGGCCGTCGCTCGGCCGTCTCCGGCGCGATGCCCACGCGGGTGAGCGCGGAGAGGGCCTCGGACCGCGCCGCCTCCCGGCCGAGGCCCCGCAGGCGTACGGCCGTCCGCGCGATCTGCTCCAGCACCGGGCGGTACTCGTCGAAGGAGGCCCGCGCGTCCTGGAACACGTACTGCACGGAGGCGAGTTGCCCACGCGTACGGTCGCGCAGGCTGTGCGGCAGTGCGCTCCCGTCCAGAGCCAGGCTGCCTGACCACTGCCGGTGCAGGCCGGCGAGGCAGCGGGCGAGCGTGGTCTTGCCGGAGCCCGACCGGCCGACGACGGCCAGGCACTCCCCCGCGCCGACGGTGAGCGAGACCGCGTCGAGGACGGTCGAGGACGGTCGCCGCCGCCCGTGCCAGGCGCTCAGACCGGTGACCTCGAGCGCGGGGCCTGGCCCCCTGTCCGGATCGCCGCGGTCCGGGTCCGTCCGGTGGCCGGCGGGCAGGATCTCGAACCGGTCGTCGAGTTGGGCCTCCGGCCGGTCGTCGAGCACGGCCTCCGGCCCGTCGCCGGAATGAGCCTCGGACCGGTCGCCCGAAGGATCATCCGGCCGGTCGCCGGGCCGGGCTTCGGAGACCAGCTCGCGGGTCCATGGGTGCGCCGGGGCCGCGAAGATCCCGGCCGCGGGACCCGATTCCACGACCCGGCCCTCCCGCAACACCACAACGTCGTCGGCCAAGGTGCGTACGACGCTCAGATCGTGGCTGAGCAGCAGTACCGCGATGCCGCGCCGTACGAGGTCGTGGAGTTCGGCGACCACGCGCCGCTTGGTGAGGTCGTCCTGGCCGGTGGTCGGTTCGTCGGCCACCACCACGCGCGCTCCGAGGAGGAACGCCTGGGCGAGTACGACGCGTTGCTGCTGGCCACCTGACAGCTCGTGCGGATAGCGGCGGAGCACCACTGCGGGGTCCGGGAGTTGGGCAAGACGCAGAGCCTCGCGCACGCGCTCGGCCCGCCCGCGCCGTGTGCCGCCGTCGAGCCGGGCGATGTCGGCGAGCAGGGCGCCGACCCGCCGGGCGGGGTTGAGGGCGGCGGCGGGATTCTGCGGGATGTATCCGATCCGTCCGCCACCGGGCACCTCCACCGTCCCCGACACCCGGGCCCCTGCCGGGAATTCGCCGAGAAGGGCGAGTCCGGTGGTCGTCTTGCCGCTTCCGGACGCTCCGACGAGAGCGGTGCAGCGCCCGGGGCGCAGCTGGAGACCGACCCCGTCGACGACGGCCCGCCCGCCGATCTCGACCCGGAGGCCGTCAACCTGTGCCACGTACGACGCCACGGGACGACCTCTCTCTCGGGTTCTTCGCCAGAACGGCGTCGAACAGCAGGTTGGCGCCCGTCGACAGCGCCACGATCAGCAGCGCGGGGACGACGACGGCCCACGGCTGGACGAAGAGTCCTGTGCGGTTGCGGTCGACCATCACGGCCCAGTCGGCGGCGTCCGGTGCCACGCCGACGCCGAGGAAAGCTGCGGTCGCGACCAGATAGAGCGCGCCGGTGAGCCGTACACCCGCATCGGCCGCCATGGTCCGTACGGTCGCCCGGCCCACATAGCCGGCCGCGACGCGCCACCGGCTCTCCCCCTGCATGCGCAGGGCCTCCACGGCGGGGCGGGCCGCGGCCGAGGCGGCGGCGGCGCGCATCATCCGTGCCGTGTCCGGCAGGTTGACCAGCGCGACGATGAGGGCCAGACCGGCGGGGCCGGGGCTGAACAGCGCGGCGACGAGCAGCAGCAGAAGCAGCGACGGGACGGCGAGCAGCACGTCCAGGGGGCGCATCAGCAGTTCCTCCAGCCACGGCCTGCGGGTCAGCGCGGCGGCGAGCCCGAGGGGCGCGGCGGCCAGATACCCGAGGCCGGTGGCGGCGAGCGCGACGAGCACCACGGACCGTCCGCCGAGCAGAACCTGGCGCCACACATCCCGGCCCGTGATGTCGGTGCCGAGCCAGTGGCCGTCGCCCAGGGTGAACGAGGCGCCCCGCGGCCCGGGTTCACCGGCGAGCCACGGCCCCACGAGGGCGAGCAGCAGGGGTACGACGAGCAGGGCGACTCCGAATCCGGCCCTGCCCCGACGTCCCCCAGGGGCACCGGTGATGGCCGGTGCGCCGGTTACGGGGGCGGGGGCGCGGGCGGTCACGCCATCACCTCCGCCCGCGGCGCGAACCGGTGTGCCACCGCGTCCGCGCCCAGGTTCAGGAGCACCGTGACGACGCCGAACACCACCGCCAGGCCCTGCAGTACGGGGATGTCCCGCGCGGCGACGGCGTCCATCAGGACCGTGCCGAGACCGGGAACGACGAACAGCGTCTCGACCACGATCACCCCGGACAGCAGCCAGTCACCGGTACGGGCGAGCTGCTGCACCGCGGGAGCCACGGCGTTGGGGAGGGCGTGGCCGAGAGCGATACGGGTGCCCGGTATCCCGTAGCGCCTGGCCTGCGCGACGTACGGCGAGGCCAGGGCGTCGATCATCCCGGCCCGCACCAGGCGGCCGACGGAACACACCGGACGGGCCAGCAGGACGAGGACGGGCAGGATCAGCAGCTCGGGCGGGGGAACTCCCGTGGTGCCGACGGCAGTCGGCGGCAGCCATCCGAGCTGCAGGGCGAAGACGACGACCAGGAGCACACCCGAGGCGAACTCCGGGACCGCGTAGACCCCGAGGGTCGTGGCGCTGATGGCCCGGTCCGTGCGCCCGCCCTCCCGGCGCGCGGCGAGCATCCCGAGCCCCACCCCCAGGGGTACGAGCAGGGCGAGGGTGGTCAGGGCGAGCGCAAGGGTGGGCCCGATTCCGGCAGCCAGATAGGCGGTCACGGAACGACCCGTCACCAGGGAGGTGCCGAGGTCGCCGTGGAGCAGTCCGCCGGCCCAGTCGACGAGGCGTTCGGCGGCGGGGCGGTCGAGCTGCATACCGGCGCGGATGCGCTCGATGCGCTCGGGGTCGGGGTGGTCCCCCGCGAGCGCAACGGCCGCGTCCCCGGGAAGCGCCTCGGTGAGCAGGAAGATCAGCAGCACGACACCGGCCGTCTGCAGGACGCCCAGCAGCAGACGCCGCACCAGCCAGGCGCGCCCGGCGCTCACGCGAGCCACACCCTGTCGAACCGTGCCCAGTCGAGCGTGTTGGCGGGTGCGTCCTTCTGCACACCGCGTACGCGCTGATCCGTGCCGACGATCCAGTCGGCGAATCCCCAGACCAGGAAGCCGCCTTCGGTGTGCAGACGGCGCTGCATCCGCTCGTACAGCGCCGCGCGGTCGGAGCTGTCCCGGGTGGACTGGGCCTGCTGGTAGAGGGCATCGAAGTTCTTGTGCCGCCAGTGGGTCGCGTTGGTGGTGGAGCCGGTGAGGAGCCGCTGCGCGATGTGGGACTCGATGGGCATGGCGCCGGAGCGGTAGCTGCAGAGGGTGCCGGAGTCGAGGATGTCGTTCCAGTACGTGTCCTTGTTGCCGACCCTGATCCGGACGTCGACCCCGGCCCGTGCCGCCTGCTCCTTGAAGATCTCGGCGGCTTCGACGAACCCGGCGGCGACCGGGGAGGTGTCGAGGGTGACGGAGAGCCGGTCGTGCCCGGCTTCGTGGAGCAGGCCGCGGGCCCGCTTCAGGTCCTGCTCGCGCTGCGGCAGGCCCTTGGCGTAGTACTGGTACCCCTTGCCGAAGAGGTCGTTGCCGATCTCGCCCGCGCCGGACAGCGCGCCCCTGACCAGTTCGGCGCGGTCGGCGATGAGGAGGAACGCCTCGCGGACCCGCCGGTCGTCGAAGGGCGGCCGGTCGGTCTTCATCGCGAACGCCTGCATGGCGCTGTTGCGCAACCGCACGATGGTGACCCGGCCGCCCTTCTCGTGGGCGCGGGCAGTGGTGGGGTTGAGTTCGTGGGCGTACTGGACCTGGCCGCCGAGCAGGGCGTTGATGCGGGCCGACTCCTCGTTGGCGACGACGAATTCGAGCGCGTCGAGGTACGGCGCGCCCTCCCAGTAGTCGTCGAACCGGCGGAGGCGGAGGGAGCGCCCGGGTTCGAACGAGCCGAAGCGGAACGGTCCCGACCCGACCGGCTCGTCGAAGCGGTCCGCCCCGTCAGGGACGATGTAGGCGCCGAACGCGGCCATGACGTTGGGGAATTCGGCGTACGGGCGCTTGAGCCGGAACTCCACGGTCCGGTCGTCCGGGGCACGGCTCGCGTCCAGGTCGACGGGTTCGAGCGATGCCTTCGCGCGGAAAGCGCGGTCGGGATCCGCGATGCGCCGGTAGCTGTGGAGCACATCCCGGGCGGTGACCGGTTCGCCGTTGTGCCAGCGGGCCTCGCGGAGCGTGACGCGCCAGCGGTCGAGCCGGGTGTTCGGCTCCCAGCGCTCGGCGAGGCGCGGCTGCGCGGACATGTCGGCGCCGAGGTCGGCGAGTTTGTCGAACAGTGCTTTGGCCCGTGAGGCGTCGACGAAGAGGTTCGCCATGTGCGGGTCGAGGGTCTCGCCCGCCCCGCCACCGGCGAAGGCGGCACGCAGTGTGCCGCCGCGTCGCGGCGGGCCGCCGTCCCCGGCCGGGCCGGAGCCGGGGCCCGTGCCGGAGGTACAGGAGGCGAGGGCCAGGGTCGCGGCCGCTCCGGTGCCTGCGGCGAGGACGGCACGGCGGGCGGGGTGCGGCAGGAAGTCGGGAGCTGAGCGGTGATCGGTCATGGAAGGCCGGTCCTTGAATCGGGGCGGAAGGGGAGGATGTTGGCGGCCCAGGAGGCGGTTCAGCGGGCCAGCCGGGCGACGAGATGCAACCGGTCGCCGTCCGCGCATCCCGCGGGCTCGGGTGCGCCCGGACGCCAGGGCGGATCCGTGCGCGGACCCGGCCCGTCGTGCAGTTCCAGCACGTCGAATCCCGCGTGCGCGAGCAGATGACGCAGCTCCTGCGGGAAAAGCAGCCGCCATGCGGAGTGCTGCTCGACGGGGGACCGTCCGGACTCGCCGGTGGTCCATACGCGGCGGCGGCGCAGGAGTTGGGCGGCCCGGTCGATGTGCAGGGTGGTGGTCGAGGTGTGGGTGACGCCCTGCCAGGTGAGGGTGCGGGTATGCGGAACGCCGAGACCTTCGCCCGCGCCGAGGAAGTAGGCGCCGTTGCGCAGTTCGGCCACGAGCAGCCCGCCCGGCGCGAGATGGCGCCGGCAACTCCCGAGAAACCCGGCCAGTTCCTCGTTGGAGTGGCAGTACAGCAGGGAGCTGTCCAAGCACAGCACGGCGTCGACGGTGCGATCGAGCTCAAAGCCGCGAAGGTCGGCGCGGTGGTACTCGGGCCCGGGGTGGTGGGCCCGGGCGTACGTGAGCATGGTGCCCGCCATGTCGATGCCGAGGGTGTCGCGCCCCTGGGCCTGGAGATACGCGATGTCGCGGCCGGTTCCGCAACCGGCGTCCAGGACCCGGTCTCCCGCGCCGTGACGGCGCAGCACGTGCTCGGCCCAGCGGCCCGCGATGCGGTCCGGGTCGGGGAACTGGGCCTCGTAGAGCTCGGGGTGATCGGTCAGCAGATTCCCCGAGGCGCTCATGAGACGGCCTCGCGCGAGGACGCCGCGGTCGCGTCCGGGCCGGGCTCGCTCGCGGACGGTTCCCGGGGGCCGTCGCCCGGTTCGCTCACCGACGGGTCCCGGGGAACGCCGCCGGGCTCGGGCAGGGCGCGCAGGCGGCGCAGCAGCCCGACAGCGGCCGCGGACAGCAGGCCGAACGTGAGGCAGCACAGCCAGGGGAGCCATGCGCGGTCTCCCCTGTCGCCGGCGTCCATGGCCCATCCCACGGCGGTGTTCCCGACGGCGGCGGCTATCCCGGAGACGACGTAGAAGACCCCGAAGTAGGTGCCGGTGAGCCGCTTGCTGCCGAACTCCGGGATGAGCTCCATGACGAAGGGCTGCGCCACCATGATCCCGGCGTAGAGCAGAAAGGCACCGGCGAGGACCGGCGTCAGCAGCAGTGCCGCCTCCGCCCACCCCGTTCCGCTCCCGCCCCCGTCGCCGACGGTGACCAGCAGGGGCGGGACGAACGCGAGCCCCATCACGGCGAGTCCGAGCGACACCCAGCGGCCGCGGTCGCCGCGCTCCTTCAGGCGTGCGGTGATGCGCAGTTGGAGGGCGAGATTGGCGACCGTACCCACGACGAACACCGCTCCGGCCGCGCCCGGCAGACCGGTGGCTTCGCGGGCGCCGGCCGGCAGGAGCAGATAGAGCTGGTTCTCGAGGGTGAACATGCCGACCATGGCGAGCGAGAAGGCCAGGAAGCGGCGGTTGGCGAGGACCTCCCGCCAGTCGTCGACCAGCCGGTGCTGCGCCTTCGGCACCTCACGGGCGGGGAGGACGGCCGCCTGGGCGACGGTCAAGGCCGCGAAGACGGCAGCGGCCGTGAGCGCCGAAGCACGGAAGTCGACCAGCAGCAGGGCGCTTCCCAGAAGGGGGCCGATCAACGCACCGGTGGTGGCGAACACGTTGAACAGCGCGAACGCCTCGGCCTTCCGCTCCCCCGACTCGACGGCGATGTAGGCGCGCACAGCCGGGTTGAACAGCGCTCCCGCGACGCCGCTGAGGACGGAGGCGGCGAGAAGCACCGCCAGACCGTCGCCCAGCGCGAAGAAGGCGAAGCCCACGGTGCGCAGGGCGCAGCCGGCGATGATGACACCACGGGCCCCGAGCCGGTCGGCCGCCGAGCCGCCCACGATGAACAGGCCCTGCTGGCTGAGGTTGCGCACCCCCAGCACGATCCCGACCACAGCCGCGGACATCCCGAGGTCCTCGTCGAGGTGCGTGGCGAGGTACGGGATGAGCAGATAGAAGCCGGTGTTGACGCCGAGCTGGTTGATCAGGAGGAGCTGTACGGCGGGTGGGTGTCCGCGCATCGTACGGAGGGTGTTCACGCCGAGGTTCCTTCCGCTCGTGGGGTGTTCGGCTCTGCCGGGGTGACAGGGGCGGCCGCTGCCGTGGGCGTGACGCCGAGGCCCGGTCGCGGTCCCGCCCGGACGGTGCCGTCGGCGCCGCCGATGCCCTGCCAGGGGTCTCGGGCGAGCAGCAGATGGCCGTCGAGATCGACCCAGCGGGCCCGGCCGACGAGGTGTACGGCCGGGGCGATGCCCAGCGAACTGGCCGTCAGGCAGCCGAGCATGACGTCCGTGCCCGAACCCGCCAGCGCCTCGCAGATGCGCAGCGCCTGATGCACGCCCCCGCATTTGGCGAGCTTGATGTTGACGCCGTGGACGCGCCCCGCCAGGCGGAGGGCGTCCTCGTAACCGGTCGCGTCCTCATCGGCGATCAGCGGCAGCGGTGAGCGCTCCGCCAGCCGCGCGAGGGAGTCGGGGTCACCGGGTGGCGTGGGTTGTTCGACGGCCTCGACGCCCAGTGCGGCCAGGCGCGGCAGGAGTTCGCCGGTGAGGGCGGGGGGCCAGGCCCCGTTGGGGTCGAGAAGCAGCCGGGCCCCTGGTGCCGTGTCGCGTACGGCGGCCACCCGGTTCAGGTCCTCCTCGGGGTCGGGGGCGCCTGCCTTGATCTTGAGCACGGCGAAGCCCTGGGCGGTGAGGGTGCGGGCCTGGGCGGCCGCGTGTTCCACGTCGGTGATGCCGATGGTGCGGGCGGTGGCCGCAGACGGCCGGGGCGCGATGTCTCCGAGCAGGGCGTGGACGGGCGCTCCGGCCGAGGTGCCGACCAGGTCGAGGAGGGCGGAGTCGACGGCGGCCGCGACACCGGCCGGGATGCCGGGCGGCAGCAGCCTCCCCGCGGCGAGCACGGACAGCGCGGTCTCCGGTTCGTCGAACTGCTCCAGTTTCGGGGCGAGTTCGCGCAGACAGCGCACGGCCCGGTCCGCGGACAGGCCGAGGTGGGCGGAGCTGACGACCTCGCCGAATCCGTGGTGGCCGCGGTGTTCGACGCGGACCCACACGGCGTCGCGGGCGGACATCACGGAACGGGAGATGCGGAGGGGCTCGCGCAGTTCGAGGCGGGTGGTGCGCAGGGTGAGTCTCATGGGCCGCCCTCCTTCGGCGCGCCTGCCGTGGCGGAGTGCGGGGGCGTCAGGGGATCGGCGACAGTGCGGCACCGGGTCCAGCCGGTCGCTTCCACGGCACTGGGGTACGGGATTTCCACGGGGCGGTCGGCGGGCCGCAAGCCGGCGGCGGTGGCGCCATCGGTAGGGGTGGTGGTGCCGGAGCCGGCGTCGGTGCAGATGCCGTGAGCCAGGCAGTAGTCGTCGTCGTAGACCGTTCCGAGGTAGCGGTGCGGGCCGTCGGGGAAGACGGTCGCAACCACGGCGCCGGGACGGGTTCGGGCGGCCCATGCGGCGACGAGAGCGGCGGCGCCGGTGCTCCATCCACCGCTGACGAAGCTGCCGCGGGCGAGCCTGCGGCAGGCGTCGACGGCCTCGTCCGGTCCGATCCAGTGGACCTCGTCGAACGCCTCGTACCGGACATTGCGCGGGTGGATGCTGCTGCCGAGGCCGCGCATGAGACGTGGGCGGGCGGGCTGGCCGAAGATGGAGGAGCCGACCGAGTCCACGCCGATGACATGCAGCCCCGGCCAGCGCCGGCGGAGGGGTGCGGCGATCCCGGCGCTGTGCCCGCCGGTTCCCACGCTGCACACCAGCACATCGAGATGGTCGAGCGCCTCCGCGATCTCGGTGGCCATGGAGGCGTAACCGGCCGTGTTGTCAGGGTTGTTGTACTGGTCCGGCCAGTACGCACCGGGGAGTTCGGCGAGCAGGGCACGGAGCCGGGCGATCCTGGCGGCCTGCCACCCCCCTCGGGGAGCGGGGCGGTCGACGACCTCCAGGCGCGCCCCGTGAGCGCGCAGCAGACGGCGCATCGACGGTTCCAGTTCGGCGTCGCCGACGAGAACGACCGGGTGCCCGAGCGCCTGCCCGGCGAAGGCCAGTCCGAGGCCGAGGGTTCCCGAGGTGGATTCGACGACCGGCGCGCCCGGGCGCAACTCGCCCCGCTCACGGGCCCCGAGCAGCATGGCCACGGCGGCACGGGCCTTCATCCCCCCGGCGCCCAGGGATTCGAGCTTGGCCCAGAATCCGGGGTGGGCGTGCGGCAGCGGGGCCGAGATCCGGGCCAAGGGGGTGCGCCCGAGGAGGGCCAAGAGCTCGGGCGCGGCTGCCGGTTCGGCAGCGACGGTGATCACGCGGGGCCTCCGTATCGGTACAGGACGCCCGGGCCGCCGTCGAGCCAGAAGAAGGGATACGGCTCGGCGGAGACGGCCGTGACCCCGGACCCGAGGAAGTGCGGCAGGATCGCGCTGCCGGTCTGCGCGAAGAGGACGAACGCCTTGCCCGTCTCCCGCGCGTGCTCCAGCAGCGGCTCGAACGTCCCGTTGCCCAGGGTCATCCCCGAAGCGAGGATCGCGTCGCAGCCGTCGAGTTCGGCCCGCGCCTCGGTGCGAATCCGCTCGCCCCATTCGGTCGTCCCGCCCTTGAGGTCGCACGGCACATAAGCGATGCCCCGCTCACGCAACTGCTCCAGCAGGGAGTTGACGACCCCGACGACGAGCACCCGGCGAGGCGCGGCGGCTACGGGTGGTGCCGGGAGGAGACCGATGACGCTCCGGGCGCGGCAGCGGGACTTCTGCAGGCTGTCCCCGGGCGGCAGCGGGAGCGGCCGGGCGCCGTTCTCCGGGGTGTGCGGGCGTACGTGCATCAGATACGCGTCGAGTGCGGCGACCCGTACGGCCGGAACCGGATGCCGGAGCAGCGCCGCGACATCGGCTCCGACGCAGTCGTCGAGCGCGTTCGACGTGAGCGAGCCGGGTTCGACCGCACAGGAGCCGACGCTCTCCCCCAGCCGCAGGCTCAGGACCTCATTGCGGTATCCACTGCCGCGCCCGTCGTGGCGCACGGCCTGGGCGATGGTGAAGGCGACCGCAATGCCCTGAGTCTCGGGACGGGGGCCGAACTCCCCGTCGAGAGCGCGTTGGAGGAGCTCCGCGAGGGAGGTGGGAGAGCCAAGGGAAGTGGAGGAAGCGACGGAACGGGCGGGAGCACTGCGCACGCCGGTCATGCGCCACCCCCGATGGACGCAGCGGCGGCCGTGGAGTCGTTGAACGCGGTCGCGGTCCCAGGGGCGTCGGGCACAGTCGCGGTCCCAGCCGCGTCGGGCACAGTCGCGGACTCAACCGCGCCGGTCACTGTCACGGGCCCGGCAGCGGCAGCGGCAGCAGCAGACACGGTCGTGGGCTCAACCGTGCCGGGCACGGTCGTAGGCCCCGCAGCGCCGGACACGGTCGTAGACCCGGCCTCGTCAGGCACGGTCGTCGGTTCGGCGGCGTCGGACACGGTCGTCAGCCGGGCCTCGTCGGACACGACCGCGGGCCCGGCCGTCGCGTGCTCCGCCCCGGCGGGCTCCACGTAGATCGGGCGGAGTCCCGCGAGGGCGGCCTCCACTCGCCCCCGGGCTCCGCCGCCTTCGGTGTCGACGGCCATGACATGGCCGAGGTACTCGTTGTTGCTGGTGGCCGCGCGGACAGTGCGGCCCGGCTGAGCGAGGTCCACCTCGCGGACGCCCGGGGCGCACTGCGCGTCGTCGGCTCCGGCAATGCCCGCGAGTTCTCCGGGCTGTTCGGGGAGCAGGAAGCCGATGGCCGCGCTCCGCACACCCGTTGGACGTGGAGCGAGTGCGGGCCGGTGGCCGAGGGCGACGTCGACGGCGGCCGCTGCGAGGTCGATCCCGGTGACATGGCGGACGAGTTCGGTGATGCGGTTGCCCGCGGGGCGCGGGTTGACCTCGACGACGCGCGGACCCGCATCGGTCAGTTTGATCTCGGTGTGGGCCACCACGTGGTCGAGGCCGAGTGCCTCGAGAGCGGCCACGGCCGTGTCCGCGGCCTCCCGTTCGTGCGGCGAGCCCGCCGGGAACATGTGCCCGGTCTCGATGAACGACGGTGCACCGCCCACACTCTTGTCGGTGACTCCGACGACCTGGCACACACCGTCGTGGGAAACCGTCTCGACACTGACCTCGGGGCCGGCGAGCAGTTCCTCGAGCAGCACCACGGGCGTGCGCCGCTGACCGCGGGCGTTGACCGGGAAGCCACCCAATGCGGCGCAGGCGTCAGCGAGTTGACCTTCATCGGACACCTGTCGGACATACATCCCGGCGCACAGGTCGACCGGCTTGATCACCAGTGGAAACCCGATGCGAGCGGCGGCTGCCGCCGTCTCGTCCCAGTCGCCGCACACGGCGAAGCGGGGACCCGGCACTCCGGCATCCGCCAGCAGTCGCCGTGTCGCGTCCTTGCGGCAGGCGGCCTCGACCGCATGGGGCGCGGGACCCGGAAGTCCGAGACGGTCCGCGACGTGGGCGACGGCGGGGAGGTAGTAGTCGCAGGACGACAGCACGCCGTCGAACCGCAGCACTTCGTGCAACCGCTCCGCGTGGTCGAGCAGCGCGGGGATGTCGTTGGTCTCGGTGGTGATGACGTTGCTCGCCGCCAGCAGCGGGTGCGGTGCACCCGGCGGCGCGGATCGCAGGTAATGGTGCAGGTCCCTGGTCAGGAACGTGAACCGGTGTCCGGCTTCGCCGATGGCATGCGGCAGCAGCCGGCTCATCGAACCGACCCAGCTCTCGATCATCAGCAGATGTCCCACGGTGCCCCTTCCGGAGTGCGGTGTGAATGCGGCGTGGTGTTGACCGACAGCCACAGTAAACGATAATCGTTTTCATTGTCATGTGATGCCCCACCACCGAGACGGACCGTGAGACCCGTGAACTCCCCCGAAACCAGCCCCACTTCCCGTCGCACCGCTCTGATCTGCGCCTCCGCCGCCGTCGTGATGTCGCTCACGCCGACCCCGGTCGTGCACGCTTCGGTCACGCAGGACCCGATCGCTCGGACATCGGCTCCGGGGGTGGAGCCTCCGCGCTTCGCCGAGTGCCCTGCCGACGTCCCGACCCCGCCGGCACCGGAGCGGATCGAGTGCGCCACCCTGCACATGCCTCTGGACCGGCACCGCCCCGACGGACCCCGGATCGACCTCGCCGTCTCGCGCATCGCCGCATCGGGTCCTCCCTCCGAACGGCGTGGTGTGCTGTTGGTCAACCCCGGTGGGCCGGGCGGCTCCGGAGTCGGCTACGCCGCCACCAAGCGGGCCAAGCTCCCCGCGTCCGTACGCCGGTCCTTCGACGTCATCGGCTTCGACCCCCGTGGCACCGGGCGGAGTTCACCGGCGGACTGCGGCGACATGGGCGGGCTCTTCGACGCTCCAGGAGCCGACCCCGTGCCTCGCGGTGCAGCGGCCGAACGGGCGCACCGGGACATGCTCCGGCGCACCGCCGACGACTGCGCGGCCGGGACCCGGGCGGCGCTCCCTCACCT
Source organism: Streptomyces sp. NPDC048639 (assembly GCF_043199075.1). Taxonomy (NCBI): domain Bacteria; kingdom Bacillati; phylum Actinomycetota; class Actinomycetes; order Kitasatosporales; family Streptomycetaceae; genus Streptomyces; species Streptomyces sp. NPDC048639. The sequence continues at coordinate 252,481 of NZ_JBICVP010000005.1, forward strand.
CGACACCGAGAACACCGCCCACGACATGGACGTCATCCGCGCCGCGCTCGGCGAGCAGCGCATCAGCTTCCTCGGCGTCAGCTACGGGTCGTACCTCGGCGCCGCCTACGCCGCCCACTATCCCCGGCGGGTGGACCGGATGGTGCTCGACAGCGTCGTCGGGCCAGAGGACTGGCACGACTTCGACCAGCGCCAGGCCAGGGCCATGCTGCGACAGCGCATGACCTTCTTCGACTGGGTGGCGGCCCACTCCGACCGATTTCGCCTCGGCACCACCCGCGCCTCGGTGCGCGCCGCCTACGCACGCGCCCGCCATGGACTCGCTTCTCGCCCTGTCGACGGCTTCGGCCCCGCCGAGTTCGACCGTGCTGTCTACCGGGCACTCGGCCGCACCGAACGGTGGACCGGTCTCGGCGACGGGATCCGCGGCTATCTCACGCACGGATCGGTCGAGGGGCTGCGTCCCGCGGAGCCGTTCGAGGGCTCGGATTCGCGCCGCTACGAAGCCGCGAATCGCGCCGTCAAGTGCGCTGACGGCCCCGGCCCTTCACCATCGCGGGTCGCGGCGGACCTGCACCGGCTCCGCACGCTCGACCCGATGCCGGTACTGACCGGGATGGAGTCATGGGCCTGTGCGTACTGGCACCACCGCCCCTCTCACCGCACCGCTCTCGGCTCCCCCGACGCTCCTCCCCTCCTGCTGATCGCCTCCGCCCACGACCCCGTGACCCCGGTCTCCGGTGCTCACGCCCTGCGTCGGAAGCTGCCGGGCTCCCGGATCGTCACCCTGCACGACGACTTCTCGCACGGTGTCTTCGCCAGCCGCGGCAACGCCTGCGTCGACGGAACGGCCGCGGCCTATCTCGTCGATGGCACGGTCCCCCGCCGGGACGTCGACTGCCAGGGCCCCGGGCTGCCCGATCCCGCACAGCTCGTGCCACCCGCCACGGCCTCGCGGCGCGGCCTCATGGACACGCCGCACCGGCCCGGCCGCCATCTGCGTGCCCGCCCTGCCGGGAGGACTGATCTAGTGTTGCGCCGCGGTGGCACGACATGAGGAGACGACGCAATGACGAACCCGGCGGAACGCCTCGTCGACCTGCTGGACCTGGAGCAGATCGAGGTCAACATCTTCCGCGGTCGCAGCCCCGACGAGTCACTGCAGCGGGTGTTCGGCGGGCAGGTCGCCGGACAGGCGCTGGTGGCCGCCGGGCGGACCACGGACGGGCAGCGCCCGGTGCACTCCTTGCATGCCTATTTCCTCCGTCCGGGCAGGCCGGGCGTACCGATCGTCTACCAGGTCGAACGCGTACGGGACGGGCGGTCCTTCACCACCCGCCGGGTGGTGGCCGTGCAGCAGGGCCGCACCATCTTCAATCTGACGGCCTCCTTCCATCAGCCGGAGCAGGGCATCGAGCAGCAGTTGCCCATGCCGGATGTGCCGGGGCCCGAGGAACTGCCCACGCTGCCCGATGAGATCCGGCAGCACTTGGGCGAACTGCCGGAAGCACTCGAGCGCATGGCCCGGCGCCAGCCCTTCGACATCCGCTACGTGGAACGCCTGCGGTGGACGAAGGAAGAGCTGGAGGGGGCCGAGCCGCGCAGTGCCGTGTGGATGCGGGCGGTGGGACCGCTGGGCGACGACCCGCTCGTCCACACCTGCGCCCTCACCTACGCGAGCGACATGATGCTGCTGGACGCGGTCCGTGTGCCGGTCGAACCCCTCTGGGGTTCACGAGGGTTCGACATCGCGTCGCTGGACCACGCGATGTGGTTCCACCACCCCTTCCGCGCGGACGAGTGGTTCGTCTACCAGCAGGAGTCCCCCATCGCCACGGGTGCCCGGGGACTGGCACGCGGCCAGATCTTCGACCGGCAGGGCCGGCTCCTGGTCTCCGTCATGCAGGAGGGACTCTTCCGCAAGCTGGACGACTGACGGCTCGCACCTGCGCGGGGGACGTGCCCGCACCCCCGTTGGCCGGCTCACCCCGCGGCGCCCCGTCCATACCCGCGTGGGCGCTCGGCCGCGGTCTTCTGCTCCGTGGCCCCCGTGCCCGTCGCCGCGCGGTCCGTGCCCTCATCGTCCCGTTCGACGCGGCGCAGCCAAGCCCTCCAGCCCCGGGGACGACTCGCCCGCGGTCCGCCCGGCGACCGGCCGTCCTCCGGTGGGACGGAAAAGCGGTCGGTGTCCCCAAGTAGCGGGCTTCCGGCTTCCGGTGAGGTCTCCCCGGGCAGAGGGGCCGAGCGGACGGTCCTGGCCTCGTCCAGTGCGTACGCCAACGACAAGCGGATCCACAGGATTTCGTCCGGGTCGTCGGCCCTGATCAGCCGCTCGACCACCTCCCGGGTCGCGGTCGAGACGGCCCGGTCGGACGCCAGTGCCGGACGCAGTTTCCGCAGATACGCCCGCTCGTAGGGATCCTCGACGATCTCGGCCAGCTCATCCGGGGGCAGCAGAGCCGCGGGGACCGCCGCGCGCCCCCACGGGTCGTCGGTCTGCCGGGCGAGCTGCCCCACGCGGCGACTGCGCCAGTTCCGAGCGCGCCAGTCCTCCCCGGCGTCCAGCAGGGCCTTGAGGTTCTTCGGCATGCTGCCGGTCAGCATGCCGGGCTCCCGCTCGGCGAACGCCCGCAATTCCACGGCCGGATAGAGCCAGACGACGGCGCGGTAGCGGTTGACGTAGAACGCCACGGGGCTCAGCAGACCCACCCGCGCCAGGCGCCCGAAGCGCTCCTGGGTGATCCCCATCAGCCCCGCGGCATCGGCCGTCCCGACCACCCGCACACGCTCGCGCAGACAGTCGGGAAAGCCCCCCTCCTCTTGCAGCCGCGTCACCTCCGCACGCGGCACGCGTCGACCGGCACCCGCGGGGGCGGGGACGGTCCGCACCTCCTCGAGCTGCACCGCGATCTCCAACTCCCGCGGCTTGAGGCCCAGCTCCCCGGCGGCGCTGCGGAACGCGAAGGACGCTTCAGCGACCCCCCGATCCGCGCCACCCGGACCTCCGACCCCCCGATGTGCGCCACCTCGCGCGGCCGGAACCCGGGGCGCGATGCCCGCGTCCACGCCGGCCTTCTCCGCGGTGCGCTTCTCCTGAACTGCCATGACGGTCTCCCCCGTAAGGTCCGATCACTCTCGGTGACGACCGTAGCCCGGAAGACCGACCCACCGCTCCCCCTGTGGATAACTCCGTCGGACCCTCAGTCCCCGCCCGGACCTCCGCTCCCGAAACCGTCGCCCCCCACGGTCCTGCCCTGCTGCCTGACGGCGACCCCGAGGTGTTCGCCCACCCGGTTGACCAGCAGTGTCATCTCGTAGGCGACCTGCCCGATATCGGCGTCGGCCGTGCCGAGAACACAGAGACAGCTACCCTCCCCTGCGGCTGTCACGAACAGCACGCCGTCGTCGAACTCGATCATCGTCTGCCGCACGCTCCCCGCCCTGAAGTGCAGCCCCGAGCCCTTCGCCAGACTGTGCAGGCCCGATGACACCGCCGCGAGGTGCTCGGCGTCCTCACGCTCGAGCCCCTCACTGGCCGCCGTCACCAGTCCGTCGTTCGACAGGACCAGCGCGTGGCGTACCGATCCGACCCGCTGCGTCAGATCCTCCACGAGCCAGTCGAGCCCCTTGCCCAATGCCATGTGCGTCCCTCCGCCTCCCCGTACGGCAGTTCGCTTCAACTGACGTGAAGCCTGTCCCACGTAGGCCGTACGGGCAACCCGTCATGCGAGGTGGTAGCCGTACCGTGTCCGAGGTCGGCATATGACAGAGGATGGCGGCATGGCACACACAATGACCCAGGACGAATGGCACGCCTTTGTCTCCGAGGGGACGCGCACCGCAAAGCTGTCGACCGTGCGCGCCGACGGCAGCCCGCATGTCGCTCCCGTGTGGTTCGTGCTCGACGGGGACGATCTCGTTCTCACCACGCACAAGGAGACCGCCAAGGGCCGCAATCTGCTGCGCGACAACCGCGTGGCGGTCTGCGTGGACGACGAGCGTCCGCCGTTCTCGTTCGTCTCGATCCGGGGCCGGGCCGAGGCCACGGAGGACACCCAGGAACTCCTTCACTGGGCGACGCGCATCGCCGGCCGCTACATGGGGGCGGACCAGGCCGAGGCGTACGGCAAGCGCAACGCCGTGCCGGGCGAGCTCGTCGTCCGGGTGCGCGTGGACAGCGTCGCCGCCAAGGCCGCCCTCGCCGAGTAGACCGGGCCGGGCGCGGCGGCACGTTCGACCGGTCCGGCGGGACGGCCATGGCGGCACGCGTCGGGGCGAGGCGCTATCCCACGGACTCGAGCAGCCGGGCGGTGTGGACCCGCCCGGCGGCGTACTCGACCAGCCTGATCAGCACCTCCTTCCCCGAGTCACGGTCCCTTGCGTCGCACAGCACCACCGGTGTGCCCCTGTCGAGGTCGAGGGCCTGCGACACCTCGTGCGCTCCGTAGGCACGCGCCCCGGCAAAGCAGTTGACCGCCACCACGAACGGGATGGCCCGGCGCTCGAAGAAGTCCACGGCCGGGAAGGAGTCTTCGAGCCTGCGCGTATCGGCGAGGACGACCGCCCCCAGCGTGCCGGTCGCCAGTTCGTCCCACAGGAACCAGAACCGGTCCTGACCGGGCGTACCGAACAGGTAGAGCGACAGCCCCGACCGGATCGTGATGCGCCCGAAGTCCATGGCCACCGTCGTGGTGGTCTTCCGTTCGAGGCCCGCGAGGTCGTCGACACCTCGGCCGGCCTCGCTGAGCCGTTCCTCCGTGCGCAGGGGGCGGATCTCGCTCACGGCTCCGACCAAGGTGGTCTTGCCGACCCCGAAGCCGCCGGCCACAAGGATCTTCAGCGCCAGCGCGTCGGCGGCCCGGGCGTCGGCATCGGCCGTATCGCGGTCGGCCGGGTCTCTGTTCTCAGAGCGCACGGAGTCCATCGATCACTTCTCTCAGGATGTTCTCGTCGGGGAGCCGGGCCGGGGGTACGGGCCGGCGAACGGTGATGCAGGCAAGGTCGAGCAGGTCGCCGAGCAGGACGCGGACGACGCCCACCGGCAGGTCGGCGTCGGCGGACAGTTCGGCGACCGAGAGGGTCCGGGTGTCGCAGAGGCCCAGCAGCGCGCGGTGTTCGGGCCCCAGCCGGGCCGTCTCCGCGTCGATCGCGTCCGCGTCCCCGGTGACCAGTGCGATGAGGTCGAGAGGGACGCCACCGGTGCCGGGGCTGGTGCGTCCGCCCGTCATCGCGTACGGGCGGACGAGGGGCCCGGCCTCGGCGTCGTACCACCGGCCGGCTCCCTGGGGCGGCCGGATGCCGTGGTGCGTCCGGCCGTCGTGGTCGTGTGCCATGTCGATGCGCGTGGTCAGCCCGTGGCAGGGGGCTGGGTTTCCGCGAAGCGGGACGGGGAGTGCAGATGCTCGCCGACACGCTTGACCAGCCGGGCCATCTCGTAGGCGATCAGGCCCACATCGGCGCTGACGCTGCTGAGGACGGCGAGGCAGGAGCCGTCGCCGGCAGCCGCGACGAAGAGGAAGCCGCTGTCCATCTCGACCATCGTCTGCCGCACCCTGCCGAACCGGAAGTGGCGTCCGGCGCCTTTGGCGAGGCTGTGGAAGCCCGAGGCGACGGCGGCCAGATGCTCGGCGTCCTCACGGCTGAGCCGGTCCGAAGCTCCCACCGCCAGGCCGTCGTTGGAGAGCACCACCGCGTGCCGGACGTCCCTGATCCGGGTGGTCAGATCGTCCAGCAGCCAGTCGAGTTCGCCGGACGAGTACGGAGCATCGGTCGTACGGTCCTCGGTCATTCTTGGTCTCCTTCACTCGCTCCGGCGGCGGAGGCGCCGCCGCGGATCCACCCGTTACGAAAGGCCGTCATGCGGTCGCGGACCTGCTCCGGTGTGCGGTCCCCGGGTTCTTCACGGGAACCGGCAGGCGCGTCCCGCTCCTCGGGCTCCGGGGCCGTACGCAACTGGGGTGCGAGGCTGGCCTGACGGATCCGGCGCGGGAGACCGCTGTCGCCGGGGGCGGAAGCGGTGCCGCCCTCCGGGGTCGCAGAGGTCCGGGAACGCGGCGAACTCCGGGGAGTTCGCGCGGGCAGGCCGGGGCGCGGGGCGGGTTCCGCCGTACCGTCGCCGGAGTCCCCGGCGTCATCGGTCCCGCCGGAATCACGGGCCACGGGTTCGCATGAGCCTGTGACGTCGTACGCCCGAGCGGCCGGTCCGAACGGAGAGACGGCCCGTTCGGACGGGGTCACCGCTTCGTGCGGGAACACGCCCGGCGCCAACGGTGCTGTCCGGCCGGACGACACGGGGCCGGACGACACGGGGCCAGACGAGGCGGGGCCGTACGAGGCGGGGGCGCACGAGGCGGGGTAGCGGCCCACCGGACTCGTGGCCAGAGGGTCCGGGGCCGTCCGGGGCCCGGGGACCCTTACGGGCCCACGCCCCAGGAGCCCCGTCTCGACCGCCCGCACCGGCACTTCGGCCCGATCGAGACCGTCCGGCACATGGTCGGGCACCAGGTCGGACAGTCCGTCAGCAACAGGTCCCTCACCATGCGGCCCCGCAGTCCCGGCTGCCGTGGCCGTACTCGCTCCTTCTCTCACCCCCGCCCTCTCCCCGCCCAACTGCGCGGCGGCCCGCAGCAACGACGGCGGCAGCAGGACCACGGCCGACGTACCGCCGTAGGGCGAGGGACGCAGGGAGACCTTCACCCCGTGCCGGGCGGCGAGCCTGCTCACCACGAACAGCCCGAGCCTGTCGCTGTCGACGAGGTCGAACGCTTCGGTCTCCGCGATACGGCGGTTGGCTGCGCGCAGCGTCTCCGTGCCCATGCCCAGTCCCCGGTCCTCGACCTCCAGGGCGAAGCCGTTGCCGACGAACTCACCGCTGACGCGGACCATGGTCTGCGGCGGGGAGAACTGGGCGGCGTTCTCGACGAGTTCGGCCAGGAGATGTGTCAGGTCGGCGACGGCGCCTCCGGCCACGGAGGCCTCCGGCAGCCGGCAGACCTCGATGCGCGGGTAGTCCTCGACCTCCGACACGGCGGCGCGCACGACGGTGGTCAGCGGCACGGGCAGCCGCCACGCCCGGCCCGGTGCCGCGCCGGAGAGGATGATCAGGCTCTCCGCGTGGCGGCGCATTCGCGTGGTGAGGTGGTCGAGGCGGAAGAGGTCCCCGAGTTCGCCCGGGTCCTCGGCTCGCCGCTCCATCCGGTCGAGCAGGGCGAGTTGGCGATGGACCAGGACCTGGCTGCGGCGGGCGAGGTTGACGAAGACCCCGGAGACACCGCTGGCGAGTTCGGCGCGTTCGGCCGCGGCCGTCAGGGCCGCCCGGTGGACGGAACCGAGCGCCTCGGCGACCTGGCCGATCTCGTCCACGGCAGGCGGCCCGTGGGGCACTTCGGCGTCGATGTCGATCTCCTTGCCCGTGCGTAGCCGTCTCATCGCCTGCGGCAGCTTGTGGCGGGCGAGTTCGAGCGCGTCGTTGCGCAGCGAGACCAGTTCGACGATCAGGTCGCGCCCGATGCGTACGGAGATGACGAGGGACGCGATCACGGCCGCGAGTCCGAGCAGCACCGCGGTCCCCGCGCCGGACAGCAGGCCGTGGGCCAGGGGGTCGGCGTTCCGGGCCCCCGAGGCGAACGCGCCGGTCTCCAGCTCGCGCAGGTCGGCCCGGAGCGTGTCGTACGACCCCTCCCAGGCTGCCGCCGACGCGGCGTCCGCCGCCTTGTGCCCCGGACCTAAGCGCAGCACGTCCTCCTCGACGGCGCGCACGCGGGCGTACGCCCTGCCCTCGGAGATGGCGCGCCACCGTGCGCGGTCCGCGCCGCGCAGGCCGGTCGCGGATGCTTCCTCGAAGGCGCGGCGCGCCTCCACGGTTCCGGTGAACCGGCTGTGGCGGGCGGGGTCGAACGTGCCCTTCAGCCGGCCTGCGGTGAGCAGAGCGTCCTCGCGGGCGAGGAGTTCGCGGGCGCGGGCGGTCTCCAGCAGGACGCGGGGATGCGTGGTCCGTCCGCCGCCCCGTACGTCGGCGACCTCTGCCAGGACGCCGGTCGCGGAGAGCGCGGACCCGACGACTCCGGTGTACGCGTCATAGGCGTCGTCCCAGCTGACCCTGCCGGCGGCGATCCGCTCACGCAGTCCGGAGAGGTCCGCGGCGCGGCCGACGAAGGCGTTCGTCCCGCGGACCGCGGTCGCGGGCAGACCCATGCCGTCGGCGACGGTGTGGCGGCCGCCGCGTCGCAGGCGATCCACAGCTCGTTCGGAGCGGCGCGCGCGGTCCGCGACGTACCCGGCGCTGTCCCCGTCCGGCTGCGCGAGATGCGCGAGGGCGGCCTTGCGTTCCTGCTGCAGGGCGTCCGCGGCGGCGGTGACGGGCGCGCGGACCTGGGTGTCGACGCGCCCCGACTGCCGCTGTCCGGCGATGTCCTGAGCAGTACGGACGGCGGCGAAGGCCCAGAAGGCCAGCAGCGAGACGACGGGGACCATCAGCAGGCAGAGGATCCTCGCTCGTACGCTGCGGGGCCGCAGCGTCCACCTGCTGCCGCGGGCGGCCGGTGGTGCGGGCCGTCCGGCGGCGTTCTCCCCGCCCCCAGCTATCCGCTCGTCGGCGGGTGGGCGGGCGTGCGCGCGTCGTCCGCGCGCCGGGGGCGCGGGATTCGGCGCGGCGGTGCCCGGTGTGCTGCGCGGGTTCGGCATGGCCTCCTCGTTCGGGTGCTCGGGCCGTGGCGGCCGGGACGGGGTTGGGCGTGCACGGGGGGGCGTGCACGGGGGCTCGGGTTGCGCGCCCGCGGGCGGGTGCGGGGCGAGGGAGGGCAGAGCGGACCGCTCGGCAGGCGGACCGAAGCGCGCCGCCTCCCGGCCCGCTGGACGGGCCGCGGGGACGGCCGTTGATCAGGCTCCGCTCAGGCGGCCTCCTGCGAGAGCCGCTGCGCCGCAGCACTGGCGGCCCGTTCCCGTGCCGTTGGTGACAGGGCGACGAAGGCCGAGGTGAGGAAGAGGTACGAGCCCAGCCCGACGGCGAGCGGAACGATGAACTGCATCGCCGGCACCCCCGGCAGTGGGCTGCCCGACGGCGTGACGCGCACGTGGACCGCGAGCATCCCCGTGTAGTGCATGCTGCTGACAGCCCCGCCCATGACGAGGGACGCTGCGGCGACCGCCACCGGGGCGCGGAGGGTGAGGGCCGCCCAGAGCGCCGCGGTCGCCGCGGCCACGGCGATGACGACGGAGAGGACTGCCGGCGCGAGGTCGTAGACGACGTCGCCGTGGAGCCGGAGGGCGGCCATCCCGATGTAGTGCATACCGGCCACCCCGATGCCGGTGGCGAGACCGCCGAACGCAAGAGCCCGCACGCGGTTGCGGGCGTATCCGATCGTGAAGAAGCCGATGCCCACGACCACCATGGACGTGACGAGGCTGAGGACGGTGAGCGGGACGTCGTAGCGGATCTCGGTGCCGCTGACGGCGAAGCCGAGCATGGCGGCGAAGTGCATCGTCCAGATGCCGGTGCCCATCGCGGATGCCGCGGTGATGAGCCAGTTACGGCGCGAGCGGCCCTCCGTCGCGAGCGCCCGCACGGTGCAGCGCAGCCCGAGGGCGGCTCCGGTGCAGGCCATCACGTACGACAGCGCGGGGGTGAGCCACCCGAAGGTGGCGTGGTCCAGGTGTCCCATGGCTCAGGGACGCTAGTCGCGCCGGTGATGCCCAGAAGGGGCGCATTTCGGAACCGAACGGAATTTGACACTGACACGTTCCCGAACGATCGAGCCGTGCTCGAACATGCGCACCGCACGGGTGTTTCATTGCGCATGCTGTGGCAGTTCAGATCCGGGCAGGGCGAGTCGGGGATCCGAGGAAAGGGCGCGTTCGGATCCCCGGGCAGCGCGTGGCCGCCCGAGCAGCGCTCCCCTGCCCCGCACGCCCCACCCGCCCCAGGGGCACCGCGCCCGGCCGCCCCCACGCGGCCGTGCGGTCTCGCGCGCGGGACCATAGGAGCCATGAACGCCGACCACACCCGTGTACGGGAGTTCTTCGCGCCCCGCGCCGACGGCTGGGACACCCGCTTCCCCGACGACGCGCCGGCCTTTGCCGCCGCGGTGGCGGAGCTGGGGCTGCGCCTGGGGGACGCGGTGCTCGACGCCGGCTGCGGAACCGGCCGGGCGCTGCCCGCGCTGCGCGAGGCCGTGGGCCCCGGCGGGACAGTGCTGGGCGCAGACCTCACGCCCGAGATGCTGCACGCCGCCGCCCGCGCGGGCCGCGACCGCAGCGCCGCCCTGGCACTCGCGGACGTCGCACGGCTGCCGCTGCGGGCGGCCTCGCTCGACGCGGCATTCGCCGCGGGGCTGGTGGCGCATCTGCCGGACCCGGGCGACGGACTGCGCGAACTGGCCCGGGTCGTGCGCCCCGACGGGTGGCTCGCGCTGTTCCACCCCATCGGCCGGGCCGCTCTCGCCGCCCGCCAGGGGCGGGAGATCACCTCGGACGATCTGCGGGCGGAAACCAACCTCGGCCCGCTGCTGAAGTCCGCGGGCTGGCACCTGGTCTCGTACGCGGACGAGGACGCCCGCTTCCTCGCCCTCGCCGTACGCCGCAGCCCCACCGCATAGGCGCCGCCCGTGCCGTGCCGGACCGCAGGACCGGCGGGGCGCGGGACCGCAGGACCGGCGGGCCGCGCGGGGCCTGCGGCCCCGTAGGGCCTGACCTGCCCGGGGACCGGCAGTGCGGACCGCGGGTGCCGGGCAGCGGCGGCTCCGCGTACGCCTCCCGCCGGACTCTCGACGGAAGCGTGAGCCAATGGTTAGTGTGCGCGCACCACTGAACATGAGAGGTGACCATGTCCGCGACAGACGAGGCCCAGGACGCCGGTGACGCCCTGTTCGTGCTGACCGCGGTGCTGCTCACGCCCGCGCAGTTCCCGAGCGTCCTCGGGGACGACTACCCGGAGGCGTGTTCCGTGCTCGGGCTCGAGCCGTACGCCGGTGGATACGGCCTGGTCCTCGGGCAGGACGGCGACGGCGCGCGATGGACGGTGGTCACCGATGACGTCTCCCTCGTCGCCTGCGCCATCGCGGCCTGGGACTGCGGCATGGAGTACGACCTCTCGCCCAGCGACCGCACCGTCATCGCCGCGCTGCCCGGCTGGCCGCTCGCCGTCGCCGTGGCCGCGCCCGACGTTCCGGCGCCGCACGACCCGGAACCCGACGCGGACGTGGACGAAGCCGAGTGGGAACTGCTGAGCCCACCCGACTCCGAGAGCTGGGGCCCGGCGCAGCGGCGGCTGGGGGCCGACGAGATCGCGCTCCAGTGGGCCGCCTGGCGCGAACAGATCGACGACGAGGCCGAGTTCGGGGCGGCGGGGGCGAAGCGGGAAGCGGACGGCGGGAACGACGAGGAGCTCGCGTCGGCCACGGAGCAGACGTCCGGAACGGCGTCGGCGGGGGAAGCAGAGCACGAGCCGGGCGAGGAGGACGAACCGTCCACCGGGCAGGACTCCGACGCGGCACAGGATTCCGACGCGGGGGACGACGCATCGCCGGAACCGGACGCCCCGCGGGAACCGGCCGAGGAGCAAGAACCGGCCGAGCACCAGCAGGAGGACGGCACGGCATCGTCCTCCGCGAAGGCAGCGGTGCGCAGGGTCCTCGACGAGGCGCGCGGCTACCTCGACGCACCCCCGCCGCCCGGCCGCATCCGCTCCGCGTTCGCCTCGGGCGACGCCCGTACGCTGCGGGTCGACGGGCCCGGCTGGAGCATGGTGGCCCGGACCGACGACATCGCCTTCATCCTTCTCGACGAGGAGCCCGGCGAGGTCCTGCCGGTGGGCCGGGGCCCCGAACTCCCGGGCCTGCTCAAGGCCCTCGACGAGCTGGCCGTACGGCCCTCCTGACCTGCGGACCCCTGTTGCACGTCCCCCGGCCCCGCGTCTAATGTCCCGCTTGGACCCAAGAATCCATCGATGACGGCCGGGGGGCGGAAGAGTGGCCAGTGCTGTGCCCACGGCAGAGCGCGCCTATCTGTACACCAAGGGCCGGATTCTCGACGGCGTTCTCGCGGGCGGTGAGCTGATCAGCGAGGGCATGGTCTCCGAGGCTCTCGGCATCAGCCGTACGCCGGTGCGCGAGGCGTTTCTGCGGCTGGAGGCCGAGGGACTGCTGCGCCTCTATCCCAAGCGCGGAGCCGTGGTCGTACCGGTGTCGGCCCAAGAGGTCGAGGCGGTCCTGGAGACGCGCGAGGTGGTCGAGTCCTTCGCGGCGGAGAAGGTCGCCGGGCTCGGACAGGCCGCGATGGACCGTCTGGTGAAGGCGTTGCGCGAGCAGCTCGAGGAGCAGGCGCAGTTGCGCGCGGCGGGCGACGGCAGGGGATTCGTCGCCGCCGACCAGGCGTTCCACCAGCTCATCGTCGCCGCGGCGGACAACGCGATCCTGCTGGACCTCTACGCCGGACTGCGCGACCGCCAGCAGCGGATGGGGCTGTGGGCCCTGGTCAACGACCACGACCGGCTGCGCGTGACCAACGAGGAGCACATCCGGCTCGTGGACCTGCTCGAGCAGGGCGACCTGGCCGCCTACCGCACGGCACTGCGCGAGCACCTGGGCGGCACCCGCGCCGCGGTCCTCCACCGTGAGCCCGGCGGCGCGAGCGAAGGCACCGACACCGGCGCCGCCTGATCAGGCGGACACCGGGCTCCGCGGAACGCCGAACCTCCGCAGTACGCCGGGCCTCCTCGGCACCCCCCTGGCCCCCGCAGTACGCCGGGCAGCCAAGGCGGGCGGGAGGACGGACTGCGCGCGCCCCGGACTCCTCAGCCTGGCACCATCCAGCCCAGCACCGGCGTCGACTGCAGCCAGACCAGGACGCACATCACCAGCAGCAGTGCGAGGCTCCAGCCCACGACCTTCCGCAGGATCTCCGCCTCGCGGCCGCCGAGTCCCGTGGCGGCCGCGGCGATGGCGAGGTTCTGCGGGGAGAGCATCTTGCCGAGGACGCCTCCGGAACTGTTGGCCGACGCCAGGAGTTCGGGGCTGAGTCCCGAACTCTTCGCGGCGGTCACCTGCAACGTCCCGAACAGCGCGTTGGCCGAGGTGTCGGATCCGCTGACGGCGACGCCGAGCCAGCCGAGCACCGGTGAGAGGAAGGCCAGACCGCTTCCCGCGCCCGCGATCCAGTGCCCGATGGTGGCGGTCTGCCCGGACAGGTTCATCACGTAGGCGAGGGCGAGCACGGCGGCGACGGTGAGGATGGCCCAGCGCAATTGGTGGAGCGTACGGCCGTAGGCGCGGACGGCGACGGACGGTCGTACGGACAGCAGGGCCGCGGTGATGACGCCGCTGAGCAGGAGCAGCGTGCCGGTCGCGGGGAGCCAGTTGAACTTGAAGACCATGGCGCCGCTCGGCTCTCCGCTCACCGGGTCGGCCACATCCAGGCCGGGCCAGGAGAATTCGACCGATCCGTGCTCCAGCAGTGACTTCACGGGGCCGAGTTGGGCGAGGGCGAAGACGACGATGATGACGACGTACGGCAGGTACGCCTTGACGGCGGCTCCGGGACGGTCCTGGGCCTCGGCGGTCGCACGCGCGCGCTCCACGAGAGCCGGGTCGGCGTCCTCGCTGCCGCCCGCGATGACGGGCGGCGGCTGCAGTCCTCGCCCCTTGCCGGCCGGCACACCGGTGCCCGTCACCCGCATGACGAGGACGAGGACGCCTACGGCCGCGAGCGCGGCGACCACGTCCGTCAGCTCCACCGAGACGTAGTTGGAGCAGGCGAACTGGGCCAGCGCGAAGGCCAGTCCGCAGGAGAGCGCCGGCAGCCAGGTCTCCTTCACGCCGCGCCGCCCGTCGACCAGGAACACGAGCAGGACGGGCACGATGGCGGCGAGAACGGGCGTCTGGCGTCCCACGGTGGAGGAGATGTCCTCCAGCGGAAGGCCGGTGATCTGGGCCAGGGTGATGACGGGGGTGCCCATGGCACCGAAGGCGACGGGCGCGGTGTTGGCGACCAGGGCCACGGTGGCGGCTTTGAAGGGGCGGAAGCCCAGGGCGATGAGCATCACCGAGCTGATGGCGACGGGGGCGCCGAATCCGGCGAGGGCTTCGAGCAGGGCGCCGAAGCAGAAGGCGACGATGACGGCCTGAAGGCGCTGGTCGTCGGAGAGACGGCTGAAGGACCTGCGCAGCACTTCGAAGTGGCCGGTGTCGACCGTCATCTGGTAGATCCAGAGCGCGTTGACGACGATCCACATGATCGGGAACAGCCCGAAGACCGCTCCTTCGGCGGCGGAGCCGAGCGCCTGGCCCGACGGCATCTCGTAGACCGCCACGGCCACGATGAGGGACGTGGCCAGCGCGGCGAGCGCGGACCAGTGCGCCGCGAGGCGGACCACACCCAGGAGGACGAAGAAGACGATCAGGGGCATGGTCGCGGCGAGCGCCGACCAGGCCAGTGACTCGCCCAGGGGATCGAGGACGGGCTGGAACACGGGAACCTCCGGTACGGGGACGGGCCTCGGAGTTGGGTTCAGGGGGCGGGCTCGGGCTGGAGGGACGGGGAGTCGGGAGCGGGGCGGGAGTCGGGAGCGAGGTCGGGGGTTCGGGGGCCGGGGCGGGTACGGGGGTTCGGGGGTGGGGTCACCAGGGCTTGACGCCCCGGATGGATGCGTCGATGACCTGGACCGGGTGCAGCACGGGCAGTTCGCGGTCCAGGTGCCGGGCGATCTGGAGCAGGCAGCCGGGGTTGGCCGTCACGACCGCGTCCGGGGCGGCCGCCCGGATGTTGCCGGCCTTCCGGCGCCCCAGTTCCTCGGCCGCCTCGGGCTGCACCAGGTTGTAGATGCCGGCCGATCCGCAGCACATGCCGGATTCGGGGATGTCGGTCACGTCCAGCTCCGGCACCGTCCGCAGAACGGCGCGCGGCTGGTCCCGGATGCCCTGGGCATGGGCGAGGTGGCAGGCGTCGTGGTAGGCGAGCCGGGCAGGTACGGGGTGGCGGGGAGCCACCGGGCCGAGTTCGTCGAGCAGTTCGGACACGTCCCGTACCTTGGCCGCGAACTGCGCTGCCCGCTCCCGGTAGTCCGGGTCGTCGGCGAGCAGCCGGCCGTACTCCTTGAGGGCCGAACCGCAGCCCGCCACGTTCACCACGACCGCGTCGACGCCGAGCGGTTCGAAGATGTCGATGAGGCGGCGTGCGCGGGCGGCGGCCTCGTCCGCCCGCCCCGCGTGTTCGCTGAGGGCGCCGCAGCAGCCCTGCGCCCGGGGGGCGACCACATCGCATCCCTCCGCGGTGAGGACCCGGACCGTGGCCTCGTTGACGTGGGCGAAGAAGACCTGCTGGACGCAGCCGGTGACCATGCCGACCGTACGCCGGGCGGTGGAGCGGGCCGGGCTGTGCGCGGGAGTCCTGCGGAGCGCCGAGCGCAGCGGGACGTCGGGCATCAGGGCCTCCAGGGCGCGGAGGCGGGCGGGCAGTCGGCGCAGGAGTCCGCTGCGGTCGAGGGCGTTCCGGATCCGCAGGCGCCGGTAGAGCGCGCCGAGCACGGCGGCGGGGCGCAGCCGTCGCGGGTAGGGGAAGAGCCGGAAGACGAGTTCGCGGAACGCGCGGTCGGAACGGGTTCGGGCCCAGTTGCGTTCGATCTGCGGGCGCACGCTCTCGATGAGCCGGTCGTACTGCACCCCGGACGGACAGGCCGTCACACAGGCCATGCACCCCAGGCAACTGTCGAAGTGGCCGACCGCCGCGGCGTCCAGGGGCGCCTCCCCTTGGCCGATCAGCTTGATCTGGTAGATGCGGCCGCGCGGCGACTGCATCTCCTCTCCCGTCAGGGCGTAGGTGGGGCAGGCGGGCAGACAGAAGCCGCAGTGCACACAGTCGGAGACGAGTTCCTGCGCGGGCGGGTGGTGTGCGTCGAAGCCCTGGGCACCCGCGGCCCCTTGTGGTGCCGCGGCCGCCCGGGGCGTTGTGGCTGCCCGGGGTTCCGCGCCGCTCTCACCGTGCGAGGTCATGTCGCGCTCCTCCGGGGTCGGTTGAGTCCACTGCCGTTGTCCGTCGGTCCACGGGCGGTCCGTGTGAGAGGTGAACGGGCTTGCGGTTCCGGGGACTTGTGGGCAGCCGGGAGAGCCCCGGCGTGTACGGCCGGGTGGACGGGGCGGGAGGATCCGGGCACGGTCGCCGCTTCAGAACCAGGGGGCGAATCGGCCGGGAGCACAGCGGTCCTCTGGATCGAACCGGCGCTTGAGCGCGCGGAGAAGAGGTGCGGTGGACGGCGCCTGCCCCCAGGCTCCGGCCCGGGACTCGACGCCCTCCCGCCGCCGGCGCAGGGTCACCGTGCCGCCCCGCGCCAGTACGGCATCGCGCCAGGTGGTGAGGCAGGCGGCGTGCCCCACGGCGTCCCCGCCCCGCAGCCGTACGGTGTGCACGCCCACCGCTACACTGCTGCACAACTCCGCCTTCACGCCGTTGCTCGCGGCGATGTCGCCCAGGACACGGGCGAGTTCGGGCAGGTGTGCCGGGCGGGTGGCGGCGCGCAGGACGGTGTCGCCCTCCTCTCCGGTCACCAGAGGCGCGAGCCGTGCCCAGGCCGCGTGCTCGTCCGCGCCGTCCAGAACGCGCCCCCCGGCAAGCCGGGGGATGGCGTCGGCGAGCCGTACGCGGGTGGCCGTTCCGGCGACGGTGCCGTGGAAGCGGACGAGCAGCCGACTGCCGTTCCACTCCGCGGCGACGGGTTCGAGGGGTGAGTGCAGGGCGGCGCGGGCCGCGGCGAGCGCCTGCTCGGCATCGGCGGCGGGAAGGTCGAGCGTGGCGCTCACCTGGGGCAACGGATGGACGCGAAGGGTGAGTTCGGCCAGCAGCCCGAAGACGCCGAGCGAACCGGTGAACAGCTTGGCCAGGTCGTAGCCGGCGACGTTCTTGATGACGCCTCCGCCCGTACGGACCACGGAGCCGTCGGCGAGGATGAGTGTCGCCCCGATGACCAGGCCGCCGAGGCCTCCGAAGGCCGGAAGCCGCGGGCCGGAGTCATTGGTGGCCAGCAGCCCGCCGAGCGTCGCGCCGGCGAGCGCGGCCGGTGGGTCGAGGGGCAGCCACTGTCCTTCCGGAGCGAGCAGTTCCTGCAGCCGCGTCAGGGGCATGCCTGCCTGCACGGTGACCGTCCAGTCCCCGGGCGCATGGCTGATGGGCCGGTCGAGTCCGGCGGTCTCCACGACGAGGTCCGTACGCGTCGGACGGCCGCCCCAGGACAGCTTGGTACCGGCGCCCGTGAAGAGCAGCGTCTGCCGGTCCACTGCCGCCCGGCCCAGGACGTCGGCGGCATCGGCGAGCGACGCGGGCCGGACACGGGCGGGGCCGGGTGCCGTGCGGGTGTCGGGCCGCACCACCGCCGGGGATTCATCGGCCATGGCTGCTCACCACCTCTCGATGACGCCGGCGGACTCCAGAGGATGCGGCCGGTACGGTCCCGGGCGTTCGCCGCACAACCGCGGTGTGGGCAGGACCTTTCCGGGGTTGGCGAGTCCGTCCGGGTCGAAGGCGGTGCGCACGCGCCGCATGGCGGCCAGGTCGTCCTCGCCGAACATCCGTGGCATGGAGCAGGCCTTGTCGAGGCCGATTCCGTGCTCTCCGCTGAGCGAGCCGCCCAGCTCGACGCACATCTCGGCGATGTCCTTGGAGAGTTGCTCCGCTCGCTCGGCTTCGCCGGCGCGGCTGTCGAAGAGGACGAGCGGATGGAGGTTGCCGTCGCCGGCGTGGAAGACGTTGGCCACGCGAAGGCCCGCTTCCCGTCCCATCGCGGCGATACGGGTGAGGGCTTCGGCGAGCCGGGTCCGGGGCACGACGCCGTCCTGCACGAGATAGTCGGGGCTGATCCGTCCCACCGCCGCGAAGGCCGCCTTGCGCCCCTTCCAGATCAGGGCGCGCTCGTGCGGGTCCTCGGCGATGCGCACCGATGTGGTGCCCTGTTCACGGCAGAGTGCGACGACCCGTTCGAACTGCTCGTCGCACTCCTGCTCCAGACCGTCGAGTTCGACGACCAGGGCGGCGGCGGTGTCGCGGCTGTAGCCGGCGCCCACCGCGGCCTCGCACGCCTCGATGGCGAGGGCGTCGAGCATCTCCACGGCCGCCGGGGTGATTCCGGCCGCCATGATGGCGCTCACCGCCTCGCCCGCCTGTTCCACCGTCGAGAAGTCGGCGACGAGGGTCCGTACGCTCTCCGGGATGCGCAGCAGCCGGACGGTGATCTCGGTGGCGATGCCCAGCGTCCCCTCGGAACCGATGAACAGGCCGCGCAGGTCCGGGCCCGCGGTCTCAGGGGCGTCGCCGCCGAGGTCGACGACCGAGCCGTCCGGGAGCACGACGCGGAGTGCCGTCACGTGATGGACGGTGAATCCGTACTTCACGCAGTGGGCGCCACCGGAGTTCTCCGCGACATTGCCTCCGATGGTGCAGACGATCTGGCTGGAGGGGTCCGGGGCGTAGTAGAGGCCGCAGGGTGCGGCGAGTTCGGAGATCTCGGCGTTGGTGACGCCGGGTTGGAGGACCATGCGCCGGTCCTCGGGGTCGAACTCCAGCACCCGGCGCATCCGGGCCAGCGAGATCACGACGCCCCGGGCCACGGGTACGGCGCCGCCGGACAGTCCCGTGCCCGCGCCGCGGGCGACGAAGGGGATCTCCGCGTCGGCGCAGAGGGACACGGCCGCCGCGACGTCCTCGGTGGTGCCGGGCAGCAGGACCAGTGCGGGGACTTCGCGGAAGCCGGTCAGTCCGTCGCACTCGTACGTCCGCAGCTCGAGCGGATCGTGGAGGACCGCGCCGGGGCCGAGGGCGTCCTCGAACTTCCGGCGCAGCGCGTCGTCGATCATGGTGCCGCGGCCTCCTGATCACGTGACAGAACGGCGACAGCGCCCATGAATTCCGTGATCCGGAACCCACAGACCGCGGCTCGGAACCTAGGGGTGTTGCATCTAAGGGTCAACCCCTTGTTGCAT
The DNA here is from genome assembly GCF_043199075.1 of Streptomyces sp. NPDC048639. NCBI lineage: Bacteria > Bacillati > Actinomycetota > Actinomycetes > Kitasatosporales > Streptomycetaceae > Streptomyces > Streptomyces sp. NPDC048639. The sequence goes on from NZ_JBICVP010000005.1 coordinate 271,437, forward strand.
CTATGTTTGCGCGGGGGCGCGAGACATCCCTTTCGCACGGTGTTCGCACGGGTCCGGTCCCGGATGCCGAGATGCGTCCGGGACCCGGTGCGCTCGCTGCGACGGCGTCCGGGGGCGGGTGTGCGGGTGAACCGACGGCGCGGCGGGGGTGTGCGCCGCTCGGCAGGATGCCGTAACCGCCGCGCGCGGGTCACGGCGTGCGGTGGCGGCGGCCTGACCACGGCGTGAGTGTGCGGCGGGACGGCAAGCGCGAAGCGTCTTGCGAATACGGCCCGGACGACGAGCACGAAGCCTCAGCGTACGCAGCCGAGCGGCGAGCGCGAAGCCTCATGCGCACGCAGCCGAACGGCGACCACGGAACCTCTCGCATCCGCAGTCGTACGAGGAGCGCGGGGCGGCATGCGTACGCAGCCGAAGGCCGAGCGCGGACCTACATGCTCAGCCCGGCGACGAGCGTGGAGCGGCATGGGCGCAACGCCTCGCTCACCCCCGGGCGTACGAGGCGGAGGTCGCTCAACTCCGGTCGCAGGGCGTGCCGTTCACCCGCGAAGAGCGGGCATCGACACCCCGGGCCGGACGCCCGGGCCGCTGTCCGCTCACACCCGTTCCAGCGGGCGGTGCGGCTCGGCCGGCAGGTCGACGGCGATGGAGTCGCCCGGCCGTACCTCACCGCCGGTCACCACGATCCCCATGATTCCCGCCTTGCGGACGACGCCGCCGTCCTCGTCACGCCCCACGACCTGCTTCAGCAGTCCGTCCTGGAACATGTCGATCTGCAGGCACGGATTGCGCAGCCCCGTCACCTCGATCACCGCCGCGTCGCCGAGGCGCAGCAGCGTGCCGACGGGGAGCGCCAGCAGGTCGATACCGGCCGTGGTCACGTTCTCCCCCAGCTCGCCGGGGCTGACCGCGAACCCGGCCGCCGCGACCTCGGAGAACAGCTCCTCGTGGATGAGGTGGACCTGGCGCAGATTCGGCTGCGTGGGGTCCTGCGCGACGCGCGAACGGTGCTGCACGGTCACTCCCAGGTGCGCGTCACCCTCGACGCCCAGCCGGGCCAGCAGCCTGATGCTGTCCTGCGTGGGCTTGCTGAAGTCGTGCGCACCGCTGCGGCTCACCGCCGTGACCCTGGCACCCATGGCTCTCCCCCTCCGGTGGTCCCCCGTGGACCCGGTGATCACCTTAACCGGGGCTGCCGGAGACCGACCCGTTACCCGGGGCTGCCGGACACCCCCGGCCCGGACCGGAACAACCGGCAGTGCGGGCACGGGGCGCCTCGGGCGCCACGCCCCAGCGCCCCAGCACCCTCGGGGAGCCTCACCCCCCTCGCCTCGGCGTCTTCAGCGGCGCAGCTCCTTCCTGCTCACCCGGCGCAGCCTCCGGCGCTGCGAGGGGTCGAGCAGGAGATAACCGACCGCCGGTACGCCGAACAGCACCAGCAGCACGCCCCAGAGGGGCACTCCGAGAATCAGCAGAACGATCGCTATCGCCACGCCACCGACAGCGACCTTGGCTCCGTTCGACATCTCCGACGCCTCCTTAGCGGCGACCCCCGTGGTCATCCTGTGAACGGGCACACACTCCCGACAGTTCCCCGGTGCCCTTCACCGCGTACGGCGCCCGGCGCCGCCTCTCTCCAGTCTCACTCCGGACGCAGCGGAGCGCCGACCGCGTGCATGTGCCGGAGCGCCTGGCCGTACGAGTCGAGCAGCCCGGTCTCGGCGTACGACAGCCCCAGCGCGCGGCAGTGGCGCCGGACGAGCGGCTGGGCCAGCCGCAGGTGGGGCCGGGGCATGTTCGGGAAGAGATGGTGCTCGATCTGGTAGTTCAGCCCGCCGAGCATCCAGTCCGTGAGGACACTGCCCCGCACGTTGCGCGAGGTCAGGACCTGGCGGCGGAGGTGGCCCCAGCGCTGGTCGTCCTGGCCGGGCATCTCCATGCCCTTGTGGTTGGGCGCGAAGGCCATGCCGAGGTGGAGGCCGAAGAGCGCGTGGTGGAGGAGCGCGAAGGCGAGCGCCTTGCCCAGGGGCAGGGCGGTGAGCACCAGGGCGGCGTAACCGGCCAGGTGCGCGACCAGGAGCAGCGCCTCCACGGCGCGTTCGCGCGCCCCTTGCCGCCGCAGGTCCTGGAAGCTGGTGACCTTCAGGGCGAACCCTTCGAGCAGCAGCATGGGGAAGAACAGTTTCGCCTGGTGGCGGGTGACCCAGCCGGCGAAGCCCCTCCGCTCGGCCGCCTGCTCGGCGGTCCACACGAGGGCGCCGACACCCACGTCGGGGTCCTTCTCGATGTGGTTGGGATTGGCGTGGTGCCGGTTGTGCTTGTCGTTCCACCACGCGTAGCTCATACCGAGGAGCAGATTGCCGTGCACGAGGCCGATGGCCCGGTTGGCACGGCGGCTGCGGGCGATCTGAGCGTGCCCGGCGTCGTGCCCGACGAAGGCGGTACGGGCCGAGAGGACGGCCAGGGGGAGGGCGAGCAGCAGGGTCCACCAGGTGTCTCCGGCGAGGAGGATGCCGGTGGCCACGGCGGCCAGGAGCAGCAGATTGACGGTGATGCCCGCCGCGTACCAGCCCGTGCGGCGTTCGAGGAGGCCCTGCTCCTTCACCTTCCGCAGCAGCGGGGTGAACTCGCTTCCCGTGTCCGGCGGAGCGGCGGCGGAGGGTGCGGTTTCCGTGGTCGCTGCGGGGGCCTGCGGCATGAAGGTCTCCGGTCCGTGATCGATCGCAATGCGCTGACCTGTGGAAACGTACGGACTTGGGTCCGCCGGCAGCCATGGCGGCAACACCCGGGATGCGCGGGGGCCAGCCCCATCCTTGCGCGGGGGGCTGGGTACACCGTCGTCCGCCGGCGCGGCACGACCGTCCACGTCAGCGGCGGCCCGATGCCACGGTCCGCCCGCGCGCCGTGCGTCGGTTCCGCGGCGGCACGTCACGTGATCCTGCTCACCGCGGCGGCGCTCCCGCAGGGGTGCCTGCGTGAGGTACCCTCGGCGCCCCGGGTTCACTAGTCAAATTTGAGGAATGCAGAGTTCCGTGCATCGGTCTTCCGCGCCAGCTCCGTCCGACATCGCCCGGCTCTCCCGTTGCTCGGCGGTCTTCCTGCCCGGTGACCCCGCGCGCACCGGCCGGGTCGCCTTCTGGTCCCCCGACGGCGATCCGCACGAGCCACCGGGCGTCTCCGAGGACCTCACCGTCGCCGTCCCGGACGGCGACGACGTCCGGGAGCGGACCGTACGCGCCGTGGTCCTGCCGGTCCGCGACGCCGTGCCCGTCCTCACCCGCGCCCGCGCCGCGCAGGGCGATCCCGCCGCCGTGTTCTGGGGTTCCGCGGCGGTGCTCGCGCTCCAGCTGGTCGCCCGCGGTCGCCTGCTGCCCGGCCTGACGGCCACCGACCACGACGCCTGGCGGGTCGGGCCGCTCGGCCCCGACGACCTGCGCCGGCTGCGCGATCTCGCGGCCGCCATGCCACCGGCCGCCCACGCCGTTCCCCTGCCCGGCACGGACCCGTTGCGTCTGCCCGATCCCGAACGGCTGCTGCGCTCCTTCCTCGACGCGGTCGCCGACGGCCTGCCCCGCTCCCCCGCCGCGGCACTTGCCGCCGGCGGCCCGGCGTTCGCCGCCCCCGAACCGCAGCGGCTGCCGGAACAGCGCGACTGGGCCGCCGATGTGGCCGCGGGACACGACGCGGGCGTACGGGTCTCGCTGCGCATCGAACTGCCCGGCCTCCTCGACGGCGGGTCCGACACGGAGAGCGGACTCCGGTTCCGCGCCGTCGTGCAGGTGCACAGCCTCACCGACGCCGCGCTCGTCGCCGATGCCTCGGAGGTGTGGGCCGGACACGCGGGCCGGGGCCCGCGCGCCTTCGGGCCCCGCGCGCGCATGGACGCCCTGCTCACGCTCCGCCGGGCCGCCCGCACCTGGGCTCCGCTGTCCCCGCTGCTGTCCGCCGCCGTGCCCGACGCCATCGAGCTCGCCGACGAGGAGGTCACCGAACTCCTGGGCGAGGCGGCAGGACGCCTCGACGCGGCGGGCGTGCAGGTCCACTGGCCGAAGGAGCTGGCCCGCGAACTCACCGCCAGGGCCGTCATCGGCGCTAAGGACGACACCGGCCCGGACCGTCCCGAGTCCGGCCTGCCGTCCCTGATGTCCGCGGACGCCGTGCTGGACTTCCGCTGGCGCTTCGCGGTCGGCGGGCAGGACCTCACCCGCGAGGAGCTGGACCGCCTCGCCGAAGCGGGACGCCCCGTCGTACGGCTGCGGGACCGGTGGGTGCTGGTGGATCCCGTGCTGGCCCGCCGCGCCCGCGACAGGCAGGACCGCAAGGTCGCGCCGGTCGACGCCCTCGGCGCGGCGCTGACCGGGACGGCCGAGGCCGACGGGGAGACCGTCGAGGTGGAGGCGGAGGGCCGGCTGGCGGCGCTGCGCGACCTGCTCGCCGATCCGGAGCGAGGCGGGGCGGACCGCGTGCGGGTGGCGCAGCCCGCTGCCCTCGCCGCGACCCTGCGCGACTACCAACTCCGCGGCCTGGACTGGCTGGACCGCATGACAGGGCTCGGCCTCGGCGGCTGTCTCGCCGACGACATGGGCCTGGGCAAGACCATCACCGTCATCGCGCTCCATCTGCACCGGCAGGCGCTGCGTACGCATCACGGCGCAGGGGGACCGACCCTCGTCGTCTGCCCGACCTCCCTCATGGGCAACTGGCAGCGGGAGATCGAGCGGTTCGCGCCGGGCACACCCGTACGCCGCTATCACGCCTCCGCCCGCAGCCTGGACGGCCTGGCGGACGACGCGTTCGTGCTCACCACGTACGGCACCATGCGGCTCGACGCCGAACGGCTGGCGGCGGCCGGACCGTGGGGCATGGTCGTCGCCGACGAGGCGCAGCACGTCAAGAACCCGTTCTCCGCGACCGCCCGGCAGCTCCGCACCATCGGCGCCGAGGCGCGCGTGGCCCTCACCGGCACGCCGGTGGAGAACAATCTGTCCGAGCTGTGGGCGATCCTCGACTGGACCACGCCCGGACTCCTGGGTTCGCTCGGCTCGTTCCGCAGGCGCTATGCCGACGCCGTCGAGAGCGGCCGGGACCCGGCGGCCGCCGAGCGGCTCTCCCGGCTGGTCCGTCCCTTCCTGCTGCGCAGGCGGAAGGCCGACCCGGGCATCGCACCCGAACTGCCGCCGAAGACCGAGACGGACCGGGCGGTCGCTCTCACCAAGGAACAGGCCGGGCTGTACGAGGCGGTGGTGCGCGAGACGCTCGCGGAGATCTCCGGCACCGGCGGGTTCGCCCGACGCGGTCTGGTCGTCGCGCTGCTCACCGCCCTCAAGCAGATCTGCAACCACCCGGCGCAGTACCTGAAGGAGGACCGGCCGCGGCTCACGGGCCGTTCGGGCAAGCTGGAGCTGCTCGACGAGTTGCTGGACACCATCCTCAGCGAGGACGCGGGCGTCCTGGTCTTCACGCAGTACGTGCAGATGGCCCGGCTGCTGGAGGGCCATCTGGCCGCGCGGGGCGTGCCCGCCCAACTCCTGCACGGCGGCACGCCGGTGGCCCGCCGCGAGGAGATGGTGGAGCGCTTCCAGAACGGTGAGGTCCCTGTGTTCCTGCTGTCGCTGAAGGCGGCGGGCACCGGGCTCAACCTCACCCGGGCCGCCCACGTCGTGCACTTCGACCGGTGGTGGAATCCCGCCGTCGAGGCGCAGGCCACCGACCGCGCCTACCGGATCGGCCAGACGCAGCCGGTCCAGGTGCACCGCATCGTCACCGAGGGCACGGTCGAGGACCGCATCGCGGACATGCTCGAGCGCAAGAGGGAGTTGGCGGAGGCGGTGCTCGGCAGTGGTGAGGCAGCACTGACGGAGCTGACCGACGCGGAGCTGGCTGATCTGGTGGCGCTGCGGAGGGACGGGCGATGACCGGGGGAGAACACATGAGGTCGGGCCAGGGCGCGGACTCCGGCGACCCGGAGCGCGTCTTCGAGGCCCTGCCACCCGCGCCGGGGCGTGGTTTCGCGCAGACGTGGTGGGGCCGGGCCTGGCTCACGGCACTGGAGGACACCGCCCTGGATTCCGGCCAGTTGGCGCGGGGCCGCCTGTACGCGCGCCAGGGCGCGGTGGGTGCCGTGTCCGTCAGACCGGGCCGGATCACCGCCGTGGTGCGCGACCGTGACGGTACGCCCCACCGTTCGGACGTTCTCCTGCGGGAGTTCGGGGAGACGGAGTGGGACCGGCTGCTGGAGACGGTCGCCGGCCGGGCCGGGCACATCGCCGCCCTGCTCGACCGCGACATGCCGCCCCATCTCGTCGAGGACGCGGCGGCCGCGGGTGTCGAACTGCTGCCGGGAATCGGGGACTTGGAGCCGGAGTGCACGTGCGGCGCGTGGGACCACTGCCCGCACACCGCCGCGCTGAGCTACCAGACGGCGCGGCTGCTGGACGGGGATCCGCTGGTGCTGCTGCTGATGCGCGGCCGGGGTGAACGCGCGCTGCTCACCGAGCTTCAGGTGCGCAGCGCGGCGCGGGCCTGCCGGGACGTGGAGGCAGGAACCGCGACGGACCCCGGACCTGACGACGAACCGGACGCCGAGAACGGCGGGAGCGGGCAGGACCGCCGGGGCGCGGAGGGCGGCCGGAGCACGCGGGACCGCCGGGGGGCGGAGGACGGCGTACCGGCCCGGGCGGCGTTCGCGGCGGCCGGAGCGCTCCCGCCTCTCCCCCCGCCTCCCGCGCCGCTCGCGGAGCCGGGCCGCCCGCCCCTCCTCACGGGTGGCACGGATCCGGCGCCGGGACTGGACGTGCCCGCGCTGGAATTCCTCGCCTCCGACGCCGCGGCGCGAGCGGCGCTGCTGCTCGCCGACGCCCTGTCGTCGTCGCACCACCTGTCGCCGGTTCCGGAGGAGTTGACGCCCGGCCGGGACGCCGTGCGGCTCGCGGCCGCCGGTCCCGCCGCCCCGATCGCGGCACGCCTCGCCGACGGCAGCGGCCGGGACGGACCCGGCATGGCGTTGGCCGTACGCGCCTGGCGACAGGGCGGCCCGGCAGCGCTGGCGGTGCTGGAGGAGGACTGGGCCCCGGGGCCGGACGCCCTGGCGCGGGCAATGACGGAGCTCTCCGCCGCCTGGGCCGACCAGGAGCGCGCACCGCGGTTGCGCGCCACGGGGAACCGCTGGACGGCGGTCGGCACGGACGCGCAGCTGCGCTACGGGCGCGACGGGCGCTGGTGGCCCTACCGGAAGGAGCGGGGACGTTGGTGTCCGGCCGGCCCGGCCGGAGTCGACCCGGCCGCCGCACTGGCCCTGCTGCTCGACGGCACGGACTGAACGGCCGCCTCCGCAGGGCGTCCTGGAACGCATTCCCATGGACCCGGCACCGTACGTCGGATCGCCGGGCACGTACGGCGGAGGGCCGGGCCAGTACGTGGGATCGCCGGGCACGTACGGGGGAGGGCCGTGCCAGTACGTCGGATCGCCGGCCCCGTACGGCGGAGGGCCGGGCCGCAACGAGGCCCGGCCCTCCGTGTCCACTCGGCACGCACCGTTCGGCACTCCCCGTCCGCGGTCTCGCCGGGCCGGACGCCGAGAGGACCCCTCAGACTCCTCGGCACCCGGATCCCCGCGGGGCCCGGATGGGGCGGCCGCCTCTGCGGGCGGTCACCGGCCCGGTGGCCGGCGCGCTCGCATCCGAAGGCGAACGACGCATCGCGACGTCCGCCTTCCCGGCGTGCCGCAAGACCGTTGCGGCGCCTCCCCCACGGAAGTGCCGTTCCGGTCTCGCACCCCCGAATACGGATGCGGACGCGGGTTCGACTCAGAACCCGTCCCGGTATTTTGCCCAATGTTGGTGATTTCAGGGGACGTTGCACACCTGGCGCACGCCGAGCAGGTGGTCCATGGCCAGCTGGTCGAGCCGCTCGAACGCCATGCCACGGTCCGCTGCGGCCTCCACGTCGAAGTCCTCGAAGGCCGTACGGTCGGCCAGCAGATCCGCCGCCGTCTCTCCCTCGTCCAGGGTCGGCAGCGCCAGCTGGTCGAGCCGGGACACCCTCAGCGCCGCCTGGACCTCCGGGTCGGTGCGGAAGGCGGCCGAACGCTCCTTGAGAATCAGGTAGTTCCGCATGCAGCCCGCCGCCGAGGCCCAGACCCCGTCGGCGCCCTCGGTGCGCGGCGGCTTGAAGTCGAAGTGGCGGGGCCCCGCGTAGCCGGCCGATTCGAGGAGGTCGACGAGCCAGAAGGCGGCGCGCAGGTCCCCGGCCCCGAAGCGCAGGTCCTGGTCGTACTTGATGCCGGACTGCCCGTTGAGGTCGATGTGGAACAGCTTGCCCGCCCACAGCGCCTGGGCGATCCCGTGCGGGAAGTTGAGCCCGGCCATCTGCTCGTGGCCGACCTCGGGGTTGACTCCGTAGAGGTGCGGGCGTTCGAGACGCTCGATGAAGGCCAGGGCGTGGCCGAGGGTGGGCAGGAGGATGTCGCCGCGCGGCTCGTTGGGCTTGGGCTCGATGGCGAACCGCAGGTCGTAGCCCTGCTCGGTGACGTACTCGCCGAGGACGTCGAAGGCCTCCTTCAGCCGGTCGAGGGCGTCGCGTACGTCCTTGGCGGCGCCGGACTCCGCTCCCTCGCGGCCTCCCCACGCCACATAGGTCCTGGCGCCGAGTTCGGCGGCGAGGTCGATGTTGCGGATCGTCTTGCGGAGGGCGTAGCGGCGCACGTCGCGGTCGTTGGCGGTGAACGCGCCGTCCTTGAAGACCGGGTGGGTGAAGAGGTTGGTGGTCGCCATCGGGACGACGAGGCCGGTGGCCTCCAGGGCCTGCCGGAACCGCTTGATGTGCGCCTCGCGCTCGGCCGGCGCCGCTCCGAAGGGGATCAGGTCGTCGTCGTGGAAGGTCACGCCGTAGGCGCCGAGCCCGGCCAGGCGCTGTAGGGCCTCGACGGGGTCGAGCGCGGGGCGGGTCGCCTCGCCGAACGGGTCCCGGCCCTGCCAGCCGACCGTCCAGAGACCGAAGCTGAACTTGTCGTCGGGGGTGGGCTGGTAGCTCATCGCGGCTCCCTCACTCTTTCATCATGGCTGTTGACAAATTAGTGGGCACCGGCAGAGTGGGGAACCCCCGATGCGCGCACCACGAGGAAAGGGACGGGACGATGGCACCGGAAGGACCGCTGGTCGTCGGTGTGGACAGCTCGACACAGTCCACGAAGGCCCTGGTCGTGGACGCCGCGACCGGCGAGGTCGTGGCGCGCGGGCAGGCCCCGCACCAGGTCAGCGAAGGACCGGCCCGGGAGAGCGACCCGGAGCAGTGGTGGGGCGCGCTGTGCGAGGCCCTGGCGCAGTGCGGGCCAGTGGCGCGCGACGCGGCCGCGGTGTCCGTAAGCGGCCAGCAGCACGGACTCGTCACGCTGGACGCGGCGGGCCGCCCCGTACGGCCCGCGCTGCTCTGGAACGACGTGCGCTCCGCCCCGCAGCGCGACCGGCTGGTGGAGGAACTCGGCGGCCCGGAGGCGTGGGCCGAGCGGATCGGGAGCGTGCCCGCCCCGGCCTTCACGATCACCAAATGGGCGTGGCTGCGCGAGAACGAGCCGGAGGCGGCCGCCGCCGTGTCCGCGGTGCGGCTGCCGCACGACTACCTCACGGAGCGGCTGACCGGGCGCGGCACCTCCGACCGCGGGGACTCCTCCGGCACGGGATGGTGGTCGGCGGCGACCGGCGCGTACGACGAAGAGCTGCTGAGGCACGTCGGCCTCTCCCCCGCTCTCCTCCCCGAGGTGCTGGCCCCCGGGGAGACGGCCGGGGCCGTACGCGGCGGGCTCGGCGAACTCCCGCTCGCCCCGGGCGCTTTGGTGGCTCCCGGCACCGGGGACAACATGGCCGCCGCACTGGGCCTCGGGCTGCGCCCGGGGCAGCCGGTCATCAGCCTGGGCACCTCGGGGACGGTGTACGCGGTCGCGCGCCGGGGCCCGGCGGACCCCACCGGAACCGTCGCGGGCTTCGCGGACGCGCTCGGCGACTGGCTCCCGCTCGCCTGCACCCTCAACTGCACGCTCGCCGTGGACCGGATCGCCGCGCTGCTCGGGAGGGACCGCGAGGCGGTGGAGACGGGCGGCGAGGCGGTGTGCCTTCCGTTCCTCGACGGGGAGCGCACCCCGAACCTCCCGTACGCATCGGGGCTGCTGCACGGGCTGCGGCACGACACGACGCCGGGGCAGGTGCTGCAGGCCGCCTACGACGGCGCGGTGTTCGCCCTGCTCGCCGCCCTCGACCGGGTGCTGGAGGGCGAGACGGCGGATGGCGCAACCGCGGACGGCGAGACGGCGCACGGCGCCGCGCCACCCGTGCTGCTCATCGGAGGCGGCGCTCGGGGCACGGCCTGGCGGGAGACGGTCCGCCGGCTGTCCGGCCGCCCCGTGCAGGTGCCGCACGCCGCGGAGTTGGTCGCCCTCGGCGCGGCCGCCCAGGCGGCCGGAGTGCTGACCGGAGAGGACCCGGCGGCGGTGGCCCGCCGCTGGGGCACGGACCATGGCCCCGCCTATGAGCCGGTCGCCCGGGACGAGGCCGCGTGGGAGCGGCTCAGCACGACCCTGGCCGGGGCCGGCGGACTGCTGGGAGGCGCGTGAGCGGCGTCCCGGAAGCGGAAGCCTCCGCCGAACAGAACCGGCAGGAGCCCGGATCGGCCGCCCCCACGACCGGCGCGCGATCCGCGCCCGGCACACGGCGTGCGCCCCACACCCAGCACGGCATACGGCAGCGCAACCTCTCCCTCGTGCTGCACACCGTCGCCGCCGAGGGCCCGCTCTCCCGTGCCGATGTCGCGGGGCGGATCGGGCTGACGCGGGCCGCGGTCTCCACGCTCGTCGATGAACTGACGCGCGCCGGGCTGCTGGTGGAGCTGGGCCGGGGCCGCCCCGGCACCGTGGGACGGCCCGGCAGCGCGCTGGCGATCGGCGACCGCGGGCCCGCCGGACTGGGCGCGGAGATCGGGGTCGACCATCTCGCCGTCTGCGCCGTCGATCTGCGCGGTCGGGTGCGCGTACGAGTCGAGGAGCCGGTCGCGGGGCGGGACAGCGAACCCGGGCCTGTACTGGCCCGGCTCGCGGAACTGGTGCGGACCGTGGCGGCGGAGGCGGAGCGGGAAGGGCTGCGACCCGGCGGACTCGCCGTCGCCGTCCCGGGGCTGGTCGCCCGGGGCTCGGCGACGGTGGTGCGCGCGCCGAACCTCGGCTGGCGGGGGGTGGACACCGGGCCCGCCCTGGAGGTCGCCCTGCCCGGGGTCCCCGTCACCGTCGGCAACGAGGCGAACTTCGGGGCGCTCGCCGAACTCCGGCTGGGTGAGAGCACCGCCTCCCGCCGGGACTTCGTGCATGTCTCCGCCGAGATCGGCATCGGCGCGGCCGTCGTGGTGGACGGGGCTCTGATGCAGGGTGCGCAGGGCTTCGCGGGCGAGCTGGGCCATGTGCCCGTCCACCCCGAGGGGCCCACATGCCCCTGCGGCGGCCGGGGCTGCCTGGAGCAGTACGCGGGCGAGGAAGCGGTGCTGAGAGCGGCCGGGTTGCGGGGCGGCGAGGGGGTCGGTGAGCTGCGGGAGCGCGCCGGGGCGGGCGAGGCGGCGGTGCTGCGCGCCCTCGACGACGCCGGCACGGCCCTGGGAATCGCACTCGCGGGTGTGGTGAATCTGCTCGATCCGCAGGCGGTGGTACTGGGCGGGGCGCTGGCCGAGCTGTCGCCCTGGCTGCTGCCCGCGACGGAACGCGAGTTGACCATACGGGTGACCCGGCCGTACGGCGAGATCGCCGTTTCCCGGGTGGGACGCGACGGGCCGTTGCTGGGGGCCGCGCACTCCGTTGTGCAGGCCGTACTCGACGATCCTCTCGGGCGCGCCGGCTCCCGTGGTGGCGGCTCGGGCTGACGTCCCCGTCCCGGGGCCCGCCGGTCCGGTCACCATGACGGCGGGCCGGCACGCGCACTCCCCGCGCTGGAGAACCCATGGACCCTCACCGTCCCGCCCGCCGCACCCTGCTGAGCGGCGGCCTCCTCACTGCCACCGCCACCGCCCTGGGCGCGGGCAGCGCCGCGCCGGCCGCGGCCCGCCCCCGGCGTCCCGCCGACTACCCCGGTGCGTACTGGTCCCCGGCTTCCCGGTCCAACTACACCGTGTCCCGCCGCCCTTCGGCGCATCGCATCGACCGCGTGGTCGTGCACGTCACGCAGGTGACCTTCGCCGACACGATCCGGATCTTCCAGAACCGGTCGTCCCGGGTCTCCGCGCACTACGTGGTGCGTTCCCGGGACGGGCTGGTCGCCCAGTGCGTGCGCGAGAAGGACATCGGCTGGCACGCCGGCAACTGGGGCCACAACACGCGGAGCATCGGCATCGAGCACGAGGGGTGGGTGGACCGGCCCGAGTGGTTCACCGACGCCCTGTACCTCTCCTCGGCGCTGCTCACCGCGTATGTGTGCGAGACCTACGGCATCCCCCGGGACCGCGACCACATCATCGGTCACCACGAGGTGCCCGGCGCCGACCACACGGACCCGGGCCGGTACTGGGACTGGGCGCGCTATCTGCGGCTGGTGGGCAGCGTCCGCACCATCTGAACGGCGGCACCGTCCGACCGGTGCACCGTCGAACCGGCGGCACCGTCGAGCCGGCGGCACCGTCGAACCGGCCTCCGCGGCTCAGCCGATGGGCAGGCCCGTGTAGTTCTCGGCCAGCTCGGCCGAGGCGGCGGTGGAATCGGCGATGCGGTGCAGCCGGGCGAGCCGCACCCGTGCGTCGAACGGGGTGTCACCAGGATCGGTGTGCAGGGCCGTGGTCATGAAGGAGGAGAAGTGCTGCGCCTGCCAGACGCGGCGCAGGCAGGTGCGGGAGTAGGCGTCGAGCCGCTCCTGCGCACCGGTTGCATGCCGGTCCGCCAGGGCCTCGGCGAGCACGACGACGTCCGCGACGGCGAGGTTGAGGCCCTCGGCGCCGGTGGGCGGGACGATGTGGGCCGCGTCACCGGCGAGGAAGAGGCTGCCGTACCGCATCGGTTCGGTGACCCAACTACGCATCGGCGTGACGGACTTGGCGGTGACCGGGCCGCGTTCCAGTCTCCAGTCGGAGTCGACGGCGAACCGGGTGTCCAGCTCGTCCCAGATGCGCTCGTCGGGCCAGTCGGCCGGGTCGGTGCCGTTCGGGACCTGTAGATACAGACGGCTGACCTGGTGCGACCGCATGCTGTGCAGGGCGAAGCCGCGCGGCGAGTGCGCGTAGATCAACTCCTCGCAGGAGGGCGGGACATCGGCCAGAACGCCGAGCCAGGAATACGGATACTGGCGCTCGTACGAACGGCGCTCGGCGGCCGGGTTCGCGTCGCGCGCGATGCCGTGGAAACCGTCGCAGCCCACGATGATCTCGCAGTGCAGGGTCTGCTCGCGGCCCGCGTGGACGAAGCGGACGGCGGGGTTGCCGTCCGCCACGCCCTCGATGGCCACGGCGCGGGCCTCGAACAACAGCGGGCCGCCCTCGTCGAGTTGGAGGGCGATGAGGTCCTTCACCATCTCGGTCTGGGCGTAGACCATGACACTGCGGCCCCCGGTGATCCCGGGAAAGTCGATGCGGTGGCCGCGCCGGTCGAACCGCAGCTCGATGCCGTGGTGCACGATGCCCTCGCGGTCCATCCGCGCGCCCGCGCCTGCGGCGCGCAGCGCGTCGGCGGTTCCCTGCTCCAGGATGCCCGCGCGCTGGCGCTGCTCGACGTAACGGCGGTCGCGGCCCTCCAGGACCACGGAGTCCACGCCGGCCCGGTGCAGGAGCCGGGCCAGCATGAGTCCTGCCGGACCTGCGCCGATGATGCCGACGGTGGTGCGCAACGCGTACTCCTGGAGGGCGGGAGCGGTGAGAGGTCAGCGTTCGAGGACCAGCGCGAGACCCTGGCCCACGCCGATGCAGAGCGCGGCCAGGCCGACGCCCGAGCCCGCGGCGGCGAGTTGGTGGGCGACGGCTCCGGCGAGGCGCGCACCGGACGCGCCGAGCGGGTGGCCGATGGCGATGGCGCCACCGCGCGGGTTGACGATCGCCGGGTCCAGGTCGCGCCATTCGGCGAGGCAGCCCAGGGACTGCGCGGCAAACGCCTCGTTGAGCTCGAAAGTGGTCAGATCGGCGAAGTTCCGGCCGGCCTTGGACAGCGCGCGGCCGACCGCTTCGACGGGGCCGAGGCCGAAGAGCTGGGGCTCGATGCCGGTGACGGCCGAGGTGCGGATACGGGCGAGCGGCTCCCGCCCGGTGGCCTTCAGCCCCTCCTCGTCCACGAGCAGCAGGGCGGCGGCGCCGTCGTTGAGGGGCGAGGCGTTGCCGGCCGTAACCGTGCCGTCCTTCCGGAACACGGGCTTCAGCTTGGCGAGGGCTTCGAGGGAGGTGTTCTCTCGGACGCTCTCGTCGCGCGTGAGGTCGGTGCCCTCGACGGGCAGCACCTCGGCGTCGTACGCCCCGTCCTTCCAGGCCCGCGCCGCCTTCTCATGACTGGCCAGGGCGAACGCGTCCTGCTGCTCGCGGGTGATGCCGTGCTTGTCGGCGACCAGTTCGGCCCCCTCCCCGAGGGAGACCGTCCACTCCTCCGGCATCCGCGGATTGGTCATCCGCCAGCCCAGGGTCGTCGAGAACATCTGCTGGTTCCCTGCCGGGAAGGCCCGCTCCGGCTTGGGCAGCACCCAGGGGGCGCGGGTCATGGACTCCACTCCCCCGGCGAGCACCACGGAGGCGTCACCGGTCGCGATGGCACGGGCGGCCTGGATGACGGCCTCCAGGCCGGAGCCGCAGAGACGGTTCACCGTGGCGCCGGGGATGCCGACGGGCAGCCCGGCGAGCAGCACGGCCATCCGCGCCACGTCCCGGTTCTCCTCGCCCGCGCCATTGGAGTTGCCGACGTACACGTCGTCGATCCGGCCCGGGTCCAGGTCCGGGGTCCGGTCGGTGAGCGCCTTGACGACATGCGCGGCCAGGTCGTCCGGGCGTACGCCGGAGAGCGCGCCCCCGTACTTGCCGATCGGCGTGCGGACGGCGTCGACGATGTAGACCTCGCGCAGGCGGTCGGTCATGGGGAGCGCTCCTCCTGGCAGGGGGCTTGTTCGCTGGATGAACTTTCGTTCATAATCTCGGGCGCAGTGAGTGTCCGCCCGGCGGCGCCGGACTGTCAACGGTGCGGTCGGCAGGTCGGGCGGGGTGGCGGCCCGTCGATCCCGGGCCACGGGAGGATCCCCGGTCCGTCCCCGTCGTGCTCGGCCCCGCTCCGACTCGGCCCCACGTCGCCTCCGTCCCCGACCGCACGAGTCCGGAGAGTCCGGAGAGTCCGGAGGCCCCGGCAAGCACCAGGAGGCCAGCATGGCGCGCGACCCCGCCCCGCCGGAGGTGACCGGCCCGACCGGAGTGACCGACCCGACCGCGGTGACCGACCGGTCCGACGGGGAGACCCCGGTCGTCGGTCCGCTCGACCGCGGCCTGACGGTGCTGCGCGCGATGTCCCGGCCGGGGAACCACCGCCTGCGCCCGAGCGATCTCGTGCACGCCACCGGCCTCGCCCGCTCCACCGTCGACCGGGTCGTCGCGACCCTGGTCGACCTCGGGCACCTGCGGAACGCCGGCCGCGATGTCGAACTCGCCCCGAGACTGATGGAGTTCGGCAACGCGTACTTGAGGTCCTGCGGCCTCGCCGACCCGCTGCGGCCCTTCGCGGAATCCCTGGCCGACGCGCTCGACGAGTCCGTCTCCGTCGCCGTCCCGGACGGGAAGGACGCGGTCCGCTTCATCACCCAGGTCGTCAGGCGTCGCGCGATGTCCCCGGTCTTCCGCACCGGCGACGTCCTGCCGGCCGACCGCTGCGCGCCCGGCGCCCTCTTCGCCGCAGGCGACCCCGCACCGGACTGGGCCGTCGACGACCAGCGCGTCGAGCCGGGACTCATCGCGGCGGCCGTACCCGTACGGGACGCGGACGGACGGACCGTCTGCGCGATGAGCGTCGTCAGCCACACCAGCCGGCACACCGCGGAAAGCCTCGCCGCGGTGGCACTCCCCCGGCTGCGCGAACTGCTGCCCGGCATGGAGACCGCCGTCGCCGAAGCCCGGTCGCGGCCGGGGTACGACGGGCCCGGGACGGCCCCGCGGTCCGGCCGGCCGGACGGTGCGGCGAAGCGGGAACTCGGCGCCGCCTACCTGCAGTCACTCGCCCGCGGCCTCGATGTGCTGGCCGCCCTCGGCTCGGCCCCGGGCGGCCTCACGCTCGCCCGTGCGGCCGAGGTGACCGGGCAGCCGCGGGCCACGGCGCGCCGGTCGCTGCTCAGCCTGGAGCACCTCGGGTACGCGGAGTCGGCCGGCCGCCGCTTCCGGCTGCTGCCCCGCGTCCTGGAGCTGGGCTACGCCCATCTGTCCGGTCTCGGCTTCACCGAGATCGTCGGCCCGCATCTGGAGGAACTGGCCGCCCGCGTCCACGAGTCGGCCTCGATCGCCGTGCTCGACGGCGGCGACATCCGGTACGTGGCCCGCGTCCCCACGTACCGGATCATGAGCGTCAACATCACCGTCGGCACCCGCTTCCCCGCGTACGCCACCTCCATGGGGCGCGTGCTGCTGGCCGGGCTCGGTGCACGGGAGCGGGCAGAACAGCTCGCCATCACGGAGCTGCGGCCGCTGACAGCCCGCACGATCACCGACGCCGACGCATTCGGCCAGGTCCTCGACGACGCCGCGGACCGCGGATACGCCCTGGTGGACGAGGAGTTGGAGGAGGGGCTGCGATCGCTCGCGGTGCCGCTGCGCGACGGCGCGGGCCGTCCCGTCGCCGCACTGAACGTCTCCACCTACACCGGGCGGGGCACGGCCGAGGAGTCACGGGCCACGCTGCTGCCCGCCCTCACCGAGACCGCTGCGCGGATCGAGTCCGAGCTGCACATCGCTTTCGAGCGCAGGCCGTTGCGGCTGTCCTGACAGCGCGCGCCGCGGACGCCGTCCTGACAGCGCGCCGCGGACCGATGTGCCCCGTGGTCAGCGCAGCGGGAAGAGTTCGAAGGCCACCGCGGGACGGCCGCCGAAGCGCGGCGCCGCCCGCCCGGCCGTCCCGGACACCACGGACCTGCAGTACGCCTCGGGGTCCTCCTCGGTCAGCGCCTCGATGTAGGTCCGGTGTGCCAGCAGCGACCGTACGCCCCGCTCGATGCCCTCGCCGACCTCGGCCGCGTGTGTGGGCTCGGGCGAGGCGGCGACGGCCACCCAGCGCACTCCGTCCCAGGGCTCCAGGCCCTGCTCATCGATGAGTTCGGGAAAGATCCAGCGGTTCCCCGCGTCGGCCACGGCATCCAGCACCGCCCTGCCGACGGCGCGGTGGTCCGGGGTGTTCCAGAAGTTGCCGCCCCAGGTGTCGTGGTGATTGAGCGTCACGATCAGCTCGGGCCGGTGCCGGCGGACGGCGGCCGCGATGTCACGGCGCAGCGCGGTGCCGTACTCGATGACGCCGTCCCGGTGGTCCAGGAACTCCACCGATGTCACGCCCACAACGGCCGCGCTCTCCTGCTGCTCGCGCTCACGCAGGGCGGCGCACGCGCCCGGCTCCAGCCCGTCGATCCCCGCCTCGCCGCGGCTGACCAGCAGATAGCGCACCTCGGCACCGCGGTCGGTCCAGGTGGCGACGGCCGAAGCGGCGCCGTACTCCAGGTCGTCGGGGTGCGCGACGACGGCCAGGCACCGTTCCCAGTCGGACGGCAGCGGCTCGAGTTGCTCAGGCGCCTGCTCCCCGCTCATCGGACATCTCCTCCTCCGGTGGAACCCGTTGTACGGGCTCGTGTCCGGTCTGTTGTCGAAGCACGGATCGAGGGCCACGATGGACCCATCCACTGTGCCATCAAAGCCGACATTCCACCCGGGGAAGCTGCATTGGCCGTCAATCCGTGGGTCGCCCTCGAACCGGGCGCCGACCCCGCCGAGCGGGTCGGCGCGATCCGCCGCGCCCACGAGGCCTTCACCGCGGCGGGTTCGGTGGACCGCCCCGTACGGGCCGTGGTCGTGGACTCCTGGCAGCGCTCGGCTCGCGCCCACGTCAGCCCGGATTCCACCGCCGCCGTCGAACTGGACGACGGCGAACTGGGCACCTATCGCGCCGAGCATCCGCTGGCCCGGGTGATGCCGCTGTTCCGCGAGCTGACGGGCTCGTTCGCGATGGACGGCGAACATCTGCTGGCCGTCTGCGACACCCAGGGCAGGCTGCTGTGGGTGGAGGGGCACGCGGGTGCGCGGCGCAGAGCGGGGAGTATGAACTTCGTCCCCGGGGCACGCTGGGCCGAGTCGGCGATGGGCACCAACGCACCGGGGACGGCCGTCGCGGTCGACCGGGCCGTCCAGGTCTTCGCCGCCGAGCACTTCAGCCGTCCGGTGCAGACCTGGACCTGCGCGGCGGCGCCGGTGCACGATCCGCGGACCGGGCGTGTGCTCGGCGCCGTGGACATCACCGGCGGGGACCGGCTCGCCCACCCGCACAGCCTCGCGTTCGTCCAGGCCGTCGCGCGCGCCGCCGAGTCCCAGCTCGCGCTGCTGGCCCCGGCGCCCACGGCGCGGCCCGTGCTGGAGCTGACCGCGCTCGGACGCGACGAGGCGCTGCTCGCGCACGGAGGCCGTACGGTCCGGCTCAGTCCGCGCCACAGCGAGATCGTCGTTCTGCTGGCCTGCCATCCGGAGGGGCTCAGCGGTGACGAGCTGCTTCTCTCCCTCTACGAGGACGAGTCGGTCTCGCCCGTGACCCTGCGGGCCGAACTCTCCCGGCTGCGCCGCCTGTTGGGCGAGGACGTCCTGCACTCGCGCCCGTACAGGCTGGATGTGCCGGTCGAGGCGGACTTCGCGTCCGTCCTGCGCCGGCTCGGCTCGTGCGCCCCGGCCGCCGCCCTCGACGCGTACACCGGACCGCTGCTGCCGGGGTCGCGGGCTCCCGCGGTGGAGCGGCTGCGGCGCCGGGTCGAGGACGAGTTGCGGGCCGCGCTGATCGCCCGCCGCGACCCGGATCTGCTGGACGTCTGGACCCGCAGCCCATGGGGCGCGGAGGACCTGCGGGTGTGGACGGCGTTGGCCGCCGCGCTGCCGGCGGGGTCGGTGACCGCCGCCGTGGCGCGGGCCCGGCTGGGCGAACTCGACGGCGAACTGGGCCTCGGCGGCGGCCCCGCAGAGCACCGCGGCAGCCCCCGCGTCCACGGCGCCGCCGGGCCTCCCGGCAGCCCCCGCATGCATGGCCCCGCCGGGCCTCCCGGCAGTCACCGCGTACACGGCCCCGCCGGACCGCCCGGCGCAACGTGGTCGCAACCTCGCCGCTCCTAGCCTCCTGCCGAGCGCTGCCCAACGACGGGTGGCGACATTCTGGGGAGGCCACCGAGATGACCCGCTACTCCGCTCCCGGCACCGACGGCGCGATCGTCTCCTACCAGTCCCGCTACGACCACTGGATCGGCGGGGAGTACGTCAAGCCGAAGCTGGGCCAGTACTTCGAGAACCCCACACCGGTCAACGGCAGCCCGTTCACCGAGGTGGCGCGCGGCACCGCCGAGGATGTCGAAGCCGCCCTCGACGCCGCCCACGCCGCGGCGCCCGCCTGGGGTCGTACGGCACCGGCCGAGCGCGCGAACGTCCTGAACCGGATCGCGGACCGGATGGAGGCCCATCTGGAGGAGCTCGCGGTCGCCGAGAGCTGGGAGAACGGCAAGCCCGTCCGCGAGACCCTGGCCGCCGACATCCCGCTGGCCGTCGACCACTTCCGCTACTTCGCGGGGGCGTTGCGGGCCCAGGAGGGCACCCTCAGCGAGATCGACGAGGACACCGTCGCCTACCACTTCCACGAACCGCTGGGCGTCGTCGGCCAGATCATCCCCTGGAACTTCCCGATCCTGATGGCCACATGGAAGCTCGCGCCCGCTCTGGCCGCAGGCAACGCCGTCGTCCTCAAACCGGCCGAGCAGACCCCGGCGTCCATCCATGTCTGGCTGAACCTGATCGCCGATCTGCTGCCGCCGGGCGTCGTCAACGTCGTCAACGGCTTCGGCGTGGAGGCCGGAAAGCCGCTCGCCTCCAGCGCGCGCGTCGCGAAGATCGCCTTCACCGGCGAGACCACGACGGGGCGGCTGATCATGCAGTACGCCAGTGAGAACATCAAGCCGGTCACGCTCGAACTCGGCGGCAAGAGCCCCAACATCTTCTTCGACGACGTCTCGGCCGCCCACGACGACTTCCGCGACAAGGCGCTGGAGGGCTTCACCATGTTCGCCCTCAACCAGGGCGAGGTGTGCACGTGCCCGTCGCGGGCGCTCATCCAGCAGGGCCACTACCAGGAGTTCCTGGAGGCGGCAGTCGCCCGTACGGAGAAGATCGTGCCCGGCCACCCGCTGGACACCGACACGATGATCGGCGCCCAGGCCTCCAACGACCAGCTCCAGAAGATCCTCTCGTACCTCGACATCGGACAGCAGGAGGGCGCGAAGGTCCTCACCGGCGGCGCTCTCGCCGAACTCGGCGGCGAACTGGAGGGCGGCTACTACGTCCAGCCGACGATCTTCGAGGGCAGCAACCACATGCGGATCTTCCAGGAGGAGATCTTCGGCCCGGTCGTCTCGGTCGCCTCGTTCTCCGACTACGACGAGGCCATCAAGATCGCCAACGACACGCTGTACGGACTGGGCGCGGGCGTCTGGACGCGCGACGGCAGCACCGCCTACCGCGCGGGCCGCGACATCCAGGCGGGCCGCGTCTGGACGAACTGCTACCACGCCTACCCGGCGCACGCGGCGTTCGGCGGCTACAAGCAGTCGGGCATCGGACGCGAGAACCACAGGATGATGCTGGACCACTACCAGCAGACGAAGAACCTGCTGGTGTCGTACTCGCCGAAGAAGCTCGGCTTCTTCTAGAGGCACGAGCGAAGGCGCCTGAACCGCGCTTCTGCGCGTCAGGCGCCTTCCGTTCGACCGACCCCCCTTGCAGGATCCGGTTCACCGCAACTCCCACTTCTCCCGCGTGTTGTCCCGCTCCTGACGAGCCCCCGGCCCAGTCACGGACCGAACGCCGTCGAGCCCCAGTCGGTGCTCTGCAAGCCCCGTCGGCCGGGGGCCGTCGTGTTTGCAGGGGACCTGATCAGCGACAGAGCACAGCTCCCTTGCTCGGATGGAGCTGACCGACACCCATAGGCCATCTCCAGTGCCTGGATGGCCGGTTGGACTGACGCGCCGGGCTGCGCCAGGTCGTGGGAGAACATGCCGCCCATGACCATCGCGATTACGCCCACCATCCTCGCTGGGGCCCTCTCCGCTACGGCTCAGCCCTCGCTTCCGTCACACGGCAGTGATGTGTTGTTGCGGCCCTGGGAGGCGTACGACGCCCCCGTCCTTCAACGTGGCTTTCAGGACCCGGAAATCCGGCGCTGGCACACGCACCATGACGTCCCGGGAGGAAGCCCAGGAGCGGATCGCGGCCTCCCATCGGTCCTGGCAACAAGAGCAGGCCGCCCAGTGGGCCATCACCCGGGCCGGCAGCGGCGAGATCCTCGGCCGAATGGCCTTGCGCTGGACGGACCTCCTCCACGGCCTGGCCGAGTGCGCGCACTGGGTCCTGCCGAACCCCCGCGGAACCGGTGTCGCCCCGCGCGCCCTTGCCACATCGGCCACTTGGGCGCTGGACGAGGCCGGCTTCCACCGTCTCGAACTCGCCCATGCAGTTGGCAACGAGAAGTCCTGCCGAGTGGCCACCAAGACCGGCTTCACGCCGAAGGGCACCCGACGAAGTGCACATCTGCAACTGGACGGCCGGCACGACATGCACCTCCACGCCCGCATCCAGGGCGACGCGTGAGCTGCTGGCCGACGAAAGCGGGGTTGTGCAGGCGGGCGATCCCGAGCATCGCGTGGTGGACGCCGTCTCCTTGACGGTGGCCGCACCCGTCGTGGCACGCACCAGGCGCGGGCGCTCGTTACGGCGGCTCGGGGCGGCGTGCCAGCTTCCGGCCCCATGCCTGGCCCGGTGCCTCGATGTAGCGGTGGGTCAGCACGCAGATCGGCAACAGCACGACGAAGAACGCCACTTCGAGCACGAGGTTGTCCGTCCGCCACCGGCCGATCGTGCCGTCGGTGACCGCCAGCAGCACCGGATGCAGCAGGTAGACCGAGTAGCTGATCGTTCCCAGTCCGGTCAGCCAGCGCGGGAGCCGCCGGTGACGCAACGCCAGTCCGAAACCGAAGGTGAGCACGGCCAGCAGGAATGCCACGATCCAGCCGCGCCGCGCGAAAGGGGCCCCGTCGCTGTGCCAGTACGCACTCCCCACGGCGCAGCCGAGCACCACGACAGTTGTGCAGGCCGCGACCCGCCAGGTGCTCCGACCGTGCTCGGCCCGGTGAATGGCGGTGCCGAGGAACATCACGGAGAGGATCACCAGGCCCTCCCACATGGGGACCGTGCCGTTGAAGGCCACCAGAACGAGGGCCAGCACCCCGCCCAGCACGCCCCCGAACATGCGCAACGCGGGCGGCCCGGCGCTCGCGCAGCAGATGGCGACCACCATGGCGATCGAGGCGAGCACGATGAGCGGGCCGGTGCCGACCGCGCCCGAGAGGGCGGAGACCGGCAGCATGCCCGCTACCGTTCCGCTCACGGCGGCGAGCGCGGCCAGGGTGAGGGCGGCCGCTGCCGACCGCTGGTGAAGGCGGACCGTGAAGAGGGCGACGACCAGCAAGTAGAAGGCCATCTCGTACGAGAGCGTCCAGAGGACGAGCAGGACGTTGGGTGTTCTCAGCAGCTCCTGGAGCAAAGTGACGTGGGCAAGGGCCGCTGTGGCAGTGCTCTGCTGACCGAAGTCGGCGCGTATCTCCGCGATGCCCACCAGATGGAGCGCGATGAGCGCGGTGACGGCCGCCGCGCACAGCGGGTACACGCGGAAGACCCGTCCGACCCAGAAACCCCGCACGCGGCCCCGGCGTTCCAGCGACGCGGGGATGATGTAGCCGCTCACGAGGAAGAACACCATGATGCCGTACCGGCTGGTGTTGAACTGCGGCATCAGCACCTGACGGAACTCCGCCATGAACGCGTACGACGAGTGGTCGAACACCACGACGAGTGCAGCGATGCCGCGCATCGCGTCCAGCCAGCCCAACCGCGACGGACCGGTTGACGCGCCGGATGCGGGTGGTTCGAGCGGCGTGGAGGGCGGCTGCTCCAGCGGCGGAGAGACGGGGAATGAGGATTCCCTGCCGTCCTTGTATCGACTGAATACACCGGTCATCGCGCTCTCAGCAGACCATGAATTTGACATTCGACTCCCCCGAACACCCTCGGTTCGGTGAGGTCCTGGACCGCCTCACCCAGCGCGGGCGCAAGGCATTGCGATTGGTCGTCTCGGTGAAGAGGGGCGAGTCACATCAATCCTGACCGGCCCCTGACTCAACTTCACGCGCCCTGAGCTCTTCGCGCCATTTCGCGCATCGCATTCCCTGAAAGGCCCGGCGCGTAGGAGCAGGACTCAGAAAGGCAAGCTCTCGTGGTGCAAGGCGAGATGAAACAGTCCGCCCAGCACCAAGAGGGTGAGCCCGATGGGCACGGCGGGAACATCCGGCTTGTGTCGCGCCAGGAGGCACCACAAGGCCGTCAGGGTCAGCGGAGCCCACCCTGCGAAGCAGCCGAGTCAGGCGCTCTCGCCCCCTTCACGGCTCTTCGAGAAAATGAAGAGCACCGCCGAGGCAACGACGAACAGGACAGGAGATCCCCACAGGTTGTCATATATGGACTGCGCCCTGGAATTCTTCTCTTACCGCACCAGTTCTCCCACATGGCGCGCCAGCAGAGCGAATGCAGGAAGCGCGGCACTTCGAATGCAATCGTGCACGACTCTAACGATGAAGATTCCGCCGGTCGTGAGTACTTTCTGCTCAGAAACTCCCCGAAGAAGGCCCGGCTTCTTCCAGACCTGCCCCTGAGGAAAAGCCGCCCCTCGTCCGCGCCTCCACCTTCACGCGCCTTGCACCCGGTCCGCCGGGCGGCGGAGTCCGATGTGCGCAGTGCCTGTCACTACGCCGTTGCCCTGGTGGAGGGCCTCGGTCCGGCCGGGCGGAGAACGAGGAAAGCGAAGGGCACGACGTAGGCAGTCCAGCAAGCCGCCTGCAGCTCGGTCGGGTTGGCCTGGAAGCCGAAGACACCCCGGAGCAGCGTGCCGTACCAGCTGTCCGGCCGCGGCGTCGTGTCGACCGTCAGCAGGCGGTAGTCCACGCCCGGAAGGATGCCCACCTCCTGGAAGTCGTGCACGCCGATCGCGAGGGCGCCGGCCGCGACCACGATCAGCAGGGCGCCGGCCCACCGGAGGAACGTCTCGAAGTCGGCCCGCACGGCGCCTCGGTGGAGCATCCAGGACACCGCGACGGCTGTGATCAGGCCGAGGACGACGCCGGTGAACGCCCCCGCTCCGCCGTCCGCCAGCCGTACCGCCGACCAGAGGAAGAGCGCCGTCTCCCCACCCTCGCGCCCCACCGCGAGGAAGACGGTGAGCACCAGCCCGGCGACCCCGACGACGAGCGCCCGCTGCCGCTTCCCGAGCGGCTCGGCCGACGGACGGTGAACGGTGCGGCACATCCGGAGCACCAGCCAGGTCACCAGCGCCACCGCCAGGAACAACATGGCGCCGTCCAGCGTCTGTTGGGTTTCGTAGGTCAGGCGGGCGGATCCGAGCGGCAACGCGATCCCCAGGGCCGCGGCGGCCACGACGGCGATCCCCACACCCAGCCATACGCGCCGCAGCGTGCTCCGGTTCTCGGTCCTCCCCAGATACGCCGTGAGCATGCAGACGACGAGGCCGGCCTCGAGGCCCTCACGCAGGCCGATCAGGTAGGTGGCGAACACGGGGTCTCCCATACGTGCGGTCGTCAGGCGTTGCCGGTCGAGGGCCGGCTCGTGGGAAGCCGGTCCGGGGGGCCGGCCGCCGGCAGAGCCGGCTGACGGTCGCAGCCGCCCCTGTGTACGGAAGACGGAGCCGGCGCGACGGCAGTTCAGACGACGGGAGCGGTTCGGGTGAGCGACGCCTCCCCAAGGGGGCGTGCTCCCCCGAAGAAGCCGGGCTTCCTCCGCGAGCACGCCGAAGGGCGCCCGACGTGAACCTGCTGGCCCGTCAGGCGCCCTTCTGTGCGCGGAAGTCGAGGAGATCCGCCGGGGGTCAGACCACCGGAGCCGGGTAGGTCGGGTACTCCACGCCCGTGACGTGCTGGACGACGCGGATGACCTGGCAGGAGTAGCCGAACTCGTTGTCGTACCAGAGGTAGAGGATCGCGTTGTCGCCGTCGACCTTGGTGGGGCCGGCGTCGATGATCGATGCGTGGCGCGAGCCGATGAAGTCGCTGGAGACCGCATCGGGGGCGCTGGTGAAGTCGATCTGGCGCTTGAGCGGCGAGGTCAGCGACACCTTGCGCAGGTGGTCGAGGACCTCCTGGCGGGTGGTCTCGCGCCCCAGCCGGAGGCTGAGGATCGCGATCGAGACGTCCGGCACCGGGACGCGGATCGAGCTGCCGGTGATCGGCGCCTTCAGGTCGGGCAGCGCCTTGGCCACGGCGGACGCGGCACCGGTCTCGGTGATGACCATGTTCAGCGCCGCTGAGCGGCCGCGACGGTCGGCCTTGTGGTAATTGTCCAGCAGATTCTGGTCGTTGGTGAAGGAGTGGACGGTCTCCACGTGGCCGCGCAGGACGCCGTACTCGTCCGCCATCGCCTTCAGCGGCGGGACGATCGCGTTGGTGGTGCAGGACGCGCAGGACAGGATCCGCTCGTCCAGCTTGATCGTGTCGTGATTGACGCCGTGGACGATGTTGGGGACATCGCCCTTGCCCGGCGCGGTCAGGACGACCTTGTCGATTCCGGGGCGCAGGTGCGTCGACAGGCCCTCGCGGTCCCGCCACTTGCCGGTGTTGTCGATGAGGATGGCGTTCTTGATGCCGTACGCCGTGTAGTCGACCTCGGACGGGTCGCTCGCGTAGATCACCTTGATCGCGTTGCCGTTGGCGATGATCGTGCTGTTCGCCTCGTCGACGGTGATCGTGCCCTGGAACTGGCCGTGGATGGAGTCACGGCGCAGCAGCGAGGCGCGCTTGACGATGTCCTGTTCACCGCCCCGGCGGACGACGATGGCGCGCAGCCGCAGGCCGTTGCCGGATCCTGCCTTCTCGATGAGGAGACGGGCGACGAGGCGGCCGATGCGGCCGAAGCCGTAGAGGACGACATCGCGCGGCTCACGGCGCTCGATCTTGTTGGCACCGGTGGCACCGGCGACGGCCTCGGCGGTGAACTCCGCCACCGAGAGACCGCGGTCGTCGGTCCGGTACGTCTCGGCGAGCAGGCCGATGTCGATCTGGGACGGGCCGAGATCGAGCGTGGTCAGGGCCTTCAGGAACGGCAAGGTGTCGGTGACCGAGAGCTCCACACCGGCGATCTGCCGGGCGAATCGGTGGGTCTTGAGGATGCTGACCACCGACTTGTTCACCAAGGAGCGGCTGTGGAGGAGGATCGTGATGTCCCGCTCCCGGTGCAGCTTCCCGATGAGCGGGATCATCGACTCCGCGATCTCCTCGCGGGTCTTCCAGTTGGTGAACGAGTCGTCGTTGACTATCACAGGTTGTTTCTTTCGAGCTAGGCGGTGCTCAAATGCTAACGTCTCGGCATTTTGATCATTCAGGCGGTGCCACCTGAGCGGGATGCCGCCTTCGGGGCCGTGACCGGGCCGGTACGGATATGTTCCGGTACGCCGGAAATGTACACATGAGTGTGTGATGATTTGCACCGATACGGCCGATCAGCCACGGACCACGCCCGGCCCCCACTCACGGGCCACCACCGTCCTCCGCTCAGCGGAAGAACGCGCTCATGCCCTGCACATCCGACAGATAGCTGTCGATGGCGGCGATCCTGCCCCCGCTCATGGTGAGGACCGTGGCCAGGTGCTCGTCGAGGGTGCGCCCGTCGTCCGCCGTCGCGGTGTTGCGCAGGAGCAGAGCGGCGCCGTGCCGGCCGCTGAGCACATGGAGGAGTTCCGTGCGGACGCCCGTGCCGGCGATCTCCCGGGCCCGCTCGACCGCGGCCGCCGCACCGGCGGCCGTGCCGGAGATCGTTCCGTGGCCGGGCATGCTCCAGGTGATGTCCGGGGCGAACAGACTTGCAAGCGCCTCCCAGTCACGATCCCGGAACGTCGTCAGGAACTTCTCCGCCAGATCCACCGCGTCCTGCGGTGCCACCGTGTCCTTCAGTGCCACCGTGTGCTCGTCGCCGCCCATGCGGCCCCCTCCCGGAAGACGTCAAATGTTGTCGCGCCCTCAGGAGCCTTGGCTCCGGGGGCAGTTCGACGCTACGTGGTCCGGCGAGGGAATCGGCGCGTCCAGCCTGGTGGCGTTCGTACCGGGATACGGGCCGCCCCGGGCAGCGGCGCGGCGTGCCCTCGGCGGGGGATGAGGATCAGAAGGCGGTGGAGGACTGCGCGAACTGCTCCGACACATCCCCGGTCAGATCGATGCGATCGGGGTCCAGGGCCATGACCGGAGCGCCGGGTGACAGATCGAAGCGGTCGATCTCCGCCCACACGAGGTTGGGGCTGGTGGCCAGTTCGAAGAAGTACCTGCGGTTGGTGAGGTCGCAGACGGTCCGGTATTCGGTGTTGTAGATCGCGAAATCGCCCGAGCCGTACGGGGCGCCGAAGGGCACCGAGGCGTTGCGGGTGACGGCGAGGATGGCGGCGACCGCCTGCCGCTCGTCCGCCGGCTTCGGGAGGAGCGCACTGAAGTAGGCGGCGCGCTGGAAGCGGTCGACCGGATTGACGTTCCCCGGCAGGGGGACGTCGCCGCCGGGCTCGTCATGGCCGAGCTCCCGTGCCGTCCGCTCCTGCTGCTCCAACAGGCGGAGCTGTACGTCGTAGTCGGGTTCGTTCGTCATGACGGTGTAGGCGCGGTCGTGGTGCACCTTCCGCTCACCCGCGACGTGTTCGATGATCGCCGAGTCCCCGGACGCGTCCTCCAGCGCCACATGGACCGTCGCCGCGAACCCGCGCATCTCGACCATCACGAGCTGGAAGGTATCGAGAAGACCCAGGGCCTCCTCGACGGTTGCGGCGCTGTCCAGCAGGTACTGGATCCACAGGGCGATCTGGAGGCCGGGCCTTCCCGGATCGCGGGGTGCGAGTTCGGTGACGTCGAGGTAGAGCATGTGCGCCGCGAGGCCCCGCTCGTTGAACCCGTCCACGGTGCCGGCGCCGTAGACCGTCGTCACCAGACTGCCGAATCTGCTCGTCCAGGTAAGGGGGTTGTCGGCGACCACTGTGCTCCCGCCCAGCTTGCCGCCGTCGCGTCGCACTCCTCGGGGGAAGACCGTCAGGACGGGCTCCGTCGACTCCGGCCAGTCCATCGTCCGCCCGGCCAGTACGGCGTGGTCATGGGTGTTCCACAGAATCCGAGTACACATGGGCATACACCCTTCCACTGGGACCAAACGGTCATCACGATCCCAGTTCTACCCCATGCGCCGCCCCCGGAGCGCGACGTGACGTACGCGCCCCAGGAGCGTCGGGCACCCCGGGAACCACCCGGTGCCCCAGTCCTTCTGATGCGACTGCTGCGGCTGATGCGACGTCAGGAGCGGGCCGGGATCCGGCCCTCGGCGATGGGCCACTCGCGGGAGACGATCGGGAAGACGACGCGCTTCGACGGACGGATGCCGATGATCGTGAACGGCAGCCGTGCGTACAGGGAACTCTCCAGGGCCACGCCGCCGTACAGCTTCCAGGTGCCGCGCCGCCGGACGCCGGTCCCCGGCACCAGTTCGGGATGCTCGGCGGTCGCCCGCAGATAGGGGCCGAAGAACGCGTCGACGCCGACGGTGTCGTAGAGGCTGATGCTCGCCTCGGGGCCGAGCATGGTCCGCAGTTCACCCTCACCGGAGACCTTGGCCCTGCCGCCCGGAAGGGTCTTGCCGTCGGCGTGCGTCTCGGGCTTCCAGCCCGACGCCTTGGCATACCGCGTGCCGACCTTCATCGTTCCGCCCGCGGCCTGCTGGACGTCCACCCGCATCCGGCCGTCCGCCCGCACCTCCAGGACCAGCGTCAGCTTCAGCGCGACGACGACCGGCACCGGGCCGACCATGATCACGGGGTAGGCCGCGAGCACGGCGAGGGGGATGCGGGGCGCGATGCGAGGTGCGGCGACAGGACCCTTGATGTGCCAGCCCGCTTTGTACGGGCCCGCGACCGTGACGGAGGCGGTCGCCTCCGTGGGGTCGGCCGACCCGTGACCGTCGTAGGAGAACGCCACCTCGGGCGCCATCTCCAGGAAGCCGCCCACCTCGGTCTCGCGCTCCAGGCCCGGTTCGCCGCCGAACATGGGCAGTTCGGTGTCGAAGTCGAGCCGCAGCTCCCGGCCGCCGACTCCGCGCCCGGCCTTGCCGGGGGCGCCCTGGCGACCCGACGCCTTCCCGGACTCCCCGTCCGGTGCGCCGGGGGCGTTCTTCGTGGCGCCGCCCACCAGTCCGCGGGCCACGTCGAGCCCCTTCACCAGCGGGTCGACCTTCCACGCCGAGGGGGCCACCGGGATCCTCCCGCCGGCCTTCGCGCCGCCGAAGACCTCGGCGAGGCTGGCCCGGGACGTACGGATCTCGGTCTTACCGCCGCCCCCGGACAGCACGTCTTCGACCTTGACGAGCGCGCCCGCAGGGGCCGCCTTCGTGGGCGGGCTGGCGATCACATCGCCCGTACGAACATCCGCGCCGCCGCTCTTGCCGTTCCGGTCGCCGTGCCCGAGGACCGCCCGGCCTCCCTTCGCGTCGTACGAGGAGAGCGTGACGTCCCGGTCCGTGAGGGTGTTGGGGCCCTTGCCGTCCGAGGGACGGCTGACCCTGGCGGATTCGGAACCGCCCGGGGTGACGGAGAGTTCGGCCGCGGATCTCCTGCCCCCGTCCGCGGGGCGGTCGCTCGGACCGGCCGTTCCGGCTGTCGACGCGCTGCCGCCGGTCTGCGCAGACGTGCTGCCGCAGCCCGTGACGAGCAGTGCGGATATGCAGACCATGGAGAGCCAGGCGGGGCTCGTAACCCGCTTCACGTTGAACCTCTTCGCTTGCGCGGGCACTCGGCCCGGAGGATGGATCGCGAGGGATGCTACTGAGCCCGTGACCTTCCAAGTCGCGCACCGGACTGGCATGTTGGGCCGCGCCCCGCGCCCCGCGCCGCCCACCCCGCCCCGGAGCAGGGGTTTTCGTGTGCAACGGGTGCGGAGCATGTGACGGAGATCGCCTGCGGTACGCGCTTCCGTACCGGATGGTGAGACGCGGGGGCCGACAATCGCTCATCAGCGCGGACGCGCAACGCCGTTGAGGCACGGCGGCGAACCGTCCGGTCGGTTCGCAAATCTCAAACCGTCTCACACCAAGGCCGGTTGAGCGCAGCTACTGTTGAGTAATCAACCATAACTTTACTAAGTCTTGGTGTAGTTGAAGGACTTGCTTACGCCAATCTCATCGCACGGCGTACCCCCGGTTCGTCCGGACATCCGGACGGGACCCCCCTTGGGGCGTACTCCACCATGCACAGCGAGAGGCACAACATCACATGACCAACACCCGCGCGGTGAACCGCGCGCTGCGTTATGGCGGAAGGTCCGTGGCCCTGGTGGCCGCGGCCCTCGGACTCATGGCCGCCACCCCCCTTCCCGCCTCGGCCGACGACGGGCCCACCCGCGAGCAGATCCTGGCGGACTGCGAATCCGGCGAGGGCAAGTGCACCTTCAACGAGCCTGTGTTCGGCGAGGCGTTCCTGGGCGATTTCCGTCCGGTCTCCGACCAGCTCTACAACTGCACCACGTCCGCTGCCACCCAGTCGATGACCTGGTCCGACAGTGTGAGTTCGACCGACTCCGTCGGCGTCTCCCTCACGGTCGGGGGCACCATAGCCAAGATCATCAACGTGAGCGTCACGGCCACGTACAACCACTCGTGGACGGACACCCACACCGAGACCAGCGCGGTCAACATGACGGTCCAGCCGGGTGAGGTGGGCTGGATCTCGCGCGCACAGGTGATGCAGAAGGTCTCCGGCACGTGGCAGACCCACTACGACGACCCGAAGTGGGACCACTACTACTGGTTCGTCGACGACACGATCACCGGTCCGGCGGCCAACGGCACCGACGGCCGGAAGAACGCCGTCGTGGTCAAGTCCCGCAAGATGACGGCCTCGGAGAAGAAGACCTGCTCCTCGGCGTCCGCCGGGTCGGACAAGAGCCGGTCGGCCAAGGGGAGGATCTTCCTGACCGGTGACCGCTGAAGACCGGCACCCTGTGAAACACCGGCGGACGCTGAACACCGGCGCACGCTGACCGAGCCACTCGCCCCGGTGGGCGAAGGGCAGGCCCTGCGGAGCTCGCAATCGCAGGGACGACACGGCGGAGAGGCCGCGGTCCGTACGGGCCGCGGCCTCTCTGTACGCCGCTTCCGTACGCCGCTTCCGTACGCCGCTTCCGTACGCCCTTCCCGTACGGCCCCGTGCAACCTCCTCGCAACGTGCCCGGTGGTGGGCTGGGCCCGGTCACGACACCCCATCCGCACCCGACGAGAGGACCGCGATGGCCTCCGAACCGCGCGTCGAGCTGACCCCCGCGGCCGCCGATCTCGTGCGGCGGCTGCGAGCGGTCCACGGGCCGCTGATGTTCCACCAGTCGGGCGGCTGCTGCGACGGCAGCGCACCCATGTGCTACCCCGCGGGCGAGTTCCGCACCGGCGGCTCCGATGTGCTGCTGGCAGACCTGGCCGTCGACGACGTCGCGGAGACCGTGCCGTTCTGGATGTCCGTCAGCCAGTACGAGCGCTGGAGTCACACCCGGCTCATCGTCGACGTCGTGGAGGGCCGGGGCAGTGGTTTCTCCCTCGAAGCCCCGGAGGGCGTGCGCTTCCTGATCCGCTCCCGCGTGCTGCGGCCCGCCACCCCGTACGCGCCCTCAGCTCCGGATCCCGGTCCGCCGGTCTCCGACGACACGCACTGACGGTATGTCAACTCCTGCTCCCCACCACGCTGTTCCGGCGACCGTCCTCCTCGTCGCTCTCGTCGCGGACAGCCACCAGTCCGCCGAGCACCCCTACGTACGCGGTGCCGTCCGGTCCGATGGTCACGGGCGCCCAGTTGCTGTCGTAGAGCGCGCCGGTCCCGGTGAGCTTCTTCCACTGGGTCCTGCCGGTACGGAAGTCCAGCGCGGTGAGGTACCACGCGTCGACCCCGAGGCGGTTCGGCTCCTTGGTGTAGAGGTACACCAGCCCGTTGGCCGTGGAGAGTTTGGGCACGGTGGACGGCGAGCGTTCCTTGCTCTCCCACACCGTGTCGCAACCGCTGCCGTCCGCGCGGATGTCGATACGCGTGATCCCGCCCACGACGCTGCGTCCGAAGGTGAGCGATGTCGGGTTCTCGTAGCCGTAGTTGTTCTCCACGATCAGGCTGTTGCCGTAGGAGATCAGCGAGTTGTCGGTGGTGGAGGCACCGGAGCCGAACACCGGGACCTTGCAGACGAGCCGCTCCGCGTCGGGCACGTCGGAGCCGCGCCGGTAGACCAGGACATGCATGCGGTCATCGGCGTTGTCCGTGATCGCGACGTAGTCGTCGCCGAGCAGATCGGGCGTGGTACCCGAACCCTGGCTCAGTGAGCCGGGCTTGGTTCCCGTACCGCGGTCGTAGGTCTGCCGCCACAGGGCTCTCGGTGTGCCGTCCTCGTCGGCGCGGAAGTGGTAGAGGGCGTGATCGGAGACGATCGAGACGCCGTCCTCGGTGACCGAGAAGGAGTTCTGGATCTCCTCGCCCTTGAGCCGGACCGAGCGGACGGTGTCCGTCCTCGGGTCCACGGTCCCGATGCGGCCCTGCCGGGTCACCCACCAGATGCGCCCCTCCCAGTCCGGCATGACCGAAGTGACCGGATCGCACTCGCCCTTGGGGTAGGGGCGGGCCCAGGTGGCACAGTCGTGCGGCAGACGGTCGGTCAGATCCCAGTCGTCCTCCACGCGGAACCGCCAGGTGCCGTCCGGCTTCCGCTCGTGCGCGATACGCAGGATGTGCTGCCGCGGATTGCCGAGGACGACCCGATCCTCGTTGTCGAGATAGAAGTACGCGCCTCCGGAGGTGTCCTTGAAGATCCGCGCGTAGTCGAGCCGGCTGATCGCTTCGACGGTGGAGGGCCGCTGCCCGAGGTCGTACTCGGCGAGCGTCTCAAGGGTCCTGGGGTCCAGCAGCTTCAGGCTGAAGCCCTTGATGCTGCCGCAGACGGTGAGCAGCCGCCCGCCGGAGTCGAAGGTCGCCGTCACGCACTCCCCGCCGAGCGCCGCCATCCTCTCGCTGGTCACGTCCGGACTCCTGCCGAGCGGACCGGAGTACGGGTGCGTCCCGCTGCCCGCGCCGTCCGCGTGCATGCCGCTGCGGCCGTTGGGGGCGAGATACGGGTGCTGGTCGGGTGCGTCGCCCGGCACCGGGCGGGCGGTGGCGGGGGATCCCGTGTAGTCGTCGACGAGCCGGTGGCCGGGCGCCCGCGGGATGGGGTCCGCGTACGAGGGTACGGCGGTCAAGGCCACGGAGCCCGCCAGCGCGCAGGCGATGACGGCACAGGTCAGCGAACGTGCCCTGGTTCCAAGGGACATGGCGCGCACAGTAGGACCGGATGCGTGCACTGTCCATGCAAAGAAGCGTGCGGATCCGGGCCGTTGCCCTACGGGCGGCGGAGCGGGTGGGCCGCCGCCCTGCGGCAGGCCCCGGCCCCGCAGGGCAGGGGTTCCGCCTGTCAGGGACGGACGCTGCTCACCACGTCGGCCGTCGCGGCGATGCCGTCCGAGAGTGTCGGGGCCAGGCTCGACCCTGCCAGGCAGAAGCCGAGCAGCATGCAGACCACGGCATGGGTGAACTTCAGTGAGCCGCTGCGCACGAACACGACGATGAGGATGATGAGCAGAAGGACCACTGAGATCGAAATGGCCATGGCGAGACGAACCTCCTCGGCCGCGCGGGCGGTGCGGCGATCGGCCCAAAGTGTGTCGTATCGCGCGCCCCGCCCCGGCTGTCCGGTCGTCCTCCGATGGAGTGATTGACTCCCTGTCACCATCCGGCGGAGTCATGGGCGCTGAGGAATCGCTCCAGTCCCGCCAGGTCGTCGGTGTTGATGTGATCGGCACCCGCGTCCAGGAGTTCACGCCAGACCGCCGTACGCGCAGGGCCCGCCAGGTCCGGCGTCCCCCAGAAACGCACTCGTTGCCGCTCCGCGTGCGCGGCCGAGACGATCGCGTGCAGCGTCGCGCGCTCCTCAGCGGGCATCGCGCCCTCGCCCTGCCAGGTGAAGCTCTGCGTCCAGTTGCTGCTGACGAGGGGGATGAAGGAGGCCGGAACACCCGTGCCCAGATCGTCGAGACGGCCGTCGTAGAACGCGTACCGCAGCTGCTGCGCCTCCATGGGGGCGCGTGCGGCACGGTCGCCGGAGACGACCGGGGTCACGGCGCGGGTGCCGACCGTGCCGCCGGCCGCGAAGCTGAGCATGGAGCGGTAGCGGCGCAGGACGCGGTGGAGTTCGAGGTACGTCGCCTCACCGGTGTTCTTGATGTCGACGAGGAGCTGGAGCGGGACCCGGTGACCGCGGTACACCCAGCCATGGTTGGCCCGGACCCTGGCGAGCAACGGCTCCAGGTAGAGCGACTCCAGGGTGCGGTCGGGCGAGAGGTCGTCGAGGTCGTGCCCGACGAGCAGGTGTCCGTCGATCAGCCAGATGTCGGCCTCGACGCTGGTGAAGCGGTGGGTGAGGGCGTCGGCGAGCGGGCGGGGGTGCTCGTAGTCGTTGTGCGCGTGCGCGCGGCGCAGCGGTTCGGGGCGGTGGGCGGTGGGGCCGGAGGCCCACGCCAGGGCGGGGGCCGCGAGGCCGCCCACCACGGTTGCGCCCAGCGTGGCGACGACGGAGCGGCGAGAGGGAAGGCACACGGGGGTCTCCCGGGAGACGGGCGCGCGCGAACGGCGTACGGCGCGCGGCGGGCAGGAGCGCTCGGGCAGGCGTCACACGTGCGTGCGAGGTGACGTCAGGAGTATGCGGTCCGCAGTCCTCCGACAAGCCTGCCCTGCCCAGGAGTTGGGCCGCTCTACCCCCGCGCGTCGCTTCCCATCGGGCGTTCCGTCGGGGGCGCGGGCCCGCGGGAAACGACGAAGCCACCTGCCCGCCCCGTCGAGAGGCGGACAGGTGGCCGGTGGTCCGTGCGATCGGCCGTCCCGGGCTCGTCAGCCGAGCGGTGCGGGCAGGTCGGCCGCCACGGCGAGGTACGACCTGTGGCGACCCGGCGTCCCCAGGGCGATCTCCGCGGACTTGGCCCGCTTCAGATACAGATGCGCCGGGTGCTCCCAGGTCATTCCGATGCCGCCGTGGAGCTGTACGCACTCCTCCGCCGCATGCACCGCGGTCGTCGCGCACGTGGCCTGGGCAACGGCGACCGCCACGGGCGCGTCGGGGCTCTCCTGCGCCAGGCAGTCCGCCGCGTACCGGGCGGCGGCGCGCGCCGAGACGATCTCCAGCCAGAGGCGGGCGAGCCGGTGCTTGAGCGCCTGGAACGATCCGACCGGCCGGTTGAACTGGTGCCGCTCCCCGGTGTGGCTGACGGTCTCGGCCAAACACCATTCGGCCAGGCCCAGTTGCTCGGAGGCCAGAAGTCCGGCCCCGGCGAGCAGCGCCCGCTCGACGGCGGCTCCGGCGGCATCCGGCCCCGCGAGGCGGCGCGCGGGTGCGCCGGTGAGCGTCACCTCGGCGACGGGACGGGTCGGATCGAAGGACACCTGCGGTGCAACGGCGATGCCGGGGGCCGCGGTCTCCACGGCGTGGAGCCCGTACCCGTCGGGCCCTTGGGCCGGTACGAGGAGGACATCGGCACCCGCCGCCCCGGCCACGCTCCCGGCCCTGCCCTCCAGCGTGCCGTCCTCCCCGACGCGCACGGTGGCCGGCGGCGTCGCGCCGGGTGCGGTGGACATCGGCACGGCGAGCGCGCCGACGGTCCGGCCCGCGGCGAGTCCGGCGAGCAGTTCGGTGACGTCCGCGCTGTCCGGGCCGCAGCCCAGGAGGGCTTCGACGGCGAGCACCGCGCTGGTCAGATACGGCACCGGGGCGGCGCTGCGGCCGAGTTCCTCCAGGACGACGGCGGCCTCGCGGGCGGTGGCCCCCTGCCCGCCGAGCTTCTCCGGCACCAGCAGCCCTGCCGTCCCCATGTCCGCGGCGAGGGCGCGCCAGAGGTCAGCGTCGTACGGCCGGCCGGACTCGGTCCCCGCGATCACGGCGGCGGGGTCGCAGCGGTCGGTCAGCAGGGACCGTACGGCGGAGCGCAGATCGTTCTCGGCCTCGGAGTACAGCAGGTCCGCGGCGGCCGCGGTGGGTGCTCCGGCGCCCGGCTCGGTTGCGGTCATCGGGCGAGCTCCTTCCACGGGACGTCCTTGTCGGTGCGCGGCTCAGGCGGCAGGCCGAGGACGCGTTCGGCGACGATGTTGAGCAGCACCTCGGACGTGCCGCCCTCGATGGAGTTGCCCTTGGCCCGCAGATAGCGGTATCCGGCGTCGCGCCCCGCGAAGTCGACCATCTCCGGGCGGCGCAGGGTCCAGTCGTCGTACAACAGGCCCTCCTCGCCGAGGAGTTCCACCTCCAGGCCACTGATCTCCTGGTTGAGGCGGGCGAACGCGAGCTTCATCGCCGAGCCCTCCGGCCCGGGCTGGCCCGCCACGAGTTGCTGCCGCAGCCGCTCCCCCGCGAGCCGTGCCGCCTCCGCCTCGACCCACAGCCCCAGCAGCCGCTGGTGCAGGTCGTGGGTGCGCAACTCGGGGCGTTCGCGCCACTTCTCGGTCAGGAGCCCGATGAGGCCGCCCTCGCGGGGCACCCGGCCGCCGCCGATGGCGACGCGCTCGTTCATCAGGGTGGTCTGGGCGACCCGCCAGCCGTCGCCGGTATCGCCCAGCCGGTGGCTGTCGGGGATCCGTACACCGGAGAGGAAGACCTCGTTGAACTCGGCCTCGCCCGTGATCTGGCGCAGCGGCCGCACCTCGACACCGGGGTCGGTCATGTCGCAGAGGAAGTAGGTGATCCCGCGGTGCTTGGGGACGTCCGGGTCGGTACGGGCGATGAGGATGGCCCAGCGGGCGATGTGGGCGCTGGAGGTCCACACCTTCTGCCCGTCGATCACCCAGTCGTCCCCGTCGCGTACGGCCCGGGTGGCCAGCGCCGCGAGGTCCGAGCCGGCGCCGGGCTCGCTGAAGAGCTGGCACCACACCTCCTCGCCCAGCCACAGCGGGCGCAGAAAGCGCCGCTTCTGCTCGTGGGTGCCGTAGCGGAGGATCGTGGGGGCGGCCATGCCGAGCCCGATGCCGATGCGGCGCGGGTCGTTGTCGGGTGCGCCCACGCCCGCCAACTCGGCGTCCACGACGGCCTGGAGAGCGCGCGGGGCATCGAGGCCGCCCAAGCCCTCGGGGTAGTGCACCCACGCGAGTCCGGCATCGAAGCGGGCCTGCAGAAACGCGGCCGGGTCGGTGGTGGCGGGGTCGTGCGCGGAGAGCAGATCGGCGACCCGGCGGCGCAAGGCGTCCGCGTCGGCTGCCGTCGTGGCCTCGGTACGGGCCATGGAGCAACTCCTTCCGGTGGGTGCGGGTCAGGCGGGGACGACGACGACGCGTCCGGTGGTGGTGCCGTCGGCGACGCGCTGTACGGCGTCGGCCGCAGCGTCGAGCCCCACGCGCTCGCTGACCAGCGGCTTGACCGCACCCTGTTCGGCGAGTTCGGTGAGCTCCTCGTGGCAGGTGCGGACCGCGGCGGGGTCCTTGGTGTTGTAGAGACCCCAGTGCAGGCCCACGATCGCGTAGTTCTTCACCAGGGCATGGTTCAGGGCGGGGGTCG
Organism: Streptomyces sp. NPDC048639; assembly: GCF_043199075.1. Classification (NCBI taxonomy): domain Bacteria; kingdom Bacillati; phylum Actinomycetota; class Actinomycetes; order Kitasatosporales; family Streptomycetaceae; genus Streptomyces; species Streptomyces sp. NPDC048639. The sequence goes on from NZ_JBICVP010000005.1 coordinate 309,344, forward strand.
GGATGGTCCCGCTCGCGAAGCCGACGACCAGGACCCGGCCCTCGAACGCGATGCACTTGACGGACTTGGCGTACGCGTCGCCGCCCACCGGGTCGTAGACCACGTCCGCGCCCCGGCCGCCCGTCGCGTCCTTCACGGCGGCCACGATGTCGTCCGTCCGCCGGTCGACGACCACATCGCAGCCCAGCTCGCGGGCGACGCGCGCCTTCTCCGCGCCGCCGACCACGCCGATGACTCTTGCGCCCGCCGCCTTGCCGAGTTGTACGGCGGCGCTGCCGACCCCGCCCGCGGCGGCGTGCACCAGCAGTGTCTCCCCCGCCTGGAGCCGCGCCCGGCGGTGCAGCCCGAACCAGCCGGTCTGGTAGCCGATGTGCAGGGCGGCCGCCTCGGCGTCGTCGAGCGCCTGCGGCGCGGCGGCCACGGTGGCGGCGTCGGCGACCGCGTACTCGGCGAAACCGCCGGCGGGCAGCGGAGGCTGGGCCAGTACGCGGTCCCCGACCGACGCGTCCGCCCCCTCGCCGACGGCCACGACCTCGCCGCAGATCTCGACGCCGGGGGTGAACGGCAGGGGCGGCCTGACCTGGTAGTGGCCGCGGCAGAGCAGCGCGTCCGGGAAGTTGATGTTGGCGGCGCGGACGCGCAGGAGGAGCTGTCCCGGCCCGGCGACCGGGTCCGGCACCTCGTCGAGGCGCATCACCGCGCTCGGCTCGCCGTTCTCGTGGACTCGCCATGCCTTCATCCGTGGGCCTCCGCAAGCGTGGACAGGTTCCGCGTCCGTCGCATACTAAGCGGTCGCTCGGCTCCAGGGGAACCACCCCCCGAGCGTTTCTCACCGGCCCTCCGCACCCCGGGAACGCCGGACGCCGGGGCGGCCCTGCGGCCGACCCCGGCGTCCGGGACATGCGGTCGGATCCGGATCAGCGCCTCACGATCCAGGTGAGCGAGCCCTTCAGCAGCGGCCGCAGCGCCGGGTCGCGCACGTCCCGGGTGGGGTCGTGCGCGGTGGCGGTGAGCCGGTGGGTGCGGTGGTCGCGCTGCTGCACGAGCTTGCCGACGTCCACCGTGCGGTCGCCGCGCGCGCCCTTGACCTCCTTGCCGTCCACGTACCAGCGCAGGGCGACGGACCGCTCGGCGCCGGTCAGCCTCGGTATCCGTACGGTGACGCTGTCGGACCGGGTCAGCACCCGCTTCGTGCTGGTGGTGCTCGACAGCGGCTCGGCGTGCCGGTAGAAGCCGGCGATCATCGCCTCGCGGCCGACGACGTTGAACTCCCGGCCCAGGGTGCGCATGATCGAGTTCTCACTCGGCCGGTACAGGCCGCGCGGGTAGTACCCGGCGCCCTCGAAGGCGCCGATCGTGCCGCCGTCGGGGGTCGCCTCGCCCAGCCAGCGGTACCACTTGGCCTGCTGGTCGGCGAGCTCGTCCGCGGTGTACGTGCTGGTGTTGAGGTCGGCCGGCTCGGCCCCGGTGTAGTCGCCGTACTCGTCGTAGAAGTACTCGTCGGCGAGCTTGCCGAGGGAGTGGCCGGTCTCGTGCACCGCGACCTGGCCGGACTGGTCGTTGCCGCCGGAGACCGTGGCGATGCCGTCGTAGCCGAGCTGGGAGACGACGTCGTTGTAGCCCGCGCCGCCGTACTTGGTGCTGTTGGAGACCACGACGACGAGGTCCGCCTCGGGAGCCTTGGCCGCGTAGCCCTCGACCTTGCCGGTGTCGACACACAGCAGGCGCTCGATGTCGTCGCACCAGAAGTACGAGCTGAGAGCGGTGTTCCGGACGACGTCCTTCGTCGGGTCGCCGGAGACGCCGGACTCCTGGGAGACGGCGTCGACCGCCCAGACGTTGAAGAGGTCCTGATAGGTGGTGTACGGCGCGACGCCCGTGATCTCCTGCCACTTCTCCTTGGCGTCGGTGTGGAACTGCGCGAGTTCGCCTTCGGTGTAGCCGTCGCCGATCACCACGACATCGAGCTTGTCCGCGGTGGGACCGTTCTCGACGATCGGTGTGACATCGCCGTCGCCCTCCACGCTCCCGGCCTTCCGGTCCAGGCGTTCGGGGGCGGCAGCGGGGACTTCGGTGTGACGCGGGTGGCCCTTCGGCGAAGTGAAGTACTCGACGCGATGGGTCTCCTGGCCCCGCGGGGACGGCGCGGCCGCCCCGGAGTCCGAGGCGGCCGCGAGAGGTGCGGTGGCGGCGAGGAGACCTGCGAGGACGACGCCGGCCGCGAAGCCGGCTCTGGGTATGTGCACTGCGTTCCTCCCGGTGGGATCCCGGTGGGGGTGGACGAAGCCGATTAAGCGCGCGGGTAAACGCGCTTAATCAGCCAGTCAACGTAGAGGGCGGGGAGGGGCAGGGCAATACACCGGTCATGACTCGTTGCTGAAAAAGGGTCAGGCGTGGCCGAAGCGGCTCAGACCTCGTTGCGGGCGAGCGCGAGCAGCCGGTCGAAGACCCGGGTGCCGCCGGTGCGCACCCCGTCGTGCTCGAACTCGTCGGTCACCCAGGTGCGCAGGCCCCCGATGGTGCGCGCGGTCCGAAGGGAATGACCGCTGTCGACGTACATGTCGTCGTGGTAGACGGCCGCGGCGACGGGGACCCGGTTCGCGGCGAGACGGTCGGCGTCGTACAGCCGGGGCCAGCCCTTGCGGGCGGCCAGCAGCTCGCCCGTCTCGCGCAGTGGCCGCAGAGCCGGGTCCGCGTCCAGCATCCAGGGATAGATCATCTCGCCCGTGAACAGCACCGGTTCGCCCTTGTCCAGCGCCCGCTCCGCGTCGAACTGCGGGAACTCCGCCCGTACGCGCTGGGCCGCCCACTGCGTTGCCGAGCCGTCCTGCGCGTAGCAGGCCTCGTGCAGCAGGGCGTACAGCGGATTGGTGGCGTACGAGAGGGCCGACCTGGCGCCTTCGAGGAAGGCGTCGGACAGGCGCGGGCCGGCCGACGTCGGCACGAAGGCGTGCTCCAGGAGGTAGTGCAGACGGTGGGTGCCGCCCGTACCTCCGAGTTGGTGGCCCAGGGCCTGGAAGCCCTCTGCGGTCAGGCGAGTGCCACCGGGGAGTTCGACCGGGTGCTCGCGCAGATGGGCGGCGATGCTCCCGGCGGTCTCCACGTCCTGCGGGTAGCGGGCGTAGTGGGCGCGGGTCTTCCGCTCGACGCGCGGGTACGCCGCGCGGTAGACGTCGTCGGCCGTGGCGTCGAGCGCGGGGAGCCCGCCGGTGATGAGCACGGTCTCCAACGCCTCGGGGGCGGTGGAGAGATAGTGCACCGCGCAGAAACCGCCGAAGCTCTGGCCCAGTACGGTCCAGGGGGCGCCGCCGGTCAGCCGCGGCCTGATCCACTCGCAGTCCCGCACGATCGCGTCCGCGCGGAAGTGCGCGAGATAGTCGGCCTGCTCCTGCGGGCCGCCGCGCAGCGGGAGCGTCTGGCGGTCGGCCGGGGTGGAGCGGCCCGTCCCCCGCTGGTCCAGGAGCAGGACCCGGTACTCCTCCACGGCGCGGCTGACCCAGTCGGTGGCTCCCACCGGACGCCGGGCGCCGCATCCCGGGCCGCCCTCCAGGTAGACCAGCCAGGGCAGTTCCTTCTTCTCCTTGCCGGGGGCGACGGCTTCGCGGGCGAAGATCTCGATGGTCTCCCCGCCGGGGTCGGTGTGGTCCAGCGGCACCTCGAAGCGGTGGTCGGTGAGGACGAGGCCGGGCTGTCGGTAACTGGTCAAGAGCACTCCTGTCGGTTCGGTCCCACCCATGGCCATTAAGGGAATACTTAACTAGCCTTAACTCTGGGATCAAGCCGTGGGTCCGCCAACCCCGCCGGGAGCGGAGGCAAGGTTCCGGGCGCGAGCGAGCCGATGGGCGGACGAGCCGATGGCCGGACGCGGCCGGCCGGCGTCCGAGCCGGAGGGGCTATCGAAGGGGCACGAACCGATGGCGACCAGCAGTACCGCCAGAAGCCAGGAGCGTACGGCGGAGACGGACGGGATCGGACGCCGCGTCCAGCGACTGCGTGCCGAACGCGGCCTGACCCAGCGGCAGTTGGCCGAACCGGAGTACACCGCCGCGTACATCTCGACCCTGGAGTCGGGCAGGGTACGGCCGTCGGAGACCGCGCTGCGCCATCTCGCCGGCCGGCTGGGGGTCAGCGTCGACGAACTGTCGACCGGCCGCCCCGCCCACGTCGCCACCGAACTGCGGGTGCGCCTCACCGACGCCCGGCAGCTGCTCGCCGCGGGAGACGCGTCGGAGGCGGCGGACCTGCTGCGCGAGCTGCTGGCCTCCGCCGAGGAGCACGGATTCGAGGGAGAGCGGGCCGACACACTGATCGCCCTCGGCGACTGTGCGCTGGACCTCGGTGAACTCACCGAGGCACGGGAGAGTTTCGAGAAGGCCGAGCAGCAGCTCGCCGATGAGCCGCTGACACGCCGGGTCGCGGCGGTCCGCGGGCGGGCCGTGGCCCATCTCCTCGCGGGCGAGCTGCGCTACTCCTGCTACCTGCTGGAGTCCGCGATCGACGAGCTGAATCGCGGCGGTCTGCACGACCCCGACGCGCTGGTGCTGCTGCACAGCGCCGCCATCGCCCCGTACATGGACATGGGCGCCTACGCCCGCGCCGCGCAGAGTGCCGAACTGGCCCTCTCCCTCGCACCGTCCGTCAGCGATCCGGCGCTGGTGGCCCGGATGCACCGGGGTGTCGCACGGGCCATGATCGCCGAGGGGCGGTCGGCGGAGGCCGAGGCATCGCTGGCCAAGGCGCAGGAGCTGTACCGGCAGTTGCACATCCGTACCGAACTGGCGCACTGCCACTGGATGCGCGGGTACGTACGGGCCCAGGACAGCGACCTGGAGGGAGCCGAGACGGAGCTGCGCACCGCCCGGGACATGCTGGCCTCGGGACGGGCCCAGCTCTTCGCCGCCCAGGTCGAGGTGGAACTGGCGGATGTGCTGCGGCGGCTCGGCCGCCGCCAGGAGGCGGCCGAGCTGCTCTCCGGCACGCTGGACACGCTCGGCGCGGCGCTCGGCCCGGAGCGGGGCGCGGTACACGCGGCAGGCGCCCACCGGCTGCTGGGGATGATCGCCGAGGAGAGCGGGGCCGGCGAGGACGCCGAACTGCACTACTGCCAGGCACTGTCGCTGCTCGAACACTCGGGCGCGGCGGGCGACCTGGCCGACATCTGCCGGCTGCTGGGCGATCTGCTGCGCCGGGAGGGCCGGATCGAGGCCGCGCTCGACGCGTACCGGACGGGGCTCGGGCATCGCGCGGCGCCGGGCACGACGACGCTGGGGCCGGGGCCGTCGCAGCCGGAGTACTGACGGGGGCCCAGGCACCGGGCCGTGCGGGTGCGGATGCAGGTGCGGATGCGGGTGCGGCCAGGACCGCGGAGGTGAGTACCGCCCGGCCGCGGCGGCTTCCCCTGCGAGTGCGACTGTGGCGGCGGTTGCGGCTGACGCAAAGCCGCGGCGGCTGACCGAGGGCCGCGACTGACCGAGGGCCGTTCCCCGCCGTTCCGGGCCCGGGGAAACCGCGGATTCCGCGGGGGCTCCGGGGCATCCCATCGCCGCGCCCCATGATTTCCTGGTAACTCCCCTGCCAACCCCACCCATTTGAGCGATCCCAAAGATCCTTTGGGCGCTGATATTTTCCCTGTCGGAGGCGGTGAATTCCGCACCGAATTTTCTCCGCACAGAGATGGGTGGCGTCCTTATGACCTTGCCGGTGGAGTCCACTTCTGCCGCAGAGGACGGTCAGCCGCAGCAAAGCCTGGGAACGGCCGCTGCGCGCAATCTGGCGACAACGACCAAGTCCGCCCCGCAGATGCAGGGCGTCACCTCCCGGTGGCTGCTCCGTCTGCTGCCCTGGGTCGACGTACCCGGTGGCGCATATCGCGTGAACCGACGCCTCACCCATACGGTCGGGGACGGCCGCATCGAGTTCGTCACGACCGGCGCCGAGGTCCGGGTCATCCCGGCGGAGCTGGCCGAACTGCCGCTGCTGCGCGGCTTCGAGGACAGCGCGGCGCTGGAGGCGCTGGCGAGCCGTTTCGTCCAGCGGGAGTACGCCGCGGGCGAGGTGATCGCCGAGGCCGGCAGCCGCGCCGACCACCTCTATCTGCTCGCGCACGGCAAAGCGACGAAGCTGACCCCGGGCAAGTACGACGGGGCGGCGGTCGTGGGTGTGGTGGCCGACGGCGACCACGCCGGCGATCAGGCGCTGGCGGCCGATGCGGGGGTCTGGGACGTCACCCTCAAGGCGTCGACCGCCTGCACCGTACTGGCCCTGCCACGTTCGGCGTTCGACGAGGTTGTGGCCGCTTCCGAGGCGCTGCGCAGTCATGTCGCGGGCGTCGGCGCCGTCCCGTCGCAGCGGCGTAACAGCGATGGTGAGGCCGAGATCGGCATGGCCTCGGGCCACACGGGAGAGCCGCCGATCGGCGGCACCTTCGTGGACTACGAGCTGTCCCCCCGCGAGTACGAGCTGAGCGTCGCCCAGACCGTCCTCCGCGTCCACAGCCGCGTCGCCGACCTCTACAACAACCCCATGAACCAGGTCGAGGAGCAACTCCGGCTGACCGTCGAGGCCCTGCGCGAACGCCAGGAGCACGAGATGATCAACAACCGCTCGTTCGGACTCCTCCACAACGCCGACCTCAAACAGCGCATCCGCACCCGCACCGGACCGCCCACCCCCGACGACCTCGACGAACTGCTGTCCACCGTCTGGAAGGAACCACACATCATCCTCGCCCACCCGAAGGCGATCGCCGCCTTCGGCCGCGAGTGCAGCCGCCGCGGTGTCCACCCGGACGCCGTCGATCACCACGGGCACTCGATCCCCGCCTGGCGCGGGGTGCCGGTCTTCCCCTGCAACAAGATTCCCGTCACCGCGGAGCGCACCACCTCGATCATGGTGATGCGGACGGGCGAGGCCGACCGGGGCGTCGTCGGTCTTCATCGCACGGGGATCGAGGACGAATACCGACCCGGCCTTTCGGTTCGCTTCATGGGCCTCAACGAAAAGGCCGTCGTCTCCTATCTCGTGAGCGCCTATTATTCCGCGGCGGTTCTCGTCCCGGACGCTCTGGGAATTCTCGAGGACGTCGAAATCGGGTACTGACGGCCGTATCACGGTCGGGGCGTGGCGGTCTCGTTCAGGTGCTTTCGGTTCGCGGGTCATGCCTGCCCGTTTCACGACCGGGCACATCCGTATCTCTCACCGGCCGGGTCGGCCGCGGGCCGACCCGATGACCACGCCTGCCTCCGTTCCCGCTTCGGTTCCAGTCCTTCCGCATCTCCTTCCTCCACCTCCACGCTTCCGCCCGCCGTCTGTTTCCCACCTGCTTTCGACCCCGGCCGCATGGAGCCGGTCGACCGGTGCCACGGACCAAGGGACCGGCAGTCCGGCAGCCCTGCGGGGCCGGCCATCTCCGCCGCACGCAACAGCGGCTTGTATCGCAGAGATCGCATAGAAATGGGTGAAGTTCTCCAATGACCACGTCAGTGGACACGACCGCCGCCGAGGGCGGGCAGCAGCAGCCGACCATGCCGCAGCAGAGCCTCGCCACGGCCGCGGCACGGAATCTTGCGACGACCACCAAGTCCGTACCGCAGATGCAGGGGATCTCGTCCCGGTGGCTGCTGCGCATCCTGCCGTGGGTCGAGGTCACCGCGGGCACGTACCGGGTGAACCGGCGGCTCACGCATACGCTCGGTGACGGGCGGATCGAGTTCACGACCACCGGTGCGGAAGTCCGGGTTATTCCGGCAGAGTTGCGCGAGATGCCCGCCTTGCGAGGATTCGAGGACAGCGGAGGGCTCGCGGCGCTCGCCGACCGTTTCGTCCAGCGGGAGATCCCGGCGGGGCAGCCGATCACGGAGGCGGGGAGCCCGGTCCTGGAGCTCGTACTGCTGGCACACGGCAAGGCGGACAAACTCGGCACCGGCAAGTACGGCGACCGTACGGCGCTGGGGGTGCTCGCGGATGGCGACTACATCGGCGACGGCCTGCTGAGCGGCGAGCGCGGCACCTGGCCGTTCACGGTGCGGGCGGTCACGACGTGCACCGTGCTCGCCCTGCCGCGCGAGGCGCTGGAGGAGGTGACGGGCCGGTCGGCGGCGCTGCGGACCCATCTCGAGGAGTACCGCGCCGCTCCCCGCCTCCCGCAGAACAAGCACGGCGAGGCGGCGATCGAACTCGCCTCGGGACACTCGGGCGAACCGGACCTTCCGGGCACCTTCGTGGACTACGAGCTGTCCCCCCGCGAGTACGAGCTGAGCGTCGCCCAGACCGTCCTCCGCGTCCACAGCCGCGTGGCCGACCTCTACAACAACCCCATGAACCAGGTCGAGGAGCAACTCCGGCTGACCGTCGAGGCCCTGCGCGAACGCCAGGAGCACGAGATGATCAACAACCGCTCGTTCGGACTCCTCCACAACGCCGACCTCAAACAGCGCCTTCACACCCGCACCGGACCGCCCACCCCCGACGACCTCGACGAACTGATCTCGCGGCGGCGCAAGACGCAGTTCCTGCTCGCGCACCCGAGCACGATCGCGGCGTTCGGCCGGGAGTGCAATCGCCGGGGCCTCTACCCGCAGGGCGTGGAGTTCCAGGGGCAGCATGTACGCGCCTGGCGAGGCATCCCGCTGCTGCCCTGCAACAAGATCCCCGTCACCCAGCAGCGCACCAGCTCGATCCTGGCCATGCGGACGGGAGAAGCCGATCAAGGAGTCGTCGCACTGCACCAGACGGGCATTCCGGACGAAATTCAGCCGGGCCTCAATGTCCGTTTCATGGGGATCAACGAGAAGGCGATCATTTCCTATCTGGTGAGCGCCTACTTCTCGGCGGCCGTACTCGTCCCCGACGCTCTCGGCATTCTCGAAGATGTGGAGATCGGACACCACGACGAATAGCCGTACGACTGGCGGGAGTTGAGGCGGGCGGGCGGCTCCGTGAGGGGCCACCCCGCCCGCCGCGGTGTTCGCGGCCGCGACCATGAAGCACAGATCCGCGATGATCGGAAGACTTACGGCACCGACCCGGAAAAAACTGGGAGATCCTTGTCAGTCGCTGCCATCTGCGAGAAGTTCGTCAGCACGTGCGCATGACGCGGCAATCCCAACCCATAATACGGTGTGGTTGGCCACGTCGAATTGCGCCGTCCGGCTTCCACCGGTCTGGACCATTGCGGCGCGGAGCCCACCGGGGGAGGTGCGGTCTGCCGGTTCACGCCGGACTGCTCGCCGATCTCCCGGCGACAACCGCTGATTGTCAATGATCACCACACCGACAGCCGGGTCCACACCCAGTCGTCCAAGGCCATCGCAACCGGGAGCTTCTGTGATTGACCAGCACGCCCGCGTCGGCGCCCTCCCCTGCTGTCTCGCCGTCTCGGTCCTCCTGCTGACTGCCTGCGGAGAGTCCACTCCCACGGTCAACAGCGAGAACCTGCGCGTGGCGTCGTCCGTGGACGATGCGGGCGGCATGGACGCACTCGTCGCCACAGCTCAGAAGGAGGGCACGCTGAACGCGATCGCCCTCCCCCGCGACTGGGCCAACTACGGCGCCTTGATCGACGGCTTCTCCAATAAATACGGAATCGAGGTCAAGGTCGCCCAGCCCGACGCCAGCAGCCAGGACGAGATCGACGCCGTCAAGCGCTACAAGGGCCAGCCCGAAGCCCCCGATGTGCTCGACATGGGCCGCTCCTTCGCCCAGTCCGCCGCCGAGCAGGGACTGCTCTCCCCGTACAAGGTCAAGACGTACAAGAAGATCCCCGACAACCAGAAGGACCCGCTCGCCCGCTGGTACAACAATTACGGCGGATATGTCTCCATCGGCTGCGACGCCGCGGAGATCGAGGAGTGCCCGCAGACCTTCGACGATCTCCGGAAGCCCGAATATCTCGGAAAGGTCTCGCTCAACGGCGAACCCACCAAAGCGGGCTCCGCCTTCGCCGGGGTGTACGCCGCCGCCCTCGCGAACAAAGGCTCCCTCGACAACATCGGACCGGGTCTCGATTTCTTCAAGGACCTGACGAAGTCGGAGAACTTCAACCCGGTGCAGTCGACGCCCTCCACCATCGAATCGGGCGAAACACCCATCTCCATCGACTGGGACTACCTCAACACCAGCTATGCCGACAGCTTCCGGGAAAAGGGCATGGACTGGCAGGTGACCGTCCCGTCCGACGGAATCTACGCGGAGTACTACTCGCAGGCGATCAACAAGGACGCCCCGCACCCCGCGGCCGCCCGCCTCTGGCAGGAGTACGTCTTCAGTGAGGAAGGCCAGAATCTGCGGCTGGAAGGCTACGCCCGGCCGGTCCTGCTGGACTCCATGAAGCGGGAGGGGTCGCTGCACGAGATCGCCGCCGCCTGGCTCCCCAGCGTCGACGGCACACCGAGGTTCCCCTCGGAGGAGCAGTCCTCCAGAGCCAAGGAAGCCGTCGCCAAGGGCTGGCGCAAGGCGGTCTCCCGCAACGACTGACGCGGGCACCCGCGGCTGACCTGACGCCTTCACCGCGGCGGGCCCGACGCCGGCGTATCCACGGCTCGGGGTGCTTCCGCAGCACGCGCCGGTACACCGTCACCCGCCCGACGGCGGCCCTCTGCCGTCAGGCGCTCAGGCGGTCAAGCGGTCGGTGGGCAGCCGTCAGTGCGCGCCGTAGACGGGCAACGGCGGGTCCGCCCGCGCCAGCAGTCCGGCCACCGCCTCCCCCGCCTCCGCCGGGGACCAGCGGGCGGCCTTGTCGGCGGTCGGCCCCGGCCGCCAGCCCTCCATCAGCGTGATACGCCCCGCCTCCGCCTCGAAGACGCGCCCCGTCACCCCCTCCGAGGCCGCTGACCCCAGCCAGACGGCGAGCGGGGCGACGTTCTCCGGGGCCATCGTGTCGAAACCACCTCCGGCGGGCGCCGCCATGGTGGCGGCGAAGGTCTGCTCGGTCATACGGGTACGGGCCGCGGGTGCGATGGCGTTGACCTGGATCCCGTAGCGGCCCATTTCCGCCGCCGCGACGAGTGTGAGCCCGACGATCCCGGCTTTCGCGGCCGCGTAGTTGCCTTGGCCGACGCTGCCGAGCAGGCCGGCCCCGGAGCTGGTGTTGATCACCCGGGCCTGTGGCGTACGGCCCGCCTTCGCCTCCGCCCGCCAGTGCGCGGCCGCGTGTTTCAGCGGCAGGAAGTGGCCTTTCAGATGGACGCGCATGACCGCGTCCCAGTCGTCCTCGTCGAGGTTCACCAGCATCCGGTCGCGCAGGAAGCCGGCGTTGTTCACCAGGGTGTCGAGGCGGCCGAAGGTGTCGAGCGCGTTGGCGACGAGCGAGGCGGCGCCTGAAGTCGTGGCGATGTCCCGGGTGTGCGCGACCGCCTGGCCGCCGCGTGCGGTGATCTCGTCGACGACAGCCTGTGCGGGCCCGCCCGAGGTGCCCGAGCCGTCGAGCCCCACGCCCAGGTCGTTGACGACGACGCGGGCTCCCTCGGCGGCGAAGGCGAGAGCATGGGCGCGCCCGAGCCCGCGTCCCGCACCCGTGACGGCCACCACGCGCCCCGTGCAGATTCCGGCCATGTCACTGCTCCTTGTTCGCCGTTGCGGCATCGAGGAAGGCGGGGCGTTCCCCGCCTCCGTGGAGGTGCAGGCTCGCGCCGGTGATGTACGCGGCGCGGTCGGAGGCGAGGAAGACGGCGGCGTCGCCGACCTCCTCGGGCTCGGCGAGACGGCCCAGCGGGACGGTGCGCTCGACCGCCGCGATGCCGTCCTCGTCCCCGTAGTGCAGATGCGCGGACTCGGTGTGCACCATGCCGAGCACCAGGGTGTTGACCCGTACGCGCGGGGCCCATTCGACGGCCATCGAGCGGGCGAGGTGTTCGAGCCCGGCCTTGGCCGCGCCGTAGGCAGCCGTCCCGGGTGAGGGGCGGGAGCCGCTGACGCTGCCGATCATGGTGATGGAGCCGGGAGTTCGCAGGCGCTCCATCACATCGTGCGCGGCCAGGGAGGCGGTGAGCGCGGTGGTCAGATTGAGGTCGATGACCCGGGCGTGCCGGGTCGCGTCCGCCTCGCCGAGCAGCCGGTACGGCGTTCCGCCCGCGTTGTTGACCAGGGCGTCGAGGCGGCCGTGGTCGGCGGCGACGCGGCCGAAGAAGTCCCGTACGGCGTCGCCGTCCCGGAGGTCCACGGGCGCGAACTCCGCACGCCTGCCCGCTACTTCGACCGGCGTTCCGGGGGGCTTGCGCGCACAGACGACGACATCGGCACCGGCACGCAGGAACGCGCGCGCGATCCCCGCTCCCACGCCCCGCGTCCCGCCGGTGACGACCGCGACGCGCCCGCTCAGATCCAGCGTGATGCCCACCGTGCACCTCCCGTGGTCCGCGGACCGCTGCTACCGTCCACCTAACAAATGTTTGGTGGAAAGGTAGCTGATCCGCTCATGGGTGTCTCCACCGCAAGCCCCGAGAAGGGCATCGCCGTCGTCACGGTCGACTTCCCACCCGTCAACGCCCTTCCCGTACAGGGCTGGTACGACCTGGCCGACACCGTTACCGCCGCCGGACGCGATCCGGGGGTGCGCTGCGTGGTGCTGACCGCCGCGGGCCGCGGCTTCAACGCGGGTGTCGACATCAAGGAGATCCAGCACGACACCGGCCACACGGCGCTGATCGGTGCCAACCACGGCTGCGCCGCGGCCTTTTCCGCCGTCTACGACTGCGAGGTGCCGGTGATCGCCGCCGTGCACGGCCACTGCCTCGGCGGCGGCATCGGCCTGGTGGGGAACGCGGACGCGATCGTGGCAAGCGAGGACGCGACGTTCGGCCTTCCGGAGCTGGACCGCGGCGCGCTCGGCGCGGCCACCCACCTCGCCCGGCTCGTCCCGCAGCACCTGATGCGCACGCTCTACTTCACCTCCCGCACGGCCACCGCCGGGGAGCTGCACCGGCACGGTTCGGTCTGGCAGGTCGTGAAGAGGGATCAACTTCACGACACTGCCCTGGCGTTGGCCCGCGAGATCGCGGCCAAGGACGGCACCCTGCTGCGGCTGGCGAAGGCGGCCCTCAACGGCATCGACCCGGTCGACGTACGCCGCAGCTACCGCTACGAGCAGGGCTTCACCTTCGAGGCAGGGCTCGGCGGCGTCGGCGCCCGCGTGCGGAACACCTTCGGCAGGGACGCCGGCAGCAGCGTCGGCGGCAAGGGGGAGGCATCGTGAGGGACAAGACGATGACGGCCGACGAGGCGGTGGGCCGCCTGGAGAGCGGCATGACCGTCGGCATCGGCGGCTGGGGCTCGCGCCGCAAACCGATGGCGCTGGTACGGGCGTTGCTCCGCTCCTCCGTCACCGACCTGACCGTGGTGACGTACGGCGGGCCCGACGTCGGTCTGCTGGCCGCCGCGGGGAGGATCCGCAAGCTGGTGACCGCCTTCACCACGCTCGACTCCATCCCGCTCGAACCCCACTACCGTGCCGCCCGGCAGCGCGGCGCCTTCGAACTGGTGGAGCTGGACGAGGCGATGGTCATGTGGGGGCTGACGGCAGCGGCGCACCGGCTGCCGTTCCTGCCGCTGCGCGCGGGCCTCGGCTCGGATGTGATGCGGATCAACCCCGGGCTGCGGACGGTGACATCGCCGTACGAGGACGGCGAGGAACTGATCGCCGTACCCGCCCTGCCGCTGGACGCCGCCCTCGTCCATCTCAACCGCGCCGATGTGCACGGCAACGGCCAGTACCTGGGCCCCGACCCCTACTTCGACGACCTCTTCTGCGAGGCGGCACAGGCCGCATATCTCTCATGCGAACGGATCGTCGACAGCGCCGAGTTGGGGAAGGCGGGTGCTCCGCAGACGCTGCTCGTCTCACGCCATACGGTCAGCGGGGTGATCGAGGCCCCGAACGGCGCGCACTTCACCTCCTGCGCTCCGGACTACGACCGCGACGAGCCCTTCCAGCGCGCCTATGCGACGGCCGCCGCCGATCCCCGCGCCTGGGAGGAGTTCACCGGCCGCTTCCTGTCCCACCCCACCGAGAGCGCCTACCGGTCCTCGGTGAGCGCCTGGCACGAGGAGCAGCGATGAGCGGGACGACGAGTACCGCCACCCGGGCCGAGTACTGCGTGATCGCCTGCGCCGAGGCCTGGCGCGGCGACGGGGAGATCCTGGCCAGCCCCATGGGCCCCGTGCCGGCGATCGGCGCGCGGCTGGCGAAGCTCACCTTCGCACCCGGGCTGCTGCTGACGGACGGCGAGGCGATGCTCATGGGCGACGTCCCGCCGCTGGGCGGTGCCTCGGTGGTCACCGAGGGCTGGCTTCCGTACCGCAAGCACCTGGCGATGGTCAGCGGCGGGAGGCGGCACGTGATGATGGGGGCGAGCCAGATCGACCGCTACGGCAACCAGAACATCTCCTGCATCGGCGACTGGGCGCGGCCCGACCGCCAGTTGCTGGGCGTGCGCGGGGCTCCGGTCAACACACTGAACAATCCGACGAGTTACTGGGTGCCGCGACACTCCCGCCGGGTCTTCGTCGACCGCGTCGACCTGGTGTGCGGGGTCGGCAACGACCGTGCGGCGGCAGGCGGCCCGTCCGCGACGCGCTTCCACGACCTCCGCCGTGTCGTCACGGATCTCGCGGTACTGGACTTCGCCGCACCGGACGGGACCCTGCGGATCCGCTCGGTCCATCCCGGGGTGACGGTGGGTCAGGTACAGGAGGCGACGGGCTTCCCGCTGGAGGCGCCGGAGGGCGGCGTACCCACCACTCGGGAGCCCACCGCGGACGAACTTCGCCTGATCCGCGAGGTGATCGACCCCGGCGGCGTACGGGACGGCGAGGTCCGCGCATGAGCGAACCCGTCCTCCGCACGCCGCTCACGGACCTCGTCGGAGTCCGCCACCCCCTGGTGCAGACCGGCATGGGATGGGTGGCCGGCCCCCGGCTGGTGTCCGCGACCGCCAACGCCGGAGCCCTCGGCATCCTCGCCTCCGCCACCATGACGCTCCCTCAACTCGCGGCTGCGGTACGGGAGGTGAAGTCGCGCACGGATGCACCGTTCGGCGTCAATCTGCGCGCGGATGCGGGCGACGCCGCGGAACGCGTCCGCATCATCGTCGAGGAGGGCGTACGGGTCGCCTCGTTCGCCCTCGCGCCCTCCCGCGAGCTGATCGCCCGCCTCAAGGACGCGGGGGTGGTGGTGATCCCGTCCGTGGGCGCCCGGCGTCACGCCGAGAAGGTCGCGGCCTGGGGCGCCGACGCCGTACTGGTCCAGGGCGGCGAAGGCGGCGGCCACACCGGCGAGGTGGCGACCACCGTCCTGCTGCCGCAGGTGGTGGACGCGGTGGGCATCCCCGTCATCGCGGCGGGCGGCTTCTTCGACGGACGCGGACTGGCGGCCGCCCTCGCCTACGGGGCGGCGGGCGTGGCCATGGGCACCCGCTTCCTGCTGACCTCGGACAGCACCGTGCCGGACGCGGTGAAGGCCGCCTATCTCGCGGCCGCGGTGCGGGACGTCACGGTCACCAGGAAGGTGGACGGCCTCCCCCACCGGATGCTGCGCAGCGACCTCGTCGACTCCCTGGAGCGGTCGGGCCGTTCCCGCGCGCTACTGCGGGCCGTGCGGCACGCTGCGGCCTTCCGCAAGGTCTCCGGCCTGAGCTGGAGGCGGATGGTCCGCGACGGCCTGGCCCTGCGCCACGGCAAGGACCTGACCTGGAGTCAGGTGCTGCTGGCGGCCAACACCCCGATGCTGCTGAGGGCTTCGATGGTCGACGGGCGCACGGACCTGGGGGTGATGGCCGCGGGCCAGGTCGCCGGGCTGATCGACGACCTGCCGTCCTGCGCGGATCTGGTGGACCGGGTGATGGCGGAGGCGTACGCGAGGCTGGACACGCTGTCCGGCCTCCGCACCGCGTGACACGACGGGGAGGGGCGTGAGAACCGCTTCGGGCGCGGGCAGAACCGCGTGACGCGCGGGTCAGGCGCGCATGGGTCAGGCGGCGAGGATCAGGCGCACGCGAGTCCGAAGGGTGTGGCGCGCGCGTCAGGAGCTCGCCGAGCCCGAGTCAGGAGCGCATGGTGCGGGCCACACGGAACCCCACGTCGTCGATGCGGAACGTCGGGTGGCTGCGACGCCGTGCCGAGGCGCGGCAGCTCCAGTGCTCGTCGAACCACCCGCCCCCGCGGAGCACCCGGTAGGTGCCGTACACCTCGGCGTCGTAGACGTCCCAGCACCAGTCCCACACATTGCCGAGCATGTCGTACAGGCCCCATGCGTTGGGCTGTTTGCCGCCCACCTCGTGGAGGCGCCCGCCCGCATTGCCGCGGTACCAGGCGATGGCATCGAGTTCCCCGTACCGCGGACCGGTGGTTCCGGCGCGGCAGGCGTACTCCCACTCGGCCTCGGTCGGCAGCCGGTACCCGTCGGCCGAGGTGTCCCACTCCACCCGCTCGTCATCGCCGTGGAGGCGGTACGCGGGCGTCAACTCCTCGTGCAGGGAAGCGGCGTTGCAGAACCGGACCGCATCCCACCACGAGACGCCCTCGACGGGCAGCCGGTCACCACGGGCAGTGCTCGGGCTCAGACCGGTGACCTGGGCGTACTGCTCCTGCGTGACCGGGGACACCGCGATCCGGAACGGCGCGACCTCCACCGTCCAGCTCCGCTGCGTCCTGCGGTCGGACAACTGCACCTGCCCCGCCGGGAGGGCAGCCATCTCAAGACTGCTCGACTTGTCCATGAGCAGGCCATCGTACGGGGCCCGGGGCGGATCCCGGCGCCGGCGCCCGACGGAGCCGATACGGCCGTCGATCCGCCCCGGCCGTCCTCCCGCGCGCCGGCGCCCGGCGGTTCCCGGCGCGGTGGCTCAGAGCCGCTCGATGATCGTCACATTCGCCTGGCCGCCGCCCTCGCACATCGTCTGCAGGCCGAAGCGGCCGCCCATGCGCTCCAGTTCGTGCAGCAGGGTCGTCATCAGCTTGGCGCCGCTCGCGCCCAGCGGGTGGCCCAGCGCGATGGCGCCGCCGTTGACGTTGACCCGGTCCGGGTCGGCTCCCGTCTCCTTCAGCCAGGCCAGCACCACCGGCGCGAAGGCCTCGTTGATCTCCACCAGATCGATGTCGCCGATCGTCAGCCCCGACTTCTTCAGCGCGAAGGCCGTGGCCGGAATCGGCGCGGTGAGCATCCGGATCGGGTCCTCGCCGCGTACGGAGAGATGGTGGAAGCGGGCACGGGGCGTCAACCCGTGTTCCCGCACGGCCTGTTCGCTCGCGATGAGCAGCGCCGCGGCGCCGTCGGAGACCTGGGAGGAGACCGCGGCGGACAGCCTTCCGCCGTCGATCACGGGCTTGAGCGCGGCCATCTTCTCCAGCGAGGTGTCCCGGCGCGGGCCTTCGTCCGCCGTCACGCCCGCGCAGGGGCTGAGTTCACGGTCGAACCGGCCCTCGTCGATGGCCCGGAGGGCACGCTGGTGGGAGCGGAGCGCGTACTCCTCCATGTCCCGGCGCGAGATGCCCCACTTCTCGGCGATCTGCTCGGCACCGTAGAACTGGTTGACCGGGCGGTCGCCGTAGCGGGCACGCCAGCCCTCGGAGCCCGCGAAAGGGCCCTCGGTCAGGCCCAGCGGCTCCGCGGCCTGGCGGGAGGCGAAGGCGATCGGCACCTGCGACATGTTCTGCACGCCGCCCGCGACGACCAGGTCCTGGGTGCCCGACAACACGCCCTGGGCGGCGAAGTGCACGGCCTGCTGCGAGGATCCGCACTGCCGGTCGACCGTCACGCCCGGCACCTCCTCCGGCAGCCCGGCGGCCAGCCAGCAGGTGCGGGCGATGTCCCCCGCCTGCGGGCCGACGGTGTCCAGGCAGCCGAAGACGACGTCCTCGACGGCCGCGGGGTCGGCGCCCGAGCGCTCCATGAGGGAGGTGAGCACGTGCGCGCCCAGGTCGGCCGGGTGGACGGCGGAGAGCCCGCCCTTCCGGCGGCCGACCGGAGTCCGTACCGCTTCGACGATGTATGCCTCGGCCATGATTGCTGCTCCTCCGCCGGTCGCTGGGGTCATTCCCGTACGGCGATGCCGTCCAGCACCATCGACAGGTACTGGCGGGCGATCTCCTCGGGGCTGTGCTGCCCGTCCGGCCGGTACCACGAGGCCGCGACCCACACGGTGTCGCGCACGAAGCGGTAGGTGAGCCGGACGTCGAGATCGGCGCGGAACGCCCGGGCGGCGACTCCGCGCTCCAGGGTGCCCAGCCACGCCCGCTCGAACTTCCGCTGGGATTCCGCGAGATAGCGGAAGCGGGGCCGGCCGGACAGGTGCCGGGACTCCTTCTGGTAGATGGCGACCGCGGCGCGGTGGCGGTCGATCTCCCGGAAGGACTCCGTGACGAGGGCCTCAATGGTTTCCCGGGGTGGCAGCTCCGCGGCGAGCACGGCGTCGTACCCGGCCCACAGTTCGTCCAGGAAGGTGGAGAGGATCTCGTCGAGGATCGACTCCTTGGAGTCGAAGTGGTAGTAGAGGCTTCCGGCCAGCATGCCCGCCTCGTCGGCGATCCTGCGGACCGTGGTCGCGTTGTAGCCCTGGGCCGCGAACACCTCGGCGGCGGTGGCCAGGAGTTCCCTGCGCCGCTCGGGCGGCGCGCCGCCCTCGGCGGTCTTCCTGCTGTGCTTCGGCTCGTGCGTCACACGGCCATTGTCGTTACGCATGCTGGCTGCTGACGGACACGGTCTCCCCCGTCATGTACGACGCGTAGTCGCTGGCGAGGAAGACGATGACGTTGGCGACCTCCCAGGGCTCGGCCCAGCGGCCGAACGCCTCGCGCCCGGTCAGCTCGGTGAGCAGCTCCTCGGTGGTCACCTTCACCAGATGCGGGTGCATGGCGAGGCTCGGGGAGACGGCGTTGACGCGTACACCATGGTCGGCCGCTTCGACGGCGGCGCAGCGGGTCAGGGCCATCACGCCGGCCTTGGCGGCGGCGTAGTGGGCCTGCCCGCGCTGGGCGCGCCAGCCCACGACGGAGGCGTTGTTGACGACGACGCCGCCAGCTCCGGCGTCTCGCATCCGGCGCAGGGCGGCGCGGGTGCAGCGGAACGTGCCGTGGAGCGTGACGTCGATGACCCGGTACCACTGGTCGTCGGTCATCTCGGCGAGGTCGGCGGTGCCGCCGAGACCCGCGTTGTTGACGACGATGTCGAGCCGGCCGTGGCGTTCCTCCGCGAGGTCGAAGAGGGCACCCACCTGAGGCTCGTCGGTGACGTCGCAGGGCAGTCCGGCCACACGGTCCGCGCCGAACTCCTCGGCGAGCGCCGCGGCCGACTCCTTGACGCGGCGCGCGTGGGCGTCGCCGATGACGACGCGGGCCCCTTCCTCCAGGAAACGGCGGGCCGTCGCGCCGCCGATCCCGGCGCCGGCAGCCGCGGTGATCACGGCCGTGCGACCGGTGAGGAGGGCGTGCCCGGGGACGTACTGCGCCTTGTTGTCGGTCACATGACCACGCTAACCTACCAAACACTTGTTAGGGAAGCGGAGGCGAGAGGGCGGTCCGGTCCTGCGGCACGGGCCCGGGCACCGCCCGGAGCCCGACCCCGAGGAGGCGGACGCCCGGTGGATCTCGACTTCTCGCCGACGGAGCACGCGTTCCGTACGGACATACGCGCCTGGCTGGCCGCACACGTGCCCGCCGAGCCACTGCCCTCCCTGGAGACCCGCGAAGGCTTCGACGCCCACCGGGCCTGGGAGCACACGCTGTTCGCCGACCGCTGGTCCGCCGTCTCCTGGCCCGAGCGGTACGGCGGCCGGGGCGCCTCGCTCGTCGAGTGGCTGGTCTTCGAGGAGGAGTACTACGCGGCCGGGGCGCCGGGCCGGGTCTCCCAGAACGGCATCAGCCTGCTGGCCCCCACCCTCGTCGAGCACGGCACGGAGGAGCAGCGCGCCCGCGTCCTGCCGCCCATGGCGAGCGGCGAGGTGATCTGGGCGCAGGCCTGGTCCGAGCCGGAGGCGGGGTCCGACCTCGCCTCGCTCCGCTCCCGGGCGGAGCGTACGGACGGCGGATGGCTGGTGAGCGGACAGAAGACCTGGTCGTCGCGGGCGGCGTTCGCGGACCGGGCGTTCGGGCTGTTCCGCAGCGACCCCGGCGCGGACCGGCCGCACCACGGGCTGACGTATCTGATGTTCCCGCTGGACGCGCCCGGCGTGACCGTACGCCCCATCGGCCGCCTGGACGGGAAGCCCGCGTTCGCCGAACTCTTCCTGGACGGGGTCTTCGTACCGGACGCGGATGTCATCGGCGAGCCGGGGCAGGGCTGGCGGGTCGCGATGAGCACCGCGGGGAACGAGCGCGGGCTGACGCTGCGCAGCCCCGGCCGGTTCACCGCGGCCGCCGAACGGCTCGTCGCCCTGTGGCGGGAGCGGGCCGACCCGGCGGACACCGCGCTGCGCGACCGCGTCGCGGACGCGGTCATCGGGGCGCGCGCCTACCGCCTGTTCGCGTACGCGGGCGCCTCACGCCTGGCCGACGGCGGCGCGATCGGGGCGGAGTCGAGCCTCAACAAGGTCTTCTGGTCCGAGCTGGACATCGCCCTGCACGAGACCGCGCTCGACCTGCTCGGCCCGTACGGGGAGCTGTCCTCCGACGCCGACGACGCACCCGCGTACGGGAGTTGGGCCGACGGCTACGTCTTCTCGCTCGCCGGTCCCGTCTACGCGGGGACGAACGAGATCCAGCGCGACATCATCGCCGAGCGACTGCTCGGCCTCCCGAAGGGGCGACGGTGAGGTTCCTTCTCGACGAGGCGCAGCGGGACTTCGACCGCATGCTGGACCGGATGCTGAGCGCGGCCGGCACCGCCGGGACGGTACGGGCCTGGGCGGCGGGGGATCAGAGGGCGGGACGCGCCCTGTGGGAACGCCTGGCCGAAGCGGGGGTCTTCGCGCTCGCGGTTCCGGAGGCGTACGGCGGGGCGGGGCTGCTGCCGGTCGAACTGGCCGTTGCCTTCGTGCAGTTGGGGCGCCACGCGGTTCCGGGCCCGGTGGTCGAGACCGTGGCGGCCGGGGTGCTCCTCGGGAGCCTCGCGGACGCGGACGCCCGTGCGGCGGGACCGGCGAAGGACTGGCTGCCGGGCATCGCGTCGGGGCGGACGGTGGCGACGCTGTGCATCGGCCGGCCGCGCGCGGCGGACGGAGTCGCCTTCGGCGGCGGGCCGTACGCGCTCGACGCGGACCGCGCCGACGCCGTCCTCACCGTCGGCGGCGACGCGTTGGACACCGTGCGGCTCTCCGGCGCCCCCGGTGGCATGCGGATCGACGGGCGGCGCGATGGGCGACCCGATGGGCATCCGGACGGGCAACCGTCCCTCGATCCGGCCCGGCGCCTGGCCGTACCGCACGCCGGAGACGAGTTGCCGGTCCCGGGGGCCGCGGTGCGGGATGCGGCCGGGCGGGCCGCGGAGTGGGCGGCCTTCGCGACGGCGGCGCAGGCCGTGGGCACGGGCCTCGCCCTGGTGGAGCGCACGGTCGCGTATGTGAAGCAGCGCACCCAATTCGGCGTTCCCATCGGGTCCTTCCAGGCGGTCAAGCATCAGCTCGCGGACGCACTGCTGGGGTTGGAGTTCGCCCGCCCGCTGCTGTACGGAGCGGCCGTGGCGCTGGCCGGCGGGGGCGGCGCCAGTGCGGGAAGCACGGGGGCGGCGGTGGCGGCGGCGAAGGCGGCGGCGGGCGATGCCGCGTACGCCGCGGCCCGCACCGCGCTCCAGCTCCACGGCGCGATCGGCTACACCGCGGAGAACGACCTGTCGCTGTGGATCCTCAAAGCCCGCGCCCTGCGCTCCGCCTGGGGCACCCCCGCGCAGTGCCGGGCCCGCGTCCTGTCGGGGTGAGGCGGGGGGCGGGGAGGCGGGTGAGCGGTGCGGCCACGGCCACGCGCGCAACCGTACGATCGCCGCTGACGCCGCGAAGCGGAGCGGGACGCCGACCGCGCACGGCGGCGAACGCCCCCGCCGGGCCCGGCAATCCTGAGCGGACTCGGACGCCCCGCACCGCGGCCGCACCGGCGAAACCCCGTCCGTACACGTCAGCGCCGCCGGGCCTGCCGTGCAAACGCCCCCCACAGCGCTACTGTTCGTATCGAATCAGTGGCGTCGAAGACGAGGTGCCGTCGTGTCCCCTGCACTGTCGCAAGGCCTGGCGGAACAAGCCCGGGCGCTCGCCGAGGGCGAGGTGTCCTCGCGCGCGCTGGTCGAGCGGTCCCTCGCGGCGATCGAGGCCACACAGCCCGTCCTCAACGCCTTCCGCCGGATCCGGCCCGAGGCCGCGCTGGCCGAAGCCGAGGCAGCGGACCGGAAGTTGGCGGCAGGCGAGCGGGCGCCGCTCCTGGGCGTGCCGGTCGCCGTCAAGGACGACATGGACCTCGCGGGCGAACCGACCGCGTTCGGGTGCCCCGGCGAGTTCCCGGTGAAGACGGTCGACTGCGAGGCCGTACGGCGCCTGCGGGAGGCCGGGGCCGTCATCGTCGGGAAGACCAACACCCCGGAACTGGGCCAGTGGCCGTTCACCGAAGGACCGGCGTTCGGCGACACCCGTAACCCCTGGAACACCGGCCACACGCCCGGCGGCTCGTCAGGCGGGGCCGGGGCAGCCGTGGCCGCCGGGCTCGTCCCCGCGGCACTCGGCTCCGACGGCGCGGGCTCGGTCCGGATCCCCGCGGCCTGGTCGCATCTGATCGGTATCAAGCCGCAGCGGGGCCGGATCTCCACCTGGCCGGAGGAGGAGGCGTTCAACGGGATCACGGGGATCGGACCGCTGGCCCGTACGGTCGCCGACGCCGCGCTCCTCCTCGACGCGGCGAGCGGCAGCCACCCCGGTGACCTGCACACCCCCGAGCCCCTGACCCTGCTCCCCGCGGCATCGCGCGAGCCGGGCCGGCTGCGCATCGCCCTGTCGTTGCGCCCGCCGTTCACGGGCACCCCGAAGCCACTGGATCCGGCCGTGCGGGCCGCGGTCGTCGGCCTGGCCGAGCGGCTGGAGGCACTCGGCCACGAGGTGGTGGAGGAGGACCCGAAGTACGGTCCGGTGGGACTGACGTTCGTGCCGCGCGCGACGGCGGGTGTCCGCGACTGGTGCGACCGCGTGCCCGACCAGTCGCTGCTGGACCCCCGGACGCGCGGCGCCGCCCGGCTCGGACGGATCCTCGGCGGCGGCCCGCTGCGGCTCGCCCGTTCCGTCGAACCGCGCCTGCACGCGCGCGTCGGCGGGATCTTCCGCCGCTTCGACGTCGTCCTCACCCCGACCACGGCCACCCCGCCACCGCGGATCGGCGCGCTGATCTCGTTGTCCGGCTGGCGTACGGACCAGGCGAGGATCGCCGCGTGCCCGTACGCCTGGCCCTGGAACGTCCTGGGCTGGCCGGGCATCAACGTGCCCGCCGGCTTCGCCGACGGCGGGCTGCCCCTGGGCGCGCAGCTCCTGGGCCCGGCGAACAGCGAGCCGCTGCTGATCTCGCTGGCGGCGCAGCTCGAGGCGGACCGGCGGTGGTACGAGCGGTGGCCGGACGTCCAGGGCCTGGAGGAAGGGGACGCGGACCGGGACCCGGCCGTGGCCTGAGCACCGGAGCACCGGAGCACGACCGGCAGGCACCGGCTGCGGCGGGAATCTTCCCGGCCGCAGGGCGTTGTGCCAGAGGTGA
The DNA here is from genome assembly GCF_043199075.1 of Streptomyces sp. NPDC048639. Taxonomy (NCBI): domain Bacteria; kingdom Bacillati; phylum Actinomycetota; class Actinomycetes; order Kitasatosporales; family Streptomycetaceae; genus Streptomyces; species Streptomyces sp. NPDC048639. The sequence goes on from NZ_JBICVP010000005.1 coordinate 332,987, forward strand.
GCTCCCCATGGTCGACGACCCGCTTCTCGGTACTGGACCGCTCCCGCACCCGGCAGGGCGAGGACCCCCCGGAGACACTGCGCCACACGGTGCGGTTCGCTCAGCAGGCCGAGGGCCTGGGCTTCCACCGGTTCTGGGTGTCGGAGCACCACGGCGTCCCCGGGGTCGCCGGTTCCGCGCCGACCGTGCTCGCGGCCGCCATCGCCGCGGAGACGTCGCGCATCCGCGTCGGTACGGGCGGGGTGATGCTGCCCAATCACCAGCCGCTGGTCGTCGCCGAGCAGTTCGGGGTCCTGGAGGCCCTCTTCCCGGGCCGTATCGACATGGGTCTTGGGCGCTCCGTCGGGTTCACCGACGGGATCCGGCGCGCGCTGGGCCGCGACAAGGACGCGGCCGAGGACTTCGCCGAGCAGCTGGGCGAACTGCTCGGCTACTTCACGCCCGGGCCGGACGGCGGGCCGCGGGTGCACGCCCGTCCCGCCGAAGGGCTGAGGATCCCCGCGTTCGTGCTGGCCACGGGTGCGGGCGCGGAGCATGCGGCGGCGTTCGGACTGCCGCTCGTCATCGCGGCCGCGGGCGACGAGGAGCGGATGCTGGGTGCGATCGAGCGCTACCGCGAGCAGTTCCGGCCCACGGAGTGGGGTCAGGAGCCCTACGTCGTCGTGGCGGGCACGGTCGCGGTGGCCGGGAGCACCGAGGAGGCCCGCCGCATCCTGCTGCCCGAGGCGTGGGCGAGCGCCTGGTCCCGTACGCACGGCGAGTTCCCGCCGCTCAGGCCGGTCGAGGAGATCGCCCGGACGGAGATGACCGACCGGGAGCGCGCCCTGTTCGAGGAGGCCCAGCAGGGGCACATCCACGGCACCGAGCCGCAGGTACGGGAGGCGCTGGAGAGGCTCGTCGAGCGGACGGCGGCCGACGAGATCCTGGTGACCACCAGCACCTACGACCGGGAGCTGCAGCTCGAGTCGTACCACCGGCTGGCGCGGCTGACCGGAGTGCTGAGCGCCGGGCCGCAGGGCCCGGGCGGGCAGGGCGCCGGCGGGCAGAGCTCCGGGGCCCCGGGCGGCAGGCCGCAGGGCGGGGCGGGCACCAAGGGGAAGGGCGCCTAGAATCGCCCTGTTTGCCCAGCCCACGCCTGTCCCGACGGAGAACACGCGCCGATGAACCCCAGTGCCCACGACCCGTACGTCCGGGTGCGCGGCGCCCGCGAACACAATCTGCGCGAGGTGGACGTGGACATCCCGCGCGACGTGCTGGCGGTGTTCACAGGGGTGTCCGGATCGGGCAAGTCCTCGCTCGCCTTCGGGACGATCTACGCCGAGGCGCAGCGCCGCTACTTCGAGTCCGTGGCGCCGTACGCGCGGCGGCTGATCCATCAGGCGGGCGCGCCCTCCGTCACGGAGATCACCGGGCTGCCGCCCGCGGTCTCGCTGGAGCAGCGGCGGGCGGCACCGACCTCGCGCTCCTCCGTCGGGACCGTGACGACGCTGTCGAACACGCTGCGGATGCTGTTCTCACGCGCGGGCGACTACCCGCCGGGGGCGGAACGCCTGGATTCGGACGCGTTCTCGCCGAACACGGCCGCCGGGGCGTGCCGGGAATGCCACGGCATCGGCCGCGTCCACCGGACGTCGGAGGCGCTGCTCGTACCGGACCCCGGGCTCAGCATCCGTGAGGGCGCCATCGCCGGCTGGCCGGGTGCGTGGCAGGGCAAGAACCTGCGCGACATCCTGGACGCGCTCGGGTACGACGTCGGCCGGCCGTGGCGGGACCTGCCGCAGGAGGACCGGGACTGGATCCTGTTCACCGACGAGCAGCCGGTGGTGACGGTGCATCCGGTGCGGGACGCGGAGCGGATCCAACGGCCGTACCAGGGCACGTACATGAGCGCGCGTCGCTATGTGCTGCACACCTTCGCCGACTCCAAGAGCCAGACGCTGCGAGCCCGCGCGGAGCGCTTTCTGACCAGCGCGCCGTGCCCGGCGTGCGGAGGCAGCAGGCTGCGCCCCGAGGCGCTGGCGGTCACCTTCGCCGGGCGGACGATCGCCGACCTGGCGGCACTGCCGCTGGGCGCCCTGGCCGGGACACTGCGCCCGGTGGCGGAGGTGGACCCGGGCCGGGGCGGGACGGCGCAGCGGGGCGGTACGGCGGGGGTGGCCGCGACACTGGCCCACGACCTGGTCTCCCGTATCGGCGTGATCACCGAACTCGGCCTCGGCTACCTGAGCCTGGACCGCCCCGTGCCGACGCTCTCCCCGGGCGAGCACCAACGGCTGCGGCTGGCCACACAGTTGAGGTCCGGCCTCTTCGGGGTGGTGTACGTGCTGGACGAGCCCTCGGCGGGTCTGCACCCGGCGGACACCGAGGCCCTGCTGGTGGTGCTGGAACGGCTCAAGCACGCCGGGAACTCGGTCTTCGTCGTGGAGCACGACATGGCGGTGGCGCGCCGCGCCGACTGGGTGGTGGACGTCGGCCCGCACGCCGGCGAGGGCGGCGGGCAGGTGCTCTACAGCGGCCCGGTGGCCGGGCTGGCCGCGGTCCCCGAGTCGGCGACGGGCCGCTTCCTGTTCGGCGCTGACGGAGCCAGGGAGGGCGGAGACGAGGAGGGCACTGCGCGGCGTACGGGTCCGGGCGCGCGGACCCGCCGTGAGCCCTCGGGTCTGCTGCGGCTGCACGGCGTGACGCGGCACAACCTGGACCACCTCGACGCGGAGTTCCCGCTCGGAGTCCTCACAGCGGTCACGGGTGTGTCGGGGTCCGGCAAGTCGACGCTCGTCGGGCAGGTGCTGGCCGGCGTCGTCGGCGAGCACCTGGGACCGGAGGCCGCGCCGGGGCCGGACGGCACCAAGGGCCGCGGACGCGCGGACGACCGAGGCACGGACGGCCCGGGCGGGGACGGCCACGCGGGCGAGCGGGGAGCCGGCGGGCGGAAGCCGGTGGACGGGCCGAAGGCGGTGGACGGGCTGGAGGCCGTCGACCGTCTGGTCCAGGTGGACCAGAAGCCCATCGGCCGTACGCCCCGCTCCAACCTCGCCACGTACACCGGGCTCTTCGACACCGTACGGAAGCTCTTCGCGGCGACCGACGAGGCACGGGCTCGCGGCTACACGTCGGGACGGTTCTCGTTCAATGTGGCCGGCGGGCGGTGCGAGACGTGCCAGGGCGAGGGGTTCGTGGCGATCGAACTGCTCTTTCTGCCGGGGACGTACGCGCCCTGCCCCGAATGCGGCGGAGCGCGCTACAACCCCGAGACCCTGGAGATCCGGTACCGAGGCCGGACCGTCGCCGAGGTACTGGACCTGACCGTGGACGCCGCGGCGGAGTTCTTCGCCGAGGTCCCCGCCGCGGCCCGCAGCCTGGGCACCCTGAGGGACGTCGGCCTGGGCTATCTGCGGCTGGGCCAGCCCGCCACCGAGTTGTCGGGCGGCGAGGCCCAGCGCATCAAGCTGGCGACCGAACTCCAGCGTGTCCGGCGCGGCCACACCCTCTATCTGCTGGACGAGCCCACGACGGGCCTGCATCCGGCCGATGTGGAGGTGCTGATGCGGCAGTTGCACGGGCTGGCCGACGCCGGGCACTCCGTGGTGGTCGTCGAGCACGACATGGATGTGGTGGCCGCGGCGGACTGGGTGATCGACCTGGGTCCGGGCGGTGGCGACGAGGGCGGGCGCATCGTGGCCGCGGGGCCGCCGGAGGACGTGGCGCGGACGCCGGCGAGCCGGACCGCGCCGTATCTCGCGGCCCGGCTGTCCGGCTGATCCCACAGGGCCGGGGTGCCGGCCGGAGCGACGCCGGGCCGGGGTGCGGATCGGAGGGGCGGTCCGCACCCGCTCGCGACGGCCCCGGCCCCGGCCCGCTGAACTTCTGTGTCAGCGGCGGGACTTGGCGGCGGCGCGCAGCCATTCACGGTTCATCGCCGCGATGCTCGGCAGCGGGATGCCCTTCGGGCAGGCCGTGGCGCACTCGCCCGCATTGGTGCAGCCGCCGAAGCCCTCCGCGTCCATCGCCGCCACCATGTCCAGGACCCGGCTCTCCCGCTCGGGGGCTCCCTGCGGCAGCGCGGCCAGGTGCACGACCTTCGCCGAGGTGAAGAGCATCGCCGAGCCGTTGGGGCAGGCGGCGACGCACGCCCCGCATCCGATGCACTCGGCGTGCTCGAAGGCGGTCTCGGCCGCTTCCTTCGGTACGGCCGTGGAGTGCGCCTCGGGGGCGCTGCCCGTCGGTGCGGTGATCCAGCCGCCGGATCCGATGATGCGGTCGAAGGCGGACCGGTCGACGACGAGGTCCTTGACGACCGGGAACGCCGCGGCACGCCACGGTTCGATGTCGACGGTGTCGCCGTCCTCGAAGTTCCTCATGTGCAACTGGCAGGCGGTGGTGGCACGTTGAGGGCCGTGCGCCCGCCCGTTGATGACCATGCCGCAGGCTCCGCAGATGCCCTCGCGGCAGTCGTGGTCGAAGGCGACCGGTTCCTCGCCGCGTCCGATGAGGTCCTCGTTGAGGGTATCGAGCATCTCCAGGAAGGACATGTCGGGCGAGATGTCCCGGACCTCGTACGACGTCATGGCACCGGGCTCGGCCGGTCCCGTCTGGCGCCAGATGCGCAGGGTGAGCCTCATGCGTAGCTCCGCTGGGTGGGGTGGACGTGTTCGAAGACCAGGTCTTCCTTGTGCAGGACGGGCGGTACGCCGGTGCCGGTGAACTCCCAGGCGGCGACGTAGGAGAAGTGCGTGTCGTCGCGCGCCGCCTCGCCGCCGTCGGTCCGGCTCTCCTCGCGGAAGTGACCCCCGCAGGACTCGGTGCGGTGCAGCGCGTCGAGGCACATCAGCTCGGCCAACTCCAGATAGTCGGCGACCCGGTTCGCCTTCTCCAGCGACTGGTTGAGCTGCTCGCCGGTGCCCGGGACCCTGACGCGCCGCCAGAACTCCTCGCGCAGCGCGGGGATGCGATCGAGCGCCTTGCGCAGCCCGGTGTCCGTACGGGCCATGCCGCACTCGTTCCACAGCAGTTCGCCGAGTTCGCGGTGGAACGACTCGGGCGTCCGGTCGCCGTTCACCGCCAGCAGCAGGTGGAGCCGGTCCTCGGTGTCGGCGATCGCCTCCTCGACGGCGGGGTGCTCCTCGGAGACCGGCGTGCGCGGATGCCGGGCGAGGAAGTCGCCCAGCATCGGCGGCAGGACGAAGTAGCCGTCGGCCAGGCCCTGCATGAGCGCTGACGCGCCGAGGCGGTTGGCGCCGTGGTCGGAGAAGTTGGCCTCACCGATGGCGAACAGCCCGGGGATCGTGGTCTGCAGGTCGTAGTCGACCCACAGCCCGCCCATCGTGTAGTGGACGGCCGGGTAGATGCGCATCGGCACCTCGTACGGGTTCTCGTCGGTGATGCGCCCGTACATCTCGAAGAGATTTCCGTACCTCTCCTCGACCGCCTCCCGGCCCAGCCGGGCGATGGCGTCCGCGAAGTCGAGATACACACCCTGCCCGCCGGGGCCGACGCCGCGTCCCTCGTCGCAGACGTTCTTGGCCGCACGGGAGGCGATGTCGCGCGGTACGAGATTGCCGAACGAGGGGTAGAGGCGTTCCAGGAAGTAGTCGCGCTCGTCCTCGGGGATCCCGGCCGCCGGGCGCCGGTCGTCACGGGCCTTCGGGACCCAGATCCGCCCGTCGTTGCGCAGGGATTCACTCATCAGCGTCAGCTTCGACTGGTGGTCGCCGGAGCGCGGGATGCAGGTGGGGTGGATCTGGGTGAAGCAGGGGTTGGCGAAGCGGGCGCCGCGCCGGTGCGCCCGCCAGATCGCCGTCGCGTTGGAGTTCTTGGCGTTGGTGGAGAGGTGGAAGACGTTGCCGTAGCCGCCGGTGCCGAGCACGACGGCGTCGGCGAGATGGACCTCGACGCGGCCGGTGACCAGGTCGCGGGCGACGATGCCGCGGGCCCGCCCGTCGACGACGACGAGATCGAGCATCTCGGTGCGCGGGTGCATCTCGACCCGGCCGGCGGCGATCTGCCGGGACAGCGCCTGGTAGGCGCCGAGGAGGAGTTGCTGACCGGTCTGGCCGCGGGCGTAGAAGGTGCGCGAGACCTGGACGCCTCCGAAGGAACGGGTGTCGAGGAGGCCGCCGTACTCGCGGGCGAACGGCACGCCCTGCGCCACGCACTGGTCGATGATCTCGACCGAGATCTGCGCGAGCCGGTGCACGTTCGACTCGCGGGCGCGGAAGTCGCCGCCCTTGACCGTGTCGTAGAAGAGCCGCCGGACCGAGTCTCCGTCGTTGCGGTAGTTCTTGGCGGCGTTGATGCCGCCCTGGGCGGCGATGGAGTGGGCGCGGCGCGGCGAGTCCTGGTGGCAGAACTGCACGACGCGGTAGCCCTGTTCGGCCAGGGTGGCACCCGCGGCCCCGCCCGCCAGGCCGGTGCCGACGACGATGACGGTGTAGCCGCGGCGGTTGGCCGGATTGACCAGTGAGGCCTCGAACCGGCGCTGGTCCCAGCGGTCTTCGACGGCGACGGCAGGGGACTTGGTGTCGGCGAGCGGCTCGCCGGTGGTGTACGAGGCGTAGCAGGGCATGTCAGCTCACCAACCCGGTCATCACCGCGACCGGAACGCTCAGGAAACCGATGGTCAGGATCAGCGCCAGCCCCGTGGCCGTCGCCTTCAGAGCCCGGTGGCGGCGCACGCTGTTCGCGCCGAGCGTCTGGGCCGCGCTCCAGAAGCCGTGGTGGATGTGCAGGCACAGCGCGAGCATCGCCACGACGTAGATGCCACCGCCGTACCAGGTGGAGAAGGAGGCGACGACGTTCTCGTACGGGTGGTGCTCCTGCGCCCGCGGGTTCACGGTCAGCGTCGTCAGGTCGAGGATGTGCCAGACGACGAAGAGCCCGAGGATGACGCCGCCCCAGCGCATGGTGCGGGTCGCGTAGCTCGCGCGCCGGCGGCGGTGGACGTATCCGCTCGGGCGGGCGGCGAGGTCGCGGCGGCTGAGCTGGTACGCGGCGACGGCGTGGAGGACGACCGCGGTGCCGAGCGCGGCACGGGCGATCCAGAGGAACCAGCTCTCGTGCAGCAGAGGTGATCCGGCCGTCCGCAGCCAGGCCGCGTAGGCGTTGAACTCCGCCGCCCCGAAGAAGATCTTGAGATTGCCGAGCATGTGAACGACCAGGTAGAGCAGCATGACCACGCCCGTGGTGGCCATGACCGCCTTCTTTCCGACGGTCGACTGCCAGAGCAGGCGGAGGAGGGTGGGCCGGGACGCCCGGCTCGCGAGTGCCATGACTCCAGACGCTAGGGATCAGGTCTCGACAGGTCCAAGACATGGTCGGGCTGATTTCGATAGCCAGTGGCTATTCATCCTGGGTGACGCCGCCCTATGAGTGTGGCGATCTGTATAGATCTTCCCTATCGTGCGAAGCGTGCAGTTCCAGCAGCTTCTCTACTTCGTGACCGTGGCCGAAACCCGCCACTTCACCCGGGCCGCCGAGCGCGTCCATGTCGCACAGCCCTCGCTTTCACAGCAGATCAGAGCGCTGGAGCGGGAGTTGGGAGCGGAGCTGTTCAGCCGCGCCCGGGGGAACATCGCGCTCACCGACGCGGGCGAGGCTCTGCTGCCGCTGGCCCGCCGCATCCTGGCCGACACCGAGACCGCCCGCTACGAGGTGCAGGAGCTCGTCCAGCTCCGCAGCGGCCGGGTACGGCTCGGCGCCACCCCGAGCCTGTGCACGGGTCTGCTCCCGGACGTCCTGCGCGTCTTCCACGACCTGCATCCGGCCATCCGGCTGGAGCTGGAGGAGAGCGGCTCGCACGACCTCGTACGCGACCTGGCCCGGGGCGCCCTGGACCTCGCGCTGGTGGTGCTGCCGCTGACCGGGCCCTCCCCCGCCCTGACCACCACGGAGCTGCTGCGCGAGGACCTCGTGGTGGTATCCCCGGCGGCCGTGCCGCCCCCGGGCGGCGGGGCTCCCGTGCGGGCCGCCGACCTGCGTGACCGGCCGATGGTGATGTTCCGGCACGGCTACGACCTCAGGGACCTGACCGTCGCCGCCTGCCGGGCCGCCGGTTTCGAGCCGACCTTCACGGTGGAGGGCGGCGAGATGGACGCCGTGCTGGGCTTCGTCCGGGCGGGCCTGGGCATCGCCGTCCTGCCGAGCATGGTGGCCGAGCGCGCGGCCCCCGGACTGCGCACCACCCCGTTCGCCCGGCCCGGCCTGCAGCGCACCATCGCCCTCGCGCACCGTACGGACGTGGCCCCGCCGCGGGCGGCCCGCGAGCTGCGAAGGGTCCTCCTCGTCCATTTGCGGGAGGCCGCGGACCGGGGCAGGCTTCCAGGAGGAACGGAACTGATCGCTCCCGCGTGACGGCATGGCCGGCCGCGCGGTCGGGCGACCCGTTTCCGACCGGTGACTGATGAGTTCCGACAGGGGGACGCTGCCCACTTGAGGGCGCGTCCCTCGATCGCTTAGGTGGTACGGAGCACCCCGCCGGCGGGCGGCAGGGTGCACGAGGTCCCTTCGAGGGAGGATCCGACCGTGCTTCACGAAGACCGGGCGAGCCGGGCCAGGGCGCTGACCCAGGCCGAGGCTCAAGCCCACATCCACGGCATCTGTTTCAAGACCGGTCCGCCCCGCCGCATCGGTGTCGAACTGGAATTTTTCGTCCGGGATCTCAGCGATCCCTCCCTTCCCGTCGACCCCGACCGGCACGCCGCCGCGGTCGCGGACGTGCGTGCTCTGACGCTCGACTCGCCGCTCACCTTCGAACCGGGCGGCCAGCTCGAACTCAGCCCGCCACCGGCCGGCTCCCTCACCGGGTGCATCGAGGGCGCCGCGGCCGATCTCGCGCTCGTCCGCGCGTCTTTGCGCACCCACGGCCTCGGCCTCGTGGGCCATGGATGCGAACCGGTCCACTCCCCCCGCCGCCTCCTCGACCAGCCCCGGTACGCCGCCATGGAGGCGTACTTCGACCGTTGCGGTACCGCGGGCCGCGCCATGATGTGCTCCTCCGCCTCCGTGCAGGTGTGCCTGGACGCGGGCAACGAGGAGCCGGGCCCGCTCGGTTACGGGCGGCGCTGGCGGCTCGCCCATCTCCTCGGCGCCGTGCTGGTCGCCGCGTTCGCCAACTCCCCGACGAGGGAGGGGTGTCGCACCGGCTGGCGCTCCACCCGTCAGGCGGTATGGGCGCAGCTCGACCCGGGCCGTTGCCAAGCGCCCGTCGAGGGGTTCAACCCCAGGGCGGACTGGGCGGCGTACGTGCTCGATGCGCCCGTGATGTGTGTGCGCAGCGAGGACGGTCCGTGGACCGTTCCCGTGGATCTCAGCTTCCGGGAGTGGATCCGGGGCGGGCTTCCGCGGCCGCCCACGCTGGACGACCTCGAGTACCACATCACCACACTCTTTCCGCCGGTCAGACCGCGTGGCCATCTGGAACTGCGCATGATCGACGCCCAGTCCGGCGACGACGGATGGCGTATCCCGCTGGCGGTCACAGCAGCCCTTTTCGACGACCCCGAGTCGTCCGAGGCCGTCTACCGTGCCGTCAAACCCCTGGCCGAGGTGGCGGGTTTCCGGCCCGCGCCCCGCAATCCGCTGTGGGAGACCGCCGCCCGTGACGCCCTGACCGATCCGGAACTGCGCTCCGCCGCGGTGGCCGCGTTCACCGTGGCACAGGAGGCGCTGCCCCGGCTCGGTGCCTCCGATTCGCTCCAGGAGGCGGTCGCCGCCTTCGCCGACCGCTACGTCCTGCGCGGACGATGTCCCGCCGACGATCTACTCGACCCCCGTTCCGGGAAGGACAACCCCTCATGACCGCCACAGGGCCCGCACCCATCGGGGATGCGGAAACGCTTCGGCAGCGTGCCGCGGACGCCCTCGCCACCGCTCGCGAGCGCACCGCCACCCTCACCACCTGCGTCGACGAGCCGGACCTCACCGCCCAGCACTCGCCCCTGATGTCGCCCCTGGTCTGGGACCTGGCACACATCGGGAACCAGGAGGAGCTGTGGCTGCTCCGCGCCGTGGGCGGACGCGACGCACTGCGCCCCGACATCGACAAGGTCTACGACGCCTTCGAGCACCCGCGCGTCGAGCGCCCCTCCCTCCCGCTGCTGCCGCCCGCCGAGGCGCGCGCCTATGTCGCCGACGTCCGCAACCGCGTGCTCGACGTGCTCGAGACCACGGCGCTGGGCGGCGGCAACCGTCTGCTCGACGCCGGTTTCGCCTTCGGGATGATCGCGCAGCACGAACAGCAGCACGACGAGACGATGCTCATCACCCATCAGCTCCGGCGCGGGCCGGCTGCGCTCAGCGCTCCGCCGCCGCCCCGCGCGCCCGCCGGCAGCGCGGCTCTCACCTCCGAAGCCCTCGTCCCCGGCGGCCCGTTCACCATGGGCACCTCGACCGAGCCCTGGGCCCTGGACAACGAGCGCCCGGCCCACCACCGCGACGTGCCCGCCTTCTTCATCGACACCGTCCCCGTCAGCAACGGCGCCTACGAGCGTTTCATCGACGACGGCGGCTACGACGACCCGCGCTGGTGGGCGCCGGAGGGCTGGGCGTACATCCGCGAACACGGCCTGGCCGCACCGCTGTTCTGGCGTCAGGACGGCGGCGGGACCTGGCTGCGCCGCCGGTTCGGGACGACCGAGCCCGTACCGGCCGACGAGCCGGTGCTGCACGTCAGCTGGTACGAGGCCGACGCGTACGCCCGCTGGGCCGGGCGCCGGCTGCCCACGGAGACGGAGTGGGAGAAGGCGGCCCGCCACGACCCGGTCACCGGCCGCTCCCGGCGCTACCCGTGGGGCGACGCGGACCCTGCGCCCGAGCACGCCAACCTCGGCCAGCGCCATCTGCAGCCCGCCCCGGTCGGCAGCTACCCGGAGGGCGCGTCACCGTTGGGTGTACGGCAGTTGATGGGCGATGTGTGGGAGTGGACGTCCAGCGACTTCCTCCCCTACCCCGGGTTCGCGGCCTTCCCGTACCGGGAGTACTCGCAAGTCTTCTTCGGCAGCGAGCACAAGGTGCTGCGGGGCGGGAGCTTCGCGGTGGACGCGGTGGCGTGCCGGGGCACGTTCCGCAACTGGGATCTGCCGGTGCGGCGTCAGATCTTCTCCGGTTTCCGTACGGCCCGCGACGCCGGTCCGGAGTCGGCGTGAGGACTCCGCCGGATTCCGCCGAGGCCCGAAGGGACTGGTCCTGATGTGCCGTCATCTCGCCTACGTAGGGCCGGAGACGACCGTCGGTGCGATCGTTTCCGCGCCCGAGCACAGCCTGTTCCGGCAGTCCTGGGCGCCGCGCCACCAGCGCTACGGGACGGTCAACGCCGACGGCTTCGGCGTCGGCTGGTACGCCGGGGACGACCCCGTACCCGCCCGCTACCGCCGGGCCGTGCCGGTCTGGGCCGACGGCTCGTTCACCGACCTCGCCCGTGTCGTACGCACCACCGCCCTGGTCGCGGCCGTGCGCGACGCCACCCGGGCAGGGGCGGACGGGGAGGCCGCGGCCGCGCCGTTCGCCTCCGGTCCCTGGCTGTTCAGCCACAACGGGGCGGTCCCCGGCTGGCCGGAGTCGATGGCCGCCCTGGCCACCACACTCCCTGCGGTCGACCTGCTGAGCATGGAGGCCCGTACGGACTCCGCGTTCGTGTGGGCACTCGTCCTGCACCGGCTGCGGACCGGCGACGAGCCCGGCCAGGCTCTGGCGGACACCGTCGCCTCGGTCACCGAAGCCGCCCCCGGGGCGCGACTGAACCTGCTGCTCACCGAGGGGACTTCGATCGTCGCCACGGTATGGGGCGACACCCTGTGGTATCTCCCGGACAGCGAACGGCGCGCCGTGACCGTGGCCTCCGAGCCGTACGACGACGACACCCGCTGGAGCGCGGTCCCCGACCGCACTCTTCTCACCGCCACCCGCAACGACGTACTCCTGACACCCCTCAAGGAGCCGAGCCCGTGAGCCCGTTCACCGTCACCCGCACCCTGCCCGCCGACGCCACCGCCGCCGCTCTGCGGTCCGACGTCATGGACGGGCTCACCCGCGACCCCAAGCAGTTGCCGCCCAAGTGGTTCTACGACGCCCACGGCAGCGACCTGTTCGAGGACATCACCCGGCTGCCGGAGTACTACCCGACCCGTGCCGAGCGGGAGATCCTCACCCGTCGCGCCGGCGACATCGCCCAGGCCACCGGCGCGCGCACGCTCGTCGAACTGGGCTCGGGCTCCTCGGAGAAGACCCGCTACCTGCTGGAGGCGCTGTCGGGCCTGGAGGCGTACGTACCCGTGGACGTCAGCGAGTCCGCCCTCACCCAGGCCGGTGAGCACCTGCTCGCCGAGCATCCGGAGCTGACCGTGCACGCCCTGGTGTCGGACTTCCAGAGCGGGCTGGCCCTGCCCGAGACACCGGGGCCGCGGCTGATCGCCTTCCTCGGAGGGACCATCGGCAATCTCCTGCCCGAGGAGCGTGCCGTCTTCCTCAGCGCCGTCAGCTCCCTGATGACCCCGGGCGACTTCCTGCTGCTGGGCACCGACCTGGTCAAGGACGAGGCCACCCTGGTGGCCGCCTACGACGACTCGGCCGGGGTCACCGCGGCCTTCAACAAGAATGTGCTCACCGTCATGAACCGCGAACTGGGCGCCGACTTCGATCCGGACGCCTTCGACCACGTCGCCCGGTGGAACGCGGAGAACGAATGGATCGAGATGCGGCTGCGCGCGCGCAGGGCGCTGACAGCCAAGATCCGCGGGCTGGACCTGGCGGTCGCCTTCGCGGAGGGCGAGGAGATGCGGACGGAGGTGTCCGCCAAGTTCCGCGAGTACCGGGTGCAGTCCGAACTCGGCGCGGCGGGACTGGAGTTGCGGCACTGGTGGACGGATGAGGAGGGCCGCTTCGCCCTGTCGCTGGCGTCCACCGCCGACGGCCGCTGAGGCACGAGGAGCACTGCGGCACGCAGGACGGCCGGGCGCGCGGGGCGCGCCCGGCCGGGCTGGGTCCACGCGGCCCGGGGCGTCAGGTGTCAGGCCCAGGGGGCGTGAGGGCGTGAGGGCGTGAGAGGGCAGGGCGTCAGGGCGTCAGGGCGTCAGATACGAGTGGAAGACGCCCTGGGGGTCGTACGCGGCGCGCACCCTCTGCAGCCGGTCCCAGTCCTCCGGCGCGTACGACCGGCGGGCGCGGGACGGGTCTGCGGTGAGGTCGGTCTCGGCGATGTAGTGGCCGGTGCCGAGCGGTTCGATCGCGTGCATCGCCTCGCGGAGCCAGCGGAAGTTGGCCTCGTCCTCCGCCGGATCGTCCCAGACCGCGAACGGGACGACATAGCTCTCCCCCAGCGCTGAGAAGGCCATGTCCGCGGTGAGCTCCGGCTTGCGGCCAACGGGCGCGACCGGCGCCAGGACGAGTGCCTTGTCGGTGGGGGCCGCCTCGATGGCACCGGCGAGCTTCGTGAGCAGGGTCTCGAAGGCGGCGTCGGACCAGAGGGTGTCGGCGGCGTAGCGGTGCCCGGCGGGCCACGCGTCGCTCGCGGTCCCGTACAGGGAGTCGAGGGGGGTCGGTTCGGCGATCTGACGGGAGAGGGTGCGAGAGGCGAGCGGGCAGTCCCGGAGCGGGGCGAGGGCCTCGGCGGCGTTCCGGTCCGTGTCCGAGAACGCGGTGGCGCTGATGGTGACGGTCCTGGGCGGTGGCCCATCCGTCACGAGCGAGGGGTCGGCCGTGCCCAGGATGAAGCCGAGTTCGACGTTGGGGGGCAGGCGGGGCGCGGCCTCCGCGGCCCACCGGACGGCGGCGCCGGTCTCGGTCAGCGGAAGGACGTACTGGGTGGTCATGACCGAGGACGGGCGCGGGTGCAGCCGTAGGCGGAAGGCGGTGACCACGCCGAAGAAACCGGGTCCGGCGCCACGCGCGGCCCAGAACAGGTCCGGATGCTCATCGGCGTTGCACCGGACCGTCCCCCCCTCGGCCGTCACCACCTCGACCTCCTCGACGCTCGCGCAGGCGGGTCCCCAGAGGCCGGAGTTCCAGCCGAGACCGCCGCTGAGGAGGTAGCCGCCGAGCGCGACGGTGGCGCAGTGGCCCGCGGGAAAGGCGAGTTCACGGCGCATCAGTTCCATGGCGAGTTCGCTGCCGATGACGCCGGGCTGGACGGTCGCGGTGGCCGAAGCCGTGTCGATGTCCATACGGCGGAGCTGTGAGAGGTCCAGCAGCATCCCGCTGTCGCGCAGTGGCGAACCGCACCAACTGTGCCCGCCCGCGCGCATGGCGATGCGCATGCCGCGGGAGCGGGCCAGCTCCACCGCGGCCGGTACATCCTTCTCGGAGGCCGCACTGACGATGACTTCCGGGTAGCGTCGCGGCCTGACGCGGTTCCACAACACCCCCTCCCATGCGCGGTCGTAGCCGGGATCGCCTCTCCACAGCACCTCGCCCTCGATGCCGGGGGCCGATGTCCGTCCGCTCATGTCCGCCTCCTCGCGGTCCGGGTGCTCCGCCTCAGGGCGTGCGCAAGGGCACGGTAGTGGGTGAGCCCGGGATCGGGGGGAGGGCGGTTCCGGCGCCACCGCGGGGCGAAGGCGACTCGTGTCCCGGCACCATCGCGGGACGACACCGTCGGGGGTCCGGTCACCTCACTGCCGCGCCGGACCGGAGCGGCATCGGGGCGGCCGTCCATCAGTCGGCGGTGGTCAGCCCGAAGATGAGGAGCAGCAGCGCGTAGCACGCCACCACGACGAGGGCGCCCAGCATATGGAAGCGGATTCCGGGCTGCCCGCGTGGCGCCAGCCAGCGGTCGAACACCCGGGTCACCAACGGCATCAGAACCCACGTCAGCAGCGCCACACTGCAGACATTGCCGATGAAGAGTCCGAACCAGGCGGTGACGCCCAGGTTGTTGAGCTCGAATCCCACCGTCAGATTCAGGACCATGACCGTGGGATACAGGGCCAGCAGAACGGTCATGGCCTGCTTCCAGTTGGGCGGAATCCCCTTTTCCGTCCCTTCCTCGAAGCGGAACCATCCGCTGAACGGCGAGCCGACCTTGCGTACGTCGTAGGACGTGAAAAGGCCACGGCCCTCGTCCAGGAGCTTCTCCCGCGTACCGGAGTCCAGCCAGCGGTCGAGGTGCTCCCGGGTGTCGAACCGGAAAGCGACGACCCAGTTGTCCTGGACACCGGCCACGGGTCGGAACATCTCCGACCCCATGAACCCGGGGAAGGACTGCTGCGCCTTCAGGACTTTCTCCTGCCATCGCTGGAAGTCCTCCGCACGCTCGGGCGGCACGTCATGGGAGATCACCGCGGTGACGCCGCTCTCCTTGGCCCGGGACCCACCGGCGAGCACCTCCTGCGTCGGCTCCTCCTCCAGCAACGGCCGTTCCTCGTCGAGGAGTTCACGACGCGCCCCGGAGTCCAGCCATGCGGTGAGCTGCTCAAGACGCGAGAAGCGGAAAACGACCGTCCACTCGTTCTCGGCGCCGGCACCGGGCGGGTAGAGCTCTGTGCCCTCGAAGCCGTCGAAACGCCGGACGATACGGTTCGTCTTCTCCTGCCAGCTCTGGTAGTCGTCGTCCAGACCCGGACGAACCTTCTGCGAGGTCACGACCGTTGCGCCGTCCCCGCGTGCGCTCCGATTCACCCCACCAGCGTAGCGCCGTCAGCATTTATGCGGCAAATTGGTGCATAGAGGGCCAATACCTCTAGCGCATTGCGCAGACGGGAGGCACGGAGATGGGACACAAGGAGTTCCTGGCAGAGGCGGCGCGGCTGGCCACCGAATCCGTGGAGAAGGGCTGGGGCGGACCATTCGGGTCCGTCATCACCCAGGACGACGAGATCATCGCCCGCGGCCAGAACCGCGTGCTGCTGACCGCCGATCCGACCGCACACGGCGAGGTCGAGGCCATCCGCAAGGCGGTTCAGCTCCTCAACCCCGAGGCACCCTCGGTCTCGGAGGAGCATCAGAACGAATTCACCCTGGAGTTGATACCTCGCCCCGAGGGCTCCCCCGACGTCGTCCCCGAGCGCGCCCGGATGCTGCAGGGCTGCACGATCTACACCAGCGGCGCGCCCTGCCCCATGTGCATGAGCGCGATCTACTGGTCGCGGATCGGCGCCGTCTACTACAGCTGCGACTGGGACGCCACCGAGGACATCGGGTTCAGCGACGCCTTCCAGTACGAGGACTTCCAGCGGCCCACCAGTGAACGCAGCATCACGGTCGAGCAGCTCTACCCCGAGGTGGGCGCGCGGGCCTACGACGCCTGGGAGCACAAGAAGGACAAGCACCCGTACTGAGACTCGTCCTGACTGTCCGTCAATCGCAGACCCTCGTCGGCGCCCCGCCCGGCGTCACCCCTCGCCGGCGGGGGCCTCGACGACGATCCGGGCCTCCGTGTCGTAGAAGCACAGGTGGTCCTTGATCGCCTCGACGCCGGGCCGCGGGTCCGGGTAGGCCCACACCACGTCGGCCTTCACCGCGCCGTCGCCACCGCGGTAGGACCAGTACGACGCGTCGCCCTTGAACGGGCAGTGGGTGCTCGTGTCGGTGGGCTCGAAGAGCTCCAGAGCCACGTCCTGCGGGGGCAGGTAGTACCGGACCGGCATCCCGGTCTCGTGCACCAGCACCGGGCTGTCCGACGCGGCTACGACCCGGCCGTCGATCTCGACCGTGACGTGCTGCGCGCCGGGAACCGCTACAACGGTGTGTCCGCCTGCCATCGGTACTCCTTGGTTCGTCGAGGACCCCGGGAGCCAGGAGCGGCTCCGGGCCGTACCTCGTACAACGTTCCCGCGGGGACCTTGATTCCGCGCGCCCGGACTCCGCCCGGACCATGTCGCCTCGGTCAGGAGCGAAGGACGGCGTTGCGCCCCTCGTCAGGGTCCGGCGGGGTCCGTGCGAGTGGGACGGCACTCCCGCCCCCGGTTGCGGCGGTGGGCGAGGTGTGCAGGGGCGCATGGATCCCGTACGGACCGGCTTCGC
This sequence comes from Streptomyces sp. NPDC048639, assembly GCF_043199075.1. Classification (NCBI taxonomy): domain Bacteria; kingdom Bacillati; phylum Actinomycetota; class Actinomycetes; order Kitasatosporales; family Streptomycetaceae; genus Streptomyces; species Streptomyces sp. NPDC048639. The sequence goes on from NZ_JBICVP010000005.1 coordinate 349,934, forward strand.
CCGCCGGCACTCCACCGGCCGCCTCCTCCCCCGCCACCGCGACTTGCGCGGCACGGGCCAGCGCGCCCCGGTCGCGGCGGGCGGCAAGCGGAAGGGGCGGCAGCACCGTCACCTCGGCCACCAGGCCCCGGGCGGCCACGACCCGCCGCAGCGAGGCGAGCAGGGTGTCGTCGCCGACGAAGGCGGCTGCGGAGGCCGTACGGGTTCCCGCCGGGGTCCTCAGTCGATAGCGGATCCGGACGGGCCGTACGGGCGCTCCGGCGTCGAGGGCGGCCTGGAAGACGGCGTTCCGGAATCGTCCGTACACACCGCCGCACCAGGTGCTGCCCTCGGGGAAGGCCACGACCGTCGAGCCCGCGCGCAGCGCCCCGGCCATCTCGGCGACCGTCCCCGGCAGGGCCCGCAGCCGGTCCCGTTCCAGGAAGATCGTCGCACCCCTGGCCGCGAGCGGGCCGAGAACCGGGTACGCGCCGACCTCGCTCTTGGCGAGATTCCGTCCGGGCCGCACCGACGCGAGCAGCGGCACGTCCAGCCACGAGACGTGGTTGGCCACGACGAGGGCGCCGCCGGGAACACGTACCGGCCCGTCGCCCTCGCCGCCGATGACCTCGATCCGTACGCCGAAGGCCAGGACCACCGCACGGCACCAGCGGGCGGTCAGCCGGTCCCGACGGGCCGCGGAACAGCGCCGGGCCGGCGGCGAGAGCACGATGCCCACGAGCAGCACGGTCGCGGCCGTGAACCACCGGACCGCCCGGCGCACGCCCGCGACGGCCTGCCCGGGGTCCGCGAGGCAGCTCTCGGGAGTGCAGGGCGCACGCGGCAGCCAGGGACTCGCAGCCGGCCCGCGCTCCGGACCGGCGTCCGCGCGCGCTCTCGCCGTCGCGGGCACGCCCACGCTGGTCATGGCGCCGGGGCCAGGGAGAGGAAATGGCGCAGATAGCGCGGGTCCGTACGGCGCAGGGAGAGCAGCACGTACATGTCGGCGACCCCGAAGTCCGGGTCGTGCGCGGGCTCCCCGCAGACCCAGGCACCCAGCCGCAGATAGCCGCGGAGCAGCGGCGGCAGCGGGGTGCGGCCGGAGCGGGGCAGGCGGTCGGGGTACCAGGGCAGGCGCGGGGTGACGCGGTACTCCTCGGGCGAGAGGTGCCGGGCGGAGACGGTGTCCCATACGCCCGCAGCGAGAGCGCCGCCGTCGGCGAGCGGGATCGAGCAGCAGCCGGCGAGCCAGTTGTGCCCGGCGTCGGTGAGGTAGCGGGCTATACCGGCCCACATGAGGGAGATGACGGCGCCGTCCCGGTGGTCGGGGTGCACGCAGGAGCGCCCGACCTCGACGAGGTCGCCGCGGATCCCGGCAAGGGCGGAGAGGTCGAACTCGGACTCCGAGTAGAGCCGTCCGGCGACGGCGGCGCGTCCGGGCGGCAGCAGCCGGTAGGTGCCGACGACGGCGCCGGTGCTGTCCTCGCGCACGAGCAGGTGTTCGCAGTACGCGTCGAAGGCGTCGACGTCCAGTCCGGGCTCCGAGGTGGCGAGCAGCGCCCCCATCTCCGTGGCGAAGACGTCGTGGCGCAGGCGCTGGGCGGCCCGTACGTCATGCTCGTCACGGGCCAGCGCAACGGAGTAGCGGGGGCGGACGGCTGCGGAGGGTGGGGCGGGGGCCAGGGGCGGTGAAGTGGTCATGGGTCCTTGATGGCCGGGCAGGCTGGCCTTGACGTGACCGTTTCGGGTTCGGCGGATGTGCGGTGGCTGAATGGCTGGGGCACGGTGGACTGAGCAGGGAAACCGGCCCCGTCGGGGCCCGTCACCAGGGAGAGGCCATGTCCGCTCACACCTACCGGGTCACCGAGATCGTCGGGTCCTCGCCGGATGGCATCGACGCCGCGATCCGCAACGGGATCAAGCGCGCGTCGCAGACGCTGCGCCAACTCGACTGGTTCGAGGTGACGCAGATGCGCGGGCACATCGTGGACGGCGAGATCGAGCACTTCCAGGTGGGCCTGAAGGTCGGCTTCCGGCTCGAGGACAACGAGGCGTAATCGCTGCTGCACGCGGCGCCGGGCGTGGGAGCGGCCCGGCTCCGCGGGCGGGCCCCCGGCGGTCCCCGGTCCGGCCCGGCACGGGCGCCGAGATCGGTCCGGACCCGACGCGTGGTCCGGCCCGGCACGGGCGCCGAGATCGGTCCGGACACGGCTCGGGACACCGGCCGGCGACACGGCGCGGGATCCGCCTCGGCGGGCTCCGCCGTTCGGGGTGTTCATCGCCCGGGCAGCGCAAGAGATCGGGCATATAAAGAGGAAAGCGGGCAAGCTGGATAAAGGGCGTCATCCACCGCGCCTTCCGCTACGTTCTCTCAGGGGAGGACTCACGTGCCCGGAAGCCTTGAGCAGTTGCGCCGTTGCTCGGTCGCCGTCGACCTCGGTGCCTGCAGGACCAGGGTGTACCTCAAGGGCACCGGCCTGGTCGTCGACGAGCCCAGCGTGGCCGCCGTGAACACCCGTACCGGTGCGCTGCTCGCCGTCGGCGAACTGGCCGAGAAGATGACCGGCCGCACCCCCGAGCACATCCGGGTCGTCCGCCCCATCTCGGGCGGCACCGTCGTCGACATCGACATGGCGCAGCGGATGCTCCGTCAGCTCATCGGCAACAAGCTCCGCAAGGCATGGCGCCGCAAGCCCACCCTGCGGATCGCAGCCTGCACCCCGCACGACAGCGAGCCCCTCACCCAGCGCGCCGCAGTCGAGACGCTCACGGCACTGGGCGCCCGGCGCGTGGAGCTGGCCGACACCCTCATCTGCGCGGCGGTGGGATGCGGACTGCCCGTCGAGCAGCCCGAAGCGACGATGATCGTGGTCTGCGGAGCGGCGACCAGCCAGGTGGCCGTGCTCTCCCTGGGTTCGATCGTCGCCGCCGAGACCATCCCGGTGGGCGGCAACTCCATCGACCACGCGGTGGTGGAACACCTGCGCAGCGAGCACGAGTTGATGCTGCCCAACCTCGCGGTGCGCCCCCTGCACCTGGTCCTCCACGCGACCGACGAGGCCCCGGACCGGGCCGAGGTGCACGGCAGGGACGTGACCACCGGCCTGGCCAGATCGGTGGTCGTGGACACCGCGGGCGTACGGCGGGCCATCGGCACCCCGCTCACCGGGGTGCTCGACGGCATCCGCTCAGTGCTCCGCCGCTGCCCCCCGGACCTGGTCGCCGACCTCTCCGACCGCGGCATCATGCTGGCCGGCGGCAGCGCCCTGCTGCCGGGTCTCGACACCATGCTCAGCCGGGCGACCGGGATGCCCGCGCACACCGCCGAGCGCCCCGACACCTGTGCCGTTCGGGGACTGGGAGAGATGCTGGAGGGCAAGGTCCGGCCGCTGCACCTGGATCCGCTCGCGGGCTGACCGCGCCGGCGCCGTTGCGGCCCTGATACGAACCGATCCCGGTTCCCTGCGGGGGAACCGGGATCAGCGCGTTCAGGTACGGCCTTCGCGCTCCTGCGCGTCCCTCAGCGCGGCCGAGGGGGCGGCCCACCGGGCCCGTACGACGGGGAAGCCCGCGCGCTCGACGGCATCGCAGACCAACTCGTCGTCGTCCACGAACCGGCGGATCTCCCGGCCGTGGGCCAGCTCGTGCAGGATCTCCGGCTTGACGGCCCGGGCGGGCCTGCGGTCGCTGTCGCGCCGCATGAACAACCGGCCCCGCGGCAGCCCGTGTTGCTCCAGCCACGCCAGTGTGTCGCGGCGGCACCGCTCGGGCCGCCCCGTCACGTACACGACCTCGTACTCCTCGGCGCTGCTCAGGGCCAGTTCGACGCCCTCCGGCAGCGGCGGGTCCTGCATCGCCGCGGCGAAGAAGGCGTTCCAGTCGCGCGGGCTGCGCTCCAGGAAGTGCTGCCGGTGCCCGGTGTCGGAGAGGGTCCCGTCCAGGTCGAAGACGGCGATCGGCCTGACACCCGCCCTTCCCTGCGCTGTCATGAGGCATCCACCAGGGACAGGGCGTGCAGCCGCTCGGGCGGCCCGGGGCGGGCGTAGTACCAGCCCTGCGCGGTGTCGCAGCCGAGGACCTTCAAGTGCTCGGCCTGCGCGCCCGTTTCGACACCCTCCACGGTGACCGCGAGATCGAGGGTATGGGCGAGCGACACCACCCCTTCCACGATCTTCACGTCGATCGGGTCCGCCGGGTGGTGCTGCATGCCCCGGGTGAACGACCGGTCGAGTTTGAGCGTACTCAGGGGCATGCGACGCAAGTTGGACAGATTGGAGTAGCCGGTGCCGAAATCGTCGAGAGCGATGTCGACGCCCAGATCGGCGAGCTGCCGCAGCGGTCGCAGTAAGGTCTCGTCGGCTCCGATCAGCGCGCTCTCGGTGACTTCGAGGCACAGTGCGGTGGGTTCCACCCCGGCCTCCTTCAGCACCTCCACCGTGTCGCGGACGAGACCGGGGTGGCGGAGCTGGAACGGCGAGAGGTTCACATTGACCCGCAGCGGCCCCTCGCAGCCCTCGAACTGCCAGTCCCTGGCCTGCCGTACGGCCTCGGCCATCACCCAGCGGCCGAGAGGCACGATGAGCCCGGTGTTCTCGGCCAGAGGTATGAACTGGTCGGGGCCGAGCACTCCACGCAGCGGATGGCACCAGCGCACCAGCGCCTCTGCCCCGTGCACCGTCCCGTCGCAGAGGCGTACGAGCGGCTGGTACTCGATGAAGAACTCGCCGCGCTCCAAGGCCATCGGCAGGCTGTTGACCAGCCCGTACTTGGTGATGGCCAGCACGTCGGCCTCGGGGTCGGCGTGCTCGTAGCGGTTGCCGCCCGCGGCCTTGGCGCGGTACATCGTGATGTCCGCGCTGCGCAGCACCTCCTCCGGGCCGAGTTCCCCCGCCGGCCCGTCGACGATGCCGATGCTGCCGCGGACAAGGAGGTCCCGGCCTTCGAGCCGTACGGGCTCGGAGAGCGCGTCGAGGATCCGGTGCGCGAGAGCCGTGACGTCGTCCTGGCTCTCCGGGTCCACGATCAGGGCCACGAACTCGTCGCCGCCGATCCGCGCGATCAATTGGTCGGGCGAGGTCAGGCAGGTCTGCAGCCGGTCGGCGACGGCCACCAGCATCTGGTCGCCGACCGCGTGACCGAGGCTGTCGTTGACCGCCTTGAACCCGTCCAGATCGAGGTAGCACAGACCGAACCGGGCTTCTCCGTCCCGTTCGGCCAGGGCCGCCTCCAGACGCTCGAAGAAGAGCGTGCGGTTGGGCAGTCCGGTGAGCGCGTCGTGCGTCGCCTCGTACCGCAACTGCTCGTGCAGCAGCCGCCGTTCTGTGATGTCCTCCATCAGCGCCAGCATGTACTGGGGCCGGTCGGAGGGGTCCCGCAGAAGCGACACCGTGAGGTTGGTCCACAGCACGGTGCCGTCGGTGCGGTAGTACGGCTTCTCGGCGCGGTAGTGGTCGCGTTCGCCTCGCGCCACCTCGCTCTGGAGGCTCCACACGCCCGGCTCGTCCTCGGGATGCGCCCAGTCGGTGACCTTCTTGCTGCGCACATGGTGCTCGGGGCCGCCGAACATCTGCGTCAGCGCGTCGTTGACGTCGATGATGTCGCCGTTCATATCGGCGATCCCGATGCCGATCGCCGCGCCTTCGAACACCGCGCGGAACAGCGCCTCACTTGCGTGCAGCGCCTTCTCGGCCTCGGCCTGCGCGGTCAACGCGGCACGGGAGACCGCCTCCTGCTCGATCAGGGTCCGTTCGCGCAGGGCCTGGGCGAAGCCGGCGGCGATGGCGTGCTGCAGACGCGCGCAGCGGGCGCGGCTCTCCTCGGCCGGAAACGCGTTCCCCGGCGAGCAGTAGAGGACCAGATAGGAGTCGACGACGCCGAGCGAACGCGGCAGCGCCCCGGGGTCGGTGCAGTGCGCCGCGACGAGGGCCGTGCCGATGTCCAGCGCGGGTGTCGGGTCGAAGGGACGTGCTGTGAGCGCCTCGCGCAGGGTCCGGGCGAGCGGGATGAGGTAGTCCTCGAACTCCGCCCGGGTCATGGACGTGGCCGTGGCCGGGTAGATGGCCCGGCTCCAGATTCTCGCGAAGCGGCGCAGCCGGTCCTCGGGCCCGTCCCGTGGACCGTCTCTGTCCGGCTGCCCGGATTCGGAGGGCCGTCTGGTCACGCCTTGCGCCCCACTCCTGCGAAACCGGTGAAGGCCATCGGGTCCTCGTGCTCGGGCGGGGTGTCCGGCCGCCAGTGCGGCATCGAGACCAGCCCGGGCTCGACGTACTCGAATCCGTCGAAGAACCGGTCGACCTGGGCGCGCGACCGCATGACGAGCGGTGAACTCGCCTTCCGGTACACGCCCTGCACCTGATCGCCCTGTTCCTCGGAGATGGGGCCGCCTTCGGTCGAGGCGTGCGTCAGCACCAGCAGGCTGCCCGGGGCCAGCGCGTCGCGCAGCTCGGCGACGGCGATCTGGGGATCCTCCTCCTCGGGGAGGAAGTGGAGGACTGCCACGAGGAGCAGGGCCACGGGCTTGCCGAGGTCGAGGAGGCGTGCCACCTCGGGGTTGTCGAGGATCTCCCGCGGCTTGCGCAGATCGGCGGCCACGATGCCCGCGTCGGGATTGCCCTGGAGGACGGCGCCGCTGTGCGCCACCGCGACCGGGTCGTTGTCCACGTACACGACGCGGGCGCCCGGGCTGATGGACTGGGTCACCTCGTGGACGTTCCCGAACGTGGGTATGCCCGAGCCTATGTCGAGGAATTGAGTGATGCCGTGGTCGACGGCGTAGCGCACGGCGCGCCGCATGAATGCGCGATTCGCTTGCATGATCTTGGGCAGGCCCGGCATGATCTCGATCGCCTTGCGCGCGGCTTCCCGGTCGACCTCGAAGTTGTGCGAGCCGCCCAGGTAGTAGTCGTAGATCCGGGACACGCTCGGCACAGAAAGGTCGATTCCCTGGGGGGCCCAGGATGGACGATCCATCAATGTTCTCCAGCTCGTCTGCCATGGTTGGTCCGGCCATGTGCATGCCGGTGTCTGAGCTGAGGCTACTGATCGCCCGTGAACAGGGGAACACCAAACGGAAATCTACGGTCCGTTCCCGTCAATAACCACAGGCATGTGCGCCCGCGCGCACACCGGGGCGGGCGGGAATCCGTTCCCGCCCCCTTCGCAGACAACGGTTCCCGCTGGACGTGGTGACGCACGGCAAGTGCATCCGCAAAGCCTCCACTGTCCCGGGTACCCCGAAAGTGTGCTCAGAGTCATATGGACGAAGTGCCCCCCGGTGTCCAGGAGTTGGGTTCCGGGGCCACCGGAGGGACCTGCGCCGATGGGCGCTGAAGACGGCGGGATCGGGCGACCGGGGAGACCGTAAAGCGGGTGCACATCCGTTCGGTACGGGCCTGGCTCGCCTATCGGTTCCCAAACCCGGCACGCCGAAGATCCATCACACAGGGGGAATTGCCCCGGTGCCGCGGGTGAACACCCCGTCCGCTGCGCAGATTTCCCGCGTGAGCACATGGCACCGGGTGGGGGTTGTCACCGCGAGCGCAGGACTCGGGGTGGCCGCAGCAGCGTTGACCGTGGGGATGGTGGAACAATCCGCCGCCGCTTGGGACGGCCCCGAAGTACGGGTGACGGCCTCCACGGGAGGCGCGGTCTCCGAATTCGAATTCTGCAAGGGGTCCGTACCAGAGATGGTGGCGTCGGCGGGCCCCGGCGGCGCCGTGTCCGGGATCAAGTGCCCCAAGCCCGCGCCCCCTCCACCGCCGCCCCCGCCGACCGCGACCCGGCCCCCTCCCCCACCACCGCGCCCCGCGCCGCCGCGCGCCACTCCGGCCCCGCCGCCGAAGCCGCCCCGGCCGAGCCCACGACCGCCTGCCGACAAGCCCGTTGCCACGCCGTCCCCCACGCCCTTGCTGCCCCGGGCGCACCCCGTCATGGCCCGCAAGGAGCCGGAAGGGTCCTCGGTGGTGACCACCACACTGCTCATCACCGCACCCGCCGTACTCGCGGCAGCCGCACTTCGTCCCCGTTCACGACGCTGACCAGGCCCGACCACCCGACTCCGGAGGAACCCGTATGTCCGCTTGGCTGGTGCTGACCGTCGCGATGGCGGCCGCGTGCGTCGTCGTCCTCGCGATCGTGATGCTCAACCAACGCCGCGTCGGCGAGAACGACGACCCCTCCAAGACCCCGGACGTCCTCGAATACATGACGATGATGATCGGCGTGGTCTACGCGATCGTGCTCGGTCTGGCCATCGCGGGCGTCTGGGAGGCGCGCGGCGCGGCCGAGGACGCCGTACGCACCGAGGCCCAGGCGCTGCACGAGGTCAGTGCGCGGGCCGCGGTCTATCCGGAGAAGGCGCGGGAGAAGATCCGCACCGATGTCGACGCGTACGTCACGCATGTGGTCGACCGGGAGTGGCCCCACATGGCCCGGCACGACGAACTCACCGCGCGCGGCACCGTGCTGCTCGACGTGGTGCGGCGCGATGTGTCCTCCCATGTGCCCCGCACCGAGCTGGAGAGCCAGACGTACCAGCCCGTCGTCGACCAGGTGGCGGCGGCGGACAGTGCGCGGACGGCGAGGGCGGAGAGCGCGGGGGCGACGATGCCGGGCGTGGTGTGGTTCGGACTGGTCGCCGGTGCGGTGGCCACGGTCGGGATGATCTTCATGCTCCAAATCCGGCGCTCGGGACGCGAGTTGCTGATGGCGGGCCTCTTCAGCGCACTCATCGCGTTCCTGCTCTTCCTCATCTGGAACTTCGACGCACCGCTCGGCCGGGACGGCCACGACTCGGCCGCGCCCTTCCTCGCACTCTTCCCCGGTGCAGGCGGGGGTGGTTGACGCGCGCGAGGGTCGGCCGCCGGCGCGCGCAGGCAGGCCGACGAGAGAATTTGCGGCGCACCGTCCCGACGACGTGGCCGGACATCCGGTGACGCAGCGGAGCTCAGAGCCCTACCAGGAAGTCTCCGTGACCTCCGCCCGGTCGTAGGGATCGGTCGTCGCCATGATCTCCGACTGCTGGCGGTCGCCCGAGAAGATCACGCGCAGCGTCGTCGGCTCCGTCTGCGACGTCCGGACGGTGAAGCCCTGGGTGGGGATCGCGGAGACGAAGCAGACACCGTTGTCGCCGAATCGGACCGATGCCTGGCCGCCGGCCGACTGGATCGTCTGCACACCCGAACCGCCCTCGTTGCAGTTCGCCGGCGACTGCGTCGCCGTCGGGCTCTCGGACGGCGACGGCTTCGTCGGGGAGGGCGCGTGCGACGTACGGGAGGGCGTCGGCTTGGGACTCGGCTTGCGCGTCGGGGCACGACTGGTCGCCGAGGGGCTCGGCTTCGCCGGTCTGCTGGACTTGCGGGCCTGCTCGGAGGGCGAGGAGAACACGGTCGGCGCGGAGCGGGCCACCGGCGGGGTCGGCTTGGTCGACCCCACCACGAAATGCACCGTGAGTATCACCGCCGTCACGCTGACGGCGGTGCACGAGATCCATATGAGCAGGTAGCGCAGAGAGCGAGGCACGACACCATAGTGTCGGACCAGCTACCGTGCTGCGCCATGGCATCCGTGCTTCTCGTCGAAGACGACCCCGTGATCCGGAGCGCACTGATCGAAGTGCTCTCCGCGCACGGGCATGTGGTGCACAGCGCCTCGCACGGCTTCGAGGCATTGCGCGAGGTCACCCAGCGTCCTCCGGACGTCGTGGTGCTCGACCTCGGGCTGCCGGACCTGGACGGGACGGATGTGCTCCGCATGCTGCGAGGTATCTCACAGGTGCCCGTGGTGGTCGCCACCGCCAGGGACGACGACGCGCAAGTGATCAAACTGCTGAATGCGGGCGCGGACGATTACGTGGTGAAGCCGTTCTCCGGCGGGCAGCTCGCCGCCCGCCTGGGGGCGGTGCTGCGGCGTACGTCGGCGCGCTCGGCCGCACAGTTCCCGCCGGGCGCGGAAGGGGCGAGCGCGGCCCAGAACGGCGCGATACCGGCGGCACCGCGCGTCATCCAGGTCGGGGACCTGGAGGTCGACGCCGCGGCCAGGACGGCGCATCTGGCCGGGCGGGAGCTGCGGCTGACCCGGCGCGAGTTCGACCTGCTGGCCTATCTGGCCGCCCATGCGGACCAGGTGGTGTCCCGGCGGCGGATCCTGGCGGACGTATGGCGCCAGCCGTACGTGGAGGATCAGACCATCGACGTCCATCTCTCGGCACTTCGTCGCAAACTGGGCGAAAGGGCAGCACAGCCGCGGTACTTGCACACGGTGCGAGGGATCGGCATCAAGCTGGTGGCACCGCGATGAGACGCGCACTCGCGGGGGTCGCGCTCGCGGTCACGTCCATGGTGGCGCTGTCCTTTCTGATACCTCTCGCCCTTCTTGTCCAGTCCGAGGCGCGGAGCCGCGCGACGACCGAGGCCGAGCAGCGTGCCGCCGCACTCGCTCCCGTACTCGCCCTCACCACCCGCCCCTCCGACGTCCAGCAGGCCGTCTCCGGCCTGGACGCCGGGGACCGGCTGGGCGTGCATCTGCCGGACGGCGATGTCATCGGCGCGGAGCACGCGCCGCCGCAGGGCCTCAACCGGGCGGAGCGCGAGCGCGAGACCCTCGCCTTGTCCACCCCGGCCGGACGGGTCTACCTCCAGCCCGTGATCCTCGCCGAGAACCGGGTGGCCGTCGTGGAGTCCTTCGTGCCGCAGGAGGACCTCGACCGGGGCGTGACGCTGTCGTGGGTCGTGATGTCCGTACTGGCGCTGGGGCTGGTGGCCGGTTCCGTGCTGGTCGCCGACCGGCTGGGCGCCCGCGTCGTGCGCTCCTCCCAGGGCCTCTCCCGGGCATCCAACGCCCTGGGCTCGGGCGACCTGGGCGTACGGGTCCACCCGGCCGGCCCGCCCGAGCTGGCGGAGGCCGGACGCGCGTTCAACTCGATGGCCGACCGCGTCGTCCAGCTGCTGGCGATGGAGCGCGAGCTGGTGGCCGACCTCTCGCACCGGCTCCGCACCCCGCTGACGGCACTGCACCTGGAGGCGGAGCGGATGGGATCGGCGCCGGGCGCCGAGCGCCTCAACGCCGCGATCACCAATCTCGAGAGCGAACTCGACTCGATCATCTCCGCGGCGCGCACACCACTGGCCGTGGGGCCGCTGGGCGGAGTCAGCGACGCGTTCAAGGAGCCCGGGCGCCCGGCCGACATCGCGGGAGGGCCCGAGCAGCAGCGGTGCGAGGTCTCGGAGGTGGTCCGGGGTCGCGTGGAGTTCTGGTCGGTGCTGGCCGCCCAGCAGGGCCGGGACTGCCGGCTGATCGCCACGTCGGAGGCGACGGCCGTCCGGCTGCCGCAGGACGATCTCGCGGCCGTCGTCGACGCCTTGATCGGCAACGTCTTCCAGCACACTCCCCAGGGAACGGCGTTCACCGTACGCGTCGAGCGAACCGCTCAGACCGTGGTGCTCTCGGTGGACGACGCCGGTCCCGGCATCGAGGACCCCGACCTGGCGATGGCGCGGGGGGTCAGCGTGGGCGGTTCGACCGGTCTCGGACTGGACATCGCGCACCGCGCGGCCCGAGCCACCCGCGGAGAGGTCGCGATCGCACGCGGACCCATGGGCGGCGCGCAGGTACGGGTGATGCTGGGGCTGGACGCGGAGCGGAAGCGCGGCCCGGTGCGCGCCGCACGACGGGCCAGGAAGTCGGCCCAGCGGTCCTGAGTCCCGGCGCGCATCGGGGCGTTGGGCGTTGGGCGTTGGGACGGAGGCGGGATGCGGGGGTACCCGGGAGGCGGGAGGCCGGCCGCGATGCCGTGAGCCGCGGCCGTGCCGCACCCGGGTTGCTCGGGCGGCCGGCCGTTCAAGGGCCGGCGGCCCGGCGAAGGGGGGCCCTGGAGACCGGGGGCGAGACCCTGGAGACCGGAGGGCGAGCGGACAGGCACCGCGCTGTACGTGCAACCGCGAGGAACCGCGAGGAACCGCGGGGAAACCCGGCGATCCGATTCAGCCCTGCCGAATCGGATCGGTCGTCAGCGAGAGGTACCGAAGTCCTGGGTCCACCAAGGGCCGTTGTTGCCCTCGTTGATGCCGATGCCTATCTCGCGGAACGAGCAGTTGAGGATGTTGTCGCGGTGGCCCTGGCTGTTCATCCAGGACTTCATGACCTCTTCGGGGCTGTTCTGCCCCTGGGCGATGTTCTCGCCGACCGCGGACCAGGCGTAGCCCTCGCGCTCCACACGGTCCTGCACCTGCGAGCCGTCCGGGCCGGTGTGGGAGAGGTTGCCGGCGCGCGCCATGGCGTCGGTGAACTTCTGCGCGGCGGCGTTGAGCTTCGTGTTGGCCTTGAGCGGGCTGCAACCCGCCTGCGCCCGCTCCTGGTTGACCAGTTGCACGATCCGGGCGGCGTCGCCGGTCGCGGCGGGGGTCGACGTGCGCGGCGCCGGAGCGCTGCGGGTCGTCTCCTTCGAGCTGCGGTCGGCCGCCGTCTCCGTCGTCCGCTTCTTCGCCTGCTGCTCGGCCGTACGGCGCGGGCTCGCCTTCGTAGAGGTCTTCTTGCGCTTGGGGGTCGAGCTCTTGGACTTCGACGGGGAGCCGGACGAGGTGCGAGGCACCGCTTCCTCGGCCATGGGGGACGCCGAGGAAGCGGCGCGATCCGCAGTGGACGCATCGGCCACCGGGTCGCCGCCCGACTGCACGACCGCCACTCCGGTGCCGACGCCCGCGACAACCGTGAGGATCCCGGCTGTCAGGGCGATACGACGGACCGGCTGTCCTTCGCGGCGGCGCCGGTGAGACGCAATGCGTCGTCCATTGCCGTGGCGAGGGCTCATGGTGGTCGTCCTCCGTTGGGCTGGGGGGTGCAGCGGGTTCCGGTTCTCGTCCGGCCGCCGTCAGCGACGATATGCGCCCGATCGAGTCCGATCATCATTCGAACGAGATCTTCAAGAACCCATAAGACTCAGCTCAGACATCACTTCGGAATGCGGGAAACTCTTTCCGAAAAATGGCTCTCGGACGGCATCTTCCGTCCCAACGCCCCCTCCGCCATCATGAGCCGCCGTCATCCGCCTACGGAGAGGACGCGTCATGGCCGGACTTGGGGGTCCCACCGGACGGAGCCCGGGCAACGGACAGGGCGTACTGCGCCGCAAGCCGATCGAGCAGATCGACGAGGCCGAAGGCCCCGCCGGCGAGCGGCTGACCCGCACCCTGGGTCTCTGGCAGCTCACCGCCATCGGCGTGGGCGGCATCATCGGCGCCGGGATCTTCGCGCTCGCGGGCACGGTGGCCAATGGCAAGGCGGGGCCGGCCGTGCTGGTCTCGTTCCTCATCGCGGGCGTCGCCTCGGCCGCCGCCGCCTTCTCCTACGCCGAGTTCGCGGGCCTGATCCCGAGGGCGGGCTCGGCCTACACCTACGGCTATGCGGTCCTGGGAGAGCTGGCGGGCTGGTTCATCGGCTGGGACCTGCTGCTGGAGTACACGGCGATCGTCGCGGTCGTCGCGATCGGCATCTCCGGGTACTTCAGCTTCCTGCTGGGCGAGGTGGGTCTCGACCTGCCGGCCTGGATGCTCGGCGCACCGGGGACGGGCGAAGGCCACAAAGTGGACCTCTTCGCCGTCGTTCTCTGCCTGTTCGTGGCCTATCTGCTGAATCTCGGCATCAAGAACGCCGCGCGCTTCGAGACGATCGTCGTGGGACTGAAGGTCCTGGTGGTCCTGCTCGTCATCGGCGTCGGCTTCTTCCACATCACCACGGACAACTACAGCCCCTTCTTCCCGTACGGCGTCAGCGGGGCGTTCACGGGCGCCGCGACGGTCTTCTTCGCCGTCTTCGGGTTCGACGCGATGAGCACCGCGGCCGAGGAGTCCAAGGACGCGCGCAAGCACATGCCGAAGGCGATCCTCTACTCGCTCGCCATCTCCATGGTGCTCTATGTGCTGGCCTGCCTGGTTCTGGTGGGTATGCAGCACTACACGAAGGTCGATCCGGAGAGCGGCTTCTCCACCGCCTTCAAGTCCGTGGGCCTGAGCGGCATCGCCGACGTGATCGCGGTGGGGGCGATCATCGGCATCCTCACGGTGATGTTCACCTTCATGCTCGGCGTGACGCGTGTGTGGTTCTCGATGAGCCGGGACGGTCTGCTGCCGCGCTGGTTCGCCAAGACGCACCCCACACGGCATGTGCCGACCCGCGTGACCTGGATCGTGGGCGTCGCTTCCGCCGGGATCGCCGGCTTCGTGGAGATCGGTGAGGCCGCGGAGCTGACGAACATCGGCATCCTGCTCGCCTTCGCCGTCGTCTGCACCGCCGTGATCGTGCTCCGCTACCGGCGGCCCGATCTGCCGCGCGAGTTCCGGTGCCCGGGCATGCCGGTCGTCCCCGCGATCGGCGTGGCCGCCTCGATCTGGCTGATCACCTTTCTTCAGTGGCAGACCTGGGTGCGCTTCGCGGTCTGGTTCGCGGTGGGGCTCGTCATCTACTTCGCCTACTCGTACCGGAATTCGGAACTCGCCAAGGCCGGACGGTCCGGCGGCGCGGCCGAGGACCCCGACGACGAGCCGAAGATGCGCGGGACCACCTGAGTGAACGGGAGCGGACGAACAAGCCGGCCCACGGGAGCGAGCGGGACTACTTGAGCAGCCGGGACAGCCGCCGGTCGGCCAGCGGCTTCCCGCCCGTCTGACATGTCGGGCAGTACTGCAGCGCCGAGTCGCTGAAGGACACCTCGCGGACGGTGTCCCCGCAGACGGGGCACGGCTGGCCCTTGCGGCCGTGCACCCGCAGGCCGCTCTTCTTCTCCGCCTTGAGCTTTCCGGCGGCGAGTCCGCGCGACCGCTCGACGGCTTCGCGCAGAGTCGAACCCATGGCGTCGTACAGCCCCGCCGTCTCCTCCTCGGTGAGGCTCGACGCCAGCTTGAACGGAGACATCCTCGCGGCGTGCAGGATCTCGTCCGAGTACGCGTTGCCGATCCCGGCGATGACGCTCTGGTCGCGCAGCACACCCTTGATCTGCCGCCGCTCGCCGTCGAGCAGGCCGGCGAAGGCCTCCAGGGTGAGGCCGTCGGAGATCGGGTCGGGTCCGAGCCGGGCGATTCCCGGTACGTCTGCGTGGTCACGTACCAGGTACACCGCGAGGCGCTTCTGGGTTCCCGCCTCGGTCAGATCGAATCCGGCCCCCTCCGGCTCGGCCAGCCGCAGCCGCAGCGCCAGCGGTCCCTTGCCGGGCCGGGGCGGTACGGCGGGAAGGTTCTCCTTCCACTGCAGCCAGCCGGCGCGCGCGAGATGGACGACCAGATGCAGATCGCCCGCCGACAGGTCGAGGAACTTGCCATGGCGGCCCACAGCGGTGAATTCCCGCCCTTCGAGCGCGCCGATCGGCGGGTCGTACGTCTTGAGCACGCTCACGGCCACGGGGAACACCCGGGCGACCGTCCGGCCCACCACATGGTCGGCCAGGAACCCGGTGAGCGCTTCGACCTCCGGCAGCTCCGGCATGCTCCCAGTCTGCCAGCCGACGGCCGGACCCCGCCCGCGAGCGACCGCGGGGCGGAACCGGCATGAGAGCTCGGACTGCCCGCCCGGGCGCCCCGGCCCGCCGGTGCCGCCGCAGCTCCTCCGCCTCCGAGCGCCGGCCCGGATCCGCGGCTCCTCAGCGCCGCAACACCGGCATCTCCGGCGCCGTGTTCTCCAGCGGCACCGCGTCGGACCGTACGAGCCCGAGTTGTACGGCCTGGCGCGGCTGGATCGCGTCCAGGAGCCAGTCGGCCCCGACCCTCACCCGGTTCCCCGGCATGGCCATCAGGTGGTAGCCGCGCGTCACCGCCTTGGCCACCGGCCCGGACAACGGCACCCGCAGCGGGTCGGCCGCCGCCTGAAAGCCCCCGAGGTCGACGACGAAGCCCAGGTCGCGGTGGATGTAGGGGCGACGCTCTCCCCGCCCGAAGGAGGCGGCGACGTTGCGGGCCGCGGTCTTCCCCTGACGGCTCGCGTGCTGCGCCGTCATCGGGGTGATCTGCCCCGGCTTCGTCAGATCGGGCACGGCCGCCGCGTCACCGCAGGCCAGCACCTCGGGGTGGCCCGGTACGGCGAGGTACTCATCGACGATCAGCCGGCCCTTCTCCGTGGGCAGGCCGAGATCGCCGACCAGGGGGTCCGGGCGGACGCCGACGCACCAGATCAGCGAACGCGACGGCACGAAGCGCCCATCCGTGAGATGCACCCCGTCCCCGACGGCCTCGCTCACCGAGGTGCCGGTGGCGACCTCCACCCCGCGCCCGCACAGGACGCGGTACGCGGTCGCCGACATGTGCTCCGCCAGCTCCGGCAGGACGCGCGGGGCCACGTCGAGCAGCAGCCACCGCGGGCGCGGTTCGTGGCGCAGCGCCACGTTCTGCTCGGCCAGCTCGTCCGTGAACAGCTTTCCGTGCGCTGCCACTTCGGTGCCGGTGTACCCGGCGCCGACGACGACGAAGGTGCAGCGCGCCGCCCGTTCCTCCGGGTCGTCGCTCGCTCCCGCCAGCTCGATCTGCCGTGTGATGTGGTCGCGGAGGTAGAGCGCTTCGGGCATGCCGCGGAAGCCGTGGGCGTGCCGGGTGACGCCTGGCACGGGAAGCAGTTTGTTGACGCTTCCCGCGGCGAGGACGAGGCGGTCGTAGGTGATCTCGCGGCGGCGGCCCTCGGGGTCGGTCAGCTCGACGCGGCGGCCGTCGAGGTCGACGTGGTCGGCGGTGCCGAGGATGAATCGGACGTGCGGCAGCGTGCCGGTGAGCGAGACGGACACCCGGCGGGGTTCGAGGATGCCGGTCGCCACCTCGGGCAGCAGCGGCACGTACAGGAAGTAGTCGTTCGAGTTGATCAGGACGATCTCGGCGGCGCCACGGGCGAGACGGGACAGCGTCCGGGCGGTCTGGTAACCGGCGAAGCCCGCTCCGACGATCACGATGCGCGGTCGGGTCATGGTCCTTCCCTTGACGGGGCGGTGGCCGGCGATCGGTGCGCACCGGGGCCCGGGCGTTCCGGCGCTCGGCCGCTGCCTTCGAACACTCCGCCGCTCCGGGTTCCCCGTACGGCTCAGCCGAATCCGCCTCGAACTCCCGTAGCACGGAAGATCCTTGACTTGCCTCCCCGGCGCAGCGAGCCTGACACGGTCTTCTGACAACGTTGTCCGATCCCGTTCGTCCTCCGTGCCCGACACCCCTGCCCGTGGAGGCCGTTTCATGTCATGGATCCCATCCCATCGCAGCGGCCTCCGCAGCCGCATGCGCCTGGCCGCCGGGGCCGCCGTCGTGGCGGCCCTTCTCGGTGCGGCGCTCGGCGGCCCCGCCCCCACCGCGGCGGATGCCGCCGACGGCGGCGAGCGCCTGACCGATCTCGTCAACCCCTTCATCGGTACCCGCGACGAGGGCAACACCTTCCCCGGCGCAGCCGTCCCCTTCGGAATGGTCCAGCTCTCCCCCGACACCGGGCACAACACCGGCTACGACTGGAACGACTCGCAGATCCGCGGCTTCTCCGCCGTCCACCTCTCCGGGGTCGGCTGCGCGATCGGCGGCGACCTGCCCGTCATGCCGACCACCGGTGACATCACCAGCACCGACAACGCCGTCTACGCGTCCGGCTTCAGCCACGACCAGGAGAGCGCCTCCCCCGGCCGCTACAAGGTCCGCCTCGCCGACCACGGCGGCATCACCGCCGAGCTGAGCGCCACCGCGCACACCGGCCGCCAGCGCTACACCTTCCCGGCCACGGACAAGGCCAATGTCCTCCTCAACTCCGGCCAGGCGCTGCACAAGGTGACGGACAGCCAGGTCACGGTCCTCGACGACCGCACGGTGGCGGCCACGGTCACCGGCAACGGCTTCTGCCGGAAGGGCGGCGAGCCCTACACGGTCCACACCATCACGCGGTTCGACCGGCCCTTCACCGCGCACGGCACCTGGGACGGCGCCCGCGTCACCGAGGGCTCCGACGCCTCCGAGGGCTCGGGGCGCCGCGGCGCCTACGTCCGTTTCGACACCACCGGCAGCGACCGCGACGTGGAGGCCGTGACGGCCATCAGCTACGTCGACCAGGACGGCGCGGCCAGGAACCTGGAAGCCGAGGGGCGGACGTCCTTCGACGCCGCCGCCACGGCGGCCACCCGCGCATGGGAGGAGCGGCTCGGCCAGGTCCGCGTACGGGGCGGTGGCCAGGATCAGCGGCGCGCGTTCTACTCCGCGCTCTACCGGTCGCTGCTGCACCCCAACACCGGCCAGGACGTGGACGGCCGCTACACCGGCTGGGACCGGCAGGTGCATCGCGCGGAAGGCTTCACATACTACCAGAACTGGTCCCTGTGGGACACCTACCGCACCCAGGCGCAGCTGCTCGCCCTCATCGCCCCGCGGGAGTCGCGGGACATGGCGCTGTCGCTGCTCAGGGTGGACGAGCAGGGCGGCTGGCTGCCCAAGTGGGGCTACGGCACGGCCGAGACGAACATCATGACCGGCGACCCGGTGACCCCGTTCCTCACCAACGCCTACCAGCAGGGACTGCTGAAGGGCCATGAGGAGGAGGTCTACCGGACCCTGCGCAAGAACGCTGACGGCGTCCCGCCGAAGGACAGCCCCTACGTGGGGCGCGAGGGCAACAGCCACTACCAGCGGGAGGGCTATGTCCCCCACGACGCCGACCGCGAGAAGGTCAAAATCGGGGACTCCGACTTCCACCACGGCGGCTCGGCCACGCTGGAGTACGCGCTCGCGGACGCCGCGCTCGCCGAGATGGCCCGGGACCTCGGGCACACGAAGGACGCCGAGCGCTATGCCGCGCGCGGCCAGAGCTACCGCAATCTCTTCGACGGCTCCACCGGCTTCTTCCGTCCGCGCGACGCCGACGGCGTCTTCATCGGCGCCGAGGACCCCGCGAAGAGCGAGGGCTTCCACGAGGGCACGGCGTGGCAGTACCTGTGGATGGTGCCGCAGGACCTGCCGGGCCTGGTGTCCCTCCTCGGCGGCAAGGAGGCCACCGAGCAGCGGCTGGACACCTTCTTCGCCTACGACCGGCTGCGCACGGACCCCGAGGGCACGGCGCGCGAGGTCTGGGTGGGCGGCCCGTACGACTACTACAACCAGGACAAGTACAACCCGCAGAACGAGCCGGACCTCATCGCGCCGTACACCTACCTCGCCACCGGAAGCCCCGGGAAGACGAACGACGTCGTGCGCGCCGCGCTGTCGCTGTTCACCGACGCTCCCGACGGCATCACCGGCAATGACGACCTGGGCACCATGTCGTCCTGGATGGTGCTGTCGTCGATGGGTGTGTTCCCGGTGTTCCCGGGCACCGACGTCTGGGGTCTGTCGACGCCCGCCTTCGAGCAGGTCGACCTGGCGCTGGACCGGAACTGGTACCCGAGCGGCCGCCTGCGGATCACGGCGCCCGGGACGAGTGACGCGGCGCGCTATGTGCAGTCCGTGCGGCTCGGCGGCAAGGACCTGACGAAGACGTGGATCACCACGGAGGACATCAGGGCAGGCCGGGACCTGGAGTTCCGCCCCGGTACGCAACCCTCGGCGTGGGGGACGCACGCGGGCGACGCCCCGCCGTCCATGGCTGACGGCGCGTCACCGGCGGCGGCCGGCCGGAGATCCGGCTCGTAGCGCAGCACCTACGGGCAGGCCCACCCCCGCGGGGCGGTCAGCGATCGGCCATCACCAGGCCGTCGTCGGCCGCCCCGCGGCTCATGACGGCCTCCCGGATGGAGTCCCGCACCTTCCGGTAGTCCTCCCGGCCGGGGTCGCCGCGCAGCGCCTTGCCCAGGTTGACGACCCGCCACGGCGGTCCGCGGTCGGTCATCTGCGGGATGAACTCGGCCTTGGTCACCGCCCAGCGCTCACCCTCCCGCCGCGGCGGCTCGAAGCGGAAGCGGGCGATGGAACCGTGGTTGCCCCGCGGGTCCTGCATGACACCGGCGACCTGGTCGCCGAGGCCGTGGACGACCCAGGTGCCGTTGACCTTCTCGTAGGCCTGCGGCACGTGGTTGTGCGTGCCGATGAGGAGGTCGATGTCGGCGCGGCCCGCGGAGCGCGAGCGGGTGAGCCGGTCGGCGAGGTCCCGCTGCATCGCGTCGGGCTCCTCCTGCCACTCGGTGCCCCAGTGCAGGCTGAGCACGACCACGTCCGCTCCGGCTCTGCGGGCCGCGCGCGCGTCGGCGACGATCCGGCCCGGGTCGATGCGGTTGACGATCCACGGCTTGCCCTTGGGGAGGGGGATGCCGTTGGTGCCGTAGGTGTACGAGAGCTGGGCGACCTTCGCGGTGCCCGCGCGAAGGAGGACGGGCTTCCCGGCCTCGGCGGCCGAGCGGGCCGAACCCACGTGGCCCAGCCCCGCCTTGTCCAGGGCGTCGAGCTGACGGTGCACGCCGTCGGCTCCGGCGTCCAGCGTGTGGTTGGAGGCGGTCGAGCAGGAGTCGTAGCCCGTCTCCTTGAGCGCCACCGCCACTTGAGGCGGCGAGAGGAACATCGGGTAGCCGGTGAAGGGGCCGCCCGGTTCGCCGTACGGGGTCTCCATATGGCATATCGCCACGTCCGCGGCCGAGATGACGGGACGGACCCCGGCGAACAGCTTCCGGAAGTCGTGTCCACTGCCCCCGGCGTCCTGCTGGGCCTGACTCATGATCGTCGGATACGGGATGACGTCGCCACTGGCCACCAGGGTGAAGCCGCGCTGGGGTCCGGCCTTGCGCGGCGGCGTCGTCCGGTCGACTCCGGTGAGCGACGAGGTGGCCTGCGTGCCCGTACAGGCCGCGAGGGCCCCGAGCAGGGCGCAGCCGACGGCCAGCGCCGTGCCGCGGAAACGTCTCCGGCGAAGCCGGGTCGGGCGGAGTCTGTGTCCCGTGCTCATGGTCGGCTCTCCTCGTGTCCGTTCCTCTCCCGGGACGAGCGGGCGGCGTTGAGGGCGTCCACGGCTCCCTTGGCGTCACCGATCGTCGTGTAGTCGACGGCGACGAAGGTGACCGGTCTGCCGCGTTCGCGCTCGCAGGCCAGGGCGCGTTCCAGGACCCGTTCGCGGCTGTTGACCTGGCCGGCGCCCAGGCGGCTGCCGCCGTCACGGGTGACGAAGTGGTTGAGCAGGAACAGTCGTTTGCCATCGCCGCCCCGGTGGGGCGCGCAACTCATCTCCTGCGGGCTGCGGAAGGCGAACGGGGTCTCCATCGCGTACCGGTAGAAGTTGCGGTACCAGGGGGCCGGGCCGTCGGCCTGCTCGGCGAAGACGACCAGCCGCCGGTCGCTGCGCACCATTTCGCCCAGCGTCGGCCAGGGCCGGCCGGGGTCCGCGTCGGGCGTGTACAGCAGGTCCTCCAGACCCGCCTCGCGGAAGGCCCGTACGGTCTCCTCGCCGCTGACGCCGTCCTGCACGATCAGGGTGACGACCTCGGTGGGGTGGGCCCGCATCCATGCCCCGACCTTGCGGAGGGTGGGGACCAGCGCGACCGCGCCGCCCCCGCACATCGAGTGGCACAGCCACACTCCGTCGCGCGCCGGGCCGGCCCGGCGGACGAACCGGGTCAGTGCGGCGTCCGAGGCCGGGACGCGGTCGCGGAAGCCGGAGGCGTTGATGCGCCCGGTCACATCCTCGGGGGTCTCCCAGGTGTGGGTGTCGACGAGCAACGCCCGTACGCCCGCGTCGAGCTGGGCCGTGATCCCGAGGTCCTGGAGCGGGCCGATGAACCGGTCCTCGGTGGTGGACATGGCGTTGTGCGCGGCCAGTTGGGCCACCTCGTCGTAGCGCAGGGCGCAGAAGGCGGCCGAGCCCTGGCAGCGCCGGGGCGTGCCGCCCACCGTGGTGGGCGCGAGCGCCGCGCCCGCCGTGGCGATCACGGCGACCCCGGCGGTCACGGCCCATGCGCGTGCGGGGCGTGAGACGGGTGTTCCGGCTGCGCTGCGCCTGCCCGCGGTACGCCACAACAGCCCGGTACCCGCGGCCAGCAGACCGGCCGTCACCGGGACCAGCGCCGCCAGCAGCCCCGCCTGGAGGAGCCGGTCGGCGGCCGTGGTCTGCACATCCTCCACGAGCCGGGCCAGCGACGGCGGCCAGGAGGCGGAGGGCGCGGGCATGGCCCGGGCCGCGACGATCCGGCCGGCGCCGGCGGCAGCCGCGGCCAGGACCCCGCCGGCGGTTGTCGCCGCGCCGAGGGCGGTCAGCCGCCGGGCGTAGGTGCCGGGCACGGCGGCCCAGAGCGCGAGCAGTCCGGCCACTCCCAGGATCACGGCCGCGGTCTGTACGGGGCCGAGGCCCAGCCGGGCGATCGAACGCGCCTTGCGGACCAGGGCGACGCCGTCCCGGTCCTGGTCCTCCAGGTCGGCGACGACCTGCCAGCGGGTCCCCTCCCGGTGGAGGACCACATTCCCGGACGCGAAGCGGCCGTCGGACGGCGGGCCCGCGAGCGTCGGGGCCGGCCGGCCCTCGCCGCCGAGGGCCGCGGTGAGGCCGGGCCGCAGCCGCTCCCGGGCGGTGTCGGGGAGGAACGACAGCAGCGCTTCGGCGGCAGCGGGCACGTCCTGTGGCGCGATGACCCCTGCGGGGAGGGCGGGGAAGGCGGCCGCCTGCCGGACCGGCGCGGCGGGGAGGGCGTCCGCCGTTCCCCGCAGCCCGGCCGCGGCGGCGTCGACGTCGTCCGCGGGCCACTCGTCCACCGCGGCGATCAGGTCGCCGAAGTAGATCCGGATCAGGTCCTCGAAGTTGGCCAGAACCGGTCGGAGGTCGGCGGTCAGCCGCAGCGCGGGCCGGTCCCCGCGCAGATAGCCGACCGCGTTGCCGATCTGCTGCTCGGCCAGGGCGCGTACGGCCTCGGGCGGCAGAACGTTCTTGATGTTGGAGGTGACGATGCCCTGCGGCACCGGGAGGCGGGCCAGGATGTGGCCGGTGGCCTCCGAGGACTGCGGGTCGACGAGCACTTCGTCGTAGAGCCGGTCGTACGCGCGCTGCTCGTCCAGGACCTCTTCGTAGTAGGCCGGATTGAGCGCGGTGCTGCGGGCGGTGGCGGCGGCGGCGAGCGCGACCGTCGAGACCACGACGGAGAGGAACGCCAGCCAGCAGACCGCCCTGCGCCGCCACGACTGGCGGGAGAGCGCCGTGCTGCCGGCCGGAGCCGGTATCCGCGTGCGGCTCATGGTCCTCTCTTCGCTCGCTTCCCCCCTCTCCGACCTTGGGAGGTGGCCCCGAGCGCGGCCAGCCGCGGGGCCCCAAGCGGGTGAGGAGCGGGAGCCCCGCTGTGGCGGGGGTGCGCCGTGGGCGTACGGGGGCGGGAGCAGTCGTTCCGCCGCGTGAAGCGGCCGCGGCCTACCCTGGAAGGAGCAGGTGTGTGCCCCATGAGGGGAGGACGCCATGCGGGACGACAGTCACGAATCAGGTCGGGCTGCCCCGGAGAATCCGAAGCAGGGCCTCGGTGCTCCGGCCGTTCCCGGGGCCCCTGCCGCCCCGGACTTTCCCGAGGACCCGGGAGCCCCGGTACCCCGGTCGCGTTCGGGCATCCACGGACGCAGGCACCCGCGCACCGGCACGGAACCCGCGATGGCGCGCAGCGCGCTGGGGCTGCGGAAACTGCTGTCCGTGATCTACACGCCGCTGTTCCTGGCCGGTGCCGTCCTCTTCGCGATCTGGGCGGGCAAGTCCGATGCGGGCTCCACACCCAGCTCGGGCGCGCTCGGGGCGATCGCGATCGTCTGCGCCGTGCTCTCCCTGCTGGCGCTGACGGATCTGATGGTCGTGAAGCACCGGCTCAGGCGCGAGCGCGGCCGACGCCACTGACACAGATGCAGCTCGGGCCGTAGGGGTCGTGTTCGCAGGCGTGCGTCAGGACTCCGCGTCCTGTGACCGGTACGGGGTGTGCGGCACCGGCCGGAGATCCGTACGGCACAGGGGCCGGACGATTCCTGGCCGCCCGGGAGGTGTGAAACGGCGCCGGCTGCCCACTCGTCAGCCATGACAGAGAAACGTGCCGAGACGGAGGAGCGGACCGTACCCGGTGTGCCCGAGTCGGGCGGTGTGCCGCCCGGGGAGACGCCTCCGGGAGAAGGCGGCCTGTCGGGTGCCGGTCCGCAGGAGACCTACAACCCGCCCCGCGGCTGGGGCGCGGTGCCACTGATCCTCCTGATGATCGTGGTCATGCTCTTCGCGGTGTTCTACGTCGTCGGCTACGTCACGCGCTGACCCTGCGGGCCCCGGGCTCCGAGGTCTGTCGCGGGCGTCCGGCGGTGTCTCTTCGCGGGCCTGCGGCGGACGTGTCTCCGCCTGACGCCCGGCGGATGCGTCAGCCCGCCATGTCCACGAGCCGCCGTGCCGTCGCAACGATCGCGTCCGCGTCGATACCGGCCGCGTGCAGCTGCTCCTCCGGCGCGGCCGAGCCGGGCTGGCACCGTACGGCAAGCCGGATCAGCCGCGGTACGGGCCTGCCGTCGGCGAACGCCTCGGCCACCGCGTCGCCCAGGCCGCCCTCGGGGTGGTGATCCTCGACGGTGATCAGGCACCCGGTCGCGTCGGCTGCGGCGCGCAGGGCCACGGTGTCGACGGGCTTGAGCGAGTAGAGGTCGATCACCCGCGCGTGGATGCCCTCCTCCGCGAGCCGACCCGCGGCCGTCAGCGCCTCGTGGACCGTGACGCCCGCGCCGATCAGGGTGACCCGGTCGTCCTCGGAGGAGCGCAGCAGCGAACTGCCGCCGATGGGGAACTCCTCGTCGCTGCCGTAGATGACCCGGGTGTTGCCGCGTGTGGTGCGCAGATAGCTGATGCCGGGGCGGTCGGCCATCGCGGCCACGAGCCGGGCGGTCTGGTTGGCGTCGCACGGGTAGAGCACGGTGCTGTCGTGGAGGGACCGGAACATCGCCAGGTCCTCGAGCCCCATCTGCGAAGGGCCGTCCTCGCCGATAGCGACGCCGGCGTGCGAACCGGCGACGGCCAGTCGGGCCCGGCTCACCGCGGCCATCCGCAGGAAGTCGTGGGCACGGGTGAGGAAGGCGGCGAAGGTCGCGACGTACGGCACCCAGCCGCGGGCCTGCATGCCGACGGCGGCGGCCACCATCTGCTGCTCGGCGATGTAGCACTCGAAGTACCGGTCGGGGTTCTCCTTGGCGAAGTACTCGGCGCGGGTGGAGTCCCCGACCTCTGCGTCCAGCGCGACGACGTCCGAGCGCGCGATGCCGAGCGCCGCGAGCGCCTGCCCGTACGCGGTGCGCGTGGCGGCCGTCCCGCCGATGTCGTACCGCGGCAGTTGCAGGGGGGCGGTGGGGTGCTGCGGGTCCTGCACCTCGGGCGGGGCCTGCACGTCGACCTGGATGTCGCGGATGCCGCCCAGCTCGGCGATGGCCGCTTCCGCGTCCGGCAGCGGCTTGCCGTGGAAGCCCTCCCGGTCCTCGACGGCGGCGACGCCGCGCCCCTTCATCGTGCGGGCGATGATGGCGGTCGGGCGGCGGGCGGTGACCCTGGCCTCGGCGTACGCCTGGTCGATGGCGGCGATGTCGTGCCCGTCGATCTCGACGGTGTGCCAGCCGAACGCCTCGATGCGCCGGGCGTAGGCGTCGAGCTGCCACTCGTGGCGGGTGGGCCCGCGCTGCCCGAGCCGGTTGACGTCGATGACGGCGGTGAGGTTGTCGAGCCGCTCGTGCCCGGCGTGCTCGAACGCCTCCCACAGGGAGCCCTCGGCCAGCTCGCTGTCACCGCACAGCACCCAGACCCGGTACGGCAGCCGGTCGAGCCGCTTGCCCGTCAGGGCCAGGCCGACCCCGACGGGCAGGCCCTGCCCGAGCGAGCCGGTGGCGACCTCGACCCACGGGAGCTGCGGTGTCGGGTGCCCCTCCAGACGGCTGCCGAGCTTGCGGAAGCTCAGCAGTTCGTCGTCGGGCACCGCGCCCGCCGCCTTGAACAGGGCGTAGAGCAGGGGTGAGGCATGGCCCTTGGAGAAGACCAGATGGTCGTTGCCGGGGTGCTCGGGCCGGTCGAAGGAGTACTGGAAGTGGTTCGCCAGGAGTACGGCCATGAGGTCGGCGGCCGACATCGAGGACGTCGGGTGGCCGGAGCCTGCGGCGTCGGCGGCGCGGACCGCGTCCACGCGGAGCTGCTGCCCCAGCTCGTGCAGGTGTTCGTGGTTCATCTCGGCCCTCCCGCTCAGGACTGTCTGCGAGTACCCGGCATCGAGGGCACCACACAGCGGGATCCGTGCACCGGAGGCCGGGCCCCGCCCGGCGCCGTGGGCGCGGCCGGCGACGGCCGGCACAGGGCATCGGCGGCGAGGCACGTACGGGAGGACCGGCCCCGGGGCGGACAAACCTTCCGAGGCGGACAAACCTTTCTGCGGGGCCTGGCGCCCGCAGAAGTGCGTAGGCATACCGAGCCCCGGAAAGCGGGCCCGCCCGGCGTGCGGTGCGGGATCAGCGCACCGCCGGGCGGCATCCCGCCGGGATCAGTGCCCCGGGACGGGCGACAGCCGTGCCGCCGCCTCCGCCCTGGCCGACTCCAGCAGCGCCAGCAGCAGACTCTTGCTGGAGTTGCGGCGCCGGACATCGCACATGACCACCGGGGCAGGCGACTTGAGGTTCAGGGCGGCATGAACCTCCTCGGGCGTGAAGTCGCAGTGGCCGTAGAAGCAGTTGACGCCGACGGCGAAGGGGATGCCGCGCTGCTCGAAGAAGTCCAGCGAGGCGAAGCTGTCGGCCATACGGCGCGGGTCGGCGAGGACGACCGCGCCGAGCGAGCCGAGCGCGAGGTCGTCCCACATGAACCAGAAACGCTCCTGCCCGGGTGTGCCGAACAGATAGAGCACATGGTCCGGATCCAGGGTGATACGGCCGAAGTCCATGGCGACCGTGGTCGTTTCCTTGTCGGGGGTGCCCGCGAGATCGTCGACGCCCAGGCTCGCCTGGGTCATGTACTCCTCGGTCTCCAGCGGGGGGACCTCGCTCACCGAGCCGATCATCGTGGTCTTGCCCACACCGAAGCCCCCGGCTATGAGGATCTTGAGCGCTGTGGGCATGGCGGCGGAACCACTCATCCGCTCAGAGCTGGCGAATTCCACGGATCACTCTCTCCAGTAGTGCAACGCTCGGGACGTCCGTCACCGAACCCGGCGCCTTGATGACGATCATTGACTTGTCGAGCAGGTCTCCGCAGAGCACCTTCACCACACTCGGGGGAAGGTCCAGCAGCGCGGCGATCTCGGCGACCGCCAGGGGACGCTGCCGGCAGATGTCGAGAATGGCTTCCGACTCCGGCTGCTCCACGTGCCCAGGGGGCAGAGAGCCAGACCGTGTTGTCGCCACGAGGGTGATCAGAGCGAAGTCGGACCGGCTGTGCCGGGTACGTCCTCCGGTGATGGCGTAGGGCCGGACGAGGTATCCGGCGCCCTCGTCGAACCACGGTCTGTTCTTCGAGATGGTCAGAGATCCTTACTGTGACGGCCGGTTGGGACCTCCGCACGAGGTGCCGCGCTCAGGTACGCGCCGACCTTCTGAACGATCATGGCCATTTCGTACGCCGCGATGCCGGCGTCCACCTGGTCGGTGGCGAGCACGGCGAGCCTCGCCCCCGTACCGGCGTTGCTGACGAAGAGGAAGGCGTGATCCATCTCGATGACGGTCTGCCGAACCTGGCCGCCCGCGAAGTGGCGCGCCGCACCGTGGGAGAGGCTCTGCAACCCGGAAGCCACGGCCGACAGATGCTCCGCGTCCTCCCGCCTGAGGTCCTTCGACCAGGCGAGAGCCAGACCGTCCTGAGCAAGCACCAGCGCGTGACGGACTTCCGGGACGTCGGCTACCAGGTTGTTCAGGAGCCAATTCAGCTCACTCGTGGTGTTGGTCTGGTGAATCATCGCTGATCCTTCCTCAGAGATCCTCGGGGCCTGCGCCGTGCCCGGGCGTTCCCGCCTGGGAATCGTGGGCGCCAGGCGGGTCTGCAGGCCTCGAGGTCCGGGCTCGCCGGTTGGCCGACTGGATGGCGGCCATCGTGGCCCCTGCCCGGTCTGGGGAGGCAGTGGCGGCTGAGCCCGTGTCGTCCTGCTCGGGGTTGCCATGAGCCGTCTTGCGCAAGGGTTCCGCGAGGCTCTCGCCACGCACTCTCGTCGGGAGCCTGTTCGCCGTCGGCGCCCGGGGAGCGGGCGGAACGGGACGAGCGGTCTCGGCGGGAGCGCCGGGCGGGGTGTCGTGCGCGGTGGGCGTGGTGTGTCCGCCGGTGTGGTCCGCACCCTCGTGAGGGTGCGGCCGCGCGGCCGGAGCACCGACGTCCTCCGATGGTTCCCCCGGTGTGATCGGCAACAGGCCCGCGCCTCCGTACGTCGGATAGCCGCTGTGGTCGTCGAGCGACTCCGGCATGCTGATACCCGTGCCGATGCTCGGCGCATGCAGTCCCTCGCCGGGGCCGGCCAAGCCGAGGCCGGCCCCCGCTCCCGCGAGCGACTCGCCCAGGCCCGAACGGGGCCCGGGGACGGCGGGGATCTCGGTCTCCCGCTGCACTTCCTGCTGTTGGAGCTCCTGCTGGACCTCCTGCTGCGTCTCCTGCAGATGCTCGGAAATCAGGCCCGACAGCAGGGACTTGGTCTCCTCCAGCATGGCGCTGGGCAGCAGCACGATCGCGAGGGTGCCGCCGTACGGCGACTTGCGCAGCGAGATCTCGAGGTTGTGCCGCTTGGCCAGCCGGGCGACCACGAAGATGCCCAGCCGCGGGGTCTCGCCCAGCGTCATCATGTCGAGCTCGGGCGGCTCGGCGAGCAGGGTGTTGATGTGCTCGTAGTTCTCCTCGCTCATCCCGAGGCCTCGGTCCTCGACCTGCAGCGCCAGGCCCTTGGCGACCTGCATGGCGCTGACGGTGACCTTGGTCTCGGGCGGGGAGAACGCCGTGCCGTTCTCGATGAGTTCGGCGACGAGGTGGACGACGTCGGCGACGGCCCGTCCGACGAGGGACACCTGGGGAGCGGGCAGGGCGTCCACCCGGCTGTAGTGCTCGGTCTCCGAGATGGCACTGCGCAGCACCTCGTAGATCGGGACGGCCTTGCTCCAGCGGCGGACGGGCGGGGAACCTCCGAGGATGACGAGGTTCTCCGTGTGCCGTCGTACGCGGGTGGCGAGGTGGTCGACCGCGAAGATGTCCTTCAGCAGCTCCGAGTCCTGGTGCTTGCGCTCCAGTTCGTCGAGCTTGGGGATCATGCGGTTGATCAGAACCTGCGTACGGCGGGCGAGGCCGAGGAACGCCTGCTCCGTGCCGTCCCTCTTGCGCGCCTGCTGTACGTACTGCCGGGCCTGCTGCACGAACATGGACTCGACGGCCCGGGCCAGATACTGCGTCGCCGTGGCGAGCCGGCCCACTTCGTCGGTCCCGTGGTCCTGTTCCGGATTCGGCTCGACCGGTTCCGCCTGTTCGCCCCTGCCGATTTGCTCGACCAGACGTGGAAGCCGAGTGTCGGCCAACTCCACGGTGGATTCGTGGATCCGGGACAGCCGTTCGGCCAGGGAGCGGGTGAACCGCGGTACGAGCACGCCCGCGGCACCCAGCACGGCCAGGGCCACGAAGGAACCGATGACGACCCGCAGGATCAGGTCGTCCGCGCGGGACGTCGCCTCGGCGGTCACGCCGCCCAGGGCGCCGGTACCCAGCTCGCGCAGGTCCTGGCCCACGATGTCCGCGGACTCCCGCCACTTGCCCGCCTGTTCGGGCAGCCCGGAGCGTCCCGAGATCACATCGTCCTCGAGCGATACCACAAGCGCCCACTGCGGGCTTCCGGTGATACGCCGGAACGCCTTGGCGTCGCTCGCGGACAGGTCCGCGGTGTCGAGCGCCATGGCCGCCTGCTGCTGGACCGCGACGTACTGGCCGAACTCCGTGCGTGTACCGGCCGTCAGACGGTTGGACGCCTTTGCGGTGGTGAACAGGGCGTCCTCGCGGGAGAGCATCTCCGAGAACTGCACCAGGCGGTTCACGGCGGCGCTGTCGTAGGCAAGGCGGCCCTCTCCGATACGCGTCACCGACGCGAGCAGAGCGGTGCCCTCCTCGACGGTGTCCGTGTAGTACCGGAAGGCCTCACGGCCTTCGGAGGCACGCTGGTCGATCGCGTCGCGCTGCTGCGACAGCTCTTCCAGCGCCTTGTTCAGGCCGTTGGCCCCGCCCTTGACCGCACCGTCGGTGGTGTCCATGGCGGAGCGCCACGCACGAAACCTCTCGACCGCGGCATCGGTGCTGCCGCGCGCATCGGTCACCGCGCTACGGGAGGCGTCACCCGGCGAGGCCTGCCAGGAAGCCGTGAGACGGCGCTCCTCCTGCAGACGCACCACGAGGGTGTGAGCAGGCTTGCCCGCCGATGCGGCCAACTCCGCGTCGGCGCGCAGGGCGAGACCTTCTCCGGTCCAGACGCTCGCCGCGTATCCCCACAGTGCCGTGAGGACCAGTAAAGGAGTGAGGATCAGCAGGGTGAGCGTAAATCGAATCGATTTGCGATGAGCGGCACTGGTCACTGTGTGCCGGTGTCGTAACCCTGGCATCTGATTCCTCGTGCGGCAGTGGAACGAAGGTGGAGGGAAGGGCGTACCGGTCGCCCGGAAGCCCGGACGCGTGCGTGGAACGGCGCGTTGACTCTGTGTCATCGGCGACCGACCGGATGCACCGTACCAGGGTCGCGCGGCACCTTCGACTGGAAGCGGACGACCTCAGTAGTCAGCACTCAACGGCCTATAAAATGGCGGGCCCTTCCGAGCCTTTTGCGTCGTTGAGGCCATAAGCAGGGGCGTGGCGCCACTGGACCGAATCGTCCCCGCGCCAACACCCGGCGGATTCGGGCCGGTTCGGGGTCTTTCGTCACAACAGGGCCAGGAGTTTCGGGGTGTAGAGCGCGCTGGCGGACTCGGCCCCCGCGACCATGTCGAAATAGATCGCGGTGAGATCCGGATCGGACTGCACCGCACGGAGCAGCGACAGACGCTGCTCGTGCGTCTCGAGCTGGGCCACCGCCAGTGTCGCGTCGTACCCCTCGCGCAGGGTCTCGTTCCGCTCCCGCGCCCAGGAGCGCAGCGCCTCGTCCAGCCGCTCGGGTACGCCGAGCCGCTCCCCCACGTGCCGTACGAGCGACTCCGCCTGGAAGAAGGCGTCGCTGATCCCGCGGGCGGTGATGGAGTCCTTGTGGTGCCCGGCGTCCCCGACCAGCGCCCAACCGGGGCCCGTTGCCTCCCGGAAGAAGTTCTGCTGATCCCCCGTGCCGCGCATGCGCTCCGCAGGGCGCTTGCCCTGGAGCCGCTCGAAGAGGGAGGGGGCAGTGGTGCGCACCTGTTCCAGGTACGCCCCCTGAACGTCCTTGCGCACCTCGTCGAAGCGGGACTGCGGGAAGTAGGTGAGGACCAGGGTCGCTTCGTCGTTGGTCGGCACGGCGGCCACCCAGCTGCCCGGTCTCTCGTACAGCTCGAACTGTGCCGGTACATCCCGCCAGTAGGTGTAGTACGCACAGGTCAACCGCGGGTCCTGCGCGGTGAACTGCGCCCCGCAGAGCGCGGCGACAACGGAGCGCATACCGTCCGCCCCGATGACGAGCCGGGCCCGCTCGGTGAACGGCTCGCTCCCCCGCGTCCCCTCCACACCGACCACGCGCCCGGCCCCGTCCCGGAGCAGGCCCCGCACCCTGCAGCCGCTGCGGAACTCCACCCCCGCCTCGACCGCGCCGTCCACCAGGATCGCGTCCAGGACGTGGCGGCGCGGCGCGTATCCGGCGGTCTGCCCCTCCACGCCCCGGCCGCAGCCCTCGAGACGGATGTCGTCGACCTCGTAGACGGCGCGCTCCAGCGGGGGGCAGCCGGAGGCGCGGACGCGGTCGAGCAGGCCCCAGCGGGCGAGGGCCGCGACGCCGGGCTGGTGGACGAGGTGGGTGGACAGGGTGTCGGAGGGGAACTCCTGCCGATCGAGCATGAGCACCCGGTACCCCGCACGGGCGAGCAGCATGGCGGTGGGGGAGCCGGCGCATCGCGCCCCCACCACGATGACATCGAACATGTGTGAGCCTCACAGACCGTCAGCGAGAGGGAGTTGCGCAGGGACTCCACACGCGGTCGTCACAGCCCCGGCACCGGCCCGGCGCGAACGCGGGGCCGAACGCTCGGACGTGTTGCCGGACCTTGCGTGGGCCTGCTGGCTTGGGTCAGTCAGTGGGGGGTGTCACCGAGTGCAGCGAGCAGTGCGCGCCGGTCGATCTTGCCATTGGTGTTGCGGGGCAGTTCTTCGAGGGCGGTTATCCGACGAGGCATCATGTACGGAGGCAAGCGGGCGCGCAGGGCAGAATACAACTCCTCCGCGTCGCAGCCGCTCCCGCTGACGGCTGCCGTCAGGTCCTTCTCCCCGTCCGGGCCTTCGACGGCGAGCACGATCGCGTCCCGCACCCCGGCCTGCTCCCTCAACGGCGCCTCGATGTCGCCGAGTTCGATGCGGTGGCCACGGATCTTGACCTGGTGGTCCGTACGCCCCAGGTACACCAGCAGCCCGCCCTCCTCCACCGTGACCCGGTCGCCGGTGCGGTACCAGTGCCGGTCGGTGAGGGGGGACGTGCCCGCGTGGTGCTCCAGGGTGCCGTCCTCGTCGCGGGTGAGGAAACGGCCGGCGTTGTTCGCCGGGTCCAGGTAGCCGGGAAAGCGCTGCGGTCCGCGGACGCACAGCTCCCCCGTGCCGGCCGGCTCCCCCTTCTCGTCCAGGATCAGGGACTCCAGGGTGGAGTAGCAGGAGCCCATCGGCACGGTGCCGTTGGCCGTACGGGGCCAGTCCTCCACGGAGCCCGGGAGGCCGTACTCCGTGCAGGAGATGGTGAGTTCGGTCGGCCCGTAGAGGTTTTCCAGCCTGCTCCCCGGGGCGGCGGCCTGCCAGGCCCGTGCCTGGGAGAGCGTCAGTGCCTCGCCCCCGAACACGCTCCGGCGCAGCGTGGGCATGCTGCCCGGGGTGAGCGTGCCGAGGCGGGAGGCGAAGGACGCCAGCGACGGCACCGAGAACCAGTGCGTGAGCCGGGCGGTGTTGATGAACTTCACCGGGGACATGAGCTGCCCCCGCCTCGGCACGACGAGGGTGCCTCCGCCGCCCCAGGCCACGAACAGGTCGTGCACCGATCCGTCGAAGGTCGGCTCGAAGGTCTGCGAGAGTCTGCTGCCGGGGCCCACGTCGTACCGGGGCACGACGTGGGCCAGATAGGCGTCGATGTTGCGGTGCAGGACCGGCACGCCCTTGGGTGTGCCGGTCGAGCCCGAGGTGAAGATGATGTACGCGATGTCGTCGGGCGTGGCCGGGCAGGGCGGCAGCGCGGGAGGCGCCTGAGCACGCAGGGCCGCCAACTCCTCGGACCCTGCGACCAGGAGCGGAACACCCAGGTCGCCGTCGGCCCCCACCGACTCGGCGATCACCGTGTCCAGCTCCGCCGCCGCGGCTGTCGCCGCGTTGCGCGAGGCGGGGTACTCCGGGTTGAGCGGCACGACGGCCGCTCCGGCCCGCAGGATGGCGAGGTAGCCGGCGTACGAGGTCACCGACCGGCTCGCCAGGAGCCCTACGCGCCGGGGAGCGACGCCCCCGGCCGAGGCGACCAGCCGTGCGGCCAGCCGCTCCACCAGATCCCGCAGTTCACCGTAGGTGAGCGTCTCTCCGCCCACTTCCAGCGCCGTGCAGTCGCCGAACCGGTCGGCGGAGCCGGCAAACCATGCGTACAGGGTCTGCGATCCGGCGCTCATACGGGATTCGCCTCCAGCCTGCCCACCCACTGCCGGAACGCGCCCACCGTGCGCAGATCGGCGAGGTCCTCGACCTCGAACTCGTAGCCGTGGTCATTGGCCAGCTTCAGGACGATCTGCAGCCGCGCGAGGGAGTCGATCCCGATCTCGGACAACAGGGAGGTGTCCGCGTACGTGGTGCGCGCGTGCTCGGTCAGCACCCGGGTCGCCAGGTCGCCCGTCCCGTCCGCGTCCCCCTGCTCGCCGAGCCAGTAGCGCCTGGTCCGCCAGGGGTGGCCCGGCAGCGGAACGTAGCGGCAGCGCTGGCCGAACACCTCGTCCCAGTCGACGCTCTCACCGTCGCGGTACCGCTGCGCGGCGGTGCTCAAGTGTGCGGGCGCCTTCCCCCGTCCGCCCTTCGTCCCCACCGCTCCCAGCTCCTCCACCATCTCCTCGTGGGAGGCGGCGACGACGGCGAGCCGGTGGGGGTGGTGCTGCCTGCGCGTCGCCGCGCTGTGGCAGATGTCGCGCAGCGCGTACGCCGAGCCCGGCCCGTCCGGCGCCAGATACGCGGCGTAGGAGCGCACCAGCGCGTCCAGCGCCTCCGGGCTCCGCGCGGACAGCGGCAGCACGCACGGCTTGGCGCTCCGGCGCCGCCACACGGCGAGGTCCCCGCTGCGCCGGCGCCAGCGTGCCGGATCCTGACCGGTCGGCCGGGTCTCCCCCTGACGCACCACCAGATGCGCGTTGAGGCAGGAGACGCCCTGGCCGCTGACGCCCGCGACGGCCGGGCGGCCGTGGTCGGGCAGGTCCTGGAGCTTGACCGGTACGGCCAGCGGCAGTTCGTCCCAGGGGACGAGGGGGTTCGGCACCTCGAAGTTGAGGCTGGCCGGGATCTGGCCGTGCTCCAGGCAGAGGACGGCCTTGATCAGCCCGGCCACGCCGCCCGCCGCCTCCGCGTGGCCGATGTTGGTCTTCACCGAGCCGACGTAGACGGGCCGCTGGGAGGGCCTGCCCTCGCCGAGGACCTCTCCCAGAGCGTTGAACTCCAGCGGGTCCAGGGTCGGCGAGCCCGTCCCGTGCGCCTCCACGAAGTCCACGTCGGCCGGGGAGATCCCGGCGTCCTCGTACGCCCATCTCAGGACCTGGGTCTGGCCCTCCAGCGAGGGGGCCAGCAGGGAGCCGCCGGAGCGGCCGTCGTTGCTGACGGCACTGCCGAGGATCACGGCCCTGATGCGGTCGCCGTCGGCGACGGCCTGGGTGAGCGGCTTGAGGACGACGACCCCGACGCCGTCGCTCGGGCCGTACCCGTCGGCACCGGCGTCGCCGAACTTGCTGCGGCCGTCCGGCGCGAGCGTTCCGGCCTGGGTCATCAACACCTCTTCGTCCGGGCGGAGTTTGAGGTTGACCCCGGCTGCGAGGGCGAGCGAGCTCTCGCCGGCACGCAGGCTCTGCACGGCCATGTGGACGGATACGACCGAGGACGAGCAGGCGGTGTCCACCAGCATGCTGGGCCCGCGGAAGTCGAAGACGTAGGAGAGACGCCCGGGCAGCAGCGAGCGCTGGTTGTTGAACAGGGACGGCGTGACGGCGTCGAGTCCCCGGCGGTACTGGAGATCCAGGTAGTCACCGCGGGCAGCCCCGACGAAGACCCCGGTACGGCTGCCCGCGAGGCGGTCGGGCCGCTGTCCCGCGTCCTCCAGCGCCTCCCAGGCCGTCATCATCAACAGCCTCTGCTGCGGGTCGAGTTCCGCTGCCTCGGTGGACGACATCTCGAAGAACTCCGCGTCGAAGTCCGCCATGCCCTGGACGTAGCCCGCGCGGCGGCTGGTGATCCTCCCCGGCCCTGGACTAGGGGAATACAGGGTGTCCACGTCATATCGTTCAGGTGGCGTCTCGCTCGTCACGTCCGAACCGTCACGCATCAACTGCCAGAGCTGATCGGCTCCTGACGCGCCGGGGAACCGGCAGGCCAGGCCGATCACGGCAATAGACCGTGCCTCGATGTCCGCTGTCGACCTCTTCATCAGTCCACTCCTTCGATGCGTCCCCGACGTCCCAGCGCTGCTGCTGTTCGCTCGCTCCGCGGTGCTGCCGCGGAGCCGGCGACGCGACCTGGGCTGCATACCCGCGCCGCCATACCGAGAAAGCCACCCCCCGGTACGGGCGGGTGGGAGCTCGTCGTCAGATGAATGAGTTCTCAACTCCGTGCTGGCCAGTCACATCCCCGGGGGCGCCTGGCCGGACCATGTGCCCGCAGGGCACGCACCGGTGTCGTCGGCGGGCGGCAGGGGCCAC
The DNA here is from genome assembly GCF_043199075.1 of Streptomyces sp. NPDC048639. Lineage (NCBI taxonomy): Bacteria > Bacillati > Actinomycetota > Actinomycetes > Kitasatosporales > Streptomycetaceae > Streptomyces > Streptomyces sp. NPDC048639. Next base: position 385,870 of record NZ_JBICVP010000005.1, read on the forward strand.
GCGCCGGTCGCGACAGAACTTCACGCGTCCGGCAGGTACCCGGCACCAGGCAGCAACGTTCACGCCTCTCGCCGACGACAACCCAACACGTGATTGTCGTATGCAAAACCGTTTCCCCCTGTTACCGATCCCAAGATTGGCGGGAAGTGATCGACGGGAGATTGAAGCGCCGGGAAACGGGACAGCATGCAGAGTTGAGCAGCTTTCCGATCCCGGCGCAGCGCTCCGCGGGCCGGGTAGCACCGTAGCGGTGCCAGTACGATGAGAGCCATCGGAAGTTCCGCTTGTGGCAGTACGTACGGGCGCGGATCTGGTTTCATTTCCAGTCATGGATCCCCAGACGCCCGATCAAGCCCGGCAGAGCGGTGAGCGACGCACCAGGCGGCTGCAGAAGCTCCGCCTCAACGGCCCTGACCCCGAGCCGGAGTTCGACCGCATCGCGGGCATCGCGGCCAGCCTGACCCAGGCGCCGCTCGCCATGGTCAACTTCATCAACGCGGACCAGCAGATGTTCCGCGGCATGTACGTCCCCCCGTCCGACCCCGACGGTGACGGTGACGGCGACGGAAGAGCGATCGCGTTCGACCTCAGCGACCTCCCCGCCGAAATCCCGCGCGAGGCACCGATCAACTACGGGTTCTGCCCGCATGTGGTGGCCCAGGGGTCCCAACTGGCCCTGGACGACGTCTTCGCGTACCCGCGCTTCAAGGGGAACCCGCTGGTCAACGAGATGGGTGTGCGCGCCTATCTCGGCACCCCGCTCCGGGACCACACCGGCATGATCCTCGGCACCCTGTGCGTGGCCGACATGAAGCCGCGTCAGTGGGGCACGGCGCGCAAGGAGAGCATGCAGCAGCTGGCGGAGACGCTGCTCTCCGAATTCCGTTTGCGGGACAGCCTGCTGGCCCAGCAGCAGGAGATGTTCGCCATCTTCGACCGCGCCCCCTTCCCCATCATGCTCACCGAGGGGCCGGACCATCTGCTGCGCTACGCCAACGCCAGGCAGGGCACGGCGTTCGGACGGGTACGACAGCTCAGCCCGGGACGCCAGGTTCTCTCGGCGCTGGACGCGGTCGGCGTCTTCAACGCGATGGACCATGCCTACCGGACGGGTCAGACCATGACCCTGCCCGAGGCGCAGATCACCTCCTTCGACTCGCTGACGCCGCAGAGGTTCACCTTCACCTGCACGCCCGTACGGCTGTCCCCCTCGGCTCCCATCAGCGGAGTCCTGACGGTCGCGATGAACATCACCGACCAGCCGACGACGGAGTCCGAACCCCGGCAGTTCGCACAGGACTTCAAGAACCAGCTCGAGAACCTCAGCCCGGGCAACACGGGTTGGCCTCAGCCCGGCCAGGGCAACGAGAGCAGTGTCTTTCTGCGGTGAACGCCCGCGTCCGGCCGTGACGTCCACCTCGGGAAGGGGGTCCGTCATCCCGTCTCCGCGGGCGACGTACAGGGCGGCCTGACACAGAAACAGACGCTACCGGCGCCGAGCCGACGGCAGCTCCCGGGGTGATGGCGCATCACCCCTCACGGGTACGGGGCGAGCGGGGCGGCGCCGCCGCCCCTCGCCCGCTGCCTGCCTTCCGCTTCCCGTTTCGTATCCCCGCGCACCTTTTGCGTGCCGACGTATCGCGCCGTGCCGTCGGCATGCGCGCATGCGGCCCCACCCGAAACGGTCGAATTGCTCCCCCGTTTACTCTTCACGCCTTTTCGCGCGCCCTGGGGTGACCCCCATCTTTTCTCCACACGCTATTCACGAAAAGGCAAGGGGCGAGCGTGAAGGGCTTTTTCTCGAATACCTGGAACAACAACCCGCACACGAACGGGTTTCCGAATCGGGATCCGGACAGTTTTCTCCGCGGCCATGCCCGGATTTGCTCCTCCCCAGCGCCCCCGGCGGACCGGCCCGCGGCCCGGGGGCCCCTGGCAGCGGCCCGAGGCACCCGTGCGCAATCACATCCGAACCCCCGGTGTCAAGTTGTCGGGAAATCTGCTTCGTGAGTGCCAACGGCATAGTTACGGACCGCTAAGCTCCGCTGTGGCTGGGCGAGTTGACGCGACTACACACTGTCGCATCCCGCCCGCCCACGTCATGCCTGTCTCAAGGGAGATCCGTTCAGTGATCCGAGGAGTGCCGCTGTGTCCGGGCACGGCCCACACGACGTCAGGCCACGTGTCCCGCCACTTGTCCCCCCATTCGATGGTGTTGCTGTGAGGATGTCGATGGAACGTGCCACTCCCCCTCCCGCGGCCCGAGCACCCGCCCTGCGGTACACCTCGTGGCTGGTGCCCCCCGCTCTGTGTGCCGGGACGCTCGTCACCGCGGCCACCGGGCCGGCCGAGGTCCATACGTCCGTACTCGTCGGCGGGATAGCGGCCACCACGGTCGCGTGCGCCGGGCTCCTGATCCGCCTTCAGCGGCGGCTGCACCGGGCCGAGGACGAGCAGCAGGCGGCTGTGGCTCAGCAGGAGCAGTACCGGCGCCGGCAGTCGGATGCCGAGCAGGCGCGGATCGAGTCCGTACGCTCCACACTCGCCGCGCAGATGCAGGAGCAACTGCATCAGGCCCAACTCCAGGTCGAGCGCGAGAAGTCGCTCGTGGCCCGGATCGCCGAGAAGTACCTCCCCGAAGCGCTGAGACAGATGCGGGACGAGGGAGCGGCGATCGACGACGTGCTGTCGTCCGTGGTCCGGTCCCCCGACATCCCCGCGGAGTTCGGCGCGGAGCACCGGGCTCTGCTGAGGGAGATGCTGCTCCGCTTCGAGGACGAGTTCAACCGCTCCTCCTCGGCGGAACAGGCCGTCGTCAGCATCGGCAGCCGGATGCAGGTCCACACCAGCAAGATCCGCGGCCTGCTGCACGGCATGCAGCAGGAACACGGTGGCCAACCCGCCGTGGCCCAGGGGCTGATGGCGCTGGACAGGGAGGTCGGGCCCGCCGACTGCCTGGCGGCCAGCATCGTCGTCCTCGGCGGAGCGGACCGGCCATCGCGACAGTTCCAGGAGCCCCGCCGGCTGCTCAGCGTGGTCCGCGGCGGCCAGGGGCGCATCAAGGACTTCGAGCGCGTCGAGGTGGCGCAGCTCCCCGACCTCGGCGTCGACGGCGCACTGGTCGACCATCTCACCCTGATCCTGGCCCAGTTGCTGGACAACGCCACGCGGTACTCGCCTCCGACCGAGCCGGTCATCGTCTCCGGCAAGGAGGTGCCCAACGGCGTCGGCATCAAGATCCAGGACGCCGGCAAGGGGCTGAACGAGGAGAAGAAGCGCGAGGCCCAGCAGGCCCTGGACGGCGTCGCCGCAGGCCCCGCCATCGGCGGTCTGGCGGAGGAGGCCCAGCTCGGTCTGCGCGTGGTGGGCGCCCTGGCGCGCAAGTACGACATCAGGGTGACCTTCGACGACTCGCCCTGGCTCGGCACTTCGGTCGTGGTCGTCGTACCGCTGAAGTACTTCAGTCCGCTCGCCTCGGCAACCGTCCCCGACTCCCCCACGGTCCCGGCCGTACCGCAGCAGCGCAGCGAACCCCCCGCGCTGGACGTGGCGGAGCCCGCGATCACGGACCGGTCGTCGACCACCCCCGGCGGGCTGCCGAAGCGCAGCAGGCTGCCCCGTCGGCCCGAGTCGCCCGTGGAGGACGGCGCCACCGGAAAGCCCGCCGCCACCGCGGTCCCCCAGGACGACTCGTTCGCGGTGCCCTCGGAGCAGTCGTTCTCCGGGATGGCCGCCTTCGCCTCGGGCAGCCGGCCCACGGCCGGGAGCGACACCGACGACCTCGTAGACGAGCCGGAGAGTGACAAGCCATGACGCAGCATGTGACCGACATGAGCTGGGCTCTGCGTGACCTGACGGAGAGCATCCAGGAGATCCGCTTCGCACTGGTGGCGTCCAGCGACGGGACCGCCATCACGGCCCACGGAACCGACCGCGACACATCCGACCGGTTCGCCGCCGTGGTGGCAGGACTGCAGTCCCTTGCCCAGCCCGTCGCGCAGCAATTCCCCAAGGATCGCGGTCAGTTGCGGCTGGCGATGATCGAGGTCGACGGCGGCCATCTCTTCGTGGTGCGGGCCGGTACGGAGACCTATCTCGGCGTCATGGCCGAGGAGGGGCTCGACCAGGGCCTGCTGGGTCACAAGATGAGGACCACGGCCCGGCAGATGGGCGACCACCTCGGCACCACGCCTCGTCAGGACGAGCACTCTGGATGAGCGAGCCCTCCCGGACCACGGATCCGTTCGGCCTCGAGCGCTTCTACGTCCTCACCGGCGGTCGCAGCAGCCCGGAGGGGATCGCGACGACGCTCGACGTGGCGACGCTGGTCGTCGCCAACTCCGCCCCGGACGCGGGGATGCAGCACGAGCTCGACGCGATCCTGCGGCTGTGCCGCAACCCGCTCTCGGTCGCCGAACTCGGTGCCCGTCTTCGACTGCCGTTCAACATTCTCGCGGTGCTGGTGGCCGACCTGCTGAAGGCCGGCCGTGTGGAAGCCCGTGACCCCATTCCGGCCTCGGTCGGCCAAGGGGCGTACCAAGCACTGCTGGAGGAGGTTCTCCGTGGACTTCAACGGATCTGATCAACACGAATCACCCATCCCGGCGGCCGAACTCCACGCCGGCAGCCGCTCGGTGAAGGTGATGGTCGCCGGCGGCTTCGGCACCGGCAAGACCACCATGGTCGCCAACGTCAGCGACATCGAGCCGCTCACGACGGAGGAGACGCTGACCGAGGCGAGCGCCGGGGTCGACGACCTCATAGGCGTGGCGGACAAGAAGACCACCACGGTGAGCCTCGACTTCGGGCGGATCAGTCTCAACGAGCAGTTGATCCTCTACCTGTTCGGGACGCCCGGTCAGGAGCGCTTCTGGTTCCTGTGGAACGGGCTCTTCAAGGGCGCCCTGGGAGCTGTCGTCCTGGTGGACACCCGCCGGCTCGCGACCAGCTTCCGCGCCATCGAGGAGATGGAGCGCCTGGACGTCCCGTTCGTCGTGGCTCTCAACGTCTTTCCCGACTCGAACAGCCATCCCGAGGACGAAATACGAGAAGCCCTGGACGTGGACCCCGACACCCCCGTCGTCACCTTCGACGCCCGTGATCGAGGATCGAGCCGGAATGTGCTCATCACGCTCATCAAGCACCTCCAGGAACGGTCCACCGCCGCATTGGAGCCCCGATGAACGCCCAGCCCGCCCACGGCCAGCGTCCCGGCGCACCGGAGGATCCCGCAGCCGGGTGCCCGGTCCGGGCCGTCGGCCCCGGGGGTCTGACGAGGCTCTACGGGCCGGAGGCCTCGGCCGATCCGCAGGGCATCTACTCGCGTCTGCGCAAGCAGTTCGGCCCGGTCGCTCCCGTCCTGCTCGAAGGCGATGTGCATGCCTGGCTGGTCCTCGGCTATCGCGAGAACCGGCGGGTGCTGGACAACCCGAGCCAGTTCAGCCGGGACTCGCGGAGTTGGCGGGACTGGAAGGAGGGGCGCATCGAGGAGACGTCGCCGCTCGTTCCGATGCTGGTGTGGCGGCCCGACTGCCTGTCCCAGGACGGCGAACCCCACAGACGGCTACGGGGTGCCGTGACCGACAATCTCCAGCGGGCCGCGAGCCGCGGGATCCGCCGCCATGTGACGCACTTCGCCAACAAGCAGATCAGTGCGTTCGCGGCCGACGGCCACGCCGACCTGGTGCCGCAGTTCGCCGAGTACCTTCCGATGCTGGTGCTCACCCGGCTCTTCGGTCTGCCGGAGGACGACGGGCTGCGTCTGGCGACCAGTTGCGCCAAGCTCATCAAGGGCGAGGACGCGGTCGCGCACGACGGACGCATCATGCAGGTGCTCGGTGAACTCGCCGAGCGCAAGCGGAAGGAGCCCGGCTCCGACTTCACGACCGGTCTCCTGGGGCACCACGCAGGACTCGACGAGAGCGAGATCCAGAGCCATCTGCGGCTCGTCCTCATCACCGCGCACACCACGACCAGCAATCTGCTGGCCCGGGTTCTGGAGCGGATCCTCATCGACCCCGCCCATCTGACCGACCTGGTCAGCGGGCAGATGAGCTTCTCCGCGGTGGTCGAGGAGGTGCTGTGGAACACACCTCCGCTGGCCGTGGATCCCGGGCGGTTCGCCACCACCGACACGGAGCTCGGCGGCCAGCACATCAAGGCCGGTGACCTGCTCGTCCTGGGGCTCGCGGCCGGGAACGCGGATCCGGAGGTCCGGCCCCATTCCGCCGTTTCCGTCCGCGGAAACCAGGCCCATCTCGCGTTCGCCGGCGGTCCGCACGAGTGCCCGGCCCAGGGCATCGGGCAAGCGATCGTCGAGACGGCCGTGGATGTCCTGCTGCACCGGCTTCCGGGGCTGCGCCTGGCCATCCCGCCCGAGGAGCTGACGTCCACCGCGTCCACCTGGGAGACCCGCCTCGACAGCCTCCCGGTCACGTTCACACCGCAGCCCGTCACGGGCTGACCGCGCAAGACGGCGACGACACGGGCCGGCCGACCTCACGGGAAGGGGTCGGCCGGCCCCGTTGCGTCCCTCGGTCCGCTCCCACCGGCCAGCCCCCGGCATGGCGAGCAGATCGTCCAGGGACCCCCGGCCATGCTGTTCGGCCACCCCGGCGGGGGGGGCCTTCGCCGCGGCGTAGCGGCCGGTGTTCAGGGCCCACTCGTAGTTGCCACTGACCCAGTGCCGGATCGTCTCCACGCCCTTCCGCACCCGGTCGCGTTCGGCGTTGTCGAGCCCCAACTCGTCGCATATCGCGGGGACATGGGCTTCCAGGCGCACATACGTCCGCACACACGCCTCGGTGATACGGACTCCGCCGCCATGTCGCGCAGACCGATCATGGTCGGGTGCGACTGGACCTGAGCGGGGACCTGACAGCGGCGACTGCGCTCCCCCGTCGATGGAGTGGTGGATGCCCCGGGCGGAAGGCCGGACCACCCCGGCCGAACGCGGTTCCGCCGCGGCCCCCGGCCGAACGCGGTTCCGCCGCGGCCCCGCGGCCGTGCCCGGTCCGCATCCCGCGATCCGGGGAGCAGCAGGCCCTGCGGACGCACGGCGTCTCCGCGGATGCCCGCACCGGCTGGAGTTCCGGGCCGACCTGGCACGGCCGGCCGACAGCCCCGCCCGCTCCTGTGACCTGTCGAGAGCCCCGGCGCCCGTCGGTGAGGGGAAGGCCCGACACGATCCGGTCCGGGCGCCCCACCCAGACGGGCTGTGCCGGACGGGCTGTGCCGGACGGGCTGTGCCGTCGGCCCGTAATTCCGGAGTCCCTGGGAACACGTGGGCTAGCGACGAACGAGGAGCGGGCCATGTCCGACGTTCACCAGTCACCGCCCGGACGCCACGAGAGCCGGGAAGAGCAGGCCGACCGCAGATGGGGCGAGCTCCTGCAGGAGGTACGCGTCGCGCAGACCGGCGTACAGATCCTGCTGGCGTTCCTGCTCACCGTTGCCTTCACGCCGCGCTTCGACGATCTGGGCGACGCCGATCACGTCATCTACGTCATGACCGTCCTCTTCGGCACGGCCGCGGTCGGGGCGCTGATCGCCCCGGTCTCCTTCCACCGGATGGTCTTCGGCCGGCATCTCAAACCGGAGTCCGTGGCCTGGGCCTCGCGCTTCACGCTCGTGGGCCTCGTGCTGCTGCTCTGCACGCTGCTCTCGGCCCTGCTGCTGATCCTCCGCGTGGTCGTCTCGGACCCCTTGGCGGTCTGGCTGACGTTCGGGGCGCTCCTGTGGCTGGCGGGCTGCTGGTTCGTGCCCGCGCTCGTCGTTCGGCACCGGACGCGTGGCGACCGCTGAACGCCGTGAGGCGCGGCCCGGTTCAGCGGGGCCGCGCCTCACGGCGTTCGGCAGATCGCGGATCAGCTCATCTCGGATCACACATCTCGGCTCAGGCGATCGCAGCGCAGAGCATCGCGGCTCAACGAGGCGATGTGTCAAGGCCCTTCGGCGCGCTTCCGACTGCCTGTCCGGCCTCCGGCACGATGCCCGTCGCCGTACGCGTCAGGGCTCCGAGCGGCAGCCGCTGCTCCTCGTTCCGCGGCGTGAGCCCGACCCCCGCGCCCGGATCGCCCTTCGCCGAGGGCGGTGTCACACCGGCGTCCGGCACCCTCAGCTCCGGCAGTCCCTGACGGCCGTCGCGCGGGGCGTGGATCGGCAGATCGAGGGTGGCCCCCGGGCCCGCCGTACGCAGCGGGGCCTTGGGGGCGTCGAGGCGCGCGGCGCTGCGGCTGCCACCGTCCTGCACCGTCGGGACGGGGGCTTCGAGGAAGGCCGTCGGGGCGCCGGTGGTGGACAGCGACGGGACGGTGGCGCGCGGAGCGACGCCGTTCTCGGTCATCTCCGGGGTCATGTCCTGCGCGGCAGGCTGCTCGACCGGGCTGACGGGCACGGATCCGCCCATCTTCGGCGCATCCACCGGGAAGAGAGAGCCCCCCATCGTCCGCAGCGGCACGACGAGCGGCACACGCGGTTCCTTGGCGGTGCCGAAGTCGGCCTGCGTGATGGGCTGATGGGCCATGGCGCTCCGGCCGGGCATGCCGAGGCCCATGAGGCTCTGCACCGGGCCGGCCGGGGCCGCCTGCGCCGGGGCCCCCTGAGTGGGAGCGGGCTCGTGAGTGGGAGCGGGCTCGCTCGCGAGGCCCTGGTCCACGGCGGCCGGGTCGCCGGCGGGGCCCTGGGCCATGGCCGGGGGCCGGCTCTGCGCCGTCTGCTCGGTGGCCAGGCCGTCGACCGTCTCGCCGAGGACGTCGTCCTGCGCCGCGTTGCCCGTGCGATCCCAGGTCGTCCCGCCGGGCTGTTCGGCGGCGAGGGCGGGCGTCACCGACACCGCCGCAGCGGCCGTCGCACAGAGTGCGAGCGCCGCGAAACTTCCACGCGAGGGGATCTTCATCTGTATTCCGTCCCATTCAGACACGTCGGACACCGGCCGTCCTGCATGAACGAGACGGGGCGGACCCAATTGCGCGAATCCACTCCGATGGCTCAACACACGTACGGGCCTTGACCGCTGGGTCAGCGGAGCGCGTGCGCGTGGAGGAGGCGGCCCATGCCCTCGCGGAAGGCCTCGTAGCGCTGCCGCAGTTGGGTCCCGGGCCAGTCGCCGGGCAGGAGGTCGTCGGGCAGCAACGGGTCGGCGATTAGATGACGGAGCACGGCGGCTCCCGCGGTGAACTCCCCTGCCGGTTCGGCGGCTTGCTCCAGGGCGGCCCGGAGCGCCCGGGCCCGCCGCGCCCAGCCGTCCAGGTCCCACAGCCCTTCCGCGAGGCGTACCGGATCGCCGTCCGGGGCGCCGGTCAGCAGCGTGCACTGCCCGGCGACGACGGACGGGTGCTGCCGTACGAGGTTGGCGGGGCGGAGCCAGGTGCCCTCACGGAGTTCGGCGAGACGCAGGCCGGTCATGGCCTGGCGGAGGGCGGCCCGCTCGGCGGCCGGGCGGCGCTCGGCGGTGACGACGGCGATCTCCCACTGGCCGTGCCAGCGGCGGGTGCGCGGGCTCAGGCTGTCGTCCTGGCGGGCCTGGCGCTCCAGGAGGCGGGCGGTGAGCGCATAGCCGCCGTCGCGCTGCTCGAGATCGCCGGCGGCGACCATCCGGGAGAGCGCGACGCGGATCGTGCCCTCGGCGATGCCGAAGAGCCCTCCGGCGCCGACGAGGGAGCGTACGGGCAGATGGGGCGGGTGGTGGCCGAGGAGGGTGCTGAGCACGACGGAACGCGCCGTGAGCGGGCGCAGCCCGAGTTCCTCGGCGCTGCGTCCGTCCTGGCCATCGCGTCCGCGTTCGGTCGCGCCGCTGCCGTCGTTTCCCTTGCCGCTGCCGTCCATCCGGCCCGTAAGCCTAGCCCTTCCGCACTCTTACGCTCTTCCAACACCTGTATGGGAAGTGTAATGTCCTGGAGTGGGACAAGGAACCGACCCGGAGGTTGCCCGTGAGCGCCACGCACGAAGTCCTCAACCAGGCCCCGCCGCTGACCGCGTTCACCACCGCGGACGACCCCGCGCTGCTGGAGGCGCTGCGCCGCGACGGCGCCGGCTGGGGTGAGGAGCAGGTCAGGGACCTCGGCGCACTCGCCGGTTCGGAAGAGGTCCAGGAGTGGTCGCGCCAGGCAGAGGAGCAGCCGCCGCGGCTGCGCACCCACGACCGGCACGGGCACCGCATCGACGAGGTCGAGTTCCATCCGGCCTGGCACCGGCTGATGACAGTGGCGGTCGAGCACGGCCTGCACGCGGCCCCGTGGGCGGAGGAGCGCTCCGGCGCCCATCTCGTCCGGGCCGCCGCGTTCTACGTGTGGTCGCAGGCCGAGCCGGGCCACGGCTGCCCCGTCTCGATGACGTACGCCGCCGTCCCCGCGCTGCGCGCCCAGCCCGAACTCGCGGCAGTCTACGAGCCGTTGCTCACCTCCCGGACCTACGACTACGGTCTGCGGCCGCCGCTGGGCAAGGCCGGTCTGATCGCCGGCATGTCGATGACCGAGAAGCAGGGCGGCTCGGACGTACGGGCCAACACCACGCAGGCCGTGCCCGCGGGTGACGGCTCGTATCTGATCACCGGTCACAAGTGGTTCACCTCGGCGCCGATGAGCGATGTGTTCCTGGTGCTGGCGCAGGTGCCCGGGGGCACCTCCGGGGCGGAGGCCGGGGGAGGACTCACATGCTTCCTGATGCCGCGTGTGCTGCCGGACGGCACGCGCAACCGGATGCATCTGCAGCGCCTCAAGGACAAGCTGGGCAACCGCTCCAACGCCTCGTCGGAGATCGAGTACGACGGAGCGGTGGCCTGGCCGGTGGGCGAGCTGGGACGCGGGGTGCGCACCATCGTCGAGATGGTCAACATGACCCGGCTGGACTGCGTACTCGGCACGGCCGCGGGGATGCGCGCGGGCCTGCGCCAGGCCCTCCACCACACCACCCACCGGCGGGCGTTCGGCGCCGAGCTGGCCGACCAGCCGCTGATGCGGAACGTCCTGGCCGACCTCGCGGTCGAGTCGGAGGCGGCGACGGTGCTCGCGATGCGGCTCGCTGCGGCGACCGACCGGGCCCAGGCCGGCGACGAGCAGGAGGCCGCGCTGCGCAGGCTGGGCCTTGCGGTCGGCAAGTACTGGGTCTGCAAGCGGGGCAGCGTCCACGCGGCGGAGGCCCTGGAGTGCCTCGGCGGCAACGGGTACGTCGAGGAGTCCGGCATGCCGCGGATCTACCGCGAGGCGCCGCTGCTCTCCATCTGGGAAGGCTCGGGCAATGTCGCGGCGCTCGATGTGCTGCGCGCCCTGGTGAAGGAGCCCGCTGGGCTCGACGCCGTCCTCGCCGAGGCGGACGCCGCGGCCGGTGCCGACGCCCGGCTGGACGCGGCGACCGCGCGGGTGCGGGCCGCGCTTTCCGGACTCGTCGACCCGCAGCGTGCGCAGCTCGGGGCCCGTCGTCTCGCGGAGGAGATGGCGCTGGTGCTTCAGGGAAGCCTGCTCGTACGGCACAGCCACCCGGCGGTCGCGGACGCCTTCTGCGCCTCGCGTCTCGGCGGCGACTGGGGCAACGCCTTCGGCACCCTCCCCACGGGCACGGACCTCGGCCCGATCCTGGAACGCGCCAGGCCGAAGGACCTGGTGTGAGCGGCGGCGACGAGGAGCCGGGGGGCCCGGCAGAGGGCGTGAGCGGTACGGGCGTCAGGGTCGAGCGGCACGGCCCCGTCACCACGGTCGTCCTCTCCCGGCCAGAGGCGCGCAACGCCGTGGACGGCCCGACGGCCCGGGCGCTCGCGGACGCCTTCCGCGCCTTCGACGCGGACCCGGAGGCCCGCGTCGCGGTCCTGTGGGGCGAGGGCGGGACGTTCTGCGCGGGCGCGGATCTGAAGGCGTTCGGCACCGAGCGGGCGAACCGCGTCGCAGCCGGTGGTGACGGCCCCATGGGCCCGACCCGTATGCGGCTGTCCAAGCCGGTGATCGCCGCGGTGAGCGGCTACGCGGTGGCGGGCGGCCTCGAACTCGCGCTGTGGTGCGATCTCCGGGTCGCCGAGGAGGACGCGGTGTTCGGCGTCTTCTGCCGCCGCTGGGGCGTTCCCCTGATCGACGGCGGCACCGTGCGCCTGCCCCGGCTCATCGGCGCGAGCCGGGCCATGGACCTGACGCTCACAGGCCGCCCGGTGCCCGGCCCGGAGGCGTACGCGATGGGGCTGGCGAACCGTCTCGTGGCGAACGGCGAGGCCCGTGAGGCCGCCGAGCGGCTCGCCGCGGAGATCGCCCGCTTCCCGCAGGCATGCCTGCGGGCCGACCGCGCCTCGCTCCTCGGCCAGGAAGGGCTGACCGAGGAAGTGGCGATGGCCGCGGAACTGGGCGGCGGTCGGAGCGTGTTGGCCGAGGCCGCGGACGGGGCCGCACGCTTCGCGGCGGGCGCGGGGCGGCACGGCGACTTCACCGGCCTCTGACGCTCGCGGGGACCCGGGGGCACGGGGGCACGGCGGCACGCGCGGGCACCGGGTTGCGCGGGCCTGCGCGCGCAGACGCCTGGGGTCCGCGCTCCGCCCACCCCCGGCCAGACGGGGCGGCCGACCGCGCTCACGCCGACCGAAGTCGACGGCGGCGGGGACGCGGACGGGACGGCGACCGGCCGGTCATGCGGACGGTGGCAACGAGCGGAAACACAACGGCGCCGGGCGGCTCTTGACCACCCGGCGCCGGAACCGAACGGGGGGCGACTCCGCCCTACCGATCAATCGATCCCGCGGAGGATATGGGACTCCGCCGGATCTTCCTCGTAACCGGCGAGCCTGATCGGAGCTGATCGTGCCCAGACGTCGAAGCTGCGGACGTCCATGCTCCGCTGGCGCGGTTCTCTGATTTCGGAATGGATCGGGATGGGCTGTGTCTCTTCTGGTGTCACCGCGCACACTCCTTAGCGTCGGGTGAAACCGGACGTGCCGACCACGGCCTCGACCGGTGCGCCGGACGCCCGGTTCGGGCTGCTGTGCAAGGGCAGTTCGGACGCGGTGGCGCCGGGCTTTACGACCGGGAGCGGGCCTTGGTGCCGGCCGGCTCCTCGGGACGACCGAGGGTGTCGGTGCCTTCTGGAAGAGGCTGTCCGTCGAACTCCAGATTAGCGACCGATGGGCTCCCGCGCTCGCGATAATTGGTCGATCCCCGACCACGCTCCGATTACCCCGCAGCTCCGGGGCCTTTTCCGCCGATCGTATTCGACGACTGTTCGCATGCGGAGGCCCGCTCTGCGTCACCGCGTGCCGTTCGGACGGCACTCCGGGCACCGCACAGGACGCCACCAGCGGTACCACCCGTACCGGAGCACGGCTCCGCCCGCATCTCCCCGTTATCGGGCGGCTCCGCGGGGAACTCGTGCGGCATGTCCGACCAGGGTGCCGCCGAGCCCGTGCACGAGTCGTACTGGATGGCGTCCTCGGAGAGCACCGCTCTCCCCGCCCTCGACGCCGATCTGGAGGTGGACGCCGTCGTCGTCGGCGGTGGCATCGCCGGGCTGTGCACCGCGTGGGAACTGCAGCGCGCCGGGCTCACCGTGGCGCTGCTGGAGGCGGACCGCATCTGCTCGGGCGTGACGGGATACACCACGGCCAAGCTCACCTCCCTGCACACCCTGATCTACGCCTGGCTGCGGGAGAAGCACGGCCCGGAGGGAGCTCGGCTGTACGCGCGGTCGCACCAGGAGGCGCTGGAGCGGGTGGACGCCCTGTGCGCCGAACTGGGCGCGGACGCCGACCTGGAGCGGCGCCCGGCGTTCACCTACGTCGAGTCGGCCCGCCGGGTCGAGGAGATACGCGCGGAGGCCGAGGCCGCCCGGGAGGCGGGGCTGCCCGCGTCCTTCGTGAAAGAGACCGGTCTGCCCTACCCCGTCGCGGGCGCGGTGCGCGTCGAGGACCAACTGCAGTTCCACCCGCGGAAGTTCCTGCTCGCGCTCGCCCGCGGACTGACCGACGGCGGCACCCGGATCTTCGAGCGCACCCGCGCGGTCGGGCTGCACGACGGTACGCGGTGCCGCGTCACCACGGAGAGCGGGGCGACGGTGGTGGCCCGCGACGCGGTGATCGCGACGCACTACCCGGTCTTCGACCGGTCGATGCTCTTCGCCCGGCTGAAGCCGCGCCGGGAACTGGTGGCCGCCGCCGAGATCCCCGCGGAGCACGCCCCGGCCGGGATGTACATCACCCCCGAGCAGCACACCCGCTCGGTGCGCAGCGCTCCACTGCCCGGCGGCGGCCGGCTGCTGATCGTCACCGGCGAGGCATTCGAGCCGGGCGCCGGCGGGGTGGAGGAGCGGTACGCGCTGCTGACCGCGTGGATCCGCGGTCGCTTCCCGCAGGCCCGGATCGCCTACCGCTGGGCGGCGCAGGACAACGACAGCTCCGACCGCCTGCCGTACGTCGGCCACTTCCACCCCGGCACCCAGCACGTCCATGTCGCCACCGGCTTCGGCGGCTGGGGCATGAGCGGCGGCGTGATGTCCGGCCGTCTGCTGGCAGCCCACATCACGGGCGGGCCCCGACCTGCCTGGACCGAGCTCTACGATCCGCGGCGGCTGCCCGGCGTGCGCGAGGCGGGGCCGCTGCTCCGGCAGCAGGCGGCGGTGGTCGGGCGTTTCGTGGGCGACCGGCTGCGCACCTCGCATGTCGACGCGGCCGCGGAGATCCCGCCCGGCAGCGGTGCCGTCGTACGGGCGGGCGGCCATCCCTGCGCGGTCCACCGGGACGAGTACGGGGCGCTCACGGCGGTCGACGCCCGCTGCACCCACCTGGGCTGCCTCGTGCATTTCGACGACGCGGAGCAGGTGTGGGAGTGCCCCTGTCACGGCTCGCGGTTCGCCCCGGACGGCAAGGTGCTCCACGGCCCGGCCACCCGCCCCCTGGAGCCGCGCGAGATCCCGGAGTGAGCCGCTGCGGACGGGACCCGGCCGGAATGGACCGGAGTGAGCCGGAATGGACCCAAAGGGGTCCGAAGGGGTGGCGTGGCGGCTCCCCGGAGCGGAGTGTGGAGGCAGACAGACGGCCCCAGCCCGGATCGAGGTGAGACGCCGTGCCCGTCGCGACGCGAGCGGTTCAGGGTGCGCCGTGCTGGGTGAGCCTGATGGCGCACGACCTGGAGGCGTCCCGCGCCTTCTACGCGTCCGTGCTCGGCTGGGACTACAAGCCCGGCCACCAGGGCCAGGGCAACTATTCCGTGGCGCTCGCGCACGGCACCCCGGTGGCGGGGCTCGGCACGGGCGGCCGGGTCGTGGGTTTCCCCGTGTCCTGGACGCCGTACTTCGCCGCCGACAGTGCTGACCGGGCCGCCGAGCGCATACGGGAGCGCGTCGCCACGGTCGCGGTCGGCCCCCTGGAGTTCGGCAAGGGCCGCATGGTGGTGGCGGCCGACCCCGAGGACGCGGTGTTCGGGATCTGGCAGGGCGAGATCGATCCGGACTGGCGGGTGGGGCGCGGCACGGGGGCTCCGGCGCGGCTCGAACTGCGCACCCGGGATCCCTTCGCGTCCGCGCTGTTCTACGGCGGTGTCTTCGACTGGGACGCACCGGGAGCGGACCACATCGACGTGCGGTACGAGGACGAGCGCGTGGTCCTGCGGATCGCCGGGCACGCGGTGGCCGATCTGCGCGGCGGCGGCGAGGAGGCCGCGCCCGATCCGCACATGCGGCCGCAGTGGCACGTGTATTTCTCCGTGGACGACGTGGAGGCCGCTGTCACCAAGGGGGTTGACGCGGGCGGCACGATCGTCTGCCCGCCGGCCCTGTCGCACTTCGGCCCGGTCGCCTCGCTGCGCGACCCCGAGGGCGGCCTCTTCCACGTCACGAGGACCGACGACTGATCGACGTCGCGCGCGACGTCGGGTCACGGGAAATCGGCGGTACCGGTGCGGTTATGCGCCGGGGGCCGTTGGGTACGACCGGCCGTATGCGCCGTTTGATAGGCATAGCCCCAGATGTCCAATTGGTGGGCAAGGCGACCCTGGCCGCCGGTTGCGCCTGGTGGCTCTCGCAGTTCATGCCCGGCCACAACCTCCCCTACTTCGCGGCACTTGCCGCGCTCCTGGGCGTGTATCCCACGGTGCTGAGCTCGCTGCGCGAAGGCGGACGCTACGCGTTCGGCTTCCTGCTGGGGCTGCTGCTCGGCGTCCCGGTCGCGATCCTGCTGGGGCCGAGTGTCTGGGGCCTCCTCGTGGTCGTCCCGCTCTCCCTGCTGATCGCGGCCTGGCCGCAGCTCGACGGCCACGGGATGCAGGTGCCCTTCGCCTCGCTCTTCGTCCTGCTCGCCGTCGGCAACGAGCCGGTGGCCCGCGCGCTGCCGCTCCTGGCCGACGTCGTGCTCGGCGTCGCCGTGGGCCTCACCGTCAACGCCGCGCTCCCGCCGGCCCTCCGGCAGAACGAGACCGGGCGGGCCTTCCGCCGGCTCGGCCGTCTCACCGCCGAGCTGCTGCACGACACCGCCGCGGAGGTACGGGCGAGCGACCTGTTCGAACCCGCACACCGCGCGCGGCGGGCGCTCGCCGTCCACAACGGCGCCATGGAGGTGGCCGACGCGCGCGCGAAGGCCGCCGAGAGCCTGCGGTTCAACGCGCGGGCGCGCCTGGCCCGGCACGAGAACCCGCTGCCCGCGAACCCGGTGCTGGAGGCGCTCTACGCGGCGGCCGAACAGGCCCGGGTCATCACCCGCGAGGTTCGGCGCTGCGGCGCGGGCTCCGATCCCACGATGCTGGGCCCCGGCTTCCGCGCGCGGTTCACCGATCTCCTCGATCTGCTGGCCGAGTCGGTGGCCGAGTGCGGCCGGTCGATGCGGGCACCCACGGCCGAGCGGCTGGGGGAGGCACAGGCCCGGTTCCGCGAGCTGCGGGCGGAGGCGTTGGACTCCGCCCGCTCGGAGGAGCTGGAGCACGCCCCGTACCGGCGGCTCGCGGAGGCCCAGCTCTGCGCCCTCGTCCTGCAGCTCCTTCTGGATCTCGTACCGGAAGAGGCCGGGGAAATGGCCCCGGAACGGCTGGGGATCTCGTACTGACCTTCCGCAGGGACGCGGGGGCCCCGGCCGGGCGATGCCGCCACCTCCGTAGATTGGGCCCATGTCCCCGCACACGGACCCGCTCACGGACCGGGATCTCGACCGGCGGTACCGCCTCGCCCTCGGGCAGCGGCCGACGTATCCGCAGGAACTGACCGGGACGACCCTCACGACCGCCCTGCCCCGCGGTTACGCACATCTCACGCACCGCGTGCGCCTGGGCGAGGGCGAGGCGGTCTTCGCGCGGGCCGCGGCGTACGTCCTGGACTGGGGCGTCCAGCGCGGTTCGGGTCTCGCCGTGTACCCCGCCTCTCCCCCGGCGCCCGGGGCCACCGCCCTGGTCGTCGTCGCGCCGCCGGGGCTGCGGCGGCCTCGGCTGGTGGTCCCCTGCCGCGTGGTGGCGACGGTGTCGGAGCGGGACCGGGCGGGTTTCGCGTACGGCACGCTGCCGGGGCACCCGGAGTGCGGGGAGGAGTCGTTCGTCGTCGTACGGGACGAGCAGGGCGCCGTGTGGTTCGAGGTGCGGGCGTTCTCCCGTGGCGGCCGCTGGTACGCGCGGCTGGGCGGCCCGCTGACCCGGTGGGTGCAGCGAGCTGCCGCATCCCGCTATCTGCGGGCGGTGGCGGCTGCGGTGGGCGCCGGGGGCGGCGGCCGCTGATACTGGCTGATATGACCGTCCTCGTCGGAACCTCCGGGTGGCAGTACAGGGACTGGCGCGAAGTGCTCTACCCGCCCGATGTACCGCAGCGGCTGTGGCTGGAGGAGTACGCCCGGCGCTTCGCCACGGTCGAGAGCAACAACGCCTTCTACCGGCTGCCCAGCGAGGAGAACTTCGCCGCCTGGCGCGAGCGGACCCCCGACGGCTTCGTGATGGCGGTCAAGGCCAGCCGCTATCTGACGCACATCAAGCGGCTGCGCGATCCGCAGGAGCCCGTGCGGCGGCTGATGGCGCACGCGGCGGGCCTCGGCCCCCGGCTCGGTCCCGTCCTGCTGCAGCTCCCGCCGACGCTCCGCGCGGACGCCGCGGCGCTGGACACATGCCTGCGCTGCTTCCCGTCCGGGACGCGGGTGGCCGTCGAGCCGCGCCACGACTCCTGGTGGACGGACGAGATCCGGCGGGTGCTGGAGGACCGGGGCGCCGCACTGTGCTGGACGGACTGGGGTTCCCGGCCCGCCACGCCCCTCTGGCGGACGACCGGATGGGGTTATCTCCGGCTGCACCAGGGCCGGGCCGAGCCGTGGCCGCGCTACGGGCACCAGGCGCTGGCCACCTGGGCCCGGCGCATCGCCGACACCTGGCCGGACGAGGCCGATGTCCATGTCTACTTCAACAACGACCCGGGCGGCGCGGCCGTCCTCGACGCCGTGACCTTCGCCGACGCCGCCGCCGCGGCCGGCCGGACGGTGACCCGGACGCCGGAACGCGACGGGACGGAGTGAGGCGGACGATGATCCGCAAGCACGTGGTGGTCTCCGGCGACGTGCAGGGGGTGTATTTCCGCGACACCTGCCGCCGTACGGCGCTGGAGCGCAGGGTCGCCGGCTGGGTGCGGAACCGGCCGGACGGGACGGTGGAGGCCGTGTTCGAGGGGGATCCGGACGCGGTGGAGCGGATGGTCGCGTGGGCGCACGAGGGCCCGCCGGCGGCGGTCGCGGACAAGGTGTCGGTCCGCGACGAGCAGCCCGAGGGGCTCACGGGCTACGAAATCCGGCCGACCCCGTACTGACCCCGTACTGACCCCGTACTGCCCCAGTCCCGTACCGCTCCCGCCCGGCCCTGGCGCCTGCAGACGCAGGCCCCGGCCCACACGCCGGCTCCGCCCGCCCCGTCCGTCCCGTCCTGCCCCCACCGGCCGAATGGAAGGTCACGCCCGGATGCAGCTCCGTGATCCGATGGCATCCTGAATACGTGTACGAACCGGCACTAAGCCTTCGATTCCCCGCCGAGCTGCGGCTCTTCCTCCCGTCCCGCCACAGGCCGGACGGTGTGGTCGCGGTGGAGCCCGACGGGACGTCCACGCTGGGCCATCTCGTGGAGTCGGCCGGCGTCCCCCTCCCCGAGGTCGGCGCCCTGCTTGTCGACGGGCGGACCGTCCCCCCGTCGTACCGCCCACGCGGAGGCGAGAGCGTCGAGGTGTGCGCGGTGGAGCGTCCCGAGCGGCCGGGGCCCGGGCCGCTGCGGTTCGTGCTGGACGTGCACCTGGGCGCGCTCGCGCGGCAGCTCCGGCTGGTGGGGGTGGACGCCGCGTACCGCAACGACATGGACGACGACGCGCTCGTCGAGCAGGCCGACCGCGAGCACCGGGTGCTGCTGACGCAGGACCGCGGGCTGCTGCGCCGGCGGGCGCTGTGGCGGGGAGCCTACGTCCGCGGCTCACGCCCGGACCGCCAACTCGCCGACGTACTGGAGCGGTTCGAGCCCCGGCTGGAGCCGTGGACGCGGTGCATGGCGTGCAACGGACTCACGGAGCCGGTCGGCAAGGCCGAGGTCGAGCATCTGCTCCGGCCGGGCACGCGCCGTACGTACGACACCTACCGGCGGTGCGGCGACTGCGGCCGCGTCTACTGGCGCGGCGCGCACAGCGGCCGGCTGGAGCGGATCGTGTCGTCGGCCCGGCGCTTCGCGGTCGCCGGGGTGGCGGCCGCGCTCCTGGCGGGCGGGCTCGCCGCGTGCACGGACGGAGGCGACGACGGCGGCCCCAGCCCCACTCCCACCCCCAGCAAGGAGTCGCCGGGGCAGGAACTGTCCCCGTTCACGGGGCTGCCCGCGAAGCCGGCACCCGTTCTGACCGTCAAGATCGACAACGTGGGTCCGTCCCGCCCGCACACCGGCCTGGGCGCGGCCGACATCGTGTACGTGGAGCGGGTCGAGGCCGGGCAGAGCCGGATCCTGGCGGTGCTGTCGTCCAAGCTGCCCCCGACGCTCGGGCCGGTGCGCAGCGCCCGCGAGTCGGACCTCGAACTGCTCCGGCAGTTCGGGAAGCCCGCGCTGGCGTACTCGGGCGCACAGTCCAAGCTCACCCCCCTGATCATGAAGGCCCCGCTCTATCCGCTGCCGCCGTGGAAGGCCCCCGACGCGTACTTCCGCGAGGGCAGCAGACAGGCGCCGCACAACCTGTTCGCGCGTCCCTCCCGGCTGCTGGACGCGGCGCCGGACGCCTCGAAGTCGAAGGACATCGGCTTCCGCTTCGGATCCGCGCCGGGCGGCGGAAAGACCGTGAACGAGGAGACGGTCCGCTTCCCCGCGGCCCGGTTCGCCTTCACCTGGTCCTCGCAGGCCAAGCGGTGGCAGGTGGCGATGGACGGGACGCCGATGACGACCACGGACGGCGGGCGGCTGACGGCGGCGACCGTGGTGGTGCAGCGTGTCACCGTGCGGGAGTCGCAGTTCAGCGACTTCCTGGGTGCCAACTCCCCGTACAGCGAGACGGTCGGATCCGGCACGGCCGAGGTGCTGCGCGGCGGCAAGGCCTACGAGGCCGAGTGGAGCCGGAAGACCGCCGACGACGGCACGACGTTCACCACGAAGTCCGGGAAGCCCATGAACTTCGCGCCCGGCCCGGTGTGGGTGCTGCTGACCGCCAAGTGACGGCAGGCGCACGGTCGTTGACGGCGGCGCCCGGCCCGTGACCGCGGTGGCGGATCGGCGCGGGAGCCTTCCGCCACGGCCCCGCGTCCTGTGGATGTGCCGTGAACCCGCTTCACCCGCGCGCGCGGCGGGTACCCAATGCCTATGACGGTCAAGGGTGTTGACGTCGCCTCGTACCAGCCGACGGACTACAGCACAAAGGGTCTCGACTTCGTGTTCATCAAGATCACGGAGGGCAGGACCTACACCAATCCGAAGTGGGTCGACCAGCGCCGGACCGCGCGCGACGCGGACCTGGTCACGGGCTTCTACCACTACGCGCGGTCCGGCAGCATGACGGCGCAGGCCGACTACTTCATGTCGAGGATCAACCTGGTGCGGGGCGACATGCTCGTACTCGACTGGGAGGACACCGGCGTCTCGAACGCCGAGAAGGACTCCTGGATCACGTACGTGCAGGAGAGGCGCCCGCACACCCGGGTGCTGCTCTACTGCAGCCGCGACTTCTGGCTGAACCGGGACACGACCTCGTTCGCCGGTGACGGCCTGTGGATCGCGAATCACAACGGCAAGCCCGGCGTGCCGGGCATCCAGCATCCCTGGCGCTTCCACCAGTACAAGACCACGCCGTTGGACACCAACACCGGCCGGTTCGACGACAAGGACGCGCTGCGCGAGTGGGCCCGCTCCAAGACACCCTGACCGGAGCGGGCCACCCCCGTCCCGCAGAGCCGGACGGGGCATCCGGACCGCGGGGAACGATCGTCGGCCGGATCAGCCGACGCGCTCGATCCGGGCGTTGCGGATGAGGTTCTTCCCGGGCTCACGGACCTGCTCGAAGGCCGCGTTGTTCAGCAGGGCGCAACTCCCCGAGGTCGAGGTGACCTCCACGGTGACCGCCTTGTCGTTGTCCAGGTTGCTGACCTTGAGCCGGGTCCCCACCGGAAAGTCGCCGCTGGAGGCCGCGGGCGCGCCGCCCTCCCCCGAGAGCGTCACGGTCGAGCCCTGGCAGACCACCTCGCCGGCCGCCTGGCCTCCCTCCGCCTGACCGCCTCCGGCCTGCTCTCCGCCCGTCGCGTCGCCTCCCTGCCCCTGGCCGTTCCCGGTCTCCTCGCCGCCTGCCTGTTCACCGCCGGGTGCGGCGGGGCCGCCCTGCTCCGGCGGCGCCTGACCCGCGGGCGGAGCGGCGGCTTCGCCGCCCTCGGTGCAGCCCGCAGCCTTTCGCTGAACCTCGATCTGCTCGATCACCTGTTGCCTGTTCGCGATACGAGCGGCGGAATTGGCATCCGGATTCGCCTGCTGTCCGGCGATGAATTTCTGGTTATTGCCCAACGCCGTCGCGAGTCCCTGGCAGGTGACCGATTCCTGGTTCGTTCCCGCCTGACTGGTCCCTGCCATGACAAAGGCCGCGCCTCCGACCAGGGCCGCGGCGCCGACCAGCGCGCCGATCTTCTTCTGAGGACTGACCGTCTTCTTCCGGGACACGTGCAACTCCGTTCTCGATCACTGACCACGACCGGAAAAGGGCCGCGTTGTCATGGAGAACGTGACCGAGCCGTAACATGCTCAAAGTCGATAAATAGATGAATCAATCCGAAAGGAATCCGGTACGTTCGACTGCGCTCAACGCTCATCCAAGGGACCATGGATGCAGTGCGGCGCTGCATGGGCAACCGAGAGAGGTGCCCCGGATGAGACAGACCGATCCTCGGAGCTCGGACCTCCGCCGGATCGCTCCGATTGGTGCCCCGGAAGCGTCGACTCCCGGGGGACTGCTCGACGTCCTCGGCATCGCCGCCGTGGTCCTGGACTCCTCCGGCCGGATCGCGCTGTGGAGTCCGGCCGCCGAGCAGCTCTTCGGTTACACCGCGGACGAGGCGCTGGGCCGCTCGGCGGCCAAGCTGCTGGTGGACCCGCAGCACGTACCCCTGGTCGTCGAGCTGTTCCAGCAGGTGCTGGGCGGCGCGAGCTGGTCGGGCGGCTTCCCGGTCCGGGTCAAGGACGGCAGCCTCCGCATGTTCGAGTTCCGGAACATGCGGATGCAGGACCAGCAGCGGAACGTCTACGCGCTGGGCATCGCCACCGACCGGGAGGCCCTGCAGACCGTCGAGACCGATGTCGCGCTGTCCATGCGGCTGATATCCCAGTCCCCGATCGGCCTCGCCGTGCTCGACACGGACCTGCGGTACGTCCTGGTCAACCCCGCCCTGGAGCGCATCAACGCCCTCCCGGCCGCGCAGCACCTCGGCAAGCAGGTGGCGGAGGCGATGCCGTACCTCGACGTCGACGCCATCGAGTCCGCCTCCCGCCAGGTCCTGGCCACCGGCACGCCCCTGCTCGACCAGTACGCGGTCGGCCGCGCCCCCGGGGACCCGGCGCAGGACCACGCGTGGTCGGTGTCGTACTTCCGGCTGGAGGACACCGGGGGCAAGGTCCTCGGCATCGCGATCTCCGTGATCGACGTCACCGAGCGCCACCAGGCGACCACCGAGATGACCCGGGCGCGCCAGCGGCTCGCCATGATCGCCGACGCGGGCGTCCGCATCGGCACCACCCTCGACCTCCCGCACACCGCCCGCGAACTCGCCGACATCGTCGTGCCGGACCTCGCCGACCTGGCCGCGGTGGACGTGCTCGACGCCATCATCGACGAACGGCAGAGCGGAGCCCCGGCGTCCAACGGCAGCGGACCCGCGGTCTTCCGCGCGCTCGCGGTGAAGGCCGCGTACCGCACCGAGGCCTCGCGCGCGCCCGACCCCGCGGGCAATGTCGCGCGCTACGACCCCGACCGCCTCATCACGCAGGTCGTCAACTCCGGTCAGCCGATACTCGTTCCGCATCTGGACGACGAGTCGCTGCGTCGCGTCGCGCGGGACGACTACTCCGCCGCACTGCTGGCCCGCGCCGGGGCGCACTCGTACCTCGGGGTGCCGCTCACGGCCCGCGGCGCCGTCATCGGCACGCTGAGCCTCATACGCGCCAGAACCCAGGCGCCGTTCGACGAGGACGACCAGCTCCTCGCCTCCGAGCTGGCCGCGCGCGCCGCCATCAGCATCGACAACGCACGGCTGTACCGCAGCGAGCGCCGCACCGTGCTCGCGCTGCAGCGCAGCCTGCTGCCCCGGCGCCCACCCGTCCAGCCGGGTCTGGAGATCGCCTACCGCTACCAGCCGGCCGGATCCACGCACGAGGTCGGCGGCGACTGGTTCGACGTCCTGCCGCTCTCGGGCGGCAAGACGGCGCTGGTGGTCGGCGACGTGATGGGCAGCGGCATCACGGCCGCCGCCACGATGGGGCAACTCCGTACGGCGACCCGCACACTGACCGCGCTCGACCTCGAACCGGCGGCGGTGCTCAGCCATCTCGACGAGGTCGCCACCGGCCTGGAGCAGACCTTCGCGACGTGCGTCTACGTGAGCTGCGATCCGCGGTCGGCCCACTGCCGGATATCCAACGCCGGCCATCTGCCGCCGATCCTGGTCGACCCGGACGGCACGGCACACCTGCTGGACATCCCGACCGGGGTGCCGCTCGGCGTCGGGGACGTCCCCTTCTCCACCGCCGATCTCGACGTCGCCCCCGGCAGCCGGCTCGTGCTCTACACGGACGGCCTGGTCGAGACCCGCGACGAGCCGATCGACGACCGCCTCAAGGCCCTGCTGCGGATGCTCAGCGGGCCGCGGCGGTCGCTGGAGCGGACCTGCGATCTGCTGCTCCACTCCCTGCGCGACCCGGACGGGCACGACGACGTCGCCCTGCTCGTCGCCGAGGTCAAGTCCGACTGATTCGGGGCACGCCCGACGCGTCCGGCCTCGCGGAAACGGCCGTGCCGGCGCGATCGCTCGGACCCGGCTCCACCCGTCATGGCGGGGCCGGAACGGCCCTGCGGAAATGGTGCAGCCTGCATTCAAGAAGTTGACGTGCCCAAGTCATTGACGCCCGGAGTGTCGTCACTTAAACCATTCCTGAGAGCGCTCTCACGCCTCTCGCACCCTCTCTCCTCCCCTCTCAGGAGGCACTCCCCCATGAGCACGAGCAGCCTCACCGCGGTGGCTCCGAATCCGCCGCGTCGCAAGCGCAGAGCCGTCCTCGCCGCTCTGTCCGCCGCAGCCCTCGCACTCGCCGGGCTCACCACGGCCGTCGCCGCGCCGCAGGCACGGGGCGACGTACCGCCCGCACCCGGCTGGAACCTTCAGTGGAGCGACGACTTCACCGGTCCCGCCCGGTCCCTGCCCTCGTCCGCCGACTGGCAGATCGACACCGGCCACGGGTACCCCGGAGGCCCCGCGAACTGGGGCACGGGTGAGATCCAGAACTACACGGACTCCCCCGACAACGTGAGCCTCGACGGCTCCGGCAATCTGCGCATCACACCGCTCCGCGACAGTGCGGGCGACTGGACCTCCTCCCGCATCGAGACGCACCGGGCCGACTTCAAGGCTCCCGCGGGCGGCACGCTGCGGATCGAGGGCCGCATACAGATGCCGAACGTCACCGGCGACGCGGCGCTCGGCTACTGGCCGGCCTTCTGGGCGCTGGGCTCGCCCTACCGGGGCAACTACTGGAACTGGCCGGGCATCGGCGAGTTCGACATCATGGAGAACGTCAACGGGATCAACTCCGTCTGGGGCGTGCTGCACTGCGGCGTCAACCCGGGCGGCCCGTGCAACGAGACCACCGGCCTCGGCGACAAAGAGGTGTGCCCCGGGGCGAGTTGCCAGTCCGCCTTCCACCGGTACGGCTTCGAGTGGGACCGGAGCACCTCCCCCAACGAGCTGCGCTGGTACGTCGACGACCAGCTCTTCCACTCCGTGAACGCCGACCAGGTCGGTGCCTCGACATGGGCGCAGATGACCGACCACGCGGGCTACTTCCTGCTCCTCAACGTGGCCGTCGGCGGCGCCTTCCCCGACGCCCTCGCGGGCAAGACCCCGACCGCGGCCACGGTCCCCGGCCACCCCATGCTCGTCGACTACGTCGCCGTCTGGACCCGTGGCGGCGGAGGCGGCACCCCGACGGATCCGCCCACCGACCCGCCCGGCGGCGGCGGTTCGTCCACCCTCAGTCTCCGGGCCGGCGGCGAGCTCGGAGCCGCCGCCGGCTCGGCCTCCACCACCACCCTCGCCTCCGCGGGCGGCGCCAACCACGACGGCGCCCCGCACACCCCGCAGACCTTCACGGCCTCCGGGATCACCAAGAAGTACGACGGCGGGTCCACCGGGTTCGACCTGTTCGTCGACGCGGGGAGTGCGGTCGGCAACGGCCAGCAGATGAGGGTCAGTTACGACCGTACGGGCGACGGCAGCTGGGACAGGACCGAGACCTACCAGTACTTCGCCACCGACCCCGTCACCGGCTACGAGCACTACACCCAGGACAAGGGCCTGAAGGCGTCCACCGGATCGCATGGCGACCTCGTGAACGGCAAGGTCCGCATCGAGGTCTGGAACGCCATCGGCAACGGCTCCAGCACGCTCGGCACCGGCAACCAGTCCACCGTCCGCATCCCGTACGAGTGACCGGGGAGGCACCATCATGCGACGGATCCTGGCGGCCGTCGCCGCCACTCTCTTCCTTCTGACCACGGCGTGCACGAGCAGCGGCAGTCCTTCCGGCGGGCACGAGCACCACCGGCAGAAGCAGCAGCACGCGGCGCACGCCTACCGGTTCACCCATGCGCAGACGGCCGCGATCACGGCACAGGCCGCCGCCCCCGTCCGGGGCAGCGAGTTCCGCGCCGAGTGCTACTCCAGCCACCGCAAGGGCGACGACCCGATCGTCTTCCCCGGGGAGGCCGGCCGGTCCCACATCCACGAGTTCTACGGCAACAGGACCGCGAACGCCTCGTCGACCCTGGAATCGCTGAGCGCGGGCACCACCAACTGCTCTCCCCAGGTCGACCTCTCCTCGTACTGGACACCGACCCTCTACAAGAACGGCGCTCCGGTGGCTCCCGAGAAGGTCACCGTCTACTACCAGGGCATCACCGACCACACCCGCGCCGTCGCGCATCCGCGCGGACTGCGCTACGTCGTCGGCAACGCCCTGGCCACCGATCCCGACCAGAATCCGGCGGCCCGCTGGTCCTGCGTGGGACAGGCCGCCTCCAGCCGGGACTTCATGAACTGCCCGGCCGGAACGAAGCTGGAGAACTACCTGGACTTCCCGACCTGCTGGGACGGGAAGAACCTGGACAGCAAGAACCACCGCGACCACATGGCGTACGCGACGGGCCAGACGTGCCCGTCCACGCACCCCGTGGTCGTGCCACGGCTCGAACTACTCATCACGTATCCGGTCAACGGCGGCGGACTCGGCCTCGCGGGCACCCGCAACGGCACGAACGTCACCGATGCTCCCGGCTACACCTTCCACGGCGACTTCTTCAACGCCTGGGACGAGAACGAGCTGAAGCGGCGCGTCACCACCTGCATCAACGGTGGCTACATCTGCGGAACGGACGGCAATCCGATCGAGCAGTGAGCCCGCACCCCGGCCCGGTGCCCCCGCGTTCCACTCCCGTTACGGGAGCCGGGCGCGGGGGCGCCGGTCATGATTCCGAGCCGTACCAGACCGTCGTCGCGTTGCAGAACTCGCGGATGCCGTGGCCGGCCAGCTCGCGCCCGTAGCCGGAGCGCTTCACGCCGCCGAAGGGATAGCCGGGGTGCGAGGCGGTCATGCCGTTGAAGTAGACGCCTCCGGCCTCCATGTCCCGTGCGCAGCGCTCCTGTTCGGCCGCGTCCCGTGTCCACACGTTGGAACTCAGGCCGAACGGGGTGTCGTTGGCGACCTCCAGCGCCTCGTCCAGGTCCGCGACCCGGTACAGCGTGGCGACGGGGCCGAACGCCTCCTCGTAGTGGATGCGCATCTCGGGGGTGATGTCGGCCAGGACCGTGGGCTCGTAGAACCAGCCGGAGGGCTGCTCCTCGGGACGGTCGCCGCCGCACAGAACCGTCGCGCCGCGCCCGCGCGCGTCGTCCACCAGCTCCTCCAGGGACCGCCTGCCCTGCTCGCTGGAGAGCGGGCCCACGTCCGTGGCCTCCTCCATCGGGTCGCCGACGGTCAGGGAGGACATGGCCTGGACGAAGCGCGAGACGAAGGCGTCGTAGACGGCGTCGTGCACGATGAAGCGCTTGGCCGCGATGCAGGACTGCCCGTTGTTCTGCACCCGGGCGGTGACGGCGACCGGTACGGCGCGGTCGAGATCGGCCGAGGGCAGCACCACGAACGGGTCGCTGCCGCCGAGCTCCAGGACGGTCTTCTTGATGACGTCACCGGCGATCGAGGCGACGGCACGGCCCGCGGGCTCGCTGCCGGTGAGCGTGGCGGCGACGATACGCGGGTCCCGAACGATGTCGGCGACCGCGTCGGAACCGATGAGCAGTGTCTGGAAGCAGCCCTCGGGGTAGCCGGCGCGGTGGAAGAGGTCCTCCAGGTAGAGCGCGGTCTGCGGCACGTTCGAGGCGTGCTTGAGCAGCCCGACGTTCCCGGCCATCAGCGCGGGGGCGGCGAACCGTACGACCTGCCAGAGCGGGAAGTTCCAGGGCATGACGGCGAGGACGGGGCCGAGGGGGCGGTAGCGCACGAGGACCCGGGAGGCGCCGGAGTCCTTCGCATCGCGGTCGCGAGGGTGCTCGTCGGCGAGTTCCTCCTCCGCGTGCTCGGCGTACCAGCGCATCGCCTTCGCGCACTTGGCGGCCTCGGCGCGCGCCGCCTTGAGGGGCTTGCCCATCTCCAGCGTCATGGTCCGCGCGATGTCGTCCTGGTCCTCCTCCAGAAGGCCGGCCGCGCGCAGCATCAACTCGGCCCGCCGGGCGAACGGCGTCAGCCGGTGCTCCCGGAAGGCGCGGTGCGCGCGATCCAGCCGGGCCTCGATCTCTTCGCTGCCGAGGGCGTCGAAGGATTTGAGCGTTTCCCCCGTGGTCGGGTTGACGGTCGCGATCGGCACGGGAATCCCTCCTCGGGCGGCGGTCTGGGGAAGCCACGTACGGGAGCCGTGCGCGACATCGGGGTGTCAACTCGCGGGTGACCCGCTCCTCCGTTTCTACTCCCGCCCCGGAGGTTCCGCTTCCGCTGTGGGCCGGGGCGGGGACGTCCGTGTGCCGGCGCGACGGCCGGTGGGGCAGCGCCTCCTCCCGTGACAGGGGTGGCGGAAGTGACGCGGTACGGGCGAGGCCGTCCGGGGGAGGCACGCGGGCGGTTCGTGCGGCCGGTCATGCGCCGGAGGCCGTACGGACCGAGGTCGCCGAGGCCGTGCGCGCCGGGACCGCCGGCCCGGCGGAAGCGCCGGAGCAGCGCCTCGCCACGGGCCTCCCGGTCCGGAGGGGGCTGAGCAGTGCTCTGCCAGGGCTGCCCGGACGGTCCGGTCCGGTTCTGTCCGGTCCGCCTCTGTCCGGTCCGGTCCGGTCCGGTCAGAAGCTCCAGCGCAGCACAGCACCCAGTCCGCCGGACGGGCCCCGCATGCTCTGGGGCACCAGCAGGACGTCGGCGTCCGCCCCGGCGGCGGACCGCATCAGCGCGTCGTCCGCCCGCGCCCGCTCGGGCCGGGCTACGCCCATCGAATGAGCCTCGGCGCGCTGTACGGCGATCTGGTCCGGGCCCGGTCCGATCCATACGTCCCGTGCCGCGTCGGAGGCGGCCTCGGTCATCAGCATCGTCTCCACCTGGTGGCTGCGGGCGGCGTCCACGACGGCCGGTACGCCTTCGGCCGCCCCGCCGGGCCCGGTGTCAACCGCCCCGGAGGGCCCGGACCGGTGGTCGCCGGGGCGCCCCCGTCCGACACGGAAGCGTTCGAGGGCGCTCTCCAGCCGGCCGAGCGCCTGCTCGCCCCGCACGTCGGTGATCCGCCGGTCGAGCTGTTCGTTGTGGGTGGAGGACCTGCTGCCGCGTTCGACCCCGACGGTCACCGCCTGGATCTGCTCGGGGAGTTGGCCGTGCACGGCCCTGCGCTCACGCGGGTCGCCGACCAGCACCAGCACCTCGGCCCCGTTCTCCGGCCAGCGGCGGGTGAGCTCGGCGGCGATCAGTTCGGCGTTCTCCTGCCAGACGTTCTCGGTCTTGTTCCGGTAGTGCCACTCGTACCGGTCCTCGGGGATGCTGCGGTGCGCCCGCCACTCGCGCCCCTCGGCGCGGCCCACGGGCAGGCGGCGGAGGGAGTCGCGGAACTCCAGGTCCGCCCCGGTGCGGTCGATGTACGCGATCACGCAGGGCGGCAGGTCGTCGACCAGGCCGACGAGCGGCGAGGTGTGCGGCAGCGTCGACCAGGCCGCCTCGCCGATGAGGGGTGCCCTGACGAGCGGGATGTCGAGGACGACCTCGGCGCCTGCGGCGAAGAGCGCGCGCCCCGGCGGCGTGCCGGAGACCTGCTCCTCGGCGAGCGTCCGCATCAGGGCCCTGGTGGTGTACGCGTCGGCGCCCTCGTCGATCAGCCGGTCGGCGACGGCGCGCTCGCGCAGCCGCTGCTGTGCGGGGGCGTCCTCCGTACTGCGCGTGGTGTCGATGTACACCGAGGCCCAGGGGCCCGGACGGTCGAAGAGCGGCTTGAGAAAACCGAGTTCCATGATCTCCCCTTGGCTCGGGGACGGTGAGTATTTCCAGACTAGGCCGATGTGCCGGATGTGCCGTTCTTGCGGAGGAATCTGCGGAGCCGGTCCAGCGGCCAGGTGTTGATCACGTCCTCGGCCGTGAGCCAGCCGCGTTGTGCGGTGCCCACCCCGTATCGCAGGTAGGAGAGGTGGAGCGGGGCGTGGGCGTCGGTGTTCACGGCGAACTTCACACCGTGTCGCCTGGCGCGCAGGATGTGCTCGTCGGACAGGTCGAGACGGTCGGGGTGGGAGTTGATCTCCAGGGCGGTGCCCGTCCGGGCCGCCGCGGCGAACACCGCGTCGAGATCGATGTCCAGCCCGGGCCGCTTGCCGATCATCCGGGTGGTGGGATGGCCGATGATGTTGACCTCCGGGTTCTCGCAGGCGGTGATATAGCGCCGGGTCAGGGCGGCCCGGTCCTGGTTGAAGTGCGAGTGCACGGACGCCACACAGAGGTCGAAGCCCTGGAGGAACTCCTGCGGCCAGTCGACGTTCCCGTCCGGGTCGATGTTCAGCTCGGTGCCGTGCAGCAGGCGCATCTTCCGGTGTTTACCGTCGAGTTCACGGACCCGTTCGCGCTGGGCCAGGATCTTCTCGTCGGTCATCCGCTGCATGTAGAGGTTGGGTGCGTGGTCGGTGATCGCGAAGTAGCGCAGGCCGCGGCGGGCCGCCGCCTCGACCATCTCCTCCAGCGTCGCGAGGCCGTCGGTGAGGCTGGTGTGGGAGTGCAGGTCGCCGCGGATGTCGGGCTCGGTCAGCAGATCGGGCAGCTCGCCCCTGAGCCCGGCTGCGACCTCGCCGCGGTCCTCGCGCAGCGTCGGCGGGATCCAGGGCAGGCCGAGCCGGGCGTAGACCTCCTCCTCGGTCTCGGAGACGATCTTCTTGCCGCTCTTGGCGTGGAACAGGCCGTACTCGGAGAGCTTGAGCTTGTGGTGGACGGCCATCTCGCGCGTGCGGATGTTGTGCGCCCTCGAACCGGTGAAGTACTGCAGACCGGCGCCCCAGGAGTCGGGCGGCACGACCCGCAGGTCGACCTGGAGCCCCTTGGTGGTGCGGATGGAGGTCTTCTTCGCACCGTGCGCGATGACCTCGGCGGTCTCGGCGAGCGCGGTGAAGGCGTCCATGAACGGCTCCGAGCGGTCGGCCGCGACCAGGATGTCCACGTCGCCGACGGTCTCCCGCATACGGCGGAGCGAGCCCGCGTACGTGCAGTCCTCGCAGCCGTCGACCGCCGACATCCGGGCCACGATCTCCTCGGCGACCTCCATGGCGACATTGATCGGCACCCGGTCGCCGGCGGCCTGCATGAGCCCGATGCCGTGGAGGATGTTCTCCTCGGTCCGCGGGCCGAAGCCCTTGAGGTCGCGCAGCCGCTCTTCGTGGATGGCGTCGAGCAGCTCGGGCACGGAGGAGATGCGCAGATCCTCGTAGAGGGTCATGGCCTTCTTGGGGCCGAGGGTGGGGATGCTCATCAGCTCGCGCACGCCGGCGGGGATCCTGGCCCGCACCTCCTCGACGGAGGGCATGATCCCGGTGCGCAGATATTCGAGGACCTTGTCGGCGATGGACTTGCCGACGTTGGGGATCTCGCGCAGGCCTTCGGCGTCGAGCGTGGATACGTCGGCGTGATAGCCGCCGATGGCCCGTGCGGCCTTCTCGTAGGCGCGGGCCTTGAACGCGTCTCCGCCGGTGATCAGGACGAGGTCCGCGTATTCCTGCAGCAGGGCCTCGACGTTCTCGTTGGGCCGGACCACACGGTCATTTTAGGCCGGGCCCGCCCCGCGGGCCTCCGCAGCGGCGGGCCCGCGAGGTCCGGCACCGGGCTTCACATGGCCAGATGCGCGCGGAGATGCGTGACTTCCTCGATCTCCACCCCGGCCTTGGCGAGAAGCTGGCGCGCCAGGTCGTTCAGGGCCCTGGCGGCCGCGATCTCCTCGCCGACCCGTGGTTGTTCCGGGTCGTCGGGGTGCTTGTTGGCGCGCCCGTGCGCCCGGATTTCCGTGCCGTCCTGAAGCCTGAGAAGGGCGGCGGCCTCGGTCTTGTTGTCGACCTCGCGGAACTCCATGTCGACATGCCAGCCGACGGTGGTGTCCATGGCGTTCACCTCCAGCGTCACTTTCCAGCATGCGCCTTGGCGTGGGGCAGGAACCAGTCCCGGGCGAGCTCGCAAACGGTCTCCATCGCTCCGGGCTCCTCGAAGAGATGCGTGGCCCCGGGGACGACCTCGAGCCGGTTCTCGCACATCAGCCGTGCGTGGGCCTGGCGGTTGACGTCGACGACGGTCTCGTCCAGGCCGCCGACGATCAGCAGGGTGGGCGCCCGTACGCCGTCGAGCCGCGGCCCGGCGAGATCGGGCCTGCCGCCCCGGGAGACGACGGCGAAGACGGGCTCGCCCGGGGGCGCCTCGCCCCCGGCGGCCTCGTCACGGCCGGTGGCCGTACCGATGTCCGTGCGGGGGTCCATGCCGGTTTCCATGCCGGTTTCCATGCCGGTGTCCGCCGTGGCACCTGCCGTCGCGGCGTCGTCCGCGGCGGCCCAGAGGGCCGCGGCCGCGCCCGTGCTCGCCCCGAAGTAGCCGACGGGAAGCCCGTACTCCCGGCGCACCATGCGGGTCGCCGCGATGAGCCGGCGGGCCAGGGTCTCGATGTCGAAGACGTTCGCGCGGTCCCGCTCCTCCTCCGGCGTGAGCAGGTCGAAGAGGAGGGTGCCGAGACCCGCTTCGCCGAGGGCGGCGGCGACGGCGCGGTTGCGCGGGCTGTGGCGGCTGCTGCCGCTGCCGTGCGCGAACACGACGATGCCGGTGGCGTCCGGCGGCAGCACGAGGTCGCCGGGGAGGACGACCCGGTCCGGCATCACGGGGATCTCGACGTCCCTGCTCAGCGGGGACGGCGGATCCACGGCCCGGGCGGCACCCTGCGGCTCCAGGTCCGCGGCCCTCCGGTCCAGCAGATCGACGACCTCCTCGTCCGCGGTCTGGGAGAAGTCCTCGTACCACTCCCCCACGGCGAAGAAGGCCGCGGGCGTGGACAGGCACACCAGTTCGTCCACGGTGCCGCGCAGGTTCTCCGCCGCGTCAGGCGGTGCGACCGGTACGGCCAGAACGACCCGTTCCGCCCCCTGGGCCAGGGCCACGCGACAGGCCACCGCGGCGGTGGCCCCGGTCGCGATGCCGTCGTCCACCACGACCGCCGTGCGGTCCTCCAGCGGGAGGCGCTCCCTGCCGCGGCGGAACTGCTCGGCCTGCCGCAGGAGTTCCGCCTCCTCGGCGCGCTCGACGGCGGCGAGCGCGTCGTCGTCGGCCCGGCTCATGGCCGCGATGTGCTCGTGCACGATCCGCACCCCGTCCTCGCCGATGGCGCCGAAGCCCAGTTCGCGGTGGGAGGGGACGCCGAGCTTGCGGACCAGGATGACGTCCAGCGGGGCCCCGAGCGCACGGGCGACCTCGTACGCCACGGGCACACCGCCGCGCGGCAGCCCGAGCACGACGGGACTCTCATCTCGCAGGTGAGTCAGCTCGGCGGCCAGCAGTCGGCCCGCTTCGGCGCGGTCGGTGAACACGGTGCACCCCCAGCCCGGGGAGACGAGGAAACCCCGCAGGACTGGTCACGTCCCTGATAGTCCGACTCCATCCCAAAACGACCGAACATGCAAACGGCCGACCGGGGCCCTCGGTCCCCCGACGGTTCCGCCCCGGTCCCCGCAGGTCGGGCTCCCCGGACCCGCGCCGTTCGGGCCTCGCCCCGGTAGTGCCCACACCCCCTACGCCTCGAGCGCAGCCCGGATCCGCGCGGCGACCTCGGCCGCCTGCTCCTCGTCGGCGTACGTCGTCCGGGGCCAGAAGAAGCCGCGCAGCCCGTCCTTCCGGTTGCGGGGCACGACGTGCACGTGGAAGTGCGGTACGGACTGGCTGACCCGGTTGTTGGCGGCGACGAACGATCCGGCGGCCCCCATCGACCGTTCCACCGCGCCCGCGATCCGACGGACCCGGCCGAAGAACGGCCCCACGTCCGCCTCCGGCAGATCGGTGAGCGTCTCCACATGCCGCCGCGGCACCACCAGGACGTGCCCCGGGAACAGCGGCCGGGTGTCGAGGAAGGCCACCGCCGTCCCGTCGTCGAGGACCCGGTGGCTCGGCACCTCGCCGGCGACGATCCCGCAGAAGCGGCAGCCCGCCGCACCTGTACCCACTCCGCACTCCCCTCCGCTCCACCGTCCCCTCCAGTCAACTCTCCGCGGGCTCGCCCCGCCGCCCCGTACGCCCGCCCCGCACCGTGCCGTGCCCGCGCCTCCGCTCGCATCAGTGACCGCCCCGGAGCACCCTGGAGGCATGGAGAACGCCGCAGACCACCCCGATCCGGACTACCCGGTCGTCGTGGCCCCGTTCGAGACCGACGCCCGGTACCGCATCGTCCATCTGGAGGGCCTCGGCTGGGAGCCCCTGGAGCGCGAGGAGTTCGAGATACGGGTGCGGGATGTGTTCCCCGACATCGATCTGGACGACCCGGAACAGGTCTACTGGACGGACCGGCCCGGCGAGTGGCCCGCGTGGCACCCGGGCGAGGCGTGAGCGGCCCGCCGACGGCCGCCGACCGCGAGCGCGCACGGGAGCGGGCCCGCCAGGAGGCGGGGGAACTGTCGGCCGAGGGCATCCGCCGTATCGCGTTGACCTGGGTGGACAACGCGGGCATCACCCGTACGAAGGCCCTGCCGACCGGCCGTCTCGCGCGTGCCGCCCGATGGGGCGTCGGCATGTCCCCGGTCTTCGATGTCTATCTCGTCGACGACTCCGCCACGACCAGCCCTCATATCGGCGGCCCGGACGGCGACCTGCGGCTCTTCCCCGACCTCGACCGGCTGACCTCGCTGTCCGGGCAGCCCGGCTGGGCCTGGGCCCCGGTCGACCGGTACGACCAGGAGGGCGTCCCGCACCCCGGGTGCCAGCGGCTCTTCGCCCGCCGCATGGCCCGCCTCGCCGCGGACCGCGGGTTCGAACTGCGCATGGGGTTCGAGACGG
Source organism: Streptomyces sp. NPDC048639 (assembly GCF_043199075.1). Lineage (NCBI taxonomy): Bacteria > Bacillati > Actinomycetota > Actinomycetes > Kitasatosporales > Streptomycetaceae > Streptomyces > Streptomyces sp. NPDC048639. Next base: position 421,053 of record NZ_JBICVP010000005.1, read on the forward strand.
AGTGGGTGGTCACCCGCGGCGACACGGCGGGGGCCGGACTGCGCTACCCCACCGAGGGCCCGGCATACGGCATGACCCGGCTCGTGGAGCTCTCCGAGTACGTGGGTGACCTCCTCGACGCCCTGATCGCGCAGCGCGTGGAGGTCCTCCAGATCCATCCCGAGTACGCGCCGGGGCAGTTCGAGGTGTCCGTCTCACCCGCGGACCCGGTCGGTGCGGCCGACCTCGCCGTGCTCGTACGGGAGACGGTGCGCGCGGTGTCCGTACGGCACGGGCTGGCGACCTCGTTCGCGCCCACGGTCGAGCCCGGCGTCGTCGGCAACGGCGGTCATCTGCATCTGAGCCTCTGGCGGGACGGGATCAACCTGTGCCGGGACGGCGACGGCCCCTGCGGGATGACCACGGTCGCCGAGGGCTTCCTGGCCGGTGTGCTCCGCGCCCTGCCGGCGCTGCTGGCGATCGGGGCACCGTCCCCGGCGAGCTATCTGCGGCTCGAACCCTCCCGCTGGGCCGGGGTGTTCCAGTGCTGGGGACCGGAGAACCGCGAGGCCGCCATCCGTTTCGTACCGGGTGCGCCGGACGATCCCGCGGGCGCGAACGCCGAGGTCAAGTGTTTCGACTCGGCCGGCAACCCGTATCTGGTCACCGGCGCCGTCATCGCCGCCGGCCTGGACGGCGTGGACGCGGGGCTCGCGCTGCCACCGCCGGTGGCGGGCGACCCGGTGCACGCGGAGCGGGTGCCGCGGCTGCCGATGTCGCTGCCGGAGGCACTGCGGCACTTCGAGGACTCGGCCGTGCTGCGGGAGGCCCTGGGCGAGGCGCTGTTCGGGGCGGTCGCCGCGGTGCGCCGGGCAGAGGTGGAACTGTTCGCGGGGGCGGGTCCCGAGCACATCGCGGCCGCCACCCGCTGGCGGTACTGAGGCGGCGGGGACGGTGGGGACGGCGGTACCGGAGCCCGGGGAGCCGGTCCGCGATGCGCCGCCGGGCTCGGCTCCGCGGCTGCCGCCCCTGGTGGACCAGCACGGCCACGGCATCGTCCGCTCCGGCCTCGACGCGGCGGCGTTCACCTCGTATCTCACGGAGTCCGATGTCCCGGCCGCGCCCGGCACCTCGTACTTCGACACCCAGCTCGGCTTCGCGGTCCGGCGCTGGTGCCCGCCGCTCCTGGACCTCGAACCGCACTGCCCGCCCTCGGTCTACGTCGCCCGGCGGCTTGAGCTGGGCGCGGACGAGGTGGCCCGGCGGCTGCTGCGGGCGACCGGGATCGCCTCCTATCTGGTGGACACAGGGCCGTCCGGCGATCTGACGTACGCGCACGAACTCGCCGAGCTGGCCGGGGCGTCGGCGCGCCGGATCGTCCGTCTGGAGCTGCTGGCCGAGGAGACGGCCGACGGGGCACGGACCGCGGAGCCCTTCCTCGACGACCTGGCGGAGGCGGTCCGGACGGCGGCGCGGACGGCGGCCGGCTTCAAGTCCGTGGTCGCCTACCGGTACGGGCTCGACATCGCTCCGGACCCGCCCGACCCGGCCGAGGTGCGCGAGGCGGCCCGGCGCTGGCTCGACGGCCGGGCGACGGGCGGCCGGATGACCGACCCCGTGCTGCTGCGCCATCTGCTGTGGTCCGCGGCGCGGACCGGGCTCCCGCTGCAGTTCCACACCGGGTTCGGCGATCCGGACGTGACCCTGCACCGCAGCGACCCGCTCCTGCTGACCGACTTCATCCGGGCCGTCCGTTCCACCGGCTGCCCGCTCGTCCTGCTGCACGGCTACCCGTACCACCGGGGCGCGGCCTACCTCGCCAACGTGTACCCGCATGTGTACGCCGACGTGGGCCTCGCGCTGAACCACACCGGGGCGCGGGCCGGTGCCGTCCTCGCCGAGGTGCTGGAGCTGGTCCCGTTCGGCAAGCTCCTGTTCTCCACCGACGCCTACGGGCTGCCCGAGCTGTACGTCGTCGGGGCGCGCCTCTTCCGCGAGGCCCTGACCGGCCTGCTGACCCGCTGGACCGCTTCGGGAGCCTGGTCCGCGGCCGACGCGGAGCGGGTGGCGGCCATGATCGGAGCGGAGAATGCACGCCGCGTCTACGGGCTGGAAGTGTGACGGACGGCATTACCCCACATATGCGTTGAGCAAACCTCGCACGCGCCGCGTGTGTGAGGGTGAAGAATCAGCGCTCGGGGGTCCCCTCGACGCGTGAGCAGGAGACCGGAAGAACCGGAAGAAGGTGTTGCGGGATGCGTCCCGATTGCTCGTACGGCACCAGCGGTGGCGAGTTGGCGGTTCCGATGGCGTGGATGTACGCGGAGTACATCGCCGACGAACTGCTGCGGACCGGTGACCTCATGCCCCCGACGACCTTCGAGTTCCGGGCCGGCCGGGACGCCCTGGCCCTGACCATCTTCCTCTCCGACACCGAGGGCGAGCTGTCCGGCATCCGCGTCATCTCGCAGATGGAGCACTGGCGTTCGCTCACCTCCCACGACCAGCCGTGGGAGGAGTGGGTCCGCGAGCGGCTGGCGCATCTCGAGCAGGAGGACCTCGGCCAGGACGACCCGAGCCCCGACCTCCGGCTGGCCAGGGACGCCTGGCGGTGGCTGGACGAGACCGAGCTGCTCGCCGCCGACCTGGACGCGCCCGGCCCATGGAGCGACGCCGGTCTCGACTCCTGCGAGGAGGACGCGCCGAAGGTGTGGATCCCCGCGTGGCAGCTCGGGCTGCCGCTCGGGCACCTGGCCATCCACCTCTTCTGAGGTTTCTGACACATCTGTCAACTCGCTCGCCGCTCCGTTGAGCCGATCGCCCCTCCGTTGCGTACCTGATGGCGGACAAGGAGCGATGAATGAGAACGCAGCAGCATCTCGCCACAGGCGCCTATGCGCTGGGCATCATGGACCCGGCCGACGCCTGGCATTTCGAGGCGCACCTGGACGAGTGCGCGACCTGTGTGGCGCAGCTCCGCGAGTTCGCCGGCATCGAGACGCTGCTCGCGGGTCTCGCGGCGACATGGCCGCCGGGGGAGACCTGGTTGCCTCAGCCCAGCCACGGACTGCTGGACCGGGTCACCGGCGAGGTGGCCACAGCCCGGCGGGCCGGCCGGAAACGGCGGCTGTACCTGGTCGCGGCGGCCGCCGCGCTGGTCGTCGGCGGCTCCGTGGTGGGCGGGCTCGCCGCGTCCGGACCCGGCCCGGCTCCACCCGCCGACCCCGGCGAGAAGGTGCTGGCCGTGAACGAGAAGGTCCGGCACACGGACACCTCGAGCGGTGTGTCCGCGATGGTCTCCATGACGCAACGGGTCTGGGGGACGGACGTCGGGATCGAAGTCCGGAATGTCCGTGGCCCGTTGACGTGCACCCTCGTCGCCGTCGGCAAGCACGGCGAGGAGGAGACCGTCTCCACCTGGTCCGTACCGGAGCGGGGCTACGGCGTTCCCGGCACGATCACCGAGAACAAGGCTCTCCGTTCGGAGGGCGGCGCCGCCATGGACCGCCGGGACATCGACCGGTTCGAGGTCCGGACGCTCGACGGGAAGCGCCTGGTCGCGGTCGACGCATAGGGCACCGCCCCTCCCGGGGCGATGCCCGTACGCGGCGGATGCCTCTCCGCCGGCTCCGCGTGGAGACTTCCGCGAGCCGTCGCCCGGGAGCACGACTCCCCGCGGAGACTCGGCGCCTCACCGGCTCTCGGGAAATCACCACGTCAGCGAGGTCTCAGCACCTCGGCAGCCCCGGGGACTCAGCGCCTCAGTGCCCGAAGGCCGACAGCAGGCGCTCGGCCGCGAGGGTGGCCGTCAGCGTCCCGTCCCGCACCTGCTGTTCGAGCTCCGGCGCCAGGCGGCGTACCTCGGGGTCGTCCCGCAGACGGGCCAGAAGCTGTTCGCGGACCATCGACCAAGTCCAGTCGACCTGCTGCTCCCGCCGCTTCTCCGCCAGCCGTCCGGTCGCGTCCAGCACTTTGCGATGCTGTTCCAGACGGTCCCAGAGCGTGTCGAGTCCGGTCCCCTCCCGCGCGCTGCAGGTGAGCACCGGCGGGTTCCACTCGGCGTCCTGCGGCTGCAACAGCCGCAGCGCGCCCGCCAGTTCGCGGGCCGCCGACTTCGCGTCCCGCTCGTGGGGGCCGTCGGCCTTGTTGATGGCCACGATGTCCGCGAGTTCCAGCACGCCCTTCTTGATGCCCTGGAGCTGGTCGCCGGTGCGTGCCAGGGAGAGCAGCAGGAAGGTGTCGACCATGTTCGCCACGGCCGTCTCGGACTGGCCGACGCCGACAGTCTCGACCAGCACCACGTCGTAGCCCGCCGCCTCCATCACGACCATCGACTCGCGGGTGGCCCGGGCGACACCGCCCAGCGTGCCCGCGCTCGGCGAGGGCCGGACGAAGGCCGCGGGGTCCACCGCCAGCCGTTCCATCCGCGTCTTGTCGCCGAGGATGGAGCCGCCCGTACGGGTGGATGACGGGTCGACGGCGAGGACCGCGACCCGGTGTCCCTGTCCGGTCAGGAGCGACCCGAGCGCGTCGATGAAGGTCGACTTGCCGACACCGGGAACCCCGCTGATCCCGACCCGGCGCGCGGCACCGGTGTGCGGGAGCAGCTCGATCAGCAGCCGCTGCGCGGCCTCCCGGTGATCGGCACGGGTGGACTCCACGAGGGTGATGGCCCGGGCGACATGCGCCCGGGACCCCTCCAGCACGCCCTTGGCGTACGCGTCGGTGTCGATGGTCCGGGTCCTACGGGCAGTCATGGGCTCACAGCTCGTGGCCGAGGACCCCGGCGAGGGCCTTCAGCAGGTCGTAGGCGGCGTCGGGGATGACCGTGCCGGGCGGGAAGACCGCGGCGGCGCCCATCTCCTTCAGCGTCTCGACGTCCTGGGGCGGAATGACGCCGCCGACCACGATGGTGATGTCCTCCCGGCCCTGCGCGGCGAGTTCCTCGCGCAGCGCGGGCACCAGCGTCAGATGCCCCGCGGCCAGCGAGGAGACCCCGACGATGTGCACGTCGGCCTCCACCGCCTGACGCGCCACCTCGGCCGGTGTCTGGAACAGCGGGCCGACGTCGACGTCGAAGCCCAGGTCCGCGAAGGCCGTGGCGATCACCTTCTGGCCGCGGTCGTGCCCGTCCTGGCCCATCTTGGCGACCAGGATCCGCGGACGGCGGCCCTCCTCGCGCTCGAAGGCCTCGACAAGCGCCCGGGTGCGCTCCACTCCGGACGACGGTCCGGCTTCCTCCCTGTACACACCGGAGATGGTACGGATCTGGCCGGAGTGCCGTCCGTACACCTTCTCCAGGGCGTCCGAGATCTCGCCCACGGTCGCCTTCGCGCGGGCGGCGTCGACGGCCAGCGCGAGCAGATTGCCCTCCAGGCCGGCGCCCGGTCCGGACTCGGCGGCCCGGGTCAGCGCGTGCAGCGAGGCCTGGCACACGGCCTCGTTGCGCTCGGCGCGCAGCCGCTTCAGCTTCTCGATCTGCTGGGCGCGCACCGAGGTGTTGTCGACCTTGAGGACCTCGATCTCCTCATCGCCGCCGACCCGGTACTTGTTGACCCCGATGACCGGCTGGCGCCCGGAGTCGATACGGGCCTGGGTGCGGGCCGCCGCCTCCTCCACGCGCATCTTGGGGATGCCCGCGTCGATCGCCTTGGCCATGCCGCCGGCCGCCTCGACCTCCTCGATGTGCTGCCACGCCCGCCGCGCCAGGTCGTGCGTGAGCCGCTCGACGTAGGCACTGCCGCCCCACGGGTCGATGACCCGGCAGGTGCCCGACTCCTGCTGGAGCAGGAGCTGGGTGTTGCGGGCGATACGGGCCGAGAAGTCGGTCGGCAGGGCCAGCGCCTCGTCGAGCGCGTTGGTGTGGAGGGACTGGGTGTGGCCCTGGGTGGCGGCCATGGCCTCCACGCAGGTGCGCGCCACGTTGTTGAAGACGTCCTGCGCGGTGAGCGACCAGCCCGAGGTCTGCGAATGGGTGCGCAGCGACAGCGACTTGGCGTTCTGCGGCTCGAAGCGCTTGACGAGCTTGGCCCACAGCAGCCGTGCCGCGCGCAGCTTGGCGACCTCCATGAAGAAGTTCATGCCGATCGCCCAGAAGAAGGAGAGCCGGGGCGCGAACGCGTCCACGTCCAGCCCTGCCTCGCGCCCGGCGCGCAGATACTCCACCCCGTCGGCGAGCGTGTACGCCAGCTCCAGGTCGGCCGTGGCCCCGGCCTCCTGGATGTGGTAGCCGGAGATGGAGATGGAGTTGTACCGCGGCATCTTCTGCGAAGTGAAGGCGAAGATGTCGGAGATGATCCGCATCGAGGGCAGCGGCGGATAGATGTAGGTGTTGCGGACCATGAACTCCTTGAGGATGTCGTTCTGAATGGTCCCGGCCAGCTTCTCCGGCGGTACGCCCTGCTCCTCCGCGGCGACGATGTAGAGCGCCAGCACGGGCAGCACCGCGCCGTTCATCGTCATCGACACGCTCATCCTGTCCAGCGGGATGCCGTCGAAGAGCTGCCGCATGTCGTAGATCGAGTCGATCGCCACGCCCGCCATGCCGACGTCGCCGGTCACGCGCGGGTGGTCGCTGTCGTAGCCGCGGTGGGTGGGCAGGTCGAAGGCGACCGACAGGCCCTTCTGGCCGGCCGCGAGGTTGCGGCGGTAGAAGGCGTTGGACTCCTCGGCCGTGGAGAAGCCGGCGTACTGACGCACCGTCCAGGGCTGGTTGACGTACATCGTCGGGTAGGGCCCGCGCAGATACGGGGCGATGCCCGGGTACGTCGCGAGGAAGTCCAGGCCCTCCAGGTCCTCGGAGGTGTAGAGCGGCTTGACGCCGATGCCCTCGGGGGTGTCCCACACCAGGTCGTCGTCCGCCTTGCCGGTGGACTCCTTCAGCGCGGCGCGCCACTGGTCGCCGGTGACGGCCGGGGTGTCCCCGCCCGGGTCCAGGTCGACGCCGGTGAAGTCGGGGATCGTCGCGGGCTCTCCCGCCTTGCCGTGCATCACGCCACTCCCATGTCGTCGAGGGCCGCGGTCAGGGCCGCGACCGCGTCGGCGCCCGCGTACAGGAACGTCCCGATCCCGGCGGCCTCGTAGGCGGACCGCTTCTCCCCCGGCCTTCCCGCCAGCTGGATGCGGGTGGCACCGGCGGCGGTGAGCTCGGCCGCGACCTGCTCGGCCCGCTCCGCGTACACCGCGTCGCTGGAGCAGAGGCAGACGGCCCGGGCGCCGCTGGCGGCGAAGGACTCGGCGAGCGGGCGGCCGTCCTCGGCCGGAACGGGCTCGATGCCGCCCGCCTGGAAGAGGTTGGCGGCGAAGGTCGACCGCGCGGTGTACGCGGCGGGCGACCCCAGGTTCGCCAGGAACACCTTGGGCCGGGCACCGGTGGCGGTCAGATGTGCGTCGGAACGGGCCCGCAGCACCTCGTACGCCTCGTCGCGGCGCACCACCGGGAGTCCGCCGGACGGGCGGGCGGGCGCGGGCTCGCGCTCCACGGGCCGCTCGGCCAGGAACGGGAACTCGCTGACGCCGGTGACCGGTTCGCGGCGGTGGGCCAGGTCCTCGGAGCGGCGCTGCCAGGTGGTGCCGATCCGCTCGGCGATGACGCCGGCGCGCAGGGCGGCCGCCTGGCCGCCCGCCCGCTCGATCCGCTGGAACCACGACCAGGCGGCACGCGCCAGCTCGTCGGTGAGCCGCTCCACGTACCAGGAGCCGCCCGCCGGATCGATGACCTGTGCGAGGCGGGACTCCTCCAGCAGGATCGAGGAGGTGTTGCGGGCGATCCTGCGGGCGAGAGCGTCGGGCAGGCCGAGGGCGCTGTCGAAGGGCAGCACGGTGACCGCGTCCGCGCCGCCCACCCCGGCGCCGAGCGTGGCCACGGTCGTACGGAGCATGTTCACCCACGGGTCCCGACGGGTCATCATCACCGGGGACGTCACGGCGTGCTGGCGCTGCGCGGCGGCGGCCGGGCTCACACCGCACACTTCAGCGACGCGGCCCCACAGGCGGCGCGCGGCGCGGAACTTGGCGATCGTCAGGAACTGGTCGGCGGTGGCGGCATAGCGGAACTCCAGCTGCCCGCAGGCCGCGTCCGCCGAGAGCCCGGCCTCGGTCATGTCGCGCAGATACGCGACGCCGGTCGCCAGGGAGCAGCCCAGCTCCTCGGCGGGCGAGGCACCGGCCTCATGGTACGGCAGGGCGTCGGCCACCAGGGCCCGTACACCGGGGTAGTTGTGGTCGCAGCGCCCGGCGAGCGCGGCGGCGGCCGCGGACCGGCGCGCGAGGTCCTCGTCCTCTCCCGTACGGGCGAACAGGCCGAGCGGGTCGGCCCCGAGGTGGCCGAGCGCGGCCTGCGGGGCGACGCCGCGCTCGTCGTAGAGACGGAACAGCTCGCGCGCCGCGGGCTCGAAGTCGGCGCCGGGTTCGAGGACGACGGGCGCGAGGTCGAGGTAGACGCCGTCGAGTGCTTCCGGGAGTTCGGCGACCGGCACCCCGGCCCCGCCGACGGTCAGCCATACGGAGGTGACGCCGTTCTCGAGGTCGCCGAGCAGCGCCTCGTTGGACCGCTTGGCGTCCGGATGCGTATGGCGCTGGCGCACGTCCCACCCGGACACCGCGGTGCCCGCTGCCCCGCCGCCCCGCAGGAACGGCGGGAAGCCCGGATAGCCGGGGTCGCCGGGGCCGTCCTCCGCGGTGTACAGCGGGCGCGTGGTGAGCCCGTCCTCGAGCTCGGTGGAGAGGGTGTCCTCTGCCGCGGTGTCCGAGACGTCCGCACCCGATTTGCGCAGCACGCCCTCCACGAGGCTCTGCCACTGCTTGCGGGGCGCGTCCGGGAACTCGGCGGCCAGGGACAGCCCGTCGTCAGGCAGGACCGTCATAGGGGGAAGGCTAGGGGAGTTAGCCCCCGTGGCAGCAGGTCACACGGCTGTGACCTTGCCCTCGTTCGATGAACACATCACTCGTACGGCAGACTCGGAGCGTGCGAAACATCCTCGTGATCGGTATCGGAGCGGGCGACCCCGACCATCTGACCCTGCAAGCCGTGAAAGCCGTCGAAAGGGCCGATGTCTTCTTCGTCCTCGACAAGGGGCAGGAGAAGGCGGATCTGGTGGAGTTGCGCCACGAGATCCTGGCGCGGCATGCCGGTGACCGGCCGTACCGGCTGGTGGCCGCCCGGGACCCGGAGCGCGACCGCAGCGCCCCGACTCCCGGATACGCGCCCGCAGTCGACGACTGGCGCCGGCGCCGGGCGGACATCTGCGAGGGGCTGATCCGCGACGAGTTGGGGGACGGCGAGTGCGGGGCGTTCCTGGTGTGGGGCGACCCGGCGCTCTACGACAGCACGATCGCGATCCTCGACGACATCCTCGCCCGGGGCGCGGTGTCCTTCGCCTACGAGGTCGTCCCCGGCGTCAGCAGCGTCTCGGCCCTGGCGGCCCGGCACCGTACCGGCCTGAACCAGGTGGGCCGCCCGGTGCGCATCACGACGGGACGCCGGCTCACGGAGGAGGGCTTCCCCGAGGACGCCGACGACGTGGTGGTGATGCTGGACGCGCACCAGGGCTACCTCGGCCTGCGGGAGGAGGACCTGCACATCTACTGGGGCGCGTACGTGGGGACGCCGGACGAGATCCTGGTCGCGGGCCCGCTGGCGGAGGTCGCGGACCGCATCGCGCAGGCGCGCTCGGAGGCGAGGGCCCGCAAGGGCTGGATCATGGATACCTATCTGCTGCGCCGCCGCCGGTAGGGGCGGCGACACGGCCCGCACGCCGCCGGCCACCGCGTCGCCCGGCCTTTCTTGACTCCGGCTGCGTTGCGGAAGTTGATGCAAGCATGAGGGCCAGAGGTGAGGAGCAGCCGCTGACCATCGGCGAACTCGCCGAACGGTTCGGGCTCCGCCATCACGAGCTGCGGCACTGGGAGGCGACCGGTCTGCTGGATCCGGCCCACCGGGTGGGCCGGCGTCGCCAGTACACCGAGCGGCATGTCGCCAAAGTCGCGCTGATTGTCCGCTGGAAGGCCGCGGGCTTCAACCTGGAGCAGCTGCGGTCGGTTCTCGACGCGCGCGGTCCGGACGACCGCCATGCGCTGCTGCGCCGCCACCACCGCGAGCTGGAGGACCGGATCCGGCAGGTCGAGGCGTCGAAGGAGCTGATCGAGCATGCCCTGGAGTGCTCGGCCGAGGACTTCACCGAGTGCCCCGAGTTCCGCCGACTGGTCGAGCGAATGTGACGATTACGGGTATACGTCACGGAGCAGGTGATTGACGACGCACGAGTGATGGCGAGGTCGCGATGACCGGTATCCAGAACAAGGCGTACGAAGCCACCCCCGCAGGTCAGGGCGGAGAATCCACCGCCCAGAGCCCCGGCAAGACATCCTTCGACGAGATCTACGACCTTCCGGATCCGCGGGGCTACTTCCGCACGCTGAGGCCCCTCGAGTACCAGATCCCGCACCACGCCCAGCGCATCTTCCGGCGGCTGCTCGCCGCCCACACCCCGGTCACCGGGCGTGATGGCCCGGTGACGGTCCTCGACCTCTGCTGTTCGTACGGCGTCAACGCCGCTCTCCTCAACCACGACGTGACGCTGGGCGACCTGTACGAGCGCTACACCAACGACCGCAGGTCCCGGCTGAGCACCGCCCGGCTCGCCGAGGAGGACCGGACGTTCTACGGCGCCCGCCGGCTGCCGCACGGCGCCCGCGTGACCGGACTGGACGCGGCGCGCCACGCTGTCGCGTACGGGCGCGCGTCCGGGCTGCTGGGCGAGGGCTTCGGGGAGGACCTGGAGCACGACGAGCCCAGCCGGGAGCTGACCCGGGCGCTGGAGCCGGTCCGGCTGATCACGGTGACGGGCGGCATCGGCTACATCACCAGCCGCACCTTCGAGCGGCTGCTCCCCCACATCGCCGGGCCGGTGTGGGTGGCCGCGTTCGTGCTCCGTACGGTCTCCTACGGGCCCATCGTCGACACCCTGGCCGGCGCCGGACTCGTCACCCAGAAGGCCACCTCGCGGACCTTTCCGCAGCGCCGCTTCAGCGACCCGGACGAGCAGCGCAACGCCGTCGAGGCGGTCGAGGCCGCGGGCCTGTCACCGGCCGGCAAGGAGAGCGCCGGCTACTACCACGCCGACCTCTACCTCTCCCGTCCCACGGCGCACGCGGCCGCCTTCCCGGTCTCCGATCTGCTGGAGGAGGGCTGACGGCGTGCCGCAAGGGGCGCGGCGGACGTGGGCCTGGGCGGTCGAGCGGCCGGGCCCGATCGCCTCCGGCCCGCTCCGCCGCCGCGAGCGCACCGTCCCCGCCCCGGGCCCGTACGAGCTGCTCCTCGAGGTGGCCGTCTGCGCCGTCTGCCGTACGGACCTGCACCTGGCGGAGGGCGATCTGCCGCCCCGCAGGCCGGGCTGCACCCCCGGCCACCAGGTGGTCGGGCGCGTCGCGGCCGCCGGCTCCGCGGTCCGGGACGTCTTCGCCGGCGACCGGGTGGGCGCGGCCTGGCTGGCGGGCACCTGCGGTACATGCCGCTTCTGCCGTTCCGGCCGGGAGAACCTGTGCCCGGAATCGCGGTACACCGGCTGGGACATCGACGGCGGCTACGCGGGACTCGTGCTCGTCGACGCCCGCTATGTCCACCGGCTGCCCGCGGGGTGGGGCGACGAGGAGGTCGCCCCGCTGCTGTGCGCCGGGATCATCGGCTACCGCGCCCTGCAGCGCGCGGAGTTGCCGCACGGGGGACGGCTGGGCCTGTACGGGTTCGGTGCCTCCGCGCATCTGACCGCCCAGCTCGCCGTCGCGCGGGGGGCGACCGTGCACGTCGTCACCCGCTCCCCCGCCGCGCAGCACATGGCGCGCGATCTGGGGGCGGCCTCCGCCGGATCCGGTCCGCCTCCCGAACCCCTGGACTCCGCGATCCTGTTCGCGCCGGCCGGGGACCTCGTACCGGTCGCGCTGGCGGCTCTGGACCGGGGAGGGACCCTCTCCGTGGCCGGGGTGCATCTGACCGGCATCCCGCAACTGGACTACGAGCGGCATCTGTTCCAGGAGCGGACCGTGCGCAGTGTCACCGCGAACACCCGCGAGGACGGGCGGGCGCTGCTGGCCGAGGCGGCGCGGCTGCGTCCCGCGGTGCGGCTCGCGCGCTACCCGATGGACCGGGCGGACGAGGCGCTCGCCGACCTCGCCGCGGGCCGGGTCACCGGCGTGGCGGTGCTGATTGCCTGATCCATGTCTGCTCCCAACTCCCTTGCTCACAACATCCAGTGACGAGTCATCAGCACCTGGGGACCATCGGTCGGCGGCCTCCTGACACCCCGGCAACTGCCGGTTAAGTTGCCCGGCACAACTACCGTCCGGAACCGGGCTGGTGCCCTCCGTTCCTGCCGTGGCAAGATGTTCTACGCGGGTTGGTACGACTTAACTGACCGTGAATCGCAGGCAGCGGACGCTGGGAGAAGGTGAAGATGCCGGTCGGGGACAGCGCATCGCCGAAGGCTGCGGGGTCGCCGCTCGCTCGCCGGCTCAACTACCTGTTCACGAACATGCATCCACCGGGATCCCCGTACACGAACGCATTTGTGGCCGAGGAGATCAGCCGCGGAAGCGAATACGGCGGCGTCACGCTCACGGAGCAGTATCTGTCGATGCTGCGCAATGGCAAGCGGGGCAATCCGAGCCCTGAAGTCCTGCGCGCGCTCGCCAAGTTCTTCGCCGTGCCGGTCGGCTATCTCCTGGGCGACCTCTCGGAATCGCAGGCGGAACGGGTCGAGGAGGAGGTCCAGTTCCTCGTCGCCATGCGCGACCAGCGGGTGCGCGCCATCGCTCTGCGCTCGGTGGGACTTCCGCCGGAGGTGCAGGACAGCCTGACCGACATCATCAGCCAGTTCCGCCGGCAGATGAATCTCCCGGACAGCCGGCCGGAGTCCGGGGGTGATGCCTCACATGGAGGTCGATGAGGTGGACCGGGCCCGGACCGGGCTCTTCCACGAGTGGCGGCGGATCGGTGACGAGGAGGGTGCGGGTGTGCGAGTCGGAGGAATGCGCAGACGGTGCAAGCAGCTCATCAAGGGGCTGAGCCTGCCGGCGTCCACCGATCTGCAGGGGCTGTGCGATGTGGTCGCGCGCCGTGTCTCGCGCTCCATCCACCTGGTGCCGATGAGCCTCGACGGGGTGGTCTCCGGCATGACGGCCACCACCGAGGACGGCTACTGGATCTTCTACGAGCTCAAGACCTCGCCTTGGCACCAGGTCCACATCGTGCTGCATGAAATCGGCCATCTTCTGCTCGGCCACGAACAGGACCCCGCCGTCACCGAGGACGCCCTGCGCGTCTGGACGCCCTCGGTCGACGTGGCCACGGCGATGCGCCGTATGGGACTGACCATGGGCTTCGCGCGGCACCACTGCTACGACAACGTCACCGAACGCGAGACCGAGGTGCTGGGCACCTTGCTGATGGAGCATGTCGTGCCCTCGTCCGTGGACGAAGGCCCCCCGCTGCAGGGCCAGGCGGCGGAACTCGCGGCCCAGCTCGGCCCGGCGCTCCAGCACGTACGCCGCACGAGAAGCGCTGGCCCGGACGGAATCGGCAGCGGCGCGGACGGGAGCGGCAGCGGCAGCGGCAGCGGCAGCGGCGCGGACGGGAGCGGCGCGGACGGGAGCGGCGACCTCCGGGTAACCGGCCACGCGTCGCCCGACGAGGGCGGGGACGCCCGTGTTTGACGTCATCTACCTCTGTTTCGGCGCGATCGCGTGGGCCATCGTCGCGTACAAGACGCGGGCCTGGCTGCGCGATCGCAGGAACGCCGACCTCGGGCTGACCTGTGTCATGACGGCCGGTGTGGCGACGGTCTTCCTGCTGTCCGCGCCCAGCGTGTACCGCGCGTTCGACCAACTGACCGGCGTGGCCAACCTCGCGATGGTCTTCCTCTACTCGTCGGTGGTGCAGTTCGCCATCGGCGCCCTGGTGCTGCTGCTGCGCTGGACCGGCGGTACGAGCGAGGAGGAGCGCGCCCGTACGGCCCGGCGGGCGTGGACCGTGGTGGCCGTCGTCGGTGCGGTGTGGACCGCGGCCGTCGTCTGCTTCGCCGTCGGCCGCCCGGACTCCGTCGAGCATCCGCGCGACTTCAGCACGGCCTACGCGGACGCACCCGGCGTCGTCGCCTTCCTGGTGATCTATCTGGCCATCTTCGGGACCGGTCTCGCCGCACTCGGCGTCCTCTGCCCGCGGTACGCCGGGCGGCTTGACGGCTCCTGGCTCGCCCGCGGTCTGCGGGTGATCGCCGCCGGCTGCTGGCTGGGGCTGCTGTACTGCGCCTGCAAGCTGACCGGCTTCGTCTTCTCCTGGACGGGCCGCGAGCTGTACTGGCTCTCCAACGGCGTTGCGCCGATGAGTGCTTCGGTCGCCGCGCTGCTGGTCCTCACCGGGTTCGCGCTGCCCGCGATCGGTCCCCGGGTGTCGGCCTGGCGCAGGCTGCGCCGTCTGGAGCCGCTGTGGCGGACCGTCACCGCGGACGCCCCCGAGGTGACGATGGAGCAGCGCTCCTGGCCGGCGCTGTGGCCCTTCGCCGATGTGGAGTGGCGGGCCAACCGGCAGATGGCCGAGATCCGGGACGTCCAGCGCGGCATCCGGCGCTATGTCGAGGCGGAGGCCCTCGGCCTCGCGCGCGCCAAGGGCACGGAGGCCGGGCTCGACGACCGCCGGCTCACCGCGCTGGTCGAGGCGTCGGCACTCCGCCGCGGCCTGCAGAACCAGGCCGTCGGCCACGTACCGGCGCAGAGCGCGGACAGCGTCGTGGTGACCATGGGCGCCGATCCGGCCGAAGAACACGAGCACTTGGCACTTGTCGCGGACGTCTACCGGCTGCCTCTGGTGGACGACGTCCTCGACACCCTGCGGGAACGGAGCGCGGCACAACCACAGTGACCGCGGCGCCCTGAGCGAGGTGGCCCTGGACGGGGGTCTGGGCCACCTACGTCACGGGCGGCGTCGGGGAGGGAAGGATCCCCGGCGCCGCTCCTGCGACGACGGAACGGCCCGGGGCACACCACCGTCAACTGCCGCGTCTAGAGTCGGTATCCATGCAGAACACAGCCGAGTCCGGCTCCACACCCCCCGGCGGCGCCCAGGGCCCTGACCACGGCGGCTGCCCGGCTGCCGCCGACACCGCAGCACTGATCGCGGACCCGTACGCGGAGTACACCCGGCTGCGGCAGGCCGGGCCCGTCCACCGGATCACCGGCAGCGACGGGCGACCCGCCTGGCTGGTGACGCGCTACGACGACGTACGGCAGGCGCTTGCCGATCCGCGGCTGTCGCTCGACAAGAAGAACGGAGTGGCCGGCAACTACAGCGGGCTGCAGCTCCCGCCGGCCCTCGACGCGAACCTCGGCAACATGGACCCGCCCGACCACACGCGGGTGCGCAGCCTGGTCGCGAAGGCGTTCACACCGCGCCGGATCGAGCAACTCCGGGGCCCCGTACAGCAGGTGGCCGACGACCTCCTGGACGCCATCGCGGACGAGGGCCACGCCGACCTCATCGCGTCCTACGCCGCGCCGCTGCCGATCACCGTGATCTGCGACCTGCTGGGCATTCCCGCACGCAACCGGCCGGACTTCCGGGCCTGGACGGACGCGCTCATCGCACCCGATCCGGCGCGGCCCGAAGCGGCCCGCGCAGCCGCGGGCAACATGCTGCGCTTCTACACCGACCTCATCGCCGCCAAGCGCGCCGATCCGGGCGACGACCTGCTCTCCGACTTGGTACGGGTGCGCGAGGAAGGCGGCGACGACCGGCTCTCCGAGGACGAACTGACCTCCCTGGCGTTCATCATCCACTTCGGCGGCTACGAGAACGTCGTCCACCTGATCGGCAATGCGGTGGTGGCGCTGCTGGACCACCCCGACATCCTGAAGGAGTTGCGCAGTAATCCGGCCAAGCTCCCGGCCGCGGTGGAGGAGTTCGCCCGCTACGACGCACCCGCGTCCCTGGCCGTCCGCCGCTTCCCTCTGGAGGACGTCGAGATCGGCGGCGTGGCCGTTCCCGCCGGTGAGACCGTCCTGCTCTCCCTCGCATCCGCCAACCGGGACCCGGAACAGTTCCCGGATCCGGACCGCCTGGATCCGCACCGCGTCCCTTCCGGACATCTTTCTCTCGGCCATGGCCTCCATTACTGCCTCGGTGCGCCCCTGGCCCGGATGGAGACGGAGATCGCCCTCGCCGCACTTCTGGGCCGCTTTCCCGGGCTCTCACTGGCAGTTCCGCGGGACGAGCTGCGCCATCGGCCGTCGATCCGAGCGCGTGGCTTGATCTCGCTCCCAGTTTTCTGGCATCCGGAAAAGCGAACAGGCTTTTGATGCATGACCACTCCTCGATGAGGTAGAAAGGTGCTCGTGCCCGCCCGGTGTGCATCCCCCGTCGCACCGGGCGGGCCTTCTGCGTCCGCGCTACCGTCGGCGCCGTGAGCGACTCCCGTACCGGCGACGACCGTTCCGGCGCCTCCCGTACCGACGTGATGGGTGTGGACGCCTGCCCCACCGGCTGGGTGGGGGTGGTGCTGCGCGAGGGACACTTCGCGTCCGCACACGCCGCGCCCGATCTGGGCGGCCTCCTCGAACACGCCCGGGACGTGGCCGTGGTGGGCATCGACATCCCCCTCGGGCTGCTGGACTCCCACTGGCGGCAGGCGGACCGGCTCGCGGCCGCCCGCCTCGGACCGCAGCGGGCCAGGGTCTTCCCCGTACCGCCCCGCCAGGTGTGGGAGGAGGACGACTACGCGGCGGCGAACCACCGCTGCCGGAGGGTCACCGGCTCCGGGCTCAGTCGGCAGACCTGGGGCCTGGTGAAGAAGCTCCGTGAGGCGAACCGTGTGCGGGACGCGGGCGACGGGCGGCTGTACGAGGTGCACCCGGAGCTCTCGTTCATGGCCATGGCGGACGGCTCCCCCGTGACCTGGAGCAAGAAGAGCTGGAACGGGCAGCAGGTGCGGCGACGTCTGCTGCGCACCCAGGGCGTCGTCCTCCCCGAGGACCTGGGCACCGTCGGGCGCGTCCCTCCCGACGACGTACTGGACGCCGCGGCTGCCGCCTGGAGCGCCGACCGCATCGCGCGCGGCGCGTCCGACCGCCTCCCCGACCCTCCCGAACTGACCGCGCACGGACTGCCCATCGCCATCTGGTGGTGAGCGACGCCAGGCGGTGCAAGGCTGGAGAGGCAGACGCGTTCACGGACGCAATCGCGCGCGTGGGCCTGCGCATCCGTGGCACCGGGCGGACCGGCTGAGCGAGGACGCGTACCGGAGGCTGAACACCGAGATGCGACGGACGCTGCGGTCAGCGGTGCGAGCGGGGTGCGTACCGCCGCGGAAGTCCTGGCTCACGGGCCGGCGCGACGATCGCGATCCGGTGTGTCCGCGCTGTCACGGTCCGCTGACCGGGACCGGCTCAACGGGCGCGCCACGGTGTGGTGCCCGCGCTGCCGGCCGGACACTGCGTAGGGGAGAAGTCACGCGGGGCGATGGCCGCGAGGGGGCTTCGGCGACCGTACGGAGCGATCAGCGGTCCGCGGCGATGTCCTCGCGGAGGCCGTCGGAGAACTCCCACCAGGCCAAGGGGAGCCAGTCGCCGTTGATGAAGGCGTCGACCGTCGCCCCGCGGCCGCGGATGGTCACCGTGGTCCCGGGCGGGTAGGTGGTGCCGGACAGGCCGGGCACCGGGACGAGCAGGGTCCCGAGGCGCTGTGCCACTTCTCGTCCTCCTTCACCGAATTCTCTGCAATCTCTGCATACCGAGACATGCGCGAGCGAATATTCCTGCCGACTTTACCGGGGTTGTCTGATTCTCCCCCCGGAGGAATCATGAGAGATAGGTCACGCGGATGGAGCGGCTCGTGCCGCCTCGCGCATGTGTGCCCCGCAAGGGCCGTATTCGACCGACCCTGCCGTTCACCGCGGGCAGCAAAAACAGTGCATCGCCAAGCGGAGGTGGTATCCAATGAAGGCCGTCGTTTACAAGGGACCGTTCAGCGTGGCGGTCGAAGATGTCGAGAAGCCTCGGATCCAGCACCCGAACGATGTGATCGTACGGGTCACCTCCACCGCGATCTGCGGCTCCGACCTGCACATGTACGAGGGCCGTACGGCAGCCGAACCGGGAATCGTCTTCGGCCACGAGAACATGGGCATCATCGAGGAAATCGGCGAGGGTGTCACCGCACTCAAGAAGGGCGACCGCGTGGTCATGCCCTTCAACGTCGCGTGCGGATTCTGCACCAACTGCGTCGAGGGATTCACCGGATTCTGTCAGACCGTCAATCCCGGCTTTGCGGGCGGCGCTTACGGCTATGTCGCCATGGGCCCCTGGCCCGGCGGTCAGGCCGAATACCTCCGCGTTCCCTATGCCGACTTCAACTGCTTGAAGCTTCCGGCGGGGAACGCACACGAAACCGACTTCATGCTGCTGGCCGACATCTTCCCGACCGGCTACCACGGCTGCGAACTCGCCCAGGTGCGCCCGGGCGAGAGCGTCGCGGTGTACGGCGGTGGGCCCGTCGGGCTGATGGCCGCCTACTCGGCGCTGCTGCGCGGCGCGAAGAAGGTGTTCGTGGTGGACCGGGTCCCCGAACGGCTGGAGAAGGCACGGGAGATCGGCGCCACTCCGATCAACTTCGCCGAGGGCGACCCGGTGGAGCAGATCAAGGACGGGACCGAGGGCGTCGGCACCGACAAGGGCGTGGACGCGGTCGGGTACCAGGCGATGGCGCACGGCTCCGAACGCGAGGAGCCCGCGACCGTACTCAACTCCCTCATCGGGACGGTACGGCCGACCGGAGCGCTGGGTATCCCCGGTCTCTACGTCCCGGCCGACCCCGGAGGCCCGGACGAGAGCTCCAAGAAGGGCATGCTCCTGGTCTCCATCGGCAAGCTCTTCGAGAAGGGCCTGCGGCTGGGCACCGGGCAGTGCAACGTGAAGAGGTACAACCGGTACCTGCGGGACATGATCATCGAGGGCAGGGCGAAGCCCAGCTTCGTCGTCTCCCACGAACTGCCCCTGGACCAGGCTCCGTCGGCGTACGAGAAGTTCGACAAGCGGGTCGAGGGCTACACGAAGGTGATCCTGCACCCGTGACCCGCCAGGGTCTGCGCCGCGCACGCCGTGTGGTGAGGGGCCGAGCGCCCCTCACCACACCCCTGTGCACCGGTCCGCCCCACCCGGGAGAGGCCCCGCCGAGGACACCGGACGGCGATCCTCGTACGGTCGTCACTGGCCGTACAGCGCGTCGATCTCGGGGGCGAAGACCTCCTCGATCCGGCCGCGGCGGAGTTTGCGCGACGGTGTCACCAGGCCCGCCTCCTCGGTGAAGGAGGCGGACAGCACCCGGAAAGCCCGGATCGACTCCGCCTTCGAGACCAGGGTGTTGGCGGCGGTCACCGCTCTGCGGATCTCCGTCTCCAGGTCGCTGTCCCCGACCGGATCCCAGGCGTCCAGCGGCGGCTTGCCGCGCAGCGCCAGCCAGTGCTTGACCGCTTCGTGGTCGAGCGTCACCAGCGCGGCCACGAACGGCCTGTTGTTGCCGACGAGTATGCAGTGCTCGATCAACGGGTGCTCGCGGACGCGCTGTTCGAGCTGCGGGGGTGAGACGTTCACACCCCCGGCGGTGATGATGATCTCCTTCTTCCGGCCGGTGATGGTGAGGTAGCCGTCGGCGTCGAACGTCCCGATGTCGCCGGTGGCCATCCAGCCGTCCCGCAGGACGGCGGCCGAGCCCTCGGGGTCGTTCTGGTACTCGGCGAAGACCGGTCCGCCGCGTACGAGGATCTCCCCGTCGTCGGTGATCCGGATGGACGTACCGGGGATGGGCGGGCCGACTGTGCCGAAGCGGACCTTGCCCGGCGGATTGCAACTCGCGGCCGAGGAGCACTCGGTGAGGCCGTACCCCTCGTAGATCGTCAGTCCGGCGCCCGCGTAGAACAGCCCGAGGCGGCGCCCCATGGTCGAGCCGCCGCTGACCGCGTTGCGCACCTTGCCGCCGAGGGCCTCGCGGACCTTGCTGTAGACGAACTTGTCGAAGAAGCGGTGCTGGACGCGCAGCGAAGCGGACGGCCCGGGGCCGGTGTCGAACGCCCGCCGCTCCTGGGCCTCGGCGAAGCGGACCGCCACGTCCACGGCCTTGTCGAAGACCGAGGCGTTCCCCTCCGCCTCGGCCTTGTTCCGGCCTGCGTTGAAGAACCTCTCGAAGACCTGGGGCACGGCGAGGAGGAACGTGGGCCGGAAGCCGGCGAAGTCCTCGACGAGCGCCTCCGCCGTCATCTCCGGCTGATGCCCGAGCTGCGCCCAGGCCCGTATCGCGGCGACCTCGACCATGCGGCCGAAGACATGGGCGAGCGGAAGGAAGAGCAGGGTCGACGCCTGGACCCCTTCGGGCGCGAAGACCGGGCTCCAGCGTGCGATGAGGCTGTCGGAGACGGCCATGAAGTTGGCGTGGGTGAGCACACAGCCCCGGGGTGAACCGGTCGTGCCGGAGGTGTAGATGACTGTGGCCACCGAGCCGGGGGTGACCGCGAGCCGCTGCCGGTGCACCATGCTGTCGGGGATGCGCTCGCCCTCGCCGACCAGCTTCTCGACGATCCCGGTGTCGAGTTGCCAGACGCGGGTGAGCGCGGGGACCCGGTCGATCACCGAGCCGAGAGTCATCGCATGGTCCTCGTCCTCGACGACGATGGCGACGCAGACCGTGTCGAGCAGGATCCAGGCGACCTGCTGGGCGGAGGAGGTGGGGTAGATGGGGACCGGCTGGGCGCCGATGCTCCACAGCGCGTAGTCGAAGAGCGTCCACTCGTAGCGGGTGCGGGACATGATGGCCACCCGGTCGCCGAACCGGATGCCGTCCGCGATCAATCCCTTGGCCAGGGCCACCACTTGATCCCGGAACTCGGCCGCCGACACATCCGTCCACCGACCGTCCACCTTCCGACCGAGCGCCGCCCTGCCGGGGGCCTCCGCGGCATGGTCGAAGACGGTGTCGGCCAAGCCACCGACGTGGGGTGTCGTGGCCATGGCAGGCGTGGTGAACTCGCGCACGCGCATGCTCCTTGTGGGACTGGGAGCCCGGGGGACGTGCACGCTAGCGTGTGGACGGGTGTGATGAAAGCGCTGCAGCGCGTAGTCGTGGTCTGTTGCGGAATTGTGTTTCCCGCTGTCGCACAGTGACGGGGCGAAACCGCCCGTACGGGACCCGAGTTGGCCCCGAGCGGCGCGAATGCGGCGCGAAAGCCGCGCGTCCCCCGGCGCGAAATCTCCACGCACCGGCGCCCGGTGGACGGTTCACGCCACGAAACGGAATCCCGCGCCCGCGGCACCGGCGCGAAGCTCCCGCCTCCGGGGAGACGGACGGGCGGCGGGGCGGCACGGTGCGACGGCCCATGTGAAGGGCCCCGGCGAAGGAGCCGCGTCGATCGGTGGCCACCGCGGCCACCCTTGCCCGCCGCCCCCGCCCGACCGTAGGCTGAATGCGCTTTCAGGGCAGGTCACGGCGGGCGAGGAAGCGCGCTGACCGCCGGGGGGAACCAGAAGAGACGAGGCTGCCGGATGAGCACTCCCACGGTGTACGACGTCGCCGAACGGGCGGGCGTGTCCATCGCGACGGTCTCACGTGTCTACCGCAACCCCGATTCCGTGCGTGCCGCCACCCGCGACCGGGTGCTCGCCGCCGCCCGCGAGCTCGGTTATCTGCCGAGCGGCAGCGCCCGCGGTCTGGCCAGCCGTACCACCGGCGTCCTGGGTCTGTGCTTTCCCGACTTCCACGACACGGAGGCCGAGGACGCCCCGGACGCCGACGACGCGGAGCTGATGCTCTACTCCGACGAGGTCATCCGCGGCATGGAGCGGGCCGCCCGGCGGCACGGGTACGCACTGCTGATCTCCGCCTCGCACGCCGACCGCGCGGGCGAGCAGCTCGCGGAGGTCGCCGGGCGGGTGGACGGCCTCGCCGTACTGGCGCAGACTGTGCCGGGCGAGGACCTCGAGGTCGTGTCGCGGCGGCTGCCCGTCGTGATGCTCGCGGGACAACGGAATGACGACCACGACCACATCGAAGTGGCCAACTTCGACGGTCAGCTCGAACTCACCCGGCACCTGATCGTGGACCACGGTCTGCGCCGCCTCGCCTTCGTCGGCGGTCCCCCGGACTCTCCGGACGGCGAGGCACGCTTCCGCGGTTTCCAGGCCGCTCACCTCGAAGCCGGACTGCCCCTGCCGGAGCTCCCCGACATGCGCGGGGATCTGACGCAGTCGGCGGGACGCAAGGCCGTCGCCGAGCTGCTGGACCGGGACGGGGAGCGCCCGCAGGGCATCCTGCTGGCCAACGACCAGATGGCGGTGGGTGCGCTGCACGCCCTGGAGGGGCGCGGCATCGCCGTCCCGGACGGGATGGCGGTGACGGGCTTCGACGGGATCCCGCTCAGCCGGCTGGTCCGACCGACGCTGACGACCGTACGGCAGCCGATGGGCCGGCTCGGCGAGGAGGCCGCGCAGCTCCTGGTGGCCAGGATCCGCGACCGGGACCGGGCACCGGCGGCACGGCTGCTGCCGGTGACGGTGACACGGCGCGCGAGCTGCGGCTGCGGGTAAGGACGGCGGCGGTACGGCCGGCAGGACCGTGCCGGTCGGAGGCGGTCGCGGTGGGCGGATGCGGTGGCGGTGGGTCTCCGGGAGGGCCCGGGCCGCGGGTGGCCTCCGGTGCCACGGCGGCGCCCGCCTCCGATGACGACGGTGGTGGCCGCTGCCAGGTCACGGCAGTGACCGCTGCCGGGTCACGACGGCGGTCTCGAGGCGTACGCGCCCATGGACGCGTACGGGCCGGCGAACCCTCCGGGGTTTACGGAAGCGTTATCGTCCGGCCCCTTGAGCCCGCCGACGGGGTGTTGCAGGGCCATGTATGCGCTTACAGGCAGCGCATACATGAACTCGAGGAGGGGCCGCATGACACGCACTGCCAAGTCCGTCACCATCGCCATGACCATGGTGTCGGCGCTCGGCCTGACGTCCGCGTGCGGCAGCGGCGGAGGCGACCAGGCCAAGGCGGACGCCAAGCAGACGCTCACCGTGTGGGGCATGGGCGAGGAGGGCAAGCGGCTCCAGACCGTCGCCGACGAGTTCACCAAGAAGCACCCCAACATCAAGGTCAAGGTGACCCCGGTCGGCTGGGACGTCGTCCACCAGAAGCTGGTCTCGGCGGCCGCCGCCGGGAACCTCCCGGACATGGCACAGATGGGCTCGACCCTCATGGGCGAGTTCATCGACCTCGACACCCTGGAGCCGGTGGACACCGGCACCTTCGACAAGGCCGACTTCTTCCCCGCGGCCTGGGACGGCAACGTCAAGGACGGCACCGCGTACGGCGTCCCCTGGTACGTCGACACGCGGGCCCTCTACTACCGCACCGACCTGGCGAAGAAGGCGGGCGTCAAGGGCGCCCCGGCCACCTGGAAGGACATGCGCGCCCTGGCCGGCCGCTATCACGACAAGGCCGGCAGCACCTACGGCCTCAGCCTCCAGGCCGGTGGTACGGGCGCCTGGCAGAACTGGCTGCCGTTCCTCTACTCCGCGGGCGGCTCCGTTCTGGACAAGGACGGGAAGCCCGCCCTGGACTCCCCCGAGTCCGTGAAGGCGCTCGCCGAATACGCCCACTACTTCGGCGAGGGCCTCACCAAGAAGAACTTCACCCCCGGCTACGACGTGGTCAAGGACTTCGGTTCCGGCAAGGTGCCGATGTTCCCCTCCGGCCCCTGGATCGTGCAGAACATCAACGACCAGCAACCGCAGCTCAAGGGGAAGTGGAAGGTCGCGGAACTGCCCGCCGACAAGAACTCCAGCTCGTTCATCGGCGGCTCATCCCTGGTGACGTTCAAGGACAGTGAGCACAAGGCCGCCGCCGCGGAATTCACGAAGTTCCTGACCGGCCCGGAAAAGCAGGCCGACTGGTACAAGGCGTCCAAGTCGCTGCCCGCAGTCAAGGCCGCCTGGGAGCAGCCCGCCCTCAAGAGCGGCGACGACTCGCTCCAGGTCTTCCGGAAGTCCCTCGACCATGCCCAGGAAGTCCCGCCCCTGGCGAAGTGGAACGAGATCTCCGTCAAGATGGACGACGCCCTCGGCAAGATCGCACGGGGCGCCGACCCGGCCGCGACGGCCGGGCAACTGCAGAAGGCCACCGAGGGCCTGGTGGACTGAGCCGATGAGCACCACCGCCGCGAAGCCCGGCGCCGCCCCCGATCCGCCGCCGGCCGGGAGCCGGCCCCCGGCCGGAAACGGAAGCGGGACGGAAGCGGAGGCCGGGCGCCGGGACGCGGAGAAGGGAAACGGCAGGGAGAAGTCCCCGCGCCGCCGGGACCGCCTCTCCACCCAGAACCTGGCCGGCTGGCTCTACTCCGCACCGTTCGTGTCGCTCTTCCTCACCTTCATGGCGTTCCCCATCGTGGCGACGCTGCTGATGAGCTTCACCGACTTCAATCTGCGGAACGTCACCGATCCCCTGTCGGCGGAATTCATCGGCCTGGAGAACTACAGCAGGCTGGCCGAGGACGAGGAGTTCGTCCGCGCCCTGTTCAACACGGTCTACTTCGTGGTGCTCGGGGTGCCGCTGACGATCGGCGGCGGCCTGTTCGCGGCGGTGCTGCTGAATTCCGGAATCGACCGGATGCGTACCTTCTTCCGTGTCGGTTTCTACGCGCCCGTGGTCACGGCCATCGTCGCGGTCGCCGTCATCTGGCGGTTCGTCCTCGATCCTTCGGAGGGCCTGATCGCCGGGCTCGCCTCCCAGGTCGGGCTCACCAGCCCCAACTTCCTGGACTCCGAGATCCTCGCCATGCCCTCGCTGGTCGTGATGGCGGTCTGGCGGAACCTGGGCACCGCGATGGTGCTGTTCCTCGCCGGACTCCAGTCGATCCCGACCGAGGTCCGGGAGGCGGCGCGCATCGACGGGGCGGGAGCCTTCCAGGAGTTCCGGCGGATCACGGTGCCACTGCTGCGCCCGACCCTGCTGTACGTCGCGGTGATGACCACCATCGGCTTCCTCAATGTCTTCGAGGAACCGTTCGTGATGACCGACGGCGGCCCGGACAACAGCACGCTGACGATCTCGCTGCACATGTACAAGGAGGGCTTCGACTTCTTCCACATGGGCTACGCCAGCGCCATGGCGTACGTCCTGTTCGTGATCGTCCTCGCCGTCACGCTGCTCCAGCTCCGCCTGCTCAAGGACAAGACGCGATGAGTACCACCGAGATCCGCACAGAAGCGCCCGGAGGCCCGTCCGAAGCCGGCGGGCCGGCGCCCCGCGACCGCCGGAGCCGCCCCCGCGCGCGGAAGGTCCTCACGTACACCCTGCTGAGCCTGGGCATGCTGGTGATGGTCGCGCCGTTCCTGTGGATGGCCCTGTCGGCCTTCAAGACCGATCGCGAACTGGGGGCCTCCCCGCCGGCGTGGATTCCCAGTGAGTGGACGCTGGCGAACTTCCGCAAGCTGATCGAACTGCTGGACATCCCGCAGTACTTCTTCAATTCGCTGCTGGTCGCGGTCGTCGTCACGGCGTGCAATCTGCTGTTCTGCTCGATGCTCGGCTACGCGCTGGCCAAGCTGAACTTCATCGGCAAACGGCCGGTGTTCGCGCTCGTGCTGGGCGCGCTGATGGTGCCGGGGAATCTCATGCTCCTCCCCATGTTCGTGATGATGAGCAAGATGCGGCTGATCGACTCGTACGCGGCGCTCGTCCTGCCGTTCGCGGCCGGGGCGTTCGGGGTGTTCCTGATGCGGCAGTTCATGTCGTCCATACCGGACGAGCTGCTGGAGGCGGCCCGCATCGACGGCGCACGCGAGTGGTTCATCTTCTGGCGCATCGTCCTGCCGCTGGTGAAACCCGCTCTCGCGACGCTTGCGATCTTCGTCTTCCTCGGCTCCTGGAACAACTTCCTCTGGCCGTTGGTCGCGACCAACGACCCCGACAAGTACACGCTCCCGGTGGCCCTCGCCACCTTCGCGATCGACCCGACCAAGGCCAACGGTTCCAACGGTGTCCTGATGGCCGGCGCGTTCCTCGTGGTGCTGCCGGTCCTGCTGGTCTTCGTCGTTCTCCAGCGCTACTTCACCCAGGGCATCGCGACCGCGGGCCTGAAGTAGCCGGGCTGGGGCCGGACTTCGCGGGCGGCCTCCCCGCCGGGTCCGGCCCCGGCCCTCCCCCGACGGCCCCACGACCGACCGAGAACCTGGCGACCCGAAGACCCGACGACCCGACGCGGACGCCCTGCCGTACGCACGTCATGTATGCGCATCCATGAAAGGTGGACCATGACCGACACGAACGCCGCCCGGCTCGACTGGGAGCAGCGGATCGGCATCCCCAGCGACCAGCCGCTGGTGGGCACGGCCGATCTGCCGGCCCCCGCCGGGCTGCGCTCCGAGGACGGCACCGGCCACGTGCTGCTGGACTGGGAGCCGGTCGAGGGCGCCCTGGGCTATCTCGTGTACCGCGCGCAGTCCGTCGACGGCCCCTTCGAACCGCTGGACCACCAGGGCGGTGACGTGCTGGCCGTTCCCCACCCGCCGTACGCCGACTCCTTGGTCGAGGCCGGTCGCGGCTACTGGTACAAGGTCGCCTCCTGGACGGACGCCGGCCCCGGCCCGCTCACCGGTGCTGCCGTCCCCGGCTGCGCCCGGGCCCGGGGGGCCGAGCCCGCCCGCGTCACCGTCACGGTCGACGCCGCCGCGGCTCCCGCCCCGCTGCCCGGCGTCTGGAACCGCATGATCGGCGCCGAGCACTTCTCGCTCCTCGTCTGGGACAAGGACGGCCCCGGCGGCGCCGACGTGGCCGCCGAGTACGGCGAGGCGCTGGGCATCATGCGGGACGAGATCGGCGTTCGCACGGTCCGCGCCCACGGCACGTTCCTCCCCGAGAACGTCACCGTGCGCGAGGACGGTTCCTTCGACTTCTCCGGCCTGGACGAGGTCTACGACCGCTTCCTGGCGACCGGGCTCAAGCCCGTCGTCGAACTGTCCTTCATGCCGCGGGAGCTGGCCGCGCACCCGGACTCCACCGTCTTCCAGTACGCCGCCGTCAACTCCGTCCCCGCGGACTGGGACCGGTGGGGCGACCTCTGCCGCGCGCTGACGGTGCACCTGCGGGAGCGCTACGGCGCAGACGAGGTCGCGAGCTGGGAGTTCGAGGTCTGGAACGAGGCGAATCTGGAGGTGTTCTGGACCGGCACGCAGGCCGACTACCACCGCCTCTACGAGGTGGCCGTCCGCGCCATCAAGGACGTCGACGCCCGTATCCCGGTCGGCGGACCGAGCTCGGCGGCCGCCGGTTGGGTCGGTCCGCTGCTGGAGTTCTGCCGCGAGAACGATGTGCCGATCGACTTCGTCTCCACCCACACCTACGGCAACGCCCCGCTGGACTTCCGGCCGCAGACCCGCTCGTTCGCCGAGGCCACGGGCCGGCCCGAGCCGGAGATCCTGTGGACCGAGTGGGGCGTGACGCCCACGCACTTCCACCGGGTCAGCGACTCCGTCTTCTCCGCGCCGTTCGTGCTGCGCGGTATGAAGGCGGCGCTGGCGTCAACCGACGCGCTCGCCTACTGGGTCGCCAGTGACCACTTCGAGGAGCTGGGCTGGCCGCCGAAGCTCTTCCACGGCGGCTTCGGCCTGCTGACCGTCGGCAATCTGCGCAAGCCGCGTTTCTGGGCGCTGTCCCTGCTCTCCGCACTGGCCGGCGGCCGGGTGCCGGCAAGCGTCACCGGAGACGGTGCGGAGGCGCTCACCCAGGCGCTGGCGACCCGTACGGAGGACGGCGCGCAGGTCGACGTGCTGGTGTGGAACGGCACCCTCGACCAGACCAGGATCGACGGCGCCCCGGCGCTGGACCGTACCGCGGCGGTGGAGGTGGGCGGCCTGGAGCCGGGCGCCTCGTACGCGGTCACGCTGTACCGCGTCGACGCGCACCACAGCAATATCAAGGCGGTCTGGGACGACCTGGGCGGGGGCGACTGGCCGGACGCGCAGCAGTGGGCGAAGCTGCGCGCCGCCGACCGGCTCTCCGAGGAGTCCCTCGCCCCGGTCACAACGGGCGCCGACGGCACCGCGTCGCTCTCCGTCGACCTGCCGATGCCCGGCATCCGCTCCCTGCGCCTGATCCGTACCTGAGCCGCCCCACCCCCGCCGGTGCTCCGCACCGCACCCCGAGTCACCCCGGATTTCCCTCCCTACGAACGGAGTTGGACGCCATGGAACGCCGTACCTTCCTCGCCGCGGGAGCGGGCGCGTCCGCGGCGCTCGCCCTGGGCGCTCCCGCCGCCATGGCCGGGCCGGCGACCCCCGCCGCCGCGCCCGGCGGCTCGACCACGGCTCTGCTGCACCGCTGGTTCCGCGACACCTACCGTTCGATGGAGGCCATGACCACGGGCATCGGTCTGGCCGCCGACAAGATCGATGTCAGCGGCGGCGCGCCGGTCCCCTCGGTCAACACCTCGCCGACCAACATCGGTTGCGGGCTGTGGTCGACGGTCGCGGCCGCCGGGCTCGGGGTGATCGGCCGCGCCGACATGCACCGGAAACTGGACCGGGCGCTGACGGCGGTCGAGAAGCTGGAGCGGGCGCACGGCTTCTGGTTCAACTGGTACGACGCCCACACCGGCGAAGTCCTCACCACCTGGCCGGAGAACGGCGATCCGGTCCGGCCGTTCCTGTCCTCCGTGGACAACGCCTGGCTGGTCACGGGACTGCGCATCGCGGCCGACGCCGACCCCGCCCTGCGCTCCCGGGTGGGGCGCCTGCTGGCCGGCACCGACTGGTCCTTCTACTACACCCCGTACGACGCCGACGACCCCGCGGCCCATCCCGGCCAGCTCCACGGTGGCTACTGGACGGACGACGACACCTTCACCTCGCACTGGTACGGCGCTCTCAACACCGAGCCCCGTATGGCCAGTTACCTGGGCATCGGCGACGGCTCCCTTCCGTCCGAGCACTACTGGCACACCTTCCGCACCATGCTTCCCGAGTGGGAGCAGGAGCAGATGCCGGAGGGCGAGTGGGCCACGGTCGACGGGGTGCGGGTCTGGCGCGGCCACTACACCTACCGCGG
Organism: Streptomyces sp. NPDC048639; assembly: GCF_043199075.1. NCBI lineage: Bacteria > Bacillati > Actinomycetota > Actinomycetes > Kitasatosporales > Streptomycetaceae > Streptomyces > Streptomyces sp. NPDC048639. The sequence goes on from NZ_JBICVP010000005.1 coordinate 450,148, forward strand.
GCGGAAGCTGGTGCCCTCCTGGGGCGGCTCGATGTTCGAGGCGCTGATGGTGCCGCTCTTCGTCCCCGAGGCGGCGTGGTCCCCCGGCGCCTGGGGCCTCAACCACCGCCGCCACGTGCTCAGTCACATCGAGCACGGGCTGGAGGAGGAGAACTACGGCTACTGGGGCTTCTCTCCCGCGAGCATCCCGGCCGGCGGGTACAGCGAGTACGGCGTCGACGCGATCGGCATGCAGGTCGAGGGCTACACCTCCAAGGGCGTCGTCACCCCGCACGCCTCCTTCCTCGCCATGCCGTTCGCCCGCGACAGGGCGATCGCGAATCTGCGGAAGACGGCCCGTGACTTCGGCGCGTACGACGACGGGCTGGGCTTCCGGGACGCGGTCGACGTCCGGACGGGCCGCGTCAGCGACGCCATGCTGGCGCTCGACCAGGGGATGATCGTCGCCGCCCTGGCGCAGGTGCTCAGGCCCGGGCTGCTCCAACGGCCGTTCCGCACCGGCGGTTTCGCCCGTCGCGTCCGCCCCTTGCTCGAACGAGAGGACTTCGGGCTGTGACCGGGCCGGGCGGGCGCCCCGGCATCATCGTGCTGATGACCGACGACCACGCGACACCGGCCATCGGGGCGTACGGCAGCGTGATCAACCGGACTCCGGCGGTCGACCGCCTGGCGGCCGAGGGCATGCGGTTCGACAGCGCCTTCTGCACCAACTCCATCTGCTCCCCCGCCCGTGCCACGCTGCTCACCGGCGCCTACAGCCACATCCACGGGATGACAACGCTGGAGCAGCCGGGGCAGAAATTCGACGCGCGCCAGCCCGCGTTCCCGGAAATGCTCAGGCAGGCGGGCTACCGGACGGCGATCGTCGGCAAGTGGCATCTGGGGCACGGCGGGACGAGCGACCCGCAGGGCTTCGACCACTGGGAGATCCTCCCGGAGCACGGGGTCTACCACGACCCGGTGTTCCTGACCGCCGACGGCGAACGGCGGTACGCCGGCCACGTCACCGACATCATCACCGATCTGGCCCTGGGCTGGCTGGACGAGCGCGACCCGGACCGGCCCTTCGCGCTGCTCATCCAGCACAAGGCCCCGCACCGGGCGTTCGAGCCTGCGATGCGCCACCGGAACCTGTACGCGCATGAGGACATCCCCGTACCCGCGACGCTGCACGACGACTACGCGGGGCGCTCGCGCGCGGCCTCCGAGGCGCGGATGCGGATGTCCGATCTCCAGACGTTCGACCTCAAGGAGCCGGTCCCCGAGGGGCTGCCGGAGCGCGAGGAGCGGGAGTGGCGCTACCAGCGCTACATCAAGGAGTACCTGAGGGTGGTCGCCGGGCTGGACGAGAACGTCGGCCGGCTGCTGCACTACCTCGACGTGAGCGGGCTCGCGGGGAGCACCGCCGTCGTCTACACCTCCGACCACGGCTTCTACCTCGGCGAACACGGCTGGTTCGACAAGCGGTTCATGTACGAGCCGTCGCTGCGCATCCCGTTGATCGTGCGCTGGCCCGGTGTCGTCGAGCCCGGCTCGTCCTGCGACGAGCTCGTCGCCAACGTCGACTTCGCGCAGACCGTGCTCGACCTCGCGGGGGTCGCGCCGCACGAGCGCATGCAGGGGCGGAGCCTGCTGCCGCTGCTGCGCGGCGAACGGCCCGCGGATTGGCGGCAGTCGGTCTACTACCGCTACTTCGAGCATCTGGACGTCTCCCACAACGTCCAGGCCAGCTACGGCATCCGCACCCGCACCCACAAGCTGATCCACTACCCGGGACACGGCTCGGGCCAGGTCGGGGCCTCGCCGGAGACCCGCGAACCGGAGTGGGAGCTGTTCGATCTGGAGCGCGATCCGGAGGAGTTGCACAACCGCTACGACGACCCGGCGTACGCGTCGGTCGTCGGGAGTCTCACCGAACAACTCACGCTGCTGCAGGTCCAGTACCGCGACACCGCCGGGGGTCCGCGATGAGCACCGAACCGGCCTGCTGCCCGCCGGGCCGCCCGGGAGCGCCCGCGCCGGCACGGGGCCCCACCGCCACCGAGCCGTCCACGATGCGCGCCGAACCCTCCGGCGGCTGGCGCCGGCTGCCGGGCGGGACCTTCACCATGGGCTGCGAGAGAAGCCCGTACCCGCAGGACGGCGAGGGCCCCGTGCGCCGGGTGACGCTCGCCCCCTTCCGGCTGGGCGCGACCGCCGTCACCAACCGCGAGTTCGCCGCCTTCGTGGACGCCACGGCGTACACCACGGACGCCCAGCACTTCGGCTGGTCGTTCGTCTTCGGGGGCTTCCTGCCGGACGACTTCCCGGCGACCCGGGCTGCGGCGGCCACGCCCTGGTGGCGGCAGGTCTACGGCGCCTGCTGGCGCCACCCGGAGGGCCCGCAGTCCACCCTGGCGGGCCGCTCGGACCACCCGGTCGTGCACGTCTCGCACGCGGACGCGCTCGCGTACTGCGCGTGGGCGGACGCCCGGCTGCCGACGGAGGCCGAGTGGGAGTACGCGGCGCGCGGCGGGCTCGTCGGCAAGCCCTATCCGTGGGGTGACGAGCCCGAACCCGGGGGCGCCTACCGGATGAACATCTGGCGGGGCGACTTCCCGGCCCGCAACACCGCCGCCGACGGCTTCGCCGGGACCTGCCCCGTCGACGCCTTCCCGCCCAACGGATACGGGCTGTTCAACATGGTCGGCAATGTGTGGGAGTGGTGCGCGGACTGGTTCGGCCCGCCTCCCGCCGGCGCCGCACCCGGCCCCGCCGTGAATCCCGTGGGGCCGACCGCGGGGAAGGCCCGGGTGCTGCGCGGCGGCTCCCACCTGTGCCACGACTCGTACTGCTTCCGCTACCGCACCTCGGCCCGTATGGGCAACACACCGGACAGTTCGAGCGGCAACACCGGCTTTCGCTGCGCCCGTTGAGCCGCCCGGCCGGTCACCCGTCCCATCCCGCGTCCCGAGTCCTCCCGAACCCCCTCGCCTCCCGCACCGGCCGGGCGGGCGAGAGGGCGGGCGGGCGCCGGGAGGGACCGCCGTCGTCCAGCCTGTCCCACAGCCACGGCCGGGTCAGCCGGAGAGCCAGCGCGACGGAGGCGGACTCCACCCACGCCTGACCGCACTCCGCCTGGCGGGGCCAGGACTCGGCGTCGTCCCGCCCGGGCGTGCGCGTACCGGCGGGCGAGACCGTCGGCATAGCGGTCCAGCACCCCGTACGGGTCCCGGCCGCCGGCCCCGGCGACGCGGAAGGCGGCGAGCAGGAAGGTGCGGGCGTAGCCCTCCAGGCCGTCGGAGCGCCGCCCCGACGAACTGTGCGTGCCGGGGAGGGTGATGAGCCCGCGGGCGGGCGAGGCATACGGCTCCACGGCGGCGAGCAGCCCGTCCGCCGCGGCCCCCAGTGCGCGCGGGTCCATCCGGTGTACGGGCTCGCCGTACGGTCCTCGGGCGGAAGCGGCCAGGGGTAGGGGTGGTCCGGCATGGCGACGACTCCGGCACGGGCTAGTGGCGACTCGTGGTGGGGCGTAAGTGATGTATGCGCTTACAGCCCGGTCCGTGCAGAGTACATCGCCCCCTCGGTGCACGGAAGCGGCCCGGAGCGGGACGGCACCCGCACGCTGCTTCCGTACGCCGCCGCACCCCGGCGCCGCCCTCTGCCCACGAGGGCGTTTCCTACGAATACTTGGAGGCGGCCGCATCCCTCGCCGACGCCGAAGGAGACCCACGTGCCGACCGAGCCGACTCCCGTACCCGGCCATCTGCCCGACCGGCTCACCATCTCCCTCTGGGACTTCAGCTGGTACACCCGTACCGGCCCCGGCGAACCGTTCGAGGACCTCGACCGGGCCTTCGCCGAGGCCGTCGCCCGCGGCTACAACACCGTCCGGATCTGCGCCATGCCCTACCTCCTCTTCGGATCCGGGCTGGACACCTCGCGCCTCACGCTGGGCCCGCTGGGCGGGGCGTACGGACAGCGCACCCGCTGGTACGACGTCCGCGGCACGACCGCACTCGACGGCCGCGAGCGGCTCCTCGCGCTCTTCGGGTCCGCGCGGCGCCACAACTGTCATGTCATCCTGTCCAGTTGGGAGTACCAGCAGAGCCCCTCCTTCGCCGAAGGACCCGCGTGGTACGAGGCGCTGTACGCGATCCCGCCCGAGCGACGCGCCGAGGCCCTGGCCGACGCTCTCGCCGACCTCGTCGACTTCCTGGCCGCCCATGGACTCGACGACCGGATCGCCTTCACCGAACTGCACAACGAGGTGCAGGGCAGCCGCCTGACCGAGGGCCTGCCACCGGACGCGGACCGGGTCGTCGCGCTGCGGCCGCGTCTGGAGCGCGGTCTCGCCCGGTTCAAGGAGCGCCATCCCGGCCGGATGGTCACCGTCAACTACGCCAAGGTGCCCGTCGGTTCCCTGCACGCCATCCCGCGCTCGGCCGACGTGGCCGTCTTCCACCCGTACGTCTACGGCGTGCTGGAGGAACTGATCACCACCTTCGCACTGCGCGACACCTCCCGCCCCTTCCCGCAGCAGGAGATCCGCCGGGAGCTGCTCCGCCCCGGCGCCCCCGACCTCGCCGACTGGACGCCCGGCTCGGCCGACGGCTGGCGGCGCGCGGCCACCACGGTGCAGCAGCGCGAGGTGTACGCGCACGACTGGTGCGACCCGGAGAAGTGGGACCGCTGGCTCTACGACCGGTACGCGCTGCACCGCGGGGAGATGGAGACGCGGCTGGCGCTGTGGATCGACGCGGCGGCCGACTGGGCGGCGGGCGCCGGCGTCCCGCTGGTGTTCGGCGAGGGCTGGATCGGCTACACGCCGTTGCACGGCACCTTCGAGGAGGGACCGGTGGGTGCGGCGTTCTGCCGGCTGGCGGTGGCGCGGGCGCGCCGCGCGGGCGCCTGGGGGACGGTGGTGTGCTCCAACGCAGCGCCGCACCACCCCATGTGGGACGACATCACGCTGCAGCTCGACTGCACGACGGCCTTCAGTGAGGGGGGCGCAGGAGTCTGAGCCGCGCCGTGGGCCCTACGGCTGTCCGCGCCCGTTGCGTACGGCTGCGCCCCGGTGCGCACGCCTGTCCGCGCCCGGTGCGTACGGCTGCCTCCGGTGCGTACAGCTGTCCCCGGTGCGCATGGTCGACCGGCCGCGCCGGGGGGATTGCGTCAGAGCCAGCCGTTCCTGCGGAAGCCCCGGTGGATGCCGAAACAAGTGATCACGATGACACCGAGAACCAGCGGATAGCCGTACGTCCAGCGCAGTTCCGGCATGTGGTCGAAGTTCATGCCGTAGACGCCGCACGCCATGGTGGGCACCGCGATGATCGCCAGCCAGGCGCTCATCTTGCGCATGTCCTCGTTCTGGGCCACCGTCACCTGGGCGAGGTTGGCCTGCAGGATCGAGTTGAGCAGGTCGTCGAACCCGGTTATCTGCTCGGTCACCCGGGTCAAGTGGTCCGCGACGTCGCGGAAGTACGCACGGATGCCCGGGTCGATGCCCGGCAGCTTGTGGCCCATCGTCGGCTCGGCGAGCACTTGCAGCGGGCGGTCCAGGGGCGCGACAGCCCGCTTGAGTTCGAGGAGTTCGCGCTTGAGCTGATAGATCCTGCCGGTGTCGGCGCCGCCCGTGCGGCGGGCGAAGACATCGCTCTCGACGTCGTCGATGTCGTTCTGGATGGCGTCGGCGACGGCGAGATAGTCGTCCACCACATGGTCGGCGATGGCGTGCAGGACGGCCGAGGGCCCCTTGGCCAACTGGTCGGGCACGGCCTCGAGTTCCTCGCGCAGCGGGCCCAGCGAGCCATGGCGCCCGTGCCGGACGGTGATGACGAAGTCGGGGCCGGTGAAGACCATGATCTCGCCGGTGTCGACGACCTCGCTGGTCGCCGTCAACTCTGCGTGCTCGACGTAGCGGACGGTCTTCAGGACGGTGAACAGCGTGTCGCCGTACGGCTCCAGCTTGGGGCGCTGGTGGGCGTCGACGGTGTCCTCGACGGCGAGCGGATGGAGCCCGAACAGCTCGGCCAAACCGGCGAATTCCTCCTGGTCCGGCTCGTGCAGACCGATCCAGACGAAGCCGTTGCCGTGCTTGCGCACCTGCTCGATCGCGTCCCCGGCCGGACACCGGCCGCTCTGCCGGATGCCGTCGATGTAGACCACGCAGTTCACCACGGCGTCTCCGAGCGGCGACCGGGCCGGGTGGCTGAGATCCACCTTGCGGCGACGGTGCGGCAGACGGACCGCTCTGCGGAGATTGCTGATCACTGACACGGGCGGGCTCCTCACACTGCTGAGCGGCCAGTGTCGCAAACACGATCCTGCCGGGACGAGCCCTCCCCGTACGGAGCTCAGACGGACAGCTTGAACCAGATGCGCTTCCCGGCACCGAGCGGTTCCGCGCCCCACTCCTGGGAGAGCTGCTCGACGATGAGCAGACCGCGGCTGCCCGAAGAGGTCTCCGACGGCGTCCTGCGGTGGGGCAGTGTGCTCGAACTGTCCTGGACCTCGATCTTGAGATGCTCCTGCGAGCAGTCGCCGTTCAGCCGGAGCAGACGCGCCGTCAGCATGGCGTCACCCTCGGTGTGCATCACTGCGTTGGCGATCAGCTCGTTGGCCGCCGTCACCGCCGCGTCGCACATCGGCTCCAGACCCCAGTGGGTCAGCGTGCTGCGGAGCATCTGACGCGCCTGGGCCGGCGCCGAGGGGTCGGAGTGGGTGACCAGGCAGCTCCAGTGGCGCCGCTCCTCGGGGTGGCGGGCGCCGGTGAGGCCGACGAGCAGGAGGGCGACGTCGTCCTCCTGCCCCTGCCGGGACTCGATGGTGGCGACGATGTGCTCGGCCAGTTCGTCCTTGTCGTCCGGGCCGCCGCACAGGATGCTCTCGATCTGGTGCACGCCTTCGTCGATGTCCATGCCGTGGAACTCCACGAGCCCGTCGGTGCACAGCAGCAGCGTCTCGTCCGGGCCCAGCTGCAGGCTGGTCGGCGGGTACGGCGTGTTGCTGCTGTACTGCGGCAGGCCGAGCGGGAGGCCGCCGTGCACGTACGGGCGCGCGCACCGGCCGTCGGCGTGCCGCACCAGGGGCCCATGGTGGCCCGCGCGCACGAACTGGGTACGGCCCGTCACCGGGTCGAAGTCGGCGTAGATGCAGGTCGCGAAGCGGTCGGTGTCGAGGTCGTGCAGGAACGCGGAGGCGCGGGCCATGACGGTGGAGGGCGGATGCCCCTCGGCGGCATAGGCCCGCAGGGCTATGCGGAGCTGTCCCATGACCGCGGAGGCATGGATGTCGTGCCCCTGCACATCGCCGACGACCAGGCCGACCCGGCCCGTCGGCAGCGGCACCACGTCGTACCAGTCGCCGCCGATCTGGTGGCCGTTGCGGGCCGGGCGGTAGCGGACCGCGATGCTGGCGCCGGTCACCTCGGGGATGTTGGCGGGCAGCATGGCCTGCTGGAGGCCGACCGCCATCGCGTGCTCCTCGTCGTAGAGCACGGCGCGCTGGAAGGACTGGGCGGTGGTGCCTCCCAGGGCCAGCAGCAGATTGCGCTCCTCGGGGCTGAACTCGCTCCTGCCCTCGTAGACGATGGCGATGGCGCCGATGGTCTGGGCCTGGGCGATCAGCGGCAGCACGGCCGCCGCGGTGCAGTCCTTCGACTTGCAGTACGGAACCAGCATCGGGAAGCGCCGCTCGGTCTCCTCCCGGTCGATGAACAGCGGGGTCTGGGTGCAGACCACGTGGTTGGGCGGGAGCGGTGTGTCCAGGCGCGTCACGCTGGTGTTCTCGATCAGTTCGGGCGCCATGCCGCAGCTGCCGACGATGCGCAGCCGGTCGTTCTCGACCAGGTAGAGGGCGATGCTGACGGCCCCGATGCTGTCCAGGAGTTCATCACTGGTCAGGGCGTCCACGACGTCCTCGATGGTGAGGGCCTGGGAGAGCACGCTGGTGGTCGCGTGGACGACGTCGGTCTGGCGCTCCCGGTCCTTCTCCAGCGAGGCCTGCTGTGTCAGGTGCTCCAGTTCGGGGCTCGCGTCACGGACGATCCCCACGATGCGCAGGGGGCGGCCCGAGACGTCGCGCTGGATGTGGCCCTGGGTGTGCGTCCAGCGGATGGTGCCGTTCTTGCAGATGACGCGGAAGTAGGCGCCGTAGTTGTCACGGGAGGCGATCGCGTCGGCGACCAGCTCCTTGAGCCCCTCGACCTCCTCGGGAACCATGTGCTGGGAGAGGGTGTCCGTTCTGTCGTCGTACTCGCCGGGGGCGAAGTCGAAGACGGCCATCGCGCCGGCATCGAGGAGGAACTTGTCGGTGTCCAGATCCCACAGGAAGCTCCCCATGCCGTTGAGCTCCAGCGCTGCCGGGAGCTCTTCACGGAGGTCCGTGCCGGGCTCCGCGAGACGCATGGTCTGCGGGGCGATGTGGGGCGGTTGAAGGATGGGATGGCTTGCCATGAGGGCTCCGGGCCTCGGGGTCACACACGGGTACTCCGATCCACCAGAACACATATCGAGACGCGCGTACAGATGGATTCCGGGGCAGATCGGCTCCAGACCTGAAAATTTAGGGCGATCCAACAAGAAATTCGCGGTCCTTCGCGGGATGCACATCCCGCATCGCGGACCGACGATGGGATCACGCGGTTCCGACGCGCGCACGAGGAGGTACCAGGGTGTGCCCCCACGGCTCCGGTGGTGACGGCGCCGACCCGCTCCTCGACAAGGCCGCCGCCGCCCTCTCCGCCGAGAACTCCGAGCAGGTTCTCCGGCAGGTGCTGGGCGGCACCCACGCCGGTGTCGCCATCCTCGACACCCGTCTGCGCTTTCTGTACGTCAACCCCGCCTTCGCCGCGATGGCGGGGATCCCGGCCGCCGGCCTGGCCGGCCACACCCTGGCCGAAGTGGCTCCCGGGATCGAGAGCCGCACCGACGTGCTCCGCGAGGTGCTCGCCGACGGAAAGCCCCGCGAGGCGATCACCAGCGGCCGCACCCGGTCCGAGCCCCCGTACGAGCGCCGCTGGTGGCACGGCACCTACCACCGCCTCGAGGCGGAGGGCCGGGTGACCGGCATCGTCGGCGTCATCCTGGAGGTCACCGGCTTCCAGCGGCAGCAGCGGGACCTGGAACAGGCCCGCGAGCGGCTCGCCCTGCTCGATGCCGCCGCGACCCGCATCGGCACGACGCTCGATATGGACATGACGTGTGCGCAGCTCGCCGACTTCCTCGTGCCGCTGCTCGCGGACATGGCCACGGTCGAGGTGCTGCCCACCGACGAGCCGGAGGGCCGGCCGCTCGCACCGGACCGTGACCTGCGACTGCGACGGGCGGCCCTGGCCGTCGTACCGGCACTGCGCCCGGCCGTACCGCACTTCGGCAGGGCGGGCGACTTCGTGGCCCACCCGTCGGGATCGGCCGTCGCCCGCTGCCTGGAGACCGCGGAGCCGGTGCTGCGGAACCTGCAGTCCCAGGACGAGCTGAGCCGGTCGGCACCGGAGGCGGGGCGGCTGGCCGCGTACCGGGCCGCGGGCATCCACTCCACGCTCGTCGTGCCGCTCGCCGGTCTCGAGCACCCCATCGGCACGGTCTCCCTGGCCCGGTCCGGAGACTCCCCGGCGTACACCGACGAGGACGTGGTGATCACCCAGGACCTGGCCCGGCGGGCGGCCATCAGCATCGGCAACGCGCGCCGCTACGCCCGCTCCCAGGGCATCGCACTGGAACTGCAGCGCGCACTGCTGGCCGAGCCCGGAAGCCCGCACCCCAACCTCGAACTGGCCTCCCGCTACCTGCCGTCCGGCAGCAGCGCGCTGGTCGGAGGCGACTGGTACGAGACGGTCCGCCTGTCGTTCGGCAGAACACTCCTGGTCATGGGCGATGTGATGGGGCACGGCGTGGAAGCGGCCGTCGACATGAGCTACTACCGCTCGACGCTGCGCTACGTCTCGGCAACCGGCCTGCCGCCGCACCGCATCCTGCGCCAGCTCGACGCGACGATCTCCGGCAGCGAGTCCGCCCGCCCGGCCACCTGCCTGCTCGCCCTCGCCGACCCCGCCCGCGGCTTCTGCTCCTTCTCCAGCGCCGGCCACCTGCCCCCGGCCCGGATCCTCCCGGACGGCACCATCGAGCTCATCGACCTGCCGAACGGGCCGCCGCTGGGCACCGGCTTCGGCGGATACGAACCGGCCACCCGCCCTTTCGTGGAAGGGGAGGTGCTTCTGCTGTACACGGACGGGCTGGTGGAACGCCGGGGCGAGGACATCGACACCTCCCTGGCACGTCTCTCCGCCCTGCGGCTACCGGCCTCCGCCGACCTCGACGAAATCCTGGACGAGGTGCTGCAGCGTATGGCGGGCGAGGCCGCGGAGGACGACGTGGCCGTGCTGGCCGCACGAGTCCGCCCCTCCTCGCGCGAGACCGCGGACACCGAGCAGGCGGGTGGCGCGAGGGCCGAGCAGGCATAGTGCCCGGCCGGAGGCCCTCCCGCACGGACCGGGCCGGGGAAGGCCGGGAACCGATGAGTTCCGCCCGCCCGTTCCGTCCAATCTGCATGAGGACGACGACAGCAGTTGCCGTGACCGCGGTCGCGGTCACGTACCGGACGGAAGGCGCCTGACATGACCACCGTGCTCGACCTGGAGCCGCCGGCCCGACAAGTGGCCCGGCTCGTGGACCACGTCACCGACGACCAGCTCTCGGGGCCGACGCCCTGCCCGGACTACGCCGTACGCGATCTCCTGGGGCATCTGATCGGCCTCACCGTCGCCTTCCGGGACGCCGGGAAGAAGACGCGCACCGCGGCGACCGGGGCCGACCCCAGTACGACCCCGCCGCCGGTCCTGGACGGCGACTGGCGCACCCACCTGAGGGAGCAGCTCGAGGACCTCGTGGCGGTCTGGCGGAACCCCGAGGCGTGGGAGGGCATGACCGAGGCCGGCGGCTTCACCTTCCCGGCCTCGGAGGCCGGGAAGGTCGTGATCAATGAACTCCTCGTCCACGGCTGGGACCTCGCCCGCGCCACCGGACAGGAGTACTCCTGCGACGACGCGACCGTACGGGTCGCGATCGCGCTCATGGAGCCTTCGGGGGACGAGGACGAGCGCGGCGTCCTGTTCGGGCCGGTCATCGAGGTTCCCGCGGACGCGCCGCTCCTCGACCGGGCCGTGGGGCTCAGCGGCCGGTCGCCGTCGTGGACCCCGACCCCGCACGCGTCCTCACGCCCGTAGACACCGCTCCGGCGGCGCGGGACTGCGCGGTACGGCTTGGGAGGCGGGGCGGCGTGGAGACGGCGCCCGGGCACAGAGGCCGAACGGGGCTCGGGCGCCCGCCCGTTGACGCTCCGCGCGCGCCGCCTCCCCACGGCCCGGAGACCCGCTGCGGGGAGGCGGGCGCGGCTCAGTCCTGGTCGTACGGGTGGAAGCCGCGCCCGCTCTTGCGGCCCAGCAGTCCGGCCTCGACCATGCGCTGGAGCAGCGGCGGCGGGGCGTAGAGCGGCTCGCGGTACTCCGCGTACAGGGATTCCGCGATGGAGGCGACCGTGTCCAGCCCGATCAGATCGGCCAGTTTCAGCGGCCCCATGGGGTGGGCGCAGCCCAGCTCCATGCCCGCGTCGATGTCCTCGGCGGTCGCGAGACCGGACTCGGCCATCCGGATCGCGGAGAGCAGATACGGGACGAGCAGGGCGTTGACGACGAAGCCCGCGCGGTCCTGGGAGCGGATGACGGTCTTGCCGAGCCGTGCCGTCGCGAAGTGCTCGGCGGTCGCGACGGCCCGCGCGGAGGTGTGCAGCGAGGTGACGACCTCCACCAGCGGCATCACGGGCACCGGGTTGAAGAAGTGGAGGCCGACGACGCGATCCGCCTGCTGGGTCGCCATCCCCAGGCGCATGACGGGGATGGACGAGGTGTTGGTGGCAAGGATCGCGTCCGGATCCTCCACGATCTTGTCCAGGGCGGCGAACACATCGGCCTTGACCTCCGCGCTCTCCACGACGGCCTCGACGACGAGTTGACGGTCCGACAGATCGTTGAGGTCCCCGGTGAAGGTCAGGCGCGCCAGGGCCGCGTCCCGCTCGGCGTCGTCCGCCTTGCCGCGGTCGACAGCACGCCGCAGGGAGGCGGCGACGCGTTCACGCGCCGCCCCGGCGGCGGTGGCGTCGGCCTCGCAGACGATCGTGTCGAGCCCGGCACGGGCACAGACCTCGGCGATACCGGCGCCCATCTGCCCGCCGCCGACGACACCGACGCGCTCGATGGAGGTGGTCATGGCTGCTCCTTTCCGTCCGTCCTGGTTCTCCTGGTTTCTACCGTTCTGGACGGGGAGGAGTGGGGTGCCACGCGCGTACAAGGCTGTGGCTCTCGGGCGGCGCGGCGCCCGACCATACGTTTCTCGGCGCCTCCTTGCGCCGACGACGCGGTCGGTCACGAGGTCCCTGACGCGGCGGGTCACGCGGTATGTCAGCCGGCGGGTCACGCGGTACGTCACTTGGTCCACCACCCGGCCGGTCACGCGGTCCGTCATGCCGCTGGCCGCGCCGGTCGGTCACGCGGTCCGTCACGCCCCCGGCCGCGCCGGTCGGTCACGCGGCGTCGTGGAAGACCAGCCCGAGCGTGTGGCGCGTGCCCGAGCGGATCGCGCTGACGCCGTGCCGTACGGGCGATGCGGACCAGCCGCGGGCCGAGCGGACCGGGCGGTCGCGGGTGGTGAAGATCAGTCCGTGGCCCTGCCGCAGCACCGTCGCGGTGCCGCGTGACTGGGCGCGGGGCCGCTGCTCGACGAGCAGGAACTCGCCGCCGGTGTAGTCGGCCCCCTGCTCGTCGAGTCCGACGACGACCTGCAGCGGGAAGACCAGGTCCCCGTAGAGGTCGCGGTGCAGGGCGTTCCAGTCGTCCGTGCCGTACCGCAGCAGGATCGGGGTGGGCCGGGTCTGTCCGGCCTCATGGCACATCTCCAGCCAGTCGCCGAGGCTGTCGGGCCAGGGCGCGGGACGGCCCAGCTTCGCGGCCCAGTCGCGGGCGATGGGCAGCAGACGCGGGTAGAAGGCCTCGCGCAGCTCTCGTACGACGTCGGGGAGCGGGTGGCCGAAATACCTGTACCGGCCGGAGCCGAAGCGGTGGCGTGCCATGTCGACGGTGGAGCGGAAGCGCTCGGTCTCGTCGTACAGCCCCGCCACCGCCCGGCACTGGGCCGGGGCCAGGATCCGGGGCGTCAGCGCGCAGCCGTACGCGTCGAGTTCGTCGGCCAGCGCCGGCCAGTCGGCCCGGCCCACGCGGTCGCGCGGCGCGACCCGGTCGCGGGCGGTCGCGGCGCCCGGGGCCGCCGCACTCACGACGCCGCCTCCACGGAACGCCCGGCCGACGGGCGTTCCTCGGTCGGACGCCCGGCCACCGCACGCTCCTCGACCGGGTGCATGCCCTCCAGCCGCTCGCCGGCCGCATGCGCGACCACCGCGCGCTCGTCGGCCGGGTCCGTGCCCTCCAGCCGCAGCAGCGTCCGCTTGTGCTCCAGGCCGCCGGCGTAGCCCGCCATCGAGCCGTCCGCGCCGATCACCCGGTGGCAGGGGCGCACCACGAGCAGCGGGTTCGCGCCGATGGCCGTGCCGACCGCGCGAACGGCCGCGCGCGGGGCGCCGATCGAGGCCGCGAGCGCGCCGTAGCTCGTCGTGGCGCCGTACGGGATCTCCTCCAGCGCCTTCCACACCCGCTGCTGGAAGTCGGTGCCGCGCGTGGTGTGCTCGATGTCGAACACGGTCAGCGTTCCGTCGAAGTACGCGCGGAGCTGCCCGGCGATCCGGGCGAAGGCCGCCGGGTCGTGGCGCCAGCCGTCCTCGACGACGGCGCCGCGTTTCTGGTCCGGGACGGACACCGAGGCGAGCGCGGTGCCGCCCTGCGCGGTGGCCGACTCCTCGCCCACGAGCAGCAGTTCGCCCAGCGGGCTGTCGATCGTCGTGTAGACCGTCATCGGTCCGTCCTTTCCTTGCCGTTCATCGATCCGCTGACGAGTCTGCGGCGCCCGCCGCGCCGATTCCGGCGGGATTCGGACGTCGCATTCCCGTGGTTCCGCCCCCGTCCCGGAGGGTCCTTGCGCCTGCCTCCGCCCGGGCCGTACGCGGAACCGGTGCGGCCGACTCCGGCGCTGCCGCTGCCGCCTGCCATACGTGGTGCATCGCGTAGGTGCGCCAGGGCTGCCACGCACCGGCGTCCGAGGGCGTCGCGCCGATGCGTAGCAGGCCGGTGCGGATCCCGGCGTCACCGGTCAGCAGGACGTCGGGGTCGCCGAGCGCGCGCATGCGGATGTATCCGGCCGTCCAAGGGCCGACGCCGCGCAGCGCGAGGAGGTCCCGGTCGGCCTCGGCGCGGTCGGCGCCCGGGTCGAGGCTCACGGCGCCGTCGGCGAGCGCGGCGCCGAGTGTGCGCAGGGCGGCTCGGCGGGACTCCGGCATGCCGAGGTCGGCAAGTGTCGCTCCGGCGAGGTCGGTGGCGCGCGGGAAGAGATGGGTCAGGCCGCCGTCGGGGACCGGCAGCGGCTCGCCGTACGCCTCCACCAGCGCGGCGCCCAACCGTCTTCCGGCCGCGACCGTCACCTGCTGGCCGAGCACGGCGCGGACGGCGAGTTCGTGACCGTCGGCCGTGCCCGGTGCGCGCAGGCCGGGGCGCCGGGCGACCAGGGCGGCGAGCACCGGGGAGTCGCCGAGCCGTGCGGCGACCGCGTACGGGTCGGCGTCGAGGTCGAACAGGCGCCGTACGCGCTGGATGGCGGTGGTCAGATCGCGCAGTTCGGTCAGATGCAGCCGGCAGTCCAGCCAGCCTCCCTCCCGCTGTGCGGCCCCGGCCGTGCCACCGCCCGGCCGCTCCCGGACCTCGGCGATGCCGCTGCCGTGCGGGAGCCGGAGCGTACGGCGATAGGTGCGGGCGCCGGGCGCTCCGGTGACCTCCTCGACGCCGGTGAGGGCGCGCCGCTCCAGGTAGTCGAAGATCTCGCCGGACGCGTACGGACCGCGGAAGGCGAGGCGGAGAGGCACCCCGGCAGCGGTCCCGCCGCCCGGCCCGCCGTCGCCTGCGCCCGTCGTCCGCCGGGGGGCTGCCGCCCGCAGTCCGCGCGGCGTGACGCCGTAGATCTCGCGGATCGTGTCGTTGAACTGCCGGACGCTGGCGAAACCGGCGGCGAACGCGATCCCGGCCGCCTGCAGGCCGGTGGTCTGCAGCAGGACGCGGGCGGTGTGGGCGCGCTGGGCCCGGGCGAGCGCGATGGGGCCCGCTCCGAGTTCGGCGTTGAGCTGGCGCTGCACCTGGCGGGTGCTGTAGCCGAGCCGCGTGGCCAGGCCGGCCACACCTTCCCGGTCCACCACACCGTCGCCGATCAGCCGCATGGCGCGGCCGACGACATCGGCGCGGGCGTTCCACTCCGCGGAGCCGGGCACCGCGTCCGGGCGGCAGCGCCGGCAGGCGCGGAATCCGGAGCCCTGGGCGGCGGCAGCGGTCGGGAAGAAGGTCACGTTCCTGCGCTTCGGTGTCGTCGCCGCGCAGCTCGGCCGGCAGTAGATACCGGTCGTGGAGACGGCGAAGAAGAATTCGCCGTCGAATCTGGCGTCCCGGCTGCGCACCGCCTCGAATTTGCTGTCCTCGCTCATCACAGGTCCCAGTGTGTGCCTTTCCACGGGACCGGGCTGGCGGAAATCGGACATGGCTGTGCGAGCCCGGGAGATCGACGGTCAGGCGTCGGCGGGAGGGGCCGGCAGATGCGGCAGCGGCTCTTCCCGACAGCACACACAGCGGGTCTCGGCACGTCTCGGAAACCTCGCTCCACGCCGCATGGACGGCCTTCGCCGTACGGGTTCGGCGACGGACGGACGGCGGCTTTCCTCATCCGATGTGATGACTCACTGATCCTTTCGGCGCATCGTCACTTAACCCCCCACCCCCCGCCTCCTTTTGACTGGGTGCCATGTCCGCTGAGGCGGCGGATTCCTTTGCAGAAGGAGAACTCATGTCACGCATGGTCAAGACCTTTGCCGTTGCCGCGGCCGCGGCCGCGCTGGTCTCAGGTGCCGCGGGCACCGCCCTCGCGGACTCCGACGCCAAGGGCGTCGCCGCGGGCTCCCCGGGCATCCTGTCCGGGAACGTATTCCAGCTCCCCATCCACATCCCGCTCAACCTCTGCGGCAACACCGTCGGCGAGGGTCTGTTCAGCCCGGCCATCGGCAACGTCTGCGTCAACGGCGACACCGACCGCGACCGCGACCGCAACCGCCACGACGTCCGGAAGGTCAAGTAGGACCGGTCCCTTCACGGTCGGCCGCGGACCGCGGAAGGACACCGGCCGGACCCGGACGGTACTCACGGACGCACAACCTCTGGTGGCCCCCCGCACGAGCGGGGGGCCACCATGCGTCGCCCGGCGCCTCAGTCGCCGTCACCCGGGACAAGACGGAGCAGCAGCAGCGCAGTGTCGTCGGTGCGGTCGCCGGAAGGCTGGGCGCACTGGATGAGCAGATCCGCGAGCTCGTCGAGCCCTGCGTCCCCGTCGCGCGAGAGCGTCTCGATCAGATGGGCGAGCGTACGGTCCTCGTCCGTGCCCGGCGCCTCGATGAGGCCGTCGGTGTAGAGGGCGAGAACGGCACCCGGCGGCAACGGAATCTCCAGGGTCGGGTACGTGATGTCGCGGTCGATGCCCAGCAGCAGCCCGGGCGGCGGGGAGAGGATCTCGGTACGGCCGCCGGGGTGGCGCAGCAGGGGAAGCGGATGGCCGGCGGACGCCATCCAGGCCCGCTGCCGCCGCAGGTCGAGGTGGACGTAGAGGCAGCTGGTGAACAGCCCGGGATCCAGGTCGGTGAGCAGGCGGTTGGTGCGCGCCAGGACGGCGTCGGGCGGTGCGCCGGCGACGGCGTGGGCATGGACGGCGGTACGCACCTGCCCCATCAGCGCGGCCGCGGGGACGCTGTGGCCCTGGACGTCCCCGATGACGGCGGCAGCGGTCCTGGAGTCGAGGCGCATCAGGTCGTAGAAGTCGCCGCCGATGTCCAGTCCGCGGGTCGAGGGCAGATAGCGGGCCGCCACCTCCAGGCCGGGGACATGGGGCAGCTCGTTCGGGAGGAGCCCGGCCTGGAGGGTGCGTGCGAGCTGGTGCTTGGCGTCGTAGAGGCGGGCGCGGTCCAGGGCTTGGGCGATCAGTCCGCTGAGCGAGCTGAGGGCCGCGCGCTCGTCGGGGGTGAAGGGGTGCGGCCCGTCGTAGGCCACGAGCAGGCAGCCGACCGTACGGCCGGAGGCGATCAGCGGCAGGAACGCCCAGGCCGCCATGGAGGCGTGCGCCTCGGCGAGGGCCGGATACGCCTCCGCCAGCTCGCTGTGGGAGCCGTAGAACGCCGGCTCGCCCGCGGTCAGGGCGCGCACGCCCGGGGTGGGCGAGCTCAGGGGCGTGCCGTCGAACTCCTCCAGGATCTCGGGCGGGTAGCCACGGGCACCGACGACATGGAGCCTGCCTCCCTCGGCGACCAGCAGAGCGAGCCCCTGGGCTCCGAAGGCGGGCAGCAGCTGGTCGGCCACGAGATCGGCGACATCGCGTACGCCGACGGCCTCGGTCAGCGCTCCGGCCAGCAGCATCAGGTGGTAGATCGCCCCGACGCGGGTGGGTGCGGCGCCGGGCCCGGCCTCCGGGGCGAACCGGTCGTCGGGGCGCCCCTCGACGCGGGTGGGCGTGATGCGAACGCTGATGCCGGACGCGTCCGGGTAGAGCTGGAAGAACAGCCCTTGGCCGTCCGTCCGCCGGACGGTGAAGGACGTCGGCCTGCGGCTGAAGACGGCGGCGCGGTAGCGGTCCTCGTAGACCGGATCGGCCAGCCACGGCAGCGCGTCCCACAGACGGGATCCGATCAGAGCCCGGGTGGGCTCCCCCAGCAGGTCCGCGGCGCTCCTGCTGACGAACGTGACCTGCCCCTCCAGGTCCAGGCCGACTCCGCCCCCGGGGAGGCGGTCGACGAATTCGACGGCGGCCTCGGCCTCGGCCAGGTTCGCCGAGTCCGTGCGGAGCTGGGGCAGCACCCGTGGTTCGTGCCCGGGCAGCACCGGCCGGCCGGCCTCGGCCGCCTGCCGCAGCAGGCCCGCCAGGCGCTCGCAGGCGCTCTCGATCGCGGCGTGTTCCGTCGAGTTGAGCGTCTCCGGATGCGATCCGGGCCAGAGCAGCAGGAGCGCGCCCCAGGTGGAGGTGTCCGTGGTGATGGGAGCCGCGGCCAGCGCGAGGTGATACGGGAGGACGAGGGCGGCGCGCGGATAGCGCCGGGCCAGCTCGCCCTGGGCGGCGACCCAGATCAGCCGCCCCTCGTGCACCGCGTCGGTCACCGGGAGCGGTGAGGCCAGGCCCACGCGGGCCCACGGGGTGGCGAACTCGCGCGGAACCCCGGTCATGACGTCCAGGCCGAGCATCTGCCGGCCGGGCACCAGCAGATAGACCCCGCCCGCGTAGGCACCCGTATCGCGCACGACCTCGGCCAGGATCCGGTCCAGCAGCCGCCGCGCGAAGTCCGGACCTAGGGGCTGTGCGGCGTGGCCCATATGCGGACCATACGCCCGGGCCAGGCCAACGGCACGCGGTCCTGGAGACGGGACGGGGCTGGCCTCGGCGGCGGACTCCGGCCAGGCACGGGGACGGCGGGGCGCCGGGGGGGGGACGGCGGGGCCCGGTGGACGCCGGGTCCGGGAGGACACCGGGTCGGGGACCACTCCGGAGGACGGAAGGGTGGGGTTCCGGGCGCGAGACGGGCGGGCCCAGCGGGCGGCGGGGCGCGGGCAGGCGCCCGGGAGAGCGGCGGGTGGCCCTGCCGTGCCCGCCCGGGCGGGCACGGCAGGGGCAGGCCGGAAGCGGGGGCAGAGGGAGGCGGGGCAGCCGGAGGCGGGGCAGAGGGAGGCCGAAGACGGAGGGCAAGGGGAGGCTGGAGGAGGGCTGAGCCGACGGCCGGGGCCATCCCCAGGGACCCGCCCGCCGTGCGGTCGGCCGACGGCCTGGAACACTGGGCGGCAGTCGTGCAGGGTGCGGTCGTGAGAGGGGCGCTCGATGCGTGAGATCCTCCCGGCGCTGAGCCGCTGGTACGAGGCCGGGACGGTCTTCGGCCTCGCCACCGTCGTCTCCGTGAGTCGCAGCGCACCGCGCGATCCCGGGGCCGCGATGGCCGTCGGCCCGGACGACGAAGTGGTCGGCAGCGTCTCCGGCGGCTGCGTGGAGGGCGCCGTCTTCGAACTGGCCCGGGAGGTCGTGGAGTCGGGCGAGGCGCGCCTGGAGACGTTCGGCTACAGCGACGAGGACGCCTTCGCCGTCGGCCTCACCTGCGGCGGCGAGATCACCCTGCTCGTACGCCCGGTGTCCCGCGCGAGCGACCCCGGATTCGCGGAGGTCGCCGCCGCAGTCGCCGGGCAGCGGCCGGTGGCCGTCGCCACGGTGCTCGGCGGGCCCGCCCCGCGCGGCGCCACGTTGGCGGTCTGGCCGGACCGGGTGTCCGGCACGCTCGGATCGAGCGGCCTGGACGCGGCCGTCTCGGCCGACGCGCGCGGCGAGCTGGCGCAGGGCGCGACCGGGCAGCGGCACTACGGACCGCACGGCGAGCGGCGCGAGGACGACGTCACCGTGTTCCTTCAGTCGTTCACCCCGCCGCCGCGGATGCTGGTGTTCGGTGCGATCGACTTCGCCGCGGCCGTCGCCCGCATCGGCGGCTTCCTCGGCTACCGGGTCACCGTGTGCGATGCGCGCCCGGTCTTCGCCACGCCCAAGCGCTTCCCAGGCGAGGTCGAGGTCGTCGTGGACTGGCCGCACCGGTATCTGCGGGGCACCGTGACCGACGAGCGGACGGTGATCTGCGTGCTCACCCACGACCCCAAGTTCGATGTGCCGCTGCTGGAGGTGGCGCTGCGTACCCCGGCCGCGTACATCGGGGCGATGGGCAGCCGCCGTACGCATGACGACCGGCTGAAGCAGTTGCGGGAGACGGGAGTCGGGGACGCGGAGCTGGCCCGGCTGCGCTCGCCGATCGGCCTGGATCTCGGTGCCCGTACGCCCGAGGAGGTGGCCGTCTCGATCGCGGCGGAGATCGTCGCCCTGCGCTGGGGCGGCAGCGGTGCGGCACTGACGGACACGGCCGGGGCGATCCACCCGCCCGGTACGGGACCGGGGTGACGGCGGGTGTCCGCGCCCACCCCCAACCTCCCGCGCAGCGCGAAGTACCGCTCGCTGCAAGGCTGTTCGTACATTCCCTCCGCATGAGTGCCGCGGTGGTGCGTTGCGGCGTCATCGGCGCACGCCACGCCGCAGCGTGAGTGGTACGACGCGGGCCGGGTGCTGTTAGATGGCGTCAACGGGCTTGGAATACGGGCGAGATGGGAGCGGGCGGTCTCATGGGGGCGATGAAGGTTTCGGTGGTCATCGAGTCCGACGGGATCGACCTGCACGAGCTGGACGCGATGACCCGGAGCCTGGAGCAGGATCTCTCCCTGCTCGATGCCGCCGACAGCGTGGAACGGCCCGAGGTGGAGTCCCTCCCCGAAGGCGCCAAGAGCGGCACCGTCGTGACCATAGGGACGTTGATCGTCAGTGGTGTCTTCTCCCGCGCCGCGCTGCAGTCCCTGGTCGGGCTGGTCGGCGAGTGGCGCAAGCGTGCCGAGGCACGCCGGGTCGAACTGACCGAGGGTGACGACTCGTTGATCGTGGAGGCACTGTCACCCGGCGAGCAGCGCGCGTTGATCGAAGCCTGGATCGAGCGCCGCTCCGCGGACCGGTGACGAGCACAGGCGGCCGCACGGGGCGCGCGCACCGCTGCGCGCAGGACCTGTGCGCACCGGACCCGTGCGTGCCGGACCCGTGTGCGTCGTACCGTTCCGTGCAGGATCCTCCCGCTCAGGACATGTGCACGCCGCACCACTGCACACCGCACCGCGCCCGGCCCCGCGGACGCGGCGACCGGAGCGGCGCGTGACCCGGGCCGCGCTGCTGGTCGCGACGACCGAATACGTCGACCCGGGCCTGCGGCTCCTCCGCTCCCCCGCCCAGGACGCCCGCCGCCTCGGAGCGCTCCTCGACGACCCGTCGATCGGCTACTTCGACCGCGTCACCATGCTCGTGAACGAGTCCAAGGCCTCGGTCGAGGAGCACGTCGAGGAGTTCTTCCGGAACCGCGCCGCCTCCGACACCCTGCTGCTCTACCTCTCCAGTCACGGCATCCGCGACAAGCACGGGCGGCTGTTCTTCACCACCGTGCGGACCCGCCGCGAACTGCCGGACTCGACAGCGGTATCCGCCCGGTTCGTCGAGGAGCAGATGAGCCGCTGCCGCGCCTCCGGCAAGATCCTGCTGCTGGACTGCTGCTACGGCGGCGCGTTCGTGCAGGGCATGGAGCCGTTCGCGGCGGAGTCCGAGGAGCTGACCGCGCAGGCCGCGGGCAAGGGCACGTACGTGATGGCGGCCTCGGACGTGCTCGAATTCGCCTACGAGGGCGAGCAGATGAAGCACCGTTCCGGCCCGTTCCGCTCGGTCTTCACCGAAGCGGTCGTGGACGGCCTGAGCACCGGCCGGGCGGATGCGGACAACGACGGTGTGATCACCGCGCACGAGCTGTTCGCGTACATCCAGGCCCATGTGCGGGAGACCGGTGTCCCGCAGACGCCGACGGAGTTCACCTCCGGCGTGCAGGGCAACATCCCCGTCGCCAAGGCCGCGCTGTGGCACCGCGGGGCGGGTACGGACGCCGACCCGTTCACCGTGGACGGGCTGCCGCTCGGGGAGTTGCTCCCCGCACTCGTTCCGACCGAGGAGCGCGGCCTGTGCGCGCCCGACTGGCCGCCCAACGGCTCGTTCGCCGTGCCGATCGGCCGTATGTACGACCCTGCGCAGGGACTGCAGGAGACGCTCACCGTGGACCTGTCGGGAGGCGCGGCGCATGTGGGCGTCGTCGGCGGGATGTGGAGCGGCAAGACCTCCGTCCTGCGGACCCTGGCCTGCTCGCTGGCGCTCACCCACTCGCCCGAGGAGATGCAGATCTACGCGCTGCACGGGGAGCCGGACGGCCTGGCGCGCCTGACCGGCCTCCCGCACTTGGGCAAGGTCGCCGACTACGCGGAGGGCGGGGAGGTCCGCGAGCTGGTCGAGGGGGTCATGGCGACGCTCGACCGGCGCGAGCAGCTCTGCGCGGCGCTGCGCATCCGTTCACCCCGCCGGTTCCGCGCGCGGCGGATGCGGGGCGAGATGCCGGAGGAGCGGAACGGGGAGATCTTCCTTCTCATCGACTCCTGGCGGGACTTCGAGACCCGGTATCCCGAACTCGCCCGCCAGGTGCTGCGCGTGGCCCAGCAGGGCGCGTACTACGGGGTGCATCTCGCGGTCTCGGCCGACCGCTGGCAGGACTTCCCCGAGGACCTCGCCCTGCACCTGAGCACCTGGATCGAGGTGGCGCTCGCCGACCCCCAGGAGTCGCGCATCGACGCGGAACTCGCCGGCGGCATCCCGCCGGGCGGGCCCGGGTTCGGTCTGACGCGGGGCCGGCGGTACGTCCGCATCGCGCTGCCGACCCTGGCCGACCCGCAGACGGACGAAGAACCCGGACCGGCGCAGGGCGCGAGCCCGGCCGTGGCCGCGGGCGCGACGGCGTTCGACGACGAGGCCACCGGGCTGGACCGTCTCGTCGGGCGGGTGTCCGAGTCCTGGACCCGGCCGCGGGCCGCGCCGCTGGACACAAGCCCGGCGCCCACCAGCAGCGGACCCGACTTCGTGGACCTGCTGGACGTGGACCCGATGAACGCCGACACGGTCTTCGTGGACTCGCAGAGGTACGGCATGCCTGCCGGTGCCTGGGCCCCCCGCCCGCCGGCGCGCCAACTGACCGCGCCCCTCGGGGTCGATCCGACAGGCAAGCGCGTCGTCCTGGACGCCAAGGCCGCGGCGGACGGCGGCTGGGGCCCGCACGGGCTGCTCCTGGGAGCTACCGGCGCCGGCAAGTCCGAGCTGCTGCGCGCCCTCGTCCTCGGACTTGCCGCGCAGCATTCGCCCGAGGACGTCAACTTCGTACTGATCGACTTCAAGGGCGCCGCGACGTTCTCGGGGCTCGACCGCCTGCACCACGTGACGGCGATCGTCACCAACCTGGAGTCCGAACTCTCCCTCACCGAGCGCCTGTCGGCGGCCCTGTCCGGAGAACTGCAGCGCCGTCAGGAGGTGTTGCGGAACGCGGGAAACTACGCCTCGCGCAGCGACTACGAGAAGGCCCGCGCCGCCGGGGCGGCCCTGGAGCCGCTGCCGGCGCTGTTCGTCGTCGTCGACGAATTCGCCGAACTCCTGGCGGCCCGCCCGGAGTTCCATGAGGTCTTCATCGCGATCGGCCGGGTCGGCCGCTCGCTCGGCATCCATCTCCTGCTCTCCGCACAGCGCATCGAGGAGCAGGTGCTGCGCGGTCTGGACACGTATCTGTCGTACCGGATCGCGCTGCGCACGGGCTCGGCCGCCGGATCGCGGGCGGCCATCGGCACCCCCGACGCGTATACGCTGCCCGCCCAGCCGGGCGGGGGCTATCTCAAGGTCGGCGTCGACAACATGACACGCTTTCAGGCCCCGTACGTCTCCGGTCCCGTCCGTCCGGGGAGCGAGAAGTCGCTCTACGACGCCGTCATCGACCGGCTCGCGGGCCACGGTCCGATGGCCCATCAGGTCCTGCTGCCACCGCTGGACGCCCCGCCGACGCTCGACCGGCTGCTTCCGGTCCACCGCCCGCCCTCGGAGCGCGGCGGTCCCCTGGTGCCCCACTCCCCCGGTCATCTGCGCGCCGTGGCCGGGGTGGTCGACCGTCCGTTCCACCAGCGCCGCGATGTGCTGTACGTGGACTTCACGGAGAGGACCGGGCATCTTGCCGTCGTCGGCGGCCCGTTGAGCGGCAAGTCGACCCTTCTGCGCGCCCTCATCTGCTCGCTGGCCCTCACCCACACGCCGCGTGATGTGCAGTTCTACTGCCTCGATTTCGGCGGCGGAGGGCTGCAGAGCCTGAGCGGCCTGCCGCACGTCGGCGGTGTCGCCTCCCGCCTCCAGCCCGACCAGGTGCGCAGGACCGTCGCCGAGATGACCGCCCTGCTGGACCGGCGGCAGCAGGAGGCGGCCGAGCTCGGCACGGACGGCCACGCCCCCTGGCGCCGGCGGCGCACATCCGACGACCCGGGCGACCGGCCCGGCGACTCGTACGGCGATGTCTTCCTCGTCGTCGACAACTGGGCGGTCCTGCGGGAGACATACGAGGAGCTGGAGCCGGCGGTCATCGACCTGGCGGCGCGCGGGCACGTCCACGGCATCCATGTCGTCGTCACCGCGACACGCTGGGTGCAGATCAGGCCGGCCGCCCAGGACCTGTTCCCCGTACGGCTGGAACTCCGCCTCGGCGACCCGCTGGACTCCTTCATCGACCGGCGCGCCGCGGCCGCCGTGCCCGAGGGGCAGCCGGGGCACGGACTGGCCCCGGACGGCGCGCACTTCCTGGGGGCGCTGCCGAGGATCGACGGCGGACCGGCGGCCGAGGGGCTGGCCGCGGCCGTCGAGGAGCTCGTCACGGAGGTCGCCGGCTCCTGGCCCGGCCGTCCCGCACCGCCCGTACGGCTGCTGCCCGATGTGCTGCCCCTGGACCGGCTCCCCGCGCCCTCCGGCGACCGGATCTCCATCGGCACCGACGAGCAGTCACTGGCCCCGGTTCAGCTCGACTTCGCCAAGGACCCGCACTTCGTGGTCTTCGGGGACAGCGAGTGCGGCAAGTCCAATCTCCTGCGCGTGATCGCCGAGGGGCTGGTCGCCTCGCTCCCGCCGGAGAAGGCCCGGCTCATGGTCGTCGACTACCGCCGCTCGCTGCTCGACACCGCCGTCACCGAGCACCGCATCTCCTACATCGCGTCCGCGTCGGCGCTGCGCCGCGACATCGACGATGTGGTCCAGGCGCTCCAACGACGCCTCCCGGGGCCGGATGTGACACCGGAACAGCTCCGGTCGCGCAGCTGGTGGACCGGGCCCGACCTCTATCTCCTCGTCGACGACTTCGACCTGGTCACCACGCCCTCGGGGGACCCGCTGCACCCCCTGATCGAACTGCTGCCCATGGCGCGAGACATCGGTTTCCATCTCATCCTGGCCCGCTCGTTCGCCGGCGCGGGACGTTCGATGTTCCACCCGCTCCTGCAGCGCCTGCGGGAGATGGGCACCCCGGCGCTCATCATGTCCGGCACCAAGGAGGAGGGCGAGCTGTTCGGTGCACGGGCGCGTCAGCTGCCGCCGGGCCGGGGGCAGTTCGTGGACCGGCGGGCGGGAAGCCGTCTGATCCAGACGGCGCTGCTGATGCCGGAGGAGACCACGTAGGGGTGGACCCCCGAACAGCCGAGGGCCCGCCGGTCGCGCCCCCGGCGGGCCCCTCGCCTTCCCTACGGTTCGGTGCGGCTCCGTACGCTCAGCTCGCGGTCGAGGCGGCCGACTCCTGCTTCACTCCGTCCTCGGCCCCGCTCTCCGTACGCTCGGAGTGCTCCCGGCGCGGCAGAAGAGCCCGCTCCGCCAAGTACCCGAAGAGCAGGCCGAATCCGGCCCACAGCATCGCCTGGATGGCGAAGGCCGCCATCCGGAACTCCCACAGCACGGTGGCCGGGAAGTCGGCGGGTGTCTCGTCGACCACGGGCAGGAACACCATCGCGAGGGCGACCGTCCCCACGAAGGCCGCGCAGGCGGTGACCGAGGCGTTCCAGTTGCCGAGGCGCGGAGCAAGCCGCCGTCCGAGGATGATGGCGCCGACACCCAGCAGCACGGTGAGCGCGATCATCAGGAAGAACAGCGCGGTGCGCTGGTTCAGCGTCTCGGCGTCGGTCGAAGCCGGCGGATTCGCCGGGTACTTCAGGAACGGCACCAGGCAGGTGGTGACGAACGCCCCTCCCGCAACGAGCGCCGCCGTCGCCCGCGGACCGAAGCGCCCGATGCGCCCCAGGGCGAAGCAGAACGCCAGCGCGGCGATGCCGCCGACGGCGATGCCGAAGACCAGGGTGCCCGTGGCCAGGCCCGCGGTCGCCTGGACGGAACGGGTGACCAGTTCGGCGCCGCCGTGCTCGTGGGAGTGGGACTCCTCGAAGGCAATGGCGGCGTCCACGGAGGGTTCGCCGATGAGATACGCGAGCGCGAAGGCCGGAATGCCGGCGATGACGCCCGCGAGCATGCCGCGCACCAACAGGGTGCGGATGGTGACCGAGTTCATGTGTGCGCTACCCCACTCAGTGGCAGGGGAAGCCGAGCAGGTGCCGGCCGTCGTGGACCCATTCATGGACGCCCTCGCCGGAGAACACCGCGAAGACTCCCTGCTCGGCACCGACGAAGTACAGCAGGACGAGCATCAGAATGCCGACGAACGCGGCCCAGGGCAGGATCGCCCGGATCGGCAGCGGCGCTACGCCGGGCGGCGAAAGCGGTACGGGGGCAACGGCGGACTGGGCCATGGCGAGACCTCCTCGGGAACACGCGTCCCGTCATTGTGTGGAGCACGCGACGACGGCCCGTGGGTCTGACTCACCGGCGACCGCCTCTCGAAGAGCTGCTGCCGCTCGGTACACAGTGGCGCGACCGTGCCGGATTTGCACCGGACTTCCGTACGCACCGTCGTCCTTTCGGACCAGACGGTACAGCCACCTGTTCTGCCGGCCAATACCGGCCATGGGCCAACGGTCCCCGGCCGGACCCCCGGGGCAGGGGCGGACACTCCCGTCCGGCGCCCCCACGTACAGGCCGACGCTCCCCGACCGGGCGCTCCTCCGGGTAGGGCAAGCGCTCGGGGGCAGGGCCGGCGCTCGGCGGCAGGGCCGGCGCTCCGGGATCTCTCCGCAGGACCGACGTCGTCGCCACCATCGCGGCATAGGAGCCACAGGTCCCCGGCCGCCCCCCGGCACCGCCGCGGACGGTGACGTCGGCACGGCGATTCACTAGCATCGCGGCGCACCCCGCCCCCGGACACCGTGTCCCTCGTACGTACGCGTCACCGCGGGGCGATGTCCCCCGCGAAAGGACACTCCCATCACCCTCCGACTGACCCTGATCTCCCCCGCGACGAGCGACGCCCTCGGCGATACGCGGTTCGACGACGGCAGCGCGCTGGACGACCGCGGGCTCACGGCGGCGCGTGCAGCCGCCGCGAGCCTGCACGCGCAGAACTGGCG
Organism: Streptomyces sp. NPDC048639; assembly: GCF_043199075.1. Classification (NCBI taxonomy): domain Bacteria; kingdom Bacillati; phylum Actinomycetota; class Actinomycetes; order Kitasatosporales; family Streptomycetaceae; genus Streptomyces; species Streptomyces sp. NPDC048639. The sequence goes on from NZ_JBICVP010000005.1 coordinate 477,308, forward strand.
CCAGTTCTGCGGGCCGTCGCCGCGCTGCCACCAGACCGCCGACGCCCTCGGGCTGTGTCAGGCCCGTGACGAACCCGCCCTGCGCGACTGCGACATGGGCGCATGGCGGGGCCGCACCCTGCCCGACGTCGCGCAGCACGAGCACCACGCGTTCTCCACCTGGTGCCAGGACCCGTCCGCCATGCCCCCGGGGGGCGAGTCCCGCCTCGACTTCGCCACCCGCATCGCGGCGTGGCTCGACCGGACACAGGCCCTCGCTGCATCCGCCCGGATGGAGGGCGATATGGATGCCCGTCGCGCCCGGGCGGTCGCCGTGGTCGAGCCGGGAGTGGTGCGCATGGCGGTGCTGCACGCCCTGTCCGCACCGGCGGAGGCGTTCTGGCGCATCGACGTGCCGCCGCTGTCCGTCACGCATCTCGTCGGGAAGGGAGGCCGGTGGAACGTACGCGCCGGCGCCCTCCACCCATAAGACGCGACCGCGACTGCGACCGCGACTGCGACTGCGACTGCGACTGCGACTGGGCATACTCCCTTCTTCCGTCACCGCACCAGCACACAGAGTGAGGGCGCCATGCGGTCGCCGCGGACGTGTGCCACCGTGAAGTGGTCGAAGACCGCCGGTCGGCACGCCCGACGACGGCCGGGTTCTCGAGCCCCGAGGAGCGAGTCATGGCCGGTCAAGGAACTGACGCGGGTAAGCGTCGCACGGGCTCCGGGTACGCCCCGCTGCGCCCCGCCCCGTCCCTGCGCTCCTCCCAGGCGGCCCGTTCCGAGCGGAGTCCCGGACCCCCGCCGACGCCGCAGGAGCGCGCCGCACGCGGGAAGGCGGCGCGCACCGCCGTACCCCGCAGCGCCCACGGCGAGTTCGAGCCGTCGCCGGACCGGCCGGACCCGCTGGAAATCATCGAGAGCCAGTCGGCGTCCCGTCTCGCGGATCTGGTGCCGATCCGCTACGGCCGGATGCTGGAGTCGCCGTTCCGCTTCTACCGCGGGGCCGCCGCGATCATGGCCGCCGATCTGGCCACGACACCGCGGAGCGGACTGACGGCGCAGCTGTGCGGGGACGCGCATCTGCTGAACTTCCGCCTCCTCGCCTCCCCCGAGCGGCACTTGATGTTCGACATCAACGACTTCGACGAGACGCTGCCCGGCCCGTGGGAGTGGGACCTCAAACGGCTGGCCGCGAGCCTGGTCATCGCCGGGCGGGAGAACGGCTTCTCCGACGCCGAACGCTCCACGGTCGTCCTGACCGCCGCCCGCAGATACCGCGAACAGATGCGCCTCTACGCCGGCATGCGCAACATCGATGTCTGGTACGCGAGCCTCGACATGGACGAAATCCAGGCCGTGGTCGCCGAACAGCTCGACAAGCCCCACCGCAAGCGCCTGTCGCGCGCCCTGGACAAGGCCCGCTCCCACGACACCCTCCAGGCCTTCGGCAAGCTGACGGAGGACGTCGACGGCGAGGTCCGGATCGCGCCCGACCCTCCGCTGATCGTGCCGCTCACCGATCTGCTGCCGGATGTGCAGCGCCACCAGCTCGAGCACGCGATCCGCGAACTCATCGAGCGGTACAGCCACAGTCTCCGCGCCGACCACCGGCATCTGCTGGAGCAGTACCGGGTCGCGGACGTGGCCCGCAAGGTCGTCGGGGTCGGCAGCGTCGGCACCCGCTGCTGGGTCGTCCTGCTGCTCGGCAAGGACGACGAGGACCCGCTGCTGCTGCAGGCCAAGGAGGCGGACACCTCGGTCCTCGCCCCGTACGCGGGCGCGAGCCGGTACACCAACCAGGGGCAGCGGGTGGTCACCGGGCAGCGGATGATGCAGGCCGCCAGCGACATCTTCCTCGGCTGGGAGCGTGCGATCGGCATCGACGGCAGGAAACGCGACTTCTACATCCGGCAGTTGCGCGACTGGAAGGGCATCGCCGAGCCGCAGACCATGGAGCCGTACGCGATGAGCCGGTTCGCCGAGCTGTGCGGCGCCACCCTGGCCCGCGCCCACGCCCGGTCCGGCGACCGCATCGCGATCGCGGGCTATCTGGGCCGCGGCGATGCTTTCGACCGGGCCATGGTGCGCTTCGCCGAGAGCTACGCGGACCAGAACGAGCGCGACCACCGGGCACTGGTCGACGCGGTGCACGCCGGGCGGCTCTCGGCCGAAGCCGCGTAACCGGCATGGCCGCCCAAGTGGCCCGGGATACAGGATGGTTGGGCCACGTGACCGCAGGTCAGGTCTGCTGCTGCAGGTCCTCGTCGGTGAGGGACTGCAGATCGCCGCGCGCGTCCAGCCGGTAGAGCACCACCAGCGCCGGCCCGATGAGCACGACGGCCACGAGCGTGACGAGCAGCAGCCACCGCAGGGTGGTGTCGGCGCCCGCTCCCTCGGCCACGGTCAGCGAGGTCGGCACCAGATACGGGCGCTGGGCGAGCCCCCAGGCGAGCACGGTCAGCGCCACCGCGCCGACCGCCGTGACCCGGGACCAGCCGGTGACGCCGCGGGCGAGCAGCCCGGCCGTGGCCAGGGCGCACACCACAGCGAGGACGACGAAGACGAGCCCCGCCCCGCTGGTGAGCCCGTGGTGGACGTAGCTCGCGTCGTCGCGGGTGATGCGCAGGCCGATCAGGGCGAGGACGGCAAGCGCTCCGAGGGCGGCGAGGGCCCGCAGCCGGAAGTAGCCGACGAGGTCGGCGGCACCGAAGCGCCGGGCGTCACCGGCCAGGAACACCGCGCCGAGGAAGGCGCTGGCCCCGACGGCGAGCAGCCCGGCGATGACGGACGTGGGGTTGTGCCAGGCGTCGGCCGACGCCTCGGTGCCCGGCGCCACCCGCCCGGTGGCCACACCGCCCACCGCGGCGCCCAGGAAGAACGGGGTGAGCAGGGAGGAGACGGCGAACATCGCGCCGTAGACGCGGCGTCCGGCCACCCTCCGTGTCGGTTTGCGCAGGGCGAATCCGGCCCCACGCAACACGAGTCCGACGGCGGCGAGCACCAGCGGCAGCCACATCGCCGAGAAGACCGTCTGGTAGAAGACCGGGAACCCCGTCCACATGAGCACGAAGACGAAGATCAGCCAGACGTTGTTGACCTCCCAGACGGGTGCCATGGCGTGGTCGATCAGCCATCGCGGCCGTCGGCCCCGGTCCGCGCCCCCGGCGAGCAGGTCCCAGAACCCGGCGCCGTAGTCCGTGCCGCCGCCGCAGACGTACGCGGCCACGGCGACCAGCAGGACCCAGGCGACGACGTCGTCAATCATGGCGCGCTCCCGTGGGCGGGGCGGACATCGCCGGGAGGCGGGGTCCGTACGGGGTCTCGCTCTCCGGGGTCTCCACCGGGCGGGCCGCGGCCAAGCCCTCGTCCGCCATCCGCCACCGCGCGCTCATCCTCCGCAGCACCGCGACGAACGCGCCGAAGATGACGACGTAGACGACGATGACGACGCCCAGTGCCGCCCACAGGGCGTCGGCACGGGTGGTGGTGACGGCCTCCGAGACCCGCATGACTTCGTAGACGATCCAGGGCTGGCGGGCGACCTCGGTGGTGATCCATCCGCACTCCACGGCCACGACCGAGGCGACTCCGGCGCATGCCGCGCTGCGGAAGAACCAGCGGGAGACGGGTAGATCCCGCTTCCGCCACCAGCACCAGGCGTACCAGAGGGCGAGCAGGACGAGGAGGGAGCCGATCACCACCATGGTGTCGAACGCCCAGTGCGCGATGGTGGCCTGAGTGGCCGTCGGGCGATGGGTTGCGGGGACGGAGCTGAGTCCGGTGACCCTGGTGTCGGGGCTGAATCCGGCGAGGATCGAGTCGAGCTGCGGGACCTTGATGCCACCCGTCACGCTGCCGTCGGGGTGCATGCGGCCGTAGAGATATTCGGGCACATGGGTATCTGTCTTCCAGACGAGTTCGGCGGCGGCGAATTTGACCGGCTGCTTGTGGAAGACCGAGCGGGCGATGGAGTCGCCGACCATGAACTGGACCGGGGCGAGGACGGCTGCGACGGTGAAGGGCAGGGTGAATCCGAGCCTGTGGTAGCGGTCGCGGCGGCCGCGCAGCCATCCGACCGCGTAGACGCCGGAGACGACGAATCCGGCCGTGATGAGCATGGCGACGACGAAGTGCCAGTACTGCGGCCCGAACATCGGGGTGAACACGGCCTTGCGGAGGTCCACGTCGACGGGGCGGCCGGAGGCGTCGAGGGTGAAGCCGCGGGGGGTGTTCATCCAGGAATTCGCGGCGAGGACGCCGAAGGCGCCCATCAGTGCGGCGGCGGGCAGCGGCATGGCCAGCCAGAAGTGCGTCCAGGGCTTCAGGCGTTTCCAGCCGTAGAGATAGATGGCGATCAGGATCGACTCGAGGAAGAACGCCCACGCCTCGACACCGAATCCGATACCGAAGACATCGCCCCAGCGCCCCATCATGCCCGGCCACAGCAGCCCGAATTCGAAGGACAGCACGGTGCCCGTCACGATGCCCACGGCGAACTGGACCGCCATGACGGCGGACCAGCGGCGCGCCAGCAGGAGGGCAACGGCGTCGCCGCGACGCAGCGCGCGGTAGTGCATGAGCAGCGTGAGGAAGGGCAGTGCGACGCCGAAGGGCACCAGGATGATGTGGGTGGCGAGGGTGAACGCCATCAACTCGCGTGCGGGCAGCAGCTGTTCGGGCGTGGCGGCGAGCAGCGCGGCGGCGGTGCTCAACTCTGCCCCGCGGGATCGGGCCGCCCGGCGGCATCGTGCGGTGCGGCCTCGTTCCGTACTTCGCCGCCCGGTGGTGCGCCCGCGTCCGGCCGGGTGCGGTCGCCCGGCCGTTCGCCCGTACCGGGACGTTCCTCCGCGCCGGGCCGTTCCTCCGCGTCCTGCCGTCCGTCGGTGCGCCGCGAGATGAAGGCGCGTTCGCGGCGGGTGCCCGAGGAGAAGGCGACCAGCCAGGTGAGCACGGCCCCGATCCTGCTGCGGAAGCCGGTGAGGAAGGCGATGTGGATGAACAGCCAGATCAGCCAGCCGGGGAACCCCGACATCTGGATCCGTCCGGCCCTGACCACCGCCCGGCCGCGGGTGATGTACGCGGCGCTGCCGAAGTCGCGGTAGCGGAACGGGCGGGGGGCCTTGGTCCGGCGTTCCACGCTGTGCCGGATCTGCCGGGCCGCGTACCAGCCCGACTGCATGGCGACCTCCGCCAGGCCCGGCAGCTTGTCCCGGCTCATCATGTCGCCGACGACGCGGATCTCGGAGTGCCCGGGAATCGTCAGATACGGGTCGACGACGATCCGTCCGGCCCTGTCCTGCTCCGCCCCCGTTGCCTTCGCCAGCGCGTCCGCGAGGGTGGGCGCCTGAACTCCCGCCGTCCACAGCACCGTTCCCGCGCCGATGCGCTCGGTGGCGCCGTCATGGCCGCGTACGACCAGGCCTGTGGCGTCGACGTCCGTGACCACGGTCTTCAGACGGAGTTCGACGCCGATCCGGCGCAGGGTGCTCTCGGCCCGCTGGGACAGCTTGGGCCCGAACGAGCCGAGGGCCGCGTCACCGCCCTCGAAGAGCAGCACCCGGGCGCGGCCGGAGTCGATCGCGGAGAACTCGCGCTCCAGGGTGCGCGTCGCGATCTCCCGGATCTGCCCGGCCAGTTCGACACCGGTCGGTCCCGCCCCGACGAGGGCGAAGGTGAGCCAGTGCCGCTGCTCCTCGGGATCCGTGCTCGCCTCGGCCAGTTCGAAGGCGCCGTAGATGCGGCGGCGGATGTCGAGGGCGTCGTCCAGGGTCTTCATGCCGGGGGCGTACCGGGCGAATTCGTCGTGGCCGAAGTAGGACTGCCGTACGCCCGCGGCCACGATGAGGTCGTCGTACGGGAGGGTGACCGGTTCGCCGTCGGGGCGCTCGGCGTGCACGACGCGGCCGGGGACGTCCACCCCGATGGCCTCGGCCTGCAGGCAGCGCACGTTGTCGTGGCCGCGGAGGACCGCCCGCAGCGGACGCGCGATCTGGCCCTCGGAGAGAATGCCGGACGCGCACTGGTAGAGCAGCGGCTGGAAGAGATGGTGGGCGCAGCGGTCGACGAGGGTCACGGCGACCGGTGAGTTGCGGAAGGCTCTGGCAGCGAACAGCCCCGCGAAACCGCCCCCGACGATCACTACTTGACGGGGAGTCACATGATCCTGCAACACGGCGGCCTCCTGCCGGTCCTCGCCCTCGTGCCGGTCGTCGTCACGACGTCCCGTCAGCCGCCGGTCGCGAAGCCGGGGAAGAGGGTCATGCCGCCGTCCACGAAGAGCGTGGTGCCGACGACGTAGTCGAGCAGATCGGACGCGAGGAGGACGACGGCGTTCGCGATGTCGTCGGGGTCGCCGACACGGCCGTACGGGATGAGCTTCAGCAGATCCTCCTGGGCGGCCGCGGTCTCCCAGGCGTCGCGGTTGATCGGGGTCTTGATGGCGCCCGGCCCGACCGCGTTCACACGGATCTTGTGCGGGGCCAGCTCCTGCGCCAGCGTCTCCATCATCATCTGCACCCCGCCCTTGGACGAGGCGTAGTTCACGTGCCCTGCCCAGGGGATGATCTGGTGCACCGAGCTCATGCAGACGATCTTCCCGGCGGACCGGGATACGTCCGGGACGACACCGCGCCGCTGGAACTCCTTCACCGCTTCCCGCGCGCAGAGGAACTGGCCGGTGAGATTGACGTCGATGACCTTCTGCCACTGCGCCATCGACATGTCGGTGAGGGAGGCGTCGCGCTGGAGCCCGGCGTTGGCGACGAGGATGTCGATGGTCCCGAGTTCCTCGACCATGCGCCCGAGCATCGAGACGACCTGGTCCTCCTGGGACACATCCGCCTCATGGGCATAGGACCGTACGCCGAAGCCCTCGATCTCCTTGACGACGAGGTCCGCGGCGGCCCGGTCGGCGACGTAGTTGACGACGACATCCGCGCCCGCGTGCCCGAGCGCGATGGCGGTGGCCTTGCCGATCCCGGAGTTGGCACCGGTGACCAGGGCCTTCTGCCCCTTCAGCAAGCTGGTGGAGATCTGCGGACGGGCCTCGCGCGTGCTGGTACTCAACTCGTGTCTCCTCACCGGCGGAAAGCGGAGTCTCGCCGCATCTGTCCACGGTGAAGAAACCACGGGCGGCGGCGCGCGGCGGGGACCACGGCCCGGCGCGCGCGGCCCCATTCGCCCACCTGGGCGAGCGGCCTCCAACCAACGGCCCAACCCGGTGAGGACGGTCCCCGGCGCCGGGGCACCCGCACTGGGGCACCCGCACTGGGTCACCGGAGGCCGGTCAGCACACCGGGTCGCCGGAGGCGGTCGCAGGGGGCGGCCATCCGGAGCACGCTCACCGCGGGCGGTCACCCGAGGCGGTCGATGAGGTGGTCACCCACCCTCAGGGCGTTCGCCATCGCCGTCAGCGAGGGATTCACTGCGCCGATGCTCGGGAAGAAGCTGGTGTCGATCACGTAGAGGTTGTCGAGGTCGTGGGCCTTGCAGTGGACGTCGAGCGCGGAGCTGCGCGGGTCGGTGCCGAAGCGTACGGTCCCCGCCTGGTGCGCGGTGGCCCCGATCGGCATGTCCTTGTGCAGATAGAGGCTGTGCGGCAGCAGTCGGTGCTCGTGCATGCCCAGATGGCCGAGCATCTTCTCCAGCTTGTGCTGCAGCCGTTCGACACCGGCGGTGTTGTTCTGCTCGTCGAGCGCGAGGCGGACACCGCCGTCCTTCTCCAGGGTCACCCGGTTCTCGGGCGCCGGAAGGTCCTCGCCGCACAGCCAGAAGTCGACGGCGTGATGGGCGAGCACTTCGAAGGGCATGTCCGGCGAGAGGGCGGCGGCCCAGCGCGGCGCCTCGCCGTGGATCTGCTCGGCGTCGGACTTGCCGAGCATCTGGATGCCGCCCAGCGGGTATTCCCAGTCGTCCGAGCCGAGGTACCAGTCGTTCATGGCGAGCGTCTTCTGGAACCTCGTGTCGTTCGGTTCCTTCGACACCGCCATGAGGGCGAGGTTGTTGTGGCGCATGTAGTGACGCCCCACCACGTCCGAGCTGTTGGCCAGCCCGTTCGGATGCTTCTCGCCCGCCGAACGGAGCAGCAGCAGCGCGGAGTTGAGCGCACCGCACGCCACCACGACGATGTCGCCCCGGTAGCGAGCCGTCGACGTCGGGCCGCCGGGTTCGCCGACGGTGGCGACGACCTCGGTGACCGTACGTCCCGTCGGATCGGTCTCCAGCCGCTGCACCCTGGCGTGGGTGACCATTTCGACGTTGTCGTGTTCCAGGGCCGGGTCCACACAGATCACTTGGGCGTCGGACTTGCCGTCCACCAGGCACGGGAAGCCGTCGACACGGTCGCAGCGGATGCAGACGCTGCTGCGGGTGGCACGCCCGTGCTCGTCCTGGGTCAGGTTCACACCGATCGGCAGATGGAACGGGTGCAGACCGCGCTTCTCCAGATCGTCGCTGAGCTGCTGGATCCGTGCCTCGTGCTGCACCGGCGGATGGGCGTACTGCGCGCTGGTCGGGCCGCAGGTCGGGTCCTCGCCGTGCCGGCCGTGCACGAGGTAGAGGTGCTCGGCCTGGGTGTAGTACGGCTCGAGGTCCTCGTACCGCAGGGGCCAGGCCGGGGAGATGCCGTCCTGGTGCCGGATCTCCCCGAAGTCCTCCGGGCGCAGCCGGAAGAGAGCGGCGCCGTAGAACTTGGTGTTGCCGCCGACGTAGTAGTTGAGCTCCGGGGGGAAGGTGCGTCCGTGCTGGTCCTTCCAGAACTCCTCGGCGCGGTACTTGCCCTGCACGAAGACGGCGGTGGACTCCCAGTTGTCGCGCTCGCGGGGCAGATAGCCGCCGCGTTCGAGCAGCAGGACCCGCCGCCCGGAACCGGCCAGCCGGTGCGCCAGGGTGCCGCCGCCGGCACCGGTGCCGATGATGATGACGTCGTACGTCCGGTCCTCTGCCACGGGATCCCCCTGTCTCTTTCCGGAAACGTGGACGGGGCGGACCGCAATGGCCCGTGAGGCCCCTGCCCAGAGGGTGCGCCCGGCCCCCTCGCCCGCACTTCGCCCACCGCGGGTGATTCCGCCGTACGCACGATGACCTGGGCTGTTGCCGCTTCTGGCCCGTACGGCGTCGTCAGCCGCGGCTGCTCGGGGGCGTCACGGCAGCGGCTCCACCTCGAGGTGCCGGCGGTTCCGCGGCCCGCGGACTTCCAGCGCCTCCCAGCCGAGTCTGCGCAGGGCGGCCGCGCAGTCCGCCAGGGCCCCGCGTGCCGCGTATGCGGCACCGCTGCCGATGGGTCCCACCCACTCGACCATCACCGTGCCGTGCTGCCCGGTCGCGGTCACGCGGTATCCGGTCGCCGTGCGTGTTCCTTCCGTGTCGGTCGCCGAAGGGGGAACGCCGGCGGCCTCCAGGATCAGCGCCACGGCGCGAACGGGCCGGTGTCGTTCCCAGTCGGCGGGGGCCGCCTCGGGGTCAACGGAGTCCGTGTTCATCAGGCGGCGGATCTGCAGGAGTCCCTCGAACGCGGTCCGGACCGCTGCCTCTCGCTCCGGCCCCGCGGCGACGGTCCCCTGAGCGCCGGTGGCGGCCTCGAACCCATCCGGCCTGCCGGAATCAGCGGTCATGTCAGTCCCCGTTCAGGAGAACCGGGGCCCTTGGCGGGCGCGGAAGAGCAGCGGCGTGTGCTCCTCATGGCCCAAGGCTCCCCCACCGCGGGAGCCGCCGTCGACCGCCGCCCGGACGGAGCCCGCGGACGGGTCACTCCATGGCCCGGAGGATCTCGGCCATGCCGTCGGCGGCGTGGGCTTACGCGGCGTGTACGCGGCGTGGGCGGTGTGGGCGTGGGCGGTGTGGGCGTGGACGGTTTGGGCGTACACGGCGTGGGCGTCCTCCGTGTTCGCTGGCGCACCGTCACCAATGGCAAATCCGGACGCCCTTGTGCGGCCCGGGTTACCCGAACGACATGCTCAGGTTGAGCCCCGCCCCACCCCGAACGATGGTTGCTTGTGCACCGGCATCCCCTCCGATGACAACGGCATCGGAGGTCAAAATCACGTGGAGGGTACATGCGTAGGTCTCTGTTGTTCGGCATGGGCGCGGTCTTGTGCGTCACGGGGTTCGCCACTCCGGCCGCGGCCATCGAGCAGCCCGACCCGACTGTGCAGGTCGCCCCGTCCGGGCAGCCCGAAAGCCCGAAGGGGTTCGAGCGGATCGAACTGACGACACGGACGACGAGCCACTACAACGACTCCGGGCCCGAGGGGCCGAGCGCGGGAGACGAGGTGCTCTCCACCGGTGTTCTGCTGAAGGACGGGCGCCCGGTCGGGGTATTCGGGAACGAGTGCTCCTTCCTCGACGCCGACGACCAGTCGCAGACGCTGCAGTGTGTGGAGTCCTGGTCCCTGGGGGACAAGGGCGAGCTGACCTCGCAGGCGTTGACCGAGCAGACGGCCACGAGCGGACCGCGTTCGTGGACCGCCGTGATCAACGGCGGCACCGGGCGTTTCCTCGGCGCCGAGGGCTTCATCGTCACCCGCAAGGACACCCCGAACGCGGGAACCGACAGCGTGACCATCTACCTCAAGCGCGGCTGAACCGAGGGCTGTGACGACGCCGCGAAAGCGGCCCGCGCATGGCGTCGTCGGCAACACCGCTGTGGTGTTGCCGACGACGTCATTCATTTCGTGATCGTCCTCGGTGACATCGCCGCGGCCACACCTCACCCGGCGGGCAAGATCGGTTCGAGGGCCCGGAGGATGTCACGGACAGCTCGGCTGCCAACCGGGGACCCTCCTCGGCTTCGCGCACGAAGAAGCCGCCGGCGGCCCGGCCTGAGCCGTAGCGACGGGGTGCTGCAGCCACGGACGTACGGGCCGCCCGCGGGTCATCAGGCCGTACGGACGATGACCTGGGCCGTTGTCTCTCCGGCGCGCAGCGCGTGCTCCTCCGTCGCGGGGCGGCAGCGGCGCAGCTCCGGGTCGTACTGCGCCATGACGACGTGCCCGTGGTCGGCCCCGGGCACCTCCTCCAGGGTGGCCGGCCGGCACCGGCGCTCCAGGGCGGAGAGCAGTGTGCGCGAGTGCTCGGCGTCGACGGTCGTGTCCGCCGTGCGTGGACCACAACGACCTTGTGGTGCAAGGGAAATGGGCCGCTGTTCGGGGGCCCTGCGGTGACGCTGCCTCACGAACGCTGCCGCCGTGCGGGCACGGCGGCAGCGTCGTGGCGAGGGGCCGGGGATGTCAGGAGGTCTGTGCCTTCTCGTAGAGGTCCTTGGCGTCGTTGCCGAAGACCGGGCCGAACATCCAGGTCGTGATGAAGTTGTACTTGAAGCTGTTCACCGACGACTGCAGGCCGGTACCCGTCTTCTCGTCGAACTTGGTGAACCACGGGCCGCCGCTCGAGCCGCCGGTCATGTCACAGGTGATGCCGTGGTCCTGGGAGAGCAGGAAGTCCTTGAAGGTCTTCCCGCTGCAGTGGATGAACTTCTCGCCGTCGTACGGGTCCGCGGCGGGGAAGCCGAAGGAGTACATGTCCTGGTTGTAGCCGGTGTTGAAGGCCACGCCCTGACCGCCGACCACATCGTTCAGCTTCTTGCCCTCCAGCGGGCTGACGACGGCCGCACCGACGTCGTAGTTGATGTCCTCGGTGGCCGTCCACTGCGGCGTGGACAGCGTCTTCGCCGCGGCCCAACGGCCGTACGGGGCTTGGCCGTCGTGGTAGCCGGGCACGAAGACCCAGTTGGTGTGCCAGGCGCCCTGCAGCTTCACGCAGTGCCCCGCCGTGAGGACGGTGGAGCCATTGGTGCTGGTCACGGCGTTACCGGAGCAGGAGGCCGTACGGCCCTGGTAGCTGAAGAACACCCGGCCCGCTGTGGTGACGACCTTGCCGCCGCCGGTCCAGGGGCCGCCGCCCTCGGGGAACGCCATCGTGCTCGCACCGGACGGCCGGACGGGCGATACGGTCTTCGCCTTCCCGGTGGGTACGTCGGCCGAGAGGCCGCCCAGGTCCTCGCGGCTGACGGAGAGCAGGTCGAGCGGCTCGGCCTTCCGCATCCGCTCCGCGGTCCAGAACTCCTGGACCCGCTTCTGCGCGGCCGCGGTGTCCGCGGCGGTGTGGACGGTGGACGGTACGCGGTCGGGGCCGGGGATCGCCGCGCCCGCGGGTCCGGCCATGGTCCCGGTGGTGAGCAGGGCGCCCACGGCGATCAGGGCGCCGAGGACGGATCGAGGCATACGTCTCACTCGCGTACTCCTTCTGCGACGGCCGCGCGGTGTGGCGCGCGGGCGGTGGGGGCCGGGCCGCCGGGAGAGCTGCCCGAGCAGAGCAGGCGGTGCGGGTGTGGTGTGCGCGCAAGGCAGAGTGCCAGCAGATACGGCGGAATGGACAGGCTCATGTCAAGATTGGCGAAAAAGATGACGCCCCTTCACCTGTCTCCCCGGCAGGCCGGAGTCGCCCGGCGGCGGGCCCGTGTCTCCCGGTGGCGGGCCCCTGTCTCCCGCCGAACGCCCCACGGAATCGCATGCGCTCGCCGCGCGCCCCGCCTCCCCAGCGGCCATGCTGGTGCCGTCGGCCGGTCCGCGGCGGTGGCGAGGGCGGCGAAGGTGACGAGGAGGCGAGCGCGATGTCCGGCAGCAAGGCGTCCGGCGGGAAAGCGTCGGGCGGAAAGAACACCGGCCGCCAGTCATCGGACGGGCGGGGCAAGCAGGACGCGCAGCATGCCGCCTCCCCGGATGGGCACAGCCGTACCCGCCTCCCCAAGTCGTTCTACGAGAAGGAACTGCTGCGCCTGCAGACCGAGATGGTCCGGCTCCAGGAATGGGTACGCGCCGAGGGCGCGCGGCTCGTGGTCGTCTTCGAGGGCCGCGACGCGGCGGGCAAGGGCGGCACGATCAAGCGGCTCGCCGAGCATCTCAACCCGCGCGTCGCCCGGATCGCCGCCCTGCCCGTACCCACCGAGCGCGAGCGCACGCAGTGGTACTTCCAGCGCTACATCGAGCACCTCCCGGCCGCCGGCGAGATCGTGCTGTTCGACCGGAGCTGGTACAACCGGGCCGGTGTCGAGCGTGTGATGGGATTCTGCACCCCGGAGGAACACCAGCGCTTCCTGCGCCAGTGCCCCATCGTCGAGCGGATGCTCGTCGAGGACGGGATCCTGCTGCGCAAGTACTGGTTCTCGGTCAGCGACACCGAGCAGGAGCGGCGGTTCCGCAAGCGGCTGCAAGACCCCACCCGGCGCTGGAAGCTCTCCGCGATGGACCTGGAGTCGATCACCCGCTGGGAGGCGTACTCGCGCGCCAAGGACGAGATGTTCGTGCACACCGACGTCCCCGAGTCGCCGTGGTATGTGGTGGAGAGCGACGACAAGCGCGCCGCCCGTCTCAACATGCTCGCGCACCTGCTGTCGACCGTGCCGTACGGGGATGTCGCCCAGCCCGATCTGCGGCTGCCGCCCCGCCCGCCGTCCACCGGCTACGAGCGCCCGCCCAAGGACCTGCAGACATATGTCCCCGACCACTCCGCCACGCTCGCGGACCGGGCGGACTAGCGCGCGGTAGTACGGGTCCTCACGGCTCGTTCCATCCCGTCACGGTGCGACGCGGTGACGGCCGACCGGCGTGCCCACGGCGCCCGGTGGCTCGTTCTCCCGCGGCACCGTCCGTCCCCCGGCACTCCTCGCCTCGACGCTCCTGGCCCGTCACACCTCACACGCCGTCACTTCTCACGGCCCGCCGCTCCTCGTGCCGTCATTCCGCGTGCGTCATTCCGCGTGCGTCATTCCGCGTGCGTCATTCCGCGTGCTGTCACTCCTCGCGGAGCCGCCGCGACCACTGAGGTTCCAGCAGGGCCCACTCGGCGTCCCACTGCGCGTAGCGGTGACGGTCGAGGATCCGGCGCAGCCCCGTGCGCGCGCCGATCGCCACGACGATGACGGCGCCTGCGGTCACGCCGCCCGCCGCCCAGCCGGTCACCGCCGCCGACGAGGCTGTCATCGGCGGCGATGTGACGTGGCCGTCGCGGTCGACCCAGATCGGGACGGTGGAGCCCTTGTGCGCGTCCGGCGACACCCGGGCCGTACCGGTCCGCTGCGTTCCGTCCTTCTCCGTCCAGCCGACGCGGGCGTTGTGCAGATCGTCGCCGGTGTCGGCCTGTGCGGATCCGACGACGTCGGCGTCGGTGGTCAGACGGGCGGTGACCTGATGACGGTCTGCCGCGTGCGTATGCACGGTCCGCATCTCGGACGCGTGGACCGCCATGCCGGCCGCCAGGGCAGCCGTCGGGAGCCCCAGGACGAGCAGCAGCAGGATGAGCCTGCCCACCCACGTCTGGACCCGGTCGGAGCGGCGTACGAGCGGGTTCGGCCCCTCGTACGGATCCTCACGTCCGCCGGAGTGCCCCTGCCCGAACGGACCGGGCCCTGACGCGTACGGCGGTCCCTGCGCGTTCATCGGCTCGCCTCCCCCACAGTCGGGGCACGATGTCTCCGCTTCCCACGGTCCGTCGTGGGACCGGGAGGCGTCACGGGGCCAATGGTCCCCTGGGGGCGGCCACCCGGTCCGCCGGAGCCTCCGCTGACGGTGCGCGCAGCCCGTCCCGGAATCCCCTCACGCCCTCCGCCCCTTCGCCGGCCGTCCTCGGCACACCGACGACCAGCGCAAACGATGCCGGAGCCGCCGTCTCCGCCCCCGTGCTCCCCGTCTCACCGGGCAAGCGCCCGCACGGGGTCGCGGGGTTGCCGGCCGGGCAGGGCGACCGGGCGGGGCGGTCCCGGCTCCGGCGTGCCGGGTCGCTGATCAGGCGGGTTGCGCCGCCGCGAGCCGGGCCGTACGGCAGCCGACGGGGGCCGAACGTCCCTGTCGCTTGCGCCGGGGTGGACAGCACGCTGGAGGGGTGCGGACCCGTCCGCTGTCATGTCGCTTCGCTTCGAGACGGAGGCCACCACCATGGAGCCAGTCGTCACCGTCGGACTCGACGGTTCACCCGAGAGCCTGGACGCCGCCCGATGGGCTGCGGACGAAGCGGCACGGCGCAGATACCGCCTGCGTCTGTTGCACGCCTGGGTCATGCTCGCGGAGGACGAGAAGCACGCCCCGTCGGAGAGCGACCAGAACTACTGGGCGGAGCGGATCGTCCACGACGCGCACGCCGAGGTCCGCCGGCACCACCCCGATCTGCCGGTCGTCGAGGAACTCGTCGCCGGACAGCCCGTGGACTCGCTCATGCGGGCGTTGTCGGAGTCCGAGATGCTCGTACTGGGCTCCCGCGGGATGGGCACCATCGAGAGCTTCCTGCTCGGCGACATCAGCCTCGGTGTGGTGGCACGGGCGGAGCGGCCCGTGGTGCTGATGCGCCGCGGTCTGGGCATGGCGGAACGCTCCGGCCCGGGAACGGGACGTGTGGTGGTCGGGCTGGATCTGGACCACTCCCCCGACTCCCTGCTCGACTTCGCGCTCGCCGACGCCGCCGCGCGGGGCGTCCCCCTGGAGATAATCCACGCGAGCAACGGACACCGGGTGCACCGGCCCGGGAGCGGGAACGCCGAGGCGGCCCTGCAGCACACCAAGGAGATGGAGAAGAGGCTGGACGAAGCGGTCGAGCCCTGGCGCGAGAAGTTCCCCGGAGTCGAAGTGATCGACGCCGTACGGCACGAGAGCCCCGCCAAGGCGATGGTGCGCGCCGCCGAAGGCGCTGAACTCCTGGTCGTGGGGCGGAGGATGCACCGGGCGCACATGGCGGCGCGCATCGGCAACGTGGCGCACGCGGCACTGCACCACGCGCCGTGCCCCGTCGCCGTCGTCCCCTACGACTGATCAGTCACCGCGAACGACCGGCCCTTCCTGCTGACCGGTCCCTGAGACTCACCTGTCGCCAGGAGCGGCCGCTCCTACGGCCGACCGACCCCGACCCGACCCGACCCGACCTGTCCCCGGACCCGGCCGGGGTGCCGCGGGGGCATGGGGATGCGGGGCTCCCCGGTCGACGACACCGCGGCGGGACCTCCGGGCCCGTCCGCGATGTGCGGGACGCGGACCACGGCGTCATCGCCCAACGACCGTGCCCAAGAAGGCCGTTGGGCCGATTGCGAGTACGGGAAGGGGCGTCCGCCGTCAATCGCGGAACGGCCGGTCGCGCATGTCCGTGGCCGCGTGCAGGATCAGCTCCAGCAGGCCCAGCGCCGTACAGCTCCCGACGTCCGTGTCCGGGTCGGCCGCGGCGTTCGTGTCACCGGGCTCCGACCGCCCCATCGCCGGCGCATCCGCCGCCGATTCCGCGTCACCGTCGAGATCCAGGCCGAACCGGCGCAGGTCACGGCGGTGATCCGTGCCGCCCGCCGGAATGTAGTGCCCGAACATGTCCCGCCCGCTCAGTTTCTGATCTCGCAGATGACCGCGCCGGAAGTGAGGCGCGCACCGACCTCGGCCGTCAAGTCCTTGATCACGCCTGAGCAGTGGGCGCTGAGGGGCTGTTCGGTCTTCATGGCCTCCAGCACCACGACGAGGTCGCCCTCGTTGACGTACTGCCCTTCCTCGACGGCGACCTTGACGATCG
This sequence comes from Streptomyces sp. NPDC048639, assembly GCF_043199075.1. NCBI lineage: Bacteria > Bacillati > Actinomycetota > Actinomycetes > Kitasatosporales > Streptomycetaceae > Streptomyces > Streptomyces sp. NPDC048639. The sequence continues at coordinate 493,832 of NZ_JBICVP010000005.1, forward strand.
TGCCCTGCATCGGCGAGGCGAGAACGAAGTCCGAGAGCGCCGATCGTGTCTTGCCCGTGGGCATGCGCTTGGGGGGATGCGGTGCCTCCGGAAGAGGCTCGACCGCCGCCGCCGCGGCGAGGGTGGCGAGCCCCAGGGGGAAGCTGACCTCCATGCGCTTGCCGCCGACTTCGACGACGAGCCGCTCACGCGCTCCGGTTCCGGCTGCGCGTACGTCGCCCTCGGTACCGGTCTCCGATGCCGTGAACGGCTCGATCCCGCCCGCGAATTCGGTTTCGATCCAGGTGGTGTGCACGCTGAACGGCCCGGCCGATCCGGTCAGTTCGGGGGCGAACGCCCGTTCCACGACCACCGCGCGGTGGAAGGGCAGCACCGTCGACAGGCCCTCGACCCGGAATTCGGCCAGGGCCCGCGCGGCGCGCTGCAGGGCCTGCTGCCGGGTGGCGCCGGTGACGATCAGTTTCGCCAGCAGGGGGTCCCAGGCCGGGCCGATGACCGACCCCGCCTCGACGCCCGGTTCCACGCGTACGCCGGGACCCGTCGGTGGCTGGAAAACGGTGACGGTTCCGGGTGTGGGGAGGAAGGCGCGGCCGGGGTCCTCGCCGTTGATGCGGAACTCGATGGAGTGGCCGCGCACCGGCGGGTCGGTGTAGCCGAGTTCCTCGCCGTCGGCGATGCGGAACATCTCGCGGACGAGGTCGATGCCCGTGACCTCCTCGGTCACCGGGTGCTCGACCTGGAGACGGGTGTTGACCTCCAGGAAGGAGATCGTGCCGTCCGTGCCGACGAGGAACTCCACTGTGCCCGCGCCGACGTAGCCCGCCTCCTTGAGGATGGCTTTGGACGCGGCGTACAGCTCGTCGTTCTGAGCCTGGCTCAGGTACGGGGCGGGGGCTTCCTCGACGAGTTTCTGGTGGCGGCGCTGGAGTGAGCAGTCGCGGGTGGAGACCACGACGACGTTGCCGTGCCGGTCGGCCAGGCACTGGGTTTCCACGTGCCGCGGCTTGTCCAGGTAGCGCTCGACGAAGCACTCTCCGCGGCCGAAGGCGGCGACCGCCTCGCGGACGGCGGAGTCGTAGAGCTCGGGGACCTCTTCGAGGGTGCGGGCGACCTTCAGGCCGCGTCCGCCGCCGCCGAAGGCGGCTTTGATGGCGATGGGCAGGCCGTGCTGCTCGGCGAAGGCCACGACCTCCTCCGCGCCGTTGACCGGGTCCGGGGTGCCGGCCACGAGCGGAGCGCCGGCGCGCTGGGCGATGTGGCGGGCGGCGACCTTGTCGCCGAGGTCGCGGATGGCCTGCGGCGGGGGGCCGATCCAGATCAGGCCCGCGTCGAGGACCGCCTGGGCGAACTCGGCGTTCTCCGAGAGGAATCCGTACCCGGGGTGGACGGCGTCGGCACCCGAATCGGCGGCGGCCTGGAGGACTTTGGCGATGTCCAGGTAGCTGGTGGCGGGGGTGTCACCACCCAGCGCGTAGGCCTCGTCGGCCGCGCGGACGTGTGATGCGTCCCGGTCCGGGTCGGCGTAGACGGCTACGCATCCGATCCCGGCGTCCCGACAGGCTCGGGCAACGCGGACAGCGATTTCGCCACGGTTGGCGATGAGCACCTTGCGCACGATGACGGTCCCCTCTCCTTACGATTCGTTGTTCGTTACCGATCGGCTACCGCAGGGCGCTCATGACCCAGGCGGCCGGGCCGGGGCGCGTCGCCGGGGTCATGTGGTGCGCGGGCGGGTGCCACCGGCGCGCGGGCGCGCGGCGGTGGGCCCCCGCCCGCGCCGCGGCCACGGAGGCGGCGGCGGTGACCGCCACGACGAGCGCGGCCAGTTCCTCGTCGGTCGGCCTGCCGCGGACGACCTGCACACCGCTGCGCGCACTCCGCTCCGCGGCGTCGTTCACAGCGGGAGGTTCCCGTGCTTCCGGGGCAGCCGCGTGACGCGCTTGGTGCGCAGCATGCGCAGGGCCCGCGCGACCTGGCTCCTGGTCTCCCGGGGCATGATCACCGCGTCGATGTAGCCGCGTTCGGCCGCGACGTACGGGTTGCACAGCGCCTGCTCGTACGTCTCGCGCAGCCGCTCGCGCTCCGCGTCCGGGTCCTCGGCCCGCTGAAGGGCGTCCCGGTACAGCACGCTCACCGCTCCCTCGCCGCCCATGACGGCGATCTCCGCAGTCGGCCAGGCCAGGTTGATGTCGGTGCCCAGGTGCTTGGAGCCCATGACCCCGTAACCACCGCCGTAGGCCTTGCGGGTGACGACGGTGACGAGGGGGACGGTGGCCTCCGCGTACGCGTAGATCAGCTTGGCGCCGCGCCGGATGATGCCGCCGCGCTCCTGGTCGATGCCCGGCAGGAAGCCCGGCACGTCGACGAACGTCAGCACGGGGATGTGGAAGGCGTCGCAGGTCCGGATGAACCGGGCGGCCTTCTCGCTCGCGTCGATGTCCAGCGCGCCCGCCGCGCAGACGGGCTGGTTGGCGACCACCCCGACGCTACGGCCCTCGATGCGGCCGAAGCCGCAGATGATGTTCTGCGCGAACAGCGGCTGGACTTCCAGGAGTTCGCCGCCGTCCAGGACGCTGCACACCACCTGCTGCATGTCGTACGGGCGGCTGAGGTCGTCGGGGATGAGGGTGTCCAGCGCCTCGTCCTCGTCCCGGATGCCGGGTTCCTCCGGGGAGGCGTACGCGGGCGGGTCGTCCATGTTGTTCGCGGGCAGATAGCTGAGCAGCGCGCGGACGTAGTCGAAGGCGTCCTTCTCGTCCTCGGCCATGTAATGGGCGCTGCCCGAGAAGGTGTTGTGGCCCAGCGCCCCGCCCAGATCCTCCCGGTCCACCGACTGCCCGGTGATGGTGCGCAGCACCTCGGGACCGGTGACGAACATGTGGGAGATGGCGTCGACCATCACGACGAACTCGGTGATCGCCGGCGCGTAGACGGCCCCGCCCGCGCACGGGCCCATCATCAGCGAGATCTGCGGGATGACGCCGGACGCCTCGACGTGGCGCTTGACCATCTCCGCGTAGAGGGCGAGGGATTCGACGCCCTCCTGGATGCGGGCGCCGCCGGAGTCGTTGATGCCGATGACCGGGCATCCGGTGCGGATCGCCAGGTCCATCACCTTGACGACCTTGTGGCCGTACATCTCGCCCAGGCTGCCGCCGAATACGGTGAAGTCCTGGGCGAAGATGAAGACCTGACGTCCATTCACCTCGCCGTATCCGGTGACCACGCCATCGCCGAGCGGCCGGTTCCGCTCCATGCCGAAGTCGTGGCAGCGGTGGCGGACGAGGGCGTCGAGTTCGACGAACGAGCCGGGGTCGAGCAGGGCCGCGATGCGCTCGCGCGCGGTCATCTTGCCCTTGGCGTGCTGGCGTTCGGCCGCACTCTCGGAGGGTGCCAGCTCCTCCTTCCGCCGGGCGAGCTCGGCGAGACGTTCGGCCGTGCTCCTGCCGGGTGTTGTTGCGGTCATCGGGACACCCGGAGCGCCTTGAGCACACCGGGCCACACCAGGTGCAGCTCACGCTGCCAGTACGGCCAGGCGTGCGTGCCGGTCGTGTGGAAGTTGGAGGTGACGTCCACGCCTTCCTCGCGCAGGGAGTTGGCGAACCGGACGTTGGGCGTCCAGGTCGGTCCCTCCAGCAGCCCGGCGAACGGGTCGAAGGACGCCTCCAGTCCGCCCGGCATCCCACTCGCGGCCGACAGGTGGACCTTGACGCCGCGGAGCCGCTCGGGATGGCGGGCGGGGTTGTGGGCCTCCCACACGTGCGACTGGTCCGCGGGGTGGCCCCACAGCTTGATCGCGTCGATGCCTTCGCGGGCGCAGGTGATGTAGATGCCGGTACGGGTGGCCTGCTCCTCGATGTCGACGACCCCGCTGAAGGAGGCCGCGTAGGCGTACTTCCCCGGGTGGCGGCCCGCGTAGTTGAGCGCGCCGAGCCCGCCTTCGGACAGGCCGATCAGCGCTCGGCGCTTGTTCGCCTTGTATGCGCTCTCCAGGATCTGCGGCAGTTCGAGGGTGTGGAAGGTCTCCCACTTGGGGCCGCCCTTGGCGCCGCCGTTGAACCAGTCGGTGTAGAAGCCCGCCCGTCCGCCCTCGGGCGTCACGATGATCGCGTCGTTGTCGGAGGCGAGTTGCTCGATGTCGGTCTCGCGGGTCCACGAGGTGTAGTCGTCGCTCGCGCCCTGGAGGAGGTAGACGGTGGGGAAGGTGCGCTTGGACGTCGCGGACCACGAGCGCGGCAGGATCACCCGTACCGGCATGTCGGCGCCCATCGCGGGCGAGGCGATGAGGAGGTCGGCGGAGCGTTCGTCGAGCTGCTTCACCTCGATGACGCGGGCGCCGCTCGGCGCCTTCACCTTGGGGAAGGCGTACGGGGACGCGGACTCCTGGTCGTCGGCCACCGCTGTGGGCGCGGCGACGAGGGCGGAGACGGCCGCAATGCAGGCCAGGAGGACGGTCGTCCTGCGGCGGGGGCGGCGCGCGGAGGAGGGGAGGCGGCTCGGCGCGGAGTGGTGCGAACCGCCGGTGGTGACTGCTTCGGGGGTCAAGGCTTCGTTCCTTCGTCTTCGGCACGGTCGTGGTCGCGTGCGGGAGCTGGGGTGCGGAAGAGCGCCGTGCGGGGACGTCCGTTCCGGGCGGCGGACCGCTCCGGAATGAAGTGACGAACCGTCAGGGCGCTTACGGGACAGGTCAGGTGTGTTCGTCCAGGGAGGCCGTGAGGTGCTGGGCGATGACCTCCACATGGGGCGGGTCGATCAGCGACAGATGGTCGCCGGGCACGGGGACGACCTGCAGCGCGGGGCACAGCGGTGCCCAGCCCAGGTCCCGGTCGTCCCGCAGGTACCGGGGATCGATGGCGGTGGTGAGCACCTGCGCCTCCTGCGCCCGGTAGAGGACGACCGGCCCGGGGTACGGGCGTGGCCGGTAGCGCTCGCCGATGCGGGCGTCGACGTACGAGGTGCGCTGGTGCTCCATCACGCCGGGACTCATGTCGAGCCCGGCGTCGGCCACATGGCGCATCAGGGTCTCGATCTGATTCTGCTCGTCCATGCGGGCCATCTCCTCGTACGGCAGCCGCAGCGGGCGGCCGTAGGCGGTCTCGACGTACTCGGCGAACCGCGCGAAGCGCTCCAGCAGGATGTCCTCCGGCTCCGGCCCCGGGAGGGCGGCGGGCAGAATGGTGTCGATCAGGCCGGTGTAGCCGACGTGTTCGCCCCGGTCCCGCAGCCGCAGCCCGACCTCGTACGCCAGGCAGCCTCCGAAGGACCAGCCGAGCAGCCGGTACGGGCCCTGGGGCTGGACGCCGCGGATGAGGCCCATGTAGTACTCGGCCTTCTCCTCCACCGTGACCATGGCGTCGACGCGGTCGAGCCCGTAGACCGGCAGCCCGCGAGGCAGCAACCCGGTCAGGGGCCGGTAGACGCTGGTGGGCCCGCCGGCGGGGTGGAAGACGAACAGCGGGGCGCGGTCGGTCGCGGCACCGGGGTCCCGCAGGACCCGCAAGGGCGTTCCGTCCGTGCTGCCTTCGAGGCCGGGGCGGATCAGATCGGCAAGCGCCGCCACGGTGGGCGTCTGCCGGATCTGTTCGGCCGTCGGGGCCGCGTCCGTGGCATCCAGCCGGGCTCGGATGCCCTCGGCCAGGGCCTCGACCCGTGCCGTGTCGTCGCCCAGGCCCGGCAGTTCCTGGTGGACTCCGTCCGGGGTCCCGCCCGAGAGCTGGGTCCACACTCCCGCCACGAGGCGTTCGGCGGCGTCCCGGGGCAGCACGCCCCGCGGAAGGGCCGGGAGGGCGGCGCGCCCGCCCTCCCGCGCGGGGGCGGGCGCGGGGTGCATGTCGAGCGCGCCGAGCAGGGCCGCGGCAACGTCGTCGAGCGTGCCGCCGCGCAGCAGCAGGGTCTCGGGAAGGACGGTGCCGAAGTCCTGTTTGACGGCGTTGCGGATGCGGACGGCCATGAGCGAGTCGAGCCCGAGACCGGTGAGCGGCACGGATGTGTCGACCTGCTGGTCGGAGTAGCCCATGACCGTCGCGGTGCGCTGCGCCAGCCGTACGCGCACCGCCTCCAGCGCCGCTCCGGCCGGGAGCGCGCGCAGTGCCTCGGGGCCGCCCCAGTCGCCCGGCTCCTCGGCGGCACCGCGGACGAGTCCGGCGAAGTACGGCACGGATTCCAGCCCGGGGAAGGCCTGCACGACACGTCGTACGTCCAGGCGTACGACTCCGGTGTACGGGCGGCCGCCGGTGACGATGAGCTGGAGGGCGTCCAACCCCTCGCCGGGGGTGATCGGTTCGAGGGCCAGGGTGGTCATGTCGGGGGCTGCGCCGAGCCCGGCCCACGGTCCCCAGGCGATCGACTCCCCCGGCGCGCCGCGGGCGCGGCGCTGCTGCACGAGGGCGTCGAGCCAGGCGTTGGCGGCGGCATAGGCGGCCTGGCCCGGGGAACCGAACAGTGCCGCGGCGGAGCTGAACACCAGCCACCAGTCGAGGTCGTGGCCCGCGGTGGCCTCGTCGAGGTGGCGCGCTCCGTCGACCTTCGGCCGGAACACCGTGTCCAGGTCCTCCGGTTCGAGCCCGGTGACGACGCCGTCGCGCAGGACACCCGCCGCGTGGGCGACACCGCACAGGCGGTGGCCCTCGCGGACGGCGGCCTCCACGAGGCGCGACGCGGTCCCGGGCTCGGCGATGTCGCCCTGGACGACCTCGACAGAGACGCCGAGTCCGCGCAGCTCGGCGAGTTCGGCCTCGGCCTGCGGAGCCGGTGCGCGGCGGCCGTTGAGGACCAGCCGGCCGGCGCCGCGCTCGGCGAGCCGGCGGGCCGTCGCGAGGCCGAGGCCGCCGAGGCCGCCGGTGACGATGTACGCGCCGCCCGCGCGCGCGAAGGTCACCTCGGCGGCGTCCTTGCCGAGGTCGGCCGGGGCCAGCCGGGCGGTGAAGCGGGTGCCGGCCCGCCAGGCGACCTGGTCGGCGTCGCCGTCCCCGAGCAGTTCGCGCGCAAGGTCCTCGACGGCGCCCGGGGAGCGGTCGATGTCGATGAGGCAGGGGCGCAAGTGCGGGTGTTCCAGGGCGAGGACACGGAGCAGCCCGCGCAGGCACGCGCGGTCCGGATCCCCCTTCTCGGCCGCGTTGACCGCCAGCGAGCGCTCGGTGACCAGGCACAGCCGCGGGGCCGTACCGCCTTCCGCGGCAGAGGCGAGGGAGCGGGCGACCGCGGCGCAGCCGAGGACGGCCTCGCGGGCGCTCGTCGCGCCCGCCGCTTCGGCGTACAGCACGGCCACGGCCGACGCGTCGCCGTCGGCGACCCCGTTCCGCCAGGCGGTCAGGGTGCCGTCCACCGCGTCCGGGTGTGCCGGGGCCACGGTGACCCGGGTCCCCTCCTGTTCGAGGGCCGCGCGCAGTGCGCCCGCCAGGCGGCTCTGCTCCCCGGGGCCGGAGGTGAGCAGCAGCCAGTCCGTCGGGGCCGCGCCGGTCGTCCCGGACGTGGGCAGGGTGGTCTTGTCCCAGGCGATCTCGAATACGGTCTCGTCCAGCGGTCGGGGCACCTCCCCGGGGGCGGGGACCCGCAGGCGTACGTCCTCCGCCTCGACGAGCGCCGTCCCGCCGCTGTCCTCCATCCACAGGGACCAGCAGCTCTGCGCCGCCGCCGATGCGCCCTCCGTGTCCGCGGTCCCGGGGGAAGCGGGCCGGATGCGGCACTGGGTCGCGGCCGGTCCCGAACGCCGTACCCGAAGGGTGCCGATCGCGACGGGGAGGGCGTCCTCGGTGGCGGCCGCCCGCCCGGCGGGTGCGGAACCGGCCGGTGTGCCCGGGGCGTTCACGGGGTGCGCGGCGGATGCGGAGGCGGGCGCCCGCAGGCAGGCGTCGAGCAGCGCGGGGTGCAGGTGCCAGCCGGCCGAGGTTCCGTCGAGGTCGGCGCCGTCCGGCGAGGGCAGCCGCACCGTGTACGCCTCACGGTCCGGCTCACCGAGGACGGACGCGCTCTCCGGTGCGAGGCTGCCGGGCGCGAGACCTTCCTGCGCGAGGGCCTCGGGGGCCAGGCTTTCCACGACCGCCGCGGCGAGGCACGTCCAACTCCCGGCGGCGGAACGAGCGTTGACGCTGACCGTCGCGCACCCCGGCCCGGTCGGATCGAGCAGCGTCGTCACCGGCGTACTGGCGGACAGCGGATGAAGATGATTCAGCGTCAGATCCCGTACGACAACGTCCTCGACGGGCCCGCCGAAGATCTCGGCGGCCGCGGCGAGCGCCATCTCGGCGCACGCGGCCAGGGTCAGTACCGCGGTCCCGCGCACCTCGTACTCGGGGCGGTACCAGCCCTCGGTGCCCACATCCCCGTGCCACAGGGTGCGGCGGGTTCCGGGGATGTCGGCCCGGGTTCCCAGGAGGGGGTGGCCGCCCGCGGGTCGCGCCGCCCGCCGGGCCGGGGTGCCGTCGTGCACCCAGTGCCGCACATGCCTCCACGGTGCGGTGGGCAGGGCCGTCCGCCTCCCTGTGGGCCACAGCACTTCCGGCTGCTGGTGCACTCCGGCCGCGTGCAGCGCGGCGAGTGCCGCCCGTAGCGCGAGCGGCTCGTCGCTGTCCCGGCGCAGGGTCGGCAGCACGAGGGCCTCGCGCCCGGCCGCCGCCTCGCCCGTCTCGCCCACGGGGAGGGCGGCGACGGGGTGCGGTGAGATCTCCAGGAAGATCCGGTGCCCGTCCTCGGCCGCGGCGGTGACGGCCTGGCGCAGCAGGACCGGGCGTCGGGCGTTGTCGCACCAATAGCCGGCGTCGGGCACGACCGTACGGCGCGGGTCCTCGTGCACGGTGCCGTACCAGGGAAGGACCGGCTCCCGCGCCTCGATGCCCTCGAACGCCGCACGCAGACGCGGCAGTACGGGGTCGACTGCGGCCGAGTGCCCGGCGCCGCCGACATCGAGCAGGCGGGCCGGGATCTCCGACTCCTCGAGTTCGGCGACGAGTCGGCCGACGGGTCCGGCCGGGCCCGTCACGGTGCAGCGCAGCGGGGACGCGTCCACCGCGACCTCGACGCCGGGGAAGCGGGCGAGGAGTGCGGCACGTTCGTCCTGCGGGACGTCGATCGCGGCCATGGAGCCGGCTTGCGCGGCGTCGACGGTGCCCAGCAGTTCGGAGCGGCGGAGCATGACGCGCAGACCGTCGCGCGGTTCGAGGGCTCCTGCGACGACGGCGGCTGCCACCTCGCCCATGGAGTGGCCGATGACCGCCGCGGGTTCCACGCCGTACGCGTGCCAGGTGCGAGCGAGCGCCAACTGGAGCCCGTAGAGCAGCGGTTGGACCTGCTCGACGGCCGTGGGCGGCACGCCGCGGGCGATGGTCCCGCTCAGCGTCGTGCCGGTCTCCGCCTCGAAGACCGGGTCGAGGGCGCGGACGGCGGCGGCGAACTCCTCGTCGCCCTCCAGCAGGGTGCGGCCCATGCCGTCCCACTGCGATCCGTAGCCGGAGAAGACGAACACCGGCCCCTCGTCGGCGAGTTCGGCCGGATCGACGGTGCGCGGGCCGAAGACGCCCGCGGCGGGCCGGCCGTTGCCGAGTGCGCGCAGTCCGGCGGCCAGGGCCTCCCGGTCGCGGCCGACGACAGCGGCGCTCACCGGGCCGTAGCGGTGCAGCCCCAGGGTGCGGGCCACGTCCTCGGGGGGTGTACGCAGTCCGGCCGGCGAGCCGAGCCAGTCGGCGAGGCCGAGGGCGGTGTCGCGCATCCGGTCGGCGGAGCGCGAGGAGAGGAGGAGGGCGTGCGGCGTGGCACCGGTGTCCCGGGGCTCCGGGGGCGGTGCGGCGGCGGGTTGCCACTGTTCGAGGACGGCGTGGGCGTTGGTCCCGCCGAATCCGAAGGCGGACACGCCCGCACGCGCCGGGCGCCCGCCCTCACCGGGCACGGGGGTGGCCTCGGCGACGACGCGCAGGCGCGATGCCTCGAAGTCGATGTGCGGGTTGGGGGTGCGGAAGTGCAGGCTCGCGGGGAACGTGCCGTGGTGCAGGGACAGGACGGCCTTGATGACGCCGGTGATACCCGCGGCGCCCTCGAGATGACCGACGTTGCTCTTGACCGAGCCGATCAACAGCGGCCGGTCGGCTGGGCGTTCGGCTCCCAGGACGGCGCTGAGCGCACTCGCCTCGATCGGGTCGCCGAGCAGTGTGCCGGTGCCGTGCGCCTCCACGTAGTCGATGTCCGCCGGCCCGACTCCGGCGTCCCGGGTCGCCGCGCGCAGCAGGGCCTGCTGGGCTGCGGGGTTCGGGGCGACCATGCCGGCGGAGCGTCCGTCGGAGTTGACGGCCGAGCCGCGCACCAGGGCGAGCACCCGGTCGCCGTCCCGCAGCGCGTCGTCGAGGCGCTTGAGCACCACGACTCCGCACCCCTCGCCGCGCGCGATGCCGTCGGCCGAGGCGTCGAACGCCTTGCACCGCCCGTCCGGGGCAAGCGCGCCCGCCTGCTCGAAGCTGGAGGTGACGGCCGGGGAGAGCAGGACGTTGACCCCCGCGGCGAGGGCCGTGTCGCACTCCCCCGAGCGCAGGCTGCGGCACGCCTGGTGCAGCGCGACGAGCGACGACGAGCAGGCCGTGTCGATCGTGAGGCTGGGGCCGCGCAGATCGAGGATGTACGACAGGCGGTTCGACGCGATGCTGGCCGCCGACCCGGTGCTCGTCCACTCGCTGACCCGGGCGAGGTCGGCGGTGGTCAGGAATCCGTACTCGAGCGAGCTCAGGCCGACGAACACGCCCGTCGGGCCGGCGCGCAGCGAGGGCGCCGGAATGCCCGCGTGGTCCAGTGCCTCCCAGGCCACTTCGAGGAGCAACCGCTGCTGGGGATCCATCAACTGGGCCTCGCGGGGCGTGATGCCGAAGAACTCGGCGTCGAACCCGGCGACGTCGGTGAGGAATCCGCCCCAGCGCGGTGTACGGGCGAGGGCCGCCGAGGTGGCGGCCGAACCGTCGTCGAAGTCCTGCCAGCGTTCCGTCGGCACCACGCTCACGGCGTCACCACCCGCGAGCAGGAACTCCCAGAAGGCGTCCGGCCCTTCGATGCCGCCGGGGAGGCGGCAGCCGATGCCCACGACGGCGACGGGCCCGGCTCCGCCGCCGGTCACGGCGCCCGTCGGGTCCATCGCGGTCGCCTGCGCGGTTGCGTGGCCGGCCCCGGTCCCGGTCCGGGTCTCCGGGGAGCGCTCCGGCATGCCGTCGGCGAGGCGGCGCACCAGAGCGGCGACGCTCGGGTTCTCCCACAGCAGCGTGGCCGGGAGGGTGCGGCCGAGCGCGTCCTCCAACTCCCCCGAGAGACCGACCGCGTCACGGGAGGACAGCCCGTAGTCGGCCAGCGGACGGTCGGGGTCGATGTCCTCCGGGGCGACGGCGCACCGCTCGGCGACCAGTCGCAGCAGCAGGGCGCGGATCCCCGCCTCCCCCACCGCCCCGTCCTGGTTCCGTCCGGCGCCTGATTCCCTGTCCTCCCGGGTCATTCGGCTCCCCCGGCTCCTGCCCGGTCCAGGCCCGCGGGCTCCGACCACGTACCCGCCAGGTAGTCCCGGCGGCAGGCGCTTCGCGCGACCTTCCCGCTGCTGGTGCGCGGCACCGTTCCGGGCGGCGCGAGGACGAAGTCGTGGACGGGCGCTCCGTGGCCCGCGACGACGGCGTCCCGTACGGCCCGCCCGACCGCCTCGCGCTCCGCCTCCGGGTCGTCGGCATGGCGGGCGTGCTCCGCGACGATGACGAGGCGCTCGGTGCCGTCGACGGTCAGGGCGAACGCGGCCACGTGGTCGTAGCGGATGAGGGCGTGGGCCTCCTGGACGGTCGTCTCGATGTCCTGCGGGTAGTGGTTGGTGCCGTCGACGATGATCAAGTCCTTGATCCTGCCGGTGACATACAGATGGCCCTCGTGCATCGCCCCGAGGTCTCCCGTACGCATCCACCGCCGCGCACCGTCGCCGTACGCGCCGGCGGTCGACGGCGTACCGCTCGACAGCTCGCCGGCCGGGTCGTCGCCGAGGACCGCTGCGAAGATCTCGGCGCTGCGGGAGGGACTTCGCCAGTAGCCGCGCGCGACGTTGGGGCCGCGCACCCAGATCTCGCCGACGGAACCGTCCGGCAGCCTGCGGCAGTTCGCGGGGTCGACGACGGCGACCTCCTGGCCGACCGGACCGCCGCAGGCGACGAGTTCGGTGAAGGTGCCGGACGCGGCACCGGCCGCGACGGGGCGAACGGTGCCCTGCCCCAGCAACTCCCGGTCGAAGGCGGTCACCTGTGGGGCGGTGCCGATCGGTGTCGTGGAGACGAAGACGGTGGCCTCGGCGAGCCCGTACGCGGGACGCATCATCTCCGGGCGCGTCCCGCAGGCCGCGAACGCCTGCTGGAAACGGTCGAGGGTCTCGGCCCGGATCGGCTCGCTGCCGTTGATCAGGACCGCCACGTCCTGCAGCGCCAGGCCCGCCCGCTGCTCCTCCTTCACGCGCCGCGCGCAGTAGTCGTACGCGAAGTTCGGTGCGGCGGTCACGGCGCCGGGCCGGTCGGCGAGCAGATGCAGCCAGCGCACGGGCTGCTGGACGAACGCCAGCGGTTCGGTGATCACGGCGTGCGCGCCGCTGACGAGCGGGACGCCCACGGACAGCACCAGGCCCATGTCGTGGAAGAGCGGAAGCCAGGAGACGATGTGGTTCCGCCCGTGTTCGATGCCGTACGCCGCGATGATCTGGCGGATGTTGGCCACGGCGCCCCCGTGCGTGACCTCCACGCCCGACGGGTTCCGGGTGGACCCGGAGGTGTACTGGAGGTACGCGCAGTCCTCGGGCCGTACGCGTTCCCCCTCCGGCGCGCCGGGGAGCTCCGCGGCCCGGCTCTCGAGCTCCGCGAGGGCGACGGTGACGGTGCGGGACCGGCCGGGCAGCCGTTTGCTGATGCGGAAGTCCTCGAGGGACACGCGGGCGGGCTCGGTGGTGAGGAGGCAGGCCGGGCGCGTGTCGACGAGCGCGGCGGCGAGCTTCTCGTCATGGCCGGGGAGGTTGGGCGGGAACAGGGGCACGGCGATCGCGCCGGCCCGCATGGCTCCGAGGAACCCGATGACGTATTCGGGTCCCTGGGGGGCGACCACCGCGACCCGCTCGCCCGGTGCGGCCCCGGCCTCGGCCAGGATCCCGGCCATCGTCCCCGTAAGACGGTCGAGTTCGGACCAGGTGAGTGTGGTGCGCCGCCCGGCAGGATCGGCGGCGAAGTCGACAAAGACGAAGGCGGGCTCGTCCGGGAACGTCTCCGCGGCTCGGATCATCCGGGCGACGAGCGTGTCCTCGTCGGCGCTCGGTCCCCCCGTCGCATCGGACTCACCGCCGTGGCATGCGGACATCATGGCTGCACCCTCCGGTGGATCATCCGACATGGCTTCCCTCTCCCCGCAGCGAGCGCCACCGGAGGTGAGGCATAAAACGCCAATAGTCCGAGAGTTGGTCTTTTGGACGTTAAAGTCGCCATTGGTATATGTCAAACACCTATGGTCCATTTGAATGGCTACGCATGACCGGGAACTCCCGTACGAGCAGGGCACTCCTGCACGAGTTCTCCGCATGCGCCGCGTCCCCCGTGCGCCGACGAGAAAAGAGGTGGCCGCAATGAGCCGTCCGGGTGAATACGGACTCCTGGCGGCGCTCGCGTTCGCGGCCTTCATGACGTGCCTCGACAACACCGTCGTCAATGTGGCGCTGCCGCTGATGCAGCAGGACCTCGGGCTCGACCTGGCCGATCTGGAATGGGTGGCCGCGGCGTACCCGCTGACCTTCGCCGCGCTGCTGCTCACCGGTGGCCGGTCGGCCGACGTCTGGGGGCGCCGTCCGACGCTTCTGACCGGGCTCGCCCTGTTCACCACCGCGTCCCTGCTGTGCGGGCTGGCGCGGACCGGCGGCCAGCTCATCTCCTGCCGCGGCCTTCAGGGCATCGGGGCGGCCCTGGTCATTCCGGCGTCGCTGGCGGTGCTGACCCGCGACCTGGGGCCGAAGGCCCGGGCCGCGGGCGTCGCGACCTGGATGGGGGCGCTGGCCGCGGCGCTCGCGCTCGGGCCGGTCATCGGAGGCGTCATCAGCCAACACTGGGGCTGGAACTGGATCTTCGTCATCAATGTGCCGTTCGGCGTCCTGGCGCTGGCGGCGGTGGCCCGGGCCGTTCCCCGCGGCCCCTCGCCCGGTGCGCTTGCGGAGGGACCGGCAGTGCCCACGGCACCCGGCCGGCCGCCCCAGGGCTGGGCAGGGCGCTTCGACCCGGTGGGCGTGGCGCTCTCGTGCCTGGCCGCGGGAGGCTTCGCGTACGGGCTGATCGAGGGGCCTCGCCACGGCTTCGTCTCACCGGTGATCATGTGGGCGTTCGCCGCTTCTCTGGGGGCGCTCGCCCTGTTCGTGGTCCGCCAGCGGACGGCGGGCACGCCGATGGTGGACCTGTCCCTGTTCCGCGACCGGGTGTTCAGCGGTGGTGTGGCGGCGCAGGTGCTCTGGGGGCTGGGGGTCAACGGGGTCTTCTTCTTCACCACGTTGTTCCTTCAGCGGGGGTTGGGCCTGACACCGACGGAGGCGGGTCTGGCCTTCACCCCGGTTGCGGCCTTCCTCATTCTCGCAACTCCCCTCACCGCGCTGCTGGTTCGCCGGTTCGGGGCCCACCGGACCACCGCGGGCGGGCTGTTGACGGTCGCGGCCGGTCTGCTCCTGCTGGCGCGGGCCGGGGACGGGGAACGGCTGCTCGATCTGATGCCGGGGCTGATCGCGATCGGGGCGGGCTCGGCCGTGACCGTACCGCTGACCGCGAAGACACTGGACACCGCCTCGGACGCAGCCTCCGGTGTGGTCTCGGGTGTGGTGAGCGCGGCGCGCGAACTGTCGGCGCTGCTGGGCATCGCCCTGGTGGGCGCGGTCGTGGCACGGCGTCAGGGATCGGCGGTGCGAGGGGGAATGGACCCGGCGGCCGCATTTCTGGAGGGCTACCAGGCCGGGCTGACAGTGGCGGCGGCGCTGGTGGCCGTCGGTGCGGTCGTGGCGGGCCTGGCATTGCGCCCGTCGCATTCACCGTAGACGCAGCGCGCGCTGATTCCGCGGATTGCCTTCGCGCGGTGAACGGCGCCCCGGACGGAAGCGGTTCCGCCTGAAACCCGGGACGACGGAATTCGCACCCACCGCTTTTCCCGCGTGCGTGCCGGAATTCGGACCGGCATCGCGGAGTGCGCCCGTCCGCCGCAGGACGCCGGGCACTTGCGTACCCGGGCGCGCGGCATGGGGCCCGGACGGCGAAACCGCCCGGGACCTGTGAGGATTCCTTCCCCCTTATGCGGACACGGGTTCCGGGGCGCCAAAGGGGATCACGGGGGTGGTACGGCAGGGTGGTACTCCCGACCGCATTTCACCCCGCGCACCACACGGCCTGGTACGACTAATTCGCCTTTCCTTGAAGGGTATTGAGACGCGGTGCTTTGCTGTCCCTATCCGAACCGGCGGGCCGCCCACCCTCCTGGGGGAGTTACGACAGGCGGCCTGCCTTCGGTGTTTCACCGACGGAATGCAGTCCGGCCGCCGAGTCGCTGGGCAGGCTTCTCCGTGGAGTGGTGGAAAACCGGTCGGCGCCTATTACGGCGCCGGCCGGCGCGGTCCGCTTCTCACGACAGAAGGAGCCCCCCATGCGAGCTACCCGCAGGATCCCGGCGCTGCTCGGGACCGTCGCCCTGGCCGTGGGCCTGGCGCTCGTCCCGACCAACGCCCAGGCCGTACAGGTCGTGGGCTGCAGCGAGGGCGCGCTGGTCAACGCCATCAACGCGGCGAATCTCATCGGAGGGGACGACCTGGTGCTGGCCCCGTTCTGCACGTACACACTCACCCTGGCCCACAGCACCGACGGGGGCTCCGGGCTGCCGGACATCACCACACCGATCACCCTCTCCGGCATCAGCACCCAGATCGTCCGGTCCTCGACCGCCGCCGACTTCCGCGTCCTCAAGGTCGACGGTCAGGGCCTGAACAGCGGGGAGCTCAAGCTCAGTGGCGTGACCGTACGGGGAGGCAAGGCCGCAGCCGGGCAGCCGGGCGGTGGCATCGCCAACCTGGGCGGCGACGTGCTGCTGGTGAGCAGCACCCTGCGCAACAACGAAGCGGCCCTGGGAGGCGGGCTCTACAACGAAACCGGCACCGCGAACCTCGCCGCCAGCACCGTCGTCGGCAACACCGCGACCACCGCGGGCGGAGGCGGCGGCATCTACGAAGCCTCGGGCTCGGTGAACCTCGTGACGACGCTCGTCAGCGCCAACTCGCCCAACAACTGCGCCCCCTTGGGCAGCGTGCCGTTCTGCGGAGTCTGACGCCGCATCACGTAAGGAACAGCGGTCACGCAGGAAAGCAGCGGGCCCCGGCCGAGTGATCCCCCACGGCGGCCGGGGCCCGCACCGTGCCTGCCCGTCGAGAAGGGGCGGGCAGACACAGGCCGGTTGCGAGGGTCAGCGGCCCTCGTGCAGCACCATGGCGGAGCCTCCGCCACGGCGCTTCGGTTCGGCGACCGCCTCGACTCGGCCGTCCGGCAGGAACTCCAGCGCGGCCACGGCCCCGATCTCCGGGGACGGTGTGAACGTCTCCGGCGCCAGGACGAAGGAGTGGCCGAGCTTCTCCAGCTCCTTGCTCTCCGGCGTCTTCAGGAAGGCGGGTTCGGCCTCGGTGTCGGGCCGGTTGCGCTGGGAGATGCGCGGCGCGGCGACGGCCTCCGGCAGTGACATGCCGAGGTCCAGGCGGTTGACCAGCGTCTGCAGCACCGTGGTGATGATCGTGGCCCCGCCGGGAGAACCGACGGCAATCTGCGGCTCACCGTCCTTGAGCACGATCGTCGGCGACATGCTGCTCCGCGGACGCTTGCCCGGGCCGGGCAGGTTCGGGTCCGGGACGCCTTCGGTGATCGGCGTGAAGTTGAAGTCCGAGAGCTCGTTGTTGAGCAGGAAGCCGCGTCCGGGCACGGTGATGGCGGAGCCGCCGGTCTGCTCGATGGTCAGGGTGTACGAGACGACGTTGCCCCAGCGGTCGGACGCCACGAGGTGGGTCGTCGAGGGCCCTTCGTACGGCTCCTTGCCGCCCTTGGCCTGCGTGCAGCCCGAGCCGGGCGAGCGCGGGTCCGCGGGGGCGACCGGGCTCTTCAGCACGGAGTCGGGCCGGATCAGGCACGCCCGTTCCTTGGCGAACCGCTTCGACAGCAGCTCGTGGGTGGGCACGTCCGAGAAGGC
Organism: Streptomyces sp. NPDC048639; assembly: GCF_043199075.1. Lineage (NCBI taxonomy): Bacteria > Bacillati > Actinomycetota > Actinomycetes > Kitasatosporales > Streptomycetaceae > Streptomyces > Streptomyces sp. NPDC048639. The sequence goes on from NZ_JBICVP010000005.1 coordinate 511,049, forward strand.
CGGGTCGCCCACCCAGCGGTTGCGGTCGGCGAAGCCGATACGGCTCGCCTCGATGTAGCGGTGGAGGGCCTGGGTCCTGTCGTCCGGCGAGAGCTCGGAGTTCTCCAGGATGTTCAGGGCCTCGCCGACGGTGGTGCCGCCGGAGGAGGACGGCGCCATCGAGAAGACATCGTGCCCGCGGTAGGTCGTACGCGTCGGGGCCCGGCGCACCGTGTCGTATGCGGTGAGGTCGCCCCGCTCCATGAGTCCTGGGCGTACCTTGCGGTCCGAGCCGGGGGCCACCGGCGGCTTCTGGACGGTGCGCACCACATCGCGTCCGATGTCACCGCGGTAGAGGGCGTCCACGCCGTCGCGGCCGAGTTCCTTGTACGTACGGGCGAGGCCGGGGTTGCGGAAACGCGAGCCGACGACGGGGAGTTCACCGTTCGGGAGGAACAGCTCGGCGGTGGAGCCGAAGTCGCGGAAGCGCTCCTCGTTCATCTCGGTCTGGGCGCGGAACTCCTCGTTCACCACGAAGCCGTCGCCGGCGAGACGGGTGGCCGGGCGGAGTGCCTGCCCGAGGCCGACCGTGCCCCAGTCGTCGAGGGCCTTCTGCCAGGTGGCCGGTGTGCCCGGCACACCCACGGAGAGGCCCGAGTTGACGACCTCGTCGAACGGAAGGGGCTTGCCGGTGGACTTGTCGACAAAAGAGTCCGCGCGCATACGGGCGGGAGCGGTCTCCCGGCCGTCGATCGTCCGCACCTTCTTCGACTTGGCGTCGTAGTAGACGAAGTAGCCGCCGCCTCCGATGCCCGCGGAGTACGGCTCGACGACACCGAGCGCCGCCGCCGTGGCCACCGCGGCGTCCACCGCGTTGCCGCCCCGGCGCAGGACCTTGAGGCCGGCCTGGGACGCGTACGGGTTCACGCTGGAAACGGCACCGCCGCTGCCCCGGGCCACCGCCTGCTTCGGGGGCGGTTCGGCGCGGGAGGCGCTGTCGTGGGCTGCGGGCGAGGAGCCGAAGGCCGCGGGGATCAGCAGGGGACAAGCAAGAGCCGCGGTGCACGCGACAGCGACAACGGCGCGGTGGACAGCCATGTAGTCTCCGGGGCCTCGTGAGGGGAATTGACGAAACCCTTCCAGTGTCGGTGCGGATCGAGCAATGAGAATCGCCATTATTTGCGCGAGATCTGAGGTTTCCGATCGGTAACCCGCTGGGGCCGCGAGTCGCACCCGGTCCGCGGGCCAGGGCCGCGCCGACAACGAACTGTCGCCGACCGTTCGGTCTGTGTCAGCGAACCCACCGGTGAGTACGCGGTGCGGGGGACTTTTTCCGGAGCGGGGTATACGGCCGTGGATCGGCCGGTGACGGCGGAATTCGGCTTCCGTGCCCCTCGGGCCGGATGCCACGGGGCGCGATCATGACCACACCTCGCCTCCTCCCCCGGCGGCTGACCTGCCCCGGTGCGGCGGAACCGAGCGCGCGAGAACCACCGTCGGTCTCCGCGAACAGGGGTGTTGAGGGGGGTGGGGTGCCTACCCCTATTGCCCATGGGGCCGCATTGCCGCGAGTCCACGCCCGAGCGCAATACAGCGCTCTTATGACAAATACGCGCCGGGCGGTTTTCCTCGGTTGCGCCGTGTGAGCCGGTTCAGCGCTCCGCCAAACAGGGGTATTCCACGTCACGGCTATGGCGTGGCGAAAAGCCCCGCGCGCCTACTGGTGCTACCGACCGGTGGGTTGCTCATCCGGCGGGGGTACGGCGGCAAAACCGATGTGAATTCATCGTCATGCGCCGGTGGTTGGCACCTTCCTCACTGGATCATGCCGCCCTCGCACGCCTCGTCCACGCAGGCGCCATGAGCGGCTCACCTCCACTGCCGCACTCGGAGGGCCGCTTCGTGGCATTCTCGATCACCCGGGTGACGTCGTCGCCGAACCCCACGGTCTTCGGTCAGACAGTCACCATCACCGCTCAAGTCATCCCCCTCGGTTTCGGGACACCCACCGGCACCGTGACCTTCACCATCGTGGGTGGACCCACCCTGACCGGAACACTCTCCGGCGGCTCGGTCACCGTCACCACGAACGCCATCACCCCCGGTCTCCGCCAGATCACCGCCCAGTACAACGGCGACTCCAACTTCAACCCGTCCAGCGGCACGACCAACCAGCTCGTCCTCAAGGCGTCGACCACCACCACGGTGACCTCGTCGCCGGACCCCTCGAACTTCAGCCAGACGGTGACGCTCACCGCCACGGTCACGCCTAATGCCCCGAGTACGGCCACCCCGACCGGGACCGTCACCTTCGTCGTCAGTGGCGGGGGCGGCGGAACGCTGACCGGAACACTCGCCGGCGGCGTGGCCACGGTGACCACCAGCTCGCTGGCCCCCGGCGCGCACAACGTCATCGCCACGTACAACGGCAACGCCAACTTCAACGGCTCCACCGGGACTGATACGCACACCGTGTCGAAGGCGTCGTCGACAACCACGGTGTCGTCCTCGCCCGACCCATCGACGTTCGGTCAGACGGTCACGATCACCGCCACCGTTGCGCCGGTTGCACCGGCCGTGGCGACCCCGACCGGCACCGTCACCTTCGTGATCAGCGGTGGCGGTGGCGGAACGCTGACCGGAACACTCATCGGCGGCGTGGCCACGGTCACCACCAGCTCGCTGACCGCCGGAGCGGCACACAACATCACCGCCACGTACAACGGCGACGTCAATTACAACGGCTCGAGCGGTACGGATACGCAGACGGTCAACCAGGCGTCGACCACCACCACGGTCACCTCCTCCCCCGACCCGTCCGTCTTCGGGCAGAACGTCACCTTCACCGCGACGGTCGCGCCCGTCGCTCCCGGTGCGGGAACTCCGACCGGCACCGTCACCTTCGTCATCAGCGGCGGTCCCACCCTCACGGGCACGCTGTCCGGTGGTGTGGCCACCGTCTCCACCAGCGCCCTGAGCGTCGGCCCTCACACGGTGACGGCGACGTACGGCGGGAGCAGCAACTTCACCGGCTCCAGCGGCACCGACACCCACACCGTGGGGCAGGCGTCGACCACCACCACGGTGATCTCCTCGCCCGACCCGTCCGTCTTCGGGCAACCCATCGCCATCACGGCCACGGTCACGCCCAACGCGCCCGGCTCCGGCACCCCCACCGGCACCGTCACCTTCGTCGTGGACGCGGGGGCGCCGCAGACCGTCGCCCTGTCCGGCGGCTCGGCCTCCATCACCGTCAGCGGCCTGTCCGTCGGCAGCCACAACATCAGCGCCACCTACAGCGGTGACGCGAGCTTCACCGGCTCCAGCGACACGGACACCCACACGGTGAACAAGGCGTCGACCACGACGGCGGTCACGTCCTCGCCCGACCCCTCGGTCTCCGGCCAGTCGGTCTCCTTCACGGCGACGGTCACCCCGACCTCGCCCGGCGCGGGCGTCCCCACCGGCAATGTCACCTTCGTCATCACCAACGGCGTGACCACGCTGACGTCCACCGGGGCACTCAACGGCAGCGGTGTCGCGACAGTCACCGCCCCCCTGTCCGCGGGCAGTTGGACGGTCACGGCGACCTATACGGGCGATGCGAACTTCAACGGCTCCACCGGCACCGACAGCCACACAGTGGGCAAGGCGTCGACCACAACGACGGTCACCTCCTCGCCCGACCCCTCGGTCTCCGGCCAGTCGGTCACCTTCACCGCCTTCGTGGTGCCCGTGGCACCCGGCGCCGGTACACCCACCGGCAACGTCACCTTCGTCATCACCGACGGCGTCACGACGGTGACGCTCATCGACGCCCTGGACGGCAGTGGTGCCGCCAGCGCGAGCACCAGTGCGCTCGGTGCGGGCAGTTGGACCGTCACGGCGACGTACGCCGGTGACGCGAACTTCAACGGCTCCAGCGACACCGACACCCACACCGTCGGCCAGGCATCGACCACCACCGTCGTCACTTCCGCCCCCGACCCGTCCGTCTCCGGACAGACGGTCACGCTCACGGCCACCGTGACGGCGAACGCGCCCGGCTCGGGGACACCCACTGGCACCGTCACCTTCACCGTCACCGGCGGTCCGACCCTGACCGGCACGCTGTCCGGCGGAGTGGCCACCGTGACGACGACGGGCATCCCCGTCGGCACCAGCACCATCACCGCCACGTACGGCGGGGACGCCAACTTCACCGGCTCCAGCGGGACCGACACCCACACCGTCGGCCAGGCGTCGACCACCACCACCGTCACCTCCTCGCCCGACCCCTCGGTCGTGGGGCAGACGGTCACCATCACCGCAACCGTCGCGGCGAACCCGCCCGGCTCGGGCACACCGACCGGCAACGTGTCGTTCGTCATCGACGGCGGAGCACCGCAGGTCGTGGCGCTCTCGGGTGGTACGGCCTCCATCAACACCAGTTCGCTGGCCGTCGGAAGCCACACCATCACGGCCACCTACGGCGGGAACGCCAACTTCACCGGCTCCAGCGGCAATGACACCCAGGTCGTCAACCTGGCCTCGACGACGACCACGGTCACCTCCTCGCCCGACCCCTCGGTCTCCGGCCAGTCGGTCACGTTCACCGCCCTGGTCTCGCCCGTCCCCCCCGGCGCCGGTACACCCACGGGCAACGTCACCTTCGTCATCACCGACGGCGTCACGACGGTGACCCTCATCGACGCCCTGGACGGATCCGGTATCGCCGCGGTCAGCACCCCGCTCAACGCCGGGAACTACACCGTCACCGCCACCTACGCCGGCGACAGCAACTTCGGCGGGTCCAGCGACACCGACACCCACACCGTCGGCCAGGCATCGACCACCACCACCGTCACCTCCTCGCCCGACCCCTCGGTCGTCGGACAGACGGTCACCATCACGGCCACGGTCGCACCGGGTGCGCCGGGAGCCGGCACACCCACCGGCATCGTCTCCTTCGTGATCGACGGCGGGGCCCCGCAGACCGCTCCGCTGGTCGGCGGTGTCGCCACCATCACGACGAACACCCTGGCCGTCGGTGCACACACCATCAGCGCCACCTACGCCGGGGACGGCAACTTCACCGGCTCCACCGGCAGCGACACCCACACGGTCGGCCAGGCGTCGACCACCACGACAGTGGCCTCCAGCCCGGACCCGTCGGTCTTCGGGCAGACCGTCACCCTCACCGCGACGGTCAACCCCGTCGCCCCCGGCGCCGGAACACCGACCGGCAACGTCACCTTCGTCATCGACGGCGGCGCCCCTCAGTCGGTGGCTCTGGTCGGCAACACCGCCACCCTGACCACCAGCACGCTCGCCGTCGGCCCGCACACCATCAACGCCACGTACAGCGGAGACGCCGGCTTCACCGGATCCTCCGGCACGGACGGCCACACGGTGAACCAGGCCGACTCCCTCACCACGGTGACGTCGTCGCCCGACCCGTCCGTCTCCGGACAGGCGGTGACCTTCACCGCCCTGGTGTCGCCCGTCGCCCCCGGCGCCGGGGTTCCCACCGGGACCGTCACCTTCGTCATCACGGACGGCGTCACCACGGTGACCCTGACCGACGCGCTGGACGGCAGCGGCTTCGCCGCCGTCAGCACCCCTCTGGACACGGGCAATTACACCGTCACCGCGAGCTACGCGGGTGACGCCGACTTCACCGCCTCCAGCGACACCGACACCCACACCGTCGGCCAGGCATCGACCACCACCACGGTGGCCTCCAGCCCGGACCCGTCGGTCTTCGGACAGACCGTCACCCTCACGGCGACGGTCAACCCCGTCGCCCCCGGCGCCGGTACACCCACGGGCAACGTCACCTTCGTCATCGACGGCGGTGCACCGATCACCGTGGCCCTGGTCGGCAACACCGCGACGACCAGCGTCAGTTCGCTGAGCGTGGGATCGCACAGCGTCTCGGCCACGTATCTCGGGGACACCGAGTTCTCGGGGTCGACCGGCTCTGACACCCACACCGTCGGCCAGGCATCGACCACCACCACCGTGGCCTCCAGCCCCAACCCGTCGCTCTTCGGTGAACCGGTCACCATCACGGCGACGGTCAACCCGGTCGCACCCGGGGCGGGTACGCCCACGGGCAACGTCAACTTCGTCATCGACGGCGGATCACCGCAACCGGCGACGCTGGTCGGCAACACCGCCACGATCACGGACGCGTCCCTGAGCGTGGGCAGCCACACCATCACCGCGACCTACGTGGGCGACACGAACTTCAGCAGCTCCAGCGACACCGACACCCACGTGGTCAACCAGGCTGCGACCCAGACCACCGTGGTGTCCTCACCCGAGCCGTCCGTCTTCGGAGAGACGGTCACCATCACCGCCACCGTCGCACCCGTCTCGCCCGGCGCCGGAACACCCACCGGCAACGTCACCTTCGTCATCGGCATGGCCTCGACGCAGACCGCGCCGCTGATCGGTGGGGTCGCCACCATCACCGAGACCGGGCTCGCGGTCGGTACCTACGCCGTCAGCGCCACGTACGCCGGTGACACCAACTTCACCGGATCCACCGGCAGCGACAACCACACCGTCGTTCCCGCGGACACGACGACGACCGTGACGTCCAGCCCCGACCCGTCGGAGTTCGGGGAAACCGTCACCATCACCGCCACCGTCGCCCCGGTCGCACCGGGAGCGGGTGCTCCCAGCGGCAACGTCACCTTCGTCATCGACGCCGGCACGCCCCAGATCGTGACGCTGGTCGGCAACACCGCCACCCTGACCACCAGTTCACTGTCTCTGGGCGGCCACAACATCAGCGCCACCTACAGCGGAGACGGCAGCTTCAACGGCTCCAGCGACACCGACACCCACACCGTCAACCAGGGCCAGACCACCACGATCGTGACCTCCAGCCCCGACCCGTCGGAGTTCGGGGAGACCGTCACCATCACCGCCAATGTCACGGCCAACGCGCCGGCGTCCGGCGTCCCGAGCGGCAACGTCACCTTCACCATCGACGCCGGCGCTCCGCAGGTGGTCGTGCTCGACGGCATGGGCCAGGCCAGCATCAGTACGAGCTCCCTCTCGGTGGGACTCCACAACATCACCGCGACGTACGGAGGAGACGTCAACTTCGTCGGCTCGACCGACACCGACACCCACACCGTCGATGTCTCGGCGACGACCACCACGGTGGTCTCCGCGCCCGACCCGTCCGTCCTCGGCGGCCCCGTCACCATCACGGCCACCGTCGTCCCGGTCGCTCCGGGGGCCGGCACACCGACCGGCAGCGTCGACTTCGTGATCGACGGCGGTTCGCCCACGACCGTGGCGCTGACCGGCAACACCGCCACTCTGACCACCAGTTCACTGTCTCTCGGCAGCCACTCCATCACCGCCGCCTACAGCGGAGACGGCAACTTCACCGGCTCCACGGGCAGCGACACCCACACCGTCGGCCAAGCGGCGACGACCACCAGCGTGGCCGCGTCGCCCGAACCCTCGGTCGTCGGCGAATCGGTCACCATCACGGCCACCGTCGCCGTGGTGCCGCCCGGGACCGGTACACCGACCGGGAGCGTGGACTTCGTCATCGACGGCGACACACCCATCACCGTCCCCCTCGTCGGCAACACAGCGACCCTCACCACCGACGAACTGACCCTCGGCAGCCACACGATCAGCGCCACCTACACCGGAGACATCAGCTTCACCGGGTCGACGGGAAGCACCACGCACGAGGTCGGGCAGGCGAACACCCTCACCGCGCTCGACGGCGATCCCAACCCGTCCACCTTCGGTGAACTGGTCACCTTCACCGCGACGGTCACCGTGGCGTCGCCCGGGGCCGGAACACCCACCGGCAGCGTCGACTTCTCCGTCGACGCCGGTCCGGCGACCACCGTGCCGCTGAGCGGAAACACGGCCGTCTTCACCACCGACGACATCGCACCGGGGAACCACTCGGTCACCGCCACCTACTCCGGTGACGCCGACTTCGCGTCCTCCGGCAACGGCGTGGCCCACGTCGTCAACGCGGCCGCGACCACCACACTGGCCGTCAGCGCCCCCGACCCGTCCGATAACGGAGACTCGGTCCAGCTCATCGCCGTCGTGCAAGCCGTGGCTCCCGGAGCGGGCGTTCCGACCGGAACGGTGACGTTCACCCTCACCGGTCCCACGACCGAGACCCAGACCGGGACACTCGACGGCGACGGCGTCGCCACCGCCACCTCCGGTGCACTCAGCACCGGCCTCTACAACATCACCGCCGTCTACGGCGGTGACTCCAACTTCACCACCTCCTCCGACACCGACACCCAGACCGTGAACGCCTGACCCACAACCGCACAACCGCACAACCACTGTGGTCCTGCACCGCAGGACAGCGCCGGGCCGTCCCTCGAGGGCGGCCCGGCGTTCATGTGCCGCGGATGGGTGCTCCCGAGCGTGTGCCCGCGCACCCTCGCGGTTCGGCGCCTCGACGCCAGACTGAACTGCGCCAGCGGCCGCGTGGTCGGCTGCGCCGAACCACCGGCCGGTTCCACGGTGATCCAGAAACCCGTGAGTGCTTGGCCTCCCAATGGCCTTGTGGAGCTGATTCTTGTGGATCACGTAGCCGTGGCATGGACGCCCGTACGACCTCCGCGCCGCTCACCGCCCACGGTCCTCTCCCGGACCTTCCGGCCTGGCCGATGCCTTCGGCCCCCGGCTGGGGCTGACGGAACCCGCGGCACCCGAACCGGGGTACGCGGGCCCGGAGTCAGCGGATCTGACGGCGGACCAGCTCGTGGAACAGGCTGCCCATGTCGGCGAGCAGGTCGGCGGGGGGCCCTTGCTGGACGACCCGTCCCTCCGACATGACGATCACGCGATCGGCGTCCATGACGGTGGAGAGCCGGTGGGCGATCACGATGCGGGTGGCGCGCAGCGCGCGGGTGCTCTCGATCACCACGCGCTGCGTCTCGTTGTCCAGGGCGCTGGTGGCCTCGTCGAAGAAGAGGATGCGCGGGCGGCGGATGAGGGCCTGGGCGATCATCAGCCGCTGCCGCTGTCCGCCGGAGACGGTGCCGCCGCCGTCGGAGAGGATGGTGTGCATGCCCATCGGCATGCGTTTGATGTCCTCGGCGAGGCCCGCCATCTCCGCCGCCTCCCACGCCTCTTCGAGCGAGAACATCTCGGTGCCGCAGATGCAGTCCAGGATCGATCCGGTGAACGGCTGCGCGTTCTGCAGGACGACACCGCACTGCCGGCGTACGGCCGCCTGGTCGAGGGCCGCCAGGTCCTGTCCGTCGTAGAGCACGCTGCCCGCGGTGGGCTGGTCGAAGCCGATGAGCAGCCGCAGCAGGGTGGATTTGCCGCAACCGCTGGCGCCGACGATCGCGACGAACTCCCCCGGCGGCACCCGGAACGACACGTCGTCGAGGACGAACGGCCGGTCCTCGGCGTAGCGGAAGGAGAGCCCCCGGGCCTCGATCCCGCCGGAGAGGGCGCCGGGCTGCACGCTTCCGCCCCTCACCTCCGGCGCTTCGTCGAGCACCGGCTTGATCTGCTCGAACATCGGCAGGACGGCGGCGGCCGAGATGAGGGCGCCGGTGAGCTGGTTGACGGAGGCCAGCATCATCGTGACGGCGGTGTTGAAGGTGAGGAACGCCCCGGCCGACAGGGTGCCGCGGGCCGGCCCGGCCAGAAGCATGAACATGATGAGCGTGCAGAGCGGCAGATAGATCGCGTTGACGACCGTGATCACATTCTTGATACGGCCGACCCGCTGCTGGAGTTCGCGGCTGCGGGCGAACTCGCGCGCCCAGGCCGCGTACGCGAAGCTCTCCGCCGCGGCGACGCGCAGTTTGGGAAGGCCGCGCAGGGTCTGGAAGGCCTGGTTGTTGAGCTTGTTGGAGAGTTCGATGAGACGGCGCTGCCATCGGAGCTGCCACAGACCCATGCCGATGAACACCGAGGCGATGACGACGAGCATGCCGATCGCCATAAGCGCCAGCGGGATGCTGAAGCACAGCAGCAGGACGAGATTGACCGCCCCGACGGTGCCCGCGGTCACGGTCACCGAGCTGACGCCGGACAGCACGCGCCGCATGGTGCTGATGCCCATGGCCGCGCTCGCCAGCTCGCCGGTGGACCGCTCGGCGAAGAAAGCGGTGGGCAGACGCAACAGCCGGTCCCAGACAGCCGGTTGGAGGGCGCTCTCCACCCGCCCCTCCATGCGGAGGATCGCGATGTTCTGGAGCAGCATAAAGGCGGCGGCGACGACGCTGGTGGCGACGACGGCCAGGGACACCTGGACGATGAGGTCGTTCTCGGCGTTCGGTACGTAGACGCCGAGTACCTGTCCGGTCGCGAGCGGCACCAGCGCTCCCAGGCCGACCGCAACCAGCCCGCCCAGTACCAGGTTCCGCAGGTCCGGCCCGGTGCCGCGCAGGCAGAAGCGCAGCAACCGCCAGGCGCTCATGGGCTGTTCGGGCAGCGGACGGTAGAACATGACGGCGCGCGGCTCGAACTCCCCGGCCTCGGCGGTGCCCAGGCGGATCCGCTCCCCGGTGGACGGATCCAGCGCCTCGTACCGGCCGCGCCGCCACAGCAGCGCCACCGGTTCGCCCGTCCCGGCGCGGTGGCCGACCAGAGGGCCGCTGTTCTCCCGCCACCAGCGCGGTCCGAGCTTGACGACGCGGGTGCGGATGCGCGAGGCGAGGGCGATGCGTTCGACGGGGTTCAGCCGGTCGCCCAGCACACCGCCGCCCACGGGGCCGGCGAGCGTGATCCCGGAGGCCTCCGCGACCTTGCGGCAGACGGCGAGCGTGGCGTCGTCGGTCGCCTCGGCCGAGCGCCCCGTTGCCTTCCGCGACCTGCCGATGGAGGCCAGCAGCGCCTGGTCCGCCTGCGCGCGAACGGCTTCACCGGCCTTGATTCCGGCGGCCGTACGGTCCTCGTGGGCGCGCTCCAGGCGCTCGATCCAGCGGTCCAGCGCGAAGAGCAGCCGGTACTGCTGGTCGACCAGGCGCTGCCAGGTCGCACCGTCGATGAGGAGGTCGCCGGCCGCCTCGGCGCCATAGGCGGCACCGTACTGGAGGGAGCCGGGGTCGACCTGCATCCAGAGGATGTCGTCGTCGGGCGAGGCGTACGGAGCGGGCTGCTCCGCCGTCCCGACCCCGGGCCCGGGGTCGGCCTCGGGGTCCTCCGGTACGAGACCCTGCCGGCCGTCCAGGGGTGCCTCGAACAGGACGCGCAGACCGCGGCCGACGCCGCGGGCGAACGCGTCCTCCAGGGCGCTCGGGCCGGTGTGCTGTCCCGTCGCCCACGGGTCGGCGTGCGCGGAGGCGTACCCGCCGCCGTAGCCGTACGCGTCCCCGTACGCCGACCCGTGGCCGTACGCGTCCGCGTACGCCGCCGCGTGGCCGTCGCCGTAGTCGGGTGCGAACAGTTCGCGGAGCTGGATACGGCGGAGCACGCATCCCTGCAAGGGCCTGCCGACCAGGGTGTGTTGGGGCCCCTCGACAGGTCCGAGGAGGAGGGTCCCCGGCTCCAGGCGGCCGAGGAAGTGCCAGTGCCCCTGCGCCAGGGCGTCGACCGCGAACAGGTCGATCGCGCCCCGCACCACCAGCCAGAGGACATGGGGCCCTTCGAGGGACAGGCTGCGCAGACCGGTGCAGTCGACCGGGGTGCCCAGCTCGCCCATGGCGGCGATGACGACGTCGGCCGGTTCCGCGCCGGTGGCCGGGTGAGGGTGAACGGAGGTCACCTCAGGTCTCCTTGACCAGCTCGGCGTACCGCCCGGCGGCGGCGACCAGGTCCTCGTGCCGCCCGCGCTCCACGATCGTCCCGTGGTCCAGGACCACGATCTCGTCGCTGTCGCGCACCGTGCTGAGCCGGTGCGCGATCACGACGCAGGCGCAGCCGCGGCGCCGCAGATTGTCGATGATGATCTGCTCGGTCTCCGCGTCCAGGGCGCTGGTCACCTCGTCCAGGACGAGGATGCTGGGCCGGCGCACCAGGGCGCGGGCGATCTCCAGCCGCTGTCGCTGGCCGCCGGAGAAGTTGCGGCCGTCCTGCTCGACCCGGCTGTGCAGTCCGCCGGGGCGGCGGGCGATCTCGTCGTGGAGCGCGGCGTCCTCCAGCGCGGCGACCACGGCCTCGTCGGGGAGGGAGGGGTCCCAGAGCGCGACGTTGTCGCGGACGGTGCCCTCGAAGAGGAACACGTCCTGGTCGACGAAGGAGACGGAGGCGGCGAGCGCGCTGCGGGAGATCTCGTCCAGACGCTGCCCGTCGATGCGGATGACGCCCTCCCACGGCCGGTAGAGGCCCGAAATGAGGCGGGAGACGGTGGACTTGCCACTGCCGGACCCGCCGACGAGCGCGATCTGCTGTCCCGGCCCCACGGACAGCGAGAAGTCGGTGAGCAGCGGCTTGTCGAGCGGGCTGTAGCCGAACGTGATGTGGTCCAGCGTCACATGGCCCTTGAGCCTGCGGGCGGAGTCGGCGGGGCCGCGCCGTGCATACAGCGGATCGGCGGGAAAGCTCTCGACGTCCTTGAGCCGCGCGACGTCGGCGGCGAAGTCCTGGATACGGCCGGCCACACCGTTGAGCCGGGTGATGGGCGCGGTGAAGCTGGTGACGAGTGCCTGGAAGGCGACGAGGAGGCCGATGGAGATGTGCCCCTCGACCGCCCGCATCCCGCCGATCAGCAGGATCATCGCGCTGTTGAGCGCGGCCAGCGTCGGCGCGACCACGGCCAGAGCCGCACTGGGCACCCCGAGGCGCTGCTGCTCCTCCAGCGTGGTCGCGTGCTGGCCCGCCCAGCGGCGGAAGTAGCCGTTCTCGCCGCCGGTCGCCTTCATCGTCTCGATGAGCTGCAGGCCGCTGTAGGCGGTGTTGGTCAGCCGGGCGTTGTCGGCGCGCAGCTTCTGGGTACGGGTGGCCCGAAGGCGTACGACCACCCGGATCGCGACCACGTTGAGCAGGGCGATCAGCACGCCGACGACGGTGAGTTGGGGGTCGTAGGACCACAGCAGCAGCGCATAGAGGATCACCACGACGGCGTCCACACCGGCGGCGGCGAGGTCACGGGCCAGGGTCTCGGCGACCGTGTCGTTGGACTGCAGGCGCTGGACGAGGTCGGCAGAGCTGCGCTGGGCGTAGAAGGTGACGGGAAGCTTCAGCAGATGGCGCAGGAAGCGGGCGCTGCTCAGCGTGGACGAGATGATGCGCCCGCGCAGGAGGTTGGCCTGCTGGAGCGCGGTCAGTGCGGCGGTCAGGACCACCATGGTGGCCATCGCCGCGAAGAGCACGCTCAGCAGGGACGACTGGTTCCCGATGAGGAACATGTCGATGTACGTACGACTCAGCGCGGGCACGGACGCGCCGACCGCCACCAGCAGGAGGCTGGCGAGCAGCGCGGCGAGCATGGTGCCCGTGGTGCCGCGCAGCCGCGCCGGCATGGCGCCCATGATGCCCGGTTTCCTGCCGCCGCGGCGGAAGCCCTCGTCGGGCTCGAAGGTCAGCACGACGCCGGTGAAGCTGGTGTCGAAGTCCTCCCTGGACACGAAACGGCGGCCCCGGCCGGGGTCGTTGATGTGCACGCCCCGCCGGCCGAAGCGGCGCCCCATGCCGTCGTATACGACGTAGTGGTTGAACTCCCAGAAGAGGATCGCGGGCGGACGGACCTCGGCGAGCGCGGCCGGCTCCATCTGCATGCCCTTGGCGCGGAGGCCGTAACTGCGGGCGGCCTTGAGGACGTTGCTGGCCCGGGAGCCGTCGCGGGAGACGCCGCAGGCGATCCGGAGTTCCTCCAGGGGCACGTACCTGCCGAAGTGGCCGAGGACCATCGCCAGCGCGGCCGCACCGCACTCCACCGCCTCCATCTGCAGAACGGTGGGAGTACGGACGGCCCTCTGCTTCCGGCCCCCGGAGCTCCTGCGCTGCTTGGGGACGGGCTCCGGGCTCCGGCCGCCGGGACGGTGACGCCCGCCGCCACGCGACTCGGGGCGGTGCCGTCCGCGTCCGGCGGGCGGGGGCGGCGCCTGCTCCGGCACGGTGGCGCGACCGGCGGGCGCGGGCTGTTGCCGCGCGGCCGCAGGTTCCTGCCGCTGCGGCGCCGCCGACCGAGGCGGCGTGGCCGCGGGATCGTGGCGCGCGGTCACGGGAGCAGCCAATCGACCGGGCGCTGAGAGGCGAGCCGGATCGCCCCGCTCACCGGCGTCGTGGAGTCGAGGGCGAACGGCGGCCCTTCGGCGGAGGACCACGCGTACCCCGACTTCGTACGGGCCGAGCGCTCGAGCTGCACCAGGATTGCCACCGGCTGCCCCTGGGCCGAGAACTGCTCCCCGAGCCTGCGGTCCCCGAGGAAGCCGGTGAGCTGCGCCTCGGTCTGCGGCGCCCTGCCGACGGCCTTGACCCGGCCCCGCAGGACGCCGAATCGTTGCTGGGGCACGGACTGCACCTTCAGATCGACCGCCGCGCCCACGGGGACCGTCGATCCGCTGTCGCCGGACACGTAGAGCATGGCCACGAGCGGGGCACCGGGGTCGTCGATGCGCTCGACGGTCGCCACGTCCGCCCCGGTGGTGACGACCGAACCGATCTTTGCCGTCAGGGAGTTCACCCGGCCCGCTGCCACCGCGCGTACGGCTCGGTCCCCGCGTTCGGTACGGACACGCAGCAGCGGGGCGCCCTCGCGGAGCATCCGGCCTTCATCGGCCATGACAGCGGTGACCTGTCCGGCGACGGGGCTCTGCAGGACGTAGCTGCCCTTCGCGTGGGTGAGGACGCCGGGTGCGGTGAGTTGGGAGGAGACGGTGCCGGTCAGGGCCCAGTAGGCAGCCGCGGCCATGACGAGGGCGGTGACAGCCAGTACGAGCCGGCCCTGCGGCCGGGCATAACGCACCGGCAGATCGAGCTCCTCGGGCGACTGCAGCTTGGAAAGCGCCTTTTGCCGGAACTGCACGCAACTATTCCTTCGCCTGCATTCGTCTCGGTCGGGCTCGGCACAACGATGCCCGACGGTAACACGGGCGCCGAGCTGGGCAGATGCCACATCGGCGGGCCTCCGCCGACAACGCCCATAAACCCCGGAACGCGAGGTTCCGGGGTTTATGACCGCGCTGCCGGAACGCATGGAACCGGCGCGGCGCATAACGCCTGCGGCTACGCCGCCTTTTGGCCGAGGGACAACCTCAGATGCCGGCCAGACCGGTGACCTGCGTGGTGTCGAGGCCGGTGGCCTGCGAGGCAATGCCGGTGACCTCGGAAACCGGGGCGACGGAGTCGACGGTCCCCACGACGTTGCCGACCGCGAGGCCGAGAACACCGCCGGAAACGTTGTCCAGGTCCTCGTCGGCGATCTCGCGGGTCTCGACCTGGGGCGTGAAGTCCTTGTGCATGACTTGCGCTTCCCTTCGTTGCTCTGGGTGTTACTGGCGGGGTGTCGGCCGGATCGGCGGGGAATGCCTGACCGGCCGGTTCAACGGTCGTCTGTCGCCCGGAAGTCCGGAACCACTTTTCACAACTCCCGTATGACGCAAGATGAAATCACGTCCGCCGGCGCAGCGGCCAGCCGAACGCCAGATCATTCAGTGAACGTTTCCCCTTCACACCTTGCTGACGTGCAGCTTCATCCACCGGATGGTGACGACTCCTTCACATGGCAACCCGTAACCCATTCTCCTTGCCGGGTACGGCAGTTGCCCCAACCGGACATAACCGCGCCAACTGCGGGGGGATAGCGGGCAACACCGGGAACGACTCCAGCCGTGTGCCGTGCGCGCGCATGTGATGTGCAGGTTTTTCGACGACGCAATGCCATCCGCGATCGCCGGATCAGAAACCGGAAGGTCTGCCGCGAAGAGGCGGCGGAACAGCGGAAGAACGCTTTCTCCGGTCAAGACCTCCATCTACTCCCCCAGGAACGTGATTACCGCCGCCTACACCGTAGTTCGGGGAAAAAGGATGGGTCGGACGGGAAAACCGTACGTACCCGAAATACCCCGCTCGATGCGCCTCGCCTCCCCCGCGCTCACCGAACGTCGTTCACCGCTCCGTACACGGCGAATCGGCTCGACCGCACGGCGACCGGCTCGGCACGCGGCGCAGCGGTCGAGCACTCACCCACCCGGCGGGCCGAACCGCACCGCACCGCACCGGGGCACGCGAGGTACCCGGCCCCGTCGACCGACCCCGCGCCGCCGGTCGGCATCCGACGCCCCATGCGGCCCCGCCCGGCGTCACCGCCGTCCCGTCCGCAGCACCCGGCGCCGCCCGCCGATCCCGTCCGGCGGCGGTCCGCCCGGCCGATCCGGACCCCTCCGGGGCACTCACACACCGACAAGATGATGGGTCTGGACAAGAAAAGTTTTCGGTGGGAGGGTGGAGACATGTTGGATGTGACAGTGATCGAGGACCCGGCAGCCGCCGAGGTCTCGCTGGATCCGATACGCGCCCGGCTCCTCGCCGAGCTGGCGGCGGAACCGGCGTCGGCGACGATGCTCTCCGCCCGGGTCGGCCTGGCCCGCCAGAAGGTGAACTACCACCTCAAGGCGCTGGAGCGGCACGGTCTGGTCGAGCTCGTCGGCGAGCGCCGCAAGGGCAATGTCACCGAGCGGCTGATGCGGGCGACCGCGGCCTCGTACGTGATCTCACCCGTCGCGCTCTCCGCGGTGGAGCCCGACCCGGCCCGCTTCCGCGACCAGCTCTCGGCCCGCTGGCTGCTCGCGGTCGCCGCCCGCCTCGTACGCGACGTAGGCACCCTGATCACGGGGGCCGCGAAGGCGCGCAAGCGCCTGGCGACCTACGCGCTGGACGGCGAGGTGCGTTTCGCCTCGGCGGCCGACCGGGCCGCGTTCGTCGAGGAGCTGACGCACGGCATCGGCTCGCTGATCGCCAAGTACGACGTCGGGGCCGCGGAGGGCGGACGCGATCACCGGATCGTCGTCGCCCTCCACCCCACGGTCAAAGCCGGCGCCACCCCGGCCGCCTCCGCCGATCCGGCCACCACCGGAGCGGCCGCCACCGATCCGGCTCACACCGGATCGGCCGCTCACACACCGCCGACCACCCTGCCACGGGCCGTCGAGGACTAGCCCACCGCCGCACACGCGGCCGCGTCCGGGGACGGCCCCGCATACACACCCCCATACGCCTACGCCTACGCCTACAAGGAGCCACCATGTCCAAGGAGTTCGAGATCGTCAGGGAGTTCGAGGTCGACGCGAGCCCGGAGGAGGTCTGGGAAGCGATCACCACCGGCACCGCCGGCTGGCTGTGGCCGATGGAGTACGAGCCGCGGGAAGGCGGCGCCGCTCCGTTCGGCGGCACGGTCGCCGCCTGGGACCCGCCGCACCGGCTCACCGGGCTCGTGCAGAACCCGGACGACCCGGACCAGACGCTGAACCGGCTCGACCACATCATCCAGCCGCGCATGGGCGGCGGGTCCTGGGTGCGCTATGTGCACAGCGGCATCTTCGTCGACGATTGGGACAACCAGTACGACGGCGCCGACAAGCACACCGACTTCTATCTGCACACCCTCCGGCAGTACCTGGAGCACTTCACCGGCCGCACGGCGGTGTACTCCTCGGCCGACGGACCGGAGGCCTCCAGCCGGAAGGGATCGTTCGAGGCCGTGGGCCGCGCGCTCGGTCTGGCGGACGACGCTGCGGAGGGCACGCGCGTACGGGTCGAGTTGCCGGGGACCGCGCCCTTCGACGCTGTCGTGGACTACCGCAACCCCTACTTCATCGGGCTACGCAGCGACGACGCGCTGTACCGCTTCTTCGGCCGGGACGCCTTCGGCGCGCCGGTAGGGTTCGCGGCGCACCGGTTCGGCGCGGGCGCCGAGCCGAAGCAGGCCGAAGCGGCCTGGCAGAACTGGCTGAACGGGCTGTTCTCCTGAGCCCTTCCCCTCTGCCGAGCCTCCCCCCCTGCCTCCCCCCTACACCCCCTCGGCCCTCCCCCTGAACGGCGGCGGCACCCGGCACCGGCCGGGCGCCGCCGCGTCCTCGCCCGGGACCCGTCCGCGGCCCGCCGGGCGCGCAATTCCGGCCGGACATACGGAAATACGCACATCGTCCGGCCGCCTGATCGACCCACCCGTCCGGCTTTATCGAACACCAATTCACTAAGGCGCCGCACGCAGCAGGTCAAACCCCTTCCATCGTGATTCGAACATCGACCAGAATGCCGAGTTCCCTCATGTGCACAATGGAAGGCCTGGGTAAACCATGCCCAAAGAACAGGAGATGTCCCCGTCCGACGCCGAGCTGACGGCGCAGATAAGGACTTCTCAGTCGACCGAACCGGTGGACGAGCTCTACCGGCGGCACAAGCCCGCCGTTCTCTCCTACGCACTGGCCTGCTGCCGCGATCCCCACACCGCCGAGGACCTGGTGTCCGAAGCCTTCACCCGTACCCTCCAGGCCGTTCGGTCCGGCGGCGGCCCCGAGGCGGCCTGGCGTCCCTACCTGCTCACCGTCGTCCGCCGTACCGCCGCCGACTGGGCGGGGACGGAACGGCGCACCGAACTCTCCCCCGACTTCGAGCAGTGGCTCGGGCGCGGGTCCAAGATCGCGGAGGAGGAGAGCAGCGAGGAACGCATACTCCGGCTCGAGGACAGCAGTCTCGTGCTGCGCGCGTTCCGCTCGTTGCCCGAGCGCTGGCAGGCCGTCCTCTGGCACACCGCGGTCGAGGAGGAGTCGACGGCGAAGGTCGGGGTGCTGCTCGGCGTCAGTTCGAGCGGCGTCACCTCGCTCGCCGCACGCGCGCGGGAAGGGCTGCGCGAGGCCTATCTGATGGCGCACGTCGAGAGCGGCTCGGACACCGACGAGTGCCGTCACTACAGTTCACTGCTCGGTGCCGCGGTGCGGCGCGTCGGCCGTCGCACGAACAAGGACCTGGAGCGGCACCTCGCGTCGTGCGAGCGCTGCCGCGGTGCACTGATCGAACTCGCCTATCTCAACGAGCGGTTGGGCTCTGCCCTGCCCGCCGGTGTCCTGCTGTGGGGCGGCTCCGCCTACATCGCGGCCCGGCTGGCCGAAGCGGGCGCGGGCGCCGGAGGGGCACTCGCACCCGGCGTCCTCCACGGCAGCCTTCCCCCCGACGGGGGCACCGGGCTGTGGACCTGGGCGAAGGGGGCTCCGCTGGCCTCGGGAGCGGTCGCGGGTTCGATCGTCGCGGCGGTCGGGCTCGGCGTTCTGGTGGTGCCGCTGGACGGCCGCCAGGACGAGGGGGAGTCCTCGCCCTCGGTGGTGCAGCATGAGCCGACCATGACGATCTTCGAACCGCAGACGCCGGTGACGCTCACCGCCACCCCCTCCGCGGACGCTTCGCCCGGCAAGTCCGAGCCGAACGCCCGCCCTTCGGGTGAGGCACCCGGGAAACCGGGGAAGCCGGATCCGGGCCCGAACGGTCTGACACCGCTCCATCTGCGCTCCGATCAGAACCTCGGCGGCCCGCAGTCCCCGACGGGTTCGATGCCCCTGTCCTCACCCGAGGGCGCCAACTACGACGGGACGCCGCACAAGCAGCTCACCTTCATCGCCAACGGCGTCAGCGGCTCGTACGACGGGGGCTCCACCCAGTTCGATCTGTTCGTCGACGCGGGCGAGTTCATCGCCAACGGACCGCAGATGCGCATCTCCTACGACCTGACCGGGAACGGCACGTGGGACCGCGTCGAGACGTATCGCTACTTCGAGACCGACGACGCTCCCGGGTACGAGCACTACACCGACATCCGCGGTCTGAAGTCCTCTTCCGGGTCGCTCGGCGACATGGCGCAGGGGAAGATCAAGGTCGAGGTCTGGAGCGCCATCGGCCCGGGGGCCAACAAGCTCGGCGTCGGTGACAGTTCCCTTGTCTGGATCCCGTTCGGCTGACGGCCGCCGATCGGCCGGGCTCGCCGGACCTGCCGCCGCAGGCCGCCGGCCGGCCTCCGGTCGGGCCTTCGGACGGACCTCCGCAACGCCCCCGCGGGCGCGCCCCTTTACGGCGCCCGCGGGGGTTTTGCGTACGGGGCTTCGTCCCGCGGACACCTTCACTCTCCGCCCAGCCCCCCACTCCCGGGTAAAGCATTGGCAAAGTCGCGGGATGGTTTTCACGGATAACGGTCCTCCCTTGTGTCCGTCCGTAGTTCACGAAACACACCCGGGGGACCGATGACCCGAAGTGTCCGCGCGCACCACCTCCTCCAGCGCATTTCCGATGAGGAGTTCGAATTTCCATGGGACGGTTGCGCGTCAGGCCTTTCCACCGCCCTCGCGTGCGGCCGCGCCGCATCCCGCCGCCATTCCCTCGCACCCCTCCGCGCCGAACGGCCGAGCCCCGCCTACGGGCAGTACGCCACGGCGCCCCGCCCCGCCCTCGCCCGTGGCCCCGAGGCGGCCACCGATCCCCACCGCCGCCCCTCCATACGCCGTTGGCGCGATCACACCTGTCCCCCGGGCCCTCGCAAGGCCTGAGGGGAGGGTCCCTCGATGCACCTGTCGCCGGGCCCACGGCCCCAACACCGGCCCCTGTCCGACGCCGCACTCACCAGCGCGGTGCGGAAAGGCCGGGTCGAGCTGTTCCGCTACCTCTACCGCCGCCACTACGCGGCCGTGCAGGCGTACGCGTCCCAGTGCATGGCGGGCCCCGTGCAGGCGCACGAGGTGACGTCCTTCGTCTTCGCCCAGATCCTGCAACGCATCGTCTCCGGGGAGTCCTTCGCCGACGGCCGCCACCCGGGCTGCCTGCGGCGCCAGTTGCTGGACGCCGTCCGCACAACGGCGATCACGCACTCGCAGCGCGAGGAGGAGGCGCTGTCCCCGGACTTCCGGGCCTGGGTCGCGGCGGGGAGCGTGTGGCCGTGGGGCGAGGACGGCCAACTGGGCCTCGCCTACCAGCGCCTCGCGCCGACCACCCAGTGCCTGCTGTGGCACGCGCTGGTGGACCGGGACGACGCCTCGCTGACCGCCCGCGTCACCGGGCTCGCCCCGGGCGCCGTGCAGGCCGGGAGCGAGGAGGCACGCGGTGCGCTGCGGGAAGCCCGTATGCATCTGTATCTGGAACGCATGGGACCCCGCCACTGCGCGGACTCCGTACGGCGGTTGGCGCTGGAGGGCGGCTCGGGCCCCGGTACCGGTCGCGGCGGTGCGCACCATCCCCGTGCCTGCCGCGGCTGCCACGGTGCCCTCAGCGACCTGGCGCGGCTCGACGCCCAGCTCGACATGCAGTTGCCCGTACGGCTGCTGGGCTGGTGGCCGGGCGAGTTCTATCTGCGGGCGAAGGCGGCCATCCAGGTACCGCTGAGCGATCCGCCGTTCCTGGCCCGGCTGTTGGACCGGGCGGCGCAACAGGCGCCGGCACGCACCCGCCCCGCGCGACGGGTCATGGCCGCAGCGGTGTCCGCGCGCCGGGGGCAGGAGGAGCCGGTCGCACCGGTCGCCCCCGCGGCCTCCCGCCCGGCATCGCACAGGACGCCGCGGCGGAACGCCCGCCACCCGGCACCCGGGAGCGAGGAGGGCGCGCGCCGCTCCCCCGCCACCGTCGCGGTCGTGGGTTTCCTGGCCGGAATCGCCGTCGGGATGGCCGCCCTGTCCTCCTGCGGACACCAGGACAGGCCGCACCAGCTCTTACCCGGCGACACCTCGTCGGTGCCCGATCCACCGGGCACACCGGCGAGCGGGCCGGACGCCGAGGCGCCCGGTGCGTACGCGGCGACGCCCGGCGGATACGCGCTGCGGCCCGTCCCGTACGCGATGAGGCCGGACGGGGAGGCCGAAGGGCCGGACGGGGAGGCCGAAGGGCCGGACGGGAACGAGATGACGCCCGACGGGTATGCCGTACGGCCCGCCTCCTACGCCGTACCGCGCGACGGGCGCGCGGTGCGGCCCGACGTGAACGCCGCCTCGCCTCACGCGAACACCGCGGCGCCCAACGGGTCCACGAAGCCCGGCCCTTCCGCCACGGTGCCCGGACCGGACGCGGGCCCCGGCGACGGGCCGCGCGATCTCGCCGGGCCGCCGTCGGCCGCGGTACCCACGGCCGGCCGTCACCGGTACACCCGGCGCGGCCGGAGTGACGACACTCCGCTGCCGCGCCCGGACTCCGCGTCAGGTTTGAGTGCCGATGACTCAAGCCCGGAGCGCTCGCAGGACGCAGGGTGGGGGACGCGGGCGCGGATCCCCTTACCGGATGTGCAGAGCTCCGTTCCCCCCTCTTGTTGAAGCACCGCGGTACCCCGGATGTGATCGCCATGTACGCCAGCACCGTCGACAGCCTCCCGCTCCGGGAAGCCCGGGAACTCCCGGGGCCCGGGAAGCACCGCGCACCCGCCTCCCCGATACCCGGCGGCCCGGGAACCCCCGTGGCCGACAGGACCTGGGCGCTGGCCCACGAGCCGCGGTCCGTGGGTGCCGCGCGCCGCCTCACCCGCTCGGCGCTGGACGTCTGGCGGGTGGGCGGGGACGCGGCCGAGACAGTGGTGCTGGTGGTGTCCGAGTTGGTGACCAACGCCGTCGAGCACGCCCATCCGACCGTCGTCCTGCACCTTCATCGCGACGCGGGCAGCCGGGTGTGGGTGGGGGTCACCGATGGCGGGCCCGCGGCCACCGAGGGTCCCTGGACGGCGAGTTGCGCGCCCGACGAGCACGGGCGCGGCATGGGCATCGTGGATGCCGTCGCCGCGGCGCGCGGCTTCGCGATCCACCGTGACGGGGGCGTGACCCACTGGGCGCGCCTGCCCAGGACGACCTGACGGCCACTGGCTTCCGTACGCACCCCGTTCCCTCACCCACCCCGTTTCCCTCACGCACCCCGCTTCCTCACCACTCCCACACCCGCGGGCGCCCCCCTCCGTCCGCGCACCGTCGAACGCCACCGCCCAGCCACCCGGGGCGGTGGCGTTCTGCTGTCCGTCCGGCCCTGCACGGGTCCGTGCGGTGTGCCCGTTCGATGGGTTCCAGCCGTACGCCTACGCGCGTCCGGCTCGGCCGTTCGCCCCACTCGCACACGAATCGGGAAATCGGGGAGCGGTTCCCGGTGTTCGCCGCGAGGGCAATCCGTCCGCCGCCCAACGGCCGTGAAAAGCAAGAATCTTCAACCACTGCATACGCCACCGTTACCGCATCGCGTCCCCGCAGACCGGTGGCGCGCTTCCCGCAATAAGCGCGAACTCCATGAATGTGGAACCAGATATTCACGCTTACCCATGTCGAGGCGACTTCATGGTGAGTAGGGTATGCCCCGCCGCGGTGTGATCTCCGGAGGAGATGCGGCGGCATTCGGCGTACGGGAATCCGAGGGTGGTCGTGCCCGAGGTACGGGAGGGCATCGTGACTGCTGGCACGTTCGAGGGACAGTACGTGTGGCATCCGGCCGCCGACGATCGCCTGCTCGCCCGCGCCTGTATGGATGTGCGGGCCGGGCGCTATCTCAGCGCGCACGAGATCCTCAAGGACAGCCGCGGGGATTTCGAGGTACGGGCCCACCGCTCACTGGTGCTGGCGTCCGAGGCGGCCGACTCCGATCTCGCGGAGCGCTGGCTCGCCGAGGAACCGGGCCCCGAGGCAGCCCTGTTGTGGGCTCGCGTGACGATGCTCCGGGCCTTACGGATGACGGAGGCCGGCGACCCGCGCGAAGGAACGCTGGTGCGCATGGCGCAGGTGGCGTGCGAACGGGCCGCCGAGCAGATGCCGGACGACCCCACCCCCTGGCTGGTCCTCCTGGCCCTGGCGCGGGTCCTGGACTACCGCGACCCCGCACCCGAAGGACTGCTGACCTCACCGCCCGGACCGTGGCGCCTGTTCTCGCACATCCTCCGGCGCGCCCCCTGGCACCGGGAGGCCCACCACCGGTTCCTGGCGTACTTCTTCACCCGCAACGGCGGCTCGACGAGCGCACGTTGGGACGTCGCCACGTTCCTCAGCCAGCGGGCCCCCGCCTCCTCGCCACTACGCCTCCTGCCGCTGGTGGCCCTCGTCGAGGACTACGACCCGTCGGCGCTGCTGGCGGACCGCACCTGGGAGCAGCCCCAGTGGCGGTCCACGGCCCTGGGCATCTCGCGCAACTGGCTTCCCTCCGTGGACGGTTACCGGTTCACCCCCGTGCTCGACCTGGCCTATCTGGCGCATGCGCTCTTCATGGCGAAGTGCGAATTCGAGGCGCGGGAAGCCTTCACGGCCATGGGCCCGTACGCCTCGCGCATGCCCTGGAGCGTGTTCGGCGAGCCGGAACACCAACTGACCCGGGCCAGGCGCATGTGCGGACTTCCGATCCCCGGTGGCTGACGCGGCCGCGGCTGACGCGGCGACGGACGTCCCCCTCGCCGGCGGATCTCCGCGGCAGGTCGGGCACCGCAGCACCGGGCGTCCGCAAGGGCCCGCGCCGGTGTGCGCCGCAGCGGCCCGGCGGGCCCGATCACGGTGCGCGTTCCCCGATTTGCCGGCCCCTGTTCCCCAACTTCCCAGCCCCTGAAGGAACTCTTCCCCCTCACCCCCACAGAAAGGTCACGGTTGTGCCGGAGCGCACGTCCGAAAGGCGCCCTTCATCAGGACGTCATGCGTCGCCCATCACCCTCGACGACGACGCGACGCTTCATGCGATGGGTTATCCACGGAAACTCACCCGCCGATTCCGTGCGTTCGACAATTTCGCCATTTCTTTCACGATCATCAACATCATCTCCGGGATCTTCTCCTCCTTCGGATTCGGAATGGGCGCCGGCGGCCCCGGCATTCTCGTCTTCGGATGGATCTTTGTCTCGGTCATGGTGATGTTCGTCGGCGCCTCGATGGCGGAAATCGCGTCCGCCTATCCCACGAGCGGAGCCCTCTACTTCTCCGCGGGCAAACTCGCCAAGCGTCACCGCGGAGCCTGGTCCTGGTACACGGGGTGGCTGAACTTCGTCGGACAGGTGGGCGGTACGGCGGCCACGGGCTACGCGGCGGCCACCTTCATCCAGGCGTTCATCTCGCTGCAGTGGCCCTCGTACGAGGCGACGGGTCAGCGGACGGTCCTCATCACGGCCGCCATCCTGCTGCTCCAGGCGCTCGCCAACACCTACACGGTGCACCTGGTCGCCGTCCTCAACCGGATTTCGGTGTGGTGGCTGCTGATCGGCCTGGTGATCATCGTCACGAGCCTGGTGGCGATTCCCACACATCATCAGCCGGCCTCGTTCGCCACCCATTTCGTCAACACCACCGGTTTCACCAACAGCTTCTACGCGGCCATGCTGGGCCTGCTGGTCACGAGCTGGACCTTCACAGGATTCGACGGAAGCTTCCATATGTCCGAGGAAACGGTGCGTGCGACCATCAACGCCCCCAAAGGCATCATGCGGGCGATCGGTTACTCGGCCCTCGCCGGTCTGGTCCTGATGCTCGCCCTCGTCTATGCGATCCGTGACTACGAGAAGGCGGCGGGCGCATCCGCACCACCGGTGCAGATTCTCATCGACGCGCTCGGCACCGGAACGGCGAAACTGCTGCTGCTGATCGTCATCGGCGCCATGCTGTTCTGCGGGCTGGCGAACATGACCAGCAACACCCGCCAGATCTTCGCCTTCTCCCGCGACGGGGCCATGCCCGGATCCCGCTGGTGGCATTCGGTGTCCCACCGCACGCGTACGCCCGTCAACGCGGTGTGGCTCGCCGCGGCCTGCCCGCTGCTGCTGGTGCTTCCCGGCTGGTGGTCGCACACCGCGTTCACCGCGGTCGTGAGCGTCAATGTCGTCGGGCTCTTCCTCGCCTACGGCGTGCCCATCCTCCTGCGCCTGAGGCTGGACGACTTCCAGCCCGGCCCCTGGAACCTCGGCCGCTACGGCAAGCTCGTCGCGGGAATCGCCGTCACCTGGATCGTCATCAGCAACGTGCTGTTCATGCTGCCCCAGGCGTCCCCCGTCACCGCCACCTCGTTCAACTACGCGCCGATCGCGCTCGGAGCGGTGTTGCTGATCGCGACAGTGTGGTGGTTCGCCACCGCACGCCGGCGCTTCCAGGGGCCGGTGAGCTACGGGCGCCCGGACGAGGTCGCCGCCATGGACCTGATCTGACCGGTGACCGCACGACCATGACCGGTCACCGCACGACCATGACCGGCCATCACGCAGCCACGACCGTCGTCGCGCGGCCAGGACCGACCAACACCCAGCCACGACCGACCAATACGCAGCCACGAACGGCTCTCACGATCACACAGCCGGGACCGTCGAACCGCACACCATGACCGACCGGGGGCGCAGCCGGCCGCACCGGCTGCGCCCCGTGACCCCTCAGGGAAAGGACGACCGTACGTATGAACCCCCTCGGTGATGCCCCGCTCACGAACTCCGCCGTGCAGGACCCCGCAGGCAGCGCCACCGCGCCCAGCGGTGAACTCGCCGTCGGCACCGCCTCGTCGGAGGACTGGCACCACATCGCGGAGTGGGCCGCCGACGAGGGCTGGAACCCCGGCGGCGGGGACGTGGACTGCTTCCACCCCACCGACCCCGACGGATTCTTCATCGGCCGCCTCGACGGCCGACCGGTCTCGGCGATCTCGGTCGTCACCTACTCCGACCGGTACGCGTTCCTCGGCTACTACCTGGTCCGTCCCGAACTCCGCGGCCAGGGGCTGGGCCTGGCCACCTGGCGCGCAGCCGTCGAGCACGCCGGGAACCGCACCATCGGGCTGGACGCGGTGCCCGCACAGCAGGCCACGTACGAGCGCTCGGGGTTCACCCCGGCCTACGAGACCGCCCGCTACGGGGGCCGCCCGCTGCGCCCGGCGCCGTCCGGGGACGCGGCGCCCGAGGTCGTGCCCGTCACCGCGTCCCGTCTGGACGCCGTCGCCGCCTACGACCGCGGATGCTTCCCCGCCGACCGCAGGGCCTTCCTCACCCGCTGGCTCACCGCACCGGGCCGCACGGCGCTGGCCTACGTGCGTGACGGGGAGATCGCCGGTTACGGCGTGATCCGGCCGGCGCGCAGCGGGCAGCGCATCGGCCCGCTCTTCGCCGACGGCACGGAGGCGGCCGAGGCGCTCTTCGACGCGCTCACCGCCGGTCTCGGACCGCAGGACGAGGTCTCCATCGACGTGCCGGAGACACAGAAGGCCGCCCAGGAGCTGGCGACGGCGCGCGGCCTGACGCCCCGGTTCCGGACGGTGCGCATGTACACCGGCCCGGTTCCGCCGTACCGGGCGGAGCGTACGTACGGCGTCACCAGTCTCGAACTCGGCTAGACCGTCCGGTCGGCCGATCCCGTCCGATGCCCGTGGAGAGATCGGGCGGGATCTCGCGCTGTCGGGGACTGGGTCCGGTCCCGGGACCGTTCGAGGCGCGAGGAAGACTTTGGTGGCCCTTTGGGCAACCACGAGAGTGCATCCGGAATCTCACCTGTCGCGTCACGCGACGCGAGGGAGGGAGACCGGGATGAGCGCACTGGCACGGAACGACCGGCTGCCTCGGCAGGCGCCGGCTACCGCGGCGCCCTGGGCACGCTGGACTCCGGTCGTGGCCCTTCTGATGGCCCTCGGCACCGCCAGCAACGCCGTCGCGCCGCACCACGGCAGCGGGACTCCGTCAGGGAAACCGGGCAGGAACGGCGTGGGTGACTCCCTCTTCCCCCACCTCGGCAACGGCGGCTACGACGTGGCGCACTACGGTCTGCGGCTGCACTACGTCCCGGAGACCAACCACCTCAAGGGCACGGCGACCATCACCGCGCGTGCCACTCAGGATCTCAGCCGCTTCAACCTGGACTTCACCGGACTTCACGTGCGGGCGGCCAAGGTCGATGGCGCGAGCGCCGACGTCGTCCGCGTGAAGGACGAGCTGACACTGACGCCCACGAAGGCGGTCGGGAAGGGCGAGAGCTTCAAGGCCTCCGTCACGTACGACGGCACGCCCAGAGAGATCGAGGATGCCGGAGGGGACGTGGAAGGCTGGGTCGAGACCGACGACGGCTCGACCGCCCTGGGCCAGCCGACCGGTTCCATGGCGTGGTTCCCCGGCAACCACCATCCCTCGGACAAGGCCACGTACGACATCGCGTTCACCGTGCCCAAGGACGAGGACGGGGACCCGTACGACGTCGTCGCCGGCGGGGAGTTGATGGAGGTGGAGGAGCGGGGCGACCGCGTCACCAGCCACTGGCGCATCAATGAGCCCATGGCGAGCTACCTCGCGAACGTCTCCGTCGGATACTTCGAGATCACCCGCGACCGCACCGACGAAGGTCTGCCTGTCCACATCGCCATCGATCCGGACGAGGCCGAGGAGGCACAGAAGGTGAAGGACCTCGTGCCGGAGATCACCGCCTGGGCGAGCAGGCGTTTCGGGCCGTATCCCTTCTCCTCCACAGGCGCCGTGGTGGACCACCTCCCCGGGCTCCAGTACGCCCTGGAGACCCAGCCCAAGCCGTACTTCTACGAGGCGCCCGATGAAAAGCTGCTGGTGCACGAGCTGGCACACCAGTGGTTCGGCAACTCCGTCACCCCCCGCAAGTGGAAGGACATGTGGCTGAGCGAGGGCTTCGCCACGTACGCGGAGTGGTTGTGGGAAGAGGAGCACGGCGGGAAGACGGCCCGGGAGACCTTCGAATCCTTCTACGACGGCACCCATGACGAGAGCGGCGGCATCTGGGACTTCGCCCCGGCCGACCCGCCCAGCGCCGATCGCGTATCCGACTCCCCCGTCTACGGGCGCGGCGCCATGGTGGTGCACAAGGTGCGCGAGGCCGTCGGCGACACGACGTTCTTCCGCATTCTCCGGGCATGGACCAGGCAGTACCGGCACGGGAACGCCGAGACACGGCAGCTCATCGCCTTGTGCGAGGAGACTGCGGGGAAGGACCTCTCCGAAATCTTCGACATCTGGCTCTTCGATGAGACGAAGCCTTCGCGGGGCTGACACGCGGCTGTTTCCGCAACGCGCGGAAGGTCCTCAGGGGGCGCCGAGGCCGTCTCCGGGCGCCGGGCCGCACCTCGTCGGCGTCCCGATTGAGTACTCAGTTACTACTCACTTGCTCTTTACCGGTCAACTCGCGGCGACGGCCCCGCAGTCCTGCCCTCCGGTGGACCGAGCGCGGTCCGGCGTGCGCAGCCGACCCCCACGGCGACGACCTGCGCGCGCAAACCGCACATGACCATTGCCGATGACGGAGACTTCAGTGACTGCACAACGCCCCCCACACCCCCGCCCGTTCTCACGGCGGGCCGCGCGCGTCGGCGCCGTCGCGGCTGCCGCCCTCGTCCTCACGACGGGTCTGACCGCCTGTGAGGACCCCGCCGGCGACGACGCGTCCGAAGGAGGCAAGAAGGGCGGCAAAGAAGAGGCCGTCACGGCGTCCGCGACGTTCACGGAGCAGAAGCTGAGCTGGAAGGCCTGCCCGGCGCCCACCCCCCTCCAGGGCACGGGCGCCGAGCCGAAGCCCCTTCCGGACGGCACCCGTTGGGAGTGTGCCGACATGAAGGCGCCTCTCGACTGGGCGAAGCAGGACGGGAAGACGATCGACATCGCTCTCGTCCGGGCCAAGGCCAAGGACTCGGGGCGCCGACTGGGCTCCCTGGTCTACAACTTCGGCGGTCCCGGCGCGTCCGGTGTTGCGATGCTGCCCACCATGGCCAAGGACAGCTACATGAAGCTGCACGGCCGCTACGACCTGGTCAGCTTCGACCCGCGCAGCATCGGTGAGAGCGAAGGGGTGCGCTGCCTGGACGACAGGGCCACCGATGCGGGCGGAGATGTCGACACCAGCCCGGAGACTCCCGCCGAGGTCGAGCAGTTCAGCGCGCACCTGCGGAAGACGGCCGACGCGTGCCGCAGGAACTCCGGGGCCATCCTGCCGCATGCGGACACCAAGAGCACCGCACGGGACATGGACCGCCACCCCGTACGCGGGCGCCGAGCGGATGGCCCGGAACCTCGGCAAGGGCGTGGGCATCAACATCGCCAACCAGGGTGAGGGCCACGGCGCCTACGGCCACGGCAAGTGCGTGACCAAGACGGTCGACGGCTACCTGCTCGGCGACAAGGTTCCTTCCGACGGCCTGGTCTGCAAGTCCTGACCCGCCGCCGTCCCCGTACGAAGGAGGGCCTTCCGCGCTCCGGTGGTCGCCTTGGCGCCACCCGGCCGGAAGGCCCTCCGGCCGTCCCTCACATCTGCGCGGGGCGTGTCAGCCCCGGGCGTTCTCCGCTGCCCCGTGTGTCTCGGTGGCGAGCAGCTCCCGCAGTTCCGTCACCGCCTCCCGCAGCTTGTCCGCGAAGAGGTGCATCTCCCCGGCCACCGGGCGCGGGGTGCTCAGGTAGAGGTTGAAGCGGTCGGGCAGCAGGACGTAGGCGATGCCGATGCACCGGCTGCTGGTGGAACCGAAGCCGAAGTACTGGATGTTGACGGACGGCGCCGAGCTGGTGCTCAGGTAGTCGTCCCGCATCTTCAGCCAGCCCGGGGTGTCGTACAGGGCGAGGTGCTCGGTCACCCCCAGCTCCGCCCCGCGCCGCTTCTGGATGAGCTGCAGCTCCCACAGGTGCTGCTCGGGCGCCTGGCCGGTCTGGCACTCCTTCGCGCGCCGGACGTGGCGGTCGGCCGCTGCCCGGAGAGCCCCGAGACGCGTCCCGGTATCGGCCCGCGGGTCCTCCATCGCGGCCACGAACCGCTGCACCTCGGGGGTGACGACGCGCATGGCCTCCGTGCGTCCGTTCCGGTACTGCCGGGTGGCGATGGCCTCGTAGGTGGCTCCCAGGTGGCCCTTGGCGCGCTGGTGGGCGAGTTGGTACGCCATCTGCACGAAGGCGTCCGGCGAGATGCGGAGCTGCTTGGCGCGCGCGGTGCCGAAGTCCTCGAACGACACGGTCGTGGTGGCGGTGGCGGCCGCGTACTCGGCGAACGCGTCGGCGGCGGCGATCACCTTGCCCTTCAGCTCGGCGCTGGTGACGAAGTCGATGGGCTCGATGGGGGGCAGGCCCTGCGGCCGGGCGCCCGACTTGCGGGACTGCTCCTCGGCCGGTGTGCCGAGCAGAGCGTCGACGAAGCTGAGGATCGTGGTCCCGTCCAGGCCGCAGTGCTCCACGTTGATACCGGCCGTGCCGTCCTCGAAGACGATGAAGGACAGGGCCTTGTCGAACCAGCGGTTGGCGCTGTCGCCGTGCAGCAGGTCGTCGCACGCCGCGAGAGTGTCCTTCGGTGCGAAGTCCTCCAGGGCCACGCAGAACAGTGCGGTCTCGACATCGTCGAGCGCGGCCGCGTTGCCGGGGTGGCCGGCCAGCAGGGTCTCCCGGTCGGCGGCCCACTCGGCGCGGGCCTTGGTGGTCAGGGGACCGACGGAGGTGCCCGGCGCTGCCGCCTGCGCACCGGCCTTCTTCACCGCACACAGTCCGGACGCGAGGTCGTCCAGGGTGTAGGGACGGCCGTCGTCGCCCAGCACCTCCATCCGGAACACGTTGCCGCGGTGGAAGACCACGATGTGGCGCGCCTGCGAAGGGCCGGGCCACTCCTCGGAGTACGGGGTACGGACGGTGTCCTGGGGGTCACCGGGGATCCGCGTGGCGGAGAAGAGGAACTTGTTCTGCTCCATCGACTGCGGCACGCCCCGCACGACGAGGGGCAGGATGGTCTCCGCGTCGAGTTCGGCCTTGTAGTTCAGGGCTCCGGCGATGAGTCCCGCCGCCCGGTCCACCTGGCGCCCGCCGTCGTCCTGGAAGAGGAAGAAGAAATTGGCGTTGAGGGCGATACGGTCGCGTCGGCCCAGGTAGCGGGAGGGCCAGAAGTCGTCGAGCCAGCTCTCCACGCCCTCGGTGGCGTCGTACTGCTCCAGCGCCGCGTGGAGCGTGCGGCCGGGCCCGTCCGGCCGCAGGAACGCGGTGACTTCCGCCTCGGTCGCCGCCAGCTCCTCCTCCGTCAGCAGCGGTGAGCACCAGGCGATGAACCTCTCGCAGGTCTCCTCCAGCGTGGGCAGGGGGACGCGCGGCAGGCGGCCCTCGTTGCCGAAGGTGGAGGTCGCGGACGGTTCCTGACTACTGTTCAATTCGGGCCTCGATCCGGGCGGTTGTGGGGTCGTTCTCGTGGTGCTGGGGGTGGTTCTCATGGTGCTGGAGGTCGCTCTCGTGGTGCTGCGGTCGCTCTTGTGGACGGGTCTCGTGCTCCCGGTGGTGCCGGGTCGTGCTCAGGGGTCCTGCCGTGCGGCGGCTTCC
Organism: Streptomyces sp. NPDC048639; assembly: GCF_043199075.1. Lineage (NCBI taxonomy): Bacteria > Bacillati > Actinomycetota > Actinomycetes > Kitasatosporales > Streptomycetaceae > Streptomyces > Streptomyces sp. NPDC048639. The sequence continues at coordinate 543,144 of NZ_JBICVP010000005.1, forward strand.
GCCCCCCGGTGACCCGTGGCGCCCCGCGGCCGGGAGACGAAGAGCCGGGCGTAGAGCCAGCCGTCGGTCTCCAGGCCGTGCGGATCCACCCCGAGCGAGGACAGCGTGTCGAGGACGAGTGACTGCTCCTCGGCGGAGGCGAACCGCCGCTGCTTGAATACTCCCGCGACGTCGGCCGTCTCGTAGCCCGACGCGGCCAGGGTGTCCGCGATCGGCTCGAAGGGGAACATTCTCAATACGAAATGGGCCATCCACGGCTTGCGTTCGCCCGCCGCCCGGACGATGCGCCCGATGGTCTTCTCGGTGACGTAGCCGAGGCAGCCCGTGGAGAAGACGAGATCGGTCTGTGCGAAAAGGGTCCGCTGTTCCTCCGTCGGCTCGTTGTGCTCCAGGTCCGCGTGGACCGCCTGGTCGAGCAGTCCGGCGGAGCGCGCGTACGACAGGGCCTCCTGGGAGGTGTCCAGGCCTGCGACGCGCAGCCCGGTCGGGCGGCTGCGGGACCGGACGAAGCCGCGGTCGCGGTCCAGGAGCTGATCGCGTGTCAGGCCGTGGGCATCGTCGTCGCCGTAGCGCTCGTACAGCTCGTCCATGGTCGCGTCGCACTTCAGCAGGGCCGCGTTGATGCCGTACGAGCAGCCGATGTCGAGGACGGTCGGGGCCGGAGCGTGCTGCGACGCGCGGTACTCGCGGATCAGCTTGGCGAAGTAGGGCTTGGCGAGCTGGGGGATGACGTAGTCGAGCCGGCGCAGGGTCGTGAAGTAGGCGCGGGGGTCGGGCTGCGTGTAGATGTGATCCAGTGAAACCTTGCCAGTCGTGTCGAAACGCACTCGGCGTACTCCTCGGTGGATGGCGTGGTTCGGGGATTGAGCCCGCAGACGGATCCGGTCCTCTCGGCGGACCGATACTGCTAGTCGAGTAGCTGGTCGACCCGTACGGCGCGTCCCTCGGCGGCGAGATGCTGGGGCAGGACGCGCCCGAAGAGCTGCCGCGTGCGGGCCACGCTGCCGACGACCCCGGGGCGCTCGCTGTAGGCGAAGATCGCCGAATGGCGTGCGGTCTCTCCCTCGACCGGACTGACGCGGTGCAGCGAGTAGCGGCCCTTGAACAGTTGCAGATCGCCCGGGCGCAGGGCGAGGCTGCGGACGAGGCGCTCGCCGCGGCCCTGCACCACGTCCCGGACGTCGCCGAAGTTCTCCGCCTGCGCGGACCGGATGTTCGGGCAGTACTCGAAGACGCCGCCCGCGTCCGCCTCCTGGGTCAGCAGGCTCACGGTGAACTCGTTGGTGTCGAAGTGCCAGGGGTGCTCCATGCCGGGGTTGACGACGTTCAGCACGAGCCCGGACAGCGGGTCCCCGAGGGGGTGGAGGCGCGGCAGTTCGAAGCAGCTCGCGACGAAGTGCTGGAACAGCTCGCTGAGGTAGAGCCGGTGGACGAGGAAGTGCTCGGGGATGAGGTCGCGCGCCACGAACGCGTTGCCCCGCTGGATGGGGATCCGGCCCGGGTGGTCCTCGGGCAGTGACGCGTCGACGGCGATGTTGTACGCGTTGACCGTCTCGACGTCGTAGTGCGCCTCGGGGGCGATCGTCGCGCATTCCCGGCGCAGCGTTTCGCACAGGGACGGCCTGAGGAAGTCGGGCAGGACGCTGCACCCGTCGGCCTCCAGTTCCTTCCGGGTGCGGGTGACGACCTCCTTCCACTCCGGACCCTCCGGGTCCGGCAAGGGATAGCGACCGGTGTCGACCACCCGTGCCACGAGCTGCGCTTCCGATGTGCTCACGAAGATCCTCTCCACGTCCCAGCTCACCGTCCCGGGCCCGGGGCATCCGGCCGTGCCGGCGTTCGCAAGCCACCGGCACGCGCGCAGGACCGGCAGCGCGCCCGGCGCGCTGTCACGAACATGGCCCCCCGCGGACCGACCTCATCCGCGGTATCCCGCCCCTTCTCGCCCTCCCCCAAGGGGGTTTAGCACATTCACTGCCCCTCACTCGCCGGGACGAAGCGCGCTGTGACACGCAACACTGAGGCGGGCCGGGGGGATGCGCGCGTACCGGCGGCCCGGGCGCCGCTTCTGTCGTCCGTACGGCGTCCAGGAACCCGCCCCTGCGTCAAGTCGCCCTGGAGTGCGAGGACTTGAGCGCAGGGGGCTCGAACGTCTGCGCGCTCTCAGCTACGCTGCCACTACCCCGAGCCACCGGCGGGAGCACTCGGCGACGGTCGCCGGGCTGCCCTGTCCGCAGCCGCTCACGCTCGGCGCCGCCCCCGGATTCTCCCGGTCCGACGGGAACTCCCGTACGGATTCACCCGACCTCTGTACGGACGCGCCTGCCATCGGCGCATCCGGACCGAGGAAGGAAGAGCAGTCATGCCACGGAGTACGGGGAGCGGCGACGCTCAGGACCGGTGGAGCCTGGTCGCGGTCGCCGGGCTGCTCTCCTTCGTCGCGATGCTCGACATGAGCATCGTCAATGTGGCGCTCGCGGACATCGGCGCGGACCTCGGGGTGCCGGCCCGGGCAGCCCAGTGGGCCGTACTCGGCTACCAACTGCCGGTGGTCGCCCTGCTGCTGCCCGCGGGACGCTGGCTGGACCGGACGGCGATACGGCCCGTCCTGCTGACCGCCCTCGCCGGATTCGCCCTGTGCAGCGCCGCGGCCGCTCTGGCACCGGGAATGGCCTGGCTGATCGCGGCGCGCCTGGCCCAAGGGGCGTTCGGCGCGGCGCTGTTCGTGCTCATGCCGGTACTCGCGACGCGGGCCGTACGCCCCGAGGTGCGCGGCCGCGCGATGAGCGTGCCGGCGACCCTCGGCCCGCTCGGCGCGGTCAGCGGCCCCGCACTGGGCGGGCTGCTGACCGACCAGTGGGGCTGGCGGGCCGTCCTGCTGGTCAAGCTGCCCCTGTGCCTGGCCGCCTGGCTGGTCGCCCGCGCGGCGCTCCCCCGCGAGGGGGCGGTACGGGCGCCCGGCCGGCGTGAGGCGGCCGACACCGCGCTGGTGGCGTCCGCCGTCGCCGTGGTGCTGCTCGCCCTGACCCTGGCGCCCGGCTCACCGCTGTGGGCGATGGCGGCTCTGCTCGCCGCCGTGCCGGCCGTGGTGTGGGCCCGCGGTCCCGGTGGGCGCCCCGTCGTCGCCGTCCTGCGGGACGCGCGGACGGCACCGGTCCACGGGGCGGTTCTCGCGGTGGGGGCGGCGTTCGCCGCGCTGCACTATGTGACGGCTCTTCATCTGCAGCGGGACAACGGCCTGAGCGCCTCGGCCACCGGCGCCACCCTGCTCGCCTTCCCGCTGGGCATGGCCCTGGCCGGTCCGGTGGGCGGACGTCTCGCCGACCGTTTCGGTCCGCGGCCGGTCGCGGTCACCGGCAGCGCCGTGGTCGCCTCCGGCTTCGTCCTGCTGGCCGCCGGATCCGACTGGTCGCCGGCGCATCTGGTGTGGCGACTCGCCCTGGCCGGGATGGGCATGGGGCTCTACGGAGGGCCCTCCCAGTTCCTCGTCATGAAGGCCGTACGCCCGGAGCACCTGGCCACGGCCGGGTCCACCGTGCAGCTCGCCCGGAGTCTGGGCTTCACCCTCGGACCCGCCCTGGCGACGGCCGCCTGGGGCCTTTCCGGTTCCACGGAGAGCGGCGCGCGGGTGGCCCTGGTGGTCGCGGCCGTCGCCGCCTGCTCGGCCGTGCCCCTGCTGGCCTACCGGCCCGGCCAGGTCCCCGACCCCGTTGCGGAGCAGCAGCACTGACCTGGCGTCAGCGGGCTCCAGCGCCCTCGTACGACGCCGACGACAGGAAGGAGCCGCCATGTGCGGCATCACGGGCTGGGTCTCGTTCCGCGATGTCCCCCGCCATCACCCCGAGGTCATCGAGCACATGACCGCCACCCTCGCCCGGCGCGGCCCCGACGCCTCCGGCATCTGGCGCGGGACGCACGCGGCGATCGGTCACCGGCGGCTCGCCGTGATCGACCCCGACGGCGGCGTCCAGCCGATGACCGCGGGGCCGGAGGGCGGCGAGACCGTTCTCACCTACAGCGGCGAGATCTACAACCACCACGAACTGCGGGCCGAACTCCGGCGTACGGGCCACGACTTCCGCACCCGCAGCGACACCGAGGTGGTGCTGCGGGCGTACCAGGAGTGGGGCGAGAAGCTCACCGAACATCTTGAGGGCATGTACGCCTTCGCCATCTGGGACGAGCGCGAGCAGCGGCTCCTGCTCGTACGCGACCGGCTCGGTGTGAAGCCGCTGCACTTCGCCGCGATCCCTGGCGGGATCGTCTTCGGCTCGGAGCCCAAGGCGCTCTTCGCGCACCCGTCCGTGCGCCCGCGGGTGGACGCGGACGGTCTGCGCGAGGCGTACAGCCTGCTCTTCACCACAGGACCGACCGTGTGGGCCGGGGTGCGGGAGGTTCAGCCCGGCGGCACCGTCGCCTTCGACCGCGGCGGCCCGACCGAGCACCGCTACTGGGAGCTGGAGGCGCGTCCGCACACCGACGGTCTCGAGGAGACCGTGGAGGAGGTGCGGCAGCGCCTCGACCGGGCGGTCCGCTCCCAGTTGGAGGCGGACGTGCCCCGCTGCACGCTGCTCTCCGGCGGCCTCGACTCCACGGTCCTCACCGCGGTCCTGGCCGATGAACTCCGCGTGCAGGACGGGCCGTCGGCGCGGATCCGCTCGTACGCCGTCGACTACAGCGACCAGGCCGAGCAGTTCACCGGGGACGTGCTGCGCACAAGCCACGACACCCCGTACGCGACGGAGGCCGGGGCGTTCATCGGCACCGAGCACGCCACGGTGGTCCTGGATCCGCGGGACCTCCTCGATCCGGAGCACCGCAGAGCCGTCGTCGCCGCACGCGACTCCCCCATCGGCGTCGGCGACATGGACACCTCGCTCTATCTGCTCTTCGGGGAGATCGCCCGGCATTCGACCGTGGCGCTCTCCGGGGAGGCGGCGGACGAACTCTTCGGCGGCTACCCCTGGTTCCACAGCCCGAAGTCCCTCACCGCCGCGACCTTCCCGTGGCTGCTGGTCACCAACGACGAAGCGGCCATGCCCCTCCACCCCGATCTGGCCGCCACCTTGCGCATCGGCGAGTTCCAGCGGGACACCTACCGCGACGCGCTGGCGGCCGTACCGCACCTCGACGGCGAACCGGCCGTACGGCACCGGCAGCGCGAGATGCAGCATCTTTCCCTGACGCGCTGGCTGCGCCAGCTGCTGCACCGCAAGGACCGGCTCAGCATGGCGCAGGGCCTGGAGGTGCGGGTGCCCTACTGCGACCATCGCCTCGTCGAGTACGCCTTCTCCATTCCCTGGGAGTTGCAGAGTCACGACGGGCGCGAGAAGAGCCTGCTGCGGGACGTGGGCACCGGACTCGCGCCGCACTCGGTACTCCACCGGCCCAAGAACCACTACCCGTCCACCCACGACCCCGGCTACAACCGCGGTCTGCAGGACATGGCCCGTGACGCGCTCGGCGCGCACGGCGGACGCGTACGCGATCTGGTCGACGAGACCGCGATCAAGCCCTGCCTCGACATGCTGCCGGAGCAACTGGAGTGGGGGACGCGGCTACGTCTGGAACGCGTCGTCGACCTCGCCCTGTGGCTCGACATCCACCGGCCCGAACTCGCCCTCTGACCCCCGCACCAGGAGCCACTCCCCGATGCCCGAGCCGCAGCCCCTCCCCGAGCCCTTCCCCCTCCACGGCGCCGACTACAAGCGCGACCCGTATCCCCTCTATGCCGAACTGCGCGAGGCCGGCCCCGTCCACCGGGTCCGCTTCCCCAGCGGGGTCTGCGCCTGGCTGGTGACCGGCTACGACGCAGCACACCGGGCCCTGAATGACGAACGCCTGGGCAAGCACCACTCGCGCGGCAACGCGGCCTGGCGGGCCCGCGCCTCGATCATGCCCGAACCCCAGCACTCCCAGCTCCAGGTGCATCTGCTGCACCAGGACCCCCCGCGGCACACCGCGATGCGACGGCTCGTGCTCGACGCCTTCGCCCCGCGGCGTGTGGAGGGCATGCGCCCGGTGTTCCAGGAGATGGCCGACGCCCTTCTGGACGAAGTGCCGCTCCCGGAGGGAATGCAGCTTCCGGGCGAGGTGCCGCCCGGCGGCGGCCTGGATCTCGTCGCCGCCTTCGCCGCCCGGTTCCCCTTCCGCGTGCTCGCCCATGTCATCGGCCTCGCACCGGAGTTGGCCGCCCGGTTCGACCGCGACTGGGGCAAGGTCGTCCAGCCCGTCGGGCCCGACGATCCCGGCCGCCCCGCCTACGAGGCCCGGCTGCGGGCTCTGCAGGACTACATCGCTGATGTGGTGGCGCATCAACGGGCCAACTCCGGCGACGGGTTGCTGTGCCGGCTCGTCGACGCCCGGGACAGCGGCGAACTCACCGCCGAGGAACTGGACTCGATGATCTTCCAGCTTCTGGTCGCGGGCCAGGAGCCGGTCACCAACCAGATCACCACGGCCCTCATCGCTCTGCTGCGCCACCCCGAAGAGCTGCAACGGCTGCGCGAGGAACCGGAGATCTGGCCGCGGGCCGTGGAGGAACTGCTGCGCTTCGACGGCGCCTTCGAGCTGACGACCTGGCGCTTCTTCGCCGAGGACTCCGACCTGTACGGCACCCGGGTGCCCGCTGGCGACTCGGTGATCATCTCGCTCGATGCCGCCAACCGCGACCCGAGGCGGTTCCCCGACCCCGACCGTCTCGACTTCGACCGCTCCCCCAACCCGCATCTGTCCTTCGGCCACGGCATCCACTTCTGCCCCGGCGCGGTGCTCGCGCGGACCGAACTCCACGTCGCCCTGGGGACGTTGGTCCGACGCCTCCCCGGGCTGCGGCTCGCCGTCCCCGACGACGCCCTGCGCTGGATCCCCGCCGTCCTGGCCCGCGGCGTCGACACGCTGCCCGTTCGCCACGACGCGCCCCAGGGCCGGTGCCCGGTCGCGCACCGTGCACATCAGGCCAACGCCCGCCGTGATCCGGCGGAATGACGCACAACCCTTCCCCCACCGCGTCCGTCCCCCCTCCAGGGCCTTCGCGCCGTTCCCCCATGCGCCTCACCGCCCTGCCGCCCTCGACCCAGGAGCTCTCGCGATGACACCCGCCGCGACCGTCCTCACCGCACCGGACATCTCCGCGCCCTCCCTCGCCCCGCGGCCCGGGAATCCCGCGCCCCTGACCGAGGCCGAGCGGGCGGCCTGCGCGGCGATCCTGGCCCTCCTGCTGCCGCACCGGCGCACGGTGGACACCGATCCGCCACCGGACACATCCGCTGGTCTCCTCGACGCCTTCCCCGACCAGGTCCGCCAGCTCGCCCCGTTCGTGACGGCCGGCGAGCCGGTCCTCTTCACCCTGCCCGGCTTCCCCTGCAAGTCCCCCAACCCGGCCAAGGTTCTCGGCCATCTCCCCGACGAGGGCGAACGCCTGTCCCTGCGCTTCCTCGACCGCCTCTGCTCCCGGATAGCCACCGTGTACGCACCGGGCGCGCGTGTCCTCATCTGCTCCGACGGGCATCTCTTCGGCGATCTGATCCATGTGCCCGACGCGCACATCGACGCCTACTCCGACGGCCTCCAGGCCATGATCCGCGCCGAGGGGCTGCGGCATCTGGACATCTTCGACCTGCGGACGGTCTACGGCGACCTGCCGTACGACTCCAAGCGGGCCCGCGTCCACGACACGTACGCGCCGACGGTGGACGAGCTGCGCGAACGCACGCGCAACGACGAGCAGATGCTCCGGCTGTACCGGGGGATCACGCGGTTCCTCGTCGAGGACACCGCGGAGTTCACGGGGACCCGGTCGGCGCTGCAGCGTGAGTGCCGCAGGCGCGCGTACGGCGTCATCCAGCGCAGCCGCGCCTGGGGCGCGCTCATCGCCGACCACCGCCCGCGCTCGTTCCGCCTGTCGATCCATCCGCAGCCCCGGCGGACGGACAAGTTCGGCATCCGGCTGCTGGACGCGCGGGACGTATGGACCACGCCCTGGCACTCCTGCGTGCTCCACCACTCCGACGGACGCTGGGAGTTGATGCACCGCAGGAAGGCCGAGATGGTCGGCCGCCTCGTGCTGCGCGGCGGCCGGCCCAGTCACTTCGAGGCCGAGGCGGCCGGCTCCTCCTGATGAGCGGCCGGGGCGTTCCCGGCCGGTGCCCGGTGGTCGATGGCGATCAACGGGTCGCCGGTCAGGGGGTGTTCGGTCACGGCGGCCCGTACGCCGAAGACATCGGCGAGCAGTGCGGGGGTCAGGACCTCGCGCGGCGCGCCGGAGGCGACCACGACGCCGTCGCGCAGCACATGCAGCCGGTCGCACAGTGACGCGGCGGCGTTCAGGTCGTGCAGCGCGATGAGCGTCGTACGGCGTTCGGCGCGCAGCAGGGCGAGCAGCTCGACCTGGTGCAGGATGTCGAGGTGGTTGGTCGGCTCGTCCAGCACGAGGACATCCGGCTCCTGCGCGAACGCCCGGGCGAGCAGGACCCGTTGGCGTTCTCCGCCGGAGAGCGCGGAGAACCGCCGGTCCGCCTGCCCGGCCATGCCGACCCGCTCCAGGGAGCGGCCCACGATCTCGCGGTCCGTACCGCTCTCCCCGGCGAACGCCCGCTTGTACGGGGTACGGCCCATCGCCACCACCTCGTGCACGCTCAGCTCGAAGTCGCTGCCACGCTCCTGCGGAAGCGCGGCGACATGGCGCGCGGCCCCGGCGGGGGTGAGTTCGCGGATGTCGGTCCCGGCGAGCAGGACGCGCCCCGCGCAGGGGCGCAGATGGCGGTAGACGGTGCGCAGCACACTGGACTTGCCACTGCCGTTGGGGCCGATGAGCCCGGCGATCTCCCCTTCCGCCGCGACGAGATGGACCCCCGCGACGACGGTGCGGCCGGAGTAGCTCACGCGCAGGTTCTCGATGCCGATGTTCACCGGTTGCGCTCCAGGCGTCGGTCCAGCAGATACAGCAGCGTGGGTGCGCCGATGAGCGAGGTGACCACGCCGACGGGAAGTTCCTGGGTGTCCATGGCCGTACGGCACACGATGTCGACCACGACCAGCAGCAGGGCACCGGTGAGTGCGGAGACCGGGAGAAGCCTGCGGTGGTCCCCGCCGACGAGCAGCCGGCAGACATGCGGGACCATCAGGCCGACGAAGGCGATGGCCCCGGAGACGGCGACCAGGCAGCCGGTCAACAGGCTGGTGACGACGAGGAGTTCGCGCCGCAGCCGGGTGACGTCCACGCCGACGCCGGCCGCGGTCTCGTCCCCCATGGTCAGGGCGTTCAGGCCGCGGGCGCGGGCCTGGAGCGCCAGCCCCGCGGCGAGGACGGCGAGGGCGGGCAGGGTCAGCAGGCTCCAACTCGCCCCGCCCAGACTGCCCATGAGCCAGAACAGCACGCTGTGGGTCTGCTGTTCGTCCTCGGTCCGGAGCACCAGGAAGCTGGTGAAACCGGAGAGGAACTGGCCGATGGCGACGCCCGCGAGCACCAGGCGCAGCGGGGAGAACGTCCCCCCGCGCCGCGCCATGCCCCACACCAGGACGAATGCGCCGAATGCACCGAGGAAGGCGGCGGCCGACAGCCCCAGGCCGAGCAGGCCGCCCGCGCTCGCGCCGAGCACGATGGCGGCGACCGCGCCGAGCGAGGCGCCGTTGGAGATGCCCAGCAGATACGGGTCGGCGAGCGGGTTGCGGACGAGTGACTGGGTCGCCGTACCGACCAGGCCGAGCCCGGCGCCGACGATGGCGGCCAACAGAGCGCGGGGTACGCGGAGTTGCCACACGATGAGATCGTCCGTGCCGGGCCGCGGGGCCTCACCCGACAGCCGCCGGAAGACCACGGACCATACGTGGCCGGTCGCGATGTCGGTGGAACCCCAGGCGACGGCGGCGGTCAGCGCGGCGAGCAGCGCCGCGCCGAGCACGACGGCGAGAACCCCGGCCCGCAGAGCCCCGGTGGCCCGGGCTCCGGTGTCCGGCGCCGTGGGGCCCTCCGCACGCGGGGCGCCGGCGGTCCGGTTCCGCGGGTCGTCGGCTGCCCGGGGGCCGGGCCAGGGCGGCGCGTGCACGGCCCGCCGGCCGTCGCTCACCGACCGGGGGTCGCTCTCGGGACCGCCGGTACGGGCGGGACGCCCGTCGGCGGCCCCGCCCGTACGGTTCTTCCGGAACGGGGAAGACGCACGCATCTACCGGGCCGCCTTCACCTTGCCGGGGTGAAGGGCTGCGGCGATCTCCTGGACGGTGTCGGCGTTGGCGACTCCGGCGATGGTGGTCCGCTCCGAGCCGATGCGCAGGAACTTGCCGTTCCTGACGGCCTTCATGCCCCGGGTGGCGGCGTTCCCCTTCAGGAACTTCTCAGCCTCGGCGAAGGCCCGGTCATTGGCGGACCTGCTCCCCCGGTCGCGGACCGCGAGCTGGATCCAGTCGGGGTTCTCGCTCACCACGTCCTCCCAGGAGACGGGCTTGAAGTCGCCGTCGCAGGTGCCGAAGACGTTCCGGGCGCCCGCCTGGGTGATGACCGCGTTGCCGACCTGCTTGTTGCAGAGCGCCATCGGCTGCTTGGTCCCGGCGTCGTAGTCGAAGAAGAAGTAACTCGGCAGCTGGCCCGCGGGCACGTCGCCGACGGCCTTGCGGACCGTAGCGACCTTCTTGTCCATGGCCCCGACGAGCGTGCGCGCGCGGTCGGCGGTTCCGGTGACGGCGCCCAGCCGCTCGATGTCCTCCTTCACACCGGAGAGGTCCTTCTGGGGCCCCTTGGCCTTGGGGGCGCAGGCGGTCGAGGCGAGGTAGATGTGCTTGATCCCGGCCGCCTTGAACTCCGCCTCGGTCGGGGCATCGCCCATCCCGCCCATGTTCCCCATGTGGGCGAAGGTGTCGACGTAGAGGTCGGCGCCGGAGCCGAGGAGCTTCTCCTTGGCGATGATCTTCGTGCCGAGGACCGGCACCTTCCGCGCCCGCGCGTCGAGTTCACCGGGCAGCGTGCCCCTGCCCGGCGGGAAGCCGGTGCCGATCACCTTGTCGCCCGCGCCCAGGCGCAGCAGCATCTCCAGACCGGCGGCGTTGCTCGTGACGATCTTCTCCGGGGGCCGGGTGAACGTCGTACGGGTCCCCTCGCAGTCGGCGACCGTCACCGGGAATCCCTCGGGCTTCTTTCCGCCCGGCGCCTTCTGCTCCGCGCTCCCGCCCTGTTCCCAGTCCCCGCCACCGCATCCGGTGGCCAGCACCGACACGGCCGCGACCAGCGCCGCGACACCGTACACCGCGCGAGAGCGCATGAATTCTCCTCGTGGTCCGCTTTCCCGACCGGACCGGGGGTACCGGTCCGGTCGAGATAGTCGGACGGCGTACGCCACCGGTTCCCGGGAGATGCGGAACGTCGCCCCTCAGTTCGTCAGTACCTCAATTCCTCGCTCCCTCCGCACCTCGGCGCCCGGTTCGCCGCGGATCGGCCGGGGCGGGGGCAGGCGGGAGCGGGAGCAGGCCAGGGTGGGGACAGGCCGGAGCGGGGGCGGGCGGGATCGGGGGCGGGCCGACGCATCAGGGCATCACCGTGCGTTCCCGCGAGGCGGGCGACGCGCACCGCTCCGAGACGGACTCCGGCGTGAGCTGACGTCGTTCCGGCAGGAGTGCGGCCGGCGCGGATGCGGCAGTCGTCGGCGCCGAGGGCAGGTCTCGTTGCCGAGGGGGCGGTCCCGGGCGCTGATGCGGCGGGTCCCGGATGCTGATCCCGGGTCCCCGGGGTACTGATGTCGCAGGGGAATCCGGTGAGTTCGAGGACCGGTCCGGACGTCAGCCGCCCCGGCTGTCTCCGGCCCCCGCCGTCCTGGCGTCACCGACGGGGCCGGGACGCCCGGCCACCGGGACCACGCCTCGGCCCGCTTCCGAGCCTTCCAACGCCTTCCCGACGGCGTAGTGGACGTACTCGTCCGCCAGGCGGAACCCCGCCGACCAGGCCAGCCGCCGACTGGCGCCGTTGTCCCGGGAACAGTTCCAGGTGGCCGTCCGGCCGCGGGCGGAGATGTCACCGCAGAGGGCGGTCACGCACGCCAGGGCCAGACCGCGGCGGCGCTCGGCGGGCCGCGTGGCCACGGCGAGGTCCTCGTACAGGCCGCCGAGAAAGTAGGTGCAGGCGAGCGAGAGCAGCTGCTCACCGCGGAAGGCACCCCAGCAGTGGCCCGAAGTCGCAAGCCGGGCGGGGCCTCCCCAACTCGCCGCGATCCAGGCCATGTCGCCGTCGAGGTCCGCCACGGCAGACCCGTCCCCCGCGGTCATGCGGCGTACGACGGCACCGCCGGGTGGTCGTACGGCCCGCGCGGGTTCGGTCTGCACGGACACCATCCGCTCCCAGGGGACGAGCGAGACGAACGCGGCCCGAAGCACGGGCAGGAAGCGCGCCGGCGCGTCGATGTACGTGTGGGCGAGCGGTGCGAGAGCCTCCGGTCCGGTGGCGCGCGGGTCGCCGCGGACGACCGTGTGCCCGGCGCAGGTGACGGCCACCACCCTCGGCTGGAGCAGCCGGTCGACCCACCAACACCCCGTCCCCGCCAGGCGGGTGTGCTCGGCCATCACCATGGGGCCGGGTCCCCGGGCCGGGAAGCGCTCGGCGGAACAGCAGGGGTGACGGGGCGTCAGTGCGATCACGACCCCATTGGAGCGTCGACGGGGTGCGGCTCCGCACTTCGACCGCGCCTGCATGACCCGGGTGGCGCAATCCCTGACCAACCTTTGACCGTGGCGCGTACGTGCCGGGCCACCAGAGGCCCGGTTCTCTTCCTCTGCACGACCGGGGCCACGATCGTGGAGCGGCTCGAGGTGTGCAGATCGGTGCATGCGTCATCGCCGGGATCAGCGTCGTGTCCCTGCTGTCCCGGATCCGGTGCGCCTTCGAACTCCGGGTCACCAGCGTGTCCCTGGACTCCATGGCCGAGCGCTTCGTACGGGACATCGCCCACCGCAGGATCCGGTTCATCGCCAACGAGCCCGAGGCGCGGGACGCGGCCGGGTACGGCGACAAGCTGCGGCAGATCCGGGCCGACAACGACATCCCGACCGAGGACGACCTCGTCCCGGTCGAGGTCACCGTCCGCGACCCGTCGGAGTTCGAGTCCGAGCTGGGCGTGCGGGGCACGGTCCTCCACGGGCGCTACCGGTGCTGACGCTGGACAGCGCGACCATCCCCAACACCCCTGGCCGCGCTCCTGCTGCACGTACGCGATCTGACCGGTCAGCGGCCGCACATCTACTTCGAGTGGACCGAGGGGAGCCCGCTCGGGCACTTCGTGAAATTCTTCCTCTTCGGACAGGGAGAGGTGGCGCCGGTGACGCGCGAAGTGCTGCGTGAGGCCGAGCCGGACCGGGACCGCCGACCCCGCGTCCGCTTCGGCTGACGCGCAGGGGGCGCCACCTCCGCACCCGTCCGTACGCTGTGCCGTCCGGACGCTTTCCCGTCCGCACCACGCACCTGTCCGTACACGCGCCCCGGGGACCCTGACAGATGAACGACCACCGCACCCCCCGAACCGCACCCCTGGCCGCCGGTTTCCGCAACGGCGGCGTCTCGTACTGGTACCGGGATGCCGGCGTCCCGGAGCGCAGGGACGCGCTTCCCGGGGACCGCGACTACGACGTGGCGATCGTCGGGGGCGGCTACACCGGGCTGTGGAGCGCCTACTACCTCAAGAAGGAGCAGCCCGATCTGCGGATCGCCGTCCTGGAGCGGGAGTTCGCGGGCTTCGGCGCCTCCGGGCGCAACGGCGGATGGCTCTACCACGGCTTCGCCGGAGCGCGTGACCGCTACGCCGCCGAGCACGGCCGGCAGTCCGTGGTCGACATGCAGCACGCCATGTTCCGGGGCATCGACGAGGTCATCGCGGTCGCACGCGACGAAGGCATCGACGCGGACATCCACAAGGGCGGCATGGTGCGCGTGGCCACCGGACCCGCTCAGCGCCGGCGCCTGCTCGACGACCTGGACGACCGGCGCGACTGGGGCTTCGGGGAAACGGACCTGCGTCTTCTCGACCGTACGGAACGCGAGGAGCGGCTACGCGTGGCCGGGGCGATGGAGGCCCTGTGGACCCCGCACGCCGCAGCCGTCCAGCCGGCGAAGCTGGCCGCGGGCCTGGCGCGTGTCGTGTCCGGCCTGGGCGTGGACGTCTTCGAGGACACGACGGTGACGGAGATACGGCCGCGCACCAGCGGGCAACGGCCCGCCGCAGTCACCGTACGGGGCACCGTGACCGCCGACTGCGTGATCCGGGCGACCGAGGGCTTCACCGCGAGCCTGGCGGGACAGCGCCGCCAGTGGCTCCCCATGAACAGCTCGATGATCGTGACCGAGCCGCTGCCCGCCAAGGTGTGGGAGCGCATCGGATGGCGGGACCGGGAAGTGCTCGGCGACAGCGCCCACGCGTACATCTACGCCCAGCGCACCCCCGACGGCCGGATCGCCATCGGCGGCCGCGGGGTCCCGTACCGCTACGGCTCCGGCACCGACGTCCGGGGCGCCACACAGCCGCGGACGGTGGACGCGCTCTGGCGCACGCTCGCCGCTCTCTTCCCGGACGCGGCGGGGGCCGGGATCGAGCATGCGTGGTGCGGTGTGCTGGGTGTACCGCGGGACTGGTGCTCCACGGTCCATGTGGACCACGCCACGGGACTGGGCTGGGCGGGCGGCTACGTGGGCAGCGGCCTGACGACGGCCAACCTGGCGGGCCGCACGCTCCGGGACCTCGTGCTGCGACGGGACACCGACCTGACGGCGCTGCCCTGGGTGGGCCGCCGGGTCCGCGACTGGGAGCCGGAACCCTTGCGCTGGGCGGGAGTTCAGCTCATCTACACCCTGTTCCGCGCCGCCGACCGCCGGGAGAGCGCGGGCACACCGCGCACGTCGGCCTTCGCCCGGCTTGCGGAGGCCATCTCGGGGCGGTGAGGGGGCGGTTGGCGAGGGACGGAGGAGAGCGCGGGCGATCGCGCGGCGACCGCCGGTCGAGACTTCCGGAATCCTCTTCCCGCTCGTCTGCCGGAGTGGGGCGAACCCCCGTTCCGCCCCCACTCCGGCAGCCCAGCGGACCCTGATCATCGCTTGACGGATAGGGCGTGTCAACTACTGTTAACAGCTGCGCGGTTCGTGTGGCGGGTTCTCGGCGGGGATGCCGGGCCAGCAGCGACTGGAGCATCAACACTTGTTGCGCGAGTGGCGTGGATCGCGTCCGCTGGGCATACTGCTGCGGACTGCGATCCACAAGCGCATAACGGCCGGGGGTTTCTGCCATATGGGCGAAAGCAGTGCGGGCGCAGGCGATTTTGCATCCGAGCGGTTCGCTGAGCGCCTGGAGCATCTCTTCGCGCAGATGTATCCCGCCTCTCAGGGCCGCCCGTACACCAACGGCGAGGTCGCGCGGGCGACCGGTCTGAGCACCACCGCGATCGGGTATCTGCGCACGGGCCGCAACCGGCCCTCGCTGGAGACGGCGGCCCGGCTCGCCGGGTTCTTCGGTGTGCCCCTCGACTTCTTCCGCAACGACGAGATCGCCGCTCAAGTCCAGGCCGAACTGGCGGACTTGGCCGCGATCCGGGACCACAGGGCGCGGCGTATTCTGCGGCGGTCGGCCGGGCTGCCCGCGGCGATGCAGGCCGCCGTCGAGCAGATCATCGAGGAGTACCGGAAGGCCGCGGGGATGCCGGCGGATCCGGATGGTGATGACGAGCAAAGGACAGCATGAGCGGCACGGGGGGTGCCATACCCGTCCAGGAGATGCCTTCGGAACGGCGCATGGCATGGCAGATACCTCCAGGGGACGGTGACGAAGGCGTGTGGTTCACGGGCACCAGCCACACCAAGGCGGTGCGCAAGCGGTGCGAGCGGCGCCTCGCCGAGCTGGAGCTGCCTCCCACGAGCGACATCCAGGTCCTCGTCGCGCATATCTCCGAGCGGCTCGGACAGCCCATCAAGCTGGTGCCGCGGGATCTCGACCCGCGCGAGGTGTCCGGGCAGTGCGTGCTGCGGAACGGCACGTACTGGATCATCTACCAGCGCAACACCACCCATTGGCACCAGATGCACATCATCTGCCACGAGCTGGGCCATCTGGTGGGCGGTCACGAGTGCATCGACATCGGCGACGAGTCCGAGAGCCAGGCCGTACCGACGACGCGGATCCTCGGCCAGAGCGCGGTCGCCCGGATGCTGGGGCGCTCGCACTACGACAGTCCGCCCGAGCGCGAGGCCGAGGTCCACGGCACGCTTCTGCGGCAGCATCTGGCCGCCCACGCCGCCGCCTCGGCCGGGGCCGCCACCTGGGTCGCGCCGGCGCTGGAGCACACCTGGGGCGGGCGTGTTTGACGCTGCCTACTACGGCGCTGCTCTGATCATCGGCGCCGCTCTCGCGTTCAAGCTGCGGGGCTGGCGCTCGGCGCCGTCCGCGCAGTTGGCGTTCTCCTGCGCCTGCCATGCCTTCGTCGCCCTGGCGTTCCTCTGCGCGACGCCGTCGGCGTACCGTTTCATCGGCTCGGTGGCGGGCCTTCCCGATCTCGCCACACTGCTCGTCTACGGATTCATCATCTGCTTCAGCGCCTCGGCCCAGGGCCTCGCGCTGCTGTGGACGACGATGTCCTCGGACCCGGCCGAGACATGGTCGCTCGCCGGGCCGCGCGTCATCCGCCGCATCGCCGTCTATGCGCTGCTGCTGACGACGATGATCGGCCTCTTCTCCTTCGCCGCCGTGAGCGGGCACCTCCCCGGCGGTCCCCACCCCCTCGACTTCGACACCTTCTACGGACCCCAACCGCCCGTCGCCGTCTTCCTCTTCGTCTACCAGGGCGGCTTCGCGTACGCCCTCCTCGGCATCGCCCAGGCCTGCTGGCGCCACGCGGACGAACTGGCCCGCCGCGACCCCGAACGCGTGGCCGTACGCACCGGGGTACGGCTGATCGCAAGCGGCTGCCAGGTCGCCCTCGGCTATGTCCTGTGCAAGGTCGTCGCCATCGGTGCGGCGGTCCGGGGCAACGGCGGCCTCGATGTGCTCTCCACGGTGGCCGGCCCGATGTTCGCCACGATCGGCGCGATGCTGATGTGCGTCGGCTTCATCCTCCCGGCGGTGCGCGCCTGGCAGGAGCGGCGCCACGCGTTCGTCGCCCTCCGGCCGCTGTGGCTGGTGGCGGCCGAGGCTGACGACCACATCCTGCTCGACCCCGTACCGTCCAAGCTGGGCTACGTGTTCGCGGCCCGCGATCTGAAGTGGCGGCTCGGCCGCTGCATGGCCGAGATCCGCGACGCACAGCTCGCCATGCGCATCTGGGAGGACCCGCGCGTGTCCGGGACCGCCACGGCCCTGGCCCGGGAGGAGGGGCGGACCGAGGAGGAGGCCGAAGCGGCGGGGGCCGCGGCGGCGCTGCTCGGGGCCATCCGGGCGCGGCAGGCGGAACTGGCGCGGATCACCCGGGATGTGGTGGCGGGTGGAGTTCCGGTGGAGGCAGTCGGCGATGCCGTCGCCGACGCCCTCACGCATGGACTGACGGTTCGTCATGACGCGCACGGTGAACCTCGACTCCCCTGCGATGACGGGCAGTCCGGAGTCAGCGCGGACCGGGCGGAGGAACCCGGGGCCGGCGCGCACGAACCCGCGTCCACGCACGAACCCGCGTCCACGCACGAGCCCGCGGACCAGCGTGCCGAGCGCGACCGGCTGGTCCGGATCGCCCGCGCGCTCACCGGTCCGGCGGTCACCGAGGCGCTGCGCCGCACCGAACCGGCGGGGGCCGTGTGAACGCCCAGACGCCCGAGGGCGAGCCCGCGAACGCCGCGGCGCGCGAGGACGGACCCGCGAACGCCCCGACGCCCGAGGAGGAACGGCGCGCCCACGCCACGTACCGGCGCATGGCACTCGTGGACTTCCCCGAGGACCTGATGCTCGGGCTGAACCTCGGCTTCTACCGGACCTTCGCCGTCCCGAGCATCGCCCGCGTCCTGCACGGCACGGGCCGGATGACCGGCCGGCCCAAGGCGCGGGCGAAGGCGACGGGCGAGGTGATGTACGCCCTCATCGAGCACGGCTTCGACGACCCGACCGGGCTCGAAACGGTCGCCCTGCTGAACCGGATCCACGCCCGTCTGCCCGTCGGGGACGAGGAGTTCGTCTACGTCCTGGCCGCCTTCTGCGTCGCTCCCCTGCGCTGGATCGACGCCCATGGCCCGCGCCCGACGACCAGCGCCGAGAAGGCCGCGGCGTACGGTTTCTACGCGGGTCTGGCGCAGCGCATGGCCATCAAGCCGCTGCCGCACTCGTATCAGGAACTGGCCTTCTGGATGGACCGGTTCGAGGAGCGCACCTTCGCGGTCACCCCGGAGGGACGGGCCCTGCTGAACGCCACGCGGGGGCTGCTCGCCGACCGTTTTCCCGCTCCGCTGGCGGGACTTGTCCGTACGGCGTCCGACACCCTGCTCGACGACCGGCTGCGGACGGCCTTCGGCGTCACCGCTCCGCCGCGCGCTCTTCGGGCGCTCGTCGCGGCGGGCCTGCGGTACCGGGCGCGTCGACTGCGGGGGCGGCGCGGGCTTCTCGGCCGGCCCTGACCTCATCTCCACCGGCTCCGGCGCTTCTTCCGACCGGTCGTGAGGTCCTGCCGGACCTGTATCGGACCCGCCGTCCCTGAGGTCCCTGCCGGACCTACCGGTCCCTGCCGGTTCTGAGATTCTGTGCCGGTTCTGGCGCGGTACCCGTTGCTGTTCCGGGAGGCCGATTCCCGGCTCCGGACGGGCAGTTGCCCGGCCCGGAAGCGCAGTTGTCCCGCAGGCCAGGGAGCGCCGCTACCCGACCCGGATACGCGGACGCCCTTCCCCGGATGGGCAGTTGCCCCTGACACGGATGCGCAGGCGTGATCCTCTTCCGTCTGCGCCGGTTCCACGGATCGGGCGGATCGAACGTCATCTAGGGATTTCCGCGTTCACTTGCCCTGGCCTGCGCCTTTGGCGCCTCAAACCGAAACAGGATCGTATAAGTTCGAAGACACTGCGTCACAGGTGATCGATTCCGGCTATCCTTCGTGGGGCTCAGCGCGTCGGCGCATCCTCCCAGGTCAGCCCTGACCTGACACCGACCGAGGGTTGCCCGAGGCAACTCCTGACGACTCTGCCGCGCCGCCATGGGCCCTCCGTTTGCGTAGCCTTTCGATCGATTTGAGGACACTGATGATTCGTGCCGAATCGTCACCCGGAGGACAACGAACCGGCCCTGTAGTCGCGTGGTTACTACCCGCCATCGTGATGGCGGGTGTGGCAGCCGTCGCGACAGCGGTGGTTGCGACCGACGCACGAGGAGCCGTCGCCGTCTGCGGCGCTGTGGCAACCGTCGCCGTGGCGGCCCTCGCGGCCGAAGTCGCCCGCCGCGGGAAGGCCTTGGCGTCCCTGCGTGCCCAAGCCGCCGAACGGACCGAGGCGCTTCAGCGGCGCCTCGGCCAACAGGAGGCGGTCACGGTCCAGTTGGCCAGGGAGCGGCTGCCCGAAGCCGTGGCCCGCCTCCAGGAGGGCGAGTTCGCCGAGGACGTGCTGGCGTCGATGGTGGGGGCGGGCGAGGGGCTCAGCCCCGAGTTCCACGCCGCCCAACAGGCGCTGATGCGCTCGGTCGTCGAGGCCGTTCAGGCCGAGGAGACCCTGCGCGACTCCGCGCAGCGCGGTGTCGTCAACGTCGCCCGCCGCGTACAGGCCATCGTCTACCGGCAGGCCACCGACCTGCGCACCATGGAGGACCGGCACGGCCAGAAGCCGGAGTTCTTCGCCGATCTGCTGCGCCTGGACCACGGCACGGCGCTTATCGGACGCCTGGCGGACAGCATCGCAGTCCTCGGCGGTGCCCGGCCCGGCCGCCAGTGGAGCAAGGCCGTTCCCGTCTACAGCGTGCTGCGCGGTGCGATGTCCCGCATCCTCGACTACCAGCGCGTCGAGCTGCACTCGGTCGCGAACGTCGCTGTCATCGGCCCCGCGGTCGAGCCCCTCATCCACGCGCTGGCCGAGCTGTTGGACAACGCGACTCGCTACTCGCCGCCGAAGGCCCGGGTCCACCTCACCGCGAGCGAGGTCCATGCGGGCATCGCGATCGAGATCGAGGACGGCGGCGTCGGTCTGAGCGAGGAGGCCCGCGCCCGGGCCGAGCAGATGCTCAAGGAGGCGCAGGCCGGCATCGACCTCAACGACCTCGGTGAGGCGCCGCGGCTCGGCCTGGCCGTGGTCGGCCGCCTGGCGCAGGCGTACGACTTCCAGGTCTCGCTGCCGCCGTCCGCGTACGGCGGTGTCCGCGCGGTCCTGGTCGTCCCCCAGAAGCTGATCACCACGGCACCCGCGGAAGGACGAGCGCACGGTATCGGTGCCAGCTCCGGCCAGCGCTCCGCCGAGAGCGCGGCACAGTACGGCGGCGCGGCCCATCGCGACGGCACGGCACAGTACGGCGGTTCCGCACATCCGAGCGCCCCGGCGCCGAGCGTTCCCCTGACCCGCAGGCCCCAGCTTCCGGCAACCGGGCCCTCGTTGAGGGGGGACGAGGACGACGAGGCTCCCGCCCTGGTCGAGCGGACCGCCAACGGACTGCCGCAGCGTCGCCGTCGCCGTCCGGGCCCTGCCGCTCGCTCCGGTTCGGGCGCGCCTCAGGCCGCCGCGGATCCGGGTGCCCACTTCCAGGGCGGCGCTTTCCCCGCGGCACCCACCCCGGACGCCGGACCGGGCCCTGCCGCCGCGGCACATGCCGCGCCCCGGCCCGCGGCCGACGAACCGGCGCCCGGCATGTGGATGGTCGATCTGCAGAGCGGCCTGTCCGGCGGACCGCGACCGGCCGCCGACCGCAACACCAATGACAAGTCGTTAGATGAGGGTGAATAAGCAATGGATCGCCGGGCCGACATGGACTGGATGCTCAAGGACTTGGCGGAGAGCGTCCCGCAAGTCCGCTCTGTCGTGTTGCTGTCATCGGACGGCTTGTGCATGGCGCAGTACCTCACGGAGAGAGATACCGCCGACCGCATCGCCGCCATCGGCTCGGGGTTGCAGAGCCTCTCCGTAGCGGTCGCCCAGGAGTTCCCCCACAGCGACGGCCGGATGCGGATGGTCGTCATCGAGGTGAACGGCGGCTTCATGTACCTGCTGGCGGCCGGATCCGGAGCGCACCTGGCCGTCCTGGCGGACGAGGGCGTCGACGCGGGCCTGGTCGGGCAGCACATGCGTGACCTGGTGGCACGTATCGGCGCGCATCTCACCAGCCCCCCGCGCGACAGCGGTCCGGCCACGTGAGCGAAGACGCACAGGGTTGGGAGAGGGACAGCCCGGAGCGCCTCTATGTGATCACCGGCGGCCGCAGCGACGCATCGGAGGGGGCCGGGGCCGAACTCGACCTGGTCACCCTGATCGTGGCGCGTACAGAGCCGAAGGTCGGCATGCAGCCCGAGCACACATCGATCCTGCAGGTCACCAATTCCCCGCTGTCGGTGGCCGAGATATCGGCGTATCTCGGGCTTCCGGTCAGCGTGATCACCGTGTTGCTCGCGGATCTGCTGTCCGAAGAACAGGTCGAAGCACGAGAGCCGGCCTCGTCGCTTCCCGACGTCGCACTGATTGAGGCGGTGATCCATGGATTACGGAATCTCTGACGAGGCCGTGGGCCCGCGGAGCGAGGACGCCCTGCCGTCGTCGGCCAGCTCCGCGGTCAAGGTCGTCATCGTCGGCGGCTTCGGCGTCGGCAAGACGACGCTGGTCCGCTCGGTGAGCGAGATCCGGCCCCTGACGACCGAAGAGACGATGACCCAGGCCGGCGAGGGCGTGGACGACATCTACGGGGTGGAGCAGAAGGTCCACACCACTGTCGCCATGGACTTCGGCCGGATCAGCCTCAACGAGGAGCTGGTGCTCTATCTGTTCGGGACACCGGGTCAGCAGCGCTTCTGGTTCCTGTGGAACGGCCTGTTCAAGGGCGCCCTCGGTGCCGTTGTACTCGTCGACACACGCCGGCTGGAGGTCAGCTTCGATGTGATCGGCCGTCTGGAGGAAGCCGGGGTCCCGTTCGTGGTCGCGGTCAACTCGTTCCCCGCGTCGCCCTCGTACCCCGTCAAGGAGCTGCGCGACGCTCTCGACCTCCCCGAAGCGGTCCCGATCCTCATGTGCGATGTGCGTCAACGGAACTCCAGCCGGGATGTCCTGGTGACGCTGATGCAGTACCTGCGTTCTCTCGTCCTGTCCCCGGAGGCGACGACGTGACCACCCCATACCCCGACCCGTCGGCCCCCTCCGGAGTGACCCCCGCCCTCCCTCCCCCGGGCTGCCCCGCCCACGGGATGGACGCCGGCGCACTGCGGCGGCTCTACGGCCCCGAGGCCGACGCCGACCCCATGAAGCTGTACGAGACCCTGCGCGCCGAGCACGGCGCGCTGGCCCCGGTGCTCCTGCCGGGCGAGCTGCCTGCCTGGCTCGTGCTCGGCCACCGGGAGAACCTGGAGGTGGCGCGCACTCCTTCGCTCTTCTCCCGGGACTCGCGCCACTGGCACGACATGCAGCAGGGCAAGGTCCCGCCGGAGCACCCGATGGCGCCGCTGACGATGTGGCAGCCGCTGTGCGTCTTCGCCGACGGCCAGGAGCACGAGCGGCTGCGCAGGGCGGTCACCGAGAGCCTCTCGCGTTTCGAGGCCCGCGGTATCCGCCGGTATGTCACACGCTTCGCGCACCAGCTCATCGACGAGTTCGCCTCGACCGGACGGGCCGATCTGGTCGAGCAGTTCGCCGACCAGTTGCCGATGCGGGTGATCACCCAGCTCTTCGGGATGCCGGAGGGCTACGGTCCGCACCTCGTCGACGCCGCCAAGGACATGATCCGGGGTACCGAGACGGCGGCGGCCAGCAACGACTACATCACCGAGACGCTGGAGCGTCTGGTCCAGCGCAAGCGGATGTCCCCGGGCCACGACGTGGCCTCCAAGCTGCTGGAACATCCGGCCCGGCTCACCGACGAGGAAGTCCGGGAGCACCTGCGGGTGTTGCTGGTCTCGGCGAACGAGCCGACCGTCAACCTGATCGCCAACACGCTGCGGCTCGTCCTCACCGACCAGCGCTTCCGCGCGACGCTCGCGGGCGGTCACATGACGCTGCCGGACGCGCTGGAGCAGGTGCTCTGGGACGAGCCGCCGATGACAACGAACATCGGCCGCTGGGCCACCGGGGACACCGAACTCGCCGGAAAGACCATCAGGGCCGGGGACATGCTGGTGCTGGGCCTGGCCGCGGGCAATATCGACCCGGACATCCGCCCGGACACCTCGGCGCCGATGCACGGCAACCGCTCGCATCTGGCGTTCAGCGGAGGCCCGCACGAGTGCCCGGGCCAGGACCTCGGCCGGGCGATCGTGGACACCGGGATCGACGCGCTGCTGACCCGGCTGCCCGATCTGCAGCTCTCGGTCTCCGAGAACGAACTGCGGTGGGACACCGCGCTGATGTCCCGCCGGCTGGTGGCGCTGCCGGTGACGTTCACGGGGCGCCGCCCGGAGTCCTCCCGGAGGACCGGAAGCCACCCGCTGCCCTCGGCAGAGCTGCCCCCGATGCGGGTGCCGCAACAGGAGCCGGTCGCAGCGGGGACGGCCCCTGCGGCGGCCCCGAGGCGTACGCCGTGGTGGTCCTCGCTGGTGCACAGGCTCCAGGGACGGCGGTAGGGCGTCGCCGGCACCGATCGGATGGCGGGCGCGAGCAGCGGGAGGTTCTTCCCGGGACTGCCAACGCGCCCGCCTGCGACCGGAAGTGCCCGTTTGCACACAAGTAGTGCCCCAACTCCACTCCATGCGTGGCCTGTTATGGCAAGAAACGACCTCCTAGTGAGATGCTGGAATGCGCCATCGGGCCGCGGCATGTCTGACGAACCCGGTGTCACGAGCGTGCCCGCTGAGCGGTCGCCGACGCGGCGAACGACAGCTTCGGCCTCTTCGGCTTCCGGCCACGGCGGGGACGCCGGCTGGTTGAGCAAGGGAGGAGGCCACGTCCCCCGTGCCTCCTCACGACGGTTGTGTGGAAGCGGCCCGTCCGCTGGAGACATTGAGGTGATCGGCAGTGGAGCACGGGTTGATCGTGCCACCCGTCTATTCCCCCATACCGCCCGCGATCCATCCGCGACACAAGGTCATCGACGACCGGACGGCCGCATGGGCGGTGCAATTCGGCATCGGCTCCGAGGAACTGCGCACGAAGCTCGTACGCCACGACATCGGCACCTTCGCGGCCCGCATCCTGCCCGAAGGGCGCGAGGACGTCATCTCCCTCCTCGCCGACTTCATCCTCTGGCTCTTCGGTGTCGATGACGGTCACTGCGAGGAGGGCGACCTCGGCAACGACCCCAGCCGGCTCGTCGCCGAACTCTCCCGGCTGCTGCGCGTGGCGCAGAACCCCGATGTGCCGATGCTCGAGGGGGACCCGCTCGCGGAGGGGCTCCGGGACCTCAGCCGGCGGATGTCGCGCCACGGCACGCCGGGACAGGTCGTACGCTGGGTGGACGCGCTGCGCGAGTACTTCATGTCCGTGGTGTGGGAGGCCTCGCACCGCAGCAGCGGAACGGTCCCCGATCTCAACGACTACACCCTGATGCGCCTCTACGACGGCGCGACCTCGGTCGTCATGCCCCTGCTGGAGATGGGGCACGGCTACGAACTCCAGCCGCACGAGCGCGACGACGTCACCGTACGCGCGGTGGCGGAGATGGCCTACTTCATCATCACCTGGGACAACGACATCTTCTCCTACCACAAGGAGAGCCGGGCCGATCAGTACTACCTCAACGTGCTGCGCGTCCTGGAACACCACGAGGACCTGAGCCCCGAGGAGGCGCTGACGACGGCGGTGGCCCAGCGGGACCGGGTCATGTGCCTTTACCTGCGCCTGTGCGCACAGCTCGAGACCACCGGCAGCCCCCAACTGCGCCGTTATCTGCACTCCATCGGCGCGTTCATCCGCGGCGCCCAGGACTGGGGCATCAGTTCGCGCCGCTACACCACTCCCGAGGACCCGGCCGGCCTGCCGTCCACGTTCAGCGACACCCCGACCGACGACAGCGCTGAGGCGCTGGACATCCCCGCCGTGGCCTGGTGGTGGAGCCTGCTTCCCCGGGAGCCCCGCGAGGAAACGCTTCCCCACCGCCGGAAGAACACCAGGAAGAGCCCATCGGCCCCGCGGCGCAGGAGCAGCCTGCGTACGGCCTAGTCGACACACCGCACCACGGCCCGCCGCCCCGAGACGGCACGGGCATCGCACAGTCCCACCCCCCACCGACACCGGGCGCGCCGGCCCGCCTTCCGGCCGGTCCCGACGACGAAAGGACTGCGAGAGTGACTACAGCACTGCGGGCGGTCCCGCGCGCCCCCGGGCGTCTTCCGCTGGTCGGCCATGCCGTCCCCCTGCTGCGGAACCCCCTGACGTTCCTGCAGGAGTTGCGGAGTACTGGCGACTTCGTACGGGTCGACGTCGGCACCCTGCCCATCTACTTCGTCACCAGCGCCGAGCTGACACACGAGCTGCTGGTCTCCAAGGCACGCCACTTCGACAAGGGCCGCTTCTTCATCCGGGCGCGCATCCTGGTCGGCGACGCCCTGCCCACCGCGCCGTCGCACATCCACCGCCCGCACCGCCGGCTGATGCAGCCGATGTTCCATCACACCCGTATCGCCGAGTACGCGAGGGTGATGGCCACCCGGGCGAAAGCGATGTCGGACGCCTGGACGTCGGGTCAGGTCGTCGCCGTCGACCAGGAGTTGGCCGAGTTCTCGGTTGCGACCCTCGGCGAGACCATGTTCTCCACGGAGATCAGCCGTCCCGCCGCCGAGGCGGTCCGCCGCGACGTCCCGATCCTCCTCAAGAACGCGCTCGTACGGACCGTCACACCGCGCCTCTTCGACCGCGTGCCGATCCCCGCCAACCGCCAGTTCGACGCGGCGTCGTCCCGGCTGCGGCGGGTCATCGACGATGTCATCGCCGCCTCGCACGCGCAGGGCGACACCGAGTGCAACGACCTGCTGCACCTGCTCCTCGCGGCGCGCGACGCCGACACCGGTGAGGCCCTCACCGACAAGGAGGTCCGGGACGAACTCGTCGCGATCATGTTCGCGGGCACGGAGACCACCGCGTCGACCCTCGCCTGGACGTTCCACGAACTCGCCTCCCGCCCCGACGTCGAGGAGCGGCTGCTCGCGGAGATCGCGTCGGTGGTGGGTGACCGCCCCGTCACCTTCGAGGACGTCCCCCGGCTCACCTACACGGACCAGGTGCTCAAGGAGATCTCCCGTCTGCACTCGGTGCCGCTGCTCATGCGGCAGGCGACCGCGCCGGTCGAACTGGGCGGCGTCCACCTCCCGGTGGGCACGGAGGTGGCCTTCAGCCTCTACGCCCTGCACCGCGATCCGCGCCAGTACGACGACCCGGCGCGCTTCGACCCGGACCGCTGGCTGCCGGAGCGACGCGAGAAGCTGCCGCGGGAGGGCTTCGTCCCGTTCGGCTCGGGCAATCGCAAGTGCATCGGCGACGGCTTCGCCTGGGCGGAGATCGTGATCACGCTGGCCACCGTGCTCCCCCGGTGGCGCTTCGAGCCGCTCCCTGGCCATGAGGTCCGCGAGGTCGCCTCCGCCGTGGCGCATCCCGACGAGCTGCCGATGCGGGTCGTCGCACGACAGGGCTGACGCCGGAGGCGACGGGTGCGTGGCGCACCGGATTCCTGTCCGGTGCACCAACCAGCACTACCGGAAGGGGAGTTCGCGGCCGCACGGCTGCCACGGTGAGCCCCTCGGCGCAGAGCGGGGGCCGTCCGCGGGCAGGGGCTTCCTCGGGTGCGGGGCGGTTTGGGTGGAGCCGCCCTGAGGTTGTTCTCGCGGGCCCGGTGACGACGATCCGTTCGCTGCGGAGATCGCACCCGATCGCCCCCTGCTCGTACGGACGGCTGGTCGCTCAGCCTCGCGCGTCCGGCTCCCCGATCCGCCCCGCATAGGCGTCGACCAACTCCTCGCGGGAGTCCTCGAGATAGGCGACGAGCAGTTCCTCGGCCCGGGCCGCGTCCCCGGCGCGCAGTGACCTGAGAATCTCCCGGTTCCGCGCGAGATACGGCGCGTGGAGGCGGCGCATATCGTCCACCACATGGAAGACCAGGCGCAGTTCGGCCAGCACGCTGCGCATCAGCTCGTCGGTGCGCGGGCTTCCGCCCAGCGCGACGAGTTCGCCGTGGAAGTGGATGTTGGCCGTCGACACTCCCTTCCACTCCCCTTCGGCCGCGGACCGCTCGCCCGCGGCGACCGCGGCTTCGAGCCCGTCGAGCGGGAAGGGCGGCTCCCCCAGGCTCCGCAGCACACCGCATTCGACCAGCCGCCGTACGCGGTGGATGTCGGCGACGTCCTCGACGGCCAGCATCCGTACGAAGACCCCGCGGTTGAGCCGGTGCACGAGCAGCCGCTCGTGGGTGAGCAGCCGGAACGCCTCGCGCAGGGTGTTGCGCGAGACGCCGAGCGCTCCGCTGATGCTGTCCTCCGACAGCCGCGTCCCGGGCGGGAAGTAGCCGTCCGCGATACGGGTGCGCAGAATGTCCGCGACCCGCTCGGCGGTGCTCGTACGCCCCAACAGGGCCCGGTCGTCCGCCAGTGCGCTCAGCTCGGCCTCAGTCGTCACCACGTCACGCAACTCCCGGTCTCGCTCCACATCTGATCCACCACGCCCGGTGAGCAGTCAATCGCAGAACCTGGAAACAAGACAACACACCCCTTGAAGGATCGTTCAACGATCCTCTAGCTTGGGCCCACGCCGCCGGTCGGTCCCCTCCGGCGCGTCCGTTCTTCTCGGTGCACCACATCTCTCACCCGCGAGGTGCAAATGAGCAGCAAGCCTCCATCACCGGCCAATCCGCCCAACCCGTCGGCGTCCCCCATGGCCGACGGTGCAGCCGGCGACGGCGCCACCGAAGGGATCGCGCCTGATCAACTCCGCGACGACAGCGGCGCATTCGCCTGGCTTCGCGCGCTCGGCCCGCGAGGGCGCCGCGCCTTCGGCGGTGCTTTCGGTGGCTATGCCCTGGATTCGTACGATTTCTTTACGCTGCCGCTGAGCATGGTGGCGATCGCCGCGTACTTCGGGCTCGACAACGGCCAGACCGGTCTGCTGACCACCGTCACCCTGGTCGTCTCGGCCATCGGCGGCGCCGCCGCGGGCGTACTGGCCGACCGCATCGGCCGGGTCAAGGCCCTGATGATCACGGTGATCACCTACGCCGTCTTCACCGTTCTGTGCGGTTTTGCACCGAATTACGAAATGCTGCTCGTCTTCCGCGGCCTCCAAGGCCTCGGCTTCGGCGGCGAATGGGCGGTCGGCGCGATCCTGGTCGCCGAGTACGCCAGCTCCAAGCACCGCGGCCGCACCCTCGGCGCCATCCAGAGCTCGTGGGCGGTCGGCTGGGCCCTCGCCGTCGTCGTCTACACCCTGGTCTTCCAGACCTTCGACGAGAACACGGCCTGGCGCGTCATGTTCTTCACCGGCGCCCTGCCCGCCCTGCTGGTCATCTACGTCCGGCGCAGTGTCCAGGACGCCCCGAAGGCCACCGAGCAGCGCAAGCAGGCCGGCAAGGGCTCCCTGGACTCGTTCGCCACGATCTTCAAACCGGATCTGCTGCGCACCACGCTCTTCGCCGTACTGCTCTCCACCGGTGTCCAGGGCGGCTACTACACCCTGGCCACCTGGGTGCCGACCTATCTCAAGTCCGAGCGCGGGCTCACCGTCGTCGGCACCGGCGGCTATCTGACCTTCCTCATCTCCGGCGCCTTCATCGGCTACCTCACCGGCGGCTATCTCACCGACAAGCTGGGCCGGAAGCGGAACATCACGCTCTTCGCGTTCCTCTCCGCCGCCTGCATCGTCGCCTACACCAACATCCCCGAGGGCGCGAACACCCTCGTCCTCGTTCTGGGATTCCCACTCGGCTTCTGCATGTCGGCGATCTTCAGCGGCTTCGGGTCGTTCCTCAGCGAGCTGTACCCGACGGCCGTACGCGGCAGCGGACAGGGCTTCACGTACAACACCGGCCGCGCCGTGGGCGCCTTCTTCCCCACCCTGGTCGGATTCCTCTCCGAGAGCTGGGGCGTCGGCGGCGCTCTCATCTTCGGGGCGGTCGGCTACGCACTCGCCGTCGTCGCCCTGTTCGGGCTACCCGAGACGCGCGGCCGCGAGCTGCTGTGAGCGGGACGGAGGCCATGGCCCGGGGCGGTGCCGGAAGTCCGGAGGCCGCCCGGGGCCGCAGCCGGAAGCCCGGCGCGGACATGAGCCCCGGCGAGGCCCGGGCGTACTTCCGCACCGGGGCGGGCGGTACGACGGCCGGCTGGGCCCCCGGACACACCCAGGCCAACCTGATCGCCGTCCCCGCCGACTGGGCGTACGACGTGCTGCTCTTCTGCCAGCGCAATCCCCGGCCGTGCCCCGTGCTCGACGTCACCGACGCCGGGGCCTGGACCACACCGCTGGCGCCGGGCGCGGATCTGCGCACGGACGTCCCCCGCTACCGCGTGTGGAAGCACGGCGAACTGGTCGACGAACCGGCCGAGGTGACCGGCCACTGGCGCCGTGATCTGGTGACGTTCCTCATCGGATGCAGCTTCACCTTCGAATCGGCGCTCTCCGGCGCGGGCGTCCCGATGCGCTACGTCGAGCAGGGGCGGAACGTCGCCATGTATGTGACGAATCGTCAGTGCCGCCCGGCCGGGCGGCTGCACGGGCCGCTGGTGGTGTCGATGCGGCCCGTGCCGGCCGGCCTGGTGGACACCGCGGTCCGCGAGACCGCCCTCATGCCCGCCGTCCACGGCAGCCCGGTGCACCACGGTGACCCCGCCGCTCTGGGCATCGCCGACCTGGACCGCCCGGACTTCGGCGATCCGGTGGAGGCCGAGCCCGGCGACGTCCCGGTGTTCTGGGCGTGCGGGGTCACTCCGCAGGCCGCCGTGATGGCCTCACGTCCGCCGTTCGCCCTCACCCACGCGCCGGGCCGAATGCTGATCACCGATGCCCGCGACGCGGACTACCGCGTGGCCTGACGCGCCGGCGCGAGGTCGCCGCCAACGGCCTCGCGCAGCGTCTGCGCGCCCCCACGGCGGTCAACCCGCCGAGCGCGCTGCCCCGTTGGGCGCGGCAGCGGTCGGGCCGAAGGGCTGTGCCCGGAGGTTCGGCCACGCCTCCACGAGGTCCGCGGGGGGTTCGAGCGGCCTGCTGGTCCGCACCCAGTCGAGGCGGACCAGCGGAAGGACGGCCTGGATCCGGAACTCGTCCTCCCGCTCGTCCTCGGGTCCTGTCGAGAAGTCCATCGAGGGCAGCGGTTCGCCGGAGAGGACGGCGGCGAGGACGTCGTTCCACCAGCCGTAGGCACTGGTCACCACCAGCTCGTCGGGCACCTCCAGGTCGAGCACGACGACGCCTTGCTCCCACTCCAGCGGGCTGAGCAGGGAGCGGGCCGTCTCCAGGACCCGCCCGTCGCGCGAGTCGGGTCCCGCCCAGGCCCATACGGGCGGGCGGCCGGCGCTGTCGATGCCGCGCCGGCGCATCTCCGCCAGCATCAGCTCGTATCCCGGTCGCAAGCCGGAAGCGACGCGGCTCCAGTCCCCGGTCAGCAGACCGGACTTCTCGAGGACCGGGACCGCCCCGTGGTGCTGCACCGTCCACAACCGCATGGGGTCACGATCCCATCCGGCCCCGGGCCCGGCACCCCGTTTTCCGATCGGCGGGGGCACCGGGCCACGGCGCGTCGTCAGTCGTCGCCGGGCACGCAGAGCACGGGGACGCGGGAGAGGTGCAGCAGCTTGTGCGGCGTCGAGCCCAGCAGCGCACCGCGGATCGGGCTCTCGCCCCACGTCCCGACGACGATGACGCGGGCGCTGTGGTGCACGGCGGCGTCCATCAGGGCCTGGGCCGGCTTCTGGTCGATGACTTCGACGGTTGTCGACACACCGGCCGCGTCGGCCGACATGACGGCGTGGTCCAGCCCGATACGGCCGGCCTGGCGGATGGCTTCGAGGTGTGTGCGGTACTCCTCGCCCGTACCGCCCGGGGCCGCCGCTCCGAAGACCAGGACGAGCGGTTCGCCGAACGCGGCAGCCACGTCGATCGCGACGCGCAGAGCACGCGCCGAGCCCGGGGACTCGTCGTATCCGAGGACAACCGACATCTCAGGACTCCTTGTCGTGGAGGAGCGCGGGGTCGACCACGCCGGGGCGTTCCGACCAGAAGACGGGGGACCTCAGCCGCCACACGATCATGATGACCACCCCGATGAGGGAGATGCCGATGCCGATGACGAGCGGCGGGCCGAGGCCCAACCACGAGACACCGCTGTAGGAGTTCGCGGGGTCGGCCATGTCCTGCACCGACTCCACGAGCAGCCACGCCAGCAGGCCCGCGCCGACCACCGGGCCCAGGCCGATGAGGAGGAAGTTGTGGAGGCTCTTGGTCAGTTGACGGCGGTAGTAGACCGCGCAGGCGACGCCGGTGAGGGCGTAGTAGAACGCGATCAGCAGGGACAGCGCGGTGAGCGAGTCGAAGAGCGCATTGCTGCTGATCTGGTAGACGACGAGGTACCAGGCGATGGCGATGACGGCGACCCACCACGTGGACACGTCGGGCGTGTGGAACCGCGGATGAATATGGCCGAAGTGCGCGGGCAGGGCGCGACGCCGGGCCATGGACAAGGCCGTACGCGATGCCGGGATGATCGTCGTCTGCGTCGAGGCGAGAGCGGAGGTCGCCACCGCCAGCAGCACGACCCAGTCCCAGCCCCCCATCACCTCGTTGGCGAGGATGGCGAAGATGAACTCCTCCTCCCCGGCGTTCTCGGCGAGAAAGTCCGGCCCCGCGTAGGCGACGACCGCGAACGCGACGGACAGATACGTCACCAGCAGGATGACCGTCGACCAGACGCCCGCCTTCCCGGGGGCGGTGGCGGAGTTCTCGGTCTCCTCGGTGAGGTTGACCGCGGACTCCCAGCCCCAGTAGATGAACACGCCCAGCAGCAGCCCCGCGGTCAGCGCACCGCCGCCCTCGGCGAAGGGGCTCAGCCAGTCGATCGACGGTTTGACGGCGTCGAACGAACTCGTGTCCGCGTAGACGCGGTAGAGCGCGACCACCACGAAGGCGAGCAGAAAGGCGACCTGCGCGAGGATGAGAACGTTCTGCACCCGCGCCGACAGCTCGGTGCCGATGACGCACAGGCCCGTCATCACCACGATGAGCAGCACGGTGAGCAGTTGGCGTACGAGGTCGTTCTCCACCCAGCTGTCGAGCCCGAAGGCCAGGAGCGCGAAGCTCACAGCGACGTCCGCGAGCGATCCGACGACCAGGACGCCGGTCATGGCGATGGCCCAGCCGCCGAGCCAGCCGGCCCACGGCCCCATGGCCCGGGTCACCCACGAGAAGGTCGTACCGCAGTCCTGGTCGACCTTGTTGAGGTAGTAGAACGCCGAGGCGATGAGCAGCATCGGCACGAACGACGCGAGCATCACGCCGGGGGCGTAGATGCCGACGAGCGCCACGATCGGGCCGATGACCGCCGCCACCGAATACGCCGGGGATGTGGCGTTCAGTCCGATGACGAGTGCGTCGACGAAGCCGATCGCATTTGCCTTCAATTCGCCGGGGGGCTTGGCTTCCGCGATGTCGTCGGTCATGTTCCCCTCGCTCTGGATGTGATGAATCCATAGAACAGTGCGATGCGTCCGTTTTTTACCATTGGGGCACTCTCAAAGAGGTGTGTCAGGGAGAGAAACCGCGTGAGGTCGTCACCGGAGCATCTGCGCGCAGGGGGTGACACGGCACGGAACGCCCGGCGGCACCGGCCAATCCACGGGCGGTTCGGCCGTGTCGGCGCGTCCGGCACCACAGACCAGGCGCTGCGGGCCCGGTGCCCGGTGCGGGCACCGGCACGGGCGCGCCTCGCCCCGCCGCGCCTCGCGCCGATGCGCCATATTTCAACGAAATTCGAAGCCCGCCGATCCTGGAAAGACTTTCGAGTTATTGATCGACAGCTGGGTGACATGCATGGACGCCCGCCAGGGTTTGTCACTACATTCGGCCTGGCCTCCGCTTGCCACCTGACCGCTGGACAACCGGACGCATGTGTCAACGCAAAGGGTTTCGGAGGGAATTCACTGGTGTCGCACCACGGACAGAACCATCACGTCGCCGGAGCGGACGGGGCCCCCGAGACCACCCGGATACCGGGCATGACCGGATTCCGCGACCACGCGGTCCTGAGCGACATGGAGTTGGTGCGGCTGGTCCGCCGGAGCGCCGAGACCTCGGGCGAGGCCGCCGACGTGCTGTGGTCCCGCCACCAGGACGCCGTACGGGCGTACGCGTCCCTCTGCGTGTCGGCGCCCCGCAAGGCGGAGGTGCTGGCGGCCGAGTCGTGCCGGGCCGCGTCCGCCATCGGCGACGCCCACACGCCGCAGGAGGCATGGCGCCCGCATCTGCTCACCCGCGTGCTGCGTACGGCAGTCGACTGGTCGGGCTCCGACCGGGTGAGCGATCTCAGCCCCGACCTTCGCGACTGGCTGGGGAGCGGTGCGGCGGACGTGCCCGGCACGCAGGACGCGGTGGCCCGCCCGGGATCCGTTCTGTTACTGGCCTTCCGCCAACTCCCCGTACGCACCCAGACCGTGCTGTGGCACGACCTCGTCGAGCGCGAGGACGCGGGCGGGATCGGACGGCTGCTGGGCGTCCCGGCGAGCACGGTCCGGACGTGGTCCCTGAACGCGCGTGAACGGTTCCGCAGCCGCTACATCCAGGTGTACGAGGAGCGGGTCGACGGGCCGTGCCGCAGCTTCAACCGCCTCGTCGTCGCGGCCACACGCCTCAGGGACGCGCAGGTGGCGTCCGGCGTGGACAGCCACATCGCCGAATGCCCGCGCTGCAACCGCGCCTTCGACGACCTGCTGCGGATGCAGGACCACTGCGACACGCTGCTGGCCGAGGGGCTGCTGCCATGGGGCGGCGCGCGCTATCTCGCGGGTCGGGTATCGGCCGCGGGTCTGCGTACGCCCCCGCCGCCCCCGGCCCCGGTGCGGGCGCCCGCGGGGCCACCGGCGGCGGAGCGGATCGCTGCCGTGCTGCGGCAGGCCGCCGGGACGGCCCGGCAGGTGGCGCTGTCCGCGGCGCGAGCGGTGCGTGGCGTCGCCCACGCCGCGTCGGGAAAGCTCGTTCCGGCACGGGAAGGGGTGGTGCGCAGGGCCACTCTTCTGCGGGAATCCGCGCTCGCCCGCACCACGCCTCTCATACGCAAGCCCCTGCTCGTTCGGAAGCCCTTGCTCGTCGGGGCGTCCTGGCCCTCACGGAAGCCTTCGCCGGCGCGGCAGGCTTTGCCCGCCGGCCGGTCGGGGAAGCACGCGCCCGCGGGGAGGCACTCGCGCGCGGTGCGTGAGCCCCGGCCCTGGGCGAAGCCCCGTCAACTGGCCGTCGGTGCGGCCCTGGCGGCCCTGACGATCGCCGTCCCGGCCACCATCATCAGCCTGACCGACACCTCGGAGCGGTCCGGCGGCCAGGCCGTACCGCGCCTTCCCCGGCCGACGTACGAACCGGCCGTCCCCGCCCCCACGATGGCCACGCCGACGCAGACCGAGGCGAAGAAGCCCAAGCCGAAGCCCACCCCGACGAAGAAGAAGCCCACGCGCCCCGCCCCGGGAGACACGCCCGCGGCACCGGCCGTCCCGGGCGCCTCCGTGCGCTGGGACTTCGACGAGATCGGCGGCGGAACGACCGCCGACGACTCCGGCAACGGCAACACCGGGATCCTGGTGGGCGCCCCGCACAGGAGCAGTGCCCGCGGCGGGTCCCTGACCTTCAACGGCGACCAGTACGTCGAGGGCCGCAACAAGGCCGTGGCCACCGACCGGAGCTTCACCGTCGCCGCGTGGGTCAAGCTGGCCTCCAAGTCCGAGTTCTTCACCGCGGTGGGCCAGGACGGCGAGGACGTGAGCCGCTTCTTCCTGCAGTACGACGCGGGCATCGACCGGTGGCGGCTGGCCCTGGAGGAGGTCGACTCCTCCGAGGCCGAGGAGGACGAGGCCGTCTCGGAGACCAGCCCCGCCATCGGTGCCTGGGTGCACCTCACAGGGGTCTACGACGCCCCGGACAACGAACTCCGCCTCTACGTCAACGGCAGGATGGAGGACACGTCCCGGCACACGGCGAACTGGTCGGCGGACGGGGCCTTCACCGTGGGGCGCGGCAAGTGGGAGGGACGCCCTTCGGACCGGTTCCGCGGCTCGATCGACGACGTACGGGCCTTTCCCCGCGCGATCGCTCCGGCGGAGGCGGCGGCACTGGCGACGTCGTGACCGGGTCGAGGGGACGGTAGGGCGCTGACCTGCCCGATCCGTACGCCTCGGTAACCCCGGGGGATGCCGCACTAGGGAGTTTCACCAGTACCGGTGGACGGCTGTGCCGAGATCATGGGCGCAGTCCGTCCACCGGTCTCTCCCGAAAGAGTGCGAAAATGCCCGTCCCCAGGGACATATGCGCGTTCGACGGCACGGGCTCCCCCTGTGCCTCCGTCTGCCTCCGCTTTCCGGCGTCGGACGCGCTGCTGTTCTGTGCCGCCTCCGAGAACGAGGGGTCCCTGGCCCCGCACCTCGTCCTCGCGGTCTCCGCGGACGGTGCCGTGCAGACCTGGCGGCCGGGGCTCCCCGACGAGACGATGGCCGAAGTCCTGGGCAGCGTGCGGGAGTTCGTGGCGAAGCTCGACACCGTCACCCCTCCCCTGCCGCAGGGTCCGCTCCGGTGCGGGAACCCGGACCGCGAGGTCACGCTGTTCCTGCAAAGGCTGCCCGGCGGTCCCGTCCTGGGCACCGCCGTCGCCTCCGGAGGGCACGCGGAGCGGCCGGGCGGCAGCGGCGACGTCCTGGACGGCCTGCCCGCACCCAGCCGCCGGCTCGTCCAGGCCCTGGCCGTTCTCGGCGGGCCGGTCGCCGTTCCGCGGCTGGGAACCCTGGTGGACGAGCCGGACGCCCTGGCCGGGGCTCTGCAGAGCGCGCTCGACGCGGGATTCCTGCGCTGGCACGCGCGGACCGGCGCGGCGGAGGTCCCGGAGGACCTGGGCGGCCGCGTACGGGGCGGGATGACGCCACCGGAACGCCAGGCCGCACACACCTGGGCCGAGCGCTGGTCGGACGGACCGGACGCACTGCTCCACCGGGCGGCCGCGGCGCAGGCTCCCTCGCCGTCGCTGGCGGACGCGCTGGAGAAGGAGGCGGAGGCGCTCAGTGCGGAGGGGTACTCGGCCCAGGCCGCCACGCTGCTGCGCTACGCGGCCGACCTCTCCTCCGATCCCGTCACCGGGACGCAGCGGCTGCTCCACTCCGTCGAGCACGACCTCCGGCTGCACCGCTGCTCCACGGCAGGGGCTGCGCTCCGGGCGCTGCGCGGGCAGCCGCCGTCGGTGCACGAACGGGTTCTGGCCGGGCGGCTGAGCGTCCTCGAAGGCGATCTGCGGACGGGCCTCGTCCTGCTGACGGAGGCTCATGAACGCCTGGCGGCCCAGGCGGAGAGCGCCCCGGCCGCCACGCCACCGCATGGCGGAGTACGGCCCTCCTCCCCGGACACCGGCGTACAGCGGCCCGCCCCGGACACCCGGGGACAGCAGCCCGCCGCGCACAGCGGCGTACGAGAGCCCGCACCGGACTCCGGCGTACGGGCTTCCCACGCCGACGTGCGGCAGGCCTCGCTGCTCTGGCTCGCGGAGGCACGGTGGCTGGCCGGGCGCCCCACGTCCGCGATCCGGTCCCTGCTGGAGGAGTCCCGGCAGTCGGCCACCCACGACCCGTACTGGCACGGCATGCGCGCGTGGCTCGACATGCTCCTCGCCGCGTCGGACCAAGGGCCAGCCGAGGCACTGGGCGCCATCCGCTCGGCGACGCTTCCGGCCCATCCGCGCTCCGCGTCCGCCTCCCGCAAGGCCCTGCTGATCGAGGCGTGGCTGCACCTGGAGGCCGGGGACCTCGACCGGTGCGAGAACGCCGTCCACCGTGCGCTGGACGTGTCGGCCATCAGCGAGGCCCCTTCGGCGGACGGCCTCCCGCTGGTCCTGCTCGGCCATCTGCACTGGATGCGCGGGCACTGGCCGCAGGCCGAGCTCCACGCCTCCATGGCCGTGAACTCGGCGACACCGCTGTGGCGTCCGCTGGGGGAATCGCTCGGGCTGCTGGTCGCCGCCTCACGCGGGCAGGCGGCGGAGGACGACGAACGGTTCCCTTCCTTCGGCGGGGAGGAGCAGCCGGTGCTGTGCGCGTGGTCGGGCCTGTTCGCCCGGCTCGTGGGTGCCGTGGAGGCCGAGGACGCGGGACGTGTGGCGGCGCTTCTCGCCGCGGTCCCGGCTCGTTCCGGTCCGGACGGTCTCCCGACCGCGCTCATGCCGTGGCGCGAGCTGGAGTTGCTGCGCGCGGCCGTGCTGGTGGACGACGCGACGCTGCTGGACCGTTCGCTGCGCTCGATGCGGCGGCTGCGCCGGCGGTCGGCCTCCGCCTGGATCAGGATGTTCGGCGCGTGGGGCGAGGCCCTGGCCGCCGTCCACGCCGGGCGCCGGGACAACGCGCTGGAGCACTACGCCGAGGCCGAGCGCCAGGCGACCGCGGCGGGAGCCTGTACGCCCTGGTACCGGGCGCGGCTTCAGGCCGACCACGCGGCCGTGCTCGCCAATGTGGGCAAGCGCCGTGCGGCGCTGGACCGTTACCGCGCGGCGCAGGAGACCTCGGCCGAACTCGGCGCCCGGCCCCTGCATCACCGCTGCGCCGCGGGCCTGTCGCGGCTGCGGCTCCCCCGGTCGGCGAACGGCTACGGGCTGACGGACCGTGAGACCGATGTCGTGGCCCTCGTCGCCTCGGGGCTGACGAACAAGGAGACCGCGGCCCGGCTCTTCGTCACACCGGCGTCCATCGCCTTCCACCTCAGCAACATCTACGCCAAGACAGGCGTGTCCAACCGCTACGAGCTGCGCGCCTGGTGGCAGTCGCTGGGCGAGGGGGACTGGTGACGTCCCGGGGCCGGGGCCGGGCCGTCGGACGCGCAGGCGTACCCGCGGAGCCGGACCGGCCCGCCGACGAGCACGGCGACGCGCTGAGCCGCCAACGGGACCGGCCCGCCGGACGCGTACGCTCCCGCACCCCTCACGGAGCGAGCCCGCCCGGACCCGCTGCGTGGCGGAATGGGCCCGGAACTGGGAGAACCTTCGAGTTATTTCGGTGCAGCCGCCCGGGTATTGGACCGTGGCGACGCGGCTCGGGCGATGTGCACGGAGCTGCAACTAGCCACTCTCACCAGTGCGTTCGGCGGAACGGACGGCAACCATTGGGCGGGCCGGAAGGCAACGGATGGTGCCCATGAGACTTCTCGCCAAGCGGAGCGGGGAGGGCCGGGCGCCGACGACATTCCCCCGGGATCCCCCGTCCTCTGGGAGACGTCGGCGCCCGCGCCGGACGGGCGGCCGGACGCGCGGTCGGTGAACAACCGCAGCCACAGGGGGCCTTGACACGCCTCTTACCGGCCCCAGAACCACCCAGGCCGAACGGAGCACAGGATGACCGTCCACCCGGAGAACGGTCCGTGTGGTGGCGGGAGCGGCCGAGCGGCGTGCCCGTCGTTTCCGGGGATGGACGCACTGCTCTTCCGGGCGGGCCCGGGCGAAGGAGGCCGCCCGGCGCTGCAGTTCGCGATCGGCGTGACCACGTCGGCCGATGTGGTGAGCTGGCGGCCGGGAACGGAAGAGGGTGAACTCTCCGATGTCCTCGAAGCGTTGCGGGACCTTCTGCGATGCGCGGACCCGCTCTCGCCGTCGGGTACTGAGGGCCCCCTCCCCTGCGGGCGCCTGAGCGCCGAACTCACCCTCGTCCTGCAGAGGCTGCCCGGCGACGCGCTGCTCGGGGCGGCCCTCAGGAGTACGGCGCCCCCGGCGCGAGCCGTGCCGGCGACGTACGGCGGGCCGCCCGAGCGGGGCGCACCGCCGCTCTCCGAGGCCGCGGACCGGCTGCGTGCGCTGCCGCGCGACAGCCGCAGGCTCGTCCAGGCCCTGGCCGTCCTCGGCGGCCGGGTGTCGTACGCGCGGCTGGGCACCGTACTCGGGAACGCCGACGATCTGGCCACGGCGCTCCAACCCGCCCTGGACGCCGGACTGGTGTGCTGGCACGCCCGCAGCGGCACGGCCGGGGTGGAGGACCGGCTCCACCCCATGGTCAGGGCCGGGATGTCACCGGCGGAGCGGCATGCCGCGCACGCCTGGGCCCAGGACTGGTCCGCCGGGGCGGACCGGCTGCTGCACCGCGCGGCCGCGGCCCGCTCCCCGCTGCCGGCGCTCGCCGACGAGCTGGAGAAGGAGGCGTACGTACTGGGCCAGGGCGGGCATGCGGCCCAGGCGGCGCGGCTTCTGCGGCACGCCGCCGATCTGTCCCTGGACGCGGGGCGCATCACCCAACGGCAGCTCGCCTCGGTGGAGTTCCGGCTTCGTGCGCACCACACCCTGGCGGCCAGGAACGAACTCGGTTCCGTACGGCGCCATCCGCCGTCACCGCGCCACCTCCTGCTGTCCGGGCGGCTGCACGCCCTCGAAGGCGATCTGCGCAAGGCCCTGGCCGAACTGACGGAGGCTCATGAGCATCTGACCTCCGGCGACCTGCGCACGGGACAGGGAGCCGCCGCCGAGGAGAGGGTGGCCGCGACCCTGTGGCTCGCCCAGGCCAGGTGGCTGGCCGGATACCCGTCGGGGCGGATCCGGCCGTTGCTGAAGGACTACGCGTCGGCGCCCTCGGAGGACTCCTACTGGGCGAGCCTGTACGAGTGGCTTGAGACGGTGGTGACCGCACGGGAGGCGGGCCCCGCGGCCGCCCTGGGGACCATGGAACCACCCGCCGCGGAGGCCGGCGGCCCCCCGTCGGGCCGCAGGCCCGCGCCGGTCCGCCGCCGCAACCTGCTGACCGAGGCATGGCTGCGGCTGGAGGCAGGAGAGCTGGAGGGATGCGAGCGGGCCGTCCACGCGGTCCTGGACCTGGAGTTCGTCACCCCCGACACGGCTCGGACCGGGGTTCCGGACATACTGCTGGGCCATCTGTCCTGGCTGCGCGGGGACTGGTCGCTCGCACAGCTCTACGCGCGCATGGCGGCCCGGTCGGCCACCGGCCTGTGGCAGCCGCTGGCAGGGCCGCTGGGCGAGCTGATCGCGGCCGCCCGCGGGCAGGCGCTCCCGACTGCCGAGAGGGTCCCCGGCGGGTCCCCGCGGCCCACGCTCAGCGAGTGGGCAGTACGGTTCACGCGGATCGTCGGGGCGGTGGAGACGGGCGACGTGCAGCAGGCCCGCCGCCTGCTCGCCGCCCCGCCCTGTCCGGACGAACTGCCCGTGCTCTTCGCACCGTTGCCGACCTGGCGCGAGCTGGAAGTGGTCAAGGCGGCATCCCTCGCGGAGGACGAGGTGCTGCTCGACCGCGCCCGCGCGTCCCTGACGATGCTGCGGGAGCGGGGCGGGTCGCCGTGGGACTGCATGTTCGCTTCCTGGGGCGAGGGACTGGCGGCGGTGTACGGGGGCGAACGGGAGGCGGCCCTCGACCGGTTCCGCGCCGCCGAGACGCACGCAGCGCGGATCCCGGGTCCGCTGCTCTGGTACCGCGCCCGCCTCCAGGCCGATCACGCGGGGCTCCTGGCGAGCACGGGGAAGCGCAGGGAGGCGCTCGACCGGTACCGCAGCGCCCATGAGACCGCGTCCGTCCTCGGGGCCCGGCCCCTGCTCGACCGCTGCGCCGAGGGACTGGCCGGGCTGCGCCTGCCGCGGTCCGCGCGCGGGTACCGGCTGACGCAGCGGGAGAGCGATGTGGCGCGCCTGGTCGCCTCGGGGCTGACGAACAAGGAGACGGCCGCCCGGCTCTACATCACCCCCGCCGCCATCGCCTTCCACCTCAGCAACATCTATGCGAAGGCCGGGGTGCACAACCGCTATGAACTCCGGGCCTGGTGGCAGTCGTTGGAGGACACGGACTGAGGGCTGTCCCGTCTCCCCGGTGGTTCGGCGCGCGGCATCGGATGCGGTGCAGGGGGCAGCTCCCGGGGGCACAAGGCGGAGGGGCGCCCTCCTACCGGATCGTTTGAGACGACCCGACAACGCAGCTGGGGCGCCTCCCGGGCGAAGCTCTGGTGGCGCCATGGCTGTCGTCGCGCGCCCGCCGGGGATCGCGGGACAGCCCTCGGCCGCCGGGTCCACCGGGGGCCGTGCCCGACCACGGCCACCCCGCTGTCCGGACCGTAGGTCGGATCGGCATCGGACGCGACGTCCCAGCACCACCGGGCCCTGTCCACCGTCGGCAACGGGATCGCGGGTGACGTCGAGGACGTGCCATGCCCTCCACGCCGAACACTCAGCGGTCCGAGCACGCCACGACGCGCCATGACCACATGGAGTGGCGCACGCGAGGCCTTCTCCTGATTCAGTTGCCCGGATCTCTGCTGATCCTGGAAAGCCTGGTTCCGTCCCGCCCTCGCGCCACACCGTGGACCCGGACACCGCGGGACGGCCACTCCAGGTTCATCCAGGAGAGCCGACGCAGGGAGAGCCAAGAAATTCGGACGGCGATGTCGAGAACCCGTGGCCGGCTCCGTCCCCGTGGTGAAAGCGACCACAATGGGTCGCACCAACACCGAGGAGAAACACCATGGCCAAGTACTTGCTGCTCAAGCACTACCGTGGCGCCCCGGCTTCGGTCAACGACGTACCCATGGACCAGTGGACGCCGGAGGAGATCTCGGCCCACTTGCAGTACATGAACGACTTCGCGGCCCGGCTCGAGGGGACCGGCGAGTATGTCGACAGCCAGGCGCTCGCTCCCGACGGGACGTTCGTCCGGTACGACGGTGAGGGTCGCCCGCCGGTCACCGACGGTCCGTTCGCCGAGACCAAGGACGTCATCGCCGGATGGATGGTGATCGACGTCGACAGCTACGAGCGCGCCGTCGAGCTGGCCGGGGAGCTGTCGGCCGCCCCCGGGGCGGGCGGGAAGCCGATCCACGAGTGGCTCGAGCTGCGCCCGTTCCTGACCGCATCGCCCACCATCACGGAGTGACGTCCCCGGTGAACGAGGTCCTGCTCCGGAGCCTCACGCCGAGCGTGATCGGGATCCTCGTCCGTCGCGGAGCCGACTTCGCGGCGGCCGAGGATGCCGTGCAGGACGCGCTGGTCGAGGCGGTCCGCGTCTGGCCGGCCGGCCCCTCCCCGAGCTCTTCGAGCGGGGGATACCCCATCCGGGACCCCAAGGGCTGGCTGGTCACCGTGGCCTGGCGCCGGTACCTCGACGCGACCCGGGCGGACGCCGCCCGCCGCCGGCGCGAGGACCGTCTCGACGAGGAGCCGGCGCCCGGGCCCGCGTCCGCGGTGGACGACACGCTCCAGCTCTACTTCCTGTGCGCCCACCCGTCGCTGACGCCGTCGTCCGCGGTCGCGCTCACGCTGCGCGCCGTGGGCGGGCTCACCACCCGCCAGATCGCCCAGGCCTATCTGGTGCCCGAGGCGACCATGGCGCAACGCATCAGCCGGGCCAAGCGCACCGTCTCCGGCGTGCGGTTCGACCGGCCCGGCGATGTCGCCACCGTGCTGCGCGTCCTCTACTTGGTCTTCAACGAGGGTTACTCCGGCGACGTCGACCTCGCCGCCGAGGCCATCCGGCTCACCCGGCAGCTCGCGGCCGCGATCGACCACCCCGAGGTGGCGGGGCTGCTCGCCCTCATGCTGCTCCACCACGCCCGGCGCGCCACCCGGACCGCGCCCGACGGCAGCCTGGTGCCACTCGCCGAGCAGGACCGCGGCCGGTGGGACACCGAGTCGATCGCCGAGGGCGTCGAGATCCTGCAGAGGGCCCTCGCCCGCGACCGGCTGGGCGAGTTCCAGGCACAGGCCGCCATCGCGGCACTCCACGCCGACGCACCCACCGCGGAGGAGACCGACTGGGTGCAGATCGTCGAGTGGTACGACGAACTCGCGCGCCTGACCGACAGCCCGGTCGTCCGGCTCAACCGCGCGGTGGCCGTCGGCGAAGCCGACGGAGCACGCGCCGGCCTGGCGGCGCTCGCGGCACTGGACGACTCCTCCCCCAGCTCTTCGAGCAGGGGACACCCCATCCCTCGCCGTGCCGCGGTGGCGGCGTACCTCCACGAGCGCAACGGCGACCTGGCGACGGCGGCACGGCTGTACGCCGAGGCGGCCCAACAGGCACCCAACATCGCCGAGCGCGACCACCTGACGCGCCAGGCCGCCCGGCTCAATGCCCGGCGGTGACGCTGACGGGTCACGCTCGGATTTCCCCCGGCATGTGGCACCGGCCACCTGGGCCGGGAGTGGTCGCCTCAACCGGGAGCGGTCGCCTCAAAGAGACTGGGGCGGGTCGGGACCGGATGCACGACGCATTGCCTGCAGGGAAGCTCGGCACGGGGTGGCGGCAGGCGTGGTGTCTCAAAGGAACCCGCCCGCTGAAGTGCCCGGTGAAGGTGGCCCATCTGCGACGGTTGGCCCGCCCGAAAAGCGGTTCGCCCGCGCTGGTCCCATGAAGAGCCGGAAAACCCCCCGGGTCAGGACGTCCCCGGCAGAGCGAATTCGGCCCATACCGTCTTTCCCAGCGGCGGATACGACCGTACGCCCCAGTCCGCGCTGAGGGCATGCACCAGGAGAAGTCCCCGGCCGCCTTCGTCGGTGGCACCGGAGAATTGCAGTGCGGGCTCGTGGAGGAAATCGGCGTCGGTGACCTCGGCACGTAATCTCGTGCCCAGGCTCAGCGCCACCAGGATATGACCGCCCTCGCCGGAAGCGTGCAGGACGGCATTCGCGATGAGTTCTGACATCACCACGGTCACGTTGTCGCGCAATCCGCCGCGCAGTCCCCAGCGTTGCATGATGCGGGCCACCCGTTCGCGTGCCAGAAACGGCGCTGTGGGCTGTGAGGCGAGCCGGAACCCGGTGTCGTACACGGCGGTGAGTCCCGACTCGTCGGCGTGTGCGCAGCGGCGGTGGTCGTCGAGGAGACTCACGGAATTGCCCTCCGGTGTATCGGCCGGTCGTGCGGACGGGCCGGTCCAGCCGACAGGTGGAGCGCGCCGGTTGGCGCCGGTGAATCGGCGCGCCCCCGGGGCGCGCGTGCCGGTAACGCAACCCCATGGCTGGAATACTGCCTTCCGGGCGGCTGTACGGGACTGCAAAGACCTTCTAGCTCACCCTGCTCCACCGGGTGATTCCGAGGTCCGCTGGATCAGGTCGCGCAGGGCGCGGCGGTCACGGACGGCCAGTTTCGCGAAAGTTCGCGCCAGGTGGTATTCGACGGTCTTGACACTGATGACCAGATGTTCGGCGATCTCCCGGTTCGTGCGCCCCAGCGCCACCTGGCGCGCCACGTCGCGCTCGCGCGGGCTCAGGGTGGCGAGCACCGCCAGGTCGGGCCCGGGGGCATGGGCCGAGGCGAGGTCGGCGAGGCTGAGCCGCTCGAAGGCGACGGCTCCCATCGCGCGGAAGGTCGCGGCCGAAGTGTGCAACTCGCGTTCCGCCGCCGCGTGTTGGCCCAGATCTCGCAGGAACCTTCCGTGGCCCTGCTCCATGAGCCCGCGGAAAAGGGGGATGTCGCCACCCTCCTCGGAGACCTCGGCCGCACGCGCGTAGGCCCGTGCGGCGGCCTTCACCGCTCCCTCCCCCTCATGCACCCGCGCCGTGAGCCAGAGCCGTACGAGTTCCGGACCGCGGGAGGGGCGGCCGGGGGCGGGCTCGGGCAGGAAC
Source organism: Streptomyces sp. NPDC048639 (assembly GCF_043199075.1). Lineage (NCBI taxonomy): Bacteria > Bacillati > Actinomycetota > Actinomycetes > Kitasatosporales > Streptomycetaceae > Streptomyces > Streptomyces sp. NPDC048639. The sequence goes on from NZ_JBICVP010000005.1 coordinate 587,915, forward strand.
TCCTGGAGCAGAGCGCGAGCCCGTCCCACGCGGCCCGCCGACACCGCCGCGTCGATGTAGAACGGCGACCACCACAGGGCGTAGAGCCGATAGCAGTCGTTGAGCCCGGCGGCCTCGGCGATGGTGCCCAGCGCCGCGAGAACGGCCGGGGCGTCGTCGCGGGCACGGGCGGCCAGGGCCTGGGCGAGCGCCGAGTAGAACTCCGGGCCCCGGTAGTCCAGCAGCACCGAACGGGCGCGCGCCGCCTCCATGTGCGTCCGCGCCTGCTCGGTGTCCCCGCGGCCGGCGGCCAGTGCGGCGGCCAGCGAGTGGAGAACGGCGTGGTCGATGGCGTGGCCGTGGGCGTCGATCGCGCTGAGCGCGGTCCGCGTCTCGCATGCGGCCCGGTCCCACGAACCGTCCATCATGTGGCAGACGATGAGATGCACGTACCCGGCGAGACCGAGGACCTGGAAGGTGCCGGGACGCGAACGGCGGACGACGGTGGACAGTTCGGAGGCGGCGACGGAGACCCGGCCGGACAGGCAGTGCAGCATGCCGCGGATGGTCAGCCCGAACACATCGGCCTCTTCGACCATGTTCGGGTCGTCGGGCAGGTAGTCGAGGGTCTGCAGACCCGCCTCCGCGCCGCCCACGAGCCCCTGGCCGTAGGCGGCCAGCGACCGTGCCGCGGCGCGCGTGTCCCGCACCAGGATGCCCAAGTGGCCCCCGTCGGCGCCTTCCAGAGCCGCGACGGCGGCGTCCGCGGTGCGGACCGTCTCCCGTCCGAGCCCGAGCACAGCCGTCACCCACCCCAGTTCGACGCCCGTACGCGCGGTGGCCAGCGGTCCCGTCCCGTCCTCGGCCGCGGTGGCGAGGGCCTGGGTCAGATGCCTGCGCGCCTGCACCAGGCGGCCCTGCGCGAAGGCCAGCAGGCCCAGCACCTCCTGGCGCCGCGCGGTGGGCTTGGCCGCGGCGACGAGATCCCGGTAGCGGCGCACCAGATTTCCCTCGCCCGCCCAGAACTTGAGGCGGACGACTCCGATCAGATGGCGCTCGCGCTCCTCCTGGTCCTCGGCGACATCGGCGGCCCACGACAGATACTCCGCAGCCGTGCCCAGCCTGCCCAGCGCGCTCTCCTCGCGGGCGGCGGCGGCCAGTTCGGCCGCGAGCCGGGCGTCGGGGCCGGTGGCCGCGGCCACACGGTGCGCCCAGGCGGCGCCCGCGTCGACCAGGTCCACCGCGCGAGCGTGCAACTGCCGTCTGCTCTCGGGGCTGAGCGCTTCGTAGACCGCGTCGCGCAGCAGCCGGTGGCCCGGGGCGACCGCCGTGGACGGCTCGTCCGGCCACCACCGCACCAGTCCGGCGCGCAACAGCGGTTCGAGGGCGCTCGCCGCATCGGGGACGCCCACGAGCCGGCTGAGACGGCGCAGGGAGACCTTCGCGTCGAGGACGGCCAGCCCTTCGAGCAGCAGGCGGGACGGTTCGGGGAGCCGGGCGAGCCGTGCCCGTACGGTGCCGGCAAAGGTGGCCGGAGCCTCCTCCGGCGGTCCGCCGATCGCCGCCTCCGGCGGCCACAGCAGCAGGGTGGCGTGCAGGGCGTTGCCGCCGGTGATCCGGTGGAGCCGCGCGCCGGCCCGCCCGGGCGGCTCGTCCGAGCCGGACAGGGCGGCCAACTCCCCCAGTTCCTCCGGCCCGAGACCGGCCAGCGGCACCCGCAGGTCGACTCCGAAGCCGTGGCTGTCCGTGCCTGCCGGTCCGGTCGCCGAGGTGGTGGCCACCACGATCGTCAGGACCGGCTGGTCCGTCAGGCCGCGGGTCATGGACGCGGCCGCGTCCAGCGACGGGGTGTCGGCGGCCTGGGCCTCCTCCAGGACCAGGACGACGGGCGCCGCCCGGGTCAACACGCCCATGACGGTGGTGAGTTCGGCGCTCACCGCGATGGGCGAGACGGGCGAGAAGACTCCGGTGCTCAGCAGGGGCAGCCGCCTGACGACACCGGGCGGCACCTGGCCGAGGAGCTGGCCCAGCATGGCGTACGGCCGGTCCTGGGCGGTGTCCGAACCATGGGCGACGAGCACCCGGAAGTCCCGCAGCCCTTCGGTGAAGTGCCGGATCAGCCGCCGCTTTCCGACACCCGGCGGCCCTTCGACGAGGATCACGCGCGGCTGTCCGGCCGCGGCCGAGCGGGCTTCCGCGGCCATGAGGTCGAGCGTGGCGCGGCGTCCCACGAAGGGAGGGGTACCCGGGCCTGCCGGCGGGCAGTTCCCCGGCGAGGCGTTCACGCCGCCTTCGGCACGCAACCCGCGCTCCATCAGATCCGGCTCCGCCCACCGCTCCGGACAACGGTGTCGTCGGCCGAACGCGCTATCACACAGGGCTCCTTGGCTTGTGGCTGCCGAATGTCCGGTTGGGAGGACGTAGCTTAGACCGGTTGCCGAGCGCCCGGTCGACGACGCCGGATCCGGCCGTCGGAGGGTGGGCCCGCCGCTCGAACCGCAGGATCGGGGGCTCAGGACGCTCGGGGTCGCCCGCGGGCGACCGGACATGGGGCCGCGGGGCCGAGCCGGTCGCGCCCCGCCCCCCCACCCACCTCGTACGTCCGCCCGCTCGAAGGTCCCGTCACGCCTCGTGCGCCTCGGGGAGCCAGGCCGTCAGGCGGAAGCCTCCGTCCGGGCGCGGGGCGGCCTCCACGCGTCCGCCGAGGAGCGCCACCCGCTCGCCCAGGCCCTCGATCCCGTGGCCGCTGCTGGGAAGTCCGGGCGGCGGGGGCGCGGTGGGCCGTTCGTTCTCCACGGTGAGATGGAGCCCGTCGGGGCGGTAGTCCAGCGTCACCCGGGTGTCGGCGCGGCCCGCGTGCTTACGGACGTTGGTCAGCGCCTCCTGGATCGCGCGGTAGGCGGTGTGCTCCAGGGCGCCGGGCAGGGGGCGTTGCTCGCCGGTGACGTCCGACGTCACGTACGCGCCCGTGCTCCGGCTGTCCTCCAGGAGTGCGCCGAGGCCATCCAGCGTCGGCTGCGCGGGAGGCGGCGCCTCGTCCCGGTCACCGCGCAGGACGCTGAGAACCTGGCGCAGTTCGTCCAGTGCCTGCCGCCCGACCCCGCCGATGAGCCTGCCCGCCTCGCGCCCGCGCGGGCTCTGGGCCGGGTCGGCCTCCAGGGCGCCGGCGTGGACGACCATCAGGCTGACGCGGTTGGCGACCACGTCGTGCATCTCCCGCGCGATCCGGGCGCGTTCCTCGACGCGGGCCTGGGCCGCGAGCAGATGCCGTTCGCGCTCCAGCCGGTCGGCCCGCTCCCGGAGGCCGTCCAGCACCATGCGGCGGGCGCCGACGTAGAGGCCGAGCAGCGCGGGCACCGCGACGATCAGACCGAGTTCGACCACGATCTCCGGGGCGAACCGGGGGCCGCCCACCCGGGCCTCGGCCAGCATCCTGCCGACGACCACGGCCGGGCAGGCGGCTGCGCACAGCCCGGCGAGGACGGCACGCGACCGTCCGTACGCGGCAGCCGAGTAGAGGGCCACGAACAGCGCGGCCTCGGGCACGAACGTCGGCAGCGGTACGCACAGCAGCGCCGCGACGCACACCGCCACCGGATACCGCCGGCGCACCACCACGGCCGCACTCACCGCCGCCACGGCCAGCAGCCCCGGAAGGACGACGGCCGGGTGGGGATCCTGCCCTGAGGGGTACGCGAACGTGGCGCGCCGCAGATCGCACCCCGCGACGACGACCGCGACAGCGAGATCGAAGAGGAGCGCGCGAGGGGCCGTCCACCACCACGTCCCGTCCCGTTCAGGGGTCCCGCGCCGCCGGAGGGCCCGGGGCGGGAACGCGACGGCGGCGGCCGCGAGGAGGACCAGGAGCCCGCACAGCTCCAGCGGCAGGACGAGGTGCGTGAACGAGCGGTGCAGCCGGGCGAACTCCGCGGCCGGCGCCAGGGCCATGGCCAGCGCCACGAGGTACACCACCGCCAGACGCACCCGCGCCCGGCCCAGCGCGTACAGCGCGACCGGGGCGGTGACGGCGAGTACGGCGCCCATGAGCAGGCCCGCGGATGCGGCCAGTACCAGGAGCACGGGCCGGCGGTGGCGGAAGGGGAGCGCGAGTGCGGCGGTGACGGCGAGGGCGGCGGCGAACCACGGACCGGGCAGAAGGCCGCCGGCCGCGGACTCGGTGGCCACCTGGTAGGTCCAGACGCCGTCCACGCAGGCGGCACCGGCCGGGATGAGCACCTGCCGGGCCCGGGCCGTCCTCCGGCCGCGCCCCGGGAGCTCCGCGCCCGCGGTCGCGGCGCCGGCCGGTGGCACAGCCTGCGCGGCGGTCGCGGCCGAGGTCAGGAGTCGGGCGGTCACCTGCGGATCGTAAGCCGTGAGGTCCCTCCCCCGGGAGCCCCGGGGGAGGGCGCGGTGGAGTGGGGCTCGCCCCAATGGTGGACTCCGCCGCCGGGGACCGCGTCCGGGGAGCGCGTCCGGATCTCCTCGCGCGCTGCCGTCGGTCCGTCTAGATGCGCCCCCGACGGCCGGTGCCGTACTGCTGACCGCGGGCGAACCGGCCGAGTGCCGAGGCGGACGTGTCCGGCGCGATCCGGAGGCGCCCGGATCGGTATCGACAGCACCCTTGTTGACGACCTTACTCTGCGGTAATGATGTGCTGCCTATCGACGCCGTGACCGAAACGGAGTCCCAGCATGGCCGACCACGCCCGGCGCACGTTCCTCACGTTCCTGGTGGCCGCACCCACCCTGGCCATCGCCACCAGTGTCGGCGTCGACGCCCTCGCTCCGTCGAGTGCGGAAGGGGCGGTCCCGACTCCCCCCTCGCCGGCCGACATCCTCGATCTCGGGGATGTCCTGATCCTGGCGGGCAAGCCGACCTCCGGCATGCTCGTCCTGGAGATGGACGAGGACGGCACGGCGCACTTCCGGCTGCCGCGCGCCGAGGTCGGCCAGGGTCTGACGACAGCGGTGGCGATGCTGGTCGCCGAGGAACTGGACCTGCCTCTGCACTCCGTGAAGGTGCGGCTCGACGACGCGCGGCCCGAGTTGCTGTTCAACCAGCTCACCGGGAGTTCCAACTCCATCCGCTCGCTCTACGACCCGATCCGCCGGACCGCGGCCGCCGCCCGCGCCCGTATGGTCGCCACCGCCGCGCGCGAGTGGGGCCTCGACCCGGACCGGCTGTCCGTAAGCAAGGGCACGGTCACGGCGCCGGACGGCCGTGAGACCACCTACGCCAGGCTCGCCGTGGCCGCGGCAGGGACGGCGACGCAGAAGCTCGGCGAGGCGCAGTCGCGGCCCAAGGCGGAGTCCGAGCACCGGCTCGTCGGGACGCCGACTTCGCGCATCGACGCGCGCGCCATCGTGACCGGGCGGCAGAAGTACACCCTCGATCTGGAGGTTCCCGGGGCGAAGCCGGCGATGGTGCGGCGACCCCCGACGATCAACGGCACGGTGGAGTCGGTCGCCAACGCGGCCGCCGTGCGCGCCATGCCCGGGGTCCTGGACGTGGTGGTGATCCCGACCGGGGTTGCGGTCGTGGCCGAGACGTTCGGCCAGGCGCTGGAGGCGAAGGACGCCCTCGAAGTCCGGTGGAAGAAGGGAACGGTCGACACCCTCTCCGACGACGACATCCGCGAGAAGCTCCGCGCCGCGGCACTGCCCTTCGTCGTTCCGCCGCTGCTCACCAAGCACGTCGAGGCGGAGTTCGACTTCGCCTTCGCGAGCCACGCGCCGCTGGAGACGAACTCGGCGGTCGCGGACGTACGGTCCGGCAGCGCCACCATCTGGTCCGGGCTGAAGTCGCCCATCGTCGCCCTGCAGACCATCGCGCGGGAACTGGGCCTGCCGCAGGACAAGGTGACCGTCCATGTCGTGCAGGCCGGCGGGTCGTTCGGCCGCAGGCTGTTCTTCGACGGGGCGCTGGAGGCGGCGCGCATCTCGCAGAAGAGCGGACGCCCGGTGCGCCTGATGTGGTCCCGGATCGACGACATGCGGCACGGCCGGATGCGGCCCGCGACCCACCACAAGATCCGGGCGACGTACGCCCTGAACAACGTGCTCACCTTTGAACACCGGGTGGCCGCCGTCGAGACCGACCTCCGGCACGGTCTCGGCGAGATCATCACGGCGAGCGCGGCGCATCTGCCGGTCGCCGGGAACGCGAGCATCGCGCAGTCGCTGTTCCTGACCACGGTGAAGTCGCCGTACCACTTCGGTGTCACCACGCAGTTGCTGAACGAGGTTCCGCTGCGGATGCCCACCGCGTCCTGGCGGTCGGTGTACTCGGCGAACACCCGGGGCGCCGAGGAGATCGTCGTCGACGAACTGGCGAGGAAGATGGGGCGGGACCCGGTCGCCTTCCGGCGGTCGTTCCTCAAGTCCGCCCGCCAGCGCGCCGTCCTGGACAAGGCGGCCTCCGCCGGCCGGTGGGGCCGGGCGATGCCGGAGGGCTGCGCGCAGGGCATTGCGTTCCACGACGAGTACAAGTCCTGTACGGCCTGTCTGGTCGAGATCGACGCGCGCGACCCGAAGAAGCCGCGGGTGACCAAGGCGGTCATCGCGGTCGACGTCGGCCGCCCGGTCAATCCGCGCGGCCTGGAGGCCCAGATGCTGGGCGGGCTGACGGACGCGATCTCGACGACCCTGCGGGCGGGGCTGCACATCGACAAGGGCCTGCCGCTGGAGGGCAGTTACTCCCAGTTCCACTACGCGCGGCAGAAGGACAGCCCGCCCGAGGTGGAGATCCATGTGATGCCCGCCGACGGGGAGCCGGGCGGCGCAGGGGAGCTGGGCGTACCGGCCGCGGTCGGCGCGATCGCCAACGCGTACGCCCGCGCGACCGGCACCGGGCCCCGCAGCTTCCCGGTCAACTTCGACGTCGACTTCACGCCCTTCCCCCGTTGAGGAGCCCGCGTTGCCTTCCCACACCTTCTCCGTCAACGGTGAGTCCGTCACGGTCGACGCACCCGACGACATGCCGCTCCTGTGGGTGCTCCGCGACCTGCTGGGCATCACCGGGCCCAAGTACGGCTGCGGCATCGACGTCTGCAAGGCGTGCACCAGCCATCTCGACGGGAAGGCGGTGAACCCCTGCGTCGTCCCGGTCGCGGACGCCGAGGGCCGCGAGGTCACCACGATCGAGGGCCTGGCGGACGGCGACCGGCTGCATCCCGTCCAGCAGGCGTGGCTGGAGGAGGACGTGGCGCAGTGCGGCTACTGCCAGCCGGGGCAGATCATGGCCGCGGTGGCCCTCCTGCGGGAGAAGCGCGACCCCACGGACGCGGACATCGACGCCATCGCGAACGTCTGCCGCTGCGGCACGTACTTCCGCATCCGCGAGGCGATCAAGAGGGCCGCGGCGAACCTGTAGTCCGGCGCGGCCGTTCTCGATTCCCGTATCGCGCGGGTCGGTTACTGCGCCGGCCGGTCATCGTGCCGGTCAGTCCCGGCGCGCGATCACCCGGTACGCGTTGGCCAGTCCGGCGCGCCCCGACAGCGGCTTGACGAGGGCCCCGTCGAGCACCGTCGCCAGCAGCATCACGGGGAGGCCCGCCAGCATGAGAGCGTGGCGCAGCAGGAAGCGGAGGCGCCCGGGCGGGGCGGGGTGCCAGGGGGCGTCCTCGGGCGGGGCGATCCGGCTGAGCGCCAGCCATACGGCGCCCAGCAGGTCGACCGGATCGTGCGGCTGAGTGTGCTGTTCCACGACGACGGTGAAGCCCAGGGCCGTCAACTCCCGGCGCAGATTGGCCAGGGGGACGAAATTGAGGTGCTGCGGCTGGAGCCACGGCAGCCACCAGCGGCCGAGCCACCGTGCGAGGCGGGACTCCGCGTCCGGCACCTCGATCATCAGATGGCCACCGGGGCGTACGGTCTTCCACGCGGCGCGCAGTTCCTCGCGCGGGTTCGTGCTGTGCTCCAGGTAGTGGAACATGCTGACCACGTCGTAGCCGCCGGCCAGGTCCCCACCGGCCAACTCGGTGAAGCTGCCGCGGAATCCGCGGGTGACCCGGCCCTCGCGCTCCGCGACCTCGATGCCGTCGCTGAAGTCGAGGCCGTCGAACGTGGTGCCGGGGAAGACGGTCCGGGCGGTCTCGCAGAAGTGGCCGTGGCCCGTGCCGACATCGAGCCAGGTGGCCGGCTCCTCGGCGAAGCGCTGCATGGGCTCGGCCCGGCCCACGTACATCTTGGTGCGGCGCGCGAACAGCCCGCCGAGCTGCTTCTCCCCCAGCCCGTCGTAGAAGTCCCGGTAGTAGAACTCCAGCCCCTCGTCGCTGAGCCGGGGGTTCTGGAAGACGTGGTGGCACTCCTCGCACGCCTCCAGCACGAAGCGGCCCGGCTTGTGCTGGAAGAGGTCGCTCGTGCGCAGGCGCACCCGCAGGCGGGACGAGCCGCACCACGGGCAATCCGTACGGCGCGGCTCGAAGAAGCGGTCGGTGCCGGACGCCAGATCGGCCTGGTAGCGCGGGCGGAGCCCGGCGACCTCCTCGGCCCGGGACGGCTCTGCGGGGCGCTGCGGTGCCGGTGTGCTGCTGCTCAAGGCTACGCCTCCGGGACGGTTGTGGCTTCTCCGGTGAGGGACGTCAACTGGGCGAGGTGGCCCGCCGCGGCGGCAGCTCCGCCCGCGGCGCGGAAGGACGCGCCGATGCGCTCGGCCGCGGCCCGGTAGCCGGGTTCGTGCAGCACCGCGTCGAGCGCCTCGCCGAGCTTCGGTGCCGTGACGCGGCCGAACCGGACGCGCACGCCCGCCCCGGCGTCGGCGACCTGGGCCGCGACGACCGGCTGGTCGTCGCGGATCGGTGCGACGACGAGGGGGACGCCGTGCCAGAGCGCCTCGCAGACGGTGTTGTGGCCGGCGTGGCAGACGACGGCGTCGACCCGCCTCAGCAGCGGGAGTTGGGGCACGAACGGGAGGGTCAGCACGTCCTTGTCGTCCGGGCCGGACAGTGAACCGCCGGTCGCGCCCGGCGGGCCGAGGGAGCCCGCGGGGTCCACGATCACCGTCTGGAGCCGGTCCGCCCTGCTGCGCGCGGCCTCCTGACACACCGCCAGGAAACGGTCGCCCGCGTCGGCGTTGGCCGTGCCCAGCGTGACGAGCACGGTGGGGCGGGCCGGGTCGATCCACTCCCAGGGGAAGTCGTCGCCGGCCGGCCGCCCGGCGACGGACGGGCCGACGAAGCGGATACGGTCCCCCGCGACCGCCACCCGCCCCGCCAGCTCCTCGGTCGTGAACGCCAGTACCAGGTACGGCGAGAAGCGCGGGTCCGCCGTGGACGCCGGGTCGCCGATCCGCCCGCGCAGCTCGGCGATGAGGCCGTCGAGCCAGACGTCGACCTTGGGCATGCCGTCGAGCGCGCCGGTGAACTCGGCCGAGGTGGTGGCCGAGGTGGCCCACCGCACGCCGAGGCGTTCGGCGACCAGCCCGCCGGCGACGGTCTGCTGGTCGGACACGATCACGTCGGGACGGAACGCCTCGACGGCGTCCTCCACACCCGGCGCCATCTCCTCGGCCAGCGGCCCCAGAAACTGTTCCCAGAGGAACTTCAGCGCACGCGGCCCCCGTACGTCGGGCATCCGGACGGGCGTGCTCAGCCAGTGCTCGCCGCTGGGAAAGATCTCGGCGTCCTCCCCCGCGAGCGGCCGGATGACCGCGGGGTCGCCGGCCCATGCCACCCGGTGCCCCCGGGCGGCCAGTTCGGCCCCGACCCCGATGGTGGGGTTGATGTGCCCGACGAGCGGCGGCACGACGAACAGGAAACGGCTCACCGGTCGACCGCCTGCGCCAGTTCCCCGTGTACGGCGTCCCCGTTCGGCATCAGCGCCTCCTGGGCCGGGCCGGGCCCGAGGATCGCCGACAGGACATGGGGCAGGACGAGCGCCGGCGCATCGGCGAGCACCTCGTGGTTGTGGCCGGGCGCCATGATGGTCCGCGTCTGCGGCAGCAGCGACTCCAACCACGTCCTCTGCGTGGCGAGAGTGGACTCGGAGCCGTAGAGCGCGGACACCGGGCAGCGCACGGACCCGATCATCTCGTCGGTGAGCACACGGCTCTCGACGATGTCGGCGGCGAGGCTGGTGGTGCGGACCAGCCGGGCCCCCATCCTGGCCAGCCGGGCCTTTTGCGGGCCCAGGTTCTCGGTCACCCAGGCCAGCGTCTCGTCCTCGTGGTCGCTCAGCGCGGGGACGGCCTGGTCCAGGAGCCAGGCGATCTCCGTCGACCAGGACATCGTGGCCGGCTTCGACTCGATCAGGAAGACGCTCGCCGTCCGCTCGGGGTGGCGGAGCGCGTACTCGAAGGCCACGGTGCCGCCGAAGCAGTTGCCCACGAGGTGGACCGGGCCGGTGATCTCCAGCCGGTCGAGCAGGAGTTCCATGTCGTCGGCGAAGTTGTCCAGCCGGTAGCCGGTGGACGGACGCTCGCTGCGGCCGTGGCCCCGGTGGTCGAACATCACCACGTCGACGCCCGCGGCGGCGAGGGGGGGAGCGATGGTGAAGTAGAAGTTCGCCAGGCTGTCGTTGAGCAGTCCGTGCGTCAGGATCGCCGTGGCGACCGGCGGCCGGTCCTCCGGGGTCATCCGCTGCACGTGCAGCCGGACGCCCTCCCCGTCGCCGACTGTGTGGATCATCGCCATGCTCAGCATCCCTCCGCGGCGGCGAGGCGCTGGACGACGTAGTCCACGAGGCGTCCGATGGTCAGGTCGATGAGCTCGTCGAGCTCCATGCTGGCCACGAACACGGCGAAGTTGACCTGCCGCCCGTACCGTTCCTCGAGCTTCGCCGCGAGTGTGACGAGGTCGATGCTCTCCAGGTCCAGGTCCTCGGTGAAGCGGCTCTCCCTGGTGATCTCGAGGTCGTCGAGGCCGACATCGTCGAGGATGGCGCGGAGCATGCCGGCGATTTCGGCGAAGACGGTCCGCTCGTCGGCGACGTGGACCGCGGCCTGCTCACTGGTGGTCACGGTGGTTCTCCTTCTGTTCGTCCGTCGGGCCATGGGTCCAGGCCACGGCGTAGTCCCTGGCGGGCAGTCCCGGGGGGTTGGACGCCCTGGTGCTGTGCACCCGGTAGCGGCGCTGCCGGCCGGCGGGTGCGGGTGCCTCGACCGTGAGGCGTACGGGGGCTTGCGTGGCGCCCGCGATGGCCTTCGCCCCGGTCACGGCGAAGTCGCGGGGCCGTCCCCGCAGTCCGGTGCCCTCCGCCTTCGCGACGGCTTCCTTCGCCGCCCAGAAGGTGGTGGCCCACCGGGCCCGCGATTCCCCCGTCGTGGCGCAGAGTTCGGTGATGAGCCGCAGCTCCTCGGCGCCGAAGGCGACCGCGAGCGTGTGCTCGTCGCGGTCGACGACCTCCTCGATGTCGATGCCGACCCCGGTGCCGCCGTGCGAGCCGGCCGCCGGGTTCCGGCGTGTCACCAGGGCCACACCGCTCTCGGCCCGGTGGGCCAGGGAGAGGTCGAGATCGGGGATGGTCCGGCCGTTGACGCCGGTGACGTACGGCCGGCCGCTGTCGTCGTTGTGGACGCGGATCTCGGCGGGGAAGACGGGCCCTTCTCCGTGGTCCCACAGCCATTGCCGTACCGCGTCCTTGGCGGCGATCCGCCCCAGCAGCCACTGGCGACGGCCGCGCGGGGCGTGGCTGTCGTAGCCGGTGCGCTCGGCGCCGCCCAGGTGGTTGCGCATGATCAGGTCGCGGGATGCGAGGTCCGACCAGGGCTCGTGGACGAGGACCCAGCCGCCCGGCTGCGGGCGGGAGAGCGTGTTGCGCTCGGGGAAGCGCTCCACGGGGCGGGTCTCCACGTTGTTGTCGAACCGGCGGTCCTGCCAGCCCTTCAGCTCCGCCCAGACCGTGCCGTCGGCGACGAGCTGGACGTCGGCCTCCAGGGCGGTGTCGGTCAGCGAGACGATCCGCACCAGACACTCCAGCTCCGTCCCGGCCGCCGGATGCGGCCCGAAGAAGCGCATCATGCGGGCGCCGACGGGGAAGACCACGGTCCGCTCGGTACGGGTGGCCATGATCCAGTAGCCGAGAAGCTGGCCGACATTGTCGAGGAGCGCGCCGGGCGCGGGCGGGCTGGTGATCGTGCCCCGCACATGCATCTCGCCGATCGCGGCGATGTCGGTGACGCCCTGGAACGCCGGTCCGTGGAACATCCAGCGCTCGGCGTAGAGCTGGGCCGCCGAGTGGTCGGGGACGCGCTCACCCGCCGCGTCCGTGACCCACGGCGCGGGAGCGGGCGGATACCCGGTGGCGACGTGGACCGTGGCGCGCGCGCTGCGGCCGAAGCCCACGGCGAACCGGTCGGGACCGTCCGGGGACGGTGCGGTGGTGAGAACGACATCGGTCGGCGGCACGGCGGCCACCCACTGCTCGAAGCGGGCACCGGACACGGCGACCGCGCGCTGCCCGGGAGCGGCGTTCTCGGCCGCGTCCATGAGGTGCTGGACGATCGTGGTGGCGGGGACCACCGGCCAGCGGTCCTCCTCGTCGGGCCAGTCGGGCCGCTGCGGGTAGAAGCAGTGGTCCCGCAGGTACGGCATCGCATCGGTGGAGACGTGCAGCACGGTCCGCGTTCCGCCCTCGGCGGGCGGCGTCCCTGCTCCGGGACCGGGAGGGGCGGGCCGCGGTCCGGGGAGTGCGGAGCCCTGGCGGGCCGGCGGGGGCGCCGGCGCGGGCGGGGACGGCAGTACCCGGGGAGCGGACGGCGGCGCAACAGCCCGCACTGCGGGCTGTTGCGCGGGACGGGCCGCGGCGCGGGCTCCGGCGGTGAGGAGCTGGGCCGCGGTGTCGGCCGTCTCCCGCAGCAGGGCGCCCAGTTCGGCGGCCAGCGGGGACCGGTCGGCCACCGCGTCGAGGGTCGCCGTGACGCGGTCCGGGGGTGTCGCGGAGGTACCGCTCGGCGCCAGCTCGCGGCGCAGTTCCGCCACCGTCGCCGCGTCCAGGGAGACCAGGGCCCCTCCGAGGTCGAGCCGTACGGGCGGGCGCGAGGCCTTCGCCGCGGCTCGTCCCGCCCGGGGCAGCGCCGGGTCCACCGGCAGGCCCTCCACCCACAACGCCGTGGCGGTGCGGCGCAGTTGGGCCAGTCCGTCCCGGTGCGGGGTGTTCGCCGCGACCGTGAGGTGCTCCCGGTCGTGGAGGGTGTCGCCGATCAGCGAGGCGAGCTGGCCGGTGCCGACCTGGATGAACGCGCGGAAGCCCGCCGCGTACATCGCCTCGGTCAACTGCCGGAAGCGTACGGGCTCCAGCAGGTGCCGGACGAACAGCTCGCGGACACCGGCCTCGTCCGCCGGATAGGGCGAGGCGGTCGTCCCCGACCAGACGGGGACGATCGGAGGGTGGATCTCGAATCCGGCCGCTCCCGCCTCCAGGGGCCCGAGGTAGGGGGCGAGCATCGGGGTGTGGAAGCCGGACTGGAACGGCAGCACCTGGGCGATCACGCCCTCGTCGCGCAGCGACCGGACGAACTCCTCGACGTCGGCGTGCGGTCCGCAGACCATCGACTGGCGGGGGGCGTTGTCGTGCGAGAGCACGATCCGGCCGTCCCCGCGCTGCTCCAGCGCGGCCAGGACCCGTTCGGCGGAGGTGCCGAGGACGGCGAAGGCCAGGCCCGGCACGCGCAGCGCGTCGGGGTCGAAGTCGTCGAGAAAGGCATCGACCGCGTGCCCGGCGTGGATGCCGCCCGCGGCCATCGCCGTCCACTCGCCGACGCTGTGCCCGGCGACCGCGTCGGGGACGATTCCCATGCGCCGCAGCGCGCCGTCGAGGAGACGGCCGACGCCGAAGACGCCGGTGCCGTGCCGGCCGATGTCGCCGACCTCCGCCTCGGCATGGGACCGCAGTACCGCGGTGTCGAGGCCGAAGTGCTCGGCGATGCCCTCGGTCCTGGGCTCGAACTCGCCCTCCAGGCCCGGGAAGACGAAGGCGAGCTTGCCCGGCCGCCGGCCGTCGGCGCCCTCGCCGCCCTCGCCGAGCAGCGGGCCGGTGGTGAACCAGATGTCGTTGCGGCCGCGCCACGGGCGGCCCTTGGCGATCGCCCGCCGAGCCAGTGCGAGCCGCTTGGCGGTGGGTGCGACGATGCCGAGCCTGCTGCGGCCCGGCTCATCCGGCCGCGCGGAGGCAGCCGCGGCCAGCACGGTCGAGTCGTCCGCCGCCAGCAGTGCGCCCAGTTCCTCGGGCGATGCGGCCGCGAGGGTCAGAACCCGCTCCGGCTCGGTCACGACCGCGCGCGGCGGGGGCGCTCCCGCCCCGGGCCGGGCTCGGGCACCGGGCGCCTCCTCCAGCACCACATGGGCGTTGATCCCGCCGAAGCCGAAGGCGTTGACGCCCGCCCGGCGTACGGGCTGCCCCGGCGCGGTCTCCCACGGCGAGGCGGCGTCGAGCGTACGGAAGCGGGTCCGCGCCAGCTCCGGGTGCGGGTCGTCGCAGTGCAGGGTGGGCAGCAGCGTGCCGTGGTGCACGGCGAGGGCGGCCTTGACCAGGGAGGCGACTCCGGCGGCCGGCATGGTGTGGCCGATCATCGACTTCACCGAGCCGATCACCGCCCGCCCGCCGGCGCCGTCGGCGTCCAGGACATCGACGCCTCCGCCCGGCCCGAACACCTCGGCCAGGGTGGCGAGTTCGGCCCCGTCGCCCGCGGGAGTCGCGGTGCCGTGCGCCTCCAGCAGGCCGAGCGCGCCGGGTTCCCGCGGGTCGAGCCCGGCCCTGCGCCACGCCTCCCGTACGGCCCGGGTCTGGCCCGCGGGGTCCGGGTTGGCCAGGCCGGCGGTGCGGCCGTCACTGGCGACACCGGTCCCGCGGATCACGGCGTAGACGCGGTCGCCGTCGCGCTGTGCGTCGGCCAGCCGCTTGAGCACCACGACGCCGGTGCCCTCGCCGATCAGGATGCCGTCGGCGTTCCTGTGGAAGGGGCGGATCCGCTGGCTCGGGGAGAGCGCGCCGAGTTGGGAGAAGACGCTCCACAGCGTGATGTCGTGGCAGTGGTGCACACCGCCCGTGAGCATCACGTCGCACCGGCCGGAGGACAGCTCCGAAACCGCGTGGTCGACGGCGACCAGCGAGGAGGCGCAGGCGGCGTCCACCGTGTACGCGGGGCCGCGCAGATCGAGCCGGTTGGCCACCCGCGAGGCGGCCAGGTTGGGCACCAGGCCGATGGCCGCCTCGGGGTGGTGGGGGCCGAGCCGGTCGACGAAGGCCGCATGGACCCGCGCCAGTTGCTCCTCCCCCATGTCCGGCATCAACTCGCCCAGTGTGCGGACCAGTTGGCGTGCGGTCCGTACGCGCTGGTCGAGCCGTACGAGCCCGGGCGTGAGGTAGCCGCCGCGCCCGAGCACCACGCCCACCCGCTGCCGGTCGGGCAGCCGGTCCTCGCCGCCCGCGTCCTCGATGGCCGCGGCGGCCACCTTCAGCGCGAGCAACTGGTCCGGCTCGGCGCCCGACACCGAGGCCGGCATGATGCCGAACCGGGTGACCTCCGCCTCGGCGAACTCGTCGACGAATCCGCCGCGCCGGCAGTACACGCGGTCGGGCGATCCGGCCCCTCCCCCCGCGCTCTCCGGGTGGTAGTACTCGCTGTCCCATCGTCCGGCGGGGACATCGGTGATCGCGTCCGTGCAGTGGTGCAGATTGCGCCAGTAGGTGTCGAGATCCGGCGCGCCCGGCAGCAGGACGGACATCCCCACGATGGCGACCGGGGCCATCGGACCCGTTGGCCCGTCCGGCGCGGAGTCGTCGTGTGCCACGGTCACCAGCCCGACGCGGTGTAGACGACGGATCCGGACGGCTCGTCGCCCCAGGCGAGTTCGCGGAGCAGCGCGAGGGTGCCTTCCTCGGGGTCGATGAGGTCGATGCCGCGCCGCGCGTACTCACGCCCGAGTTCGGGGCTGACCATGCCGCCGTGGGTGGCGGAGGGGGCCCAGGGTCCCCAGTGCACGGTCAGGGCCCGGCGGCCCGTACGGCTCGCCCAGCGCGCGCCGAGGGACTCCAGCGCGTCGTTGGCCGCGGCGTAGTCGGCCTGGCCGCGGTTGCCGAGGACGGCGGAGATGGAGCCGAAGAGGACGACGAAGGAGGGCCCGGCGGGCAGTTCGCCGAGCGCGTCCAGCAGGGCGCTCGCGCCGTCCACCTTCGTGGCGAAGACCCGCTGGAAGGACTCGGGGGTCTTCTCCTCGATGAGCCGGTCCTCGATGACCCCGGCCGCGTAGACGACGCCGTCGAGCCGTCCGTGGTGGGCGTGGATCTCCTTCACGGTCTGGAGTACGGCGTCGGTCTCCCGGAAGTCGACGGCGCGGTAGCGCACATCGCTGCCGAGCCGCCTCAACTCCTCGACAGTCTCGGCCACTTCGCGTTGCGCCAGGATCCGCGCGGCCTCCCGCTGGATCTCGGCCGGAGTGCTGCCGCCGCGGGCGGCGAGTGCCGCGCGCAGAGCGGCGAGGTCGCGGGCCCCGGCGATGGCGGGATCCTCGGGACCCCCGGGCTCCGGCGTCCGGCCGAGCAGTTCGATCCGGCAGCGGGAAGCGGACGCGAGTGTGGACGCGAACCGCGCGGTGATGCCGCGCGCCCCGCCGACGAGGACGACCACGGATTCGCGGTCCAGGCCGATGGCGGCGGCTTCGGCGGCTCCGTCCCCGGCGGGGCCGGCACCGGACACGGCGAGGGAGCCCAGCGGCGTCTCCACCAGTTCGAGTCCCGACCGGCCCGCGGCCGTCCGCAGGACGACCGGGGCGTCCCCGGCGGCGAGCAGTTCACCGATGAGGGCGTCGGCGACCGCGGCGGGACCGCCCTCACGGGCTCCCCCCTCGCGACCGTCGTCCGCCGCGCCCTCGTCCCCGACCGGGGCGATGTCCACCAGGCGCGCCATGGTCAGCGGGTACTCCCGGGCGACCGTACGGAACAGCCCGGCCAGACCGGCGCCGCGTATGCCGCGCCCCTCGGTGCGGCGGGCGGCCAGCAGCCAGCGCGGGTAGCGCCGCAGTGCGGCCTTCAGGACCGGAAAGGCCTCCGGGAGCACGGGAGTTCCGGGTCCGGCCAGCGGGTCGAGCAGGACGACACCGTCGATACGGCCGTCGTCCTCGGTGAGGAGGTGCCCGGCGTCCAGGGTCACGGCGTCGGCGCCGTGTTCCGCGAGGCGGGCGGCGACCGCCTCGGCGGCGCCTCCGCCGTCGCCGAGCAGCGCGAAGCGGGTGCCGATCAGCGCGGTGGGGTCGGCGGCGATGTCCGGGTCGGCGAGGGGTACCGGGCCGAGGCGGAGCCGCTTGGGCGCCACACCCCGTACGGCGGTGTCCGGCGGTTCGGTCGCCTCCGGCTGCCGGTCCGGGCGCGGTGCCGGCTCCTCCTCCGCGGACTGCGCCGACTCCCCTGCCGGGGCGGGCTGTTGAGAGATCGGCTCCGCATCGGCAGGTGCGTCCGGCGCGGCGAGGCGCTCGGTCAGCCACGCGGTGACGGCCGCGGTGGTACGTGCCTTGGCGAGGTCCTCCAGCTCGTCGTCCCCGAGGACTGCCGCGCCCCCGCCGCCGCCGACGCCCAGCCGCTTGGCCAGTTCGCCCGCGATCTCGGCCCGCTTGATGGAGTCGATGCTGAGGTCGGCCTCCAGATCGAGTTCGGGCTCGATCATGTCGAGGGGGTAGCCGGTGCGCTCACTGATGATCTCCGAGACCACGCGCAGCACATCGTCCGCGGTGACGGCGTCGGGTTCGGCCGCCGGAACAGGTGCGGGCTCCGCGGCCGCGGGTGCGTCGGGCAGCAGGCCGACCGGTTCGGCCGCGCCCGGGACCACCGGAGCGGCCGCGACGGGCTCACCGGAGACGAAGGTGGCGGCGGGCAGGGCGGGTGACGCCGGGGAGGCGAACTGCACGCCCGGCGCGACACCGAGGTGCGCCAGCAGCACATCGCGCTGTGCGGCGACCATCTCCCTGCTGCTCCGCAGGAATTCGGCGATCAGGGCATCTCTGTCGGCAGGGGTGCCCCCGGCCTGGCCGTTTCCGGTCATCGTCACGTCCCCGATGGGTCGGGCCGGTGCAAGGGCACCGGGCAGGAGTTCGCCGGCCGCGGTGCGGACGAGGTGGCCGTCCACCGTCCATCCCGGCCGTTTCGGTGGTGCGGTGCGGCCGGCCTCCACGGCGTCCCGGCCGCGGAACATCCATCCGGTGCGGACCGGAAGCCCGGCGACGGCCAGTTGGGCGAGCGCGTCCAGGAAGGAGCGCACACCGCCGGCGCCGCGCCGGCTCCCTTCGAAGGCGACCGTGCGGTGCGGGCGGTCGCCGAGGATCGAGTCGACCAGCTTCGTCAGCACGGTGCCGGGCCCGGCCTCGACGAAGACCCTCGCCCCCGCCTCGTACATGGCCTCGATCTGGTCCACGAAGCGGACCGGTGCCTCGATCTGGGCGGCGAGTTCGGCGCGTACGTCCTCGGGCTGCGAGCCGTGGACATCCGCGGTGCGGTTGGCCCAGACGGGGAACTCGGGCGCCCGTACCGGCCGTCCGGCCAAGCTGTCGGCGAACCGCTCCCCCGCACCGGCGAGCAGCGGGCTGTGGAAGGCGCAGGCGACGGGGATGCGCTTGGCCCCGTACCCGGCGTCCTTCAGGAGCCGCACGGCCTCGTCCACCGCGTCCGCGTGTCCGGAGAGCACGGTCTGGCGCGGCGCGTTGTGGTTGGCGACGACGGCCTTCTCCGCGAGTCCGGAGCGGCGCAGCACCTCCCTCACGTCATCGGGTCCGGTGGTCACGGCGGCCATGGCGCCGCGCTCGTCACCGTTGGCCTCGAGGATCGCGTTCGCCCGCTCCGCGCTCAGCTCCAGCAGGGTCCGCGGGGTGAGGGCGCCGGCCGCGCAGAGGGCGACCAGTTCGCCGTAGCTGTGCCCGGCCGCCATGCCGGGCCGTACACCGGCCGCGGTCAGCAGGGCGTACGCCGTGAGGCCCGCGATGCCGAGCGCCGGCTGCGCGACGCGGGTGTCGGTGATCCGGTCCCGCTGTTCGGCCCTGCCCGCCGCGTCGAAGGCGGTGGGCGGGTGGAGCACATCGGCGTAGGACCGGCCGAGTTCGAGGTAGCGGTGCAGTTCGGGGAAGGCGACGAAGAGGTCCGCGAACATGCCGGGCCGCTGGCTTCCCTGGCCGGGGAAGAGGAACGCCACCTGTCCCTGCTCCGGGGACGGCTCCCCGTCGTGCACATGGATGCCGGACGCGGCGTCGTGCTCGCCCGCGAGCACCCGGCGCAGTTGCCCCGCGAGGCCGTCCAGGTCCTCGGCGACGACGGCCACCCGTACGGGATCGTGGCCGGCGTCGGCCCGCCGGGCGCAGGCCAGCGCGAGGTCGCGCAGCCGCCAGGGGCGCCCCGCCGCGTCGTTCGTCTCCGCCAGCCGCAGAGTGTCCTCGACACGGCGCAGCGCTGCGGCCCGGTCGGTGCCGCGGAAGGTGAACAGTTCGGCGGGCCAGGCGTCGAGCGCGGTGGCGGGCGGCGCGCCGCTGTCGTGGGCCGCCAGCACCACATGGAAGTTGGTGCCGCCGAAGCCGAACGCGCTGACACCGGCGAGCCGTTGCTCGGCGGGTGCCGCCCAGGGGCGGGCCTCGGCGTGGAAGACGAAGGGGCTGCTGGTCGCCTTCCAGGCGTCGTTGGGCTGCTCGATGTGCAGGGTCGGGGGTTTGACGCCGGTGTGCAGCGCCAGCACGCTCTTGATGATTCCGGCCAGGCCGGCGGCGCACTTGGTGTGCCCGATCTGCGACTTCACGGAGCCGAGGGCACAGCTGCCCTGCTCGGCCCCGGCGCGGGTGAACAGCTCGCTGAGCACGGTCAGTTCGGTGCGGTCGCCGACGACCGTACCGGTGCCGTGCGCCTCGACCAGGCCGACACCGGCGGGCGAGACACCGGCGTTGCGGTAGGCGCGTTCGAGCGCGGCCCGCTGCCCCTCGGGGCGGGGTGCGGTCAGCCCGAGGGACCGGCCGTCACTGGAGCTGCCCAGGCCCTTGATCACGCCGTAGACGCGGTCCCCGTCCCGTTCGGCGTCGGTCAGGCGCTTGAGGACGAGGCAGGCGACGCCCTCGCCGAGCGCGATGCCGTCGGCGGAGCTGTCGAAGGCGCGGGAGCGGCCGGTCGGGGAGAGCGCGTGCACCGAGGAGAACAGCACGTAGTCGTTGATGCCGTTGTGCAGGTCGGCTCCGCCGCACAGGACGACGTCGCTGGTGCCCGTGATGAGTTCCTTGCACGCCACGTCGACGGCGGCGAGCGAGGACGCGCACGCCGCGTCGACGGTGTAGTTGGCGCCGCCGAGGTCGAGCCGGTTGGCGATCCGGCCGGAGATGACGTTGGCGAGCATGCCGGGGAAGGAGTCCTCGGTGAGCCGCGGCAGTTGGCCGGTCAGCTCGTCCGGGACCGTGCCGAGGTAGGAGGGCAGGATCGCGCGCATGGTCTGGGCGTTGGCCAGGTCGCTGCCGGCCTCGGCGCCGAAGACGACCGAGGTGCGGGACCGGTCGAAGGCGCGCCCGTCGCCGTCGCCGTAGCCGGCGTCCTCCAGGGCCCGGCGGGCCGCTTCGAGGGCGAGGAGCTGGACGGGTTCGATGCTGCCGAGCGAGGCGGGCGGAATGCCGTAGCGCAGGGGGTCGAACGGGATCGGGGGCAGGAAGCCGCCCCACTTGGAGGTCGTCGCGCGCCCGGATGCGCCGTTGTCCCCGGCGGCGGCGGTGTCCGGCTCGTCGTAGTGGATCGCCGGGTCCCAGCGTTCGGCGGGTACCTCGGTCACGGCGTCGGTGCCGGCGAGCACATTGGCCCAGAAGGACGCGAGGTCGGGGGACTGCGGGAACATGCAGGCCATGCCGACGACGGCGATGTCCAGCGGTTCCGGCGCCTCCGGTTCGGCGGATCGTTCCGCCTCGCTCTCCCCGAGGTGGCGCCGCAGTTCGGCGCGGCGTCCGGCGAGGAAGTCCGCGGCGTCCGAGGAGACCGAGCGGTGCAGGGCGGCGACGGTGGTCGTCGCGGAGCGGAGCACCGCGACCTCTCCGGCCATGAACATGCCGTCGGTGAGCTGGCGTTCCTCTCCGACCGGCAGCAACGCGCCGCCCTCGCCGCGTTCGATCCCCTTGCTGGCGATCCGCAGCCGGCCGACGTTGAGGCGCTCCAGCTCCTCCCACATCTCCCGGTTGGGGACGCCCTGGCGCTCCAGCGACCGCTTGAGACCGGCGAAGTTCTCCGCGAACGGGCTGGCCACGGCTCGCGTGGCGTGGCCCGGGGCGGTCTCCAGCAGGACGGTCCGCCGCGAGGCGACGACCTGCCGCTGGAACAGCGGCTGCACGGCCCCGCGCCCGACCGCCTCCTCGGTGAAGAGGTACGCGGTGCCCATCAGGACGCCGACCGATCCGCCCCGCCGGGTGAGCGGTGCGGCGAGCGCGGCGACCATGGCGGAGGACCGTTCGTCATGGATGCCACCGGCGAAGAGGACCTCGACACGGTCGCCGGCCGCGTCGCCGGTCTCGTCCAGGAAGTCCTCGATCACGGCCAGTTGGGCCTCCCAGAGCGCAAAGCTGCTCCGGGGGCCGACGTGGCCGCCGCACTCGGACCCTTCGAGGACGAAGCGGCGGGCACCCGCCTCCAGGAACTGGCGCAGCAGCCCCGGCGAGGGCACATGCAGGAAGGTGGTGATCCCCTCCCGCTCCAGCGCCTCGGCCTGTGACGGCCGTCCGCCGGCGATGATCGCGTGGGTGGGCCGCAGTTCCATCACGGCTTCGAGCTGCGCGCTTCTGACCTCCTCCGGCGCGAATCCGAGGACGCCGACGCCCCACGGCCGCCCCTCCAGCGCCGTACGGGCCTCCTCCAGCATCTGGCGGGCCCGGATGCGGTCGGCCAGCGCCAGTGCGACGAAGGGCAGTCCGCCCTCTTCGGCGACGGCACAGGCGAAGTCGGCACGGTCGCTGACACGGGTCATCGGCCCCTGCGCGACGGGCAGCGGGGTGCCGAGCGTCCGGCTCATCGCCGATCCGGGGCGCAGGGCCTCCCCGGCCCCCTCGTCCCGTACGGCGTCCCGTACGGCATCGGCCACGGCGCGTACGGCTCCGCGGACGTCCCGGTACCGGGCCGCGAACCTGGCGGCGAGGAACCCGTCCTGGCCTACCGGGAGAAGCCGGGTGCGCAGATCATCGACGCCGAGGCGGGCGGCGACGGCGGCGGGGTCGGTGCTCGCGTCCGCGGACTCCTGGCCGCGGCGGTGCAGCACCCGGTGGCCACCGATGACCACGGTCTCCGAGCCGTCCATGGAGCGGATCGCGGCCGCCGCTTCCTCCGGCAGGCCGGATTCGGCGAGCAGGGCGAGCTGGGTGTCGAGGACGACACCGGCGGCCCCGCCGGCCACGGCGCCTGCGGCCGTGTACGGTCCGATGCCGCCGCAGGCCCAGACGGGAACCGACACGGCGGGCTCGGCGAGCAGTTGCTGGAGCAGCACGAAGGTGCTGAGTTCACCGACGCGCCCGCCGCTCTCGCTGCCGCGGGCGATCAGGCCGTGGGCGCCTGCGTGGACGGCGGCCAGAGCCTGGCGGAGGTCGATCACCTCGGCCAACACCCGGTGGTCCGCGGCGACTTGGTCGACCGACCAGGGCGCATCCGCACCGAGGACCACCGTGTCCGGGCCGGCCCCCTCGGGTACGACCAGGTCGGCCGGGGTGAGTTCGCAGCCGGCCGCCACCCGGACGCCGTAGCGGGCGCCCGCCGCCCAGCGATCGATGTCGGCCAGCGCCTCCCGCGCCCTGCGTCCCCCCGTACCGAGATCGAGGACCCCCAGTCCCCCGGCCCTGCTGACCGCCGAAGCAAGTCGTGGATCCGGTTCTCTGAAGGGACTGATGCCTATGACGATGTCGTCTACGCGCGCAGCAGCGGACGTCATGTGTTCTCCGGGGGGGGTGGCTTTGATGACGCATTGGGGGGTTGGGTGGCGCAGGAGCAGAAATTCGGGCACCGGGATCACAGAGTTCTGATCAGCGGAAGGGCGTTCGAATTACAGCGCCTGCTGAAGCTAGCGAGAGCGGTGCGAACAGTCAACCCATGAGTAGCTGTTCGCACACGAGAAGGAGTAGGTAAGACTCACGCGCCACCTGGGCGGTCCCGTGTACTCGCACAGATATCGACGGGGTCCCGTACGACCGGTGCCCGTCGCGGACAAATGATTGCCCGAACGTTTCACCTTGGCGACCGATGATGACAACCGCGTGAATACGCTATTCCCCAGCGCTTCACTCCGGGTGTTCTTCGCAGGCACCGAAAGGATCACGACGCACGGAGCGAATTCCTGCGAGCAAACCCGCCGCGAAGAGCTGAATCACGTTCTACCGCGATCATGGAAGTCACCGGGAAAGCAGAAATCGATCCGTCGCGTCCTCGCCCGTCCGCGGCCCGATTCCCCGCGGCGTCGTCCTTCGCAGGCCCTCCGGTGCCGCGCGCGACGCGCTGCCCGGCATGATGCGAGGTCGCGGCCGGATCTATATCCGTCAGATGGCCGAGAGTCCGGGGGTGGCAGCGTTGATGTGCATCCGCATCCGGCACCGGATCCCTGCCGAGTGCGCCGGCATCCGCCGTCAGCCGGTGATGCTCTGGGCGAAGTGGAAGAAATTCTCCGGGTCGTAGCGGCGCTTCACCTCCGCCAGACGCGGGTAGTTGGCGCCGTAGTACGCACGCCGCCAGTCGCGCAGGGCGGGGTCGATGAAGTTCTGGTAGGCCTGCCCGTTGCCGTATACGGCCAGAGCGCGGCTCAGCTCCTGAAGCCAGCGGAGGTTCGCCGCGACGAGCGCGGCGTCGTCCTGCCGTGCCCACGTCGTCTCGGCGGCGAGCAGGAAGCGCGCGGTGCGGTGGACGAACGCGGTCTCCCGCGGCCCGACATCGGCGATGGCTCCGCCCCAGGCGAACAGGGCGATGCCCGCGCCGTCCGGGTTGGAGCTGCCGGGCCACGCGTCGACGGCGTCCATGAACGTCGCGACACCGCGCTCGGGCAGCGGGTGGTCCAGGTAGGCGGAGCTCACGGCGTACCGGTCGCTCGGAACGCTGTGCGAGAGGAAGTCCTTGGCCTGCCAGAACGTCCGGTCCTCGATGAGCACCCGCTGCGGCCGGGCGGCGCTCAGGACCGGCGCGAGCAGGTCCCGCAGATCGTCCGCCGTCCCGAAGAACTGCCCCAGTGCCGACACGCTCCGCTGCGCCGCGATCCGCGCAGGCGTCCTGCCCGCGCTGCCGCCGCCCATACGGCAGGAGAACGCGTTCGGCGCCCGCAGCACCAGGGCCTGGACGGCCGCGAAGGCCGCGGGCGCGTCCTGCCACTCCCAGTCGAGCTGGTAGACCGCCACCCGGTCCACGGGCGTGGTGCGGAAGGTGAACTCGGTGCTGACGCCGAAGTTGCCTCCACCGCCGCCCCGGGAGGCCCAGAACAGATCGGGGTGCTGCTTCTCGTCGCACACCAGGGAGTTGCCCGCGGCCGTCACCACCGTGGTGCGCTCCAGGGCGTCGGCGGTCAGGCCCAACGCGCGGGAGCTGAAGCCGAATCCGCCGCCCAGGGTCAGCCCGCTGATGCCGACGGTCGGGCAGCGCCCCGCGGAGAGGGCCCGGTCGTGCTGCTGGAGGGCGGTGTAGATGCCGCTGTTGCGCGCGCCCGCCTCCACGGTGACCGTGCCCGCCTCGCGGTCCGGCCGCACCTCGTTCAACTGGCCGAGATCCAGCAGCAGTCCGCGGGTGGCCGAGTATCCGCCGTAGCTGTGTCCGCCGGAGCGGGCGACGAGATGGATGCCGGTCCGGCGCGCCCAGAGGATCGCGGTCCGCACATCGCGGGCGGTGTGGCAGACGACGACTCCCGCGGGACGCCTGGCGTCGTAGCGGAGGTTCTGCGGGTGGCCCCACTCGGGGTAGCCGCCGTCCTCGGGCCGGATCAGGGTTCCGTCGAGCCTGCGGGCCAGTTCGTCCCACGCGGCGTCCGGAAGCGTGCCCCGGGGCGCGGCGTGGACCAGCCCGCCGAAGCCGGCGAAGGGGGGGGGGGGGGGGGGGGGGGGGGGGGGGGGGGGGGGCCGGCGGGGGGGGGGGGGGGGGGGGGGGGGGGGGGGGGGGGCGGCCCCCGCCCCCCCCCCCCCGCGGCCCCCCCCCCCCCCCCCCCCCCCCCCCCCCCCCCCCCCCCGGCCGGGGGCCCCCCC